>JACNKX010000224.1 GCA_014381825.1 Planctomycetota bacterium
ATCGCATCGGATTGGCTCACAACACGTTTACCGAAGCCGCGACCGAGCTGATCATCCGTTCGGCCGACGGCGTCTTGCGTCGGTGTCGCAACCTGTGCTTGTCCGCAATGCTCGAAGCCGTCCGAGCCTCCGCCGGACGAACGATCGATATCGATCTGGTCAACCGCGTTCTCCTCCAACCGCACTGGCAAAAGGAAGTCGACCTGACCGATTTCTGAGGAACGGACCTGAGGTTGCGCGCTTCCATCGCTGAACACTGAACACTTCCAACTGAACACTTCCCTGAAAGGAACCACCATGATCACCAAAGACTTGCTGCGAGCGATTCGCAACGAGCTGCCGATGAAGGAGGCGATTCAGCGGCTCGGCCCCTGCGGTCCGATCTCGAAGGAGATCGAAGGCTACTTCCGCTTTGTCTGTCCCGCTTGCGAAGAACTTCGAGCCACCGTGAATCCCCGCAACAATCTGGCACATTGTTTCTGCTGCGACCGCAACTGGAACAACATCGACCTGTTGATGGCCCTCGGCTGGGACTTCGTCCCGGCCGTCGACCTTCTGGAGCAATGGCTACGCCAACACCAGAAACATCGCAGCCATTCGAACTCTTAAACCAGTCGATCTGATTCTGATCCGAAAATAGTCTTTCGTGCGATCGTTCTGCATGAGCGATCGCACTTTCATCGAACTGACCGCGAATCCATTCGCCCCGTCAGATCGGCCCTACCATGAGAACCTTCTCCAAAATTCTCAACAATTCGGCAAACTCGCCATTTCAACCCCAAAATCTATACACCCACAATTCGGCAAAAAGTACGACCGCAATTCGGTCGGGCACACTTCAGTTCAAGCTCATGTGGAAGCGTTTGCAACGCATCGTCGAGCCACGCCCGAGTGTGACCCGTTCCCACACGTCTCACTAATGTTCGAAGGTATTGGCCGTGCAAATACTCTTCTAGTGCGACGGTGGAATGGACAATATACCCGATATCGAGAACGACTTCACCTGCGTCGTCCAGTCCGGCTTGCATTCCAATCAACGGGCGACGAACCCGCAACCCACGACGCCTTGCAAAGTCGACGATCCCTTGTGTTCGTTTCAGCTCACCAATTGAGTAAGCGAAACTAGCTAGTAAGTCGCCAACCCCACCATGAAGGCCTGCCGATCGATTGCGAAGCATATCTAACGCTGAACATCATGCTGCTCGCCGCGTTGATTCTCCGGCTTTTCTACAGAGCAGACCCGACTCCGTTTTGTCTTCTATACTGTGGTCTTCTATACTGCGAGAATGTGGCGTCATCGGCGAGCGTGAAAACTTCACGCGGTCCAACCAAACAACTCTGCTGAAACTGCTGGGAAGGTAGATTCGTTGCGCGGCACGCGAGCCGACCGGCATGCTCGTAACCGAATTGAGTGAGATGCCGCAGCGGATCGGCTAGGGCAGTGATCGCAGCTCGACGTGTCGCGTATCACCGAAACTTGCCAATCCGGCCCCTTCATTCTTTTTCTGGCATTCTGTCGTCCAGTTGGCGTGATTCTGTGTTGAGATGCGTGAGATCATTGATCTGCTTCTCTGAAACGCTCGGTGGATTGAGTTCGGCCCGTCGACGCTCGACCTTCCGCTGGAGGAACACAGCGGACAGGTGCAAAGATGAGGCAATGAGCCCCACAAGAATTATAACTGATCCAACGGCATAGGATACCACAAGCAACGTCAGGCCGATGCAGATTGTAACAGCTCCAAATATGAGCCAGTTCAGAGTATGAGTTGATGGTCCCATTGCTCGATCCACTACTGCGGAAATTTAAGACTAGCAAACCAGCCGTAGAATTCTTCTGACCAACCTGGCGTACCTCCAGTCGCTAGTGTACCTCCGGCAGCTCCCTGCCACTCGAAGAATCGTACGTGCGAACGAATCAGGAAGAAAAGGACAGGCATCTAATATTGACACCGCCTGCCCGAGCTGCTACATTCTTCGGCCAGATCCACCCGGCCACTAAAGGAGTTACGCGATGACCATCGCTAGAAAACTGCTCGTCGACGAGAACGAAAGAAGAAAAGGACAGGCATCTAATATTGACACCGACCTCCCGACCCGCTACATTCTTCGGCCAGATCCACCCGGCCACTAAAGGAGTTACGCGATGACCATCGCTAGAAAACTGCTCGTCGACGAGAACGTCACACCCTGGTATCACTGCATCTCGCGCTGCGTTCGACGAGCGTTTCTGTGTGGTGAAGGGTTCGAGCATCGCAAGGATTGGATAGAAGAACGGCTGAAGACACTGGTCGAAGTGACCGCCATCGATTGCGGTGGCTTTGCGATCATGGATAACCACCTTCACCTGCTTTTGAGGCTGGACTCCGAGGCGTCGAAAGGGTGGAGTGCCGAAGACGTGGCCCGTCGCTGGTCGGTTCTCTTTCCGCCGAAGGAAGAAAAAGGACAAGGCGACGAAGCCATCAAGCTCTGGGTTGCTCAGAGAGCCCAAGATGCCGAGTGGATTGAGAAAGCTCGCGGGCGATTGGCCAGTTTGAGTTGGTTTATGAAGTGTTTGAAGGAGCCAATTGCGCGGAGGGCTAATCGCGAGGACGAATGTACGGGGGCTTTCTGGGAAGGCCGGTTTCGGAGTGTGGCTGTGTTGGACGAAGAGAGTTTGTTGGCGACTTGTGCGTATATTGACTTGAACCCAGTCGCGGCAGGAATTGTGAAGACACCGGAGGATAGTAGCCATACCTCACTGGCGGCGAGACTTGTGAAGATAGGGGAAAAAGAGAATGGCCAAGTGGCTCATCAGTCGAGGGATGATAGCGACCCTGCTTGGCTGATGCCGGTGGAAGATCGCAGGGAGCGAGGTGGTTGTTGCGGTTTGCTGGCGGGATTTACGTTGGAGCATTACTTGCGCCTTGTTGATTGGACGAGTCGGTTGGTGAGGCAAGGTAAATCTAGCGTCGATGCGGAAGTGGCGAGCATCTTTGAGCGTCTGGGGTTTGACGTTGAACATTGGCAGGCGACGATGCTTTCGTTGTTCGGGGAGAAGAGGCTTGTCGGCTGTTTTTTTGGTCGGCCAGCGAGTTTGACCGAGGCGGCTCGGCAGCTTGACCGCCGTTGGGTCAAGCAACGCGGCACGCGGGCTGTTGTGGCCGGATAACTGGGAGCCGGGATTGCGCCGAGCGATCAATGTCATTTCGGTCGCGTCTGAGCCGATAAGACCGAATCAAGTTGCTCTTGCGTCATCGACTCGTCCGGTCGAAGTTCAAGCGATCTCTGAAGCGCTTTGACCGCTGCCGGACGTTTTCCTTGCCGCTCAAGAACGACGCCAAGATTGTGGTAGGCAGCCGCGTCAATTGGACTCTGGGAGAGGAGTCTCTCGATGGCAATTTCCGCTTCGGCCAACATCTCGTGTTCAAACAACAGCCGGCACAAGGCTTGTATTGGTTCCTCGCGATCAGGATACTCATTCACTGCGTCTTCGAGCCATCGTTTGGCGTCTTCAGTATTCCCACGTACTTCTTCGACCAGACCACTGAGGATCAGACCATCGCACCGCACGCTTGAATCACTCAGCATTTGTTCAATGTCGATCTGCGCTGACTGAAGTCTAGCTTGTCGAATCAATAGATCGATCATTGCGCGGCGGCTAGGTGCATATTGTAAGTGGTTAACATTTGCGTTTCGCCATTGAACCTCCGCCAAGTCGAGTCGCTCCATCGCTTCGTAGACAAGCCCAAGATTGTGCCGAGCTTTGTAGCTCACAATCCCCGGATCAACACTTGAAAAATGGTCGGAATCACCGGGCTGAAGAACTTCTAAGTAAGCGGATTCGGATTCTTGCAATCGCCCAAGACTGTGGGCAAGCATCCCGTGACGGAATTGCAACTCCGGATCACCAGGGAACGCCTCCAGGCCAGCCCGACAGCTGCCACACGCCTCATCAATTTTCCCGCATCGCCCAAGCGACGACACCAACAGCGCGTACGCTTTCCTCAAATGCGACTCATCGTGAGCTGAGACGGCAACGCAACGATTCAAATAACCGATCGTCGACTCATGGTCATCCATATCGGCATGAGTCATTCCAAGATTAAAGAGAACGAACGGATGCTCTGGCCGACTTTCCAATTCCCGTCCAAGAATTCTCAAATCTCGCACGTACTTTCGCTGTCTACCTTCTGGGGTATGATCCGCACCTGAGTGAACCACCGAAATGTCGGTCCGTTGCACTTCGCCACCAAGTCGCCTAATCGAAGGAAGCACTTGTTCGTGAATGCCAAACTCAAAACGAATCTCCGGATGATTCCGAATCATCTTCACGTGATCGACAACCGTTAAATCGCCATCCCCTTCTGTTGTACTGGCGCGTCAACCAACCGGTTCTCGATCTGTATAGCGACAATTAGTTTTCCCGGCGCATTGACTGACGGTTTTTGTGACCGAAGCCGCGTCGTTGCCTCATGCAAGATG
>JACNKX010000078.1 GCA_014381825.1 Planctomycetota bacterium
CTGATACGAGCGGCGGGCCGTATAGGTCTCGACGGTCATCGCCACTAGGTCCGTGGGCTCGTCGAAGGGAATGTCTTCCAACCGCTCGTCGTAGAAAGCCGTTTCTACATCCGCTGGCGTCAGGCTCTTTAGAATTGCGAAGCAAAGCGGATGCATCGCGTCGGATGATCGCTCTTCAAAGAGGTTCGGGCGAACGAATGTAACTTTCATGGGGCAGCGTTTTGAGTAGGCGGACTCTCCGGGCTATCTGCTACTGAATGGTCCGGCGTTTGTGCAGCCAATTCGGAGTTCCCCGTGCTTGACACGACTTGATAGGAGCGAAGTCCCGTCTCCCCGGTCGTGAGAAGTGAAAGGAAAATAAAGGCGACGACCGGACACGTCAACACGACTGCATGACAGGCAACCAACAGCGGCCAATAAAGATCGAACCGTCCTAGTTCGGCCAAGTAGTATTCGCAAACGCGAATTGCCACGCCGTAACAGACACCAAAGATACCAAAGAACACGGGGCAATACTCGGTTGCGATGGCCTCGGGGCCTCGATTCTTCGAATAGGCGAGGTTGTAGACGAGTAGGAATCCGACGCGGATGGCGTGCACGTCGTAGAGCCAATTCCAAAACGCCAGCACCGAACCCATGATAAAGCCCGATCGAATGATCTCGATCGCGCTGAAGTCCTTGGGCGGAAATCCCAGACAGAGCAAGCCGAACAAGCTGGTGGCCGTGCCAAACAGGAATCCGTGCTGCGGGCGAAACCGACCGACTCGCCACCGCGTGTTAAACTCCCAAATCTTCAGCCAATTCGTGCCCAGCGCCGGAACGACATAACTGAACACGATCGGAATCGACAGGACCAAGAGAGTTAATCGGTGGTCATAGTCATAACGGATCAGCCACAGCCAATAGCAGAGCGGAAACAGTAACGTTGGAACGACGTATTGATAAAGACGAAAGAACTGCATCACGATTCCTGCAAGTGAGAGCGTGTCGATCCATAGTCGTACAACGTGACGAACCAGGCTACCGAAGTATCCGCGAAACGGTACCGCAACCCGATCCTCGCGAGATGTTGGTCAACACCGGCAGAACTAATGGTATACTGCTGGAACGATGGAAAATCGACACCCGACTGGCCAGTGGCACCGTTACTTTGAGCAGTTCAGTTATTCCATGTAGTTGAAGAAAGATGTTTTACCATCTGGCCGATATTCGGGTTGTCGTCTGGGTTTGCATCACTTTCGCGCTTATCGCCCTCCAGTGGTTGGGAGTCGTGCAGCATTGGGCTGTGTACTTGCCAACGTTCTATTTTGCGTTTGCTTGCAAAGTCATTGTTCATAACCACTGTCATTTCCCTACGCTCAAGTCAGGCTGGAACACGCTTTTTAATCTGCTGTTAGAAATCACCACGTTGGCAACGGTTCAGTTTGTGTATGCCATTCATATGGAGAATCATCATCGAGAGCATATGACCGACGATGATTGTTCAGGGGTCCACCGATACAGCGGACGATGGGCTCTGATCGAAGCTGGCATCAGCCCATTCTTGTTTCTCGCTAAGTTTCGCCTGAGCGGACGGTGCCGCCAGGTGGTTTCTGGTTGGGTTGGTCGCCAGCAGTGGAGGATACGCGAACTCCGTTGGCATAATGCCATCATTTACTCTCTAAGCGGGACGTTACTATGGCTTCGGCCATGGGAAACGCTGATCTATTATATTATCCCTAACATGGTGTCCTTGTGGTGGATTGTGATGACAAATCACCTTCAGCATATAGGCTGCTCCGATGACTCGGAATTCACCCATTCGCGAACGATCACTGGTCGCGTTTCTAACTGGTTGCTATTTAATGCTGGGCATCATATGGCTCATCACCATCGTCCGAGAAAACACTGGACGCGATTGCCAGCCTTTTATGACAAGTACTTATCTGCACAGGTGCCGCAAGAATTAAAGCACGGTTCATTTGTCGGCGCGCTTCTGACCGTGTACTTATGCACTCTTTTTTCCACTAAGCAGATCTACCTGCCTCGATGACAATTGCTTTCACCATTTGACATGCCCGACGCTGATATAAACGCAGAACTACCTTGGAAAAACCTCAAGGTGGTTCGCCGCGACGATATGCCTATTAAGAACCGGCTGAATACATTTCTCGTATTCGCTGTTGCTGGTCTTGAGGTGATTCTCTTATGGCTGGCTTCTCGGCTGGATAATTGGTACTGCACCGTTGGACTCGGTGCCGTGTTCGCCTACGTGATGCTCACTAACTACGCCTTAATGCACGAAGCAATTCACTTGAATCTTCATGACAATCTAAAACGCAATTACGTTTTCGGGGTCATTTCCTCAATGTTCTTTCCGGTGAGCTTCACCTTGGTACAGGTGACGCATCAGGGGCACCATTATCGCAATCGAACCGATGCTGAGATCTTTGACCAATACTATGCGGGAGGATGGAATCGAGCCGTAAAAACATTCCAGTGGTATACGACGTTAATTGGGATCTTCTATCTACTCGTTGTGTTGATGTCCGTTGCAACAGCCATTATCCCCCGGGTAACAAAGAACAAACTGCTCGCTGGCAAGGCGATTGGAAACGGTAATCTAGCCGATATCACCAAAACTGATTTGAAGCGCATCCGTGGCGAGATGTTACTTACGACCGTGTTTTGGGTGCTGGTTGTCTGGCGGCTTGATTTAAACCTCTGGTTCATGCTCGCGATGTTTGGGATGGCTGGAGTCAATTGGTCCACTCGGCAGTATATCGCTCATGCGTTTTCCGAGCGAAATGTAATCGACGGTGCGTTCAACCTTCGACATAATTGGTGGATGTCCAAAATCCTTCTAAACGGCGAATGGGATTTGAATCACCATCAGCATCCGGATGTCCCTTGGACTCATTTACCTAAAGTTCCGATTGATGATCGAGAACGTCCTAGCTATATCAAGCATTATTTCCGCATGTGGATGGGCCCAGTTGAGGTGACTGAACCCGAGCCGGATATGTGGAATACCGAACAGATGGTTCGTCATCTGAAAAACGTGAACGCCTAACTAGATATCGATAACTGAAGGGAATAGCAATGAACAGGGCGACACATCGCATTGCGAAGATGAGTGTAATACCAGTGATGCTCGGAGTGCTCCTCCCCATCCTGCATGCTCAGGAAGAAGTTGCAACAACTCCGGAAGTCGATGAATCAGCCATTCCTGCTCAGCTTGATGAAACTCGTGCCGCGATCTTTAGGCTATACAATGAGGAGAAGTATGCTGAAATTGCCGAACAGTATTGCCACGAGGATATTATTTGTCTTTGGAATGACGGAACTACCTCGAAAGGACGCGAGGGCGTAACAGAGTTCTTTGCTAAGCTAAAAACGTTTATTGATGTACTGAAATGTACCCCAACGACTCAGGATCGATCTGTCTTTGCAGATGGTAAATACGTAGTGTCGATTGGGGAAATGGGTGACTCGTATGAAATGGCGGACGGTAAAGCATTTGATCTTGATAGCGTCTGGATGGCTACGCTTGCCCATGACGATGGAGAGTGGAAATTGATAAGTTTCGCTGTGTCAACCAATGCATTTGAAAATGAAGTGATCGACGCGTATCTGTTTTTGAGAACACTGGTTGCTGGTGGCATCGGTATTGTTATTGGGCTTGTAGTAGCACTAGCGCTAACTAGTCTTCGCAAGAGAAAAAGCAGCTGACGATTTGCCATCTTTTCGGCGATTGCCGCCGTCATCACTTTGATCGTCGATCGTCGCCACGCTGGTACTCGCGCGGCGAAAGCGGACGGCTTAAGGCCGCCCGCGTCGGAAGTGGTCGAGCAGCCGGGGGTAGAAGAGCCGCGAACCGAGCGACGCCAGGGCCACGCCTCCCACCGCGTCGGCCAGATGGTGCTGATGCAGCAACAGCGTCGAGAGCACCATCCCGATCCCCCAACTCCAAAGCCACAGCCGGCTCAGCGGGCTGGCCCAGCGAGCATAAACGTCGACGCAGACGATCGCCCAGGTGACGTGCAGCGACGGGCACGAGTTGAACCGCAGGTTGGCTTGATCGGCCAGTCGGAACATGCCCCGCCAAGGACCAAGCGCCGAGTCGGGCGGCGCGGGAAACGCATCTTCTGATGGCAGCAACAGGAAGACGACTCCGCCGCAAAGTGTGATCAACACCCAAGTCACCGCCATCGCGTGCATCTCGGGCCGCGTTCGCAGGATGAACGGAGCAATCAGATACGCCACGTGCATCGAGTTATAAAACACAACCATCGCCGGCACGAAGGGCATGCCCAGCTCAACCGCCCAATGAAGGCGAACGCGGAAGTCGTGCAAGCCAGTCAGGTAGTCGGCACCAACGTAGATGAACACGAACCACACCAGTAGCGGCGGACCTAGCACGCCATAGGCATAAACCAGCTTACCGAGTCCCGGCCAGCCCCAGAGCGGTCTACTTGAAGGCTCCATCAGCTGCCTGATCCGCCGTGAACGGGGCTACTCGGAAATCGACTTCACACCAACTCGTCAATCGGCCGTTGGACGTCAGCAACGTACTGCGGTCGACCCGTGAGATCGGGGACGGTTGTCGAAGGAAGATTGATGCCGAGCTTGTGGTAGAGCGTGGCGAAGACGTCATGAACGTGGATCGGACGTGTTGTCGCTTCTTCCGCATAATGATTCGTAGCACCGATGACTTGTCCAGTCTTCATGCCGCCGCCCGCGAGCATCGCGAACATGACTTTCGACCAGTGATCGCGTCCCGCGTTATCGTTGATCTTCGGCGTGCGACCAAACTCGCCC
The DNA here is from genome assembly GCA_014381825.1 of Planctomycetota bacterium. Lineage (GTDB taxonomy): Bacteria > Planctomycetota > Planctomycetia > Pirellulales > Pirellulaceae. The sequence continues at coordinate 4,801 of JACNKX010000078.1, forward strand.
CACACCACGACTGACACGTCACGATCCAAACCGCGTTCGTGAAGATCGCTGACCAACGCCGCCAGCCCCTGATCCAACAGCGGGATCACCTTTTTGCCGTGTGCGAAGTTACTGCCATGCCAATCGAAGTCGGCGAATGCGACCGTCACACACCTAGCTCCCGCCTCGACCAAGCGACGAGCCGCCAGGAACTTCGACATATGAGCTTGATAGCCCTTGGATGAATAAGGAAGTACGTTCGGGTCGTCGGTGCCGTAACGCTCTCGGATCTTTGAATCTTCGCGAGACAGATCGAGCGCCTCGACCAACTTGCTAGAAGTCAGAATTCCGAGCGCACGTTCGGTCAGCTTATCGGACTTGCCTGCGGCGAGTTCTGCTTCAATCCGACGACGGTACAGGTCAAAGCTCGCCAACAGCTGACTTCGATCTGCCAATCGATCGAGACTCACATCCTTCAAGACCATATTCTGTAGGCTGTCGCCGGTCGGTTTGAACGGCGAATGCGCACTTCCCAAGAATCCTGATCCTGGCAGATTATACGGAAGATGCTCCATATGCATCGACAAGTCGATTGCCGGGGGGACGGAAGGATCAACCGGTCCGTGAAGCTTTGATAACACCGAGCCGATCTCCGGCCAGCCGCCTTGGGGCTGAGGCGTAAACTTTCGACCGGTCACACATTGAAACGACGAGTGCCGGCCTTCCGAACCGACCACCGATCGGATCAACGCGAACTTATCCATCATCGCGGCGACACGCGGCATGTGTTCCGAGATCTCAATGCCAGGAACGTTCGTGTGAATCGGATCAAACTCGCCACGGATTTCCGCAGGAGCGTTCGGTTTCAAGTCGACCATGTCCTGATGCGGCGGACCGCCGGTCAGGTAGATCATGATGACGGCTTTGTGGGACCGCTCGATCCCAGCCGCCTGTTCCGCTCGCAGCAACTGCGGAAGTGCGAAGCCTCCCATCGCCAATGATCCTACGGCGAGAAAATCTCGACGCGGCATGCGGTCGCACAACTGAACCTGTTGGCCTTGAATCGTCAGCATGGGATTTGAACTGGCTTACAATGACTTTCAAATGGGTATGACAAAGCAACGGTTTCGGTGAAGTCTGAGTATATCATTGCCAAGGAACGACGCAAAAGCCAATCGGTCACAAACGGATTGAAAAGCGGCTATCGTAGATTTGTCGTCGCCCCGAATTCGTGGGATAATTCTCAGTGCCCGCAATTTCAGGACGACCACGATTCAGGGCGACCACGAACGAAAGACGAAAGTATATGCGACGACTAAATTGCCGGCGATCCGGGACTATCGCGCCCCATGCGGTCGCCAGCCGTGCTTGCAGTGCTTTATTCTGCCTCCTCGCGTGTTCTACTGTGTGCGCCGACGATCTCGTCGAGTTTCTGACCGGAGCCAAAGTTCACGGCACGATCAAAGAGATCCGAAAGACGGAGAAGGAGTTCGATCTAGAACTGACTATTGGCGATAAGACAGTTGTACGAACCTATCCGTTCAGCAGCGTTCACGCAGTGACGATGAAGAGCAAGCGGTACGTACTGAACAAGCTGCCGAGTCAAGTCGCTGGGCCTTCGAAACGCGTCGAACGCACTCGCGAAGAAGTTCTTGAACTGATCGACACCGTCGGGCGCACTCCTCCGGATTGGTTCAATTCGACACGCTTGAGCGTCCCTGCGACACTTGACCTCACTTGGCCCAATGCGCCCGAAAAAGTGTGGGAGAACGGCAAGTATCCTGGCCAGTATGTATGGGACGTGATCAACCCGAATCGTGCCAAATGGCGAGAGGGCATCAAGCTGCTGCACCACATCGTCGCCGTCAACAAGGACAATCGCGGCGCTCAGGTCAAAGCAATGAACCAACTCGGGACACTCTACGCAAGCTTGCTCGAAGATTGGCCCCGAGCTGCGTTCTGGTGGCGACAAGCTGGCAAGGGGACTCAAGGTGGGATGGGCGTTGGCGGATTCCGCGTCGGTTATGAAGTCGGGCTTGCAAAGTGCTACTGGAAGCTCGGCAACAAAGAGATGGCAGTCGAGACTCTCAGTCGCACAAATGGCTCACCGTACTTGTGGTGTGAGATGGGCGAGCACGACCGCGCACTGAAGCAAGCGGAACAGTTTCGAAAAGGTTGGATGGGCGATGGAGCGCTGATCGTAGGTGGCGACGTCTGCCGTCATGCCGGCTGGTATGACAAAGCTCTCCACTACTACGAACGAGCGGCAGCGCTGCCCGAGAACGACAAGTACAAGCGAGTCGTCTACAACGCGAAAGAACGAATCGCCGCGATGAAGGCTGAGCGAGCGGTCGATCTGTCGCAACTCGCGGACGGAACCTACAAGGGCCGCAGTCTCGGATACAGCGGCATGATCGATGTGGCTGTGGCCGTGCAAGACAATCGAATAAGCTCGGTCAAGGTCACGAAGCACGTCGAGAAACAATACTATTCGTCATTGACCGACATATCAAATCAGATCATCGGCAAGCAAAGTGTGCGAGGCATCGACGCGACGGCCAGCGCGACGATCACCGCCGAAGCCATTGTGCGAGCGTCGGCGAAGGCGTTAGGACGAATGGGGAGATGACAGTCGCCAAACATCTCGTGGTCGGCAACGAGAAGAACTGACCACGGAGCAGTGTACGGCGACGAATTGACGAACTTATCGATCGATGCAGAAAGAATGCTATCGAACGCGGAGGTTCGAGACCTGATCGCTTATCTCGGCAGGCGATCTCAAGTGTTGTTACCCAGTCGAGAAGACTGACGCGGACAAGCACACGTCTATTGCGCCCATTGTCTGCCGTCAGCGAATCTCTATCATTGGTTCGAAACCTGGAACGAACCGCGGAGAGAATTTGTGTGCTTCTATCTGTTGCTGCTGTTCATAGTTGTGCCGTTCGTTGAGCTGGCTTTGCTCTTGAAGTTGGCAGAAATCACCGGAGTGTTACACACATTGTTGCTGGTCGTCGTGACCGGTGTTATAGGCACGTGGCTCACCAGATCGCAGGGCTTGCAGACGTACCGAAAAATCCAAGAGTCGCTCTCGGCGGGGCAATTACCCACCGACTCGCTGATCGACGCCTCGATGATCTTCGTTGCCGGTGCCTTGTTGCTCACGCCCGGGATTCTTACCGATCTGTTCGGCTTCTCCCTGCTGCTACCTTTCACACGACCGTTCTATCGCCGTTGGTTGATCAGTCGGTTCAAAGGTAGTTTCAAAATGCAGACGACGTTTGGCGGCGGCGAGTCGCCGCAAAAGTCCGAAGTCATCGACTCGTACGTTGTCGAGCATCATCCTGAGACTGACGACGCCGAGAGTTAGTGTTTATTGGGCAAGCGTCCTGCAACCACGGGAGTTGCTTCGCCCACTCGCCGTAAAGCAACGAACTCGTTCTAGCCGGAACTCAGTTTGTCCTTCGCGACCTCGAGCAAATCATCGGCAGTGTGTCGCTTACGGACCGTCCCGGGGATATTCGCGCGGATAGTGCCCTTTTGATCGATTAAAAACGTTCCCGGATGTGGAATGCCAGCTTGTCGCCCCGATGCTCCTTCGTTCAACACGCCGTAGGCTTTGATAACCTTACTCTCCGGATCGGAGAGCAACGGAAATGTAATCTTGCGCTTCTTTGCGAAATCCGAGAGAACTTCGGGAGAGTCATAACTGATCGCGACGACTTGGATATTCGCCGTGTTGATTCGCTCGATGCCACTCTGCAGTTCGACCAACTGCCGGATGCAAAATGGTCACCAATCCGCCGATCGATGGAAGACCAAAGCGACGTTGCGATCTTTCAAGAGATTATCAATGCTTATCTGCTTGCCGTTCTGGTCTTGCAGAGAGAAGCCTGGTGCTTTCGAGTTGACCGCCGGTTTCTCATCGCCATTGCTGTTCTGTGAGGCAAACAAAATCGACACGACTAAACAAGCGAATAACCGGAAACGCATCGCTGACTCCTCATAGGGGATCTAAATTCGCGGCGGAACGTTTATCGTAACACGTCCCCGATTCACGGTGTGTTAAGCTAATTACAATCGAAATGAGAAATGCTTCACTTCGCAATCACTTTCAACCAGCCTGCTAGAGTAAAAGCCGGATTGCCAGCTTCATCATCTTTCAACACCGAAAGCTCGGATGGTTTAAGATATCGAACCTTTCGTTCAACAACTGTCGCGCCGCGCAGGTGCGGTGGCGTCCCGTACAGTCTTTCGAGCGTTATATTGTTTTGATCACACCAATCGCCAAAGCTCGTTGGTTGAATTGATGGGTCAGCCTGATCAAGAGAAACTGTCTTGAGCAGCCAGCGAACGACTTCGGGATGCGCTGGATAAGGTCGGTGCCCACCACCTGGTTCTAGCCAAGTCTGTAGGTTTCCGTCGTGGCCGAATCGCCTGGCAATCGCGTTGGCGCGATCGACTGCGGCTTGTGTTCCTATCCATGCCGAACCGTTCGCGTCACGATCGATGATTGTGTCCGCATCGCCGTTGGTGATCAGCACGTCACAATGTGGCGTCGTTAAGGCAAGGTACTCGCTCCACGATAACTCTTCTCGCATACGTTCGTTCGGAGTTCGCGTACAGAACTTACTGCGCATCGCGATATCGTCGAAGGCCCAACCGCTGACGATGGCAAAACGAAGTCGCGAGTCAAGCGTCGCCATCCAACCCGCCTTCGCTCCCCCTAACGAATTACCAACAACGCCGATCCGCTGTGGATCGATGTCATCGCGGCTCAATAAAAAATCGACTCCTCGCATCGCGTCTCCCACGAGCTTGCCCATGATGGGGCGACCGGCGGACCACGCTTGGTGATGCACGGCATGGGGATCGTGAGCCCTCGTTCCCAGCTTACCAGCATGATGTCGCTCTTCCTCGCCAATCGGATCAGCGGCCAAGCAGGCGATGCCAAGTTTCGCATAGAGCTGGCCGATGTATTGATAACAGGGATGGCTTTTGCTCCCACCGTGTCCAAAGGTCAAGACGACACCTGGTGTCGTCCCGGTAACCTTCTTCGGTCGGTAAAGGACTGCTGGAACACGCGACCCTGCTTCACTCGTGTAAACCCACTTCTCAGCGACGACGTCGCCTAACTCGATCGTGCCGCGCGCCTCTGCCGCGAGTGGAACTCGCCCCTTCTGCAACCCGAGCATCGTCGCGAGACGGTCTCTTCGATCGCGTTGCCAATTTGTAAAGGAAGCGCGGTCGGTCCAATCACTTTGCAGTTCTGCTCTCTCTTCGTCCTTCACGGGACCAGACCATATCGCCGTATTGATTGCGAAGTACTTATTCACGAACGGCGGCTTCTTGCGGCTGGCATACCAGATGCGAAAGCTGCCATCGGTCTGTCGTATCACTGATTGGCTGGTCGTGTAATGTGATTCCCAAGGCCGATTCGGATCGGGTCGCAAAACGGGATTGGCCGGGCTGCGGTACCATCGATATCCGTCAAGGCTCGCGGCAACGCCGATCGCGGTTGTGTTGGGCCGCGCGGCCCAATAGCTCCCGTACCACATCAAGTACACGCCGTCTGCTTTGATCACGGTGGGATAAAACAGTCGCGAACGCTCCCACGCCTGCTCGACCTTGAGCACTGGATCCGGATGCAATTTCCAGCGCGTGCCGTTTTGGCTCGTCGCCATCCGCATCTGCCATGAACCGCCGGAGACGTCTGTGTACCACATGCGATACGCGACACCCTCTTTAAGGATCGTTGGTGCATAGACGTGTTCGAGCTGCGCGGGCGATGGCTCTTCCCAGGCGATCCCGTCACGGCTACGCGTTTCGTAGAGCGCATGACGTCCGCTTCCGCCTGAGAAATGCGTCGAGCTAAACCACATCCGCAGATGCCCTTGTTCGCGCAGGACCGTTCCATCCGGGTTGCGGAGTAATGTCGCCGTGAGGATCGATTGCTTCCCATCACCAAAGCGATAAACAGGATTCTTCGTGCGTCTGGTAAAGACGCGACCGTCCCGACCGGTCGCCAAGCCGAGATCGAATACTCGTTTCGCGACCGTGCCTGTCGAACCGCTATACCACAGAAAGTATTCATCTTCGAACTTCGCGACGCACGGCGCGAAAATGTGCGTGTCGTCAAAAGCACCGCTATCACCGAGCGACAAGACGGGGCCATCGGCGTCGCGTTGCCAGTCCTGCGGCTCGAGCCAGCGTCGGAGTTCACGCGGTACACGTGTCGCTTCGGTTTGAGGCGGCTGCCCTTTGGACTCGACCGATATCAAACAACACACGATCCATATCGACATGTATCGCACGAGCCGCATCATTCGCAGTTGCAACTTCTGCGCGACTTCAATAGGCCAAGAAGCCTGGAACGATCGTTCGCGTTGGTCGTCGATCGGTGACATCATGGGAAAGAATCTTACCAGCTCCAACGACGTAAGTGTTGAAGTCGGCGACGACCAAATTGTACGTCTGAGCCTCCGCCCCGCTCTCGACCGCCACGATTGGAACCGAGCCTTCGATCCCATGTAACGACTTGCCTGATGACAATTCACGGGCTTTCGACCATCCTTGACCTGATACCCAGAACAGGTGCCCACTGCTTGTCTCGAATGATTCGTTGCCGACGCGAATCTTCACTAATTGTTCTACAGGACGGATCGTCGTTCGTAACACCGGCTTATAAGCAAGTTCACCGGTTTCGATGTCTTGCGACAACACAACGTCACCCACACGAATCTTCTCAATTGCGTTCATGCCAGAAGCTGTCCAAACCGGCGTTCCCGCGGCGAAGCACTCAGCTCGCTGCGGCTGTTGTGAAGCCCCATTCTGAGAGCCGACCAAGTCAAATTGCAGCGGAGATTGGTCGCGCATTGTAACTTGGCGAGTCTGTTGCTGTCGTTGCGTTTGCTTTTGACCTTGGAGAACGACGTCGTTCTGCTGATTCCACCATTGCCACCACAATTGCGGAACGGCCGGAATGGTTTGCTGTGTGGCGAGGTTCAAGACGCGTGTAATTCGTTGGTTCAGCAATTGAGTCCCAGCATTCTGCTGCTGCATCGATTGTTGAAGTTGAACGGCCGTCGCGTTCGTATTGGCCAGAGCACGAGACAATGTCTCGCGACCGCTGCCGCCGGGAATCGCTCGCCGACGATAGACAGAATTCAGGACCAACACTTCCCGCTGTTGCTGAGCTTCCCGGAAGAACGCATGTTGGTAGACGAGTCGACCATTGGCTGGCCCAACCCTGGCGCGCGATTCTACGGTCGTGTACATTTCGGCCAACAGCAGTGGCACGAAACTCTCTCGTGGTCGCTTCATCAACAAAAGCGATGCCTCGTCGCGGACTTCAGGGCGGGATGAAAAGACCGCATGACGCACCAGCGATTCGACCGCTTCTTGTTCGGGCATTCGCGAAACCGCTTCCAGCACGAGCATGGCGGCGACTTGACTGTGAGGCGACAAGATTTCCTCCAACGCGGGAATCGCGTCGGTCGAAGTGATTGCTCGGATGTGTTCAGCCGCTCGCTCTCGCTTATCGGGATTTGACTGCCCCAGATCTTTGCGTAAGTCGAGTACTTTCGATCGCCAATCCTCTAACGCCGTTTGCCAGGACTCTCGATCTTCAGCTTGACGTTGGATCTGGGCCGCTTGTATCCACTGACCGTCCGCCAGCTGAAACCCCAATCGTTCTCTAGCGTCCGCATGATTAGGATCCAAATCGATCACGCGCGATAAGTGAGCCCGCTCCTGATCCGACATCCGCCGCTCGCTGCACCAGTCCGCCAGTTGGAGATGATCTTCGACCGTGTCACGACGATCTTCACGCAGCTTTCGGTAGGCCGCCAGCTTTGAACTCGTACTGATGATCCTCGGAGCATCGTAAACGTGCGACCAACCGCCACCAACTCGCACAAATCCTTGATGCCACCGCGCGGGAGCATAATTCGGATCGGCGACGACTGCCTCGGCGAGCAAGCGGTCGCGATCGGAACGCGGGCCATAGATCTCGCGATGAAGCGCCTCGGCGACCAACTGTTTTGCTGACTCGCGATCAGACGCGGCGATTTCCGCAGCGACGATGCCGAAGGAAGTATTCAAAAGGACAACAGAAACGACGGCAGTCAAGAAAGAACGCCAAGACATAAGGTTTTCTCCTGCGTCTCATTGCCGAACCACAACGCGAATGCATCGGTCGACACGACATGATCAAGTCGGCCCCCGTCGACTTTCAACGAAATGATATCGCTCTAGGGGCGAAGATGCAAGCAAATCGCGGGCGGGGTAGTGTCCTAGGATTGAGTTGAGAGGGAACTTTTGTGACCTCATCAAACAGATCGTCGAACGACCAGATTTGGTTGGTCAGTCCGGCCATCATAGCGGCGGTCGGGCGCTTCTGGCCAGACTTTCCGGGCATTCGGGTACGCCAGCACCAGATGTAATAGCAGGCGAACATTGCGAACGCCGCCTCTAGGTTCTCCAGCTTCTTGCTGAAGCACAGGGTGAGCCGATTCAGCCGCTTCATAAACGTCCGTTGCGTTCCGTTGAGTCGCTCAACGTGGCTGGTTCCTATCGTTCGAGCGTTCCGGCCCTCTATGCCCCGTATGCCGGTTCGCTTGGTTCCGACCATCTCCGAAGGCGAGTGGATCATGTTCGCGTTGCGGTACTCTTTTATTATCACGCCGTACTTGGCGTAGGGACCGAACGCTAGATCGACGGCTTCGGGATACCCTGCGAAACCATCGGTGCTGATCTGAACGATGGGATGATAGCCACCCTTCTCAAACTTGTGGGCATCAGACTGATTAAACAGGTTGCTGAACCACGAGTCGGAACGTGAGCGCGTGAAGTCCTACTGAAGGCTGCGAGGCGTAAGGCCAACCAAGCCTAAGCGGAGAGAAGGGGAATCGAACCCGATCCGTGAGGACTCCCTAGGGTCGCTTATAAGACGATTGCGCCCCCAAGACGCGGGACTTGCTCTCCAAAATCAAGAAAGCAGGTCGTATCGAGCGTTTCGCTAAGAAAGCGTGTGTCCTCCGTTATGACTCTGACGCCTGATCGCTCAGCTTGGTTCGCTCAGAACTGAATGAAGTGTATCTTCCCTCGCTCTTTGATCGACGCCACGGTTCCACGTTTCACAGCTTCGGAGAAGTTTTCTATTGTCCTCCAGTGCTTGACGAGCCACGTGGCTTGGTCCCAGAACTGCAACTTGTTCCAAAAAGGCTCGAAGTAAATTGCCGTAAGGACAGCCTTCTTTAACTCACGGGCTTCCGACTGACGTGTGAGTTGATGCTTATCCTGAGACACAAATACAGCATCTCGTCCTGCTAGTGCAGAAAACAGGGGTACATCCTTTATATCCTCGGGGTACTCATCGCGCAGTGCGACCGCGTCAATACCCAGAGCGTTGAGCGTGTGTGCATATCGATAGGCTATGCAACTGTCGAAGAAATACTGCACGCAGGAGATTGCTCGAACAGAATTGCTTGCTCGACTGCCCTCGGTGGCACATCAAACCATTTTGCTACCGCTGCGACATCCTGCCCGTCGCCAGCACAAACCGCGTCGGAAAGTGCCTGTGTTGGCACTCCTGTAACCGCGTCGATAGGTTGTCCGAATTGTCTCTCTGGATCTAATACAACGCGACCCTTCTTGAACAGTGGCCAGTATCGCAACGCTTCCTGTTCGCCGTATTCTAGTTTTCGGAAGAACGGCTTAACTATCTGCTTGAACACATATTGGCCGTGCTGCAAGTCCTCAATCACTTCCTGTTCGCCGTCTTTCACTTGTTTCACGAGCGTACCGAAAATCGTCTTGCCGTCTGTATCAAATTTCTTCACTGCGAAAGGGTAGTCAGTCTTAAACTTACGGGACGCAACCACAGCCGCCGTACGGATCGTCTGGAGAGACACTTCCTCGTGGCGAAACTGTCGAATGAACAACAATTCCATCAGTTCTAAAAATGAAACGGTGTCTTCTGAAGCGTCGAAACGGCGTCGAACAATACCCACGCCGGGATCTATCCAGCGACGCACCTTCCGAGTTGATGCGCCAATAATGCGTGCAGCATCAGGGATCGAATAAACGCCAAGACCGAGATGTGACTCTTGTTTCAACGTGAGACGCTAGCAATAAAAAAGTCGCAGTGAGAAGGTGCGACTGTGTTAGTTCCTCTGTAATTGTGAGCCGATCCCTTCTGATGCATCCTAGCCATCCGACTCGTCTGCGAATTCTGCTTCATATCTCGTTCGATGTCACGGCGAAACGAGACCCAACAAAAACCAACCTGAGAACGATCCTGCTACAATGCCCCCATGCCCAGCGAGCGAGACAAAGCGAAGCGCGAGCGAATTATTCAACTAGTTGCGGGGCGTCTCGGTGTCCCGCCAGATCAGATCGCTCAGAGACTCTCGTTCATCGAGGACCTGGACGTTGATTCCCTGGACGTTGAGGAGTTGGCTATCGAATTGGAAGAAGAATTCGGTTGAGAGTCGCACAAATGACCTCCCAGCACGACAAGCCGAAGCGGTGGCGACCGTGGCGGTTTAGCCTCCGAGCCCTCCTCATACTCACGTTCGGCGCGGGGTGTGTTTGCGCCGGGTGGCTGGAACGACAGCGAGAATACGACAGAGCAGAAGCAGCTCACCAACAGGAGTGGATGGAGGAAGAGGCGAGGTGGTGGAGCGCCCACGGGAAGCAGTTGCCCCGGATCAGTCCGTCAGCCGACGACACGCAAAACGACGATCCGTTCGCTGATCCATTTGATTGACGGCAGATTTCAGTCTCCCCTCAAAGTTAGGACACTACCGCGGGCGGCGTATTCGAGCCGATAAGCCCAGGGCCGCGTCAGACTGAGCTTCTCACGCCCTGCCAGACGACTAGAATTGCACAATTCCACAAGCGCGGGCCCACGAGCATGAGCTAATGTCCGAAGCTGATTCTGTCCCACAAGACGCCGACGAGAGCGCGTCGACTTCCGAAGACGACTTCGGCAATCGGCGGGCTGCGGCGAAGGTGCGCGAGTTTCCTCAGACGCCCGGTGTGTATCTGATGAAGGATTTGGCGGGGCGAGTCATCTATATCGGCAAGGCGAAGAATCTGCGATCTCGTGCTGGCAGCTACTTTTTACAAGGAGCCAAAGTCGAATGGCGTACCGCGGATTGGGTGCATGAGATCTGCGACATCGATTACATCGAATGCGACAGCGAAGTCGACGCGTTGCTAATGGAATCGCGGTTGGTCAAGGATATTCAACCCAAACACAACAAAGAGCTGAAGGACGACAAGACGTTTCCTTACTTAATGATCACGACTCACGAGGACTTTCCTCGTGTCGAAGTCACGCGCGAACCTCGCGATCGAGGCGTCAAGCTGTACGGTCCTTTTGCCAATGCAGGCGACCTGCGCGGAGCAATTCAGGTACTGCAACGTATCTTCAAGTTCCGAACGTGTTCATTGGATATCGAAGATGGCGACAAACGGTGGGAATGGTTTCGTCCTTGCCTGTTGGCCAGCATCAATCAATGTACCGTGCCGTGCAACTTGCGAATCAGCAAAGACGATTATCGCCGCGACATTCGTCGACTGCAGATGTTTCTGGACGGGAAACGCGATTCATTGCTGAAGCAGATGTACAAGGAAATGGAAAACGCGTCGAAGGCGCTCGAGTTTGAAAAGGCGGCGCGGTTGCGCGACGAAATCCGGATGCTGGAAACGCTGGACCAGCGTGGTGAGTTGGATACACACGCTCAACCCGAAGTCTTCTATATCGATCCTAAGAAGGGACTGAGCGGATTGCGCAAAGTACTCAAACTGGACAGCAAGCCACGTACGATCGAAGGCATCGACATCGCGCACCTGGGCGGCGGCGAAACGGTCGCCAGTGTTGTGCAGTTTATCGATGGTTTGCCTTTCAAACCCGGATACCGTCGCTACAAGATTCGGGATGTCGATGGAGTCGATGACTTCCGTAGCATCTATGAAGTCGTCGCGCGCCGTTACAAACGAATGCACGACCAGCAAGAGATGTTTCCCGACATCATTCTCATCGACGGTGGGAAAGGGCAATTGAACGCCGCAGTTGCAGCCTTCCGCGATCAACAGGTCGACCCACCTACGCTGATCTCGCTGGCGAAACGAGAAGAAGAGATCTTCCGTCCGGGCGAGAGCGAGTCCTTGAGACTCAGCCGACATGCCTTTGCACTACGACTATTGCAATATGTTCGCGACGAAGCTCATCGCTTCGCACAGCACTATCACCATATGTTGCGTAAGAAGTCGACACTGGGCGAATAGACACAGAAGATTGCAAATCGTCTCCTCTGATCGTGTGAGATCACCGAGAGCAACCATTCTAGGAACGCAAGCACCGGACATCCGGTACTTGACGGCAACGCTAGCAGGATCGGTAGTAAATCTACCTGGAAGCGATCCTGGTTTCTCCCTAGAATCTCGCGCCCTCTTTTCTATTGATCCCGTCCTGCAACGGTCGGTGAGGATTAAAATGCCAAAACGTAGTTTCAATGCGCCCCAGCGAAAATCGCAACGCAAACCCGGTCGCCGCGGCCCTAAGTCGCGAAAGCCGTTCGTTTTCGTGATTGGCGTCGCGCTTGGTGCATTCGTGTGGTTTGCACCTTCCATCGTGGTGAACAGCCCGCTGAAAGATCGCATCCTCGCATCCGCAGTCGGCGACTTTCAAGGAACGATATCAGTCGAGTCCGTTTCGGCCGGATGGTTGTCAAAACTGAGTGCGAACAACGTTGTCGTATTCGATGCCCAAGGCGAGCGCCTGGCCGAAGCGGCATCAATCCAACTCGACAAGAGTCTCGCCGCTTTACTTCGCGATCGGTCCAATTTGGGAACGATTATAGTACAGCAACCAATTGTTAACCTCGTCTTGCGCCCCGAGGGCAGCAACATCGAAGACGCGATCGCACCCTGGCTCGTTCCATCCGAGGAACCGTCGAACGTAGGATGTGAAATCAAAATCGAAGACGCATTGCTCCAAGTGACCGACACCGCTGCAGCTTCGCAATGGACGGCGACTAAGTTGAATGTTGGCGTGAGCTTGCCACATGATCGCGTCGCGCCGTTGACGCTGCATATCGAGTCGCTATTGAATCCTCCAAGCGGCGAGACCGGCAGAATTCTGGCTGACTTGCTATGGCAACGCGACAGCACTGCAATTGGTAAAGGCAATCTAACGATTGAAGCTGCGACCGTTCCGATAGAACTGGCTAGCCCTGGATTGCAGCGTGTATATCCGGGCATGATTGCATCTGGATTGCTCGAAGGAGACATATCTCTTGAGTGGGGCGCGGCAAGCAGCGCGGCAAGCATTACACAGCTGACAGCACAGAACCTTCACGTTGTTGCTCCGCAGTTGCTTGGTGAGGATCACATCGAGTTGGAACTGCTCAATGCGAGTGGAGAGGTAACTCAGCGCGGTGGGGCCTGGCAAGTTCAGCAACTAACGCTCAACTCGGACATCGGGCAAGTGACGGCCAGCGGCACAGCATCGTTAACGGCAGCCGACGGGAAGAGTTCGACATTGATGTTGGTAGAGGCGTTGCAATACGGTCAATTTCGAGTCGACGGCCGTATCGACTTGGCGCGAATCGCGAGAATGCTGCCAACGACCCTTAAGATCCGCGAAGGAACTCACGTGGCGACAGGCGAAGTCACGCTGGCTTTGGGAAGCGACACCGATACGAGTGGACAACGCTGGGATGGGCGGATCGAAGCGAGAAATCTCTCAGCCATGTACGAAGGTCGCCACCTAACCTGGGATCAGCCAATTTTGTTAACGGCGGCGGCGCGTGATGTGAACGGCATCATGACGTTTGATAAGTTGGCTTGCGAATCGAGCTTTCTCTCGGTTGTCGCGTCTGGCACATCCCAACAAGGCGCAGCAACACTGCAAGGTGACTTGGCTCGATTTGCCGCTGAATTAAGCCAATTCATTGATCTGGGCGACGTACGAGTTGCTGGCCGCTTGGGCGGAAACGTTGAGTGGCAGACGGCCAACGATCGGAGGCTTCACGTTTCTGGTTCGGCAACCGCCGAGCAATTTGAATTGGTGTCCGCGACACGTCCCGCATGGCGTGAAGACCGACTCACGGTTCAGCTCACCGGGATCGGTACCACCACCGAAGCTTCGGATCGAGCGATCGACGAGTGCAAGCTGCGCGTGATATCGGGGCAGGACCAGCTCGATGTGACACTGTTGCCGACGCCAGCGGGAACCATGCGCGAAACGGCTTTGCCAATCGAGTTACGGTTGACAGGAGAACTTCGCAACTGGGTCGCACGACTGCAGCCGGTATTCGTTCTTCCGGGCTGGAACGTCGATGGGACGATCGATCTGACCGCAAGTGCCAATGTCGCAGCAGACCAAGTACGGATTGATGGGGCCCATCTTGAACTTGGTGACTTCCGCGCGTCGAACGGCAGCATATTCATCAGCGAGCCTGTTCTCAAGATCGACACGAAGGGAGCATTGGATCGTTCGTTCACGGCATTCAATTCGCCCGATACGACAGTGGCCAACTCTTCGATCGCTCTGCGTGCAACGAACGTCGATATCCAAATGGGCGATTCCGGAACGCAAATCGCTGGTGACTTGGACTACCGAGGAGACGTCGGAAAGCTCACGAGGCTGTTTAACGATCCGCAAGAACCGGCCTCGCGGCAACTGCTAGGGCAAGTTACCGGCGACGCCAAATTGCGACACAACGGCCAAATCACTTCGTGCGAATGGTCCGCCGATGTGAGAGACTTTGCCTATGCTGTTCCTTCTGCACAAAACGTGGGGCAGGTCACGACTGCCTCGCGAGCGAGGGCCGAACGCTGGAATACGGTTTGGCAAGAACCAAGACTAAAGCTCTCGGCGATCGCAGCGTATGACAGCGCGAGTGGCATCGTTGACGTCTCGCGCGTTGAAGCGGCTGGCGAGACAGTTAGCTTTGCGGCTCGCGGCAGGCTGTCCAATCTAGTAACTCGTTGTAACACCGAACTGGACGGACAAGTGGCCTACGACCTTCAAAAGCTCTCAGCGCGCTTTCGCGAGCAACTTGGCGACGACTTTCAAATCGCAGGACGTGCCACCCGACCGTTCAGTTTTCGAGGACCATTATTCGGCGGCGGCAAAACGGCGAATCCTGACGAGTTGCATCCAGTATCGACTGGCCGCGCCGCAGGCTACGACGGCGCATCGCTCGAATCGACTTTCGCTCAGATGATCGCACAAGCAAGCCTCGGTTGGAGTTCCGCCTCCGTGCAAGGCGTCACAATCGGAGCTGGTGAGGCGGACGCGAAGCTATCCAACGGAACACTCGAGTTCGCGCCGATGGATTTGGCAGTTAGCGAAGGGACCGTTCACTTAACTCCGACCGTTCACCTTGATCGTACACCGATGGTGGTCACGCTGCCTGCCGGCCCGGTCGCAGACCGCATTCGCATTTCGCCGCAGATGTGTACGAGCTGGCTCAAATATCTCGCCCCCTTAGTGGCGGACGCGACTGCCGCAGAAGGGAACTTCTCGGTATCGCTTGAACAAGCAATCATCCCGGTCGACACGCCAATGGCCGGTGAAGTCGAAGGCATACTCGAAGTCCACGCCGCGCAGATCGGTCCTGGACCATTGTCGCAACAACTACTGCTGCTGGCCGCTCAGATCAAAGCGATCGCCGATGGGAATCTACTCGGAGCGACGACCGCTCCGGCACAACGTTGGCTCGATCTTCCGTCGCAACGGATTGCGTTCCAGATGGCGGAAAACCGTGTCCACCATCAAGGCATGCAGATGTCGGTCAAAGATGTCGTCATTCGAACCAGTGGCTCGGTCGGAATCGATCAGACGATTTCACTCGTTGCGGAAATACCAATCCGCGATGAGTGGTTGTCGCGCAGTCAACATCTTGCCGCGCTGCGTGGCGAAACCATCAAGGTGCCAATTCGCGGCACGCTCACGAACCCGAAGCTCGACCAAAGCGCTTTGACGCGAATAACGCAGCAAACCGTCACGGGAGCTGCGAATCGCTACCTACAGGGCGGCGTTAATCAACTGCAAGGCGAGTTGGATCAACAACTCAATCGTGGATTGGAAAAACTCTTCGGCACGCCGCGTTAGACCGCAAATCCGTCCGTCATCAGTCGAGCCGCACGTCGTTCCCATCCGCCATCATCAACAAGTTTAAGAAGGTGTCGCGGTCGATCGTGTTGGAGATGAAACGAACACTTCCATCGGCCAGCGAAACTTGAAATCCACCTGGATGCGCGGAACCTAAGCCGACCATCGGTCGCGCCGGGTCGTAGTCGAAGTCCTCGGGCTTGGTCCAAATGACGGAAGCATCGTCGTTCACTTCCACGACCAAGATCGTGTTGGAAGTGCCGTCGGAAATCTTACCAAAGCCAGTGCCCTCGGGAGTCGCGAAGATCGATCCGTCACCGACAGGAACCAAAAAGTTCGCCAGAGACGGGGCGGCACTTGACGATGGATTGCGATAGACGGCTGGAATCGCTTCGATCAACGTGCTGTTGTGCTCGCTGTCCCAAGGCTCGTCCAAATGGAATTGTTCGTAGAGCTCCGCGTGGCCCACGAACGGGAGCAAGTGGACACGCCAGCTGAGCAGCGGCTTGCCGTCAGCATCCATACCAGCCGGCGGCGGCAACGTACCATGTGCATCGTGGTAATTGTGCATCGCGATCGCGATCTGCTTCAAGTTGTTGGACGATTGCATTCGACGAGCTGCTTCACGTGCTGACTGAACCGCGGGGAGCAGCAACGCGACTAGCACGCCGATCGAAGCGACTTGCATGTTGTCTGATTCTTGCCCATACAAGATCCTCGCGACGCGTCCGCTCTGAACCGGTCGAACGGCGTCGAGCATCTGCTTGGTAATGCGTTGCGTATACTGGGCCGTCGCCACTTGAATCGGATCTTCACCGTCCAGTTCGGACACGACATTCTGTAGTATCATTTGCTGGCCAACGTCGATCACGTTGTTGAGCGTGGCGACGAGCTCGGTTGCTTTCTCCTCGTCGGGTGACAACAACGCCAACGATGCTCCCGGCGTGTCAAGAATGCGAACGTCGAGCTTGGCGGCTTCAATGAGGTCCGGAAGTCGAGCGACACCCTGCAGCGGAGGCGGGAGCGCGCCGGCTCCTTGCGCGACGACCGCGTTCAGCATGGGACGAACTGGATCGAGCATCACAATCGCCAAAATATCAGACTTCGCGTCCGCCTTTGCCAGCAAGCGAATGAGGGCGCTGGCGGCGGGCTGTTGTCGACTTGCCAACATGTCGTTGATGACGTGATGCGGCGCGATCAACAATGTCTTGTCGTCCGGCATGTAGAAACCGGGGGTCATTGGATTCTGCGACTGAAGATACAGACGGTCGTTTAACTCGGATTGCTCGACGGGCCATGTGATCGGTAGACGAATCTTTGCCAAGTCGTAAGCCTTGGCAAAGCGGACCACCGCGCCGTAGCCGGGTGGACCCTCGGCAGGTGCTTCGGCGAACGCCAGCAATTCCACGATGTCCAACGGATCGATGCCAAGCTCTTGTTGTCCTGCTGCCGTTAAGATTTCGGTGGGCAGCATGTTCATACTCGGAGCTGTCAACACTCGGCGCGACCGAACGATCACGGCGGCGGTCGCCTTCTGCGTGACGTAACTCAGCGTTCGGGCGTCCGAGTCGGCTGCTTCTTGTGCATAGCCCAGCGTGGGAGACAATGTCGTAATAATCGTCATCGCCCACGTTACGACCAAACTCTGGTATCGTTTCATTCGAGATGCCTCACTTCAGAGAAGAGTTCGAGATAGATGGCTGCCGGGCCGCGCCACACCCGCGCAAGCCTGCGAGGCATTGTCACATACGAATCTCGCCAAGTAAACCGTCGGCCATTCTAGACACTACAGGCCGCGTTTATACCGTTTCGGTCGGCGCTTTAGCGCGGAGGCTGGTGGAGGCGGAGCCTTTGGCTGGTTCTCGTCAACTGCTTGTTCGATCACCGGAGCTGACCCTTTGAACCCCTCGATCTCGTCCCGCTTCAGCAGAATATTGATGCGTTCTTCAATCCGAGTGAGCTGAGGTCCTTCGTCGGAACAAACAAAGCTGAACGCAACGCCTTCGCGTCCCATTCGTCCAGTACGTCCGACGCGGTGGACGTAGTCGTCGCAAAACGCGGGCAAGTCAAAATTGATAATGTGCGAAATCGTCGAGACGTCAATACCGCGCCCGACAACATCGGTCGCGACGAGCGTTCGCAGCTTCCCATCGCGAAATCGACGCATCACGCGATCCCGAGCTCCCTGAGCCAAGTCGCCGTGAATGCAATCGACATCCTTGTCCGTCTTCGATAGCCTTCGCACCAGCCGATCGACGCCTCGCTTGGTCCGACAAAAGATGATCGCCTGTGTTGGGTTCTCACGCTCCATCAGACGCACCAGAAGATCAAACTTCCGATCATGATCGACCGTGAAGTAGAACTGCTCGATTGTCTCGACGGCGATGTCGCCCGACGAGAAGTCAAGCGACACTGGGTCGCGCATATAACGCTGTGCCAACCGTTGGATCGCTGGCGGCACGGTCGCACTCAAGAGCAATGTTTGTCGATCTTGCGGGCACTTACGTAGAATCCGTTCGATGTCCGGACGAAATCCGATATCCAACATGCGATCGGCTTCGTCGAGAACAACGCACCAGACATCGCTCAACTGCAGCGTGCCTCGCCCGATGTGATCGAGTACTCGCCCCGGCGTCCCAACGACTACTTGCGCACCCTCCTTCAGCTTCTCGATCTGGCCGCGAATCGGCTTGCCTCCGTACAAGGCAACGCAATTAATACGTCTAGCCGATGACAACTTATCCACTTCATCGCGGACCTGAACCGCAAGTTCGCGCGTGGGAACGAGGATCAGGGCCTGTGCGTTCGCCGCCTCCCTCTTTGGGAGAAGATCCTCAAGGATCGGAATGACGAACGAAGCCGTCTTACCGGTACCAGTCCGTGCTTGACCAATCACATCGACGCCGTCGAGTGCGGCGGGGATGACGCCCGCTTGGACCGGAGTGGGAGTCTCATAAGCTGCGTGCAGCAGCGCCTTTAGCATCTGCTTCGACAAGTCCATGTCTTCGAATCGGGTTGGCGGCTCGGCAGCCTTTTTGGGCATAAGCGTTCTGGGCAGGTGGGATTTGAGCGGGTCTGATGTGCCGTAACCTTAGCTGTAGACGTAAGTTTCGTCAACGCCCAGCAGGTCGATGAAGGGCCGATCGCGCATAAAAGTAGGCCGGCGCGACCGCAAATGCGGTTGCGTCGACCCAATTAGTCGTTGTCGGCGAACCGACGGGCCAATGCTACTTCTTCTTGCCAGTCGTCTTCTTTGTGGCAGGTTTCTTAGCAGTTGCCTTAGCTTTCGGCGATCGCTTTGCTGTAGCCTTGGCTTTGGGCTTGGCAGCAGGCTTCGCCTTCGTCTTGGTGGTTGAAGCCTTCTTCTTGGGAGATTGCTTCGCCGTTGTCTTCGTCGTCGACTTCTTAGCGGTCGACTTTGCAGCGGCCTTCTTGGTAGCCGTACGCTTCTTAGGCGAACGAGTCGCAGTCGCCTTTGCGGTGGGCTTCTTTGCGGCTGCCTTTTTGGTAGCCGTCTTCTTCGTCGCTGCTTTCTTAGTTGCCATCTTTGTGGCTCCTGTATGTCGGGCATCTAGTTCCGTGATTCGTCGCTCCCTGGCACCCGACAAGGAGCAACTCCGTAAATCTCGTAAAGCGGGTTGCCACTTCACGTCCGTCCGTTAGTACCAAGGTGAATTAACAGGACACAACGGTCTGAGCTACTTGTCTTACCGTTGTCGGCCACCTAGTTTGATTCACCCAAGTTCGCGCATTGAACACACTTACCCGAACTTCGTCAAGGTGAATTGCTGTCGCGCCTGTCATCGGTGGCACTGCTGGTTATCCAATCACGTCTAAAGCTGGCAGAACCGTTAATGAGACTCGCTGGAGATTTGGCTTCAACGGAACAAACCGTGCGTCAAGGAAGAACCACACGGGAGACCATCCCATCTCCACTCGCCCGGTGTGCTAAGTTCAGACCTTGCGATGATGAGGGACAAGTCTTCCCGGATGTCGAATTCCGATTCGGCGAAGGAAGATTGGCAGGCCGGTCGTCTCGTGGTGTAAAAAACGCTTACGCCCACCCGTTTGGTTGGATTGCAACCGAATCGCGATCCGTTAGGATGACCACCCGACGCGTCGATGTTGGTTACCAGACTCTTTGCCCCAAACTGGTAACCACACCCCACGAGCCTTCGACCTTGCCCCGGTCGGAGGCTCATTTTTTGGCGCCGTCACAGAGGTTGCTGTGCCGCGCTACAAGCGGTGATGCCAAGTCGTCTGGCTGTATCGCTGTCCAACGAGTTCTGCGGTGAGCGCCTCCGGCCAAACACCCAACACGGCGTCCGATTGCCACTGATCCGCCATGGCAGCCCGAAGATCTGCACAATCGAGTCCGAGGTTTGTAACAAATTCGCCGTGGCCCCGCTGCCCGCGGTAATCAGGCTGTCGTGGTGGCGACTTCAGGTAACGAACGATCAGATCTAACGGAAACTCGCACAATAAAGTTCCGTGATAGAGCAAGTGATCCCGTTTGCAGCGGAGGCTGTTCCCGGAAAACTTGAGATTGTTCAAGGCGAGATCGCTTATCCCCTGTAGCTCTGCGGATGGCAGGAATTGCTTGACGGCATTGACAACTTTCCCCAGCACATACTTGTGAGCCACATCCACCATCCTCAACGCCGGATTTCGCTCGTAGCTGAGAACCACTGAATACATCAGACACCCGCGACCGATTACCACCGAAGTTCCCCCGCTGCATCGTCGAAGAACGGGAACTTGAGCGGAAGCGCAAGCAGCTATATCAACTTCCTCATCAATGCGGGAAGACCGGCCAATGATCACGGCGGTTTGCTGTGACTCCCACAGACGCAACACATCGTCGTCGCTCTGTAGGGATTCGGCTTGCTCGAGCAGCGCTTCGTCGAGCGCAAGGTTTTCTTCCGGCGAAGCAAGCGTCAGGTCGAGGAGTTTCATGTGGGCAGCGATCTCTCGTTGTGAAACACGTCGTCGTATTGTAAGGTTCGTTCGCGGATATGCGAGTCGTTGAACGAGAGGAAGCGGACGATGATTGATCGCGAACGATTGCTGGCTAGGTTTCTTCGTTACGTCCAGGTCGATACGACGGCTGTTGAAGGTGCGGATTGCTACCCAAGTAGCCCAGGGCAGATTACGCTCGGCGCGATGCTCGTTGACGAACTTCGAGCGATGGGGATCGAGGACGTAACGCACAGCGAGCATGGAATCGTCGTGGCAACCGTGCCAAGCCGTGGTGCCGATGCTGAGCCGGTCGTGGCATTCAACGCCCACGTCGATACGTCGCCCGAGACGACCGGAACCGACGTCAAGCCGCAGGTCGTTGAAAACTATTCGGGTGGCGACCTTGTCTTGCCAGGAGATACAAGCAAAATCATCCGCGTCGCGGAGAACCCGGAGCTGAACGCGCTACACCGATGCACGCTAATTACGACCGACGGCACGACCCTACTCGGCGGTGATGATAAAGCTGGCATCGCGGTGATCATGGAGTTGGCCGAATGCTTGCTTGAGAACGATGCTGTAGTACACGGCCCCGTTCGCCTGTTATTCACTTGTGACGAAGAGATCGGGTGCGGAATCGATCACGTGAGCATCGAAGAGCTGGGTGCGACCGTCTGCTATACGCTCGACGGTGGTGGAGCGGGTGACGTCGATTACGAAACGTTCTCTGCGGACTTGGCAATCGTCACAGTTCGGGGTGTAAACATTCATCCGTCGATTGCAAAAGACAAGATGGTTAACGCGATTCGAGCTGCCTCAGCATTTGTCGCAAGCTTACCTCGCGAAACACTCTCGCCCGAAACAACTTCCGAGCGCCAAGGCTTCATTCATCCCTATCAAATCGAAGGAGGTGTCGCGGAAGTAACGATACGAATCATTCTTCGTGACTTTGAAACGGCTGCCTTGGATGAATATGCCGAGCGATTGCGCGAGGCTGCGATTGAAGTCGAATCGAAATACTCCGGCACGCAAGTGTCGGTAGAAACTCACTGTCAGTATCGCAACATGCGAGATGGCCTGGTCGACGAACCGCGTGCCGTCAAATACGCTCAACTCGCTCACCAGAGACTCAACCGCGAGGCCAACCTAAGCATTATCCGAGGCGGCACCGACGGATCACAATTGACCGAACAAGGCCTCCCTACTCCAAACCTCTCCACGGGCCAACACAACCCGCACTCACCGCTTGAGTGGGCATGCCTAGACGAGATGGTCCAGGCGACGGAAGTAATCGTCGAGCTCGTGCAAGTATGGGCAGAGAATCCAGGCTAAGCGACTTGACGCGAAGTGCGCTGGGACGCGAGCTGTGACACGTCGACGAGATTCAAGACGCCGGCCGTGATCGGCCTCTTGGAGTCCCAGAAGATCAATGCGTTGAGTGCCTCTTTTACTGCGTCGTCATTGAGCAGATCACAATAGTTGGCGGCGGACTCGCGCGAATCGAAAGATAAGGCGTAGCAGGTATCGTCAAGCACGATCGGTTTACTCTGATGTGGTCCGAGTATCGTAAACGACAATTCCTTGTACAAACCGGAGATTGCGACCTTCCACGGCGTGAACGAGTACGCGCCGACGCCAAAGATCGAGAAGGGCGGTTTACCGCGATAGATGGCACTCGCACGGCGACTCAATCGATCACGATGAGATTGTAAGTAATGCCATGTCTGGGGCGCGATGTGCTCGATCGAGTTAGTTTCCTCGCCGACACATTGTTGCGGAACTAGCATCCATCGCGTGGGCGTTGCGTTACCGGTGGATGCAATCTCGGAGCTCTTGAGCATTGGATAGAGGTACCTTGTCTCCAACTCGACCAGTTCACCAAGGCCATTGCGAAAGCGGCTTCCCTCTTGCCTCAGTTCCATCACCCGCGCGCAATCATGTTTGATGCCGCTGCGCCAACGGTCCCGAGAGCCGACCAGCAGCGAACTCCGACGATTGTAAAGTGAGATGTCCGCGACAAGGCGTCCGTCGCGCATTCCAAAGCGCGAATTGCTCGTTCGTGCGTCGAGTCGATCGAAAACCTGGCACTCTTGTTTGCCCGCGCGATCGCCAACGTCAACGGTCAACAGGCAAGCGTCCACGGCTACGCCAAAGGTCTTCTGCGAATCGATGCGATGAACGGTTGTGCGTTGGATCAAAGCTTCGTCTTGCCACGCCTTGGCGAGTACTTTCCGTGCAACACTCGTCTTGCACAACATAGCCAACGTCGCGATTCGCCCCTGCAGCGCGTCGAGCAATCGCGAGATCATCGACTCGGAAACGTCAAAGTTGCTCTTCCCTGTGATCGCATCGATGCCCCGCGAGCGAGAGGCGTTTGATTTCGTCGGCAGGTTCGTGCCGCCGATTGCTCCCAGCTCGGAATTACACACCCACGGTGGATTGCCGATAATAAGGATCGGCTCCGGCAAGCAGGAAAAGGCCTTGCTCCAGTCCGTATGAAAGAAGTCTGCTTTGCGCAGCTTCACGCGTCCCCCAGCCGCTCCGATCGTTCGCTTGGCGTCACGTAGATGCGAGGTATTCAATTCCATTCCGAGAGCCTGCTGAAACTCCGGGAACGCGGTGAGCGCCGCGCTGAGAATCTGGCCGACGCCGCATGTCGGCTCCACGATCGATGCCGGTAAGGCACGCCGACGCTTCAAAACACGACAGACTGCCGCGGCCAAGCCCCTGGGCGTTTGAAAGTCTCCGAACTCAACTTGTTGCTTGGTTTTCATGGCCAAACGATTATTCATATCGCTGTGATTCCAAGAACAGCAGATTCTTCACGACCGCATTTCCAAAGAATATTCTTGACAACGTTCATTTGAACGTTATCATCACGTTCAAATGAACGTAAACGGAGGGTGAGATGGCCCCTAAAAGAGAGGCACCGCGCGGAGCGCTACCGAAGTCTGAGCTTGAGATCGCAAAGGTCGTTTGGGAGCTGGGCGAGGCAACCGTCCGCCAAGTCCTCGAGGCATTGCCTGTCGAGCGGGAGCTGGATTTCTGGACAGTTCAAACATATTTGCGGCGGCTTGAGGCGAAGGGATACCTCGCGAAACGGCGCGATGGGCGGAACAACGTCTACAGCCCCGCCGTCCGCCCCACGACGGTCATCAGCGAGACGATGGATGACTTCATCAATCGTCTGTTCGACGGCGAAGCTTTGCCGTTGTTCCAGCATTTGATCCGAGACCGAGACTTGTCCGATGCGGAAATCGACGAGCTGCAACAGACGCTAAACACGCTCAAGGCGGATAGAAAGCGAGGGCGATCGTCATGACCGACCGCATCGACATGTTGATGGAGTTAGCGTGGAATCAACTTTGGCAGGTCTCCGTCGTGACGATCATTGTCGCTACACTCGTGCGCGCGTTCGGTCGACAGTGACCGCATCTGGCGTACTTGCTTTGGTTGCTTGTCATCGCGAAGTGTTTGACGCCGCCACTCTGGAGCAGTCCGACCGGCCTGTTCAGTTGGCTTCGTGTTGAGACACATCAAGTTGCCGTAAGTTCGCCCGACCTCGTCTCGATCGAACCGCTTGCTACCGAGAAAACCGCTGGCACGAACCGAATCTCGGTTGCCCCTCCGAGCATCCCTCATGAATCGATTAACTCATCGAAACTTCCGCCGTCTGTGGTTGCGCCGGAAGTCGCCAGCGCCAAAGCCGTCCACTCGCACGATGTAAACTCGAGCCATCAATCACATCTGAAAGCAACAACGGACCCGCGCTGGATGATCTCTTGGCCGATTGGCATCGCAATGATATGGGGATGTGGCGTGACGGTCTGTTTGACCGTTGTGCTTTCGCGGCAACTGCTGTGCGCTCGCGTCGTTTGGCGGTTCGGACGACTTGCGGAACCGAAGCTACAGAGCACCGTAAAGGAACTTTCGCAACGTTTGGGCGTTCGCCGTGCCGTTCGTCTGTTGGTCAGCAGCGAGCCGTTTGGGCCAGCTGTTTTTGGACTCTTTCGTCCAACGATCCTGCTACCCGAAATCTTGACTGGCGATCGTTTCGCGAAACGACTCGACTCGATCCTCGCCCATGAGCTGATTCACTTCCGCCGTGGCGACACGATAATCGGAACGCTACAACTGGCTGCGCAGATTATTTGGTGGTTCCATCCACTGGTTTGGTGGGCCAGTCGCGAGTTGACTCGTGAACGTGAGCGGTGTTGCGACGAAGAAGCGGTTGCAGGATTAGCGTGCGACCCGAGCGAGTACGCGCAGACGTTACTCGATGTATTGCGATCAAAGCGACAGCTCAAGCCGCTATTCGCCCATCCAGGCGTGCGCCCGGTCGACATTACGGCTCGACGCTTGGAGCACATCATGCAGTCGGACCGCCACTTTTATGAACGGACACCACGACAATGCTGGATTGCCGTGGGGCTGATCGCGGCATTGCTATTACCCGGTGGCGGATTAGTTCTCCATTTAGGAGCCGCCGATGGCGTCAATCCCGATGAAACGAGCCAGCTCGCTAGTGACTGGCCCCAATACGGCGGTGGATCGCAGCGGAACAACGTTTCAAACGTGAAGAATCTACCAACTACTTGGAATGCCGAGACGGGCGAAAACATTAAGTGGACGGCGAAGCTGGGAACCGCCGTTTACAGCAGTCCTGTCATGGCAAACGGTAAAGTCTTAATCGGCACAAACAACGGAGCGGCTTACGGCCAAAGAAATCCGATTGGCACTGATGCCAGTTGTCTGCTTTGTTTCGATGCCAACACGGGCGAGTTTCTGTGGCAACACACTAACGCAAAGCTTGCTACGGGGCGGGTTCACGACTGGCCGGAAATCGGAATCTGCTCAACATCGCTGATCGAAGGCTCGCTGGTATGGTACGTCAACAACAGAAATGAAGTCGTTTGCCTCGACCTCGATGGTTTCTACGACGACGAGAACGACGGTGTGTTTCAAGATGAACCGGCCGAGGCATTGGGCGAAGCTGATGTCGTCTGGAAGCTTGACATGATGAGCACACTCGGAGTCTCGCAGCACAACCAATCAATCTGCTCAATCACGGCAGTCGATGATTTGCTGCTAGTAAGTACTTCTAACGGAATTGGCGAGAGTCATTTGGACCGACCGTCATCAGCCCCAAGTTTCATCGCGGTCAACAAGAACAGCGGCAAAGTGGTTTGGCAAGACGATTCGCCAAGCGGAAACTTGTTGCACGGGCAATGGTCATCCCCAGCGTATAGCGTCATCGACGGCATAGGCCAGGCAATCTTCGCCGGAGGCGACGGCTGGCTTTACAGCTTCGATGTAAGTGGAATCAAGAAAGGCAAATCGGAGCTGCTGTGGAAATTTGACTGCAATCCGAAAGAAAGTGAATGGATACTCGGAGGAAGAGGCACACGGAACAACGCCATCGCGATTCCGGTGATTCACAATGATCGAGTCTTCATTGCGGTCGGACAAGATCCAGAGCACGGTGAGGGCGACGGGCACGTGTGGTGCCTCGACGCGACGAAGCGAGGCGACATTAGCGCAGAACTAGTGTTTAACGAGAGCGCCCCCAACACGCGCGTTCCGCACAAACGACTTCGCGCAGCCGATCCAGAGAAGGGTGACGTTATAAAACCGAATCCGAATTCAGGAGTCGTTTGGCATTTCGACAAGTTCGACCGTAATGGCGATGGCGAGTTTGGCTTTGAAGAAACGATGCATCGAAGTTTCAGTTCGGTCGTTATCCATGAAGGCTTGGCGGTGATTCCCGATTTCAGTGGCCTGATCCATTGCCTGGACGCGGAGACGGGAAGACCACAGTGGTCGTACGACATGCTTTCGTCGGTTTGGGGAACACCGCTGCTCGCTGATGGAAAGATCTATATCGGCGACGAGGATGGCGATGTTGCCATCTTCGAGCTATCAAGAAAAATGAAGTTACTCGCCGAGATCAACGTCGATAACTCGGTTTACACAACAATCATGGCCGCTCGCGACACGCTATTCGTTCCGTCAAAGGGCAGGCTGCTGGCGCTGCAAAATCCAAGTGTACGATCGACCAAATCAAACAGGGTCTCCAAAGCGAACTGGCCTAGTGCTCGAGGCAATTCGGCGAATACTGGAGTATCGCACGATGTTCTGCCTCCACACATTCGCTCGCTATGGACGTTTCGCACCGATTCTGAGTGCGAAGCATCTCCGGTAATCGCGGACGGAGTTGCCTATGTGGGAGATCTGGTTGATTCACTTTACGCAATCGATGTGCGCAACGGGCTCCCACGATGGAAGCTCAAGAACGAAGAGGGCTTCGCGGCATCGCCGCTCTTGGTCGGTGAACGGCTTTTCATTGGTGACCTGGGAGGAACGATGCAGTGCGTTGACGCCAGAGTTGGCAAGTTAATTTGGCGATACGACACGGGGGCACCGATTAGCGGTTCGGCAAACGCTTTTGATGGATTCGTCGTCTGCGGGAACGAGAACGGAACGATCTTCGCCTTCGAGCCAAAGACCGGCGAGCTGGCTTGGAAGACAACCGTTGCCACGCAATTGAGGAGCGGTGCCCCGGCGATTGACGGCAGCCGCATCGTGATCGCTGGCTGTGATCATCAGATGCATGTACTCGAGGTTGACTCGGGAAGAAAGCTGTTGTCGGCTGATATCGCAAGCCCGACTATCGCGACGCCTGCAGTCCGCAACGGATTCGCGTTCGTTGGCACGGAGGACGGCGTACTCTTCTGCATCGAACTCGCGACTGGAAAAGTGCGTTGGCGATTCGAGCATAAATCGATCACCAAAGGGATTCGCGGTTCGGTTGCGGTCACGGACGATCTCGTCGTTGTCGCCAGCCGAGGCAAAACGCTGCTTGCGATCGATGTCGAACGAGGCGATCTCCTTTGGCAATTCAACGCGAAGTCGAGTTTCGATTCGTCTCCGGTCATCGTTGACCGACACGTTGTACTTGGTTCGACGGATGGTCGGCTGTATGTCATTGATGTCGCGACAGGAGAGACACGACTCGTGTACGAAACGGGAAGCTCTGTCACTGGTTCTGTAGCCGTTGCTGACGGGCGTTTTGTTCTTACTACAGACGACGGCAAAATCATATGCCTTGGCGACCCGAACGGGCCGTCCGGCGAGCCAGATCCAACGAAAGAACCTCAGGTGAATAGGACCGTGTACGACAATCAGCAACACGGAATGTTTCGCATTGAGTCAGCCGGGACAGAGGCATTACAGATTCAGAGTCGTCAGCAGGGCGCATCACCCGAAGTTCTGATTCAAGGTCGATGTCGCCTGACATTTGGAGACGGCGAGAACACGATCGTTGCAGAATCGGACACCGCGATTGTCCGTAGTATTGTCCGTGGCCAAATCCTCGGCGACACCGACTGGTCAAAGGCAGAATTTCTTTTGCAGGGCAATGTCGTCTTGAAAACTGCCGACTCGGAAATCCGCGCGAACTCCCTTCGGTACGATGCCGCAAGTCGCCAGTTCGAAATCTCCGGTACGAGTACGTTGCGTCTGCCTTTGCACAAACCAGTTCCCGAGTAGGCCACCCGTCGCGGGTCGCCGCTAGCAGCGGTGGCATTTTGTCGGCGGCAAGACAAGACGCTCTTGGTGATTTCTAGTCGCGTACGCTACGCTTTGTAGAAGTTACACGCGAGCGAACTCACGAACGAATCAAGTGCAATGAATCGCACCAATCGTGATTCGCACGTAACGGATGAAGAATACGAGGTTTTGCAGGATGCACGCTCAGTTTCTTCACACGATGTAACAATGTCAGTTTCGATTGGTCCGCCTTTTGCGTTTACGTGAATGCAATCGAAACTGATCGGTGATCACAGGATGTGGTTACCTCTCCAACTTGCTAATTAATGGAGTGACCCAGAGCATGGAAGCTCGCATCACCTGCGCTGCGATTGTCGCAGCCGCCCTCTTATCGCTTGGTGCCAGTCATCGCACTGAGCACTTTATCGTCACCGCGCCCACACAAGATCTTGCACGCGATGTTGCCGAGACAGCGGAAAGCATGCGTCATGATTTGGCGATCGAGTGGCTGGGGAAAGAACTTGGCCCTTGGAAAGACAAGTGTCCGATCACGGTTCTTGTCGGCTCGCATCTCGGAGCCGGTGGTATAACGAGCTTTATGTTCGAAAATGGTCGACCGTTCGGTTGGACGATGTCGATTCAAGGATCGCGCGAGCGGATATTTGACAGCGTCCTGCCGCACGAAGTAACGCACACGATCTTTGCAACACATTTCGGACGACCGCTGCCACGCTGGGCGGACGAAGGCGCGTGTACAACGGTCGAAGACATCAGCGAGCGGCAAAAGCAACACAGCATGTTGTACGAGTTCTTGACTTCGCGACGAGGCATCGCGTTCAACGAAATGTTCAAGATGACGGAGTATCCCAGTGACATATTGCCCTTGTATTCACAAGGCTATTCGCTCGCACGGTACCTCATCGCGCAGGGCGGAAAACGCAAGTTCATCGACTATGTCGGCGATGGCATGAACTGGAACAACTGGACGCGAGCAACTCAGAAGCACTACGACTTTCGCAGTCTGTCCGAGTTGCAAGTAACGTGGCTGGAGTGGGTTCGTCGTGGCAGTCCAGATGTGCCACAGCGGCAGACGCTCGTCGCTCAACAACAACCGGAACCCGCCACTAACCTTGTTCCCGTTGCGGCAGAGGATCTCCAACGACCTGCAAAACCGGTAACACAATTGGCCAGCGCAAACATCAGTGCTGACACGTCATCAACGGCAAAGGGCTGGTATTCGCGCGTCCGTGATGAGACGATTGCCAGTCGCAACAACATCAAGAAGGCGTCGCACACACGAGTTCCGGCGGACGTCGAGTCATCTGACACGACCGAAATCGCGAGCCAAACGGTTTCACGGCCACAACCGGTCGGTCGTCCCGGTCAAATCATTCTCGAATGGTCACGTCCGCCCGTCATGCCGGGACCAGCGGCCGCAGTGGTTCCGCAACAACACCGACTGGTTCCCGGCTTTCGAGGAACACTTTGGCGGTAGCATTACGGGCAGTGATTCTCTCGCGTCAGTCGAGTTCGATCGTAGGACGGAGTTGTACTCCGTCTTTCTTCATGGTCGACAACTCCAACCTACCGAACTGAAGCTCGAATCTCCTTCAACCCGTCGGCGAGTACCTTCTTGTAGAGCCAGAGGTCGCCGCCGTACGCGAGGCAACGGAAACCTTGCCGGAGCCGAAGTTGAGATTCTTCGACGCTGAGCGGCATGAAACCGGCAACTTTATTATGCGCATTCGTTGCCGCGACCACTCTTTCGACGGCTGATAGGAAATCAGGATGATCGAACTGGCCGGGGATTCCGAGCGAACTGCTCAAGTCGTACTGGCCGATCCAAAGGACGTCGAGCCCTTCGACTTGTGCGATCTGTTCGACGTTGTCGAGACCTCTCGCAGTTTCGATCTGGGCGATCAGCAGCGTGTTGTCATTGGCCTCGCGAATCTTTGTGGCCACGTCGCCTCCTGTGTAATCGTCATGCGCGATGGTGAACGCGGCACCTCGCTTTCCCATCGGCGGATACTTGCACGAGTCGACAATCAACTGCGCCTGTTCGACGCTCTCGACCATCGGCAACATAATGCCCATCGCGCCCATATCGAGCACTCGTGCCATGAAGTGATACTGCGTTGCTGGAACTCGAACGATCGGAACTGCATCGACCGAGCGAGTGGAAGCGATCAGCATTCGAATCGTCTCGACACTCCACCCTGTGTGTTCCATATCAAACAGTACAAACTCGGCACCAGCTTCGGATGCAATTCGACCGATTCCTGTCGTGCTGAATTCGAAGATGAATGTGCCTAGCGAGACTTGCCCAGACTGGAGTGCCTGTTTGACTTGATTCGTTCGCACTTGGTTAACTCCACGGTTATCGTTAAGTTGACAGGGCTCATTTTGAGATCGCAGCATGGTCGACGAAACGTCATCCGACAAGCCAGAGTACCAAGTAATTCTTGCCGTCGCCCTGTGCGCGCTCGTGATTCGAGTTGCTTTCGTTGTGGTGATGGCTGAATCGTTGGACGCCGACCCGGATGCTTATCGCCGGATCGCTGAGAATGTTAGGCAACACGGCGTTTACGGCTCGGGCTCTTCGCCTACCGCATTTCGCCCACCGTTGTATCCAGTTTTGCTTGCGGCTCTGGCAATGGGCGGAGAAGTCAGCCCGTCGATGACCGGTGGGCTGAACGTATTATTTGGCGTCGCTACCGTCGTCCTGACCTTTCTGCTCGCGAAGCAGTGGCGATTAGGTCAATGGTCGTTCCTGGCCGCGGCGCTTGTCGCGATCGATCCGATACTGCTCAATCAGTCCGCACTTGTAATGACGGAGACGCTCGCATCGTTGCTCGCGGTCGCGGGGATGTTTGCTTTGTCGCATTGGAGCGCAAAGCCATCCACTGCCCAAGCGGTTATCGCCGGGATCGTTTTTGGCCTGGCTTGTCTGTGTCGACCGACATTCATCCCGTGGCTTGGACTTTCGTTGTCAGTAACGGGGTGGCTGGGGTCGAGTCTTCGAGCCCCCAGCAATGCGACAACTGGGGGCTCGAAGACTCGACCCCAGCCACCCCTTTCGCGAGTCATTGGCCAGCCACTCGCGTTCCTTCTTTCTGCCATACTCGTCATCTCGCCTTGGATTCTCCGAAACTACAACGTCTTTGGAGTGCCGAAAGCGACCACAACGCATGGTGGCTATACCGTTCTCCTCGGCAATAACCCGAGCTTCTATCGCTACCTTCGCGAGGCTCCGCGTGGGACGACGTGGGACGCCGTCGAATTAGCCGACGCATGGGAGCAACGGCGGTATTCGACGACGCCGAACGACGCAATGTGGACCCTTCCTCACTCGGCCTCCGACATCAAAGATGTCGATCCTGTCGTTCGATCCGAGTTCGAAGACGACAAGTTCGCCTACTCGCTAGCACGGCGCTACATCACGGATGAACCTGGAATGTTTGTCTACGCCTGCTTTGTGAGGGTAAGCCGGCTCTGGCAGATAATTCCGTACAAGACGAACGTTGATGAATCAACGGGCCGGATGTGGTTGCGTGTTGCAACCGGTTGTTGGTACAGCGTGTTGTTCGTGCTAGCGATCGTCCCGATCGTCGTCGTTCGCGGAGCGAACAACCGTTTGTTCGCGGAGCGAACAACGACGATCATCTGGGGCCTACTGCTCTGCTTCACGTTTACAGCAGTGCATGCACTTTACTGGAGCAACATGCGGATGCGCGCTCCGCTGATGCCCTTTATTTGCCTGATGGCAGCCAGCGGCATCGCTTGGATCTCAACTTACGTCGGCGACCGCAAGCCATGACAGATCCGTCACTTAGCGACGCGCGGCTGCCTTGAATTCGCCTTGTGGAACGCAATGCAGCTCCCTATACTTCCGCCGCCGCTGGATTCCCTTTTCTGGGGCGGCGATTTCCTTTCTAAGTTTGTTGTTCGTGTTGGATCGTTCGCAATTTGCAGAACCGTTGGTGCCTCGCGCGCGTAATGGACTGTAGGGGTTCGCCGACGCTTAACACTCACACGTTGCGTTGCATGTTTGGCAAGGATGCCGAAATTCTGAAACGAAGTGGCGACGATCGTCGAATCAGTCGATCGCGTCCTCGTGCGCTTCGATGCGAAGTACTCGTGCTGCTCCTTCTCGTCATCACACCAGCCGCACTCGCGGAGATCACACCGCCACTAACTTCGCCGAATGCGCCGATTTCGATTCAAGCGAACAAAGGCAGCCGTTGGCACGAGGGTGAGTACGAAGTTTGGTCACTCGAAGGCGCTTGTAGCATCACGCAAGGTGACGTGACTGGAAAGAGCCAGGCAGCGGTCGTTTGGATCCGTCGCGCCGAGCCGTCAACCGATCAACTCGACAAAGTCATCGCGTATCTTGAGAAAGGAACAGTTGTCGAGTTCGCTCATCAGCAGCCAGCTCATCGCACGACTGGCCAACAAGCGAACACCCTCCAGGGCGAATCGTGGATGGGACAATTCCATTCCTCGGTGCGCGTCGACGTGCAAGTTGCCGCGACGCCGGAGCCGTCGGTGACCAAGCCGGCACTCGTGGTACGTGGCAATCAAGCCTGGGACCGCGATATCGACCGTCGCGTCCAACGTGCTCAGTTCATCGAGCAACCCCGCCGGCTACCGCCAACCCAATACGTACCGCCGACGCAGCTCACGCCGGAAGCCGTTCCCGCCTTCCCGGCCGCCGAACCGCAACCGACCGCGAGAAGCCTGCAACTTCGGTCGCGTAGTAATACGCCGATCCAATGGAAAAGCTACCCCGGACGCGTTCCCGATGAACAGGTCTGGGCGATCTCCGGTGGGGTGCGACTAATTGTCAGCGGCATTCAGGGCGTAGAAGGACTTGAGAGCGACACCGTCTCGCTCGAAGCAGATCGGGTTGTCGTTTGGACGAACTCGGTTGCGGGAGTATCCACGGACGAGTCGACGCAAGTTGTCGATGGCAGCTGGGAATTCTATCTCGAAGGCAACATCATCTTCCGCGAAGGTGATCGTCTGATTTACGCCGATCGGATGTACTACAATGTGAACGGTAATCACGGCACGATTCTGAATGCCGAGATGTTGACTCCGGTCAAAGACTACGAAGGGCTGATGCGTCTCAAGGCGGACGTCCTCCGGCAGCTGGATCAGCAAACCTTCTTAGCTCACGGCGCGGCACTGACTTCGAGCCGTCTGGGTATCCCCCGCTACTGGATTCAGTTCGGCGAAGTCATGCTGACCGACATTCAGACTCCCGCGGTCGATGGTTTTACCGGACAACCCTACATCGATCCGCAGACACAGGAACTGGCGGTCGATCACCAGATGCTCGCGACCAGCCGCAACAACTTCCTTTACATCGGTGGCTTTCCAGTGTTGTACTGGCCGACGATCGCCACTGATCTTAGAAAACCAACTTACTACGTCGACCGCTTGCGGCTAAAGAGCGACAGTATTTACGGTACGCAGGCTCTCGTCGATTGGGACGTGTACCAATTGCTCGGAATTAAAAACAAGATCGACGGTACGAAGTGGACGGTTTCGACGGACTATCTCAGTGAACGCGGTCCGGGACTGGGAACGAACTTCAGTTACGATCGT
This sequence comes from Planctomycetota bacterium, assembly GCA_014381825.1. Taxonomy (GTDB): domain Bacteria; phylum Planctomycetota; class Planctomycetia; order Pirellulales; family Pirellulaceae. Next base: position 39,026 of record JACNKX010000078.1, read on the forward strand.
CCACGCTTTCTCTGGTTCCCCGGCCCGGCAAGCGGTGATCTCGACATTTGGGGAATGAAGGATAACGGTCGCGATAATCTTGGTGCGGATCGTCGATCGTTGGCTCCCGAAGAAGAGTTTCGTGGGCGAGCGTTGTGGCAGCATCGTCAGTACTTGGGCAGCGGCTATCAATTCACGGGCGACCTGGGCTACATCAGCGATCGCAACTTCCTCGAACAGTACTACGAGAGCGCGTGGGACCAACTGAAGGATCAGAGGACCGGTGCCGAACTGAAACGCTATTACGGCAACAGCTCGTGGGGCATCAGCACCGATGCACGCGTGAATGATTTCTTCACCCAAACCGAGTGGCTGCCGCGACTGGATCACACGCTGATCGGGCAAGCGTTTTTGTTTGATCGACTGACCTGGCATGCACATTCGCACGCCGGTTACGCGCGATTGCGGACGGCCGATGCTCCCAGACCGATCAATCCAACCGAAGTCACATCGTTTGCGCCGCTCGCTTGGGAAGTTCCCGTCGAGGGACTTCATGCGGCGACGCGCCACGAGATCGACATGCCTATCAATCTTGGGCCGGCCAAGATTGTCCCCTACGCTCTCGGTGAACTATTTCACGTTAGCGAAGACATTACTGCCCAGGAACGGAATCGTGCATTCGGCCAAGCCGGCGTGCGAGCCAGTTTGCCGATTTGGAACAGCAATCCAGAAGTGCAGAGCGAACTGTTCAACGTCAATGGTCTCGCACACAAGGTCGTGTTCGAGTCCGAGTTTCTTTGGGCAGACGCCAACGAAGACATCAGCAATTATCCGCTGTATGAGCAACTCGATGACGACTCCGTCGAATTCTTCCGCCGACGCTTCCTATCGCCGCTGGGTGGGTATCCATTCCCGGGGCAAGCGTTCATTCCATTGAAATTCGATGAACGATACTTTGCGTTACGAAGCGGCATGCAAAGCTGGGTCACCGCTCCAAGTACCGAAATTGCCGATGACTTAATGAAGGTCAAACTCGGCGTACGGCAGCGGTGGCAGACGAAACGAGGGATGCCGGGCCAAGAACGAATTGTCGATTGGATCGTGCTCGACATCGAAGGGAGCTATTTCCCAAAGGCAGATCGGGATAACTTCGGCCAGGAGTTGGGGCTGTTGGACTACGACTTCCGCTGGCACATCGGTGATCGCGTCACGCTGATGTCGGATGGCTTCGCCGATCTCTTCGGGGACGGGCTTCGTACATTCTCGCTCGGCGGCGTCGTGACTCGACCTTCGAAAGGAAGCGTCTACCTCGGCGTTCGTTCGATCGAAGGCCCGATCAGTAGCAACATCATCAGCGGCTCGGTCAGTTACCGAATGAGCGAGAAATGGATTCTGACCGGAAGCGCAGCCGTCGACTTTGGCGAAGCCGGGAACATCGGCCAAACGTTTGGTCTCACCCGGATCGGCGAGTCGACATTGATCCGCGTCGGCTTCAACGTCGACGAAAGTCGCGGCAACGTGGGTGTCAACTTCCAGATCGAGCCTCGGTTCCTAGCGAGTAGCCGATTGGGATACATCGGCGGAGTTCAGATTCCGCCTGCTGGGGCTTACGGACTCGAGTAGGTAAACAAGACGATGACGGAAGAATTTCAGCCGCCACCGCACAGTTTCGTTAGCAAATTCAAATGTGCGTTTCGTGGAATCGCCCTCGGAGTCCGTGACCAGAGTAGCTTTCTCGTTCATCTCGTCGCCGTCATACTCGTGGTCGTAGCCGGTGTCTGGTTGCAAGTCACGTCGATCGAGTGGTGCTTGCTTGCGCTCGGTATCGCCTTTGTGCTGACGCTTGAACTCATTAATAGCTCGATTGAATCGCTTGCAAAAGCCGTTGATCGCCATCACAACGAAAAACTTCGTGATGCCCTCGATATCGCCAGTGGCGCTGTCCTTGTCAGCGCGATCGGATCAGCAGTTATCGGAGCGGTGATCCTGCTACCGAGATTGCTCCAGATCTTCGAATAAGCGCGGCTGGGTCGAGTCTTCGAGTCCAGCCACACATTACCCATCAGCGCAAACGCTCAACAAGCATCGGCGAACGCTTGCACATCCGCTGCAATGCCGTCCATCCGCTCTTCCATCTGCTTAGCGGTCGTCTCCAAATCGGCGAGTTGCTCGGCCGGAACAAACGTGAACATGTAGAACTTCACTTTGGGCTCGGTTCCTGAAGGGCGGACGGCGACGTAGTTGCCGTCTTGCGCTAAATCAAAGATCACCATGTTGGCTGCTGAACAATCAAGTGGTTCTTTCGTGCCATCAGATTTCGTGATCGTCAAGCTTTGGTAGTCACGAACCTGAGCGATGCCGATGTCGCCGAGTCGTTGTGGGGGCGTCGCACGAAAGGCCGCCATCATAGCATTCATGCGATCCATCCCCTCCGAACCTTCCATGAAGACGTTGATCGTCCGTTCAGCATGATAACCGTGTTGCCACCAGAGTGATTCGAGTTTTTCGTGCAGCGACTTGCCTTCTGCCTTCACGCACGCAGCTAACTCGGACAGTAACATGCAAGCGACGCCACCATCCTTATCACGGACGTAAGTGCCTGTCATGTATCCATGCGACTCTTCCGTGCCGAAAACAAATTTCTCGGGACCTGCTTCGTCGATCTGTCCAGCGATCCATTTGAATCCGACGTGCAAGTTGCCATAAGTCTTCACGTTGTACGAATCCGCAATGCGACGACCCATCTCGGTCGTGACCAAGGTCTTCACAACGTAATGGTCAGGCGAAAGTGTGCCCGCGCGACTGCGACGCTCTAGTACGTAATCGATCAACAACGCACCAAGTTGATTACCTGTGAATGTTCGCCATTCCCCTTTCGGGTTTGTCGTGACCGGTGCAGCGGCCCCCATCCGATCGCAATCAGGATCACTCGCGAGAATCAAATCCGCACTTACCTCTTTCGCTCGCGCAATGATCGATTCAAAGACGGCAGGGTTCTCTGGATTGGAAACATGTCCAGGAACATTGGGGAAGTCGCCGTCTGGTTTCGCGTGGTCCGCGAAGACTTCGACGTCGGCAAACCCGTCAGCCTCAAGCGCCGGGCAAACGGCGGAGCTGCCAACACCATGCAGGGGCGAAAAGATGACTCTCAAATCGCGTGGCCCTTCGAACCGCTCGCCCTTCACTTGGGCAATATACGCCGCATCGATCTCCTCCGTACACATGATTACTTTGCCGTCGGCAAGTGCTTGGTCGAAAGGAGCTTGCACGATTTCCTGAACGTTCATCACACGTTCGATGATCGCTTTGTCGTGCGGAGGCAAGATCTGACCACCGGTCGACCAATACACCTTCACGGCGTTATCGCTGGGTGGATTATGACTCGCCGTGACCATGATCCCACAAGAACATTTCTTATGTCGAACGAGATACGACAATTCTGGTGTGCTGCGATAGTCATCAAGGAAGTAAACTTTGAAGCCTGCCGCGACCATGATGCCAGCACAAAGTTCGGCGAAGTGCCGCGAGTTGTGTCGTGTGTCGTAGGCCAAGGCACAAGACAGCTCGCCGTTGCCAACATGATGCTCTTTCACGTACTCGGCCAATCCCTGCGCGCTCTCGCCGATTGTTCGATCATTGATGGCATTGCTTCCGATGGGATACATCCGTCCGCGGCGGCCACCCGTGCCAAACGGAATGACCGTCCAAAATGCATCGTCCAACTCCTGCCATTTCCCATCGGCGATGTGTTCAATCACTTGGGAGGCGTAGGCAGCGTATCGAGCTTCACTGAGCCATGCGCGAATGTTGTCGCGAGCGCCGCTGGAGAGAATGGATGGGGCGGAAGATAGTCTTTCCAAGGCCGATTGCGGGTCGAGTGCCGAGGTTGTCATGTGCAAAGTTCTCTCGTTGCGTTCTGCGGGACAAGTGCAATCCGGATTCTAAAGATGATTGCCGCTGCTCGAAAGGCGGCGAATCACTATATTGCCCCGATCCTGGCCACGTTAAGTTGATATCTCCGTGAACGCGCGGCGGCGCGAATCGATATTAAGCCGGAAAGGAAGTCTCGTGGAAGAGCCGATTATTAGTGTCTCGGGGTTGCGTGGAATTATTGGCGAGAGCCTTTCGCCGGAGTTGGCGATGCGCTTTGCATGTGCGTTTGCAAATGGCTTGAGCGCGGGTCCGATCGTAGTGACACGAGACGGGCGACACACTGGACGAATGCTGGCCGACGCGATTCGGGCGGGCTTGTGTGCAGTTGGACGCGATGTTATCGACGCTAACGTCGCGGCAACGCCAACAACGGGGCTCCTCGTTCGTCAGACAAAGGCCGCAGGCGGTATTCAGATCTCTGCGAGCCATAATCCACCGGCCTACAACGGCATTAAACTATTCGGATCTGAAGGACGTGTGCTGACGGCTGACTTAGGCGCGCGAGTCGTCTCGCGTTATCGCCGCGGAGACATTGACTGGGTTCGGCACGACGGAATTGGAGCTGTACGCATCTGTGCCGACACGATTTCGGAGCATCTCGACCTGGTTCTCGCTAACGTCGACGTCGATCGAATTCGCGGGCAGCGATTCAAAGTGTTGCTCGATTCGAATCACGGCGCGGGAAGCATCTTAGGCCAGAGGCTGCTTGAGGAGCTTGGTTGTCAGATTACTTTGCTCGGCGGCGAACCTGACGGGCAGTTCGAACACACTCCCGAACCAACTGCCGAGAACTTACGAGGTGTGCGAGAGCGAATCGTCGAAGCTGGAGCTGCGGTCGGTTTCTGCCAGGACCCGGACGCTGATCGCCTGGCATTAATTGATGAAGCCGGACGCTACGTCGGCGAGGAGTTTACTTTGGTCCTCTGTCTGGATCACGTACTTGGTCAATCTGCAGGCCCTGTCGTCACGAACTGTGCGACGAGCCGCATGTCCGAAGACATCGCCAACAAGCATGGTGCTGACTTCCATCGCAGCGCCGTCGGCGAAGCCAACGTTTGCACCATGATGCAAGAGAAGCAAGCGGTTTTCGGCGGCGAAGGAAACGGCGGCCCGATCGATCCTCGAGTAGGATTCGTCCGTGACAGTTTCGTGGGGATGGCATTGATCCTCGACGCAATGGCTGCAGCCGACAAGCAACTGAGCGAACTCGCGAATGCTTTGCCGAATTACGACATTCGGAAAACCACGATAACACTCGACCGCGATCAAATTCCGACAGCCCTCGACACACTCGAAAAGCATTTCGCCGACGCAACCGCCAGCCGACTCGATGGATTACGGCTCGATTGGCCCGATCGTTGGCTCTTGATCCGAGCCAGCAATACAGAACCGATCGTCCGCATCATTGCCGAAGCACCTGACGAAGCAGGTTCCCAAAAACTGTGTTCGGACGCTGCTGATGCGATCGACGCCCGGTAATCTACAAAATCGGTCTCTTAGCTACCAACTTTCGTTGGCTTATATTCGTGATCGCGTTTGCGAAGCACTTCTGCCTTGACGATTTTGTCTGGCTCGGGCAACGCACCTCGCTGGCCAGGATCGCGACGTTGAAGTTCTGCGAGCTTGTCGAGTCCTTCGACAACCCGACCGAACACCGTGTGTTTACCATCCAAGTGCGGCGTACGCTTAAACGTTAGGAAGAATTGCGAACCGCCCGTGTCGCGGCCGGCATGAGCCATACTTAGCGTGCCGCGAAAGTGCTTGCGATGATCATCGCGATAACACTCGCAGGCGATCTTGTAACCGGGACCACCGGTACCCGTTCCATCAGGGCATCCTCCTTGCGCCATGAAACTCTGCAAGACGCGATGAAACGTGAGACCGTCATAGAATCCTGATTCGACCAGACTGATAAAGTTGCCGACAGCTTGTGGTGCTTCGTTCTCGTACAACTCGATGACTAAAGTTCCGCGATTCGTTTCGAGTTTAACACGGGGAAGATCATCTGCCTCGGAGTCTCGCGCCCGCGCAGCCTGTTCGCTCGCCCAAGCCTTCCTTGCAATCGGCAAGTCTTCCAATGTACGTTGTGCTTCTGGCGTGAGCGCATTGGCTGCTTCCGCTTTCTTGAACCGCGACTCTGCCGTTTCGAAGTCATCAGTGCAGTAGGCGGCGACCCCGAAAAAGGAATCGAGTGCTGGTTCCTTGCAGCCATTCTCAGCAAGTAAGTTCGCCAGCTCTAACGCTTGGTCGTACTCGTCATGCCTGATGTCATTCCCAACTAAGCCGAGAAGGGTTGTTTCGACCTGATCATCAGCTCGCGGGTCGGCTTGGTACGCCTCCACCGCTGCCTTCCGCAGACGTGGGAGAAGTTTCTCGATCTTAGGGACCAGATCATTGTATTCAACCACAAGCGCCTCACGCTCCGCCGCGGGAGCTGTGCGGTATTTCTCGATTAAGCTCTGGATTTGGTCGTTGGCCTTCTTCCACTCGGCATTTACGGCGTTGAAGTCCGTAGGCGGTGCTTCCTGTGCGACCACACCGTTGGCGACTAGACACACAGTCAATGCTGCAAAGACCGAAGCGGCTCGATTTTTCATAACAGGCAGGCTTTCTATTGAACTTTGTCTGGTACGTACTCGTGGTCTCGTTTGCGCAGCACTTCGATCTTCTCGATCGTGTCAGATTGCGGCTTGTCTTCCGCGCTTGGATCGATGCGTTCTAACTTCGACAAAACGTCGAAACCTTCGATGACACGACCGAAGGCGGTGTGTAACCCGTTTAAGTGGGACGTCGGCACAAAGGTAATGAAAAACTGTGAGCCGCCGGTATCAGGCCCGGCGTGAGCCATGCTGAACGTGCCACGAAAATGCTTGCGGTAATTCTCTTGTTTGCATTCACAGTGAATGTTATAGCCGGGTCCACCGCTGCCTGTTCCCTGGGGACAACCGCCTTGTGCCATGAAGTGTTCCAGTACTCGGTGAAATGTCAGACCATCATAGAAGCCCTTCTCGATCAGATTGATAAAGTTGCCAACGGCGCCGGGGGCTTCGTTCTCGAACAATTCGATGATCATCTCGCCCTTCGAAGTCGTCATTTTGACCCGAGGCAGATCGTCGGCGGCAGCTTCCGCCTCTCGAATCTTCTGCTCTGCTTCCCAGTAACTTCGATACTCGTCGAGCAACCCAATATATTTTTGTGCTTCCTCGGACATCGCGCCACGCTCAGCGGCTAGTTTGAAATAGGCCTCAGCTCTTTCAAAGTCGTTCGTACAGAAAGCAGCAACCGCTCCCTGCGAAAATATTTCTGCGACATCACAACCATTGTCGATTAACGCTTGCGAGACAGTTGCCGCCTCCTCGAACGCATCTCGATCTGAATCATCCAAGAGAAGTTTGACTAAGAAGCGAGTGAGTTCACGATCCTCGTTCGGTGCTGCAACAAACGCCTTCGCACCGGCATCGCGCAGTTCGCCGATTAACTGATCGCCCTTTGCCATTTGCTCATTCCAGCGTTTTAGGATTGGAACAAGGGCATCGTCGTCGGCTTCATCGTACTCAGTCCGCAACGCTCGCAGATCCTTCAGCAGGCTCTTCCATTCGTCGAATTTCACAGCAAAGGCAGCGGCGGCAACTTCAGGATTGGCCGCAACTTCGCCAGCCGGTTCCGATTCAGCCTTCGCAGGTTCGGGTGTGGCTTCGGCAGGCGGAGCTTCCGCCGGCGCGGTCTCAGCTGCGGGAGCGTCTTCCGTCGCCGGAGTGTCCTGGCAGCTCGCGTTTGAAGCAAATGAAAGAAGGGCAATGGCACATAGAAAGGCGGTAAGTAGGCTAAATCGTTGCAACATTCGTCGCACTCCTGCTGCTAATCTGATAGGGTGTTTCGTGAGGCGTGGGGGCGAGGACAACGGGGTATCGCGTGCCTGCCAGGTTCCCACCGTGGGAAGGTAGCTCGTTTAACCCGCTGCCAAAGGCTAGATCGTTGATTGATGCAGCTTAGCCTTCGGCAGCGAGTTAAGCGAATGGTCCCAGACTATACGGTTTGGGTCCCGATCCGGTTCGTAAAGATTAACATAGCCAGTTTAAGAATAAAGGCGTCCCCCAGCCGGAATTCCAGCGAGGGATTCCGTCAGGATTGCGACTATATGTCCCGAAAGCGACCCGCAAAGCGTAGCACCAGCCCATCACACCCTCCTAATTCCCCGACGATGCTTCGGGTAATCGGGGGCAATATGCGTGGGAGGGGGTTCCGCTACAACGGCGATGCCGGCTTGCGACCGATGAAGGACCGGGTGCGTGAAGCGGTGTTCAATCTGATTGGGCCCGCGGCAAAGGGCAAGGAAGTGATCGATTTGTTCGGCGGAACGGGGGCGATGGCGTTTGAAGCAATCAGCCGCGGTGCCACCGAGGCCCGTCTGATCGAACGACGGTTTCCCAATGCCAAAATGATCGACGAGAATGCCAAGTCGCTCGGTATCGCGGAACGAATCGACGTTCAGGCTGGCGACACGTTTATCGCCTACAAACAGCTCGCGCCACCAACGGCTCCCGCAATCGTCTTTTGTTGCCCTCCGTACGAGTTCTATGTCTCGCGTACTGAGGAGATGCTGGCATTGATTTCGAACATGTGTGACACCGCTCCGATATCCAGCCTGATATTGGTCGAAGCTGACGAACGATTCGATTTCGGCCTGTTACCTGATGCGGACGCGTGGGATGTTCGGACTTATGCTCCGGCCGTCGTTGGGCTTTATGAAAAGCTAATTTCTTCATAGACGCTCAAGGCGAAGCCAGGTACTCCATCCGGCGTTGTACTCCATCGGCTTTCTTTTCCTTGAGGCTTTTCAGCTGATCCAAGTTGACGTCAAAGTCGTATCCAGGCGTGCCGTCGCGAAGCAAGACGAGTGTGTTGAGGATCAGGTTGGCTTCGACGGGAGAAATCGTTTGTTCGAGACAACTCATGATTGTCGATTGCGGTCGCGCCGCGCCGACCAACCCGAGAAACTCGGCGGCCCGAACGCGCACTAGCAGCTTGGTGTCGTTCGCGGCAAGGTCTTTCGCCATCCCGACCAACGGCCTGGCGGCGTCGCCATGGCTGCTACAGGCGATCAACGCCCAATAGCGTTGCCACGGATCATCAGACGCGAGCATTTGTTCGATCGGCCTTGACGCGTCCTCAAACGACAGCAGACTGAGATCGGCAACGTCCACTAACTTGGCGATGTCTGTCTTGTGAGCTTGCCCGAAGCTGACTGGATTTCCAAAGGCATGATCGACGAGGTAGCTTTCGGGATACATGCTCAGATCCGGCAGCCCTTTTACGAGTTGGCTAAGTCGATTCCGCATATCGCGAGTCACCTCTGCAAAAGCAGGATCAGTCGCCAGATTATTCGTTTCATACGGATCGGTGTCGATGTCGTACAGAGCTTCCGCAGGGCGCGTCTCGAAGAACTGACGCTGAACATCGTTCAGCTTGCCTGCGTTGTAGAGCGCTCGCCACTCGACATAGGCCAACATTCGGTAGCGATAATTGTTTTGCAGACCATCGAAATTGAAGGGCTGGTAACTCCGCACGTATTCATACTTACCCTTGCGTAGCGTGCGTACAAGATCGTACTTCTCGTCGAATCGATCGGCGTAGCCGAATGCTTCGTCACGCTGATTTACTTCGGCGAACTTAACGCCCTTTCCCAGGAACGGTCGACCGTCGACTGCATCTGGCACATCGATCCCCGCGAGATGTAGCACGGTCGGCCCGAAGTCAATGAAGCTGACGAAGCCCGGCACACGCGTGTCCACTTCGGCGTCAACCAAATGTTTCCAATTCTCGGGCACACGGACGACAAGCGGCACATGCAAGCCACTCTCATACGCATAGCCCTTTCCACGCGGTAGTACTCCACCATGGTCGCCAAAGTAGAAAATAAACGTGTCTTCGAGCAAGCCGTCCGTATCGAGTCGATCGACGACTTGACCGATTTGCTGATCAACGGATTGAATGCGATCGTGATAGCGAGCGTAGGTGTAGCGGAACGTCGGCGTGTCGGGATGGTACGGTGCGACGAAGACCGAGTCGGGGTCCGTCTTCGTCGCTTCGTTCCGCATCACCTTCTCGGAGAAATGCAACGAGCTTTCGTGTGTCGTCTTAAAGCTCTGCTTGTAGAAGAACGGTTGACCCGCTTTGCGCTGACGCCAGCTGGCTTTCGTCGAGGATATATCCCACACACCATCGCCTTCAACGGCGTTGTAGTCTTTCTTGTTGTTGTTCGCCGCATAGTAGCCCGCCTGACGGAGGTAAGCAGGAAACATCTGCAAACCATCCGGCAACGGCACCGTGACGGACCGTCGATGGTACTGAGTGCCAATGCGCGGCCCGTAACAGCCGGAGATTAACGTCGTTCGCGCGACGCTGCAGACTGGAGAATTAGAGAAGGCGTGCTCGAACAGAAGTCCGTGCTTCGCAAGTTGCGCGATTCGAGACGTTTCCGCTCCGTGTTCGTTGTAGAGCTTCAAGTAATGAGTCGAGTTGTCTTCTGAAATCAACCAAACGAAATTGGGGCGCTCGACCGCCGTCGAAAGACGGGCAAAAGAAAACAGAGCAAGTAGGGTGAGGATACAACGCAAGATCATGGCGAGTCATTCCGAGTTGTGAGGTGCTGGACAAATGCTACATAAGTTGGCTAGGCCTTCTTCTTGCTCTTCTTTTGCCTCTTCGCGGGCTTTTCTTTTGGCGGGCCGTAAGTCTTGAGCAACGCTTGATCGACGAGGTTTCGATTGCTTCGATTCTGGAAAGCCGCCAGCATCGGATCGCTGGTCGTCTCCATCCAGTCGCGAAGCTTCGCTTGCAAAGCCTCGATGGCCTCGCAATGTTCGGAGCTGTCGATCAGATTGTTTAGACAATCTGGATCGGTTTCTAAATTGTAGAACTCTTCGGGCACTCGATATCGAAACAATTGAACGCGCGCGGCGATTGCCGGATCGGTCTTGGCAGCCTGATTCATGGCGGCCATCGACTTCCCTTCGTTGTTATTGCGATACAGGTGTTTGCCGTCGCTAAAGGGATTGTAGATATAGCCGAACTTGGCGTTCTGGACGCATCGCATCGGAACATTATCGCCACCCGCTTTGCCATCGATCTGGGTGAACACATACTCGCGCCCGTCTTGCTCGGAACCGTTCAGCAATGGCAGAATGGATCGGCCATCGAGGTCAGCTGGCCCGGCGACGCCTGCCGCGTCGAGGAAAGTCGGGAACAGATCAACGCCGGAAACAAAGGCCGCTCGATTAGCGGCTCCTTGCTCGACGACGCCCGGCCATCGCGCGAGCAGCGGCGTGCGTGTACTGTGAAACCACGCGTTGCACTTCGCAAACGGAACCGCGATGCCATTGTCGGAGAGAAAGACGACCAGCGTGTTGTCGGCGAACCCTGATTCGTCGAGCGCATCCATCACGCGGCCAAACGTATCATCAAGCCGTCGAGTCGAATTCAAGTATTGTGCCAACTCGTCGCGAACGCCCGGCAAGTCAGGAAGGAAGCCTGGGACCGCGACTTCTGATGGTTCGTAAACCCTGGACGGCATCGCCGCTCCCTTGGTCAGCTTCTTGGGATTGCAATACGGTCGATGTGGGTCGTGCGAATTCACCATGAAGTAAAAAGGCTTCTTCGCGGACTTGCATTGCTCGAAAAATGCGCGAGAGCGTTCGTAATAGATTCCTGGATTGCGCCCGTTCCCGAGTTCCTTTTGATCAAAGCTGTAATCCCAACGCATGGCGCGCGTTGGACTCGAATGGTCGACCTTGCCAAGGACGCCAGCCAAGTAGCCAGCGGTTTGAAAAGTTGTAACAACCTCGGGCGTTCCATTTTTCGCTTTCATAAACCCCATTGCGCCACTCCGGTGGCTGTACAGACCGGTCGCGATAACCGCGCGACTTGGAACACAGATGCCAACGTTGACGTGAGCCCGATCAAACAACATGCCTTGTTTAGCGAAACGATCGAGATTCGGCGTCAGATCCTTGACGCCACCTCGAAACACACCGAGCGACTCCGCGTGCAGATCATCAGCGGTAAACAACAGAATGTTCGGCCGCTCCGCCGCGTCGGCGCTCCACCCGATCGCCGGAGATGCTAGACCTAAGCAATTCAAGACAGAACAAAACAGCATGAATCTTCTAAGCATCATCACAGCTCTTCTACTCGAGGATAACAATGGTGGAGACAGGGATACTTGCGGACGGCAACGAATCGTCCGTCCAACGATCATAATCCATGACCATGTGCGATTGCCAATGCTTGACCAACGCTGAGTTAAATCGGTAAATATCTCGTCGATGATGGTCGATTTGTGGTTGATGTTCTGGCACCGGTGCGTGACGGAGAGGTTTGCATCGGTTACAAATCAAGAGCCTCAACGCCATCGCAAATAAGGCGGTCGGCAACCATGTCAATCAATCGCGCAATCGAGATTCTAAAGGAACATATCATGGACGAATCGGAAACCGCTCCCACGCCTGAACCGCCCTCGAAAGAGGAGCTCCGATTGGCAATGAAGGCGTTTCGCAAGCGTCTCAAGCTAACTCGCCTGGATGACGAATCGGGGATGGGCTACGGCCCCACGTCCTCGGGACAAAAATCACGAATCGCTGCGATCACGCCTCCCGATCAGTTCCCGAAAGCCGTCTGGCAAGAGCTGGCGAGACAAGGGAAACTCAAGCACGATCGAGGCGGACTTTATTCGCTGGTTGAATCCTAGTGAGATCGGTTGGCACAAAGTGCTAACCGCGGCGGATTTCAGAGCCCTTGAAGTGGATCTGTATGCGGTAGATGAACTTGGTGCGAGTGAGAATCAGCCCCGTTTCTAAGTCAACTCGTTCGGGGACTTCGCGTATGTGTTTGTCGACGACGGCATGAAAGCCACGTTCAGAGAAGATGTCGATTAGCATTGCGATCGCAAGCGGATCTTCGAACAACGGGTTTTCCGAATTCACATGTGCTCGACCGGACAACGCATGACGTGTGATAATCGGAACGAACTTGGTTCGTATTATCTCCACCGTCTGCTTGAACAACTCGGTGTGCTCTAATTCGTAGCTATCGATTCGTTTGACAAGTTCCTGTCGGGCGTGGAGTGTGATTTCTTCGGCCAGTGGAAGCGGGCGCAGTCGGTCGTAGGTTCGAGTCTCTAACTCGAGCGAACTTTGATACTGTAGCTCCTTGAGGATATTCTCTTCCACTTCCTCGATCGGCCCTTCGGCATTGATGAAGTGGTAGTGGTACAGTTCCTTCAGCGAATTCAGAGCGTCCCAAGTCTTTTCCTTGAAGACGCGATATCGGTGGCCCGCGGCTCCACGGGTCAAGTCGGTAGCGCGCTGATCGACTAGCCGTCCGACGCCCGTTTCGTCGACTTCTTCGTTGTGAGCGGTGATCTCGTTGCCACGTTTGATCTGGCGTTCGATGCTCGTGTGCTCGCTGACGAACAGCACCATCGCATGAATCGTCGGGCGACGAAAGTTAATCGCGAGGTGTGTGCTGGCAAACTCGTTGTGAAGTTGATTGATTTTGTCGACCAACAATTTGAGACATTCGACTTGGACGTGAGTTCGTGGAAAGCCATCCAAGATGGCTCCGTCCCGAAAATCTTCTTCGAGCAGCTTGCGGAGTAAAATGCCGACGACCTCCTTGTCGCCGACCATTCCGCCTTGTTCCTTGATCTTCTCCGCCGCCGGCGTCGTTAATAGTTCACTGACGACGATCGGGGGGCAGGTGAACCCACGCGCTGCCATGATGAACTTTGTGTGCGTGCCTTTCCCGGAACCTGGAGCTCCACCAAGCAAAATGATCTCTTTTGGAAAGCGAAGATTCTCGTGACTTATCTCCTCCTCCAGGGCTTCCCAAACTGTTTTGAAGATCAGCTGGGCGTCCTTCACTTCAAGATCGAGAATCTGTGCTCGTGACCCGCTGATTGCGGAAGTGCTGGCTGACGTGGGAGTTGGCATGAGATATTCGTTGGGGGAGGGAACTAATGGTCGTCAGATTTCGGGACTGATTCTAACAAACCTCGCGACGTTTGCGGCACTACCCGTCGAACACACCTGATTCAAAGGCTATATGCTCGAACTGCGTTTGTCCCCATGATATCGGCTTGCTCGTCGGCAGACAGATCGGCGATGAATTCGCGAACGGTCGCAACCCAATTTCCATAACCCGTCCGGAGCAAGCACACAGGCCAATCACTGCCAAACATCAATCGTTTCGGCCCGAACGCTTCGATCGCGACGTCCCAATATCGTCGAATTAACTCGGGTGACCACTCGCCGTCACGTACTTCGGTTACAACGCCCGAGAACTTACAGGTAACATGGTCCCGGCGAGCCAACTCGCGCAGACCGGCAGCCCAAGCGGCGTGGAACTCGGTGCCTCGGATCGTCGGTTTGGCGATGTGGTCGAGCACAAACGGCTGATTCGGATGTTGATCGACGAACCGGATCGAGTTCGCCAGATGCTTGGCGTAGATCAGGATGTCGTAGACCAGACCGAATTGCTGCAGTTGCGAAATGCCTCGGTTAAAGTCCGCGCCCAGAATGAATTCTTCGTCGGGTTCGTCCTGGACGACGTGACGAACTGCTTTCAGCCATGGAGATTGCGTAAGTGACTCGACAACGGCCTCGACATCCGGAGACGTCAATGGAATCCACCCGACAACACCACGAATGAAATCAAACTCGGCCGCCAATTCAATGAGCCGAGTGGTCTCTTCGATCGATTGCCTGGCTTGCACGGAAACGACGCCATCGATGCCAGCCCGTTCGATTTCGGCGGCAAGATGTGCCGGGAGAAAGTCCCGCCGCAAGACAGACATATCGGGACCAATCCAGTCGTATTGGACCGGATCGTAGTTCCAAAAGTGATGATGACTATCGATTTGCATCGGTTCGTGTCCTTCAATTGGATTCACACTTCGTTTAACGATCTAGTTGCCAAGCGTCGTCGACTTCTTAAGGTTGACCAACAGTATACCGATCGTTACGCAAACTGCGGCGACCATCAGCATGGGCGTCATTCGATCCCCTCGCAGCAGGATTCCCGTGCCGACTCCGAACAGCGGAGTCGCGAAACTGAATACAGCAATCTGCGAGGCTGAATGGTGACGCAAGAGCAACGCTTGTAGTGCGAAGCAGATACCCGCGACGAGTACGCCTTGATAGACGAGGGCAATGACCGCTGGAGTCGTGAAGCCTCCGAATTCAACGTGTTCGAACGAGGCGCTACAAATGACGAATAGCACGACTCCAATCAGATCGTGCCAGAAGATCAACTTTCCCGGTTCGACGAACTTCAAGGCATGTTTAACGTAAACAACTTTCCACGCCAACACACACGCACTGACCAGTAGAATGGCGTCGCCAACTAGCGTCGGCTGATCTAACGACGTAGATGCTGTCGACGCGTTCGGTGCGTCAGTACGAAGCAGAAGAAGGAATACGCCCCCGAAAGCCACCATCAACCCGATCAACTTGCGCGCTGTCAGGTGATCTGCTTTTGTAATCCAGTGCTCGATGACAACGACCCAGAAGACAAACGTGTTGATCATCATCGACGAGTGGGACGAGTTCGACATCGTCACACCGACGTTGAACGTCGCGATTTGCAGGAAGAGCAAGAACCCGGCGATCATCGCTGTTCGTCGTTGCCCAGCGCGAAGTCGCAATCCGCAACCTTCGACTCGGCACCAAAACAACATAAAGACGGTGGCCATCGCAAACCGAACGGCGGCCACAGCGATCGGCGGGAGTGTGTCGACGCTGTAGCTGACCGCTGCTGGGTTGGCACCCCAGAGCGCAACCGTCAACAGGGCAAGCGACGCGGTTTTGAGGCTGACCGGTTCAAGCTCGCGCGACTTGACCGGCTCCGCTTCACTCGTTTGATTCACAGGACATCAACGAGGGAAGTCGACGAACACTTTGATAGCTCCGTCACGGCGTTCGGCGAAAATGTCAAACGCTTCTTGAATCTGATCAAGTGGCATTTGATGCGTGATGCAAGGCGTGACATCGATTCGCTTCTCGGCGATCCATTGCATGGCGAGTGGAAAATCTCGCTCGAAGCTGGGGCCGATGCTGGTATGGATCGAAGCGTTCTTGTCAAAGAAGATCCGCCAGTGAACGTCGTCCATCTTCGCTCGCGGTACACCAAAGAACAAAATGTCGCCGCCGTACCGAACCAGATTGAAGCAATCGTTGATTCGTTGTTCGCGATGTCCGACGGCTTCGACCACGAGATCTGCCATGGCTCCGTCCGTCAGCTCGCGCACTGCCTCGACGATATCCTCACGATCGGCGCTGATCGTGGCATTGGCTCCCATTTTGCTACTAACATCAAGCCGATCGCCGAGCAGATCAACGCCGATGATCTTGCGAGCGCCCAGGTTCCGCAACGCACCATTAAACAACTGACCGATCGGACCTTGTCCCAGCACGACGACATCCTTGTCCAATACGCTCGGCACTTTCTTCAGCCCGAACAGGACCGTACCAAGCGGTTGCGCGAGCAAAGCCTGATCCTCTGGCGGTCGCGCATCGAGCGGAATTGCTTGCTTTTCAGTGACGCGGAAACGTTCGTAAAAACCGAAATGCTCCGTCGGAACACAGAGCACGCGATCACCGACGTTGAACTTACTGCCGGTCGTCTCGACGACACGCCCGATCATCTCGTGCAGCGACTGGCCAATTACCGGCATGTGTTCGTGATAGTCGCCTTCGAAGTACAGCAAGTCGGAGCCGCATAGACAAGCGAGTTCAGGTTGGAACAAGATCTCGCCTTCACCTTCGAGAGACTGCTCGGGGACATCGACTAACTTGACCTTCCGCGGTTCGTACATATGGCCAGCAAACAACGTGGAACTCCTTCTGTCGCGAGGCGAGAAGCCTTGTTTCGTTTTCTCAACAAGTCCCCATGATGGTGTTGAATTTGCGCGACGCAAGTCCCCTGCGGCGAAACACTTGTTGTCATGGTGTTGAACTTTGACAACAAACGTGCAAGGAGTCACGCCGTTGCCAAGCGCCCAAGGTGTTTTTACCTGCTTTTCGGCGGCGCTTATTCCGGGGGAGTGCTATGTTTCGGTGTGCCTTCGAATTCTCGAAGGGCGGTAGATCCGCAGCCAATGCGAACTACTGCTCGGATTGTAACAACCCGATCCCGTTGGTCCCCTAGCCTCGTCCGGTTGCCATGACAACAAATCCTTACGACGAACCGCGAGGCATTCCACTTTGGATGCCGATGGTCGGATTGTTCACCGCTGGAATCTCCTACTGCTGGATGCAAGAAGACTATGTCACTGCCTCCGTCCTGGCCGGCCTGATGGTTGCGGGACTCAGCGGCTACCGAATGGGGGCTGTCCGACTTGCGGGATTCTTCGGTGGTTTCGCGGCATCGATTGCCTACGCTCCGAGTTGGGGAAAAATGTGTGAGCCTAAAATCGCCGAATTCCTGGGGACGACCGGACTGATGAGTCGCGTCATCAGTATTGGGGCGATTGGGATTGGAATCACCTGCGTGGCGATGATTCTGATGGCAATCCTCGCACGGTTGTTGCTCTCTGATCGCCCGCGGCTCCAAGCGACGAATCACTGGTTTGGGTTCTTGCTCGGCGGCGCACAAGGTATCGGCATCATGCTGTTATTGCTCGGTGGCACGCAGATGGTCGAGCCGATGGCAAAAGAACGAGTCGCCTCGCCTACTGAGGATGGCGAGTTTGCCGCGACCATGTCGAAGCGAATTATTCAGATTGCCGAGCGAACTCGGGAGAGCAAAGTCGGTCCAATGGTGGTCGCCTATAATCCGTTTCAATACTTTCCTCAGCTGTCCCAAATGCAGGAGAGCGTCAAATTGGCGCGGGACCCTGAAAAGCTGAATCGATTAATGGAGTCGCCAAAGATCGAGGAGATGAAGCGGCGACCCGCGATGCGGCGAGCGATCGATTCATTGGCGACCGACGCTGAAATTCAACACGTTCTGCGCGCCGGCAAACCAGTCGATATGCAAACAGCGATGGCTTTGATGAACAATCCGACGATCATGCAGCTGCTCGACGAACCGGACTTTGTCGGCGAGATGTCGAAAATGTTGCACGAGTTGGATCTCGCGCCGTCGCCGTAATGGGCGGCATCATCGAATCAGCGTAGAAGTCTCTGGCTGTGTCGCCATTCTTTGCACATTCGCGCCATATTGCGGGCCAAGCGCAACGCCGATCCAACCTTCGGTGACCACGAACTGCGTGACTTGTAGATCTTGGAGGTTCTCGCTCTCCGCAATCCGCTTGTTGATCAAGTTGAAAGGGCGACTACGAGACAACGCCTTGCTAAAGACCCCGCTCAGAATCGCTCGATCGAAGGACGTGATGTGACGTCCGTCGAGTTCGATTAATCTTTCTCGCACAAGATTCGCATCGAGTTGCGTGGGATCGGGGACGTAATAGGCTCGCACTGCGAAGTTCCGCCACTTGCTCTTACGCCCACTGCGTAGTTCGGCGATGCGCAGCGTCACGATGACTCTGTCTTGGTCGAACCGAACGCGAATCGCTTCACTGTTAGCAAATCGAATCTTCACGCGCTCGGGCACGTCATCCGGAACTTCTAGATTCGGGCGAGCGAACGCCGCACCAATGTCGCGAAACAGTTGGCGTAGATCAGACTCTTTGCCATCGAGTTTGAGCTGCTCGATGATATTGTTCATCGCGCTTTCGTGGACCTGAACACTCAACAAACTGTCACCTGGCGCTTGGGGGCGCGGTGTGTGTGCACCAAGTTGATGATCACCCGCGAGGCGATAACGACCAATCAGTCGTGTCTCGCTCGTGTGCAGGTCGAGTGCCGTCGGGTTCAGTCCCAAGTTTTTCATCGGTGAAAACAACTTGGCGTCAAAGTCGCGCTCGGCCGTCTCAATTCGAGAATGCACTTCCTCGTCGAGACGTTCACTCACGCGGGCTGCCAGTCGCACTTCCGCCTCGCGCCGAGCACTATTGAACCGGCTGTCATGTTGATCGAGGGCAATGCTTCGCGCCAGCCAACCAAGAATAGGAACGCGATCGAAATCGGTACGGAATCCGGTCAACCCGGCGTCGCTATCAGCCTCAGCTTCAGCCTGCCAAACGCTGAAACCGTTTCGTTCGATAACCAGTAATTTGCGGGCGAGATAACGCGAAAGAGCTTCATTGTAAAAAGTTGCTGGTCCTGCGTCGGCCGCCGTTGAAGATTCGACTTCGCCGCTTGCCTCGACACCGACTCTCCAACGCAGAACGTCGGGAACGAGCGTCGCACGCAACTCAGTATGAATCCGACTGACCCCGTACACCTGCGTACCCTGTATGGTTTCGTTAATATCTTCGTCTGTAGGCTCGATCTCGGGAATCATGCGATTCAACAGTTCGCTCGAAACTGCGACGCGAATGTTGGCGTTGCGATAATGAGAATTGAGCAATGCGCTAAGCTTTTCGACCTCAGGATTCGTCGACCATCGCGCGTTTTGGTAGAGGCGGGCAAGCGAGTGGGCTCCATCGACGCGACCCGACTCTTCGTACGCTTCGAGATCATCGAGCAACGCCATACAGTCGATAGGTTCGTCCGCCCAGCGTCGCAACGCGAAGGCCAATTCAGAGAAAGGCGAGCCTTTTAGCATCGTCAGCTGCTGCGGATCTAGTTCGTCCGAATCCATTCGAGAAAGAATTCGCCGTGCAATCCCATGTTGATCTTGCGTCTTTCCCGAACCGATGAGTTCTCGCAGTTGATTCAGTAACAGGTATTCAGTCCATGCTGCACCTTCGTCCGTGTCAACGAGTTGCTCTTCGATAGCGCCCAACCGTTCTCCGATTTGCGAATCGTCGTCGCTTCGCAATGCGACAGGAACTGTTTGCCCCTGCACGACTTGCCGGACTTGCCTCCAGATTTCGATCCGTCGTGCCACGGCATAGTTGGCGCGAAGAATTTCCGAACGCGCAGCCGGTCGTCTTTCTTTCGCGGCGATCTTAGTTGCTTCGCGAACTGCGGCGTCAAGGATATCGAGGTACTCGGTGACGGCGCTGGCATGGAGCGATTCGGTGGCGTGAAGCTGCTCGATCGCAAAGCGCACGCGACTCGACCATTCGCGACATCCCTCAATTCTCGCAACTTGTTCGAGTCGCGAGACAAGATCGTTCGGCAGCGGCCAGAATGTCGAGACATGGGGCGCGTTCTCGGCCTCCTTTCGAGCAATCGGCACGCTGAGTTGCTCCTCCGATGCGAGCGGTGGCGAGAGTCGAGGAGCGATCTCGATGCGAACTGGTTCTGGTTTTGTCTCTGGTTCAGGAAGACTCGGAACTTGATCAAACGATGGGTCAAACTCAACTCGTTCAGTCACTGGCGGCGAAATCTTGGCGGTCTGTCGAGACGTCTGGAAATTGTTTAGCGACAGCAAGTCGGTGGTGGGTGTGTCCTTTTCGATCGACCGCTCGAACGGAGCGTGCGACTGCTGCTGAGCGCCAATATCCGCGACCGAGTGAGGTTGAATTGGCCGCTGTATCGATGACTCATGCGCAGGGCTGGCAATCGCGACGGCGGCGAGGATTGGCTGCGACTGTCCGGACTCCGAGACCACGAGATGGTCTTCGACGGGTTTCCACGAACGCGGCGCGAGCAGCGTCAAGATGAGTAAACAGGTAACGACGCCAATATAGGGCCATAAGGGTGTGTTGGATAACGCTTTCGTCATTCCGTCGACCTCAAGGTGTCTTCAATCGCGCGGCGCATTAAGGCCACGACCGCTTATCTGATAAGTTCGGTAAGATCGGCACGAGAAGTCGAACTTGATTCTTCGTACCACTCGGTTCCATCGGACCAAGCCGCAAGAAGTGATAAGCGGTACGGATTGGGAGGGATGAACCTAACAGCGGGCCCCCGTTCGATGGCCGCGATTCGGCTGCTAGCACGAGCAATCCGAGGCGAACCAATCGATCTTTGTCCATCGACCCGGATGTGATACTTTACTGCCCCGCTATATGTCAACGAATGGCATAGATTGCAAACTGCCCAAGGAGGGGTTCTCGTGCAAATCAGGAATATTGGACTCGATCGTTTCGGCGCGTGCGCCGAAATGTCGCTTGACTCATTGACCGATGGCGTCAACGTCATTTACGGACCCGCTGGATCTGGCAAAGCGACACTAGGTCGCTTTGTTCGGTCGATCTTATACGGATTCGACGACTCAACGCGGCGACAGTATTTGCCCGTCGATTCACGAGGATATGGCGGCGCTCTGACGATCCAAACTCTTTCAGGCACACATACGATCACTCGCGTTGACGACGGCAGCCATGATGGCCAGCCGACGGTCGGACGCGACCATGGCACCGCCGTCGGGCGCAGCAAGACGGCTGAAGAGGTTGCGGCGATCCCAGAATCTACCTTTGAGCGGATCTATGCGGTCGATTATCGACGTCGCCCAGGCATCGGGGCTCTGATCGAAGAGGCACATGCGAGCGGCCTCGACCTGCTCGGTCGTTCAATTGGCTTAGAGAGCTTGTCCGTCTCAGAACAACAACTTCGACAACTACGTGATTCACTAGCAACCGTTCCTCGCGTTCAAGCAACGCATGACGAACTGAGTAGTCGCCGGGTCGAGTTGTTGCGAGTCATCAGCGAACTCGAATCGGCGCTCGGCAATCAACCCGACGAAGAATCGCTATCCATCCAAATCACACACTTCGAAACGCAACTGGGTGAATCGCAGGCGAAGCTGCGCGAGTTGCAAAACGAGTTGAAAATCACCGAGGTTCGTAGGCACCAACTCTTGGCCAGTCGCAACATCGATCCGACGACACAATCGGTGGACGCTCCCCAGCTGCAGGAGTTGAATGAACTCGTTGCCCAGATCATGGGATGGCAGCAGACGTTGCGAGCGATCACCGCTCGACGTCAATCGCTTGAAGAGAAGGCGGATCAGTATGGTGCGAGTGAGCTGTCAGGCGTCCCACGTCGTCGCTTGGGCGAGATCGAATCGCAAATCGACGATGTTCAATCGACACTCGCCGGGCTCGACGAGTCAGCAAAGTATCACGGCCACGAAGTGCGCTCTCTATTCACTGACGTCTTTGCCGAGTTGCGGGCGAATGTCTATCGGCTTTGCAATCAGTTGAGTGACTGGGAGGCAACGGCTCGCCATCAGGACTGCTCAAGCGAGGCGAAAGATCTCGTGCGATGCGAGTCCGAGTTGCGTCTCACGATTCAGAGAGCGTCCGCTCGACAAGGTGTCTTGCAAGCAGACATCGAACAGCTGTTCGGCGAAGACGCCGTCGCGTTGACTCCTTGGAATAATGTGAATTGTGAATGCGTCGAACATCCACCACTACGAGCTGAGACACTGTTTACCGACGCTCCCACGGATTGGGAGCACGAACTGTCGGTTGTGTCATCCCAGATTTCAGTATTGGAACGACAGCAAGACCGTTTAATCTCCGATGCCGACGACGTCGAGTCGGATCTCCAAGCAGCCCGCGCACGTTTGCGATTGCTGGACCGCGTCGAGATTTTGGACCAATTGGATGCAAAGCGGGCCGAGTTGCGACGCGTCGAACAAAACCTTCGCGACTCGGATCGGCGACGCAAGGTGTTAGAGGAAATCGCCACTCTCGAGGAAGCGATCAGCGAAGTGCGATCCGACTCCCGAACGTCTTCGCTTACTTCTGATGCCTCGGAATATGTCCGCCGTTTAACAGCTGGTGATCTACGAAAGATCGAAGTCGCTGCCAACGAGCAGGTCTGGGTAGTCGACGAGCATGGTCGTCGTCGAGCGTATCATCAGCTGAGCGATGGCGGGCGGGATTTGGTTTACTTGAGCATCTGCCTCGCTCTGGTCGAAGGCTTCAAGTCACGAGGCGTTCGCGTACCCATGATCGTGAGCGGAGTTTTCACCCATGTGGATTCTAAGAACGTCCCAGAGGCAGCCGAGCTGTTACGCGACTTTGCAGCTCGTGATCATCAGATTCTACTATTCACGCGTCACGAACATGTGGCCAGCGTGTTTCGCCTCCTGAATGTCCCGACGCGGGCGCTGGAACGCGTCGCATTGCCCTCAGATGAAATCGTGAACGACGAGGCGCTGGATTCACGGCGGAAGATAACCGAAGAGATCGTCGCCAAGGATACCGCCAGCGAGTTCACACTCTCGGAGCACAGCTCCATCGAAGAAGCGCCCGCCATCGATGCGACGAGCGCTGCGAGGCTTCGGAACATCGGTGTGATGCGAGTCGGCGATCTGCTCCGATTGTCTGCCAAGTTAGCGGCTACTGAGTTACGTGATTATGGAATCACTACTGACCAAATCATTTCGTGGAAAGCACAGACACGACTGGTGTGCGAAGTCCCTCGGCTGCGCGGTTACGACGCCAGGATTCTGGTCGCGTGTGGCATCACCGAAGCGGAAGCACTCTATCGCCTGAGCCCTTCCGAACTGCGAACAATCGTGAAGGACGTGGCTGCGAGTAGCGATGGCCAGGCCTTGCTGCTCTCTGGAACCGAATTCGAACTGTCTCGCGTTGCCGATTGGATTGGAACACGTCGCGGAAAAGCTGCTTCCGAGCAATCAAGCGGCTCGCGCCAACGCGACCCCTCATCGAATCGGGGGGAGCGATCTTCGCGAGGAAAGAAGAGCAGGAGTCGTGGCGAAGCCGAGCCGGGACGTCGCGAACGGAGCCCCGACGTCGTCAAGATGCGTTCAAACGCTTCACAATATGAATTCTACCTCGGCGGGAGCGACGCGGTCGTCGACGCACCTTCGATCGGCGCTCGAACGGCAGAGCGATTGGAAGCGATCGGCATCACCACCATTGCCGACCTGCTAAAGGCTGATCCTGGCTCGGTTTCCGAGCAACTGGACGTCAAACGCTTCACGACCAAAGTGATCACCGGATGGCAGAACCAGATGGAACTAGCGTGTCGTGTCCCCCAACTGCGCGGTCACGATGCCCAGATCCTTGTGGCTCTCGGTGTTACTGACGTCGAGGAATTAGCTGCGAGCGATCCGCAAGAACTGTGGACGTTGGTCAAGCCTTTTGTCGAAACAAAAGAAGGTAAGCGTATAATTCGCAACGGCAAGACGCCCGACTTGGATGAAGTGACGGAGTGGGTCCAACGGGCACAGGCGTCGCGACAACTTAACGCGGCGTAAGACTTGCCATTCATATTAGATCGATCAATTATTACTGCTGATTAGTATTTGGCGTTCGGAATGTCTTGTCGATCCTAAGTGATCGGTGTGGACACCCGCAATGTCGGCCATTATTCGATTCGTATTTACAACCTGCGGACAGAGTTGTGTAGAATCGACGCACGTCCTGAGACTCAGGAGGCAGCGATGGCCGATCTCTACGTCGGGCTCGTCATCCTTGGCGGGTTAACAGTTTTGATGTTCCTTGGTTCGTTGTGGTGTTCGTACCACATTCACCGAGTTTTCAGCGATCTCCTTGCCGTGCTCGTGGTGGTCGTGATGTTCTTCTACATCCGCCACCTTTGGTACAACGTGCGGCTGGCCACGATCTTGCCGTTCTCCAACTTGGTAATCATTGGCAATTGGTTGCCACCGCTGGCTGGACTCTTAGCTGGATTCGCGTGGAGAAGGATTTACGGTCGCATTTTTCGCAAGTCGATATGTACCTCGGCGCTCGCTGTCGCCGCTGGTTATGCCGCCGTCTTACCCATGCTCGGCGAGCCACCTGAGTGTAACAACCAGTGGGATCGCGACGGCATTTGCCTGCAAACAACGGTGCATACCTGTACCGCCGCCTCCGCCGCAACCCTCCTGCGGCTGCACGGTATCGAGACAACTGAAACTGAGATGGCGCAACTCTGTCTGACACGCGAAGGCACGACCTGGATGGGGCTCTACCGCGGTTTGAAGCACAAGACAACTGGAACTCGTTGGGACGTCGAGGTGATTGAGTGTACGGCCGGTGAGATTCCGCGGGACCCAACGCAATCGTGGATTCTAAGTGTCGGCTTGGGGAAGCAAGTCGCCAAACGGGACGAACGGCGGTTCGCTGAATGGGGCTGGCGTCCAGGCCAAGGGCACTCGGTCTTACTTCTTGGCGAGGGACCTTTGGGTGGTGTCAAGATCGCTGACCCAACACCCGGTTACGGAATCGAATCATGGAGCCAGAAGAATCTGGAGGAGCTTTTTCAAGGCACCGCCGTTCGGTTAATCGAACGCTCTTGACCGTATTCGCTGGGCCGCATATCGTCTCCGTCTATTAGTCCGGTGCCAGGAATGCGCCATCGCCCCCAATCCTGATAGGCAGCCTCGAAGTCCGCTACCGAGAGCACGCAGCAAGGAGTCGCTCGAAATGTCCCACAACCGCACTATTGACCCAGAAAGCGTGCCGTTGCTTGATATCGTTGGCAACAACCGTCCTCTTCATGACGAAATGCTCGATGCGATTCGCGATGTCTTCGAATCGGGGCGGTTCCTTCACGGTCCCGCGGTCACCGAGTTGGAGAATGCCGTTGCCGAATTGACGGGCGCGAAGTTCGCCATCGGCTGTGCGTCAGGCAGCGATGCGGTCCTGTTATCTCTTATGGCGTTGAGTATCGGTGCTGGCGATGAAGTGATCGTGCCGAGCTTCACATTCTTTGCCACAGTCAGCGCGGTTGAGCGTCTGGGCGCTAAGATCGTCTTCGTCGATATCGATCCTACAACATTCAATATCGATCCGGAAAAAGTCAAAGCAGCAATCACGCCAAAAACGAAAGCCATAATTCCCGTTCATCTCTTTGGTCGTGCTGCGGACATGACGGAGCTTCATCGGGTCGCCGACGAGGCCGGAATTCGTGTAATCGAAGACGCGGCGCAGGCCATCGGCGCAACACATCGAGAGCGCGGAGCGGGGGCCTGGGGTGATATCGGTTGCTTCAGCTTCTATCCCACAAAAAATCTCGGTGGTTGCGGAGATGGCGGAATGTTGACGACGTCCGATGGCGAGCTGGCCGAACGTCTGCGTTTGTTCGCCGCACACGGCATGAGCCCGCGATATGTTCATCGAGTCGTTGGCATTGCCAGTCGCCTCGACACACTTCAAGCGGCCGCGCTCTGCGTGAAGATCAAGCATCTGGCACACTGGACTGAATCACGTCGCGAGAATGCGTCGCGTTATCACGAGCTGTTTGCGGATGCCGGGCTAACCAATGACATCACCCTGCCGACCGATGATCCAGCCGGAAAGCACATCTGGAATCAGTTCACGATTCGCGTTCCGGATTCGCGCCGAGACACGTTGCGAGTGCATCTCTCGGAGCAGCGCATTGCGAGCGAGGTGTACTATCCAATTCCGCTGCACCAGCAAGAGTGCTTCCAGCACGTCGACTGTGCCCCAGGCAGTCTCACGGAATCGGAACGAGCCTCCGAAGAAGTCATTAGTCTCCCAATCTTTCCCGATCTTACGATTGGAGAGCAACGACGCGTTGTCGACGGCATCGCCTCATTCTTCGCCGCCTGTAAAGCGTCCGCTGCTTGACGCTCGCTTTGGGACGTGGCACTTGCGAGAACTCGGTGCAAGCGATTTCCGCTAACGGCCCGCAGACGCAATTGGGCGATTGAGTGAAGCGGAGCCAGTCGCACTGACTTGCGGGGTCGTAAAGTCATCACGCTTAGCGACGCTGCTCGTCGCATCTTGGGAATCGCGGAGTGTAACGGCTGGGCGTTATACTTACTTTGTGTGTCCGCGCGAGCGGTGCCGATTGTGCGAGGAGTTTCAACATGTCAGCGTGTCCAAACCAAGATCGGCTTCGTGCGTTTGCGATTGGTGATCTTGTCGGTGAAGTCTTTGAATCGGTTGCCGAGCATGTCGAAACTTGCGCGACCTGCGATCGCTCGTTAGCAATGCTTGATGAGCACTCGGATGGCTTCGTCAATGAATTGGAAGAAGCTGCAGGGCAAGCGGGCGCGGTTGCGATCGCTGTCCCAAGCGAAGTTCTCGCCAGTGTGCGAACGGTGAACGCGGGGGCTGGAGTGACCTCGTCAAACATGACCTTGGATCTCGGCAAACGATACGCGCGACGACTGGCCGACGGACCCTGTCGACTGGGTCGGTTTGAATTGGAAGCGGAACTCGGCGACGGGTCGTTCGGTTATGTGTTTCGCGCTCGCGACACAGAACTCGATCGCATCGTCGCCGTCAAGATTCAGCGAGCGGGCAGCTTCGCAAATGAAGACGAGGCGAACCGCTTTCTCCGCGAAGCGCGGAGCGCCGCACAACTACAGCATTCAGGCATCGTCTCGCTTTACGACAGCGGTACGACGGAGGACGACGTTTGCTTTCTCGTTCACGAATTCATTGATGGCGAAACGCTGGAAGAGCGGATGCACACCGTCCATGTCGAGCCGTGCGAAGCCGCAGACCTCGTTGCGCAGCTCGCCGACGCGCTGCAATATGCTCATGAGCACGACGTCATTCATCGAGACATGAAACCATCAAACATCTTGCTCGACGCCGATGGCAATCCGCACATCACGGATTTTGGTTTGGCGAAGCAAATGACTTCTGATCAAACGGTAACGTCCGACGGTCGAGTGATGGGTACACCTGCGTATATGTCACCCGAGCAAGCTCGCGGCGAGTCTCACCAAGTTGATGCTCGCAGCGATGTGTACAGTCTCGGCGTCGTGTTTTACGAATTACTGACTGGCAAGCGACCATTCCACGGGAATCGGCGCGCGTTGATGTTACAAACGCTGGATCACGATCCGCGACCACCTCGGCAACTTGACGACCATATTCCGCGCGATCTCGAAACGATCTGTCTGAAATCGATTGCCAAAACCCCCACGCGGCGATACCAAACCGCCGGCGCATTGGCTGACGATTTGCGTCGGTTCATATCGGGCGATCCCATTCAAGCCCGACCGATTAGCTATCCGGAACGAGTGTGGCGCTGGTGTCGTCGCAATCCGCTGGCCGCCACTTTAATGTTCTCGGTTTATGTAGGTGCACTAATCGGATTCATTTACCTGTCGTACTTGTCGACTTTCTTCGTGCGAGCGACGGCGCTCGATAGTGCCCGCATGGAAGCCGATATGCTCGAGCGTATCAACGACTACTACAGCGAAGAGGTCGTCGATCGCTTGGACCGCAAGCAGCTTGGACTGAAGGTCACTCACGAGTACGCATCCATGCGCGATGCGTTACCGCTGCCGGTCACCTTCGTGAAGGACGCCGGTAAGCGAATCAGTCAAGGCACGACGGGGATGGAAGTGCTGCTGTACAGCTCGCACCCGTGGCGTAGGGACGCTGATCCGAAGGACGACTTTCAGAAAAAGGCGCTCGTAGCGTTGGAAACTAAAGTCAGCAATCGCGCCGACGATCCCTCGTTTCACGAATTCACTGAGAAAGACGGGCGCAAGGTGCTACGCTATGCGCAAGCTCGAATCATGAAAGAGAGCTGCGTGAAGTGCCACAACGACGCGAAGAACAGCCCCAAACGTGATTGGAAACAAGGCGATCTCGCGGGCGTTTTGGAAATTGTGCGACCGTTGGAGCAAGACATCGAACGGACTCGCGCTGGTCTTGGCGGAGCATTTGCATTAATTAGCAGTTCAGGCGTGTTGTTGGTTGGTTTGTCCTTTGGTCTCGTTCTCGTCACGCGTTCTCGCAGCCGAAGGAAGGTTTCCGCGTGACTTCCAACGAATCACGATCCGGGAAGGTGCCGGCGAGCGTGACTTCGACGTCACGAAGCCTGTTGATGCAGCTGAAGCAGAAAGAGCCGCGGGCTTGGGATCGGCTAACATCGCTGTACACGCCGCTGGTTTATTTTTGGTGCCGTAAACAACACTTGCAGGACCAGGACATTCCAGACGTTGTTCAGGAAGTCTTCAAAACCGTTGCCGCGAACATCGACAAGTTCCGCAAGGAGCGTCAAACCGATACGTTTCGAGGCTGGCTGCGAACAATCACGCGCAGCCGTGCAGCCGATCATTTCCGGCGACTACAACATCAACCGAAAGCTGCGGGCGGCAGCGAAGCGCAGCGTCGATTCTCACAATTGTCAGCGGAGCCGATTGAGTGCAATGGCTCGGACGACGATGAGGTAGAAGATGGACAAGTTCATCACGCGCTATTCCTTCGCGCGTTGGAACTCGTTCGGTCCGACTTCCAAGACAACACCTGGAGAGCCTTCTGGCGAGTTGTTGTCGACGGCCAAACGCCCAAAGACGTAGCAGAAGAACTCTCCATGCAGCCAGGAGCCGTCCGAGTCGCCAAGTCGCGAGTACTCCAACGGCTGCGCCGCGACCTGGGCGAATTACTGGAATGACCGGATTCGTATAACGGCAAGCCCTATGCGCTGGTCGTTGTGACGAATTGCGTCTGCAGTTTCGGAACTCAGGTACTTTCCACAATAAAGGAGTTAATGGACTCGTTGCCCGGGCAGGCCGCCATCGTCGACACCAAGCATGAACACGTCGGCCTTGCCAGGACCGCTGGCAAGGATCATCCCTTCGCTTATACCGAACTTCATCTTCCGCGGAGCGAGATTCGCGCAACAAACGACCAGCCGACCGACGAGATCTTCAGGTTTGTATGCCTCTTTGATTCCGGCGAACACAGTTCGCGTTTCGTCACCACCGAGGCCGAGTGTTAGCTTAAGCAGCTTGTTCGCTTCGGGAACGTCTTCGGACGTGAGAACCCGCGCGATCCGCAAATCCACCTTCACGAAGTCGTCGATCGTGCATTGCTCGGCGAGTGGTTCTGCCTTCAGCGGTTTGTCACTGTCGTTGTATGGAGAAGCCGGCGACTCGGTGACGTCCTCTTCTTTGCTCTCTTCGATCATAGCGTTAACATCCTTTGGATTAACTCGTTTGAGCATGTGTTTGAATTTAGCGACCGAAGTGCCGACGAGCGGTGTCTTTGCTTCGTCCCAGCGTTCGATCGGCTCGCCCAACAACTCGACCGTTTGCGTCGTGAGGTCAGGCAGAACTGGCGTCAGGTAGATGATGATCTGTCGAAACAGATTCAATCCGATCGTACAGATGTCTTGAAGCTGCTGCGCCTTGTCGGGATCACCCTTAAGTGTCCACGGTGCCGCAGCTTCGATGTGGGGATTTGCTCGGTCGGCCAATTCCAAGATCAACCGCATCGCGCGATTGTAGTCGCACTGCTCGTACGCCGTAGCGATCTCGTCACCTGCGACTGCGGCTTGCTCGAACAAGCCGCCATCGTCGGGGTACTTTGCCGACAAGCCTGTCTTGCCAGCGAACTTGGCACAACGACTTGCGAGGTTGACGACCTTGCCAACAAGATCGGAATCAATCTTCGCGGCAAACTCTTCCAAGTTCATGTCGATGTCGTCCAATCGCGATCCCAACTTGGATGCGTAGTAATATCGCAAGTACGACGGATTGAGATGCTTCAGGTACGTCTCGCCTTTGACGAACGTGCCAGTGCTCTTCGACATTTTCTCGCCGTTGACGGTCAAGAAGCCGTGGATATGCACCTTCTTCGGTAAGTTAAAGCCAGCGGACTTCAACATCCCCGGCCAAAACAGCGTATGGAAGTACGTGATGTCCTTGCCGATAAAGTGGTGAATCTCGACCGCTTCATTCCGCCACCAATCGTCAAAACTCTCTTCGTTCTCCCCGCACCACTGAAGCGTCGACGCCATGTATCCGATCGGCGCGTCGAACCAAACGTACCAGTAGTTCCCGGGACTGTCGGGAATCTCGAAACCGAAGTAGGGAGCTGGTCGAGAAATATCCCAATCGCGCAGCGACTTGCGTCCTTCGGCTGAACTGGCGTCGCCTAAGAAGTGCCCTTTCAGATAGTTCAATACTTCTGGCTGCAAATGGTCGTCGCTCTGAGTCCACTCCTCAAGGAAGTCATGAAGCTGCTCGAGTTCGATGAACAAGTGTTTGGCGGATCGAATTTCGGGCGTCGTTTCAGACAGCGTGCTAATCGGGTCGATCAGCTCAGCGGGCGTGTAAGTACATCCACATTTGCTGCAGTTGTCACCTGGTTGATTCGTCGCGCCGCACGAAGTATTCGGGCAAGTGCCGCGAACGAAACGGTCTGCGAGAAACGTACCTTCTTGGACATCGAATAACTGCTCGACATCCTTTTCTTTCACTAAGCCAGCTCCGCGAATCGACTGCCAGATCTCGCCGCAAAGCTTTTCGTTCTCGGGGCTATTGGTGCTGCCAAAGTTATCGAACGCGACATCGAAGCCGGCAAAGTCGCGTTCGTGCGCCAACTTCGTCTCGGCAATCAATTCTTCTTCGCTACGACCTTCCTGCCGTGCACGAATCATAATCGCAGTGCCGTGGGTGTCGTCTGCACAAAGGAATATGCAATTGTGACCGCGAAGCTTCTGAAAACGCACCCAAATGTCAGTTTGGATGTACTCCACTAAATGCCCGAGGTGAATCGGACCATTCGCATAGGGGAGGGCAGCAGTAACTAGAATGCGGCGTTGTGTCATGACGTTGGATATCTGTCCAAAGGTGAGGCAAACCGAAGATTCTACTGGCTTTACAGAAAGTCGGACAGCCGGTTGTACCTTGAGGTTCTTGGTCAGCGGAGTCGTTTTTTCAGCGGCACGGGGCGCACAAGTTACCTCAACGTCACAGCAATTGAGGATCCACGCGACGGAGGCGACTTATGGCGTCTGTGAAGGGGCTAACACTATTGACCGGCGGAGGGTGGCCAAGGATACTTCATTGCAGTTCAGGAACTGGAACGAGAAGGTGCATCGCTAGTGACGGTCGAAGAGGTGATCAAGTTGCTGGAGTCGGGTGGCTGGCGTCAAACGAATGACGACGAGAGCTGCCGACAATTCAAACACGACACTAAGACTGGGGCCGTCACACTTTCCGGACAACTCGAAATGGTCCTGCCGATCGGAGTCTTACGAACTCTCCGCCGTCACGCCCAACTTGAGGAGGAGATCTGATGCGCTACGCCGTTGTGTTTGAGAAGTCGGAATCGAGCTTTGGAGCCTACGTTCCCGATTTGCCTGGTTGCGCTGCAGCCGGTGCCTCGTTGGCCGAAACCAAAACGCTGATCTCCGAAGCGATGAAGCAACACTTAGCGGATCTCAAGTCCGCCGGTGAGAATCCGCCCGAACCAGCTTCGGTTTGCGCGTATATCGATGCCTAGTCTTCAATTCGCACTGCCAACACCCACCAGGGCTGTTTGCCGATCTCATCGGTCGCGAGCCTCGACAACCCGCCCGATTTCTCGTCAATCCGGTACGTCGCCAACTTACCCGCCGACTCACCCGCCGCAATTAAGAATCGTCCACTCGGATCGATATTAAAGGAGCGAGGCGTTTGCTCGGTGGGTGTCTGCCCTAATGCAGTTACTCTGCCCGAATCAGAATCGATTTGAAACCTTGCGATACTGTCGTGTCCTCTATTGGCGACATAGACGAATCGCCCTGATGGATGGACTTCGATGTCGGCGGTTGAATTGCCTCGACTGAAGCCGTCAGGAAGCGTCGATACCGTTTGCATTGGAGTGAGCCGACCATTCTTTGGATCGAACCGATACACCGTGATGCTGCTTCCTTGTTCATCACTTACGTAAGCAAAGTCGCGAGTTGGGTGGAACCAGATGTGTCGCGGGCCGGTCTTGTCCGGTCGTCGTAGCTTCGCGACGTCGTTGGCAATTAGTTTGCCAGCGTCGAAGCGAAACTGGAAGATCGAGTTCGGGCCTGTGTGCGGTACAAAGACGAATTGGTTCGCGCGATCGGTGATGATTGCGTGAGCTTTGTCGTCTGTTGTAACTTCCTGTATGGGCCTGCTGCTTATTGTTCCTTGTCTGTCGATCGAGTGGACGGCGACTTTTCCTGCAAAATAATAAGCTGACAACAGAAATTTGCCGGTCGCGTCAGTCGCCACATATGCCGGATCGGCTCCAGCGACGACCTCGTTGACCAATGTAAGCGAACCCGACCTTGCATCAAGACGAAAGCTCGCGAGATTGCCGACCGATCGAATCGACGCAAACAAGAACTTCTGATCTGGAGATACGGTCAGAGCACCAGGACCGCCGCTGACTTTCATACTACCTTGGAGCTTCAATTCTCCATCCGTCTCGCGGAGCTCATAGATTGCGATCCGATTCTCGCCGGCGACCGAGACGTAAACGAAGGACTTTGCCTGTCCAGTGGAAGGATTGCTGCCGATCCATGCTACGACGAGCGCGAAATATCGAAGCGAACACATGTGAAACCTTCCGGGTCATAGAGCCTACGGCAGTCGCTTCACGCGAATGTTTTTGAAGTACGCCGTGCTTTTCGGATCGTGAGCTTGAAATGCGAATGTGCCGTTTCCAAGTCGTCGCTCGAAGTTCTTGGAAAACGCTTCCTTACCATCGGGTTCGGTATGGTCGACGACCGTCTTGCCGTTAATCTTGATCGTAATGTGCTTCCCCTTCACAATGATGTGTTGGGTCCAATACTCGTTGTCCTTACAAGGTGGATCGCTGACGTCCACAACCCCATACAAGCTGCCCGTCTTCTTCGGGTCCTTGTGCGTGACGTTGACTTGAGCTTCATAGCCATGCCTCGGCCAGCCTTCTTCTTGATACTTGGTGTGGAAGTAAATGCCCGCGTTGCTGCCGGGCGTCGTCATGACTTCCGCCTTGAACTCGAAATTGACAAACGGCTTGTCATCGCCAGCGTAGAACAGGTGGCTTCGTTCCCCATGACACACCAAAGCGCCGTCTTTGAATTGCCACGAGTCTTTGTTTTCGCTGGCCTTCCAGCCGCTCATCGACTTGCCATCGAACAGCGACACCCAGCCGTCGCTATCCTCCGCAACAACGGACGAGAAGCAAAGCGATAACAGGATGACGGAGATCGGTAACGTACGTAACATGCTGAATACTCCGTTAAGTCTGTGAGTTGAAAGTTAAAGTTAGCGGAATGTGTGATCGTTTAACGTCAACGAAAGAAACTCGAATCGTTAGCATAATCCGTTCGGCTCACGAATCCAATTGTGGCGGACGGACAGTGCGTGGCTAATCTGGCGCGATACCGAGGAACTTCCGAGCTTGGC
The DNA here is from genome assembly GCA_014381825.1 of Planctomycetota bacterium. GTDB lineage: Bacteria > Planctomycetota > Planctomycetia > Pirellulales > Pirellulaceae. Next base: position 72,998 of record JACNKX010000078.1, read on the forward strand.
CAACTACTTCGCGAAGGCTCCCCTCCTCGAACGGACTGACAAGTCCGGCCGATTCCGCGAGTTGCCGGAACGGAGCCGCGCCACCACGTTTACACAACGCTACGTACGACTCCATCGCTTCGGTCATGTCCGCGCGGCTGCGCACCCAGAACTGCAAAGCACAAGTCAATGCTAACGTGTAATCGATGTAGTAAAACGGGAGGAGGTAGATGTGTCTTTGGAACTGCCATTGGCCGCCCATCGGCACGTGCGGCAAATCACCGCAATCTCGCGTCGGCAAGTAGGTCGCCTCCATCTCTCGCCACATCTCGTGTCGTTGTGCGGACGTTGCGTTTGGCGTCGAATAAACCAAGTGCTGAAAGTGGTCGACAGCGACTCCGTAGGGCAAAAACAAAAGCGATTGTATCAAGTGGATCTGGCGAAATCGTTCCGCGTCGTCGCCGAAGAATTTATCCATGTTCGGCCATGTTAGGAACTCCAACCCCATCGAGTGAATCTCACACGACTCGTAGGTTGGGAACAGATAATCCGCCAACGGTTGCTCGCGACTGCAGTAGCCTTGAAAGGCATGACCGATTTCATGCGTAAAGACTTCGACATCGCCCTTGGTGCCGTTGAAGTTTGCGAAGATGTATGGCAACCCGAAGCTGGGAAAGTCGGTACAGAATCCCCCGCCCGCTTTGCTGTCGCGGTTCTTCAAGTCCATCAGATGACATTCGTCCATTAAGCGAAAGAACTCACCAAGGCCTCCGCCCATCTCGTCGAACATCTCCGTCGCGCGTTCGATCATCCAGTCATGATCACCTTGCGGTTTTGGATTGCCTTGCGGATCGAAGATGCCTTCGTCCCAGAACATCACGCGGTCGATACCGAGCGACTCGGCTTGCATCCTTCGTAATTCTCTTGTCAAAGGCACAACATCTTCACGTACCGCGGCGCGGAATCGCTCGACATCGGCTTGGTCGTAGTCGACTCGCTTCATTCGCTTGTAACCGAGTCCGACGAAATCGTCGTAGCCAAGTTTCTTCGCCATCTTGGTCCGCAGCTCGACTTGTTCGTCGTAGATTCGATCGAGCTGTTCCAAGTTGTCGGCAAACCATTGCCACTTCACTACGTTCGAGTCGTGGCGTACTTGCCGGTCGCTGGCAACATGGAATTTAGCGAGGCCGGCGAAGTTGTATGTCTCGCCCTGGTACGAAAGCTTCGCCGACGCGAGTAGATCGGTGAACTCGGCTTCGAGCTTCGACTCTTGCACCAAATCCGCTTCGATCTTCGGATCAAAGGCGAGTACATCAGCTTCCCATAGTGCAAAGGCCTGCGGGCCGAAAGCCGCTTCTAGATCGTTGCGGTGTGGTGTCTCGATCAACTTGCGTTTCATCTTGACCGAAAGATCCGTGAGCCGCGGCTTCAGCTCGTCGGAGAATTCACGAGCCTGTTTGTACTCGGCGTTGCTCGTATCTTGATTGAATCGCAGATCAACTAGATTCTCCCAAGTGGAGAGTCGACGTTCGAGTACGTCCCAATCATGGATGACTTGTCTGCACTCGTCCGTGTTCTCGGCAGCGCGCCAAGAGGTCTCAAGCTGTTCATACTCGATGACAATGGCTTCATAAGCCGGAGTCGACATCTGAATCTCGGAAAAGTCAGTCTTCGTCATCGCAATTAACTTTCTGTTAGTTACTTAGTAGCCATCACTCTCCGAGTGATGGCTACATTAACACAAAAAACCTCGTATGTGACGGTGGTCACACGCGAGGTTTTTGTTTTAGCTTTCCGCATGTCCGGGAAGACTAATGCGTTGACTACATGGCACCCAGCTTAGCGACAAGGTCAGCCGTACGGCAGCTGTAACCCCATTCGTTGTCGTACCAGCTGACTACCTTCACGAGCTTGCCGTTGCCGCCGAGGACCGCTGTCCAATCAGAAGCAAAAACCGAGCTGTGCGGATCGCCGATGATATCGGACGAAACGAGCGCGTCGGTCGAGTACTTCAGAATGCCTTTGAGCGGACCTTCTGCGGCTGCCTTGATGGCGGCGTTGATGTCATCGGCTGACGTCTCCTTGCCCAAATTGGCGACAAGGTCGACGACGCTGCCGGTGCCAACAGGAACCCGCATTGCCATACCAGTCAGCTTGCCATTCAACTCGGGAATGACAAGGCCCACTGCTTTCGCAGCACCCGTCGAAGTCGGGATGATATTCATCGCCGCGGCACGACAGCGATAGAGGTCAGAGTGTGGTTGATCCTGTACGTTTTGGTCATTGGTGTACGAGTGGACGGTAGTCATCAGACCCGACTCGATGCCAAACGTCTCATGCAGGACCTTCGCGACCGGTGCCAAACAGTTCGTTGTGCAGCTCGCATTCGAGACGCACTTCATGTCAGCGGTGAGCTTATCGTCGTTCACTCCGAGAACGCAGGTCAGATCGGCACCATCCTTGGCTGGAGCACTGAGAACAACTTTTTTGGCACCGGCTTGAAGGTGAGTGTCGTAGCCTGCCTTGCCATCGGTCGCACGAGCCGTGAATATACCCGTGCTTTCGATTACGATATCGACGCCCATGTCGCCCCAAGGCAACTCCGCGGGATTGCGAACGGCGAGAGCCCGAACATTGTTTCCGTTGACAATCAAATTGTCATCGTCGTAGCCGACTTCACCATCGAACCGACCATGGTTGCTGTCATACTTCAACAGCGTTGCCAGCGTGCGGTTATCGGTCAGGTCGTTGACCGCGACGACTTCGAACTCGCTCGAGCGAGCGAACAAATTACGATACGTGAGCCGTCCGATACGACCAAAACCATTGATTGCTACACGAATTGCCACTACTGTTTCTCCTTCGTCGACTGAATGTTCGATTGTGTTCCTGATGTGATTCGAACCACGAATTATAGTGCTGATATAGGCGACCATCAAGCGGCCCGAACCACCATGAACTCTCTGTGTTTTCAGTCGTCAAGCGCCTGCCGCGTGTGATTACGAATGAGCGCCCTATGCCGTCGACGCCTCCACCTCAATGGCAACTGCCACCAGGGATCACCCGCGGGTTGTGGGAGTACGTGAATTCCGATGCGGTGGCGTACCACTACGACGAATACTTTTCCCACAATCAGCTATTTGAGTTCGACGAGCGCATCGTCATTGAAGAACTATCGCGTCGCAAGATCCCGGCAGGGGCTGTGGTCGCCGATTTGGGATGCGGGACCGGACGAGCATTGGTTACATTGGCGGGTTGCGGCTATCGAGGGCTGGCGATTGATCTATCTCAGAAGATGTTAGAAGTCGTTCGCGAGAAAGCAGAAGACGCTTCCTTACCTATTCAATGCATTCAAGCGAATTGGGTCGAGCTGGATGGCATTGCAGACTCGACCGCCAACGGAGCGATCTCGCTGTTCAGTACACTCGGCATGATTCGCGGCAAAGAGAATCGTGCGGCGGCGTTAGCCCATACGCGTCGCATCCTGGAGCCCGGCGGGCCGTTCGTGCTTCATGTCCACAACTACTGGTACAACCTTTACGATCCAGGCGGACCGTGGTGGGTGTTACGAACTCTTTGTCGAGCGATTTTCAAACGTGACATCGAAGCTGGCGATAAATTCTTTCCCTACAGGGGTGTGCCTAACATGTTCTTGCATGTGTTTCGCCTCAGAGAATTGAAACGGGACCTTCGCAGAGCCGGCTTTCGCATCACACGCATCATCGCACTCGCTCCGCAGCGATATCGCAAGCTGCGGGCTTCTTGGTTCTTTGGGACGTTGCGAGCAAACGGTTGGATTGTCGTGTGCGAGTAATGTTTCAATCTGCGTACGACTCTACGCCAAAGGCGTTATATTCCAAAGCCCAGGGTCGCGGCGCAGACGCGCACACCGGGCAGGCGATCCAATTTCGTTCGTACGCTGAACGCGTTACACAATGGTGGAAGGATGCAAATTGTGTAACGCCGTTGGCGTAACTGTCGTCGTTGCTCGAGACCCAGGGTCATGGCGTTGCCGCGACCCTGGGCTTCGGAATGTAACCGCGTTGCGGTAAAGCAACGATTTAGTCGTACGAGAGGTCACCCTTGGGCTTTCTTCACCATCTGCTCAAACAACGCAACTTGCCTTGCCAATGCAGCGACCTTATCCGCCGGCTTGCTGCTTGATTCGAGTAAGATCCAGCCTGCGTAGTCGCTCTTGACGAGGAGATCAATCAGCTGTTGGTAAGGATACTCCGGGCTGTCGAGTTCACGGACGTGACAGGTCGCGCCAAATCGATCTCGAACCAGCGCGAGATTATGTTCTAGTCCCCCGCCCTCCAGATCTGCCGCGTTTGAATTCCAACATACAGCAACGTTGTGATTGTCCGCGATATCCATGATCGCTCTGATCGTTGGCAGTTCGCGGCACTGGCCATGAACTTCGAGGCGGATCTGTTGGCCAAATCCTTCGGCGTACTTGCCCAACTCGTTGAGCGATTTTCCGATCTGCTCGATGGTCTTCTCTCGCGGCACATCCGGATAGAAGCGATCAGGCTTTACTTTCACGCCGGTGCTGCCGACATCGTGGCTTAGACGGATAAAATCTTTGGTCGCGTCGATCGCTTTCTTAACAACGGCTGGATCGGGGTTGTCGTATCGCTCGTTGCTGCCGATGCCGACTAAAGTTACGTCGCTATCGGCGAAGCGATCGCGGACGGCGGCGCGTTGCTTGTCGTTAAGTGTCGATTCGACGCCGTGGGCGTGTGTCGTTCGCAATTCGACTCCCAGAGCACCTGATTTCTCGCAGTTGGCGATCAGCGTGGGTAAGTCCCAGTCCTGTCCCCACAAATAGGTCACCAAGCCGTATCCCATTTTATCGCCTGCTGCCGCCCGAACTGTTTGGCTGCTGAGAGCAAGAGCGGTAGCGGCGGCAGAGGTTTCGAGAAACGTTCGACGCGAGACTTGTTGCATGGCTGGTACCCTGATTCTGTGAAAAACGATGGTCTGCGTTACAAAAGCTTGGAACTCGACTGACGCACGAGTAGATTGTCAGATTCTGGCTCATCGGACGTTCGGATGCAAACATTGCATTTTTGTGGGAAGTCTCGTGATCGCTGGCGTTATCTATGTAGAAACGCGCATAGTTGCGAGGAATTCGGTAGCGAGAGTCTGTTCGGAATTTTGAATGACGCAAACCGTGACACCCGAACTTCTTAGCCGACTGCTCGACGAGTACGGAGCGGCGTTGGAGCTGTTCGCGTCGCAATGGACTGAAACGCCCGACGATTGTGTCCAGGAAGCGTTTTTGCAGCTTGTCCGGCAATCGAAGCCGCCTGAACAGATAGTGCCTTGGTTGTTTCGCGTCGTCAGGAACCGAGCGATCAGTTTGCGGCGATCGTCGCAACGACGACAACGGCACGAGTCGGCAGCGGCGATGGAACGTCCGTCGTGGTTTCAAACCGAGACAAATTCGTTGATCGACGACGCCAAGCTGACGGAAGCGTTGCGTTCGTTATCGGATGAGCATCGGGAAGTAATCGTGGCAAAGATTTGGGGCGGTCTGCCGTACGAGCAGATCGCCGAAGTGGTTGGTGTTTCCCGGAGTAGTGCACACCGGCGCTACGAAGCGGGGTTACGCATCTTGCGAGAAAGACTCGGACTAACATGTCAGAACGAAGCAGTTCAGAACAAGACCGCGACGAGTTCACTCAACTCGAACGTCAGTTAACACAGCTCATTCCGAACAAGAGCCAAGTTGACCGCGAGACGCTCTTGTTCCGCGCTGGACAAGAGTCGGTGCTGGCGAGTCGGCAACCGGCTTCTCGCAATTCCTGGCTCTGGCCGCTGACGACTGCCGCGATGGCGATCGTCTCAGCCGGTTTGAGTTGGCAGCTCTATGTTCGTGGCGAGCCGACGGTTATTGAGCGCGTGCGAATCGTCGAGCAATCCGAAACAGAGGTTGAAGCAGAGACGCCGAGCGATGTCAAACATATGGAAGAACCTCGCCCAGCGAATGTCGAGAGGACTTACGTGAATTCGTCGTCTAAGATCCCGCACGATAACTATCTGCTGCGACGAGAGTTGGCGTTAACGTTTGGCATGGACGCGCTGACAGTTCCAGTCGCCTTTCGTTCTCCACACACCGCCGACACATCGAGCTATCGCGAACTGAGATCAACTTACACCGAATCACCGACTATGGCCCCAATATCAGATGCCCCAATATCGAGTGGCAGTGAACAGGAAGATGCAGCAGACCCGACGAATAACGATCGCTCTCTCGGAGATAAGTCATGAATTGGAGTTCCATAAACGAACTGTTTGTTCCTCGAAGGCTGCGGCCGCGAGGCGCGCAACGCAATTGGGCGGTGGCTGCGACGCCTCTGTTATGCGGACTGGGTTTTCTGCAAACTTCGTCGCAAGAGGTCTTGGCTCAATCGAAGCAAATCGATCAGAGCGATGTGGCTGCTGCCGAGCAAGTCCAGCAAGTCTGGGACTTGCAATTAACGCCTGCGTCCGAGCCGCGGCCCGCCCTGAAGTATCAGCTACGCCCGCCTTATCGAATGCAGCAGCCAGGCGATGCCACGCCGCATTACTACCGCGCGCTGTTGATGGATGCTGAGTTGCCCAGCGATCTGAAGAAGCAATACGTCGATCGATCCGAGCATTGGAGCGGTGACGATGACGCGTCGCGAGAAGAGATGCGCAAGTGGCTCGCCAAATACCACCAGGTTTACAAGGAACTACTAATTGCAACTTATCGCGAGCGAGTCGATTGGGACTTGCGAATTCGTGACTTGAAAGGGATGGAGACCATCGCGTTCCTGTTGCCAGACGCTCAGAGGATGCGTGATCTGGGCCGCATGCTGCAGATCAAAGCGAGGTTGGAGATTTCCGAAGGGCATTTTGACGAAGCAATCGAAACGCTTCGTGTCGGTTATCGACTCTCGTATGCAGTGGCTCAAACACCCACATTGATAAACGACTTGGTCGGCGTCGCGATCACTTCCATGATGACGGTCGAACTGACTCGATTGGTGGCACAACCGGACGCACCGAACATGTACTGGGCGATCGCATCGCTGCCGCATCCGGTGATCGATATGCGCGAGGCGATGGATTGGGAGCGGAGTGTTCCGTGGAAGATCTTTCCCCTGTTGCGCGATCCAGAGAATGCGGTTCGAACATCGGATGAGTGGCGGCAGTTCGTCACAGAATCCTACACGAAGTTTCATGAGCTGAGCGGCGACTATGCCGGCAAGCCAGGTCCAATGAGCGAGTTGATGGCGACTGGTCTGGTGATGAAAAACTATCCACTCGCGAAGCAGGCACTGATCGAGGGTGGCATGGACCGCGAGCGAGTCGACGCGATGCCGGTCGGACAAGTCATCGCGATTCACACCTCACGAAGCCTCGAATACGCTTACGATGAAACGTTCAAATGGATGCTGCTAGCATCGGGCGATATCTACGAACGTGGTGCCGCGACGGAACGACGACTTCGCGAAGAAGGCCATTTCGGCGAAGGTGGCCGCCCACTAGGAATCCTGCCGATCGGGGGCCTCCTGATTCCTGCCGTCTCGCAAGCGTGGTTCGCTGCCGCTCGACTCGAAAGACAACTTGCCGCCGTCCAGACGATCGAGGCGATTCGATTGTACGCGGCATCACATGACGGCGAGTTACCCAAATCATTGGACGAAATCGAGTCAGTTGTTGTTCCGAGTAACTCCGTGTACCTGAAACAACTCGAGTATCGCGTCGACGGCAAGCAGGCCGTACTCGAGACGGTGCCTCGAAGCAAAGACCGTCGACGCAGCGACGTCTATCGCTATCAACTCCGTGTCAACTAATAACCGCTTAAGCATAACGAGGAATATTGAGATGTCGAAATACGTGATTCCGAGCTTGCTGCTCTTGAGTTTTAGTTCCGCCTCGCTCCTACAGGCCAACCCCCAGGAACGAGCCGCGAAAATCGCCCCTTATGTCGACGAGCAGACAATCGCCGTCCTGTACGTCGACTTCGACCGAATCGCCGTTCCGGACACGTTCAAACAAGTCGCTGAGCTAGTGCCAAGCCAAAGCATCCGAAACAAGATCAACGCGAACGCAACGAGTGCGCGTGGAATGATTACTTCGATGAAAGAAGCTGGGGCCGAGCTGTTCGTTGTTTTTAGCAGTTCCGATTTGCCAGCTCCGGGGCCATTCCTTATCGTCTCGACGAAACAAGGCGCGGACTCCGAGAAGTTGCTGGCGGCATTCAAGGAACAAAAGCCCGAAGCTTGCGAGCAAGTAAACAAAGTGATTTACTCGGGTTCGGCCGCAGCGTTCGAGCGAATCAAGAGCGGAACGTCGGCAGCTCGTCCTCACTTGGCACGAGCGTTTGCAGCGGCAGGCGATGCACCAGTTCAGCTTCTCGTCGCTCCGGCAGCAGACCACCGGCGCGTGATCAAAGAGATGCTACCCAAATTGCCGGAGGCTCTCGGCGGCGGAAGCAGCAGCGCGATCGCGGACCTCGAGTGGGTTGCCGCTAGTGTCAAGTTCTCACCCGAGTTGCAAGTTAGCATTTCGACGCAATCGCCAAACGACGATTCGGCGCTCGCTTTGAAAAGCACGGTTGGGTCCTTGTTCTTTTCACTAGCTCGCAACGAGAGCGTTCGTAAATCAGTTCCCAACATCGAAAAGCTGTTAAGTGCGATCGTACCACGTAGCGAAGGAAAGCAGTTGAAGCTGAGCGTGAGTGCGGCTGACGGAAACGTGAAGCAGTTACTGGCAGCACTCTCGACACCGGTCTGGCAGGCACAAGCATCGGGCGACCGACAGAATTGTGTTACCAACCTCAAGCACTTGGCTCTCGGTATGCACAACTATCATGGCGCGCACAAATCGTTCCCGAGTGCTGCCAGTCGCAACGCAGACGGAGAACCGCTGCTGAGTTGGCGAGTGCATTTGCTTCCATATCTCGAGCACCAGAAACTGTACGACCAATTCCGGCTTTCCGAGCCGTGGGACAGCGAACACAACAAGCAGTTGATCAGCCAGATGCCCGAAGTCTTTGCTTGTCCCAGTTCGGATTTACGTGCAGCGGGTAAGACAACTTATCTGGTGCCGACCGGACCGAACGCAGCCTTCAAAGTGTCCGAGGGAGCTCGCCTCCGTGACATCACCGACGGTACTTCGAATACGATCATGATCGTGGATGCATCTCCGGAACGGGCCGTTGTCTGGACGAATCCTGAAGACATCAAGATCGATCCGAAGAAACCGATCGATGGTCTCGGCGGTCAGCATGAGAAAACGTTCACCGCGGCATATTGCGATGGAAGCGTGAGGCAAATCCCATTAGATGTCGCGATGAAGACGCTACGTTTGCTGTTCGATCCAAAGGACGGCACGCCGATTCCGCAGTTTTGATAATTCGTCTTCTCGGCAGCCTGCAGCTATAGTCTACTTTTGCGCCCGCGCCTTCAGCACAGGATCTTTCGCCAACGGTAATTGCAAGGCCTTGCCGGTTTCGGCAGCCTTGTAGATGCCGAGAATGATTTCGACCGAGCGACGACCTTCATGGCCGTCGACCAGCGGAGTCGTTCCCTTCTTGATCGCGTTGACGACATCTTTAAAGAGATACGTGTGGCCGTGATGTCCGATGGCCGTCGGATCTGCAGCCCCGCCGCCCGTTTGCGTCTTGCCCTTCATCCGTTCCAGCAACGCGACGTCGGCTCTTGTCTGTTTAGCGAACTCCCACGTCTTGATGTCTTCTTCTTCCAAAACCGCCGAACCGTTCGAGCCGTGTATCTCGATCCGCTTCAACGCACCTGGAAAAGCCGCCGTCGTAGCTTCGATCACACCAAGAGCGCCGTTCTCGAATCGTAGTGTTGCCATGGCGACGTCTTCGACTTCGATGTCGGTGTGTGCCAAGGTCGCCGTGTGAGCCGTGATCTCTGCAACCGGTCCCATTAGCCAGGTCAACAAGTCAACGCTGTGAATGGCTTGATTCATCAACGCCCCGCCGCCGTCGAACTTCCACGTGCCACGCCACGCGCCACTGTCGTAGTAAGCCTGCGTGCGAAACCACTTTACATAAGCATCGCCGATGGTCAGCGTCCCAAAGCGATCCTTGTCGATCGCCTTCTTGATCAGCTGCGATGACTCGTGAAATCGCGACGGGAAAATCGTTGCCAATACAACGCCCGCCTTTTCGCAGGCATCAATGATCTTGTCGCAGCGCTTCAGCGTGATCTCCAGCGGCTTCTCGACGATGACGTGCTTTCCCGCTTTCGCCGCGGCAACCGCGGGTTCGAGATGAGCCCCGCTGGGCGTGCAGATGGTGACGATGTCAACATTCGAATCGGCAAGCATCACATCAAGGTCGTGGTAAGACGTACAACCAGTTGCGTCTGCGAAGCGATCTGCCGACGCCGGGAACATGTCAAAGCAAGCAGCTAGTTTTGCGCCTCGAATATCCGCAATCGCCTTGGCGTGAAAGTTCGCGATCATCCCACAACCAATTACGCCAAATCCAATCGCCATGATTCACTCCTATGAGGTTTCGGCCCACATGAAACGGGCATTATAAGGTTCGAACAAGTCAACGAAAGGTGGCGGCTACGCTCCCAATTCATCCAACGAGAGCCACAGCAAGAGCATCGTAGTACCATTCAAACAGGCATGGACGATGATGCAAGGGAGCAGACGATGTGTTCGCTGATAGACATAGCCAAGAGCCAGCGCCAAGAAGAACAGTGGTATTGGGTCAGGGCCATGCGACCAGTGCATCGCCGCAAAGATCGCCGATGTAATGACGATCGGCATCGGGGCGACGGGATGAGCCCCTCCTTGGCTTTCTTGAAGCAGAATGTCGTCTTCTTCGTTGGTTTGGCGTCGTCCAAGGATGAACGAATCGATTTCTGCTCGAAACAGCGGTATTCGTTCTAGCCAGCTTTGCAAGAAGCCGCGAAACAGAAGTTCTTCGGCGACTGGCGCTACCACTACGGCCAGAAACGCGCACATCTGAAACGCCGAAGTATCGTCCTTTAGAAGTTCAATGAGAGGATGTTTCGACTCGATCTCTAGCAGCACAACGAACGTCGCCTGAATCGCGAATACGACGGGCCCTACGAGCAAGAAGCAGCCGAGACCAATCGCAAGCTGCGAACCGAAGCTTCGCGAATCTAGCCCGACATCCTTGAGACTGGCTTGCGGGCGTAGTTGGAAGTAAGTGAGCATTCCGAAAATGGAGATAACTGATACGACTGAGTTCCAACGAAGTAGCTCTCGCATGACGTGTGGATCTGGTCGAGTGGGATTGAGCAACGGCTGAAAGTAGAATCCCACGGCCATCTGCGGACCGATCGCAAGGCCTAGAACCAGGAAAAGGTCCCAGAGCCCCCAAGGCGACTCCCGTCGGATCGTGTATTCCAGCGGTTGTTGACGTTGATAGAGCCGAATGGCGATCATCGTCCAGCCCGTGATGCACAGGGCAACCACACCAACCAGACCAGTCGCAATGTTGGCGTTGAGGTCGTCCACGGCCGCTTTAGCCTTCCTGTCGGAAGAACTTGGCGGCAGCGGAGATATAGTCGAGACCTGATTGGATCGTTGACAAGATGGCGACCCAAGCCAGTATCAGCACGGTGAGTGGCAGCCAACTGGGCGCGGCGTCACCCTTCCAAAGCAGCAACATGCTCGCAACCACTGCTGCACACTGAAACGTCATCTTCAACTTACCCGCAAAGCTGGCGGAGAAGTCGCCACCACTTTGTTCAATCGACGAACGAAGAGCGGTCACGAGTATCTCGCGTCCGACAACGACGACTGCCATCCAAGCATCAACTCCAGATCCTTGCTCAGATGCCAAGAAGATAAATGTGCCGCAAATGAGGATCTTGTCGACGAATGGGTCGAACATCCGCCCTAATTTGGTCACTTGGCCGTACTTGCGAGCATAGTAGCCATCGATCCAGTCCGTCGATGCCGCGACCACAAACACAATTAAAGCGGCCAGGTACATCTGCAGCGGAATCAGCACGAACACAACGATCGCCAGAACGAAGCGAGCCGCGGTCAGCTGATTCGGAACGTTGAAAACGGTGTTGGTCAGTTTTTGTTCTTCGATAGGTTCAGCCATGACCACTTCCTAGAACGGAACGCCGACTGCCGCCGCAGCAAGGTCGTAACCTTGGCTCGCAACGATCTCGCATGCGACGATGTTTCCCGCGGCGAGTGTTTCTTCTCCGCCGGTGACGTAAATGACGCTATCCACGTCGGGTGCATCCGCTTTCGAACGACCGACCCATACATTGTCTTCGCCAGCGACAGGTTGATCGAGAATGATATCGAATACTTTTCCAAATTGAGTCTGGCTACGCTCGAAGGCGATTGGCTGCTGAACGGCCATCAGACGCTCGCGACGATCTTCTTTGATCGCTTCCGATAAGTGATCGGACAGCCGCCCTGAAGGCGTGTCTGCCTCGAACGAATAAGTGAAGACACCCATGTGGTCGAACTTTTGCTGCTGCACGAATTCGACCAGTTCTTCGAACTCAGCTTCCGTCTCGCCAGGAAAGCCGGTGATCAAAGTTGTTCGTAACGTGAGGTTGGGAATGCGATCACGCAGCTTCTGAATCAACGCTTCGGTTTGCTCACGCGTCACGCGGCGAGACATCCGGCGGAGCATGTTGTCGTTAATGTGTTGCAGCGGCATGTCGATGTAGGGCAGGATCTTTTTCGCGTTGGCCAGCACGTCGACCAACTCGTCAGTAATATACATCGGATAAAAGTACATCAAGCGGATCCAGTCGATCCCTTCGACTTCGTCAAGTTGTTGGAGTAACTCGGCGAGTCGCGGCTCGCCATACAAATCCATCCCGTAATAAGTCGTGTCTTGTGCGACAACGATCAATTCTCGCACCCCGTCCGCCGCCAACTCCTTGGCTTCATGAATCACCTCATCCATCGGCTTCGTCGCGTGCTTGCCACGCATCTTCGGAATCGCACAAAACGTACAAAGCCGATCGCAACCTTCGGAGATCTTCAAGTAAGCGAAGTGCCGAGGCGTAATCCTCAAGCGATTCGTATCTGGAAGCGCACGAATCGGAGCAGGCCGAAAGACGCTTCGCTGTTCGTCAAGATCACCGAGCAATCGATCTGCGACCTTCGTGACTTCCTCGCGACCGAACACGCCAACCAGCGAATCGATATCCGGTCGATCGTTTAGCAAGTCGACGCGTTGCCGCTCGGCCAAACACCCAGAAACGATCACGCCACGCGTCTTGCCATCGCGTTTCAGAGCAAGCATCTCGTCGATCGCGGCGAACGATTCGTCACGAGCTTGTTCGATGAAGCCGCAAGTGTTTACGACGACAAAGTCAGCGCCGTCAGGATCAGCAACGAGTTCATAGCCATCCAACTTCAGCAACCCGAGCATTCTCTCGCTATCAACGAGATTCTTCGCGCAACCTAGGCTCACGAAGGCGTACGAGCCCTTTGCCTTTGTCTCGGCGAGCTTTGGTTCTAATTTGACGACGTTACTCAAGCGACGTGCCCTACAGACGGTTTGCGGCAACTTTGCAAACCGTCATCCTACTTAAACGACGAGAGTTCAGCGAGTGGGACGGCTCAGCGAAGCGACCGCAGGCCGCGCTCAAAGCGCTGCCGATTTAGCTCAGCGAAGGCGTGTGGTTCGAGTTGGACAAGCTTTATCAATTGGGATGGCGAGCAACCTAGTTGTAGGGCTGCTTCCTTTGGTTCCCATCCATTTACCGCCAGCAAGTCCAGTGCTTCAGCGAGAATTGCAGGAAAGTCTTCGTGTTGCGGATTGACCGAGATTCGCTGGCTGCGACATCGCTGCTGCCACAACTCGCTCGGTTGGTAGTCCTCGGCGGAGACTATCGTGCGATGCTTGACGGCTAAGTTGATTCGGAGTCGCAGGATTGCGACCTTTCGATTTTGTTCCTGGCTGCGCCGCTCTGTGGCCTCACCTTGGATGCCTGTTGGCACGTGTGTGATCACCACGGCTGTTTCGACTTTATTGCGATGCTGCCCGCCGGGGCCGCTGCGCCGTTGCCGGCGCGTTTCGCATTGAGCGAGCAAAGCGGCTTCCTCAAGCGTTGCCGGATGTCGTGAATTGGATTGCATGGGTGTCGATGATCGTTGCGGTCACTCTCCGAGTGACCAGCGCTCGTCACTCGGAGAGTGACGACTACATTAACTCGGAGCAGTAAGCGGATCGCCGTTGTCGGCTTGATCAAGTTCGAGCAGAAACGGAACGGCTTTCTTCGACCACTGTGCAGCTCGAGGATACGCCACCGCGTTTTCTCCGAAGCAACGATCGAGCATGTCCGTGTGGATGATGCCCGGATTAAGGGGAATTGCTGCCATTCCGTACGGCAGGTCATCCGCCAAGGCTCGCGTCATTCCTTCGATTGCCCACTTGGTCGCGCAATACGGACCAACCATGGGCGAGGTTGATCGCCCCCATCCCGAGCTGAAGTTGACGATGACACCTTTTTCTCGATCAATCATGGCTGGGACAAAATGTCGGATGATGTGATAGACGCCTTTGACGTTGACGTCGATCACTCGCGAAAATTCATCAGGAGGAACATTCCAAAGCGATGCGTTCTCGTTGATCAAGGCGGCACTATTGAGCAGCAAGTCAGGGGCTCCAACTTCACGCATCACGATATTCGCCCAACCACCGACCTGGTCGTCGTTGCTGACATCGATGCAATCAAATCGGTGAGGTCGCGGAAAGCGATCGGACAGCTCGGCGATCGGGCGCTCGGATCGGGCGCAACCGACAACCGTGTGACCAAGCCGAATGAACTCTTCGGTCATTGCGAGACCCAGTCCGCGACTGACACCCGTAATCAAAACTCTTCGCTGGTCCATCGGTGTCAACTCCCTTGGTGCGTCCGCCGCGATTCCGCCTACAATGAACACTTATCGTACATCAGGAGCAACGATGAGCAACATTCCCGTGCTGTTACCAGAGCGGCCCATGCCGGCGTATTCGTACGTGCCGGGAAAATTTCCACATCCCACTGGAGATCCTCAAGGTCATAGCTTTGGTGAAAGTCCCAAAGAACTTATGTATCTCGATCCAGATCAGTGGCGATCGTGCAAAGCGTATCTGCATGGAATCGATCTATTCAATCACGGTTACTATTGGGAATCACACGAATCGTGGGAGGTCGTGTGGATTGCCGCGGGACGCGAAGGCATGATCGCTGACTTCGCAAAAGGATTGATCAAGCTGGCAGCGGCCTCGGTCAAAGCTCGAGAAGGCAGCGCGATCGGCGTCGCACGGCACACCACTCGGGGTGCCAGGCTGTTTAGCAAGATCGAGCCGCAGACACCGATCTTGATGGGCTTATCGCTCGCAAAGCTGCGAGAGTTTTCGCAGCATCTTGCCGCGAACGCTGATAGCGTGGTTAATACGAGCGACGAGCCAGTGCTTCGCATTCACGACTTCATTCTCGTTCCCAGATAGTCGGAGATAATCGATGCCAGAACCTGGCTACGCCGGCGACGACCCGCCTGGATTTTGGGGCTTTGTGTTCGGCTTCGTCGTCTTGTTCGGGCTCTTCTTTCTGGTGAAGGGCTGCTTTTAGAGGGCGAAGGTCTTAGCGTGCCCGTGGATGAGCCTTCTCGTAAGCTTCACGCAGTCCAGCCGTGCTCACATGTGTGTAAATCTGAGTCGTCACCAGACTCTTGTGGCCGAGCAACTCTTGAACGCTGCGGATGTCAGCGCCGCGATCGAGCAAGTGCGTGGCGAAGCTGTGCCGCAACGTGTGTGGTGTGGTTCGCGTGTCGAGGCCCGTTTGTTTGAGATGCTTTTCTAGCATCCGACCAACACTGCGCGTGGTCAATCGCCGACCGAATTTGTTGACGAAGACCGGGGCGGTTCCGTTTTGAGGCTCCTTCGGCGAAAGTTCTCTTTTCCGCAGCCAATGCTTCATCGCTCGAACCGCGAACGATCCGAGAGGCGATAGTCGTTCCCGTTTTCCCTTACCGCGAACACGAACCAGACCTTGCTCGAAGTCGAGATCTTCTTCATTCACACCAACGGCTTCACTGACACGAAGCCCCGCCGAGTACATCGTCTCGAGGATCGCACGATCGCGCAGGCCGAGTGGTATGTCTGCTGGTGGCGCGTCCAACAGCTGGCCGATTTCATCGGTGGAAAGAAAGTGCGGCAGCTTGCGGTCGCGACGTGGATTGCGGAGCGGCTTCGCAGGGTTGCTGTCGACGAGTTCTTCGCGTTGGGCAAAGCGAAAGAAACTTCGCAACGAAGCCAACCGTCGCGAGACAGATGCTTTGGCGTAGCCGGCCTCGTGTAATGCCCCAACGTAGCCACGTAAATCAATCGGTGTAATCTCGCTGGGGCTGGGCTCGTGACCGAAGGCTTCGGTCAGATACTCGAGTAGCGCCTCGAAGTCCTCACGATACGACTTGATCGTCAACTCGGACGCGTTGCGTTCGACTTGCAGGTAGCGAAGAAAGCGGGGAATCGAGGTCTTCATCAAACCGATCGATAAATAGTAGGCCGGAACAAGTCCGCGCAGTTCCGGCATGAACACACACAGATGCCGGAACTGCGAAGAATTGTTCCGGCCTACGCCTACTCAAGTCCCGAGTTATCGGTTGGCAAGGGGAGCGTGAATCGCGGGTCAGGGTGTTCAACCTCTGCCGTGACCTGGCGAATCTTCTGACTCAGCACTGCCGCGTCGTACCAGCTGAAACTGAGTTCCGGATTCGAGGCGTAACGACCGAGCGTGCGCAATGCTTCGCTGCGGTTGTTGTCGTCGAACAGAAAGACGTAGCGCTCTTCGCCCTTCACGAGGGCCAATACATTGATATCTTGGGACACGTCTCGAGCTCCTGCGGGTCGACGTGGCGGGAATCAGTCGCAGGCCGCCATCCGTGCGACCTATCGGTCATATCGGCCAATCGGCCATCGCCACACCACTCGCGTTTCGCCTCCGCCACCTCGCGCTGCCAGCATCTCCGTCACATGTAAGTGACAGCAGAAGCGGATAAAGTCTTCGCTGCGCTGGAGGTACGCCTGCCAGTCGCCGAAGCGTGCGTCGTCGCGAAAGTAGAAATAATTGGCCAGTCGCTTTGTGAATTCCGCGTCGTTTCCGTGGTATAGACGCGTGTGAGAGAGAACGGGATCGTTCTGCGGACGCGCTGGCGGACGTTCAGCGGTCGGAGCTGGAGGCACGAATCCACGCGGATCGGGCCAGTCGACCGGTAGCTGTGGAGGTGGAACTAGTCCGAGTCCTACCGGTCCTTCGAATGGCACTGATTCTGCCGGTTGTTCGATTGGCTCGGGTTCTGCCGACGGATCTAGTATTGCTTCCGCCGCTGCCAGCGAGACGCTCGCGATTGACCGAGCTTCTTCGTCCGGTGCGGGAGGAGATTGAGTCTTGAGTTGCTCCTTCGCCAAGGCGAATTCCGCCTCGAAGACCAACGATTCTGGAATGAACTCTTCTTCCGACGTGCCCCACGGCAGACCGTAACCGGGCGGGATCGGGTGATAGCTTGGATTGGCGGCGTGCCAGCGAACTGATAGTCCCATCCGCGGCGGATAGTACGGATCAAACTCGGTCACGGACCCCTCCACGATCGCATCGACGTCCATGTATCGGGCCAAAGCTTGGAAGTCCTCCGGAGTCTCTAGAGCGATACCGCTAGCAACCAAGAGACGTTTCGTAGTGCCGACGGGCACAACTTCAAAGCCAGGAATTGCTTGCAATTCGTTGTAGTACGCCAGCGCGACCAGATCCTGATCGACCGTCGGATCATTGCTCTGGTTATAGAACGGTAGAACGGCGACGCGACTGAGCTGCGGGAAAGGGTTGTGAAACTGCGGCTGATGCACGACGTCCGGAAAGGCCGAACAGCCAGCAGTCAGAACAAGCAGTAAGCAGAACGGCAGATAACGCATCGCGTAAGGGAGCCAGTCAATCGAGCAGACCCCCCTGCAACGAAAAAACCGGACGAATCGATAGAATCGACCCGATCCGGTTTATCGGCATATCACTAATTGAAGATAAGTGAAATCCAAGCTTTTCCCAACATAACCGCAGGACGTCCGACTTCGCCACGATCCGCAACATTGTTACCTAAGACTCGCTTGCATTGACAGCAGTGCAGCGTCAGAGAGAATGCGACGTTGGCCTTATGGATATTTGACGGACCTCACCAAGCGGGTTGCAGCACGGATGGCTGAACATCTTATCTTAAAGACGAGCCACAAAGCAGTCGCTGAGTACTACGCGGCTCTTGAATCCTACCGTCGGCAGGACGTCGAACACGAAGGTGCCGTGAGTACTGCGTTTCAGAGTCTGCTCGATAAGTGCGGGCACAAGGTTGGTTGGACACTCATTCCCCAACAGCTGCTGGAAGTCAAAGGCCGCAAGATTCGTCCAGACGGAACACTTCAAGATGATTACTACATGAAGCGCGGGTTCTGGGAAGCGAAGGACTCGCGCGACAACTTGGAGACCGAAATCCGGAAGAAGATCAGTAACGGTTATCCACTCACAAACATCATCTTCGAAGACACGCGGCAGGCGTACCTTTACCAGAACAGCGATCAAGTCATGATCGCCGATCTGACCGACCGGCAGGCACTTTGCGATTTACTCAACGCTTTCTTCGCCTGGACGGAACCTGCTCACGAGGATTTCAACAAGGCAATCGACGAATTCAAAGAGCGTGTGCCCGATCTGGCTCGCGGGTTGGTCGAGAAAATCCGAGAGGCCCACAAGTCCAACTCAAAGTTTATCGAAGCGTTCGACAACTTTTTCGAACTGTGTCGCTCGTCATTGAACCCCAATCTGAGTGAAGCGGCGGTGGACGAGATGCTCGTCCAGCATCTGCTGACCGAACGACTGATCCGCACGATCTTCGACGCCGGCGATTTCCGCGAGCGCAACGTCGTGGCCCGCGAAGTCGAAAGGGTCATCGCGGCCTTGACGAGCGAGAGTTTCAGCCGCCACGATTTTTTGCAGACGCTGGACCGCTTCTACCTGGCCATCGAATCCGCCGCGAACACCATCACCGACTTCAGCGAAAAGCAGCACTTCTTGAACACAGTCTACGAGCGATTCTTTCAGGGCTACAGCGTGAAAGTGGCCGACACGCACGGCATCGTCTACACGCCGCAAGAGATCGTCGACTTCATGTGCGCCAGCGTCGAGCAGGTACTGCAGGCGGAGTTCGGCAAACGGCTGGGCTCGCCCGGCGTCAACATCCTGGACCCCTGCACCGGCACGGGCAACTTCGTTGTCAACCTGCTCCGCCGCGTCTCCAAACGCGACCTGCCTCGCGTGTACAGCCAGCAACTCTTCGCTAACGAAGTCATGTTGCTGCCGTACTACATCGCAGCGCTGAACATCGAGCACGCTTATTGGGAGCGATCAGGAAGCTACGAACCGTTCGAGGGACTTTGCTTTGTCGACACACTTGATTTGGCAGAAAAGCAGCAACAGACGTTTGCATTTATGAGCGAGGAAAACACAAAGCGCGTCGAGCGGCAGAAGAAAACTCCAATTACCGTTGTTATCGGCAACCCACCATACAATTTTCGCCAACTAAATGAAAACGACAACAACAAGAATCGCGATTACGAAGTTGTTGATCGGCGAATCAAGAACACTTATGCGAAGGCATCAGTAGCTACGAGTAAACAAGCTCTTTCCGATGCCTATGTCAAATTCTTTCGTTGGGCGGTCGATCGCCTTGAAGGAAACGACGGCATCATTTGCTTTGTCAGTAACAATAGCTTTGTTGATCAGATCCCGTTTGACGGAATGCGTAAACACTTGCACGAAGAGTTTACGAAGATATTTCACGTCGATTTGCACGGGAATGTACGGCGTAACCCCTCGTTAAGCGGCACAACTCACAATGTTTTTGGAATCCAGGTTGGTGTGGGAATCACCGTTGCAGTTCGCTGCAAATGCCAGAAAGAACACAAAATCCAGTACCACCGTGTGGACGAAAGCTGGCGGAAAGAGACCAAATTGAATTGGTTGGCCACAACCCAATCAATCGGCGACGTTAGTTGGGACGTTATCACACCTGATGCAAAGTTCAATTGGCTCATCGACCCGAATGACGTCGAGTTTCAACGGTTTATTCCAATTGCGTTGCGGAAGACGATTGAGTCGGGAATCTTTCACGACTCCTCACCAGGCGTTCAAACAAACAGAGATGAGTTTGTCTATGATTTTCAACCAAACCATCTTCGGTCGAAAATCACCGACTTGGTCGAAGCGTATAACGGGGAAGTCGACAGGTGGATTCGTGCGGGGCATCCCGACGACATCAACTCGTTCGTTGATTACGACGAAAAAAAGATCAAATGGTCTTCTCGTCTCAAGGAAACACTCTCAAGGGAGCAAAAGGCAGAATACCGTGAGTCATCGTTTCACGACGCACTATATCGGCCGTATACAGCGAAACAGGTTTACTTCGATTCAATCTTGAACCACCGACCTGGGATGTTAGCGGTTGTCTTTCCGACCAAACGCGCGATTGATGAAAATCGAGTTATTTGTACGACCAATAGTTCACAGGTTGACTTTTCTGCGATTCTTACAAAACGATTTCCTGATGTTGCAATTGGTGGTCGCCCGGGAGCAGTTTTCCCGTTCTACGTCTACGACGAGAACGGCGGGAACCGTCGGGAGAACATCACGGATTGGGCGTTGGCTCAGTTCCAAGATCGCTACGGTGACGCGTCGATCAGCAAGTGGGATATTTTCTATTACGTGTACGGCTTGCTGCACCACGCGGGCTATCGCGACAAGTTTGCCGACAACCTCAAGCGCGAACTGCCCCGCATCCCGCTGGCCCCCGACTTCCGCGCCTTCGCCGATGCTGGGAAGCAACTCGCCGAATTGCACCTGAATTACGAATCGCTTGAACCGTATCGTCTGGGATGGGGCGAATCGCTGGACATTCCGTTGTCGTACCGCGTAGAGAAGATGAAATTGTCGAAGGACAAGACCTCGCTCGTGGTTAATGAGTCGCTCTCGCTATCCGGCATTCCGCCCGAAGTTTTCGATTACCGCCTTGGCAACCGCAGTGCGCTCGATTGGGTGATCGACCAATATCGAGTCAAGACCTACAAACGCAGCGGCATCACGAGCGACCCCAATCGCGCCGACGATCCTGAATACATCGTTCGTCTTGTCGGGCAAGTTGTTGCGGTTTGTCTGGAAACAGTTGAGATCGCGAAAAACCTGCCGATCCAGTTCACTCAGATAAGCAACCCAGGCGGCAAAAAGAAGAAACACAAGTGACCGGTAGTCCAACGAGCGTCAACGTCGATGGCTACTCGCGCCCTTTAATACGGATGTCTTTGAATTCGACCCACATTGGCTTGCCAGCGTGGAGCTGTAGTGCCAGCACGCCGTCGAGCAACGCGTGGTCATCGCTGTCCTTAAAGTCGAGGATCAATCGACCGTTCATATAGTGTTGAATATGCTTCCCTCGGGCGATGATCACAACATCGTTCCAATCATCCAGCTTGAACAGCTTTTTGTAACCTTCGGCGTCGATCAGCTGACCAGTTACTTTCTTCCCATCCTCGCCCCATGTGGCTTTCTCGCCAACGAGGCAAGTGCGACCGCGCTTTCCTCCTTCGTCGTAGATGAATCCGGAGACGCTCGGCAAAGTGTTCTCGTTACGGATTTCATGTTGATAGCCGCGGACGACCCACTTGTTGCGAACATTGCCATCGGTGATGTGCTTCGAGCGATATTGAATGCCGGAGTTGTTTGTCGCGTTGCAACGGAAAGAGAGCCGCAATTCAAAATCTTTCGTTCTTCCCGCTTGCCAAATGATAAAAGTGTTTCCGTTCGCCTTGATCTCGTCCGTCGTTTCGCCTCGGATGGCTCCATCTTTGACCGACCACAATCGTGTGTCGCCGTCCCATCCAGTCAGATCTTTGCCATTGAAGATCGCCTTCATGTCGGAAGGTTCTGACGGCGCGGTCTGTACGTCGTCGGCGGCAACCGCACTCAATACGGCGAGAGTCAAAGCGGCGAACGTTAAAGAGCGAATCATTGTCTTCTCCAAAGTTGCAAGTGTTGATCTATGAAACATCTAGGGTGCGGTGCGCGTCTCCACCGTAATCGCCATGACTACCGGAGCACTGTTGTCCGGTCCTTTTACAAGACTCAACTCCGCGATCACAGCATTTCGTTTTGTGTGAAGCGCGAGGTAACGTATCTGTTTGCCGCGCAGATTATACGCGAACTTCGATTCTGGAACATCAACGCGGCGAATGTAGTCCGCGAAGTGGATGCCATTCTTCAATTCATGATCTTCGGTTTGTCCGTCCACGTAGCGAAGGCGGACGATCATTGAAACTGATCCATGCTGGCCGAAGGGACTTCCCCAACCACTCACCCCGCTCAGCAAGTGAATCGATTTGGCCGACGTGTTTACAGGCATCGACAATTGCTTTGGCATGTTGGGCGCGAACTTGCCGTTCGGTCCGTAAAGCAAGACAGCATTAGGCACTCGCGTTCCCTGCGGATCGATCAATTGAAAGGGCACGCCTTCAAAAGTCTTTGGCTTCCAATCCGAGAAGATCAATGCTTCGGCCATGACCTTTTCGTCGACAAACATTCCGCGTGTACTGACACTCGTCGCAACCCTTCTTAAGTCAAGTCCGACGAAACGTCCCTTCGCCGTGAGGAACTCAAGCAGATTTACGATGTCATCGTCCGAAGCTTGCTTCTCGAAACCTTCGGGCATCAGCGACTTGCGCGACGCAAGCAGTTCGTCGATCTCGGACCGTTGAATGGCGTGACGCTTCGCCTCGGCGTCAATCAACTCCAAAGACGTCCGCGTTTCGCTCGCGAGCATCCCATTGAGCACACGGCCCACGTCCGTCACGATCGTGTAGATACGGAAGTTGCCTTCGACACTGCGGCTGGGGTCGAGGATGTGGGTTAGCAATTCCGTCTTCGGGTGCACGGACATGCCGGTCAAGTCTGGGCCAATGTTCTCGCCTTCGCCGCCGTGCTTATGACACTTGGCGCACCGCTTCTTAAAAACAGCTTTGCCGAGAACCGGGTCGCCCGTCAGCTTTGCCAAACGAAGCTTTTCATGAAGCACTTTCTCTCGGTCAGGATTCGGCAGTCCACCCCCTGCCGCTAAGAGCTTCGTCGCTCGTTCCTTGAGTCGTTTGTCCGGGTGATTGCTCAACGCTTGCTTTTGATCGAGCTTCAGGTCAGCCAACGAAAGCTGCCCGGATTCAATGCCATCAAGCAACGCCTCGGTGGTCTCGGGACGCGCCATTAACACGCGAATCACCTGATCGCGAAGGCTCGGTGTTGTTGCCGCAGCGAGGCCCGTTAAGGCAGCTCCGGCTCCGGAAGCCGTACTGACGGTTAATGAATCGATTATCTTCGCGGCCAACTCAGGCGGCGTTTGGGGTTTGACGAGCGCGATCAGACTAGCAACGACTGCATCGTCATTCGATCGGAATCGAACTAACTGATTTGCGGCCGCGGCGCGATCGTTCAGTGTGACCTTAGCGTCGCTCGCCGTGCTGAGCAAAGCCCTAACAATCGAGTCAGCGTGTTTCTCTAGTTCCTTGCTTCCCCATAGCGAAGCGAGTTGGAGCAGTTGTCCCTTCGAATTCGAAGGGGCTCGTTCGAGCAACGATACCAGCGACCGGTCGGCTTTGCTCGACAGCTTTACTCGGTGAGCCCGGGGCCAGCCTTTGACAAGGCCGTCGAGTACTGCGCCGATTAGCCGCGGATCTGACTTTGAAAGCGCAGCGACCATTGTTTCGATTGCCTTTGCTTCGGCTTTGCTTCGCGCGACGTGTTCGGCAACAATTGTTGCGATCGGCAAAGACTTGCCGCCAAATGCGTCCGAGTTGTTTTTCAGTTGGACATTCGGATCGGCGAGAGACAAGAGGAACGGTGTGGCATGTGCGGCCGCGGCGGTCGTTAGCGAGTCGGTGATCCATCGGTCCGCCGAAGTTGCAGGCTCCCGCACAAGTTGCGCGATCGCGCGCCCAGCACTGCTGCTCTCCGGCATGTCTGCCAGCGCGAGAGCTGCGGCCAAACGAACTTGCGGATCACTGTCTCGCAGTAATCCAAGCGAAACGATGGCGGCGCTCGATGCTATGGTTCTTGGGAGCACTCCGACTGCGTTGCGTCTTACGCCGGCCGAAGGATGCGCGAGCACACTGACGGCAGCCTTGAACGGTTCGCCTGTCGTTTCTCTAAGGGCACCAAGGCTATGCAAAGTCCACAAGGCATGCATTGCACCGACGTTCAGCCCGATGCTATCAACCGATTCGTCATTGACCAGCGCGATCAACTCTACCACGACATCAAGCTTGCCTCGCTCGACGAGCAACCGCTGAGCCTGCTTTCGCCATAGCATTGTCGGATGACGCAGTGCGTCAACCAGCTCGCTCGGCGTTGCAACTTCTAGCGAAGGCGAGGTACTCGCTTCGGATTGTCCTTGGCTTCCTGTGTAGATGACGCGATAAATGCGTCCGTGCTTCTTGTCTCGCAGGTCTGACTTGTAGGCGTTCCCTTTGCCGGTCTCGAACCCATGCGGCGTGGGGTTGTGTTGGACGATGTAGTTGTACCAATCGAGTACCCAAACATTTCCATCCGGTCCAACCTCCGCCATAATCGGCGCAGACCACTCGTCGTCGCTGGCGACAAGGTTGCAAGGACTTGTCGAATGGACGTCGGCTCCATCACGACGCAGTTCAAAAGTTCCAACCAGATGTCCGGTCGGGCCGCAGACAAATGCCGTTCGATTCCACCACGTCGATGGATACGTACGCGCCGTGTAAAGAGAGTGTCCAGCGCCTGCTGTGTAGCCGCCAAATTGATCGACTTGTCGAACGCGATCAGTAATCGGTTTGAATAGGTACGTATCGGCGATACTTCCAAGTTGCTGAGGTGACCAGCCGCGAACTTGTTCGTAATAGCGATTCGCGATCGGCATGTAAACGCTCGGGTTGCGATTTGCTGTCGAGCCGAATACGAGTCCTTCTTCGCTGAATCCAAGTCCCCAGGTGTTGTTGTTTGTTGATCGAACGAATTCAAGTTCTTCGACTCGTGGAGGATCGGTGTTACTCAATCGGAAGCGGAAGAAACCCATGCGAAATGCTTGCTGTTCGACGCCGTTGATCACTGGCTTGGAGTTGTTATAACCCTGCATCGCCCAAATCCAGTTATCCATCCCGTAGCGGAAGTTGCTCACGCCGCCGTGCGTATCACCCAGCGTCCAGTTCGAGATAAGCACCTTGCGAACATCGGCCTTGTCGTCGCCGTTCGTATCCTTGAGGAATAAAGTCTCGACACCGTTCTGCACGATCGCTCCGCCTCGATAGATGACAATCGCGGTCGGAATACTGAGCTGTTCGGCAAAGACCGTGAACTTGTCGGCGCGGCCATCCCCGTCGGTATCTTCACAGATGCGAATTCGATCCCGTCCTCTACCTGCTGGTTGCAACTCGTTGGGGTAATCGTACGTCTCGCAAACCCAAAGTCGCCCGCGTTCATCCCAATTCATGGCGATCGGCTTGCCGCCAAGATCGGGCTCGCTGGCAAACAACTGCATCTCGAAGTCAACAGGCGTGACGTAATGCTTGATCGACTCTTCGGCAGACAGCGGCAGTTGCATGGCCGTCCGTGGATCACCTTGGACGCCCCACTTCGCCCCTGGAGTGTAGTTTGGGATTTTCGGACCGACGTCGACATACTTCGGCGTCTCCACATCCGCTCGCTTTGGGGTCATCCTTGGAACTTCGAAGTGCTTCGCATCGGCAAAGTCCGGCACATCCAAGACGTCGGCTCCACAGGCCCAGCGAATGCCGCGTTCAAGCAAGTTCTGAAAGCCAAGCTGTCCCCAAGTCCGTTGGTCGTGCCCCCAAGCGGTGTAGAAGACTCGGCCTTCGCCATGTGTTCGTATCCATGTCCAAGGTTCGCGCGAGCGGCCTTCCTCCTGAGGGCCTTCAACTCGATACTCAAGGACAATCCGATTTTCTTCGTTGTGCATGTGATGAATGTAGCTCTCATCCCAGCTCGTAAAACCGTGAAAGCCTTTCATGATCGGATGCTTGGTCGGAGCAATTTGTGTCGCGAACACACCAGCGCCGTGCCGCTTGAACTGGCCACCCATCAACGCCACGACTTCCGGCGAGTTGCGGAAGCAGTAGGTCGCACAGTGTAGCGGGATGAAACCCTTGCCTGATGCGACGTACTCCAACAGCGCCGCCGCTTGCGTCGGCCCGATTTCGTCGATGTTCGCGTAGACGATCAACCCGTGGAATTGGTTCAGCGTGTCGAGTTCCAGTGACGCCATATCTTCCGTGTATGTCATCGCGATGCCGCGTTGTTTCAAGACCGGCTCCAATTGCTGAAATCGCTCCGTCGGCACATGATGGCCGTTATCACCCAGGAACAGGAGTTTCAATTCGGATGCATCTGCCCGGGTGATCGCTGTGACGCAGCTGAGAGTAAGTATCAGGAGGTGGAAGATTCGAGCCACTTGTCGTTTCATGTTGATAGCTCCAGTCGTGCGCGGCGATTCGGGCAGCACAAACGATTCTCAGGTGCGAGCCAACTATTCTACTCGCGGTGCGGTCGATCGCTACCGCGCGCCGATCACGGAATGTCAGCGAGTCGAGTTCATTTGTTGGCCGTTGCCATTCGCATTGCCGTGCGGATCGGGTAGGGTGTATCACCACGCGAGGATTGGAGCGATATCATGGACGTCATTAATCTGGACCAAGTCGAAGCGTTTACGACGAAGGATGGTTCGGAGATCCGCGAGCTATTGGCGGAGCGGAACTCGTGTATTCGTAAACAGAGCTTGGCAGAAGCTCGCTTGCCAGTCGGGGGCGCAACAACGCCGCACTATCATCCGAAGACGGAAGAGATCTACTACATCCTCGAAGGAACTGGTTCGATGCGAATCGGGGAAGAGCTTCGTGATGTCGGTCCATGCGACGCAATCGCGATTCCGCCGGGAGCAACACACCAGATCGAGAACACCGGAAGCGTCTTACTGAAGTTCCTCTGCTGTTGTGCCCCTGGCTATCTGCACGAGGATACTGTGCTGCTAGACAAGTAGACTACCGTCTCACTTCGCACGAAGCGATTAGAACGGATAGTCCTTGAACAGGACCTTGCCAAGTCCGAGATAAGGGTCGTCGAGATCGGTGTTAAGTACTTCACGATAGAGCCATTTGGTCAATTCACTGGGAACCAAGTGATGATTTTGGGCCAAGTGACGATGGACCTTGAGGCGTCGCGGGCCTTCGTTGATCCGCGTATCTTCGTCAAGTACAAAGGGATCGTGATCGGCGCGATCGCTCGGATTGATGTCCGCCGGACGAGCGGCGACGGCACGCGCCAGCAGACGGCGAGCGGGCTGTAGCACGACGCGGACGCCTTCCTCGACAGCAACAATGGACAGGCGGTCATAAGGTATCTCAACCAAGCGGTCTGGTGCCGCACCCTGAGCCAGGGCCGCGGCTTGCCGTTCATGATACTCCGTTAAAGCCGCGTCGAGACCGTTTCGATCTGCACGTACAAAGCGATGGAGCCGCTCAAGCTCCATGACTTGGGCGAGGTAGGTTTCCGGATCGTAGATGCCGGGCAGAACATCGAGTACTCGACCGTCCACGTCACAGACGTAGGTCGCCACATTTCCGTTGAGCGTTCGCCGAATGACTTGGCCGTTGCCAAAATCGATTGTAACCCGCGGGACAGGACGGACCGATTGCCATACCGGCTCGAAGTGCTCATTCAATTCACGTGCCACGTCTTTGTCGGAGAACAACACGGCTCTCGCAAGGCGCGCGTTGGTTCACGTGAATTCACGATCGAGTTGCCCCAGCAGCTGAAACAGCAGAATCGGTTTTCCCGATTGGGCGCCTGCTAATTTGGCGTGCTCCCAATCTGGATGCCAACGGACCAAACCGGGCTGAACTCTGGAATTCTCTTTCCCTTCTCCGAGCTCCTCACTCGGCGGCTCATCGCCGGTCGTTTCCTTTCCGACGAGCGACTTAACAGACGATTCGATGACAAACTTGCGAGCATCGACGCTCTTGCGAACATCCGCCGCCTGTTCGGCGACGACCACCTTAAGCGGCGTTTCAATCCGGCCTTTGCGCACATCAACTCGTTTCTCGCCCCGGCCCGCCGCCAAGCCTGTGAAGACCAGACACGCCACCAATATCCGAATCCGATTTATTTGCATTGTATTTATTTGCATCGTAATGCTCCAGCATAAAGAACGTCGGTCCTGTCTACCGAACAATCATAAGGGCATCCGTCGGCCTAGTGGGTAACCGGTTTGTAACAGGCCGTCGCGAAGTTCAAAGCATGATGTCGTGTTCGGCGATGACAACGATCTCGTCGCCTTCTGAGAAAGTGTGATCGGCCGGATTCACAATCAACTCGCCCGACGCGGCATGAACGGCGACGAGGATCGCGTTGTGATCTTGCTTGATTCGTGCAAATAAATCGTTGAAGCTTTTCCCGAACCACGCCGCCGGTAGGGTCAATCGATAGAACTCGTTGCCCCGTTGATACGTCAACAGTTCCGAGAAGACACCCATTAATCCGCGATTCATGGCGGCCTGTGCCAGCATGTACGCGCCGTATTCTCCGCTGACGACAAAGTCATTGACGTGTCCCATCTTCAGGTGTGACGCGTACGAACGATTCAGTAATTCGGCGCACGTATAGACCGCTGGGTTTAGCTTCTCGACGGTCAGCGCGGCGAGGATGGTACGTGCGTCGGCATCCTGCTCACTGCGTCCACCGGAGGTGTCTGCCATGATGATGCATGTCTTGGCGCGATGAACTCCAACTTGTTCCAAGGCGGCAATGCGGGTGAAGTCATCGTTCAGAAACTGGACGGCTTTGCGGATTTCCGGACGGAGCGTCGGCGGTTCACCTTCGAACTGTGTGATGACGGCGATTGGCCGGCCGCTCCCCGCGGCCGACGCGCGGAATTCGGCGACGATAATCTCGGCTTTACGGTTCCAGCCACAAATGATGACGTGATCTTCCAGCGTGTCCCAATTCACAATTCCACTCTCCGTTCTCAATCGCTCTACCATAAATGCCGACACGGTCCCCGTGAACATGGCGAAAATCGTTAGCCCCATAAACATCACAAAGACAGCAACGATCTTACCGCCAACGGTTTGCGGCGGACCGGGGATCGGCTCGCCAGCGAACAGCGAATAGACGCTGAACCAAAATGAATTCTGCAAATTGAAAGGCTGTTCTGAGCTGGCAGCAGCACTCCCTTCAAAGACCATCATGGCCCCCGTCCCAAACAATATCGTCAGACCAAGCAATCCGCACACAAAGACATATTCAAGCGCGCCACGCCGCACGATGTCCGGAAAGTGTAATGCGAGCCGAGATGCAACACCAAACATGCGCAACAAGCGTATCAGGCGAAACAGTCGGATCAACTTCACCGATCGGAAGACGCGAAACAGCGGTAGCACGGCAACAATGTCGATCCAGTACTCGCCGAAGAATCGTCGCTTCGTCGGACTCGCGGCGAAGCGAAGTGCTAACTCAACGACAAAGATATAAGTGATCGCATCATTGATCAGTTCAAGTCGGGCGAGCAATTTGACAGAATCCGGATTTGCGCTGGATGACTGCAAGGTGAACTCGAACAGTGTCAGCATGACGGAAACGAGGACCAGCGCGCCGACCGTCAGTTCGACGGAAGCCTTCGCAAAAAATCGCCCTAACGTCCTCTGCCACGGAGCGAGCGGTCGGGCGTTGATCTTCGGTTGCTCAACTTGGACCATCGATCAC
This sequence comes from Planctomycetota bacterium, assembly GCA_014381825.1. Taxonomy (GTDB): domain Bacteria; phylum Planctomycetota; class Planctomycetia; order Pirellulales; family Pirellulaceae. The sequence goes on from JACNKX010000078.1 coordinate 102,814, forward strand.
CAACTTAGAAGGCAAAACTCGCGAGTGAATCCTCTTCGAGATAATTGGCTATTGACGCGAGTGTACATATTGCCGGACTGGCAGGCTACGGAGCGGCAAAGTCGTCGAAACGCAGAATATGGTGTGTTTTCAGACACTTCTCGGTGAACACCACCACGATCCGTGATATCCCGAAGGGATGCGAGCGATTAGCCGGTGGTCGAGCGCAGCGAAAACCACCGGAAATGAGAGCGAATCGTGTTCAATCCCGAAGGGATTGCAGACTGCTGGCATCCCGTTCGGGATGCTGTTCGTCGTTGGATATCCGTCCGGTGGTGGCGCTCCGCTTACCACCGGCTAATTGCCGTAACCGCTCCGCGGTTGATTGCAGCTCATGGTGGCGTTCACCGAGAAGTGTCCGTTTTTAAGATGTTTTGACTCATGAGGCCCAGCGAAACTCGTGATCGGGCGAGTCTGTCTTGTTGATTCTCTGGCATTGCGGATAGACTCCCGATCCAACTACACGTGTAGAATATCCAAACGCTGGTAGCTTGATACTGGGAGATCGATCGCATGTCGCTTCTGCTGGTGACCACACTATTGCTCGTCGGGGCTGATCCGCCCGTCGACACGGTCGTGGTCTGCCCGGAAGTCTTCATGCGTACTCTCCGACCGTGGGTTGAGCATCGTGCAGCGCAGGGACATCGCCTCGCGTTTGTCTCGAACGAGCAATCCGGCGACGCAATTCGCGATGACATCCGCAAGATCGCTCAATCCGAGCAACTGCGCGCGATCGTTCTCGTGGGTGACGCTGATCCGAGAGCCGACGTTGACAGCACTCTTCGTGCCGCAACGACACCAACATTTCACGCCGAAGCCAAGGTCAATGTTTTGTGGGGCTCCGAGCCCATGATCGCGACCGATAACTCGTATGCCGATCTCGACGGCGACTTGCTGCCTGATATCGCAGTCGGGCGATTGTCGGCGGACTCGCCCGAGCAGTTGGCGCAGATTGTGCGCAAAATCATCGCCTACGAAAAGCGAGGACCGCCAGGAGTTTGGCGCCGGCGAGTGAACTTTGTGGCGGGAGTCGGTGGATTTGGAGCGGTCGCGGATAACGTTATCGAGACGACAACCAAGAAAGTTCTTACGGAAGGAATTCCGGCGGCATACGAGACGTCGATGACCTATGGCAGCTGGCGCAGTCCATTCTGCCCTGACCCTCGGCACTTTCACCAAGCGACCGTCGACCGGTTGAACGAAGGGTCTTTGTTCTGGGTTTACATCGGTCATGGCCAGCGACGCGTTCTGGATCAAGTCCGAACGCCCAACGGTTTGCATCACATCTTCGACACGGATGATGTCAGCAAGATCCGATGTACGAACGGATCGCCAATCGCGATCTTTCTTTCCTGCTACGCAGGATCATTCGACGAGGTACGTGATTGTCTTGGAGAAGAGATGCTTCGTGCGGAAGACGGGCCAGTTGCTGCGTTGTGTGGATCGCGTGTCACGATGCCCTATGCGATGGGCGTCATGGGACACGAGCTAATGGACCAGTATTTTGTAAAGCAGCGAGATACGCTAGGCGATTTGGTCATGCACGCCAAACGCCAGATGGCGCGTGAACTGACGAACGAGGAACGAGTCGCAAAGGCCACGCGTCACCTATTGGACTCCATCGCAACTGTTATTAGCCCGGCTCCTAAGTTGTTGGAAGAAGAACGACGCGAACACGTTTTGATGTTTAACTTGCTCGGTGACCCATTGCTTCGACTCGATCATCCAGACCGAGTCACTATTACTATAGCCGACGAGGCGACTGCGGGAAGCACCATCCGAGTCGCGGGAACGACCAAGATCGTCGGTCCGTGTACGATCGAACTCATCTGCCGCCGCGACCGCCTTAGAACGCGATTCGTCGCACGACCGCGGTATGACTCGCGAGACGATGCACTCGCGGATTACACGACGGTCTACGCAGACGCAAACGATCGACGCTGGTCACACGCGTCCTTCGAATGTGAGGGAGGAGCATTTGAAACGACTCTCCAGATTCCCAACGATGCCTACGGGCCGAGTCACATTCGCATATTTATCGAGGGCGTTGAGGAATTTGGAATCGGATCGAGCGATTTGCACATCCGTCGCGCGCCGCCCGCATCCGGGCGTTAAACATCTTTGGTTGCGACAGGGTAACAAGGTTGTTTGGGTACAAAACTTGCTCTACCAGCAGAGCGAGATCTCGTTTGCTCACCCATCCATGAAAAGTTGCGGTCATGAACGAACTTGCTAGCCGTCTCGGCATTCAACCTAGTTTATTGTGGGCAGTGCTCGCGATTCTGGGCAGTCTGCTGTTCGGCACTGTCTTGCGTGCAGTGTGGTTGACGATTGCACCCACCGAGCGAAAGCATGATCGATTCGACAGCTTGAAGACGTGGTGGGTATTGGTGCTTCTCCTTTGTGCGTCGGTATTGATCGGGCCTGTCGCGGTGGCTGGACTCTTCGCAGTCGCGAGTTGTTTGGGGCTACGAGAGTTTTTGCGTCTGACAGGTCAGCCGAGTCAGCGTCGGGGCGCGAAGCAATTGGTGTACGCAATTGTCCCGCTGCAATTTCTGTGGGTCGTCCTGGGATCGTTCGAACTGTTTTGGGTCACCGTTCCCGTCGCCAGTCTTCTCATCATCGCTGGCTCGACGGCAGCTGCTGGAAAGACAGAAGGCTTCTTGCGTGAAGTGACCACCGTCACGTGGGGATTGATGCTGACGGTGTTTTGTTTGTCTCATGCCGCGATGCTCCTGGCGTTACCCGATTCGAGCAACCCGGTCGCTGGAAATGCTGGCTGGGTTCTCTACCTGGTGTTACTGACCGAAACCAATGACATCGCGCAGGCTCTTTGGGGTCGTCAGTTGGGGCGACACAATGTCACACCGCGAGTCTCGCCGCACAAAACCTGGGAAGGACTTCTACTTGGTATCGGCACAACGGTGACTCTCGCCGTCGTACTCGCTCCACTGCTGACACCATTACTAGATGGTCCAAGTCACGCGATCGGCGCCGTTGAAATCGCGTTCTCGTTTGTTTGGGCTGCTTTGACGGGCGCGTTGATCGCGGTGAGTGGTTTCTTGGGAGATATTACGATGTCTGCCGTAAAGCGAGACGTGAGGGTCAAAGACAGCAGCTCGCTGCTGCCGGGGCAAGGCGGCATGTTAGACCGAATTGATAGCTTGATGTTTACGGCACCCGTGATGTTCTACTTCGTCTATTGGCTGTACACCTAACCTGCGTAGCGTGACGGCGAAAGACGCACCAAGGCCCTAAACAAAGTGACTGCAATGTCGACGCCACCAACTGAAGAGACACAGGTCGAGCAACCAGACAGCGAATCAGCGGTAAGCTTGATCAACGTGCCGAACACGCTCTGTGCGATTCGGCTTGTTGGTTCGTTCGTATTGATTGGCCTCGCGATCGGCGGCGCAACCGATGTCTTCGTCGTACTGCTGGGCTTTCTACTGATGACCGATTGGGTCGACGGCAAGCTGGCGATTCTGCTGAAGCAACAAACGAAGTTCGGAGCTAGATTCGATACAGTTGCCGATGTGTCGCTTTACACTGCGCTGCTCTTCGGGCTGTTCTGGCTGAAAGGTGCTGAAATTGCAAGTCAGTGGGCATGGATGGGAACTGCGATATTCAGCTACGGACTGAGTGTTATTATTGCTCTCATCAAGTTCGGCGTCTTCCCCAGCTACCATACGCGAGCTGCAAAGATCTGCTGGTTCCTCGTCAGCGTTGCGTCGCTCGCTCTCTTCGCCGGTTGGTCAACGTGGCCAATTCGTTTTGCCGCGATTGCGGTATCCGTAACAAACGTCGAAGCAATCGCGATCACTTGCGTGCTCAACGCCGCGCAAGTCGATCTGCCTTCGATCTATCACGCTTGGAAAGTCAGAGACGAAGTTTAGAACGGATGTTATGCTGGGTCACGAAAGCTTCGTCGGCGAGTGGACGATGCCGAAGCGGCGCAGGAGAGCTCGGATCGCGATCGGGGAAATGCCTACTAGTGTGAACGCCAGTATCAATTGTGGCGAGAGAACTCCGAAGATGCCCTCGTCGACAAACGTCTTGAGTGTAGGCAACTGCGAGCCTGCATAGACGAACACAACATTACCGGGCAGCATTCCAAACGCCGTGGCGCAAACGAAACTACGCATGCGGATCGTCGTCGCACCCATCGCATAATTTGTTAGGGCATACGGAAAGTGGACGACGCGCAGTGCGAACAGATAGAACGCTCCGTCGTGATCCAAGGCGCGATCGATTCGAGCAACAAAGTACCCTAATCGCCGTTGGATCATGTCGCGGAGGAAGTATCGGCTGATACAGAAAGAGATCGTCGCCGCGATCGTTAACGCGACCGATACAATCGTGGCGCCTATTAGCAAACCAAAGATCCAACCGAAAACAACTGACTTGCCGCCGGTGCCGGGAATCAATGACGCCGCCAAGTAAATCACGAAGCCGAGTAGGCAGGATCGCCCTGGGTACTCCCCAACCTGTCGCCGCAGCCACAACTCGTGAATGATTAACTGCTCAAGTGATAGCCATCGTTCTAAAGACCAGAACAGTAGGCCATAAAGGAGGACGATGATCGAGAATACGACTACTTTTCGTTTCATGAGGGCTTTGTCTGTGCGGGACCAACGGCCACTCGCAGTGTTTCGGGAATAGCTTCGAAAGTGGCTTCGATCTCACGAGTTGGCTCGCCGTCGACGCTGAAGAGCATCTCGGGGTTTGACGTCAAGTGAACTCGCTTCGCTTCGATCACTTTAATCGGACCGCTCGCCTGACTGCGACCCAGCGTATAGTTCAATCCAGCGGAAAGAAGCTCGAGAGTTGGTAAGACGGGAATGATCACGACGGAAAGCTTGCCGTCGTTTAGCGTTGAATCGGGAGCAATCGGAAATCCTCCCCCTACAAAGCGAGCGTTCGCGATGACGACGCCATAGACCGAAAGATCAAGAGAGTCGTCATCGATATCGAGATGCAAGTCGAACGTTCGCAGATCGATCAGCTCCGACAACGCTGTCATCCAATACGCAAACGCTCCCCAACGAGCCTTATCAAGGTCCATGACGTCCGCCGCAACTTTACCCGCCATGCCGCCGGACGCAGCATTCACAGCATAGAACGACCTGCCGTCTGTCACACGAATCAAGTCGACCGCACGAATCTGTTCGCCCAAAGCTATCGCAACGGCCGATTCTAAGTCGTCCAATGGCAGTTCAAGCGACCGCGCGAAATCGTTGCCGGTCCCTAACGGAATAACTCCCAGCTCGACACGTCCAAAGTCCGTCGCGATTCCGTTCACGACCTGGCTGACTGTCCCATCGCCTCCGGCAACCACAATTCGCTCGAATCCTTCGCCAACAGCGTGTCGTGCCTGCTCTTCGGTCGATTCGCCATCGCGTTTGGTAAAAACTTCGACTTGATGTTCCCTGACGAGCGGCGACAAACGGTGCTTGATGCCGCCGGCGTGACCAGCTGTTTCGTTCAGGATGATGCAGGCGTGTTTCATACTTCGATAGCCCAGGTCCGCGTCGAGAATCGATTACTGACGCAAGAGAGTCACGTACATTAGAATGCAACTTTCATACCGCGATATCGACGTTGGGAATCCATCGTATCATGCTGAAGTTACTTCATATCTCGGATTTGCACTTTGGCCCGCCTTATCGTGAAAAAGTCGGGAAAGCCGTGCTACGACTTGCGCCGACGCTTGAACCGGATGTGGTTGTTGCCAGCGGTGACTTCACTCAACGGGCCAAGGATGCTCAGTTCGCCGAAGCGCGCGCGTTTTTGGATCAATTACCCGATCTGCCAACGGTTGTTGTTCCAGGCAACCACGACGTTCCGTTGTATCGCGTCAGCGAGCGGTTGGTCGATCCCCATGGATTGTACCGAAAACACATATCGAGCGAGCTAAATCGAGTCTGGCAAGTCGATGGCGCTGTCTTCGTCGGTCTAGATTCCACAGCACCGCGAACCGCGATTTCGAACGGTCGGATCAGCGAGGAACAGTTGGAGTTCTGCGCAGATGCCTTCTCGATGGCAGAGGATGGTTTGGCGAAGATCGTTGTCGCTCATCACCATTTCGCGCCAGCGCCCGACAAAGAGCGTGACCGCATCATGCCCAAGGCAAAGCGTGCGATGAAGCAATTCGTCGAGATGGGAGTCGACATGGTTCTCGGCGGCCACTTGCATCGAGCGTACATCGGCGATTCGCTGGATATTTACCCGGAACTGCGCAGCGGACATCAAGGCATCATTATCGTTCAATGTGGAACGACAACCTCGCGGCGCGGTCGCGCTCGCGAGAAACAACGCAACACCCTAAACGCCATTCAAATTTGTCCTGAATTCGTCGAAGTCACTCACTATATGTATTTCGACGATACCGATGCCTTCGAGCCAATCAGCCGACACTTGTTCCCGCGCCGAGGCAAACGATCTGTGGAACGCAACGGTGACGCAGAAGTGTAAGGGGCGCGTCACACGAAATTCCCAGTAATAGAGCGTTACTCAGGATAGAGCGCCGTCGACAAATAGCGTTCGCCGATGTCGGGCAGGACGACCACGATCAACTTCCCAGCGTTCTCTGGGCGTTTGGCGACTTCGATCGCGGCCCAAGCTGCGGCACCGCTGCTGATGCCGCACATTAACCCTTCGAGGCTGGCTAACTTTCGAGCTGTGTCGGCAGCGTCTTCGTCTTTGACTTGGACAACGCTGTCGATGATGTCGACATTTAGCACGCCTGGAATAAATCCGGCGCCGATTCCTTGAATCGTATGCTTGCCGGGTTGTAGGTCTTGGCCCGCTTTGCGTTGTGTAATCACGGGGCTATTGGCAGGTTCGACGGCGATCGATTGAAGTTCAGGCTTCTTCGACTTCAAAACTTCCGAAACTCCGGTAATCGTTCCGCCGGTCCCGACGCCTGCCATGAAGATATCGATCTTGCCATCTGTGTCGCGCCAGATCTCCTCTGCGGTCGTTTGCCGATGCACTTCCGGATTGGCCGGATTTTCGAATTGCTGAGGAACAAAGTAGTTGTCGTTCTCGGCCGCCAGCTCTTCGGCTCGACGAACTGCGCCAGGCATGCCTTCCGCAGCGGGAGTCAGCACGAGTTCTGCACCCAGAGCTTTTAACATCCGGCGACGTTCGAGCGACATACTTTCTGGCATCGTGACCATCAGCCGATATCCTCGTGCCGCACAAACACAGGCCAATCCGATACCCGTGTTGCCGCTCGTCGGTTCAATAACGACGGTATCCGCTTTGATCTTGCCGTCACGTTCGGCGGCATCGATCATCGCGCGACCAATCCGATCCTTGACGCTCCACAGCGGATTCATGTTCTCGATCTTGGCGACGACCGTCGCGACACAGCCTTCGGTGACGCGACGCAACTTGACAAGTGGCGTATTGCCAATGCACTGGGTGATGTCTTCGTGAATTCCGCTCGCGGTTGCGGTGGACATTGCGTTTCCTCTCGGCAAATGAAAAGTCTTAGGTTGAAGCGGGCACGCGGACCGTGCCGACGGTTTTCATCAAAGTTAAGCCGGAATATAGCAGCGCGCGGGAAAGGGGGTCAACGCGCTCTAGATTACAGGCTCTTCAAGTAGTCGACCAAGTCACTTGTTTGACGGGACGAGAGCGGCTCTTCTCCCGCGACTTTCTCCGGTGCGTGCTCATCGGTCAGGACTGCTTCCAAAGACTTCGTGCGCCCGTCGTGCAGAAAGCGGACCTTTCGATAGACTCCTCGAAGCGATGGCGTATTGAAGCCCTCGTAGCGATCCTCGTCGGCTCCAAGCCCGACATCATGGATCTTGCCGTCGGTAAAGAACGCGCCGCTGTGGCAGTTCGCGCATCCAGCTTGGCGACTTTCGAAGACTTCTTTGCCGCGCGTCGCAGATTCGGAGAGTGATCCATCGGGGTTACGGAACGGATTCGGAGGAGCCTCGAGCGACTCGAGGAATGCCAAAACGGCTTGCATTTCAATTGGACTGATATCCTGGCCCAGCATCGTCGTCGTGAACGACTTGTGCATCGCATCTCGCAGATTCGTCTGCCATCCATGCCACGTCCATGGACTCGTTTTGTGGACATGATAGAGCGGAAGAACAGTCTTCATCGTAAGTATGCTGCCGTCGTTCATCGTGTCCATTGCTTTCGAATTGACGCCACCGTTGTAATGGCAACTGTGGCAGCTGTACCACTGATCAAGACTTCGTCGCCCGTCGTAGAAAATCTCCATGCCGCGGCGAGCCAATGAAAGCTCTGACGCCGAGCCAAGCGCAATTTCGCGAACCAGCCTCCGTGACTCGATATCGATCTCTTGAACCGAATCGCGCGAGTAGTTCGCTACGTAGACAGTTCGATCATCATTTGCCATGACCATACCCATCGGTCGGCCACCGGTGTCAATCCGATAAAACAGATCGTTGTCGGCCAACAGACGTCGGTCGATCAAATCGCCGGGGCCTCCAACCCCGATAAAAGGCAAGTCGGGCTGCCGATAGACAAGCAATTCGTGAGTTCCCGATGCGGCTACCACGAGGCGTTTTTCATCGCTGCTCATGACAAGTCCATGCGGATCCGCAACGGCCAGACGAGGGACATCCAGCGAGATCGCTTCTCGGTACGACGGTCCATCGAGACGCACTCGACCAATACGACTCGCCAGTACCCACCCCAATCGAATATTGCCACGTGTGATCGGATTGCTGCGATACACCATCCACGGAAAATACACGTACTTTCCATCGTTAGAGCATCGCAGGTGACCGATGTTGATTCCACCAATCAGCCCCTCGTCGTACAAGGCTTCGCCGCTCTCGCAGTCGACGATCACGATCTTGTTCTCGCCACTACAGCCAACGGCCAGCCGACTTCCGTCTGGCGAGACGGCGAGGTAGCGAGGCCATTTACCAACAGCGAAGCGACGTGACAGCTTGGCCGTAACGAGATCAATCACAGCGACTTCGCCTGATGCGGCGAGACCGACATAAGCAGTTTGACCATTCGGTGCGATGGCGATTCCGACCGGCTCGAAGCCAACACGAACAACCGCTTTTCTCGTCAGTCGGTTGTCGCGCACCTCGATTAGCACCACTTCTCCGCTATACGAGCACGAGACTAGCACGTGCTCTCCGTCGAGACATCGAACGATGCTCGCGGGATGGCTCCCGCACACGGTTTCGTCCAGAATCGTTCCGCTCTTGGTATCTATCAAGGACACTGAATTTGAAGTTTCATTGGCCGTCGCAAGCCAATCTCCGCCTTGGGCAAGTACTAGCTCGGTGGGCGAACGATGAACGAGCCCGATCTTTCGGCTTGAATTCTCGTCGCTGGCTCGGGTCAGCGGCGGAAACGTGCTGAATCCCAACCCGACGAGTAGGAAAATCAGTCCGAATCGATTTGCCAATTCAAGTGACATTCGCTCTGAATCCTCGGAGTCCTGGAGAATCAACGGTACCATTTGCCTCAATTCGACAACAGATTCTAATGGTAGCACACGCATATTGAAAACGGTGAAATAGCATACTGACGTCTTGAACGGCTGTCGGTATCATCGGATAATGCTTTGCCGCCTGCGACGGGCCGGTATTCCGGTTCAACACGGGCGACGCCCCAAACTACGACCGCCCGACAAAGTTTGACGACGGTGCGGTTCCTTCCAACTATCCCCCCCCAATTCTGACTCAAGGAGTGTTCGATGAAGAAACTGACAGTTGTTGCAATCTTAATGGCATTGTTCGCCAGCGTTTCGCTTGTTTCCGCCGAAGATGTTAAGAGTGGTCTGCAAGCTGGCGCATTGGTCGGTCCATTCTACGTAACGAAGTTGGCTGGTGCCGAAGAAGACGGTATCAAAACCGGGGCGAACCTTTGCTATCGCTGCAAGAACGGTGGCCGTCCTCAAGTGATGGTGTTCACTAGCTCGTCCGACGCGCAAGTCGTGAAACTTGTTCAGAAACTGGATGAAGCCTTGGATAAGAACAGCAGCAAGTAGCTTCGTGCGTTTGTCAACGTTTTGGGCGAAGACAAGTCATCCGCCACGAAGGCCGCGAAGAAGCTGGCGTCTGCTTCCAAAGCCAAAGACGTTCCTTTCGTAGTCCCGAACGAAGTCGAGAATGGTCCTGGCGACTACGGTTTGAATTCGAAGGCTCAAGTCACCGTCATCTTGGCCGAAGGTGGCAAGGTGAAGGCGAATCACGCATTTGCATCGGCATCTGACGTTGCCGTTGACGCCGTGATCGCTGACCTGGCGAAGATCCTTAACTAGCATCTCGTGGATACACCAAAGTAAATTAGCCGCGATGTTGAACCTATCAACATCGCGGCTTTCTATTTGCGCGGGTGATGCCAACGTGCAGGGACTACTGGGCCAAACCTAGAAGCTGCTTCACTAATGGCGTGATGTCTTCCTCGTAGTTGAATCCTTCGGGACCATACTTCTCTTCGTCGTTATTAAAGATCGTGTGCAGCTTGCCCTCGCGATCGTAAACGATCGCCGCCGGAATCGATGCGGTATTGATCTGCTTGAGAACTTCCTCATCCGCGCTACTCGAAATAAAATTCTGCATCGACGCTCGTCGAGATGTCAGGAATTTCAGGACGGGTGGCTTTACATCTTCCGGCTTGTTGCCGTCGCCTCCGTAGAAATCGATATTGAGAGAAGCGCAAGCCACGTCGCGTCCAAGATCGTCGTGCAACTGCACGAAGTGAGGAAACTCCCTCATACACGACGTTCACGAAGTCGACCAGACGTCGATAACAACGATTTTTCCCTGCTGGCTGGCAACCCACGGCTGGATCTCTTCCCAACTTTTGATATCGACCTGCACTTCCTGGGGCGTCGCCGCCGAGACCCGCGCCTCGGTGTGTTCAACGACAGGGTCAGCGGGCGAATTGTTGCAACCGATGGCCCATGAGACCAGCAACATCATCCCCGTCCAACGCGTGAGACGCATTAAATCTCCTTGGCTACGCAGGCTATGCGATCAACTCGCTGATCGGAGACGCAGCCGGGTCGGCGATGGGCATCTCGCGGCCATCGACGTCAAACGATCCGCTCGAATCAACGCCGACGGCTTGCATATAGGTGTGAAACAGATGCGCATGATCGACTTCGCGATCGGCGACCGCTGTGCCGTTGTCATTGGTCTTGCCGATCACGGCACCCGGTTGAATCTTCGCACCACCGAGACAAACTGACCACGCCGTTCCCCAATGATCGCGCCCGTAGTTTTGGTTGATGTTCGGCGTACGACCGAACTCGGACATGACGACGATCAGCGTGCTCTCCAACATGCCTCGATCCGCCAAATCAGCGACCAACATTGCGAATGGCGAATCAAACTCGCCGAGCTGTTCGATGTGAAAGTTGAAGTTTTCGTTGTGCGTGTCATAGTTCGAGTGCGTGACTTGCACGAATGTGATCCCGCTATCGAGAAGTCGTCGCGCGAGCAAGCAGTGACGACCGAAATCATGCGTGCCGTATCGGTCGTGATCTTGTTGCGGCTCTTTCGTGATGTCGAAAATCTCGCGTCGTTTCATTAACTCCAAGGCTTGCTCGTAGTTCGCTGTGTAGGCATCGGTCATCGCCGTCCGTCGTCGCAGCGCGAAGCGATCGTTGACCTTTCGGCGGAACGCTTGTCGCGCTAGTTCCGATTGTTCGCTGATCGCCTCAGGCCGCTCGGTGTTTTTAGGTGGCTTGCCATCGCCTAGCGAAATACTTGAATACTTGGGACCGAGATAGGCCGAATCGCTGCCGCGCCCACCGCTACCGCCGGGAGTGATGACGATGTGTCCCGGTAGCGAACTAGCTTGCGGTGACAGGGCTTTGGCGGCGACTGCGCCGATCCGGGGATAGTCGGCTGCTGGCGTCTGTCGCCGCCCGGTGAACATCGCGTATCCACCTTTGCCGTGATCGTTCTCTTTCGTGTTGATACTGCGAACCAACGACAAATGCTGCATCTGTTTCGCTGTTTCTGGTAGCAGCTCGCAGATGTGTATCCCTGGCACGGCCGTCGGAATGGCCCGGAACGGCCCGCCGGTGTCTGTCCCCGGCTTGGGATCCCAGCTTTCCAATTGGCTCAAACCACCCGCCATATTCACGACGACGACACGCTTCTGGTCCTTGGCGAGTTGCATCGCCGAAGCAGGCTGAGCCAAAGCGCCTAGTCCACCGACTATGGGGCCCGCAACAACAGCTCCGGCACTCGCAGCGACTCCACCGAGAAACTGGCGACGTGCCACGACATGTTCGTTCGTCCCACATGCGTATGAGCACTTCATATTGGATCCCTCTGCTATTGGTCGTAAACAACTAGTAGCTAAATCGGAACTCGGCAGATGTGAGCAACGCCCACACCATCTCTTTGATCGCATTAAGTTTGTCTTCGGGTCGCGATGCCAGGTAGGCGGCAACGTCAGCCACTTCTTCTTCCGTGGGTCGACGCGGCAACAAACTGATATACATTTCATCGGCGATTTGCGCCGGCTCTTCCAACTTGTTCAACCGCGCCGTTAGGTTATTCCCGCTCGGGTTCAGCCAGGATTGTACTGTACCGCCGTTGGCAAAGAACAAGGCTTGGTCCACGGTGGCAAAGAAATCTCGCTGCGGCTGCCCACCGCCATGGCCGAACAACTTCACAAACGCACTAACATTTCCCTTCGTCTTTTCGTAGACAAACGCCTCGATCTGCTTCTCGCGCTCCGCAAGTCGAGTGGGATCATCCGGCTTTTCGGGATCGATGGGAAGCGTCTTGTTTACCTCCGCTTCGCCGGCAGCTCGTTGATTCTCGATGACGCCGGTTGCCTCCATAACAGACCACGCCATCTGCTCGGGCGATAGGTGTTCAAGCCGATTTGTCGAGAACCGTTCGCCCCACTGATCTCGCATCAAATCGTACAGCCGCGTCACCGTGGCCTCATCAGCCGAGATGCGATCCGCATAGGTGTAGGCCAAGACCGATTCGGCGGCTCGTAACTCGTCGTCGCCAAGTAGCTTCGACCGTTCGACGGCTCGCATATTACTGCGAGCCGATGCCAGCTGCGGTTCGGCTTCGCGAACTTTGGCGCGCGCTGCGTCGAATCGTTGCTTGATGGCATCGGCATTTTGCTTTGCAGCCGCCAATGCATCGGCGGTTTGCTGCGCCGGAGGCGTCTTGTCGGTAACGACTTTGTTGGCGGCTGCAACTTCAGCGGTGAGCTTGTCAGCTCTTGCTTGAAGTTTCGTGGCGATCTCCGTCAACTCAGCTTCTTTCAGCTTGTCGGCGGCTTCTTTCGTACTCTTTGCAAGTGGCCCGATGGCGTTGAGCGCCGCTTGCTTCGTCGCTTGTAGAACTTGAGCGTCGGCCAACGCCTTTGCCGCGGCATCCGAAGCCTTTCGCGCCTCGCCAGTCGCGGTGTTCGCCGCCGTCAGTTCATCGTAAATTGGATTCACCGCGTCGCGGGCTGAATCAAACGCGGCCTGGGCGACGTTAACTGCCTTCGCAGACTCAATCGTTTGATTGGCGAGTCCGTCTACTTTCGTTCGGAGCGAGCCAACTTGCGTTTCAATCGTCGTCGCCTGCTCGGCAACAGAGTCGGAAGCGTCGAGCGACCGCTGATACGTTGCGCTCAAAGCGATCTCTCTCAAGAAGGCTTTCATGTCATATTTCATTGCGACGAACTGGTCGCCGAGCAACTCCAGTAGCTCAGGATGTGAGGGAGGATTGTCCGCGTGATGCAAATCGACGGGCTCGACCAACCCGCGACCCATCATGTGCGTCCACAGTCGATTCGCGATGTTCTTGTTGAATTGTCGGTTCAATCCATTTGTTGCCAACTCCGCCAACTTCGCGCGACGACTGTACTTTGGCACGGGGCGAACTTTATCAGCCGGCGCTACGTCGTACTCCTCGCCCTTGGCGAAGAATGGTTCGTCGATCTCGAACGCAGTTGGCAGTCGCGGAAACGTCTTATCCTGTTCGTCTGTAAACACGGACTTAAACGAGACGTGCCCCTCTGCCTTTTCGGCGTAGAAGACCTTTTTGTCTTTGTCCGTGAACAAGACGCCTCGATTCAGAAACGCATAAATGCCGTAGTAATCGGATTGGTAATAAGTGTCGATCAATGGGTGGTCATGGCACTGGGCACATTGGAGATCCATCCCGAAAAAGATCCGACCGACGTCTCGCGTTAGGAGGTTCGTTTCCCCTTCACGGGCCAGATAGAAGGCAGCGGCGGATCGATTTTTCTCATCAGTGCCATCCGCGGCGAGAATCTCGCGAGCCAACTGATCCCAAGGCTTGTTTTGTGAGATGGAGTCATATAGATATTTTTGCCATTCGACGTTTTTGACATGCTTTTCGGCGCGGCGTTCCATCAGCATCACGTCAACGACGTTCGTCATGTGACGACTGAATTGCGGGCTGTTCAGCAGTCGCTCGATCACACGCCCTCGCTTGCCCCCCGACTCGTCATCGAGGAACGCACGAGTCACTCCACTGGGCGGAATCGCGCCCGTTAAATCCAGGTACAAGCGGCGTAAGAACTCGCCGTCGGTGGCAATCGGCGCGACGATGCCAAGATTCGCCTCGGAGATCATCTGATCGATCGACGTGTGGAGCGGCGGATCGGCATCTCGGGCGAACCCCGGTGTCAGTATGCAGCATGCAAAGGCAAACGCTGCGAGTGGGAGAGGTCTTGTCATTGGCCAGCATTCGCCGCACGAGACGGCAGGACCCATTCAATGGGGAGGAAGGTGAGCGTCCGGTGGGGGGTGCACCGAGCTGCGGCTTACGCACGGCAAAATCGCAACTCATCAACACCGGCCAATATGTTAATCCGCCGAGCACGAGCAGGTCAAGTTTGATACTGAAACGTCCAAGTGCAGCGATCACTAGTCTCTAGCCGCACGACTTAGCATTAAGAGCCTTTGGACCAAACGGTCGTCTCAGGATGAAAATCAATCCACGCTGGCTTCAGTGAAACGATGCCCGGTAGCTTCCGTAGCTGTCGTCCTTCGTGTGCTTCATCGGCAGCCTCACCGGTGATCGGGTCCCATTCCGATTGTTGCCGGTCGTCAACGAGCTTTCCTCCCTTAAAAGTAAAACTCATCTCTTGACCGGCAAAGATTCGACTGAAGACTGTCGCGGTTCCACTTTTGGGTTCAAAGACTGCGACAACCGGTTGTCCGGCAAAACGATCATTGATTACCAAGTCGATGCGTAGCGAGTCGAATCTCCAACAACGAGCTTTTCCATCGCCAACCAATCCGATCACGAGCGCATCTGGCAAGGGATACGACGGGAGCATGATTTCGTTTAAATGCATACCGCGCCGGTACTCGTTGGTCGTTCTGGACATTTGCATTACTGTCGTGCTTGGATAGCGTTCGCGCCAGGAACCCCAGTCAGTCATTGTCGATGGGATCGCTTCTAACTTGCTGCCTTCGAGCGGACCTTGCATGGCCGTCCCAAGCAGATGACTCCACAGACTCTCCGTCTCCTGGTCGATCATGACCAGACTGGATCGCCAGAGCAGGCCGGATACCGCTAGTGTCAGTGTCTGGCCATTCACTTGCCGGACATACACGATGCCGTTATGGCAGAGATGTCACCACGTCGCGGCGATCGACCGTCCTCCTAACGTGTCATTGAAGATCTCACGTTCAGGCCCCGACATCACATTGATCGAGTACGCCCGGGCCTCGCCACCTATCTCAACTCCCAAAACCAATTCGTCATCGTCCAGCACAGTCGCGACCTCATCGACCGACATGACTTGATAGCCGGTCACGACGGGTTGCCGTGGCACTGCCCGTTGGGGAAAGAAGCTCCCGTCCGCAGGTGGATTCTCTTCGATTAATCGAGGTGGCTCCTCGTCTGCAATCTGGGCTGCCTCTTGATAATCGGACCACCGTTCGACGAGCGCGGATAACACCACGAATCCGACAGCCGCTCCCACAACTGTCAGAATTACTTGGCCAACCTTCGATGTGCTGGTTAATTGGGTCATTCTGGCCACCACTCTCTAGAATCGGCGCGAACTCGGAAGTGCGATCAACGTGGGTCACAGTCTAATGTTGCGAACGAACTCAGTTTGTGAGTTAATTAACAAGCGGTAACGGCAAACTACAGGCCGACGAAGATAATTAAAAAATAACTTGCTTCCCCGATAATTCGAGGGGTACACTGTGGCTTGCAGATTGTTGGCGTTGACCACTTCACGATGCGAATCACTTTTAGGAGTTGAAATGATCGTCAGTCGAATGGGCATCGTGGGATTTGGCTCGTTATCCTTGTTGGTTCTGTTGGTTAGTTCGGGTTGTGGAGGTCCTGGTTACGGCTCGTCTGTGAAGGTCACCGGAACGGTGACGGTGGACGACAAACCGCTGGCAGACGCTTCGGTAACGTTCCATAGCACGGAAGGACGCGAGGCAGAGTTCAGCAACTTCACCGCAACGACAGGTGGTGATGGCAAGTATGAACTCGCAGATGTCTACCCGGGTGCCTACGAAGTCATCGTTGCCGAGGGAGGCGGCGAGAGTGGTGAAGGAATGGAAGACCCAGGCATGGCCTCTGCCACGGCTGGACAAGATCTGCAACCGGTTGCCGGGGAACTCAAGACAGAGGTCGGGTCAGAAGATCACACTTTTGATGTCAAGCTCAAACGTGGTCGTGTGCCACGACAGTAGCAGAATTTTCAGTTTACTTCATTATCCGTCTTAGTCAGGAGCATCGTCATGAAACGATCACGAGGTTTTACGTTGGTCGAGCTATTGGTGGTCATCGCCATCATTGGCATCTTGGTTGCCTTATTGCTTCCGGCTGTTCAGGCGGCGCGCGAAGCGGCCAGGCGCATGTCTTGCGGCAACAACCTGCACCAGCTCGGAATCGCGCTGCACAACTACGCAGACTCGCGGAGAGAAGCGATGCCGCGAGGCGTTGAGGCTACGACGGGGTTAAACTGTTGTTGTTCCAACCAAGACTGGAAGCTGGGACATACAATCCACGCAATGCTTCTACCCTATGTCGAGCAGCAAGCACTGGCAGATCTGTACGACATGAGCGTGCCTCCGTGGGGCCAACAGCTCGGAGTTGTAAGCACCCGAATCGATTCCTACCTGTGCCCCAGCGCTACGGAACATCGAATCAACAAGATTACCAACTTCGGTAACCCAGCGCCTGCTCTCAACTTTACATACTCAAACGATGACAACTATCCGCACAACTATCCCGCAGCGGGATCGCACCACGGTTGGGGTGTCTGTGGTCGTCACGACAATACTACGATCAACGGCACTTTCGCGGTCCGCCGTGGAATTCGAGAACAAAGCGGCGCTCCCGCCGATCCCCGAATCAAGCTGTCCGGTATTACAGATGGCACCAGTAACACGATGGCCTTTTCCGAAACGGCGCAGGGCAAGAATGATATACTCCCCGGCGGATGGAACAACTTAAGTGGGAAAGGCTGGGCAGATCCATGGTACAACAGTACGCTATTTTCGATTGGGGAACGATCCACACCCAACAGTCTTGTGTCGCAGTACGGCGGGTACAATGCCAGCAACGCGACGAGCTATCATCCTGGTGGTGTCCAGGTGTGCTTCATGGATGGCAATGTGCGATTCGTTTCGGAGACGATTGACGGCCAGGTTTGGTTCGGTCTGGGAACTCCGGGTCGTGGAGAAGCGGTCTCCCCTCCTTAACCCTCGCTGTTTTTTTGAACGTGACAATTATCGCACGCGTCCGCGCGTGCGGTTTTTTATTCTTTCCAACCGCCGTCACGAGCGAGCGTTTTATGGGGATGTACCGGTATCTTGCAACAACGTCATCAAAGGTGTCCGGGGCATATCCCGCCAAGTCTCAGCCGTTTGCCCCGGCCAATGAACGGTTACATCGTCGATTATGCCGACTTGTCCGGAAACGATACTTAGCTGCGTATCGCTGGCCGACTGAAAGCTTCCCCCGGACGGTATCCAGTAAGTCCTCCGCTGCTCTCCGATCACGACGTCCACCCGACATCCCAGCGGCTGGCGTGATGAACTCGTGCCGACAAGCCTCAAACGGCACGAACCGTTGAATTCTTCCGAGTCGTTTCGCAGCAGTTCGACCGGCGTCTCGAGATGGGTGACGACAAGATCTTCATCTCCATCGCCATCCAAGTCTCCGACGGCGACCCCGCGGCCTAGCCGGTCTTCCTGAAAGTAGGAGCCAGCCGATGCGGACACGTCCGTCAACCGCTGGGCGTTGAGATTACGAACCAATTGCGGAGGCATTGCGTACGCATAGCTCATTTTCAACGCGGTTAAATCCCAAACGTGGCCGTTCGCAACAAACATGTCCAGATAGCCGTCACGATCAAAGTCGGAAAACACTGCGCCGAATCCCAACATGGGCCGCGAAATTGGGTTCAAGCCGAAAGATTGGTTGACGCTCAAGAATCCGGTTGGTCCCAAGTTCTGATACAGGTCGTTGACTTGATTGTCAAAGTTTGTCACGAGCAAATCAAAACGACCATCGTTATTCATATCGCCACACGCCACTCCCATTCCGGAATGGGCGAGCCCTTCACTGCCGACCGCCACACCATTTGAGATTCCTACTTCCTCGAATCGCATCTCGCCTTGATTGCGAAACAAGTAATTCTCGGTCGTGTCATTTGCCACATAGATATCGAGCAAGCCATCGGCGTCGAAGTCAGCGACCGCCAGCCCAAGGCCCTTCGACTCCGCGCGCACGATGCCCGACATTTCGCTGACGTCACGAAACGTGCCGTCACCCAAGTTGTGGTGGAGTACATCGGGTTGACCCGGACGCCCGATTGGCCCGCAGGAAATCTGAATCGGCGTTTGATGTTGCGTATGGCAAGGTGGATCGTCAGGTGACCACTCGACGTAGTTGACAATATACAAATCGAGGTTGCCATCGCCATCCAAATCCGCCCACGCCGCGCTTGTCCCCCAGCGATCGTCCATCAATCCGCTCGAAGCGGACACTTCTGTGAAAGTTCCGTCGCCGTTGTTGTGCCACAAGCGGTTCGTTCCGTATCGTGCCAAAAAGAGATCGACAAAACCATCGTTGTCGTAGTCGCCGGCGGCACAGCCCATACCGAAACCAAACTCGTCCAAGCCCGCCGTCGCGGACACCTCGGCATAGGTGAGTTGGCCCATTGCGCGGTACAGTTGGTGCGTGGCACTTTGCTGTTCGGCTGGCCTCGCGAAGTGTGATCCGTTGGAAAAGAAGATGTCGAGTTGTCCGTCGGCGTCAAAATCCAACAAGGCAACTCCGCCGCCGTTTTGCTCCGTCATATAGTGTTCGGGAGATGGGCCGCCGTAGTACGTAAATTCAACGCCTGCTTCCTTCGTCACCGTAGTAAAGCGAATCGAATCAGTTGTGTCTGCAGAGTCTCCAGAACGCTGAAATCGCGGTATTGGCGGAGTTGTGATGACGTCTTGCTTCACGACACCGTCAGGAGGCTGCTGTGAAGTGCAACCCCAACCAAAAAACAGTATGATCGGTGCAAATAACAGAAGCACGCCGTGATGCGTACTCCAGCGAAGCGATCTGACAAAAGTCACATTAACTCCCGACGTGTGCCGCCGCACGTTTCCAAGTCTCCGCCTGAATCTTCTTCCCACGCTGCTGACAAATCTCGGCGATCTCGCCGCACAACTCCTGCGTCGGATTCTCCAGGTCCCCACTTAACACGATCTCCGTGAGCCGACCGACATACGACTCCAGCTGATTCGCACGCGAGAAGCAATCCGCCGCCTCGTCACCTCGACCGAGCAATTGTAACAGCGCACCACGACGCTGGACGTATCGCAGTTCACTGGGATGCCGCTCGAGCGCCCGTTCGATGCGTTCCAAGGCTGCGTCGACTTCACCTTGCGATTCCTTGACGAGGCTCTGGTTCCACAATACTTGGTCCGAATAAGTCGCGTCGTGGGAATCGATCGATTCTGCTGCATTCGGCCAATTCAGAAGCAGATCCGCCGACGACCATTCACCTCGATCGATCAAAAACTCCGCCGCGCGAATACGGACCAGTACGTCGCTGGGACAGAGATCAACGGCTGACTGCAGCGTCTGTTCTGCCTGTTCGGATTCTCCGACTCGAGCATAACAATAGCCGAGCGTCGCCAGGACTCGCGGCTGTTCGCCCTGTCGGCCTGCCGCACGTTCCCAATAGCCGAGGACTTCACGCGGATTCTGTGGCCTGAACTCACTCATCAGCAAGTCGACTGCCAGCGAGAAGTCACGCGGACGAACCCGCAATCCATCCTCCAGCAGTGATTCCAATTCGCGACTACGGAATTGATTGAAATACATCCAGCGTAGCTCGTCGCGTACACGAACCGATTCTGGATGCAGAGTAAGGACTTGCGTCAAGAGTTGCTCTGCTTCATCGACGCGATACTCTTTGAGGAACCGCATTGCCATGTCGTAAGTGACTAGCGGCGCCGTCTGGGAATCTGACTTCTGGCTCTCGCGATTAAAGAGCGGAATCGATGCTAGTAGCAAAACCGGGGCGAGGAGCCAACGCCATGACCAACGATGAGCGCTTGGGCGATTGTTTGTTTTTTTAGTCCTTGGCATGGAAGCAGGTAGTTTGTGTCGAAAGTATAGAGCTCGAAATGTGCGAATTAATGTCTGCCCCAATTCAACAGTCAACAACTTAACACAGAGCGTTGTGGGATGCGCAGAAATCGGCACGCTATCAATCAGAGCCTGACGTCAAGGCGAGCGAGTAGATGTGTTGTCGAGGGAGTGCGATCGACGTTGATCACTGCTCGAACTGGCGCGACGGTAGACGTCAAGGCGAGGAGCCAAATAAGTCGACGAATTGAGCGTTTGACGCGCTCGTTGAGTATCTACGGGAAGGTTCCCTCAGATTTCAACTTGAAGTTCGGCTCCAACGACACGCACAGCGAAAGTGCGGGCGTTGAACCGAGGTTTGTCTTCGTCGAGATAAGTTCCTTCGCGAACACAAAACCGCCAATGGTGGATTCTGCAGCGAATCGTGTCGTTCTCGATAATTCCGCCAGCGAGTGAAGCGCCCGCGTGTGGGCAACGATTGTCCAAAGCGAAGTACTCGCCGTTTACGTGAAACACACCGACCATCACGTTGTCGATGACAAACATTCGAGCTTCGTCTTCGGGGATCTCGTCTGTTTGGCAGATCGTATGAAAGGTTGACATGTGGATGGTTGCGGTTGGGGTCCGTCAACGGAAGCTTCGCTGCAACGAAGTGCTACCAACTTGATTAGAGATTTTCATGGCGTTGCGGGTTGGACGTAAGTATCCGAAGTGCCTGTTGAAGGTCAAGGGTTGGCCTGCGTCCGGTCCACCGCACGCAATACGACGGCTCGCGCGTCGACGTTCAAGACCTGCACGCCGCTGGCGAGTTCGACGAGCGGATCGGGCCAATGACTATGACCGCGGACCACAAGCGGTGGTTGATAGCGCTCGATCACTTCACGAACGGCCGACGAACCTTTGAAGCCACAAGACGGGGCGTCGGGGCCGTCGTGCATCACGAGAACATCGAGTGGTTCCAGGAGAAGCGACTCTAACACTTCGAGATACTCTTGCTCCGTGCGGCGTTGCAATCGCGTTGGGTTTCCGATGATGCCACCAATTCCTGCAACACGAATCCCCTCAATCGAAGTCCGATCACCATCTAAAAATCGCAGTTGTTTGGGAAATCTAGGGCGTGTCTCTTGGTTGGGTCCGAAGGTATCGTGATTCCCTGCAACTCCCGCGACGGCACCAAACGATCGTCCAAACGACTGCCACACCGAGGACACGTCGCCGCTGCCTCCGCGTTTGTCGAGGGCCGGAACGGTGTAGAAATCTCCCGCCAGAAGGACGGCGATTCGGTCGGGATTCGAAAGGCCGATGGTGGCGACAACCTCTGTGAGAATCTTCGGCAAGACTTCTCCCAATAGACGCGGTGGTCCGCTCTGAGACTTCTGAAATCTCGCCCGACCTTGGAGATCGGCCGTCGCAATGACCGCATCCAATCCGCTTGGCAATTCCTGGAGTTCTGCGCTCAGGATCGGCAAGCGGTCTTCATAGTATCCTCCTGCGCCTCTCCCAGCATTGAGAAAGCAGACCTCCGCGATTGGTTTGTAATCGATTGATACGACGCGCACGGCAACACCTTTAAACGTATTGATATGGACCAAGACACGGCGCGGATTTGAAGGTTCTCGAATATTCTGGCTGTTAGAAGCGCAGACGTTGTGTGCGCGCTTAATTGCGTGCAGAATGTGCAAGTGACCATTCTGCGTCGAGGAAGCAAGATTTAGGCATGTTCCATGATTTCACAACGAACTGCTCGATTCTCTTTCGGCTTCGTAGCGATCCTCGCGGCGACTTCCATCCCCGCGGCAGATACTGAGAACATACGGTTCACACGCGAGGCCAATACGGTTTTTCTAAACGGCCCTGACGTCGCTGGCGAACTGGGCTACAAGTTCAAGATCGTCTCACCGCGTCTAGCGACGTTCTGTCGAGAAGGCTCGAGTGGCATCTGTATTCCCGTGCGATTGACGAAAGAGAATCATCGAGGCGCTGGCAAGGACTTGGTGGTCGCCGCCGATGTGTTGGCAAGTGCGTTGCGATTTCGCGTAACTGATATCGGTGAAAAGGCTAGAATCGCGAGATCGGAATTGCCGACTGTCGGAGGTGACATCGCGACACCAGCGTACAACGCTGCCTGGGGCAAAGGTCGCGGTTTCCGCCAGGGCGAGACGCTGCCTGACATACCACTGGTTAATTTAACGGGCGACGAAGTCCGGTTCTCTCAGTTTCTCGGCAAGCGATACATTTTGTATTGCTGGGCGAGTTGGTGAACGTGCCGCGCGAAGTTGCCCGTGTGGCAGCAATTGTTTGAGAAGTACGGCGACGAAGAGTTTACGGTGGTTGGCTTAGCGATCGACGCGGAAGGAATCGTGCCGGCGAAGCGGTACTACGACAAATACGGAGTGACGTTCCCATCGCTTGTCGACCCTGACTATGCGACTCAGTTTGGTGCCGTGCCAAAGACGTTCTTTGTCGACGAGCAAGGCGTCGTTCAAGATTTGAAGAACTGGGAGCAGGAGCTCTCCTCACTCCGTACGGCAAAACCTGTGACGAGAGAGATTCGCTCGAAATGGTCGAAGCCAGAGTCGCGACTTGAGTCCAGTGCCGTGGCAGAACTCGCTGAATTAAACGCTAAGAAGCCGAATGACTTGGCGATCGCGACGCAACTTTGCTCGCGATACCTGGCCCTCGGACTGCACACGGAATCACGAACTGTTCTTAATCGTGCCGTCGAGCAATACGACGTCAAGGCAATTGCGAAACAAGGCGGATCCGATGCGAGGCTGCTTGGGCAGGCGTATTTTCAATTGATGCGATCTCACGAAGGAGATCGCGCGATCCAAGAACATTACGCAACGACATCCTACTACTTGAACCCATCCATCGGCTTCGCCAAGCAAATCGCGCGCATCATCGATCCTGAAAAGTTCGACCAACGTTCCGACGGTAGCCTCGACGATACTTTCCGCCAAGCAACCTACGTGCGACTGAAACGGGAGCGAGCCGAATGGCTCGCCGAGTGATCTGTCGCGCGTTTACAGTTCTACAAATACAATGGCGAACGAAAGACCTATTCGAAGTAGGTTCAGCCCCATGTCAAATTGCAGATTAACAGTGATTTGCTTGACGATTGCTCTATTGGCGGACTTGGCGCCCGCTGACGGACAAACGGTACCAGGAACGCCAATCGAGCCTTTCCTCGTCGAAAACTGCTTCGATTGCCACACGGGCGAGAATCCCGAAGCTGGCCTCAATCTTCAACACGTTTCCGTGGATCTCGCCGATGGGGAAGTCCGTCGTCGTTGGGTCGATCTTTATGATCGTGTTGCTAAGGGCGAGATGCCGCCGAAGTCTGAGTCCGGACCTGACCCAGAGGCAAAATCGAAGTTTCTGAGAACGCTTGGCGGTTCACTGACCCTCGCTGATCTTGCGAATCGCGAGACAATCCTGCGTCGCCTGAATCGGAACGAATACGAAAACACCGTTCGCGACTTGTTTGGAATTTACGTTGATGTCAAACGTCTCCTTCCAGATGATTCCGCCGAACAAGGGTTCGACAACACAGGCTCGGCTTTGTCCCTGTCGGCGGAGCAAATGGTACGGTACATCGAAGCGGCCGATATTGTGCTTGATCGAGTGTTCGGATCGGCGAAAAAGCCGAACACGATCAGCCGGACAGGGAACTTCGCCACCGCCCGTCGAGGAACCGACAGCTCAGAACGGAAGTTGTCAGACGGAGTCGTGTTATTCAGCGGCGCCAAGTTTCTGCCGCTGTACGACATGAGCTTGCCGGGGACGGGCCTTTACCGAGTTCGCATGAAGATCCGCGCGGAACAGAGCGAAAGTCCCGTCGTGATGCATGTGCTAGGCGGGAACACGGGGGCGATCGCACCACACACGGTCGGTTTTTTTGAAGCGCTGCCAGGAAAAGTGACGACCGTGGAATTCACCGATCGTAACCCGGAACGTTCTGACTGCTTCGCATTCGGAATCGTCGGCGGGTTCCCTTGGTGGAAGGTTAATGAACAGGAATACAAAGGGGCCGGGTTGTTCATCGGGGATATCGAAATCGAAGGGCCGATCGAGCCATGGCCGCCGCCGAGTCGCATCAAGCTACTCGGCGATGTCGATCCAGAGAAGGGAACGCTCGGCGACATCCGCTCGATTTTGTCGCGGCAACTTCCTCATGCGTTCCGACGTGCCACAGACGTGGCGGAAGTGGAGCCGTACGTTGCGCTCGCCAAGCAGGCACTCGACGAAGGTCTGTCTTTTGAGAAGGCTTTGCGCCGCGGTCTCAAGGGCATCATCTGCGCACCCGAATTCCTGTTCTTGGAAGAGCGCTACGTAGGCAACGCTCTCGGAGAGTCGCTGCCGGACCCAGAGAGACCGGCCCACGTCACTATTGACGACTTCGCGCTGGCATCACGCTTGTCCTACTTTCTTTGGAGCTCCGTGCCGGATCAAGAACTTCATGCGATGGCTCAGCGCGGCGAGTTGCGGAAGCCCGACCTGTTGCGAGCCCAGGTCGAACGCATGCTTGCCGATTCGAAGTCAAAGCGGTTTGTCGAGAGCTTCACGGGGCAATGGTTACGGCTGTACGACATCGACTTCACAGTGCCTGACCACAATCTCTATCCAGAATACGACCAGTTGTTACGTCGGTCGATGCTCGACGAAACGCACGCGTTCTTCCGCGAACTTCTCGACCGCGACCACAGTGTGCAAAACTTCATCGATTCTGAGTTCGTGATGGTCAACCAGCCACTAGCCGATTTCTACGGCATCAATGGAGTCGAAGGACTGAAGATCCGCCGAATCAAACTACCGCCCGACAGCCTGCGCGGCGGCATATTGACTCAAGCCAGCGTTCTCAAAGTCTCCGCCGATGGCACAAGAACCTCCCCAGTTCTGCGCGGCGCCTGGATCCTGAAGCACTTGTACGGCACACCGTCTCCGCCGCCTCCACCGACAATCGAGGCCATCGAACCAGACATTCGAGGAGCGACGACGATTCGCGAACAGCTCGCCAAACACCGCGAGCACGAAAGCTGTAATCGCTGTCACCGCAAGATCGACCCGCCAGGATTCGCGCTGGAAAGTTTTGACGTGATCGGTGCCGAGCGCGATTGGTATCGAACGCGAGGAAGCGGAAAGTACGTGAAAGTGCCGCGACATCCACAAGCTCCGAGACACTTTGTGCAGTATCGGCAAGGGCCGGATGTCGATGCATCGGGTACAATGCCCGATGGTCGAACCTTCGCCGATATCCGCGAGTACAAACAGCTGTTGCTGGAAGATGAAAAGGCATTGCCAATTTCATTGGCTCGGCTGTTGCTATCGTATTCCCTTGGACGTCATGTGGGATTTTCCGACCGATCGGAAGTTGACAGAATCGTAGGCCAGGC
Source organism: Planctomycetota bacterium (assembly GCA_014381825.1). Taxonomy (GTDB): domain Bacteria; phylum Planctomycetota; class Planctomycetia; order Pirellulales; family Pirellulaceae. Next base: position 128,831 of record JACNKX010000078.1, read on the forward strand.
TCAGAAAGCGAACTACGGCCTGCGGTCGCTGGTCCACGAAATTGTGCAGAGTGATGTGTTTAAGCAACCGTAGTGCAGAATGAAGAGTGGAAAAATGACGCAGCACCTACATAGACGAACGTTTCTCCGCAGTGCCGGCGTCGCCATCGCGTTGCCTGCGCTGGACTGTATGGTTCCCGCGATCGCTGCCTTCCAACAAACCGATCGAAGCGAGCCGCGCCGGATGGTGGCCATCAATATGGAATTGTCTTTCCATCCACCCAACCTAATGCCCGAAAAGTCAGGTCGCGATTACGAAACAACCCGCTATCTTGAACCGCTCACCGATTTACGTAACGACTTTACCGTGATTTCTGGCACCTCGCATCCGGATGTCGACGGCGGTCACGCAGCGTCGAAATCATGGCTCACTGGCGCCGCACATCCCGGTGCTGCAAACTTCAAGAACTCGATTTCCATGGACCAACTTGCGGCCAAGGAAATCGGTTTGCAAACACGGCTTGCCTACATGTCACTGGGTGGCGGCGGAATCTCTGTGTCGGCAAACGGCGTGAAGATCCGCGGAGTTCCATGGCCGTCGCACTATTTCAACAAAATGTTCTTGGATGGCCGTCCTCGCGAAAAGGCAGATCAGATCGAACGATTGCGCGAAGGCCGGAGTGTACTCGATACCGTGATGGAAGCGTCGCGGAGAATGCGCAACCGAGTCAGCCAGCAGGACCAACAAAAGCTGGACGAGTATTTCACATCGGTTCGCGAAGCGGAACAGCAACTCCATAAGTCAGAACAGTGGCAACAAAAGCCGAAGCCAGAGGTTGATGCGACAGCGCCCAACGACATCCGGGACCAGACCCGGATGATCGAACGAGCGCGGCAACTGTACGACATCATGTATCTCGCCATTCAATCCGACTCATCACGGCTCATCACTTACACGATCGGAGATTCCAGCCACGTGCCGCAACTGCCGGGCATTTCGATGAACTACCACGACCTCTCGCATCACGGTCAGGACCCGGAAAAGCTCAAGCAACTGTCCACCGTCGAGTCCGAACACGTAAAAGCGTTCGGCGACTTCATCCGTCGCCTGAAGGAAACCAAGGAAGGCGATTCCCACTTGCTCGAGCGAACGATGGTAATGCTTGGCTCACACATGCACAGCGGCGGCCACAACAACCGCAACCTGCCGACCGTCCTCGCTGGCGGCGGTTTCCGCCACGGCCAGCACCTTGCGTTCGATCAAGACAACAACGAGCCGCTGGCAAATCTCTACGTGAGCATGCTGCAACGACTGGGGCTTGAAGTTGACCAGTTCGCATCGAGTACAGGAACAATGACCGGACTAGACATTCATAGCTGACATCGTGCATTCCTCCCCAAGGCCACGGCTATCGACAAATCCTCGTCGCCACTCGTGATTGCTTGAGTAGCGGAGCAACAAGCATCTTGCGAATCTGCGGCTCGATCACGACCCCGCATTACATCGTTCCCAACGAAAGCACGGAAAGGTCTGATTCAATCAGATCGAACTCAAGAGCGGGGCAAGACAGTCACGTGGTACTCTGAATTGGGGCTACCGATGGGCGCGACCACGGTAGAGAGCAACGATGCGAAGTGGCCCTATCGAGTTTTGAGAGCACGTCGGGCGGCAAAGGCGCGGCGGACAGCTCGGAGGCGGGCACGACGTTTAACATCGCTGGGCTTTTCGTAAAACTGCCGACTTCGCATTTCCCGCTTGAGGCCACTTCGCTCGACGAGCTTGCGGAAACGGCGGACAGCCTCCTGGATCGATTCGCGGTCGCGAACACGCATGACAACCATTTGTTCTCCTAAGTTCAAATTTGGGGCGAGTCACCTAACCTAGTTGAACATGGCCCAAACGGATAGGTCGCTTAACTCAAAGAAAGTTCTGTTAAAGCATAGAATATGGGGCAGATGTGTCCTAAAACGAAAAAAGCCGACGAGATCGCCGGCTTCCTTCATCATGTTTGAAACGAGCTGGCTCAAACCAGCTTTACGTTTTCGGCACATGGACCTTTCGGTCCTCGGCCTTCAGTGAACGACACTCGTTCGCCTTCTTGGAGGTCGTCATAGCTGACCCCTTCGAGGCTGGAATTGTGGAAGAACAAGTCTTTGCCCGTTCCCGTGTCGATGAATCCGAAACCCTTGTCCGTCAGTTTTTTGATCGTGCCTTCAGCCATTTCGTCTACTTCCTCAAAAAAAGAATCTTTGCGGTGTCACATAAACCAACATGGTTAGATTGCTCAACCGCCACATTTCCAGTGTAGCTCATAGATTGTATGCCAGCGATGGGTGGTGTTTAGGCCTCTGTTCGTTGGGTGATACGTCGGGCCAACCATTTGGTCATCGGTAAGCGACTGCGCTGCACCCGCTTGTTCAAGATGCCGCGTCTGCGAGCACGAACATCGTTCCTGCAATTCTATTGCGTATAGTTCAACGATTGTCGCCAAATAACGCCGCTAGGAATCTGTCCCGGAATCGTTGTTGGAACTCCGATATTCATCCTCCAAGCGTCAATCACTCTCCAGCTGTGAATGAATCTGCTATAACCAAAGGCGTAGCGTTTTCGGTCACCCGACTGATAATCGCCACCAGCCGTTCTCACCCTGGTTGGATCGTCACTCCCTACCGCAGTGATACTCCCGACAATCTCACACGTCGCGACCACAGCAGGAAATAGACCGATGCAGATTACCAAACACAAAGTCGTCAAGATTCACTACACCCTGACGGACGACGATGGGGAAGTCATCGACAGTTCGGAAGGCGGCGAACCGCTGGCGTACTTGCACGGAGTTGGCGGTATCATTCCCGGGCTTGAAGAAGTTCTCGAAGGCAAATCCGCTGGAGATCAATTCAAAGTGAGCGTCCAGCCGGAAGATGCGTATGGCGATCATAGTGAGGAATTGCTGCACGAAGTCGAACGGAGTCACTTTGAAGACATCGACGAACTGGAACTCGGTATGCAGTTCCAAGTCGATGCGGACGATGGGCCGATGATGGTTACGGTCGTTGAGATTACGGATGATACAGTTACTGTCGATGGTAATCATGAACTAGCTGGCATACCTTTGAACTTCGATGTTACTGTCGGCGATATCCGTGATGCCACGCAAGAGGAAATCGATCACGGTCACGCACATGGTGAAAGCGGTCACGAGCACTAAATGCGAGGGGCGAGCCCGCATGGTTCCGCAAAGAACTGCGTTAAATCGAGTTTGGCTTGTCGCAGCCTTGTTCTCTGCCTTCGTCGGTGCGCAATGTGTTCATGCGGAAGAAGCCGAACAGGCTCGTAGCTTTAACAAAGCCGTGTTGATTCGTTTTGAAGGTCCAATCACCCCGCTTCTCGAACAGTTTATTTATCGCAAGCTGGACGTCGCTAAAAGCCAAGGCGCCGACCTGCTGATCATCGAGATCGACAGCCCCGGCGGATACCGCGTTACCAGTCAGAATCTGGCTTCCCGCTTTCTCGCTCTTGATTGGGCCCACACGGTCGCCTTCGTGCCGCGTGAGGCGTTCAGCGGTGCCGCGATCGTGGCGCTGGGCTGCAACGAAATCGTGATGGCACCCAAGGCACACCTTGGTGACGTGGGGCTTATCATCGAGGGTGAAGACGCTTTGTTTCGTTACGCCCCTGAAAAGGAACGAAGTGTGCTGGCGTTGGAACTGCGAGATCTTGCCGAAGCCACTGGTCGACCGCCCGCCTTAGCCGAAGCCATGGTTGATATGGATCTTGTGGTCTATCGCGTTCGAAATAAGAACAGTGGAGTGGAAACGTTCCTTGCTGATCACGACATCGAGTCGTCTGAGGCTCCGGATGACTGGGTGAAACTGCAACCGGTCGACGAATCGCGAGCGAAGCACTTCTTGACCGTAACGGGACTTCGCGCCGTCGAACTGCAACTGGCCGAAGGTATTGCGAAGGACAGAGAAGAGATCAAGCAGCGATATGGGATCGAAGACGAACTGGTCGTCTTAGAGCCGTCGGGTGTTGATACCGCCGTTACGATTCTCAATGTGCCTTTCGTTACGGGATTACTGCTGTTGGTTGGTTTGATCGCTTTGTATGTCGAGTTTAGCGCACCCGGTCTCGGTGCGGGCGGCCTCATCGCAGCGATGTGCTTCACCTTGTTCTTCTGGAGCAAGTTCCTGGGCGGCACGGCCGTGTGGCTCGAGGTCGTTCTGTTCTTGCTCGGTATTGCGTTCTTATTGATCGAACTCTTCGTTACGCCCGGATTCGGATTCGCGGGAATCACAGGCATGTTGTTGCTCGTGAGTTCGTTGATCATGGCAGGACAGGATTTTACGATTCCAACGACGACCCGCGAGTTAAACACAAGTCTGCAAGGATTGGTTGTAATCGTGGGGGCGGGATTCGCATTCTTGATCGGGGCGTTCGGAGTGAGTCACTACTTCGGGACCGTCCCGGTTATCGGTTGGTTGCAACTTGAGTTGCCTGTTTCCGGTCGCCCCGACGCGGATGACGAGGGCAAACCGAATGCGACGAATGATCCATACCAATTCCCAGTCGAAGTTGGTGATTGGGGCATCGCCGAGTCGCCGCTTCGACCAGCGGGCAAAGCCATTTTTGAAGCCGCATACGTTGACGTCGTTACAGACGGTTCATTCGTCGACAAGGGAATGCAAGTTCGCGTTGTTGAAATCAGCGGCAATCGAATCGTCGTTCGTGAAGTTGAAGGTACTCAGGTCTCCTGACATCGCGCAAGCCGTACGAAGTCGTTTAGACACCGTCTGGGGGTTTATCGTTTAACGGCAAGCCGAAGGCGACTGCGTAGTTCAATACACCGACGCCTTCGGCTTGCCGTTAAACGAAGATGTGCGGCGGCGTGACGCACTCGTTTTCTACGCAACAAATAACTTCTGTTTTAGCACTTGACGCGAGGCGGCCAATTGTATTAATGTATTAATACACTCCAAGTAGCCCGCGACAAAGAGCCTTGTTTCAGGACAACTGACATGCAACTTCATGTCTCGACAAACGACGGCGTTCCGATTTATCAACAAGTCGCCGCGCAGGTCAAATACCTGGTTGCGTCCGGCCGCTTGAAGCAGGGCGATCAACTGCTGCCTGTTCGTAAGCTGGCGGAGCAATTGATTGTGAATCCGAACACCGTCGCACGTGCCTATCGCGAGTTGGAAAGCGAGGGTGTCGTTGAGTCGCGGCGTGGTTCAGGTGTGTTCGTGGCCGAAGGCGTATCGCCGCTGGCAAAGCGTGAGCAGAACAAGATCCTGAACGAACGCATCGACACGCTACTAGCAGAAGCCGCACATATGAATGTCGAGTTGGAGACTGTAATTAAACTGGTCCGTCAGCGCAGTCAGCAGATGAGGTAAATCCCGATGAGCGAAAACAATGTAGTCGAGATCCGTGGACTGACGCGGCGTTTCTGGCGCAAGACCGCACTCGCAGACGTCACACTGAATATCCCGCGTGGCGTTGTGTTCGGGCTGGTTGGCGAAAACGGTGCTGGCAAGACGACACTGATCAAGCACTTGCTGGGATTACTGAAGGCTCAACGAGGGACTGTTTCGGTATTTGGGCTGAATCCAGTTGACGACCCAATCCGAGTTCTTGCACAAATCGGCTACTTGTCCGAGAGTCGCGAGATGCCTGATTGGATGCGGATCGGGCAATTCATGAGCTACTCGCAGGCGTTCTTTCCCAAATGGGACGCCACGTATGCGGATCAGCTGCGCGAGATGTTCGAATTGGCAAAGGGCCAGCGAATTAAGTCACTATCCCGCGGTCAGCGCGCACGTGTTGGACTGCTCGCGGCTCTTGCCCATCGGCCTGATTTTCTAGTTCTCGATGAACCGTCGTCCGGCCTAGATCCGATCGTCCGCCGAGATATACTTTCCGCGATCATCCGAACGGTTGCCGACGAAGGGCGTACGATTCTGTTCTCGTCGCACTTGTTGGACGAAGTCGAACGCGTTGCCGATCAGGTCGCCATGCTGCATCTCGGTCGGCTCGTCATGAGTGCGCCGCTCGATCAGATTCTCGATGAACATCACTTGCTAACGGTACGCTTCCCCAACCCGCCCGCGACAACTCCAACTTTGCCGGGTGGATTGGGATGGAGCGGCGAGGGCCGCGAGTGGACCTGTGTTTGCAACGGCGAGTTGGAACGGCTGCGAACCGAGGCTGCGTCAGCGGGCGCTTCGATCGTCGAAGAACGTCGTCCGTCGCTTGAGGATGTATTTCTCGCCCGCGCCCGCGCAGCGACCACTCAGCAACAGGGGAGTGAATCATGAAATCGAGTTCACTTGCACTGACCTGGGAATTCTGGCGACAGGCTTCGAGTCCTTTTATCACCGTCGTCGCCATCCTCTTCGGGTTGGGGGCGCTAGTTTACGGAGGTATTTCGTCCAACGACCTCTACCTGCGCGACTCCCACATCTTCACGGCCCTGCACGTCTTCTGTTTTCTTTTTGCAGTCGTTGGCTTGTCCGCTGTAATCTGCCAAGCAACGAGTTCGCCTCAGTATCGATTTACTCTTCCTGTCTCGATCCACAAATCCATTTTGATTCCCATGATTAACGGGGCCGTCGCAATGGGGATCGGTTATCTCACGATCGGGCTGCTACTGAATTCGGTTTTCAACGCTCAGTGGTCTCTTCTTAAACCGATGATTACCGCCGTATGTATTCTGTCCGTCTGCCAAGCGGTAGCTTCGATGATCTATGCGGTACCGAACACTCGTGGTGCAATTGTTGCCGGCGTAGCGACCGCGTTCGGTCTGGGCGTTATCTATCTCAATATGCACGTCGATTCGGAGGGGAGCCATTTGCGCTGGCGGAGCATTTCACCACTCGACATCGCGCTGGCGATAATTGTCCCGACTGCCGCTTATTGGTTCTCGTTCTTTTTCCTCACCCTCGCGCGGCGCGGACAAGTGTTTTCGATGACCACGCTCGGACGTTGGTTGCTCACCAAGTTCGATGTTAGTTTCGGCGCCGGAAAACATGCGGCGACGCCGATGGGTGCCGAGTTATGGTCCGAATGGACGGTGCGAGGTCGAGTGATGCTCGCCGGGCCTGCGTTGATCACAATCACGATGTGCTGCTTTTTCTTAACGGGTCGATTTGAATGGTCGTCGGCCCGCGATGCAATGGTCGGTTTTACGTGGATGCAGGTCATGAGCTGCGCAGTTCTCGGACTCTACCTTGGTCACGTTGGTCGTCGATTTGACTTTGACGAACACTTAGCAACACGTCCTCTGTCCGACGTACAACTGGCGGACATCAAGCTGCGAACTGCCTTAAAGAGTATCTGCTTATCGTGGGTTGTGTGGGTGATCGGGCTGGCCGTTATGCTCCTATGTCTCACGCTGGTTGGTCACGGACCGGCGAGTTGGAACGAGGTGGTCCCACCTAGCGTTAATCCACGTGAGGCACTCGTCGCTGTTGTGATGATTCCGCTCGGAAGTTGGATACTTACAAGTCTTGGAGTTTCCGTCGTCATCCTGCGTCCGTGGATGCTTCATGCGCTATTATCTGCCGCTGCTCTGTGCCCAATCATCCCGATTGCGTTTTATTACTTCCTGCCAGGTTCGAGTGACCAAATCACCGCCACACTACAATGGGCGTGGATCGCCTTCACTGTCGGCGGGACAATCGCCTTGTATGTGGCTGCCCTTCGGCTCCGATTACTGACCACAAGGCGAGCAATTCTCGTCAGTGTCGTATACGCATTGACCTGTGCGATATGGCTGTCATTGGCCGGCTTTTCACCACCGCCAGGAACGACCCAAATGCTGGCATTCGGTTTCGTTTTGTCTAGCTGCTCCCTTCCGTTCGTGTGCATCGCCGCAGTGCCGTTGGCGATTTGGTGGAATCGGCATCGATAGTAGTTGCGTCGTCGATTAGCCGGGTCGCTGGAGTCCAGCCGCGACCTTTCGACCACTTGCGCTTTGCATCAGATCCGCTATCCGTTAAGAATGCGGCATCGATAGGTCCGCGAGCGCCCCGATGCCATTCAATCCAGCTAACGTAATCGCCAGAAAACGCGATGGATTTGCGCTCTCTCGCGCTGAGATCGCTGATTTCGTAAACGGCTACACTGTGGGAACTGTTCCCGATTACCAGATGAGTGCGCTGGCCATGGCGGTCTATCTGCAGGGGATGACTGCGGACGAAACGACCACTCTCACCGAACAGATGCTGGCCTCTGGCATCCAATTGCAGTGGACCGACGGGGCGAGTTGTGTCGACAAACATTCGACCGGTGGAGTTGGCGATAAGGTTTCGCTGGTGCTCGCGCCGCTGTTGGCTTGCTGCGGACTCCGTGTGCCGATGATCTCGGGCAGGGGACTCGGGCCAACCGGCGGAACGCTCGACAAGCTGGAATCCATCTCTGGCTTTCGGACGGATCTGAATCTCGACGAAATTCGCGACATTACCGACGGAGTCGGTTGTGTGATCACGGGCGCGAGCGCCGAGATCGCGCCGGCGGATCGAAAGCTTTACGCCCTTCGGGATGTAACCGCGACGATCGCGTCGATCCCACTGATCACTGCGAGCATTATGAGCAAGAAACTTGCGGAGGGTCTCGATGCGTTGGTCCTCGATGTCAAAGTTGGATCGGGTGCGTTCATGAAGTCACTCGACCAAGCTCGCAAGTTGGCTCAGTCGTTGGTTGAAACCGGTTACCGGATGGGTGTGCCGACGACTGCATTGATTACCAACATGTCACAACCACTCGGTCGGATGGCTGGCAACGCGGTCGAAGTTGACGAAACCGTTGCCGCTCTTTCGGGCGAAGGCCCGAGTGACGTTATCGCATTGACAACTTCACTTGGTGCCGAGTTACTCGTTGCGACAAAAGTCGCAAGCACACCGGAGCAAGGCACGGCGCTACTACAACAGCACATCGATTCCGGAGATGGCCTCAAGAAGCTTCGCGCGATGGTATCGGCGCAAGGAGGCGATATCGACGCACCTCGTCCAATCGCTCCGGCAACGAGCATCGAAGCGACTCGATCGGGCTTCGTTTCTGCGATCAATGCGGAGGCAATCGGCGACGAAATCATTCGGCTGGGCGGCGGACGGCGAGTCATGTCCGATTCAATCGATCATTCGGTTGGTATCGAAACCCTTGTGAGAGTCGGCGATCGGATCGAACGCGGCCAGCCACTGGCCCACGTGTTTGCTCGCGACAAAGATGGTAAGTTAGCTGACGAAGTCCTCAAGTCCTGCATCCAGATCCAAGATGAGCCCGTATCAAAGCCGCCGCTCGTTATTGATCGATATCCCGACTCGCTGTGAATAATTTGACCGACGATCAAAGACAGAAGCTGAGCGACGCCGCGTTAGTAGCTCGACAGCAAGCCTACGCTCCGTACTCGAAATTCCCAGTTGGCGCGGCTCTCCTGACCGACGACGGGCAGATCTTTGCGGGCTGCAACATCGAGAACACTTCGTTCGGTTTAACGAACTGTGCTGAGAGAACAGCGATTTTCGCGGCTGTCGCAGCCGGAATACGGCAGTTTGTCGGTCTCGCGGTCGCAACCGAGGGTGGGTTATCGCCGTGTGGTGCCTGCCGCCAAGTCCTCGCCGAGTTTAGCGACGACCTCCCGATATTGATCGTAGACGCGAGTTCTGACGCTGTTGTCGAAGTCACCACTCTCGCCAATTTGCTTCCCAATCGCTTCCGCCGCGAGCATACTTAATATATCTAACACTCGTGCTATAAGACAGTTAGGGCGATCAGGATGATGGAGTACGTGGCCTTTCGTTCTACGAACGAGCGCCGCATTTTGGCGGAGAGAAAAGGCGCACACCAATGCTCCTCGTCGCGGTTGTACGCAACCGATCTCGCACGTATATTGTGAGATTCGTTGAAATTAACGAGAAGGAACCGGATAGATGACAATCGATAAAAGCCTCAAAGTGAAGGCTGGAGTAATGCGGTCGCGGAACGTGCTGACACGTGCGGAGCGACTGGAGAAGTTAAAGGCATCGGATCGCTGGTCAGAGGGTGACAGTGTCCTCGGAATGCCAAAAGTGCGTGTCCAGAAGATGGCCCTGAAGAAGAAGAAGAAGGTCAAGGAAGAAGAAGAGACGACGGAAGAGCAGGCGGAAGAGTAAAGCCGGTCTGTCGCTAATTCTCGCAGTCTAGGTGGTTCATGCGCGTGCGTTTGGAATACGGGCGAACTGGTTTGGAAGTCGACCTTCCGGATCGACCAGGTATGCGGACCCTGGCATACAAAGATGCGACACCGTTGCCTGATCCTGATGCTTCATTACGGGCCGTCTTGGAAAACCCAACCGGCACGGCTCCGCTAGCCGAACTTGCGAAGGGTCGCACCAGTGCGTGTATCGTCATCTGCGACATCACGCGACCCGTCCCCAACGAAATGATGCTGCGGCCGATGCTGGCAACGCTTGAAGCGTCTGGCATCCCTCGCGGCAAGATCATGATTCTAATCGCGACGGGCTTGCATCGCCCAAACGAAGGCGAAGAACTGATCGAAGTCGTTGGCGAGTACATTGCCAGCACCTATCGAATCGAGAATCATCACGGGCAGGTTCTTGACGAACATACTTACCTTGGCGACAGCCCACGCGGTGTTCCGATCTGGATCGACTCGCATTACGTTAACGCAGACCTGAAAATCACGACCGGATTGATCGAGCCTCACTTGATGGCGGGGTTCTCGGGTGGCCGCAAGTTGATCTGTCCAGGTATCGCGGCGCTCGAAACGGTAAAAGTTTGGCACGGTCCCGATTTCCTAGAAAGCCCCAAAGCCGATTGCGGTATCTTGGAAGGCAATCCGGTCCACGAAGAAAACACTTGGATTGCGCGCAAGACCGGCTGCGACTTTATTGCGAACGTCGTCATCGACGCCGGTCGGCGACCGCTGAAGTTTGTCGCGGGCGATATGGTCGAAGCGTTTCACGAAGGCGTTGATTTTGTTCGTGAAGTCGTTCGCGATACCGTTCCAGAACCAGTCGATATCGTCGTCACGAGCTGCGCCGGATATCCGCTCGATACGACGTTTTATCAAGCTGTCAAAGGTTTGACCGGCGCGCTGCCGATCGTCAAGCAAGGCGGCACGATTATCATGGCAGCAGGTTTGAGCGAAGGCATTGGCAGCCCACAGTTTCAGCAGCTGTTCGACGAGAACGACAGCCTGGAGATCTTTATGGAGAGAATCCTTGGCAAGGATTATTTCGTGATGGACCAGTGGCAACTGGAAGAGCTGGCCAAAGTGTGCCGCAAGGCAAAGGTCAAGATCGTCAGCGACGGACTTCCGGCAGAAACGATCAACAAGTTGTTCGTCGAAAGCGCCCCAAGCATCGAACAAGCCGTCGCCGACTCGCTAAGCGAGTACGGAGAGGATGCTTCGATGGCCGTTATTCCCAAAGGCCCATACGTATTGGCACAAGTCGCGTAGGCGCGATTTCGCTAGAGAATCTCTAGCACTTGTTCCGGCGGTCGGCCCAGCCGAGCCATGTCGCCGTTCACCACAATCGGGCGTTCGATGATCTCGGGGTGTGTCGCCAGGCGTGTGATCAGTTCTTGTGGATCATCCGATTCGGAAAGCCCCAACGCCTTGTATTCCTTGCGCCGGATGAGCTGTGCAGCTTCGATGCCAAGCTTTTTTAGCAGCGATTGAATCATTGCCTCGTCGGGCGGCGTCTTCAGATACTCGATGACGTTCGGTTCAATTCCCCGCTCGTTCAACAGAGCGAGCGTCTGTCGACTTTTAGTACAGCGAGGATTGTGGAAGATCGTGACGTTGCTCATGACGTTCCCTGTTCTATCACGCCTCTCCCATCACTTGGATGTGGAAGAGAGAGCCGTTTCGGCGATTGTGACACCTTGAGACAATAATCGCTGCGATTCTTTCAGCAGAAAGTCCGCGTCCATAAACGGCTCGTAGCTGATGTCTTGCCAGCGAACCATGCCCTCGGCGTCGATCAGGAACGTTCCATGCAATGGCTGCTTCTCGAAGTCGTCGTAAGCTCGATAGGCTTGGAAGATGTCTAGCTCGGGGTTGGCTACTAAGGGGATCGGAAGCTCGCCCTTGTCGTAGTTCGCAATCGAGATCTTTAAGCCCGGTAGATCATCGGTGCTAATCCCAATTAGCTCGATGCCTGCTTTCTTAAACTCTTCTACTTTTGGCGCGAATGCGTGAAGTTGTTCGGCACAATGCAGACAACCGTAGCCAAGATAGAAGATCGCAATGACTGGCTTGCCTTTGTAATCTAGTAAAGCGTGCAATTCGTCTTTGGCATCTTTCAGAACCCACTCTGCGGCTGGCGACGGTTGCCAGCGGAACGTGCCGAGCGAATCGAGCGAAGGGCGAACGCCGATGTCTTCGGCGGGTGCCTTTGACACACGCCAATCGTTGGAGAAGCCAAGTTCGAGCGAGATTGGTTCTAGTCTCGCAAAGACGGGCGAATTCAAGTCGATGGGGCTCGAAATCTCTCGCAGCCTTCCAAAGACTTCCTTAGCATCGTCTTTTTTGTCCGCTTTCCATAACAGCTCGGTCAACATCGCCAGGGGCTGTACTTCGTTCTTGTGAGAATCGACGTGTTTGCGAGCGTCCTTGATTGCTTCGTCAGTTTCTTCGGCGAGCAACTTAATGTGTTGGACATACATCGTGTCGGTACCGCGTGCCTTCTTCAGAAGAGGTACTGCCTTCTTGGCGTCACCCGCAGCCACCGCCTGCAAACCTTCGAGCTCTGCGATCGCGGGCTCGAGTTCTTTGATCTTAGCATCGAAGGGCTTCTTCGCTTCAGAACCGGCCTTGTCGATGTCCTTCTGCTTGGCTTTGACTTGAGCTTCACGAGTTGATGCTTCCGCTTCGGCCTTTGCCTTGCCGATCGCATCTTCGTCACCGCCATCGTCAGTTGCTGTTTTCTCGGCCGCGGCGACAGCTTCGTCGATCTTTGCTTGATCGTATGCCTTCTCCTTCGCTTTCGATTTAGCATCGGCGATTGCTGTGTCGCGTTTCTGTGTCGCCTCTCCGTGACGTCGCTGAAGCTCGGCGAGCTGAACCGTTCCATCCTCTGCATTACCGTTGCGGAAATATGCCTGACCGAGATATCGTAAACGCTTGACTTGCTCCTTCTCGATCTCAGTCGCTTCAAGGTAAGGCGTTTGGCATAACGCGATCATTTCGTCCCACCGCTCATAGCGGCTGAGCGTTTCAAACAATCGCTGTCGCCCGTAGTTTGTGCTGCCACGTTTTGCGAGCGTGTTGTACTTCGGATGTCGCGGCAACTCGATCATGTTCTTTGCCAGATCGACGGCATCTTGCACGCGGCCCACATAATTCAGATTACGAATCAGCCACTCGTTGTTGTGCGCAAAGTTGTGGATCTGGTCGGGTAAAACACGGTCTCGCATCATGTGCGCGTGATCGACGCGAGCCGATGCTTCTTGCTGCCAACAGGCATCGTCGTAGCGCTTGAGCCGAGAAAAAATATGCCCAGGCATGTGCCACATGTGAGCGATGGCCGGCAATGACTGGCCGCACTGTGCCGCAGACGAAACCGCTGTCGCCGGTCGTTCGAGATCCCAAAGATGAATCCGATAGTGATGAGCCGGATGCATTGGTTCGACTGCGAGGACCTGTTGGATCAATGCATCGACGGCTAGGTGACTTGCGAGCGGGTTACTTTTGGATCGATTGCTCCAAATCTGGAGAGCGAGAAACGCTTTTGCCTCGACGTCATCGGGAAACTCGTACAGCAACTTCTCTAGCGCTCTCGTGTACTTCTCGCCACGCTCCTTCGGCTTTTTTGCATCTGCTTTGCTGTACGCGTCGATGGCCTCAATGTAGAGCTGCTCGCGACGAGTCGCTTTGTCTTTAAGTTTGACAGCTTCTTCGAGGAAGCCCTTTCTCCGTTTTTCGTTGCCGCCGTTGGCCATCGCCATGCCCCAGTAAGCCATCGCGCAATCGGGATCAATCGCTGCCGCTTGTCGGAAGGACCGTTCGGCCTCGAAATACCAAAAGCCATGCAGTTGAGCGACACCTTGGGTAACGAACCGCTGAGCCATTTCGTCTTTGGTCGTGACGGGGAAGCGAACGCGGCCTAAACCATTCATCAGGTAGGCACTTTGCCTCGGCCCCTCATTGAACGCTTCGCCATGGGCCGAATGACCGGCCAGGACGTCCGTCGAGTCTTCGGGTTTCGCTTCGTCTGATTTCGCGGAGTCTTCGCCAAACGCAACTAGAGACACGAGCAAAAGACAACTCAGCAACGAAAGGCGGAAGTAGGCGGCAGGTCGCATGCGGCACCTCATGCGTGGATGGAGGAGGGAGAGCCAATGAACGTCACATCGACGGCGATGGGGCTACTGACTCCTAACGTAGATGCGGTTAACTGCGTTTGCAAGTCAACTTGCCGGCCAGATAATCGCCCACACGGCAATTCTGATCGAGCGTCTGCCCCGCATCGCGTTCGCTGATCGGCGGGTGACCACGTTCGGGAGTTCAATTGCGCGCGACGGTCAGCTATTCCTTGGATGCCTCCAGGATCTGCGTAATGTAGCCGATTGAATCATTAGAGCTAATTGCTTCGTTGGGCGATTGAGGATTGCCGCCACGATCCTGGCTCCAGGACATGCCAAAGCCGCCGCCAAACGCACCTTGTTCAGTACTCCGAGCTTCGACCGCCGCTTTGAGCGGATACAACGGTTCCGATTCCACGCGAGGAATCCGTTGCTCAACTTCCGCGACAGCATTCCACAACTGCTTCAAGTCGCGAATATCGACGCTAATGCCGTAGCTGCTTGCTAGTGGCGCGAGTCGGTAAATGTTCAACGCTGCTTCGTCGACGAGTTCGATAGGAACGGTCGTCTCTTGGCGGAGCTCCAAGATCTTTGTCCAAGCATTCAAATAGTCGGGATCGAACTCGACCGCTTTGCGAAAATCCTTCAATGCCTCGTCTTCGTTGCTCTGCGATTTGCGCAGATATCCGAGCAAGTAATGAACTTTCGGATCGTTGGGACGCTCGGCGGCCAAGCGATTGAACACTCGTTCGGCAATCGAAGACGCCAATTCGCCGTCGAACGCACCTTCGCAACCAAAGCAATGGCTCTCCACGCGCCCGAAACTATCGGGCATCAACTCGAAAGCCCGTTGATAATGCCGAGCCGCCCCCTCCAAGTCGCCGTGTCCAGCAAGCTGGATTGCGAGTCGAGATTGGATGCAGTAGGCGTCAGCAAACTGCTCCAAGCTGGTATTATATAGCTCGATAGCAAGCGAATACATTCCAGCCTGAAGAAAGTCGTCCGCGTCTTCCGCCATCCGAATGGCACGTACGGCTCCGCGAAACACTTCAGCCTGATCATCACCCTTCAAAGCCAAGATGTCGGCCAACACGGCATACACTCGCATGCGGTCGCCCTTTCCCTGCTCGCCATCCGAAGGGTCGATCGATATCGCTTGACGAATTGTCGTTTCGGCGGCCTCTACGTCGCCCTTCTTCAACTGATAAGTACCTAGCCAGATCAAGGGACGTTCCTCGAATTGATTGCGCTGGAACACGCGATTTGCGATCTTGGGAAAGTCATCTCCGGTTATGTCGACCAACCGAGTCCATATCGCGTCTTGGCCCGGGTTTTCAAAAACGAGACGCTCGAAGAGCTTCCGTGCCAATGCCACACGACCAGTTTCTGCAAAGGCTTGCGCCGCGATGAAGGCGAGCGATTTGGTGTACTCCATCGACAGCGATTCGACCAAATCGTCCTCGCTCCACCATGTTGCTTCGTCAAGCAGGGTGACGACATCGGCGTGACGACCCGCATTGAGATACAGTTCCGCCAAGAGGACGCCCGGCGTGTTGCCGCCATAGGACATGTATTCGGACTGGCGTTTCTCGGCCACAATCATGTCGATCAGGAAAGCCTCGGCCTGGTCCAGCCGACCTCGGCGCACTAGTTCCTGAACGTAACCGTCCGAGAGACTCATTCCCCTGCCGTAGTGATCGGCGAAGAGGGTCCCGCTTGGATGCTCCTCAATAGGAGCTGCGTACATCTTATCAATCGTCGCAAATCCCTCTTCGTTCCACTCGACTCGCTTCATCAGACGCCCGATAGCGACCATCTTCATGGCAACGATTGCCATTTCATTGCGCGATTCCGGGTCCTTCTTTCCTGCCAGCGCTGTTGAGTTTTGCCGCAGCTGTTCAATGGCTGCCTCGATATCACCAGACGCGAGTAAGACATCCGCTCGCAACGCTCGAAGCCGTCCACGAGTTGGCTCCGGAAGCTGGGCAAGTTCGTCGATCAATCGCCGGACTTCGTCACCGCGACCGAGTTGCGTGCTGGTCGCAATCAGTTGGTCCCACACGGAGAACTCTGGGTGATCCTTGGCGAGCGCTAACAGGAATCGATATATCTTCAATCGGTCATCATTGGACGTGCGAATCTTCTCCCAAGCTCCGAAAAGATTGATTGCGTTGTCCGGATTTGTCGTGGCCTGTTCGACGAACAGTTGAGTCGCCGTATCGTCGTTGCCTCGCAAGATGAGGCCTAGGAAGTAGAACGAAGCGGCGTTCCCATAGTCGTTGTTAGATCGAAACCGCATCGATTGCCGATCCTCGGGCTGCTTGTTTGTGAACTGTTTCAATAGGGCTTCGAACAGCTCCTTGGTGTCTGTTGACCGACAAAGGCCCCAAGGCGGCAGTTGCAAAGACTCGACGTTGGCCAAGGCGACTTCTCGTGCAAGAGCTAGTGTGGCGGCGCGTTTGACGTTAAAAGACAGCTGCACTCCCTTGGTTTCGAAAGCTTTCAATAGAAGCTCCGAAGCTCGCTCTCGTCCCACGAGGCCAACTAGATCCGGAACGCGAATTTCCGAGCCCCAGGTTGCATCAACGGATGTCAGCGACTCCTCGAACGTCGCAATCGGGTCGCCACCACCTAAGCTTGCCCGCAATCCTTTGATCGCATCGAGAACATTCGAGTACTTATGAGAACCTTGCCGAGAAGCGTTGTTGGAGAACTGCTGAAAGAGTTTCTCGAGCGCGGGATTGTCGGCGCCCGGCGCGGTGGGCTTGGCCGCAGCTGGCTTGGCAACGGAGGCCTCAATCGTTTTAAGTTCCAGCTTGAACTCGTCCAATTGCCCATTCAGACGGCGGCCCAAAAGTCGCATCGCGTTTGCGGCCAGCCGCTCGGGAAGTGCCTCGGGCAACTCACGAGCTTCGATTTGCTGGCCGAGCGTCGCCCACGAGTCGGGACCCGGCAACACGTTTAAAACATTAGACCAGGGTGATTCGCTATCAGACATCCGATAAGCATCTTGATCGGGGACCGACTCTCGGGACAAATCGAACAGCGCGAGCCAGCGTGTTGTGGCTTGATCGGGCGTCAGGTTGGGCAGCTCGTCTTTGTACAACGCGATGGCTTTCGCCAACTCGGATGTCCCTTCCTCCGCTTCCGTTGCAGCTTCCTCTTGTTGGTTCGCCTTCTCGCGAACTAATCGCAGAGCCTCCTTCGCCCCAATCGGTTCTTGTGCAACAGCTGATGAGCTTGCCACAGAGAGCAAAGTAACGATTAAGACGGCGCGCCTCATGTCCTATCCTCCTACGCTAGACTTCAACGCCTCAACGGGGCCTCATTGTAGCGGTCTGTTCAGCCCAGATGCTACTATCTTTTGGGAGAACACAGGCAGCGTCTTCAGCGCGAGGTCATGGGTCAGAATGAACCAGTTCGACCTGTGTCGTCAGGATTAAGCCAGACGATCCGCGCGTCGGATTCTGGCCCACTGCCCGCGGGTCGTTGTTGCCAGATAACTGCATCGATGACCGAGGGTTCCGGGGAAGATTCTTGGCGGCGAGCCATCGCGAGTTCAGCCTGTGCGGCAAGAAAAACGAACAGAGCGACGAATAACAGCGTGCCTCCCGTAAACAGTGAAACGAGAGCAAGGATTATCGCGACACCTTGTCCAACTCGGACGGCGAGCTCGGTTGCTCGCAAGTAAGGTTTCCGCATCGCGAGGACGGCGCGGAGTACGCGACCACCGTCCATTGGAAACGCCGGTAGCATGTTAAAGACGACAAGACCGATGTTCACCACGAGTAAGTTCAGCAGGAACGATTCGCCGACAAGACTGAGTGTTGCCCCTTGTGCGCCGATGCCGGTAGCGAGAAGTACAGCGAAGAGAACGCCGGCGATCGCAACATTGACGGCAGGACCTGCAACCGCGATCGCCAGTTCCTGCGACGGACGCCGCGGCATACGTTCAAGACTTGCAACGCCACCGATCGGATACAACGTGATGTCTCGCGTGCCGATCCCATAGTGACGAGCCATCAACGCGTGACCCATCTCATGCAAGACAACGCATCCAAAGATCGCAAAGACAAACAGAACAGAGCCGATCGCTCCAGTCAGACCGCCACCCGCAGACAGCAAGATCCAAGCCGGCAACAGCCAAAACGACCAGTGAAGATAAACACCGATTCCGGAGAGAGTTCCTAATTTCCATCTCATTGGTCCACCTCGAAATTCATGTATCGCGCGACATTGGAATTCTAGTAGTTCGCTCAATTCGACAAGATCTGGTAGTCGCCTCAAGACAATCTTGCATTTTTCGCGCCAATCGAGTCAACGAGACGGAAAACCTTTCGGTGGTCGACCGTTAGCGCTGCGGAGCAGCGCGGGCGTCATGCCGCTGGATGTCACTTTGGCAGGTAGAGAGATCGCTAGACCGCTCTAAGTAACGCTAACTAGACCTTCGTCCACGAATTGGAACGGGCTTTCGTTTCTGCCCATCGGTTTGGACGGACACATAGGTGACATCGGCTTCGGTTACTTTCGTAACATCACCTTCGCGTTCGGTCTCGACGACGATGTGCATCGTAATCGACGTCTTGCCGATGTTTCGAAGGTCCGTCCAAAAGCTGACACAGTCACCGACGAAGACGGGCTGGTGGAATTCTACACTTTCCATGGCGACCGTCACGAGATCTTGCTTCGGCAGACGGTTGCGAGCAACCTCGAATCGGGCTCCAATCGCACCAGCTTGATCGATATAGCTGAGCAAGACACCACCAAAAATCGTCCCGTACGGATTCGTATCGCGGGGCATCATCATGACTTTGAGAGCGAGATGTCGTTCGGTAGCAGACTCAGACATTGATATCGCTCCAAGGTAATTGTGGCACGAAGTCTTGCTCCTGATTCTACTGCTGGGCGGTCCGGAGTGATAGAATCCGAGTTCCGTAAAACGCATAACGCCCTGAGGAGACATCAGTGATGTTGCGACAACGTTCGATCTACTTGATTCTAGGTGTCGTGTTTTGGATGGGGCCGAACACCGGAGGGAGCGCCGCCGAGATGGCGATGGGGTTTCGTGTCGGCGAAGTGACCCACGATTCGGCCATTGTTTGGACTCGCGTGACGCGCGAGTCGGAGCGCAAGTGGGATGGATACCGCGAACCGAGTAAGCGGCAACCAAAGCAAAGCACCTACGCACCATCCGAGATCAAGGTCGAAGATCGCGATGGGGCAACGCCCGGGGCGAAAGGCGAGGTTCGTGTTGTGGTCTCGTCGGATGATCGCTTCAACGACGCTCGCCGGACTGATTGGGTGGCCGTCGCGGCGGAGCACGACTTTGTTCATCAGTTTCGTCTGAAGGATTTGAAATCGGCTACGCGATATCATCTCAAAGTCGAAGCTCGCGATTCGAAGGGCAGCGAAGTAAGTGCAACAGTAAAGGGTTCGTTTGGTACGCCTGCCGCGGCGACTGCGTGGCAAGACGTCGACTTCGGAGTCGTGACGGGGCAGTCCTATTGGGACCTCGACCACCGTGAAGGGTATCACATCTATCCAGCGATGCAGAAGTTGAATCTCGACTTCCTCGTTCCGACTGGCGATACCGTGTACCTGGACAGCGAAGCGCCTCGTGCAAGGACCGTCGAACTGGCTCGCCTTCATTGGCAACGCATGTACTCGCTGCCTCGTCACGTCGAGTTTCATCGCAACGTTCCAGGCTACTGGGAGGTCGACGATCATGATGCATGGGCCAACGATTGCTGGCCGACCATGAAAGCAGCGTGGATGAATCCGTTGACTTTCGTGGAAGGATTCGGCATTTATCGCGAACAAGTGCCGATGGGAGACATGACGTACCGGACAGTCCGGTGGGGCAAAGGGCTTCAGATTTGGATGGTCGAAGGACGGCTCTATCGTTCACCGAACACAATGAATGACAGTCCCGGGAAGACGATTTGGGGCGACGAGCAACTTGCCTGGTTGCAACGTACCATCGAGCAAAGTGACGCAGATTTTCGGGTCTTAGTCAGCCCGACACCAATCGTCGGGCCCGATCGAGACAAAGGCAAGAACGACAACCACGCCAACGACTCGTTCTCCTATGAAGGCCACAAGTTTCGCTCCTGGACCAAGTCAAGTAAGCTGAAGAACTTCTATACATGTTGCGGAGATCGACACTGGCAGTACATGTCCATTGATCCAAGTTCTGGATTGCGAGAATTCTCGTGTGGCCCGGCAAGCGATTCGCATGCGGGTGGCAATCCGCGACAGCCAGAGTGGCAACCGTTCTTGCGGGTCAAAGGAGGATTTCTGACGGTTTCTGTAACGAAGCCTGACGGTACTCCAACGATCGCATTTCGGCATCGAGATGTTCGCGGGAAGGTCGTTCACGAGTTCACCGCCTCATCCGCGAACGAATCAGAATAGCATCGGAAAATCTGTTGTTTCGGCGTCCTTTGGAGAGAAGACATGCGTATCGCAGTCGCTGAGATCGCTCAAGAAACAGATTCTTTCAGCCCGATGGTCACCGACCTGAGTGACTTTGAGACTTATGGGCTCTTCTACGGTGAAGCGATGCTCGAACGGATGCGTCGAGTCGGACCGATCGGAGGCATGCTAGAGGTCGTCGCCGAGCAAAGCGAAACGGTCGAGCTTGTCCCGATCGTACGAGGCTGGGCGTCGGCTGGCGGCACAATCTCGGCGGAGACGATTGATCGATTGACTGGTCGACTCGTTGACGGGTTGCGCGCAGCCTTGCCGCTGGACGCGGTTTATCTTTCGTTGCACGGAGCTGCCTCGTCGGAGAACGACGATGACGTCGAAGGCTGTGTCTTGGAAGCCGTTCGCCGAGTGATCGGAGATAACATTCCGATCGCATGTCCCCTGGATCATCATGCCAATGTGACGCAACGAATGATGCGGCATGCGAACGTTTTGGTTGGCCACGAAACGCAACCGCACGACCCGCCCGCGACTGGTCGCAAGGCAGCACGCATCATGTTCGAGATGCTTCGTGGCGAGATTCGGCCAACGATGCGATGGTGCAAGATTCCGATGATTACGCCGCAGGATCAGTTTCTCACGTCGCACGGACCGATGAAGCAGTGGTTCGATTTGGCTCGCGAGTTGGAGCGTCGCGACGGTGTGCTCGACGTGTCGCCTTATCCGATGCAACCTTGGCTGGACGTGGCCGAGGGAGGCTGGTCGGTCATTGTGCATACGAACGACGACGAAGCCTTGGCACAGGCGCTGGCGAACCAGATGGCCGAGAAGGCATGGGAGTTGCGCGAACAGTTTTGGGTAAGCGAGCGCGTTGCCCCAGCTGAAGCAGTCCAACAAGCAAGTGAAGCGGGCAGCGGCTTGATCGTTCTATCAGACACCGGAGATTCCGTTTACGGTGGTGCTCCCGGTGACAACACAGTCGTCTTGCGGGAGCTGTTGAACCAGCAGCCTCCTGATCTCGCACTGGTACCGGTCATCGATCCAGAAACCCTCGGTATCGCGATGGACGCAGGAGTGGGCAGCACCATTGAGATCGATCTGGGCGGCAAAGTTGACAACCTCTTCAGCCAGCCGATTCACATGACAGCTCGAGTCGCTGCGATTTCAAAGGGCGTGACAGTGAATCTCGCAGACCGTGGGATCTGCGATCTGCGACGGACCGCGTTACTAGAAGTCGGAAGCGTACGCATCGTCGTACTCGATCACCGCAGCTTCGCGATTAACCATCCGATTCTCTACACGCACCTTGGCCTAGATGTCGGTGAAGCCAAAATGGTCGTCGTAAAAACGGCCAGCAATTTTCAATTCTTCCGCCCCTGGTGCAAAGGCATCATCCGAGTCGACTCGCCAGGCATGACACAATCCGACCTGACCGCCTTTGACTGGAAGCGACTACCGCGCCCCATCTATCCACTCGATACGGTGGAGAACTGGCATTAGCTGTCACGACTGATCTCATGCTTTCTTCTCGGTAGCCAGTCAATTAGAATGCCGCCTCCCAATGTCCATTAATTTGCCCTCAAAGTTCGCTTTCCGAAGAGATAAGTTCTTATGAATAAGCCCGCGACGAGTAGCCCTTCCGGCATGGTGACGCTTCTGTCGACGATGATGTTTCTTCAATTCTTCACGTGGGGTGCTTGGTTCGCGACGCTTGGGGCAGCGTTGGATAACAACAAGCTGAACGCGATTATTGGGCCCGCGTACGAGTGTGCTCCACTCGCCGCGATCTTCGCGCCGTTATTCCTGGGGCTGATCGCCGACCGCTTCTTCGCCTCCGAACGAGTAATGGGACTGCTTATGCTCGTAGGCGGCGGCATCATGTTTGCGATTCCAGGAGTAGCTGCGGGTGGCGAAGCCAGCGGCAAACTCCTTGTTTGGCTAATTCTCGGACACATGCTTTGCTATATGCCGACACTTGGCCTTTCGAACACGATCGCATTCACACACATTCCAGATCAGAATCTGTTCCCTAAGATTCGTGTGTGGGGAACGATCGGCTGGATCGTAGCGGGGCTGGTTGTGGGAGGACTGGGGTGGTCTTCGACGTTTAACATCTTCTGGCTGGGGGCAGGGAGTTCGGTATTGCTCGGAGTGTTCTGTCTTGTGCTTCCGCACACGCCGCCACCGCTGAAGGGCAAGCCGATGGACTTGCGTTCGCTGTTCATGGTCGACGCATTTAAGTTATTGGGGAACTGGAACTTTCTGGTGTTTGCAATTTGCTCGACAATGATCTGTGTTCCGTTGGCCTACTACTACGGCATGACTTCGAGCTTCTTGAGCCAGACGGGCTTTGCCGAGCCAGCCGCGACGATGACGATCGGACAGATGTCCGAGATCTTCTTCATGCTGCTGATTCCGTTCTTCTTCCGAAAGCTCGGGATCAAGGTAATGATATTGATCGGCATGGCCTGTTGGTTCATCCGCTACGTTTTGTTTGCGTTTGGTGCCCCGGATCAAGTGACGTGGATGTTGCTGCTCGCCGTCGCCTTGCACGGCATCTGTTACGACTTCTTCTTCGTCACCGGGTTCATGTACACCGACCAAAAGGCTCCCGAGTCGATTCGAGGTCAGGCCCAAGGGCTACTCGTGTTTCTGACCCAAGGCATCGGGATGTTCTTTGGCTTCCGGATAATGGCTGGCGGCAGCCTATTTGGAATCCCGTTGAACTGGACGATCGGGGAATATGGGCAGCAGGTTGCCAGTTCGCCGGATTATGTCGCGGCTTTGACCGATGCTCGCGGCGAGGTTGCGTCACCTGGATTTATCGGAACATTTAGCCAAATGTTTTCGCGTGACCTTCCTGCAGCACTCGACCCTGGTATTCTCGCCACCACGATGGCCGAGTGGAAGAATTTCTGGTTGTTCCCTGCGATCTTGGCGGCCATCATTATGGTGGTGTTCGCGGTCGCCTTTTGGGACAAGCGAAAGAGTGACGAGGATGAAACCGCCGAGAGCGCATAAGCGGCTCACCGTTGGGTCAGGGAAGAGGAACGAAGAGCGCTCCTACGCCAGCAGTCGCTGAACGCTTTCCACCAACCGGTCCATCGGGAACGGTTTGCGTATGTAATCGTCAACGCCTAGCATTTCGGCGTAGGCCTTGTGGCGACTTCCTTCGTTCGCGGTGATCATGATCACGCGAATTGGTGCGGCGTGTGTGCGTCGGAGCTTTTCGAGAACCAGAAACCCGCTTCGCTTTGGCATCATCATGTCGAGGATCACCAAGTCCGGCACATCGCGTTCGGCCATCGCCAAGCCTTGATTGCCATCGCGTGCAATCATGACCTCCAAGCCCTTCGCTTCCAGTGCGTAGCGGACCGCGTCGATAATCTCGTGATCGTCGTCGACGACTAAGACACGCTTTTTCAGCGTATCTTGCGATTCCTGCGTCTCTGACTTTTCTTGTTTCGCCATGAAGATCAGACCTTAAGATGCCGAACAGGTGTGTTACGCGTCAAGTAGATAGAAAATGGTACTCCGAAGCGAGCGTACCATTCAAGAACCCGAGAGGCATTTTGCCGCGAATTGCGTTCCGCGGACTGGCGTATCTCGCGTCTGACGCTCCTACCGCGAAGGGCCACTGACTGCTATCGTGTGCGGATGCTGACACCGGCGGAAATCCTTGGTCCCGGCGGCCGAATCGCTGCACGACTGGCGAATTATGAGCACCGCGCGGAGCAAATGGAGATGGCGGATGCGGTCGCGGCAGCGCTCGCGGATGGCCGACATCTAGTCGTTGAAGCGGGAACGGGCGTCGGAAAAAGTTTCGGCTATCTTGTTCCCGCAATTCTGGCAATGACCGCGGATGAAGAGGCCCAGTCTGAAGGGAACCAGCCAGACAAGGCTAAAGGCGGCAAGAAGCGTCGCATCATCATCTCGACGCATACGATCAGCTTGCAAGAGCAACTGATGACCAAGGACTTGCCACTGTTGCAAAGCGTCATTCCGCGTGAATGTACGGCCGTCCTTGTCAAAGGCAGACGCAACTACTTGAGCCGTCGTCGACTCGACACCGCACTTGGCCGAGCCGGTAGCATCTTTCAACAACCAGAAGAATTCGAGCAGCTCCGCACGATCCAAGAGTGGTCGAAGGAGAGCGGTGACGGATCGTTAAGCGATCTGTCCTTCAAGCCGCTTGGGGCCGTCTGGGACGAGGTCGCAAGTGATAGCGGCAATTGCATGGGGCGCAAGTGCCCAACGCACAAGCAATGCTTTTACTACGCAGCCCGCCGCCGCGTTCAGAATGCTCAGATCTTGGTGGTGAACCACGCTTTGTTCTTCAGCGACCTGGCACTTCGTCGCGTCGGCGTTAACATCCTGCCTGATTACGATGCCGTCGTTCTCGACGAAGCCCATACCGTGGAATCCGTCGCCGGAGATCATCTGGGGTTGAGTGTCACTTCAGGACAAGTCGAATACACGCTGAACAAGCTCTACAACGATCGCACAAACAAAGGATTGCTCGTCCATCACGAGTTGGCCGACACACAGCGTCGCGTGCTGGAATGCCATCATGCTTCGGACGAGTTCTTCGGGGATATTTTTCAGTGGTCGCAGGAACAGAAAAACTCCAATCATCGTGTTCACAGTCCCGAGATCGTCGAGAACAACCTTTCGCCAACTCTCGTCCGCTTGGCACAACAAGTTCGTAGCAATGCCGACGATCTGGACAGTGAAACGCAGCGGCACGACCTGATGTCGGCGCACGAGCGATTGATTGGCTTGGCGGGGGAGATAGAAAAATGGCGAACACAGGACGTGCCAGACGCCGTCTATTGGATTGAGCGAGGATGGACTCGCAGAAGTATCCCGAGGCTCAAGTTATCCGCCGCCCCAGTCGACGTTGGTCCGGCGCTGCGCGAGTCGCTATTCAACACGGTTCGCACCGTCGTATTAACTAGCGCAACGCTGTCGGTCGGCAAGCAGCCTTCGTTCGACTTCTTCAAGTCACGTGTTGGGTTGACGCAAACCGATTCGCTACGACTCGGCAGTCCCTTCAATTATCGCGAGCAAGCAAAGCTAATCTTCGTTCGCGGCTTACCGGATCCGAATCAAGAGCGCGACGATTTCGAACGGCTTTGTTCGGCAATGATCCAGCGCTACGTTGCTCAAACCGACGGTCATGCATTCGTGCTATTCACAAGTTACGAAATGATCCGCCGGGTCGCGCGAGACATCACGCCGTGGCTCGCAAGCAACGACCTTGCGCTCTACAGCCAAGCCGACGGGATGCCTCGTGGGCAGATGATCGAGGCATTCAAAGCAAATCCGCGCGGCGTGCTATTGGGAACCGACAGTTTCTGGCAAGGTGTTGATGTGCCGGGCGATGCCCTGCGAAACGTGATCATCACCAAGCTTCCGTTCGCTGTTCCGGATCATCCGCTGCGCCAAGCAAAACTCGAAGCGATACGTGCTAGCGGCGGTAATCCATTCTTTGATTACCAGCTTCCTGAAGCGATTATCAAGCTCCGCCAGGGGTTTGGTCGTTTGATCCGCACCAAAAGCGATCGCGGCATCGTTGTTCTACTCGACCCTCGCATTCGATCAAAACCCTACGGGCGTAAGTTCATTGAGTCGCTTCCGGAGTGCGAGTTCGTGGAGGAGTCGGCGTTCACCGAAAGTGAATTGCCGTAGTCGACGCAGCTAGCATCACTTCGGAGAATGCTGTTGCAACAGATCTGCATTTGGTGGTACTGTCCCTCCGCATGTTGGGTACTTATAGGCGGAGCGTTTGGCTTTGCCGACTTCGATACGACCCACGCTCACCGCAACACGATTGGCCGAGGTCAAGGATGACACGCCGCAAATCACTCCACCAACTTCTCTGCATTGCCACGTTCGCATTCGCGTGCGCTGCCGCTTCCACAAAAGTCTCCGCACAAGAGGCACAGTGGATCTGGTCACCGACACACGACAAAGATGACGTGCCGCAAGTCACTTGCCACTTCCGCAAGACAATTCCCTTACGCGCATCCGAGCAAGGAACCATCACTATCGTCGCCGACGACGAGTACGAGTTGTTCTTGAACGGTCGCCGCATGGGATCTGGTGGTGGGACTGACGACTTGGTTGAGTACGATGTCTCGCGATACCTCTCTCGCGGACGCAACATTATTGGAGTCAAAGTTTCGAACACGCGTGGCGCGACGGCGGGAGTGGCAGTTCGCGTCGCAATCAAGCAACGCGGTGGTGACTGGGAGGTCTACTCGTCGGACGAAACATGGAAGACGAATCTGTCCGTTCTGCCTCTTTGGAACACGGCGCTTTACAACGATAGTCGTTGGGCCCAGGCACAAGTGTTCGGCAAACTCGGCGAGACGGCACCGTGGGACATCCGCGAACAGATCGCCGAGAACGAAGGCGATGTCAGCACCGAACGCTTCAAGGTCGATAAAGAGTTTGACGTTCAAGAGTTGCTCGACGACGAACAAACAGGATCGTTAATCTCGGTCGCGTTCAACGAGTTCGGACACATCCTCGCCGGTCGCGCTGATGGTCCCTTGTTGCTGATCTACGACAGTAACGATGATGGCACTCCGGACAAGGTCAAAACTTACTGCGACAAAGTGAAGAATTGCCAAGGTGTACTCGCCTTGAACGGCGATGTCTTTGTAACCGCAATTGGACCCGACGGCGAAGCGCTCTATCGACTATCCGACAAGGATCGCGACGGGACGCTGGAAGATGTGAAAACGCTGTTTACGTTCAGCGGGGTCGGCGGCGAACACGGAGCGCATGCCGTCACACTCGGCCCGGACGGAATGATCTATGTCAGCGTTGGGAATCACGCGAGTACTGATGTCGAGTTCGCGGAGGCGAGTCCATACCGCAACTTCTACGAAGGTGATTTGCTGCCGCGATACGAAGATCCAGGTGGTCACGCGAACGATGTGAAAGCTCCCGGTGGCGTGGTCATCCGTACAGACCTGGACGGTGAAGAAGTCGAGGTTGTTGCTGGTGGTTTTCGGAATGCTTACGACTTGGCATTCAATCGATTGGGAGAAATGTTCGTTCACGACAGCGACATGGAATCCGACGCGGGCACGACATGGTATCGGCCGACGCGGCTGTACCATGTAACTCCCGGTGCGGAGTTTGGCTGGCGCAGCGGTTGGGCGAAGTGGCCAAAATACTATGTCGACGGCTTGTCGGAGATTCTGGATACCGGTCGTGGATCGCCAACGGGTGCGACGTTCTACAATCACTTTGCCTTCCCAACGCGATACCAGGATCGACTTTTCTTGGCGGATTGGTCTCGTGGCAGGATTCTTTCTGTCGAGCTGAAACCGGATGGAGCGAGCTACGCTGCAACCAGTGAAGTCTTCCTCGAAGGCCAACCGCTGAACGTTACCGATATCGAAGTCGGTCCCGACGGGGCGTTGTATTTCGTGACCGGCGGTCGGGGCAGCGGCGGCGGTGTGTATCGAGTCGCTTGGAAGGGAACCATTCCCGAAGCAGTTAGCGATCTTGGTGAAGGAATTAGCGCAGCGATTCGACAGCCACAACTGCACAGCGCTTGGGCACGACAGAAAATCGCAGGCGTCAAGAATTCGCTGGGAGAAACCTGGGACAAACAAATCTTGGGAGTTGCCCGTAGCAAATCGAACCCATGGTACTACCGAACGCGAGCCCTCGACTTGATGCATCTGTTTGGTCCGCCGCCGTCGAACGAGCTGTTGCTGCGGCTTTCAGCAGACGGTAACGAAGTCGTTCGAGCAAAAGCGGCTGAGATGATGGGATTGCATGGCAACGCGGAAACCGGAACACAATTGCTTGAATTGCTTGCCGACAGCGATCGTACTGTTCGACGAAAAGTGTGTCAGGCATTGGTACGAATCGGGCAGCCGGTACTTTTTGAAGACATCGAGAAAATGCTTACTTCCGACGATCGCGCGGAAGCTTGGTCTGCACGTCGCTTGCTGGAACGAATCCCGGTCGAAGAGTGGCGTGACACGATCCTTACAACCGACGACAATCGGCTGTTCATCCAAGGCGCGATCGCGTTGTTGATTGTCGACTCGAATGAGAAGAACGCGACTGACGTCGTGAAGCGATTCCAAACGCTCAGCAAGGGTTTCGTTTCTGATGGTGAATTCACGGACATGTTGCGAGTCGTCCAAATTGCTTTGCATCGTGGCGAACTAGCGCCGGACTCGATGCCTGAACTCGCGAGTACGCTCGAAAACGAGTTCCCGTCTGGCGACAGTACGATCAATCGCGAACTCGTTCGATTGCTCGTTTACCTTCAGGCCTCCGCACCGATGGATCGATATTTGGCGTTTCTGAAGTCTGAAGCAGCAGCTGTGGATCGGCTGCATTTGGCGATGCACTTACGTTTTCTTGAAGAAGGATGGGAACCTGGCCAGCGCCTTGAGTTGCTTGAGTTCCTGCAAAAGGCCGCGAAAGAAGAGGGTGGCGGTCGAAGTTACAAGGAATACATCGCTAACATCCAGACAGATATCGCGAAATCGATGTCGCCAGAAGATGGTCGCGCAGTTTTGGCTCGCGGCGCTGAGTGGCCGGGAGCAGCGCTCGGTGCGTTGTACGGCTTGCCTCCGGAACTCGACGAACGAACCATCAAAGAACTCACCCAAATCGATCAGCGTGTTAGCAAGGAAAAGGGCGAAGCGGTGAAGTCGCTCCGAGTTGGTATCGTCGCAGTTCTCGCTCGAAGCGGCACGGAACAGGCGATGCAGTACCTGCGATCGGTTTGGGACACCGATCCCGAACACCGTCAAACGGTGGCGATGGGATTGGCACAGTCGCCTGACGGTGACAACTGGGACTATCTGATTAACAGTCTACCGATCGTCGAAGGCCAAGCGGCTCGCGAAGTGATCGTCAAATTACAACAAGTTGGCTTCCGCCCGGAAGATCCCGAGTACGTCCGCCAAGTTGTACTGCGAGGATTGGAATTGCAAGACAATGGGGCTGAGGATGTCGCAGCATTGCTGCAACATTGGACCGGCGTCCAAGTCGCGACCTCTGATTCTTCGTGGCAGGAGAGTATGAAAGCGTGGCAGGACTGGTTCGCCGAACAGTATCCCGATCGACCGCGAGCCGAGTTGCCAACGCCAGACGAGAACAGCAAGTGGAAGTTCGAAGAATTGGTTGAACATCTGACGAGCGACTTGGGGTCACAAGGCTCAGTCGCAAAAGGAGAGTTGGTCTTCACCAAGGCTCAGTGCGCAAAGTGCCATAAGTTTGGCGACCATGGCGAGGCGCTTGGACCCGATCTCACAACGATCAGCAAACGCTTCATGAAGAAGGAAGTCTTGCAATCGATTCTCTTCCCATCGCACGTGATTCCCAGCCAGTATGCCGCCAAGACGGTCATCACGACGAAGGGGCGCTCGTACACAGGAATCGTCGGCGCGGGAGCATCCGGTGCGAAGATCATTCTTCAAGCGAACGGCGAGAAGGCAACGGTCCAAGCAGACGAAGTCGACGAGATCGTGTCCAGCCCCAAATCGGCGATGCCCGATGCGTTGTTGAATCAGTTGACACTCGAACAGATCTCTGACTTATTCGCCTACCTTGGAGTGATTCCCTCACAGAGCATTGCCCGTGGGCGCGCCGAGGACACGCAAAACTAACCTGCGTGGGGAGATCTCGTTTCGCTTCTTCTGCGAACTTGAACGGACACTTTGCGGAACTCGGGAACACGACAGTATGAGTTCATGATCGATTCGTGGCTGGTCCTTATGCGAGCACCACTTTTGTCCAAGTTCTCCTTCTCCGAGAGCTTGAACCACCGCGTAAGCTAAGGACTTCTTGCGTGCAGCGGGCATCGCATAGATGGAATTCAGTACGTCCGCCATCGCACTTCGATCATACCCACCAAGAACATCAACGAGCTTTCGGTCTTGCGTTACCACCGAACTTGGTTGGTCGATTCCGACCAGTTTTTTCCAGATAGACATTTCGTACCGTGTTTCAGAAAAGAGGCATCCCGTTTACTAGTCGAGAACGACCTCAATCGTTCCATGAATCGCATGGCGCGAGAGCGCGGCGATGAATGCTTCAGCTCCCGCACGCAGAACGGGAATCTCGTACGTGTTCACGAGATTGGCGATGCGTTCGGTTCCGAGTTCCGATTTGACTGACACATATCCGACCTTGCTGCTGGATGAAAGCGGAGTCTTCACCATCGCTTCGATGGCTGCGGTGCGTCCTTCAACGATAATTGAGTTGGCGTCAGAGAGCGCGGCATCTTTGTTGTATGGCTCCGGATAGTCTGGCATTGTGAGGCCCTTTTGAGCGGAGAGCGTGTTAATGTCGCTCGGAAGCGTGATGATCGAAGTGATACGCACTTGTTGTTTCCTGCGTAAGTGACTCGACATTCGTTAGGGCTAACCAAGAAACCACCACGACTCGTCTGTGAGTTGCTGATTGACGTCGCAAATGTGGATACGCTCTGACGGATGGCAATCCCACGCCTTGACGATAGCCTTGAGGCCACCTGAACTATCGTTGTAGATTTCGTCGCCCTTACTTACCGCGCTTGGTATCTCGGTAAGTTGCAAACCCTTCGTTGCACAAAAGGACTCAACTCGCTGGATTGCTTGCGCCAATGAATCAACATGATCGAAAAACTCGGGGACTTGGATGATGGTCTTGTCCCGTGGTCCGTTGTTTCGACACACGATCGCGTATCTTCCCATTGTTGATGCTCCAATTCGTGAGAGAATTGCCCACCTAAAAAACGTAGAGCTGTGCCGCCAAGGCTAGGTCATGGTTCTTATCACTGATTCGACCGTTGTTCCCATCTTTCAGTCTCTTCACCTTCATCTCTTTCCGATTCGCTCACTCGTTTCGTTCCAACGTTAGAATAGGTTACGTACACTACGATCGATGCACCCAGCACGTGTTCCTTCACGCGAGAAAAGTCGCTATTAGTAAAACGCAAGACTGTGACGGGCCTGCCACAAATCGTCGTAGTGCGATTGCCTCACCCAGCGGCCCCAACATCGCCCCTCCCAGCACTGCTCCTCCGACCAGACGGAATATTCCGGGACTTCTTGAGCTTGAAACGATGTCCATTCGGGCAGGATACGGCGGTCATTCGCGCCCGCGATGTGGTTGCTACCGCCTAATACTCGCCGCAAACTTCGCGCGGACTGAGAGTGTCGTGGCGCGGCGGCTACTTCCGTCATCGATCGCATGAGTGATATCAATCTCGCCGCTCATGGCATGATCCGACATGCGAAAGTCATCGATCTTCGCCCCGCCTCCGAAGTGATCAATCCGCTCGCCGAAGAGCCAAAACGTCCAATCTTGCACCCCTCCCGCAGCATCGACGTTGACGAGAAATCCAGAAATGTCCCCACGTAGAAACGGTCCTTCATCGGAAGAGCTACGTGGTCGCGGTACCTTGACGCTACCCAGCTTGGCCCAGTCCTCATTCAGCCATTCCTGGTCTATCCGATTTGTCGCGAAGACAATAGACACCCCTTGCTCTCCGTTACGTTTGGCATAAACACTAAACAGATCTCGGCTGCTTCCCTCCATCGCAATCTTCCCAACCACTTGCAAGTCTGGACTAGGAGGCGCGCCTTTGATATTTCGAAGCGACGTCTTCGAGCCAGTGGCCGACGATTCTTTCGGCTTGGACGGCCTCTTGTCTCGGAAGTCATTTGAGTCCAAACAACCGACAAACATTGCAGCAAGGCAGGCGATAAATAAGTTCCGTGATTTCATTGCTTGACCGTTGACGAACGGATTGAAGCGCGTCGAATGACTCTCTTGTCATTCCGGTGTGGGAGCATCGAGAGCAAGAAACGCCAGCCCTCCTGATTTCGGAGCCACGACGAGCGTTGCGCCGTCACGCGTGACTTGCAGGTCGTTGATCTCCGGATACGTCGTGATCTCGCGTTGGACCTCCCATGTGCCGACTTTGCGGAAAGTGATTCCCGGCTTGCGAGAAATGTCCCCGGACGTGATCAACTGCGAGCCATCGACAGTGAACGTGCCGGATGTCTCCTCGTCCATTGCCAGAACGATTGCGCCGGTCTCGAGATTCAAGACCGTCAGGCCACCGATGCCGCTCAACACACTCAGCGGGTGCCCGGGGCACCAGGACGCCTTGCTGACTCCTAACGGGTGATCCAGTTGCACACGACGGTGCTCCGCAAGCGTTTCCGGGTCGAGCACTCGAAGCAAACGACGATCGTCGATCGCGAGCACTGCCACTCGATCTAAACTCGCCAGAATGAACTGGATCGAGTGCTCACCTTCCTTGTTCGAGACCTGGAATCTGCCGGTCCGGGCGTGGTGTCGATCAACACGGCCGTTGTCTCGTCCAACGAACACGTAATCGCCATCGAATGCGGCACCTGCCAGCCGCCCGTTCGAGATGTTCTCGTCTTCGTTCTCAAGGCGGCCAATGATCTTGATCTTGTTCGCTCTCAGATCAATCAGATTCGTGTCAAACAGGCCAGTCCTGAAGTCGTCGGACCATGCCGTCGGCAGGCTGATATCATCGGACTTCACCTTTCTGGTGTGGATGTCAATCAGAAATGCTGAAATGCCCTGTCTCGGTCTGGCGATGACTTCGTTGTCTTCCTTGCCCTGAAGGAGTTGTACGATTTCGCCAACGCCGCCGTCGGTCATCGTTTCGAACCTGGCAACTTGATCGGTGTCACTGGCGTTGCGGACGTCCCAGCGCTGCACAGCGCCAGAGGCATCAACGGAAACGAGTTGGGTGGTCGATAGAGCTCTCACGTGCAGAACCGGCGAGTCGGCCTTGAACGCCGCCTCAACGTCATACGTCGCGCGGTTCCAGTAGTGAATTGCACCAGACAGGTCGCCGCTCACGAAGTGATCTGCATCGACCACGTCAAGGCTCGTGATCGTCGCCCCGTGCCCGACGAATTCGATCAGTGCTGGCAGCTCGTCCGCCGCCGGCTGAGCAGCGCCCCGATCGGCCAGTTCGATCTGGAAGATTCGCTGGCCAACAGCCAGCAGGACCGATCGCGTGCCGGGAATCAGGACTGTCGGTGCCGTGGCGAGCCTGGGTGCCAGGGCATGGAGAGTGGCGAGGTCGAGGTTGGCGACACTCGCCGCTGAAGGTCTGCCGTACCGGGCCGCCTGGGTGGCGAGAGCCGGCGTGACTCCGGTCGAATTCCACTCGGGAGCCGTCCGGTGGATGCCATCGACAACGTATTCGTCGTCGGAAATGAAGAACGGCGTGTGGCGGACCGCCCCGTCTTCCGGCTCGCGCCAATCGGTAGCCTCGCTGACCTTTTCCCCGGTCGATGCGTTGAAGACGGTCGTACCGAGATCAGCCATCGTGACGGCGACCCACTCGCCGGACGGAGAGACGGCAAGGCTCCGCGGATGATGCGCAGCGTTCGCGCTCGAGACCATCTCGGCAACGGCAGCAGGGTCGGTGCCAGCCTGCACGAAAACGCGACTGGGCGGCGGTATCTCGTAGCGGACTGCGTTCGCCCGCGGGATTCCCGCCTTGTCCGGATGCCAACGGCGCACCACGACACCACCCTTGCCAATACCTCCGACCGAGAACAGGATCTCACCCGTTGAAGACATCGCGAGGTGACCATACGAACGCATTTCCGTAGCGGGCAATCGGTCGATCATGAGCCCGGATTCGAGATCCCAGGTCCGCACCGTACGATCCGCACCGATGGTCATCAGCTTCGTACCGTTGTCGATGGGCAGTACGGAATGCACGACTCCGAGATGCCCGATGTAGTCCATGACCTGGCCGTCCGGTATCACCTGTTCGGCGACCGGCGCGTCGCCGACCTCCGCCCCAGGTTTTTGGCCCTCAGCGGCAGGCGGAGCGTCTGCAACGCGTTCGAGATCAAACCGAATCGTCTTGAAACCTGAGTGGCCCGGGATTCTGACCACGGCCTCGCTAAGGGACGTAACCACCTGACCATTGTCGTACCTGGTCCTCGTTCGGTAGGTGAGTCTCCCTTTCAGTAGGACGTCTAACGGGATGTCTGCCGGCTTGTCTCCATTCTTCGGATACACGTTTTCTGTCAACGGCAGGAATTCGGGGTGACCGGATGCTTCAATGACAAACGCTCCGTGCTGCGGGTCAACACGCAGAACAAGACGGACATTTTCGGCAAAGCCGGCCAGCTCCGGTGGGCTGCTGATTTGAATCTCCGGCGGCAGTAATGTGAACGGGACCGCAAGCGCCAGACGGGACACGTCTTCAGTGCTTCCTGTCCAAGTCTTGCCCGCAAAGTCGATCGTCCACAAGTCCTGATCGTATGCCACTTGCAAAACCGGGGCGCGAGAAGCGACTCGCACTTCCGGCAACGTCTGCTCGGCTTGTTCTTTATCGACGGACGCCGGAACTGCGAAAACGGCTAACCAGTTCAGATAGTAGCGTCCCAGGAGCATGTCCTTCAGCTTCTGAAGCCGTTTCGCTTTCCGTTCCGCCTCGGCTATCACGAGTTCGGCCTCGACTCTTGCTTCGGCTTTTTCTCGATCCGCCTCGGCGGTGGCCGCGATGGCTTCTTCTGCGGCTTCCGCTTCCTTCCGCGATTGCTCCAGATGATCCCACAACTTCCACACACCGCCGCCGATGATCGAAGCGGCAGTCAGCGTCCCGAACAGCACACACACCGGGATCACCCAGGCAGGTTTTCCGGTCGGATGGCGAGTCGGCTTTTGGGGCAACGGTCTCGCGGGAAGTGGAGCCGGCGAAAGGTCACCCAGTCCAAGCGGATCGTCATTCGCGTCCAAGGTTGCCAAGGGATCAGCCTCCTCCTCCAAAGTCGCGACGCCTTGGGTCGGAATGAGGATTGGTTGAGCACAGGACGGGCATTTCACCTTCTTGCCGGCAAGTTTCGGTGGTGCCTTGAGCTTTGCCCCGCAGGTACAGGTTGCGATAATCGGCATCGTTGGAGTTTCCTCTTGTCAAGAAACACGCCTCAATAGTCAAAACGCAAGCCCGTGACGCGATCCTTCACGTTCGCGCAAACAATGATGGCATTTTGGGTTGTGGAAGAGACAAGCAAGGAGGGTAGTGAGTCAATCGCGGCTCTGCGCCAGATCGATGGATGCTTGGACACGCGATGGATCGTTCTGCCAACCGTAGCGGGAAGAGAATTCTTCGGCAGTCAGGATCTCCTGCCCGTCATTTGTCTCGACGACGTAAAGCAAGTCGTCTCAAGCATGTTCCGAGCACTTGACGTGCCCGTCCGGGCTGACACCCAATCCCTGGCCAGCGGCAAGGGCGACGAAAGTGGCCACGATTTCGGGCCGGTCTGTGCGGCCAACGCGCACAGCACCGTCTTCACCGCCCCAGGCAAGCAGCGTTGCATCAGGTGACCAAGTCAAATCCCGAACACCGGAGGACGCAAAATAGGCGAGCATCGGGTCTTTCTTCCCCAACTTCACGACCTCGACCGTCCCTTCCAGATCTCCAGTTGCCAGCAGATCTCTGGTGGGTGACCACGCTACTGTGGGTTCGTATCTTCAGCCGGGAATGGCGTGCATCCGCCTGCCTGTTGTCGAGTCCCAGACGTCGACTCCGGATTCATTCGCCTGACCGCTCGCAATTGCCCGCCCATCAGGACACCAAGCGACCGTGGTAATTCCTTTTTCTGAAGCCATTTCGAGAAGACGGTCCCCGGTCTCCGCGTCCCAAACTTTGACACCGTCAGCGTCCCCTGTAACCAGCCTGTCATCGTCTGGCGACCAATCGACCGACATAACCGTGCCTCGGTGTCCCCTCAAGTCGGCATCGAGTTGTCCCACTTCGGCATTCCAGATCTTCGCCGTACCGTCGCGGCTGCCGGTAGCCAGCCGAGTTCCGTCACGAGTCCATGCGAACGCCTCGATCGCAGCCGTGTGTCCGTTCAATTGCGTACCGACCGGAGTCAACGGGTTGCTGATCGACAACATCTGCCGCGTCGCCCACCAGGCGGCAATCTTGCCATCGGGCCTCCAGGCGCCAAATCGGCTTCCCACGAGCGGCGTGTCGTATGTCACAATGTCGAACCAGCAACGGACTTGCCCGGTTTCGTGAAATGACCTGGGAGCAGAGTCGTTGTCGAGCCACTGCAGCGCCCCGACGCGGACGTTGACCCCAGGGAGTTCGACCGATTCACCGGTCTCCTCGGCATTCCAAAGGAAAACTGTTCCTTGCCCAGTGCTTGCCGCTACGAGAGCATCGTCGTGATTCCACGTCACCTGCATCACGTTGGTGTATGGATTGGTGGCGGCCATGGTCGCGATCAGTTTGCCGTCGCTGGGGCTCCAGACTCGAATGAACCGATCGTATCCAACGGACGCCAAACGGTCTCCTCGATGAGACCACGCAACTGACTCAATTCTCGTTGCATGTGCCTCCCAACTGGCCCGCACGTCACCGGTCTCGACGTCTCGTACTTTGATCGTGTTGTCCTTGCCGCCCGAAGCGATCTGCGTTCCATCGGGTGACCAAGCAAGAGTCATCACGCGCCCCGTGTGGCCGGCAAGCCGCCGAAGGACCGTGCGCGATTCCAGCTCCCAGATCCACACCGTGCCGCGTTGATCTCCGACCGCCAACTGATTCCCATCACGATGCCAAGCAGCTTGTCCGAGCGGCCCTTGAGCTTCAGGGAAGGTCGCGACTGTCTGCCGCATCTCTACGTTCCAAATGATCACCGAGTTCCACCCGCAGACCGCCAAGAGCTTTCCGTCGGGAGACCAGTCGAGCGAGAATATCGCTTCTCCGGCGGCGAACGAAGTTGTCCGTCGTCCTCGATCCACATCCCACAACACAACACGCCCGTTCTTCGTTCCTGCCGCAAGGGTCGAACCACTGGGAGAGAAATCGAGCGCAGTCAGCCACCAACCGTCGCGATCCACAAGGATTCGCGTAAGATCCTGCGCGTGCGGGTTCCACAGCCGAATGGCTCCATCGACGCCGCCGGTTGCAACGATGTTGCCATCGGGACTGATGGCGACCGCGTAGACTTTTCCTCGATGGCCTCGCGTTTCGACAGTCCAGGAATTGACTCCGTCAATGCGCGTAGGATTTGTGACTAGAGCGACCACAGCTGAAGTGCTGTTCCAGGATCGTCGCGATTGGCGCGCGGTCGCCGGCGGTTTCGTCCCATCTGTCGTTGGCCGGGATGCTTTCAGCTCAACATCTCCCCGTATTGGGACCTCACGATCAACGGGCGTGGCGTCGGCTGCGGAGCCAAGTGAGACTGAGCCGAAACGAACTTGGCTGGGATCGTTCTGCCAGCCGTAACGTGCAGCAAACTGCTCTGCTGTGAAGAACTCCTGACCGGTATCCGTTTCGGTGACGTAGATGAGTTGTTCTTCCACCCCGGCAGAGCAACAGTACTGGCCGTTGGGACTGATTGCCAGCTTCCGACCTCCAGCGACCGCCACGAACGTCATTAGGATGTCCGGGCTGTCCGGTCGGGCAATGCGAATTACCCCATCTCGGCAACCCCAGGAAACGAGCTCTCCCTCCGGCGACCATGCGACAGATAGGACCTCGGCGGAGTTCGAGTACCCTTGGACTGTTCCTGGTAGCCTAATGCGCGATAACCGAAGAACACCGTTCGTATCGCCCGATGCCACGATCTTGCCGTCTGGAGACCAGGCGACCGCTCGCACCAGAGTGTCATGCCGCAGCAATCCGATGTCGTCGCCCGTTGTGGAATCCCAGATTCGAACTCCTTCTCCCCCAAAACTCTCGCCACCGGCGATAGATCGACCGTCCGGCGACCAATCGACATCAAGCACCACGTCATCGGCAGTTCCCTCCGCGATGATTTGGCCCGTCTCGGTATCCCAAATCTTGATGCCGCTCGCTCCGCCTGCCACGAGTCGCAAACCGTCGGGCGAAAACGCAACGGTCCATACTCTTCCGTCTTGGGATCTGAAGTCGTGCAAGAGTTGCCAACTCTTCGTATCCCAAACTTTCACCGTGCCGTCAAAACTGCCTGCTGCCAGCCGATGTGCTGTAGGCGACCAAGCAAGTCCCCACGTCTCGTCGGCAACAGGAAGCTTTCTCGATACCGTTCCCGAAAGTGGGTTGCCAACGTGAACTTCCTCACCCCATTGCCACCAAGCAGCTTGCTCTCCGTCCGGTCTCCAGACGCTCGTCTTCCACGACTTCGCGGGGTCAGGTTGCTCGGTCATCTGTTCCCACGTCCGTGCGATCGAATCCCCGTGGAACGACCGAGGCAATGCATCGCCGGATAACCACTGAAGCGAATTCGCAGATGCCTCATGTCCATCAATGCGGTGCTTCGCATCAGTCGCTTTGCCTGCCCAAAAGATGACTTCACCTCCGTACGCTCCGGCAGTTACAAACTCCCCGTCTGGTGACCACCGCAGTCTGGCTCGGTATCCGCACTCGCTCGATGCCATTTCCGCCCCCGATCCAACATCCCAGATTCGCATCGTTTTAGAGATCTCGGCCGAAGCGATTCGAGTTCCATCATCGGACCACACCACACTGCAAACGCCACTGCCGTGGTTGTCCCACGTCTCCAGCACCTCGCCACGCTCGACATCCCAAATCTTGATCATGCGATCGTCACTTCCGGAAGCAAGCCGTGTTGCATCTGGAGACCAAGCGAGCGACCAGACGCGCTGCTGATGCGCGGACAGGGTTTGCAAGACATCACCGGATGCTGCATCCCAGATCCGAATCTTCCCGTCCAAGTTGCCGGTTGCGAATTGCGAATCAGACCGCCAAGCAACATCGTGTACGTTCTCACCAACAGCCGCAAAAGTGCGCGGCGATTCGCGGTGTTCGCCATCAAGGAGCGCGAGAAGGCCTTCGCCTCCACCGACCGCAAGGAACCGACCATGAGGAGACCAAGCAAGGGAAAAAATGCGATGATCAGTCTTCCATTCATGCTGAATTCGACCAGAATTGATATTCCAGAAGAGGACGTTACCCGATTGGTCTCCAGACGCCAACAAACTTCCATCTGGCGAGAATTCAAGGGCACCGATCTCGGCTGGCTGACCAATCATCACCCGGACCAAACGGCGCGTCCGCCAATTCCAACAGCGAATCGTCCCATCAGCACCTGCTGTCGCAAGCAGTTCACCGTCCGGGCTATAAGCAAGATCATTGATCGGCCCGCGGTGTCCGATCGTTTCAATCGACCAAGAGCGGAGGCCCGCAATCGCCAGGGGGTGCTTAACCAGGGCGACCGGACTTAATGGGGCAACGGTTCTTTGTTTCTCATTCCCGCTTCGCGGCTTGATGCGAAAGATGGTGCCAGCAGCAACGCACAACACAAGCAACGCCATCACAAGCAAGATCCGCCACGGCGTCACCCTTCGCGTGAGCAAGCGACGGCCCGATTCCGTTGCTGCTCCCGTATCCAGATCCGCACGCCGAAGCAACTCCAACAGATCGCTGCCACTGACGAACGGTTTTATCGCCTGGACAACATCCGCAGGTGTCTCTTGCCGATCTTCGGGACACTTGCTTAACATCCGCTCGATGATCTCCGATAGTCCATTCGGCACATCTGGCCTGCGCTCAGCGATCGGAGGCGGAGGCGCTTCCGCGTGGGCCTTCATTTTCTTCAAACGAGAATCGAACTGCTCCGCGGCGAACGGTGGGGCACCGGTCAGTAAGAAATACAACGTGCAGCCGAGGCTGTAGAGGTCCGCGCGAATGTCGACGGTCCCGCTGGCATCCCACTGCTCGGGTGCCATGTAGTCGAGCGTGCCAAGGATGTGGCGGCTCTCGGTTAGCTCAGACTGCTCGTTAACGCCTTCCGTCAACTTTGCCAATCCGAAATCAACGATCTTCACATTCGCCTCGCGCTGTTCTTCCTGACCGCTGACTGCTGATCGCTGACCGCTTCCCGCCAACATCAGATTCGATGGCTTCACGTCGCGATGAACCAAGCCGCGTTCATGCGCATGTTGTAGCCCCTTTGCTGCCTGCCTCACGATTTCACAGGCATCGGCGACCGCTAGGGGGCCGAGTTGCCGGATCAGAGCGGCTATATCGATGCCATCGACATATTCCATCACCAGGAACGGCGTGTCGTTCTCTTCTCTCGCGTCGAGTGCTCGCACAATGTTCGCATGATCGAGCTTTCCGACCGCCTGCATCTCCCGATGGAAACGTGTTGCTGCCGCCGTGTCGAGTCGGTGGTCCGCCAGGAACTTTACCGCGACGCTTTGGTCCAGTCGCCGGTGCCGTGCCTTATAAACCTGTCCCATGCCGCCGTGCCCAAGACGGTGCAGGATTTCATAGTCGTCCAATTCAGGTCTGGGCGCATCGGCCAGCGCGGGATCGGATGTCGCAACCTGGGATGCTACGTGCGATGGCGTCATCTGGCGGGCAAGCTCGAGAGCTTCGACAAGGGCCGCTTCCTGGCTGACGTCGCTGGCCGAGTCTACGTTCCGCAGTCCGCTCAGCAATGTGTCGCCACGTCGTTCCAGAGTCTCCAACGCAGCGCAACATTGCACACAAGTTTCCAGATGCAACTCAAACACACTCATCAACTCATCCGAAACGTCGCCGCCAACATAGTCCTTCAAGTGGGCTTCGTTTGGACAGTCTGAGGACGCCATGAGGTATGTTCTTTTCGTGGTTACCAACTGAGTCGGCAGCCGGCTCTTCGCTCGGTCCGGGCTCCATAACAGTAAACGGTCTCCTGTGACGCGTTCCTAGTCGAACAGTTCGCCGAGTTCATGTTTCAAGCGACGCAAGATGCGAACCTTGGCCTGTCGTACGGCTGCAGCCTTCAGACCGAGTTCAGTGGCTACCTCTTCTGAGGTTTGACCGTCAACTGCCATTCGCCAAAACGCTTGCCAATTGTGATCCTTGAACTCGCCCTTGATTCGCGCGAGAGCTTGACGGATCAGGAGCGTTTTCTCATCGTCGTCCGAGAAGCCGGACGTGTCGCCGGTCGTTGGTCGAGACATCTCCACGAGAAGTGTTTGTGCGACCGTGCCTCCCGTTCCTTGTGGTTCGCTCACGCGTCTGCGAATAACATCTCGGATCTTGTTGTCCGTAATGGTCCGGAGCCAGGCTCGAAAGGAGCCTTTTTGCGATTGCCTCTCAAAACCGCCGATCGATCGAGCAACCGCCGTAAAGACCTCCTGAACGACATCCTTCGCCGTTTGATCATCAAAGTGCGCAAGTAGCCCGCGGCGATAGACGACCGGCCCATACAGATCGACGAGCCGGCTCCACGCTTCCCCATCCCAAGCGCGAACAGCTTCCAACAGGCTGGAAGACGTAGATCCGGGTGACGGGAATTGGGCGGTAGGCTTGCTCATCATGAAACCATGTCTGTGGACGATCGCTGAAGGGCTTAGCAGCATTGTGCCAGTCCATGGGTACGGTTCGCAAGAACCGCCGACCGATGGCTGAGCCAGTCGAGCCCCTCTTCGCCGAGCCGCTCCATAACGTTGATGCGAACCTCAAAGAGTTCCGGTGCAAACCGAAATACATCCATCGTTCGGATTCCCGAGCGGTCACTGTTGTTTGTCGTCATATCCATTCGGCCAAAACACATCGGCCCGCCGCAGCCGACATCAGCGATCACAGCGGCGGTTATCGAAGGATGCGACCCTTCGCATAGATATCGCCATCTAGCTCCGTTACCGTCCAGTCCGCAAGCGGCTTTGTATTGGAAATGATCTCCAAGCCGCTCCCTCCAATTGGACTCAAAGCGTTTGCTCCACCAACGATCTTTGGTGCGATGAAGACATGAGCTTCGTCGATGGCATCCGCATCGCGGAGAGTTCCCAGCAATGTCGCTCCGCCTTCGACCAGCACATTCGTCATGCGACGCTGTCCCAAATCCGCAAGTAGATTTCTAAGACGCTCCGCCGGTGTTGTGCCATCGCACACCAATACCTCGCAGCCGGAGTTCATCAAACGCGTGACGTTTTCAGCGGGCGCATCGCTCGTCGCGACAACTAACACCGGAGCCGTGTCCGTTGTTTGCACAAGCTGCGAATCGACAGACAGTGAAGCCGCAGAATCGAGTACGATTCGTGTGGCGACTCGTGGGCCTGGGGGGCGAGCTGTCAGCATCGGATCGTCGACGCGAGCGGTGCCGCTGCCAACGATAATCGCATCAACGCGTCCTCGAATCTTATGAACCACCGCGCGAGACGCCTCATTCGAGATCCACTGGCTGTTCCCGGTTCGTGTCGCAATCTTCCCATCGAGCGACATTGCCCATTTCGCGATCACCCAAGGCTTTCCCGTTTCGACAAGCTTTAGGTAGGGAGCATTTAGTCGGCGCGCCGGGCCCTCGCAGACGCCGACGTCAACCGTGATACCAGCCTCCCGCAAGACGCGTAACCCGCCGCCAGATACTTTCGGAAACGGGTCTCGTTGAGCGACTACGACATGCTTAATGCCAGATCGTACCATCGCATCCGCGCAAGGCGGCGTCTTCCCTTGATGGCAACACGGCTCAAGCGTTACGGACATCGTCGCTCCGCGAGCGTCGTCACCAGCGTCGTTTAGCGCCAGAACTTCCGCATGAGGCCCGCCAAACTGTTGGTGCCATCCTTCGCCAACAACTTCATCATCGCGCACGATAACGCAGCCCACCATCGGGTTCGGTTCGACCGCCCCTTCACCACGTCTTGCGAGTTTAATCGCGTGCATCATGTGGTCGTTGAAAGAATCGGCTGACAAAGTTGCCTCGCATGGGAGGGTGTGAGTTAAGCCAAGGTTTTCGTATCAAACTAACGGATCTTCACCAC
Source organism: Planctomycetota bacterium (assembly GCA_014381825.1). GTDB lineage: Bacteria > Planctomycetota > Planctomycetia > Pirellulales > Pirellulaceae. The sequence continues at coordinate 172,299 of JACNKX010000078.1, forward strand.
TTGCATCAGTCCATTCACTCCGCCAACAAAGAGATCGTCACCGTTTGGCGAGATCGCAATCGTGTACAGCCAGCCATTTCCGACTTCCACATCGCGTACGATTTGTACGGTGTCGGGGTCGATGATGCGAACGTGACCATCCGCACAAGCTGCGACCAGCATCGCACCATCGGAAGTCCATTCGATGTCGAGCGCCGCACTTGGCAATTTCGCGAATCGCATCAATCGACCTCGGACAGGCAACCAGAACCGGACCGTTCGGTCCGCGCTGGATGAGGCGATTACGTGCGGCGGCTTCGTCGGACCAGGGCGAGCTGCGACGTCGTGGATCTCATTCGTGTGGTTATTCAGCGTGCGGATCAAGTCCTTGGAGGATTGCTGCCAAACTCGGAGCGTGCTGTCCCGGCTCCCCGAAACGAAGTACCCATCTGGCAAGAAGGCGACTGCCACCACGTCTTGCGAGTGACCTTCGAGTTGATGGACGATGTGTGCGGATCCATCGAGCAGAGAGATGCTATGGTCGGAGCCGGCGACACCAATCATCTCGCAATCATTCCGCCAAGCAACCCGATACAACAAGTCCTCGCCGACGGTCTGTCGACGAACGAGGCTCAGCTCGGGCCATGCGAGTAACTCGATGTCGCCCGACTCCGCCGCTTGCCCGCCAACGGCGGCTATCGTCTTGCCATCGGGTGAGAAAGCGAGGTCGTTTATATGCGTTAAGCTAGTATCTAGCGTTCGTTGTTTCGCAAGATCGGGCAACGCGTAAACCTTCAGCCCACTTTGTGAACCGACGACGATGGACTTGCCATCAAGCGTAAATGTGGCGGAGGTAATCGGCGGTTCGGCAGCGTCAAGCGGTGACGCGGCGAACACGCTGGCAATCAGAAAGATGCGGGCGAGCATGGTGGCTCAGGGGAAAGTCGGTAGGGGATCAATGATTCCAGGAAAACTCAGTGCCGTTCACCAAGACCCAGTATAGATCCTCAAGACGCTCCGAGCGATCGTCGCCATTCGTTCCGCTGATCAGTTTTAGGAAGTGTGCTTGTTCGGCGGCCGACGGAAGTCGAGATAGGACCGTTAGGTAACATGTCTCGACAGCTTTCTCGTCCGACGGAGCCAGCGTCGAGATCCTTGTCGTGGCATTCATGAACGGATTTGGCTTCGTCCGATCCTTCACTAACTGACCGTTCATCATGAGCAAACGCTGTGCAATTGTTCCAGCTCGACCTTCGAATTCGTCTTCACCCGTATCGCCATACCGTTGGATGAACTGATTTTGTTCATTGAAGCGAATCAGTTGCGAGATGATGTGCGAGTCGGCATCGATCGTCGTGAGCGAGGCGGCTTGAATCATACCCCCTGCCACTTGCTCTGGTCGCAGTCGCGTGAGTGGGAACACCGCCCAGGCATCTTCATGCTCTTGAGTCACTTCAAAGTCCGCACGGCTCGCCAGGCGAAATACCTTTGTGCCGGCGATCATCCGAACGAGATGGCGCAAATCGTAGTCGTGCTTCACAAAATCATCCGCCAGCGTTTCGAGAGCCGGTGGATACTCGCCATACAGGGGAATAGCATCGATCGGCTCGACCAATGGCTTTCCGGTCAACAGCGCCCAGATTCGGTTGACCATCGCTCGTGCGAACGGTTTGTTCTGGTCGTGCGTCACCCAAGCCGCGAGCTGCTCGCGCTGCGTTCCCTCGTTGGAAAGCAGATCCAAAGAGTAAGGAGGCGTCGGGGCAACGATTTCCGTTTCGTCGGCGTCCAAGTACTGATATTCGTATTCGTCCTTGCTGTCGGTTACCCCGAACAGCGAGAACCGCACACCCCCATAGAACGCGGCGAGGTGATGAAAGTCGCTTTGCAATCCGTCACGCGGGTCGTCTTTCACCCCAAGATTCATCGTGCCGAGATTGTCGTCGTGGCACTGGAGGCAGTCGATTCGCATTCCGAGAAACGCTCGCGTCGTGCGTCCGGCGAGACGGATGGCGTCTGGCTTGCCATTGTTGTCTTCGTCCAACGTCACCGTCAAAAAGTTAGTCGACGGCGAATTCGTCCAGATTCCTTTGTCGCTAATCAACTCACGAACAAGTTGGTCATACGGTTTGTTCACATGCAGCTGATCGCTCAGCCAGGTCACGAACCGGCGACGACGAAAGACGATAAAAGGACCATTGTCTGTCCCCACGTATGCTCGGGCTAACCGTTCGCCGACGTAGTCCGCATATCGACGATCTTCAAGCAGCCGCGACACCCACCAATCGAGTCTTTGTTCATCGGCGAGAGATTGCAGCACACGGATCTCTTCCAACGACGGAATCGTTCCCGTCAGTCCTAACGATAGCCGTCTGGCGACCGTTAAGTCGTCGGTCGTACCTGCGCTCGTGATTCCTTGTTCCCGCCACGAAGCTTCAAACTCGCTATCAACTTGGTCGAGGACGGTCCGAATCTCTGGTTGCTGATACCGTGTTGCGTCGAAGTCTTTGGGGCTCTCAATCGGGTCGTTGCTCAACAGGCGAGAGGCGAGAACAATCAGTCCCAAGACGCTCAAACCGACGAACAGAAGATTGCGTTGCCACACGAGACAGGCTCCTTGGCGAGAAAGCTCAGAGTTTTTGAAACGACATGGGGCTATGAGCGGGTACTATTCGTTGCGGGTTCAGAGAAGCATACCCGACACATTCGAGCTTAGTTTCGTCGCGTGCTTCGTCAAATCCACACCGGACATCTCCATTCGACTTGTTCCGCAACTCAATCGGAAGACCGAATTTGCAACATAAACACGAATTGCCTACGATCACCGGCGAGCAATTCGTCGGTTACCCGAGCAACAATGGTGGCCCGCAGGACACTGGTAGCCAAGGTAAAAGAATGTCGACCAGCGAGCCTCCCGAAGACCCACCGATTGCACAGTCGCCTCATGCACGGTCGCCGATCGCACAGTCGCCGATTTCTGGCGGCGAATCCGAGTCGGCTCCGCCGGTGCGAGTCTTCCTCGCCGAAGGAATCGAAGAGGCGGTCGATATCGTCGACGAACGGAGTTTGCCAGTCAAGTTCTGGCGGTGGGTGTGTTCCGGCATCGAGTGGTTGTTTGGCTTAGCCAGCGTCATCGCTGGTTTGGCGCTGCTTGCATCGATCCCAATTGCGCAGTTTCTCTCGCTCGGTTACCTGTTGGAAGTTAGCGGAAGAATTACGCGAACAGGAAAATTGCGAGAAGGATTCATCGGCGTCCGTCCAGCGGCACGCCTCGGCAGCATCCTCCTCGGGACTTGGTTGATGCTGTGGCCGATTCGCTTCGTCTCAAGCTATTGGCGTTCGGCACACTTGATCGATCCGAACAGCGGCGTAACGACTGCCTGGCGCATCGGCTTGTTGATTTTCACCGCCGTGATGATCGGACACATTCTGTTAGCGTGGTCGTGTGGCGGCAAGATTCGTTATTTCTTCTGGCCGCTTCTCGCTCCGCTTTTCTTCGGCATGTGGGTGTTAAGGAGAGTAGTTTCGAGTGACCGCTTGCGACCGATCGTCGGGCCTGTAGTTGGCACCTTCTCGAAGCGGCTGTTAAAGGATCTCACGACAGTTCCGCCGTTGACCTCCTGGTTCCCGCCCGCGATTTTCTGGGCAAACCTCCGACGTGGAGGGCTCTATGCGAACTCTCGTGATGTTGTTTGGGAGTACGCGGCCAATCTCAAATTGCACTATTTCTTCTGGCTTGGGCTACGTGGTTTTGCCGGTGCGATCGCTTGGTTGTTCGTTCCAGTCATGATGATCATGGCGATGACCAATCTGCAATTGGAGAATCAACAAGCAGCCCAAGGACTAGGCGGATTGACTGCATTCCTTGGCTCAGCCCTGTTGGCAATTGTGGTCCTTTACTTACCTTTCTTGCAGGCTCACTTCGCCGCTGAGAATCGATTTGTCGCGATGTTTGAAATTGGCGCTGTGCGCCGCAAGTTCCAGCGAGCTCCCGTTGCATTTTGGTTTTCGTTGCTGATCACCCTTGGGTTTTCGTTGCCGCTTTACTTGTTGAAGATCGAAACGATCCCGCGCGAGACCGTCTGGCTGCCGAGCGTAGTCTTTGTGATCTTCATCTTTCCCTCCAGGATGATCGCGGGCTGGGCTTTGGCGAGATCAGAGAAACGAGAAGAGCCGCGATTCTTTTTGTTTCGTTGGGGAGCGAGGCTCGGAACATTACCACTTGTCGCGATCTACGCATTCATCGCCTTCTTCACGCAGTTTCTGTCGTGGAATGGATCCTACAGCCTGTTCGAGCAACACGCGTTCCTCACACCGGTTCCGTTTCTGGGGCTGTAGGTGTCTCGGATGGCGTTCGACAACGCGCGTCGCGTTAAAACAGTGCTGTAGGAACTGTTAATCACAGAAGCAGACAGAGTTACCATAAACGGCTCATGACACGTTATCCTCCTGCGTTCATTGCTTCATGGTTGGCTCGCGGGAGACGAAACCTACTACGAGGAGAAAGTCGATGCAGAACATCGTATCGTTGAACGTTTGGAGCCAGATAAAGCCGATCTCTAACGAGTCGCAAAGCAAGACGGCGGCGATTGCGTACGTGACCAGCGAGACATTCGTGCAGTTCGGCGATGGTGACGTGCTGGTAACCGATGCTTCCGACAACGCGATCGCATGTGGGCAGACATCGGCACGATTACTGAGTGCTGCAATTGATCGAGGGGCGAAGATCTACAGCTGCGAAGGGCTTCACGCGAAAGTAATCGCGTTCGACTCCGTCGCAGTGATCGGCTCCGCGAACCTCTCCGAGCATTCTGAACGAGACCTTGTCGAAGCCGCTTGGGTGACCGACGACCCGACCGTACTCGCTTCCATTAGAAGATTCGTCGAGTGTCTAGCTGCTCAATCGCAGCCCATCGACGCGACACGCTTAGAGCAAATCCTCTCGATCAGAGTAAAACGCCGCCTTACACCAGTCAGTAAACGCAACATGACGCTAGAACCGGATTACTCCAGTCACAATGCGGACCACACGGCGTCTTCAGTTCCGGACGATGACGCCGTTGAAAGAGTGCTGTCTCGTTCCGAGAAATCAACCAACGACTCGTGGGTTCTCGATCCGCAACTCGTACTCATGGACCGTGAGGAAGTGTACCGTATCACGGGAAAGTGGCCGACAAAGTCGATAGGGCCGAAGGTATGGGCGAGACAGGTGGAGCTTGGCACAAATCTGGAGACCGATAGATCCGTTCCGCGTCCGTATCATCAGAATTTCATCAACGCCACGGTGGATCTTGCGAAGGCGAAAGGCAATGCTCCGACTCGCGACGAAATCCTATCGCTCGTGGTTGACCGTCACAGCTCAGGAGAGCTTCCAAACACCCTCGACAAAAGGAGCCAGCAGTTGCGCAATAGCCCGTACAGTTTCTTTCAGAAACACTTTGACCCGGCGAGAGAAACTTCCATCTATAAGGAAAAGACGCTGAGATATTTCCTGCACGCGACTCCCGATCGCGAGAAGGAGTTCTTGAGTCGACTTGGCGTGAAACGCAAGAACGTCTAGTAATACACGAACCGTAAGCGATGTACACAAAACCGATACAATGCTGTTGGAATCCGCGAAGAGGCTATAACGTACGGCTGACTCGGTGCCATTCATGCACACTAAGTTACTCCCGCATGCAAACCAAGTTGCAAGTGTTCACTCGTTGAGCATGCTCGTAACCCGCTACTATCTTTACGGCAGTTGGGTCGATGCCAATTGCTCTCTGTGGAACAGGCGAGTCAAGCTGGTCTCATGGCCAACATTGGCGCGGATGCGGTAAAGAGGAACACCACCTTTCGTTTGCCTATTCCGTGTTTTCTGGAGTAGAAGACAACGATGGAAGCACAACAGGGCCAGCCCGTGAGCGACCAGTACATCGAACATCGCGTGACGAAAGCGTCACCGTTGCCGTCGCTGCTCCATTACGTGCGCGAGGCATCAGCGTTACGACTCCCGCGGAAGCTGATTGGATTGGGGCATCCGACGTGCAGTAACTCGGATTCGCAACTTCTGAAGGGCGCGTTCTGATCACTCACGACGATGACTTTCTTCGACTGCATCATCCGGGAGCAGACCACGCAGGCGTTGGTTACCGCCACCCGACCAAGTATTCGCTGAGTGACTTGCTGCAGGTTCTTATCCTCCTGCATGGTTGTTTCGATGCGGAAGAAATAATCGATCGGGTCGAATACCTCTAGCAACTGCGATTCAACCGCGCCGCGGCGAGATCCATAGGAACGGCTTCCCGGCTTCGTCGAGCCGCAGTTCGCTTTTCAACTTTGCTTGAAACAATACTTGATTGAGTACACGAAGATACTGCACTCGCTTCTTCGGAAACGACACGTTTACTTTGGTCACATCAATCTGCTCGCGAGCCAACCCGTTGTGATCAAACAGAAAAGGTGTTTTGACTAGATTCTGGATGGCTTCGATCGCTTCCGACAGCGCGGTTTCCTGAATGCCGACCGTGAGGTACTCGTACAGCTTGGGGGCAGCTCGCCTTGGTTCTGCTTGCGGCGGCCAACCAACCGGCCAAGACTCCTCGACTTCGCGGACGTCGGAGATCACCAATCGGACCTTCCCGCCGCGTGGTTTCTCCGGCGACAAAACAAGACCGAGTGGCCGAAGTGTGGCGGCGAGCGCGGTTCCGGCGCTCAGGCCGTTGAGTTCGTCGAGAACCGTTTCGTTTTGTGCAAACGCTCGTCGCGCAGTGGCGGTGACCGATGTCTCCATCGGCAAGCTCTTCACAATCTTTCGAGCAATGTCGCCAGCGCGAATTCCCTTCGTATTAAAGTCGATCGGCGTCGAGAGTTGCTTGTCGAACTCGACGATTTCGTCGCTCGTCAAACCAAACGCTGCCTTGGTCTTGTTGAGTCCGTCGATTCCATCGTCTTGAAGCTTCTCGATCCACTTGGCGATACCAGCCCGATCATTCAGGCTAAACTTGCCGTAGGGCAGTGCGAGCTGGTTGTTTGCCATGAGAATGCCAACGACGTGATACGATGGCGATGCTTCCGTACCGCGGTTGACGACCTTGGTCTCGTCCCCCGGACGACCACTCCGAATCCGCAATCCCGACTGATCAAGATCCTTCATCGCGTCGATCCACCGCTGGGATCCAGTCACGGAAAAGCCGGAATCGGTGACGAGTTCGAACGAGACAGGAGGTGCGGCGGCCCCCGGCACCGTTACGCATAAGGCAAGCAAGAAGAGTATCGCTGTAGCAACACTTCGCATGTGCGGTCGACCTTACTCCGGGGATTCGTTCTCTACAGTTTGAGTATAGCATTCGATGCGATCGCGACATTGATAACGACTGAATTCAATTGCATCGGCGACCGAAATCCCAAGAACCGACAGGGTTTCCAGCCGTGACGGCCTTCGCCGCAACTGCTTCGACGCGGCACTCATGGCCCTGCCGCCATTATTATTTTCCGGGAAATCTGAAATTTTGCCGGATTTCCGACCCGGTTTTGACTCCGTTTTTCAATAGATATCTAATAGGGGGCGGGTGTTTTTTCGAGAGAATCAATCCGGGAGCTGCCACATGCGTCGCAACAAGACTTGGGATCGGATCGTGAAACGAATCACTGCTTCTTGCCGGGGGGGGGGGCGAAGAAGTATGATCGGCGGCGATTGTTCTTCGAGTCGTTAGAGGGGCGGCAGT
>JACNKX010000227.1 GCA_014381825.1 Planctomycetota bacterium
CCTGCTAGTTTCCTTCCAGGCGTCCGTCCAGCGCCCGGCCGGCAAGTGCGGTCGTCTTATTGACTAGATGGGTTCGTTTCCAGCCAGTCGCTCGGGCGGCTTTGACGATCCAGTCGCGTTGGGGCTCGGTCGTGTAGGTGGGGACGAGAATTCCCAATTCCTCTAGCTTCGGCCCCCACCACTTGCGCAGCCCGGCGGTTGTCGCGGCCATGAGATTCTGTAAGTGGACATGAGGCTTTTCCGGTACAAGCTCGTCCACCATCACGAGCGCGTCTTCCCCGACGCGGTCCAACAACGCTGGAAAGAAAGGGAGTTCGAAGGTCTTGGACTGAGTGACCGCTGCTTGACGAACTGTCACCAGGGAGTCGGGCGACAATCCGAGGTCATCCACGGGGACGGGAAGGAACGATCCGCCGACCGATACGGCGGATCGAATTCCCGATGCCCCGAAGTCCAGCAATGCCAACGAATCGAATTCCGCCGACACGTCACGTTGCATTGCTAGATTTGATTTCATCTGACCGGACGTTGGTTGATTGTCCATGATTCTCTCGCCTTAGTTCCAATCTACGATGCGTGTCAACGCATCCGTGAGTCAACTGCCGAGCCGTACTGGCTCATTGTTGCTCGTCACGCAGCAAACCTCCAAACTTGTCCGCCGCTCCGATTTGCTGGATCTCTTGATCCTTCTTGTAAACCTGTCGGATCATCGAGGCGATCGGCGTACTCAGTTTCTCGACGATTGCCAAGTTTCCTGCCTCAGCAGCTTGCCGTAACTCGTCAGCTGCCGTTGTCAGATCATTGGAGGTATCGCCATCCGTGGTGTGGGCGGCGACGATCGCTTGGTCAATCAGGCTGGCCGTGCCACATCGAGTCAGAAGTTGGTCGATATCGATGACCGCCCGTTTTGCTTCGGTTCCATTTTCGTCGTCCAAGATGGTACGCCCATCGGCGAGCGCTCTTTCGAGGCGGCTTTTTTGGGAGTTGGTCAAAATGCCATCGTATTCGGTGAGAAAACGCTGCGCACGTTCAATATAGCTTTCCAGAATGGCGACCATTCGCTCGTCTTCACCCACTTCATCCTCGTCGTCGATCAGCAAGTCATCTTGAGCCTCCACCTCCTCAGTTAATTCTCGTTTCAGAGACTGCTCGTGACTCCAGCCATAGCCCTCGACTTGAATCGTCACGGTCACGATCGATTGGCGATCCAGGTGCAATGTAATGTGAATTGGATGATTGATCGGTAGCCCGCTTGGCAGGCTGTACTCGATGACACCGATGCGCGCATTCTGCAGAACGCTAGATCCCATGCCCTCGAACACTGGCACTTTAATCAAGTCCTGGTTTTCCTCGGTCGTATAGAGAGTGGCCTTGCTGGAATCCGCCATCGGAATCTCAGTTCCTTTGGGGACCAGTATCCGAAAGGCGTGTGGATCCGAATCGTGGACGGCTTGGACGCCGAAGTGGTTGGTAGTAATGTCCGTAACTTCCATGCCTTCGAGCACCGAGCGCGCGGCCGAAAGTGATGTGTCGCACTTGGGGCACTCTGTGAGAGATTCGTCGCAGGTTTCCCCGCACTTGGGATTGGGACATTCTATGCCCTTCATTCGCTCAGCAAGAATACCTGCGCCGATGGCAACGCAGTGCATCGGATTGACATCGCGCCGCACCTTTTGCTTGCCAAAGATCTTTTCCATCGTCTCGTACACAAGCGGAATTGCCGTCGAGCCGCCGACCAGCAGCAGCGAGTCGATCTGTTTGGCAGACATGCTTTGTTGATCCAGCACAGCTTTGACGAGTTGCTTGCAGCGATCCACATAAGGCTGGATCGCTGCCTCGAAATCCTTGCGCGCGATTTTCATACGGACATGGATCGCCTTGCCGTCAACCACTGCAGCATCGGGGATCAGGATCGAAGCCGTATCTGACCCGGAGAGGGCCTTCTTGGCTTCCTCCGCTTTGGACTTTGCGATGATGCGGAATTTCAAATCATCCACCAGATCCGCACTGTGCTTATCTTTGACATGGCTCAGGATCATCTTAACGATCTCATCGTCGAAATCGTCGCCGCCCAGAAAGTGGTCTCCATGTACGTCCAGGACGTTATAGTCCTGGCCCACGATCGAGATGATGCTAATATCAAACGTGCCGCCGCCGAGATCAAAAACGAGCAAGAAGCTCCCCTCTTCGTTGTTAGCTTTGGCTCCGAACGCCAAAGCAGCCGCCGTCGGTTCGGGCAGTAGTGTTTTGACCACCAAGCCAGCTTTCTTTCCTGCTTCACGCGTTGCTGCTTTTTCTGGCTCACCGAAGTAAGCAGGTACAGTAATTACTGCGTGTGTCACGTCATCGCCGATTGCCGTTTGGCTGTACTTCTTGATATCCGCCAGCAGCATCGCCGAGATGTCTTCCGGCAAATACTCTCGACCACCCATTTCGACAGCGGCCAAGCCAGCAACCGGCTCGGTCGATTCAAGAATCCTAAAATGCACTAACTCGCGCATTCGTTCGACGTTGGGATCACTGAAAGAGCGGCCAATGATCCGTTTGACTGACGAGATCGTGTCGGCCGGAAACATCCTCGCTTGGTTGGCGGCAGCGCGGCCAATGCTAATGACGTCCTCTTCATCGCCGTCGTACTTCTCGCAGCCGACTACGGAGGGAGTTAATTCTTCATTGTGAGAATTCACTAGAATACGATGTGTGTCACCTTCGACACGACACGACGCGCTGTTGGTTGTTCCCAGATCAATCCCGATTGCTTTTGACATAATTATCTCCAATTGTTGTTGTGTTTGTGGCCACGGCGACCGTCAAGTGTGCTCATCACTCGCTGTCGGCCTCGGACGTCGTGATACTCGCCACGACACGCGCGGCCCGCAACACCTTCCCCTGGTAGACCCAACCGTATTCCAGCACTTCGATCACGGTTCCACGAGGTACATCCTCGCGCGACCGCGTGTCGATGACTTCATAACACGAAGCGTCGATCACTTCACCTACTTGTCCAAGTCGTTTCATCTCGATGCGCGAAAGCGCTTGGTCCGTAATGTCTGCCAGAATTGACAGCCCTTCGGCAGTGTCGATAATCTCGTTCGGTGATCGTTGTTCCAAGCCACGACACATCGTTAGGACGCCGTCGAAGACCGGCAACAAATCACGCAGAAACTCGACCGTTTCCAGCTCGAGCTTTTGGCTTTCTAGAGCCACATCGAGTGCGTTGAGACTCGCGATCGTTGGATCGAACTGGGGCGATCGGCGTTTAGGTTCTTGCTGATTCATGTTTCTTGTTCCAGGAACGACGTAGGATGCGGTAATGGTGATGGAGCTTGTTCATCTGCGGTCCAGATTTCGTTCAGCAGCTCCCAGAGATCCGGATCGATCGCGGGAGCCTCACCGGTGGGAGGCATATCCGGCTCGTCCAATTGCGGGAGGTTTCCCATTGCACGCGCCACGGCTTCGGTGGTGGGTCGATCGACTTCAGGCACATCGGGAGCCGGTCGCTTCAACGGTGGTGCGTCGCTGTCCGATTCTCCAAAGACAGCGGGATCCGTGTGCAAGAAGAATAGATCGATTACTAGGCGTTTCTCCGCACTGCGAAGGGTCTGCCACGCGTCGCGTCGCTCACGATTGAGAGCACGGTCTTTTTGCGCATTCAGGCCGCTACGATTGATCTCGCTCATTGTCGCGTCGAACCCGGCACCGTACGAAGCCAATAGGGCATAGGGCAACGGTCTGGGATGAACGTCGTCAAGCGGAATCGCCTGCATCATCTGCAAATTAGTGGCTCTGGGCACCGTCACCTCCTATGCACGAGTTCTTAGCAACTGCTTCATTTGATCGAGACCTCGCCCCAAGCCGAGCAAACGTCTTAGCTTTTGCAATCGAGTGTCGACGTTCATCGGCCACGTATGTTCGACGGATCGGCGCTGCAAGTCCCTGAGCTCCTCGTCGAATTCCGCACTTCGGGCTACGAGGTTTCCTTCGAATGCCGCGCCTAACATGCGGACCTCAACTCGAGCCAAGTAAGCGCGCGGCGATGCAGGGTCGTCCCGAATCGCCTCATTAAGTGAATGCTCCATGGCGTCCAGCATGGCAACCAGCTTATCATGTGCCTGTGGGCTTGCTTGTTCGATTCGACGCCACTGATCCGTTTGCAAGTACACGTAGGCAACCAGGATAGCCGAACGCTTCTTGCGCAAGAATCCAATGCAGTTCGAGATTCGTCGGACCAGCACTGTAGTGGGCGCGTCGGCTTCCGGCATGGTCTTCCACTGATTCACTGTCTCCTCGAAAACCCGTATCAATTGGTCGATCGTCTGCAAACGCGCTCTACCGTCCGATACGGTAGGGGCACGTGACTGTCCAGAAGCAGGGCCCCATAGTTGGTTCTCCAAGTCTTCGCCGACTTCGCTCAAGGTACGTACTA
>JACNKX010000023.1 GCA_014381825.1 Planctomycetota bacterium
GAATTCGGGCGATTCTACCCCTTATTGCCCTGTCCAGTTATTGGGGTCCACTTCACTGTGTCGATAAACCTGATCGTGAAAGAAAAAGTCAGGTGCCAATCGTCGTGAACGAGCTGGGTAGACTCGGTTCCTTGCGTCGCGAATCACGAACTGTCCTGTGGTTGGTTTACCATTCGAATCGAGGATCTCGACTTCGACTTTCACCGCGGGCCGGCACTCAAACAGGATGGCCAGTTCGTTACGAGAACCAAGATCCTGAGTCCCTTGCCCGACATCGAACTTCAGCGTCGCTTCACGCTTGCCACGGTCGCGACAGTAGAGCTGAATAATCCGATATTCGAGATCTAGGCCGGAAAGGGCTTTGTTCAGCGGTTGACCATCGAACGAATGCACATCCATCCAGCGATTCGGCACATCCTCCGGCTTCACTCGCAGCGCCGGAGCCGCGGCGTTACTGGATCGGGCATAAACCGGAGCGGCGTTTGGACTCTGCACGCCAAGCCGTGCCGTGACACCTGCTTCGTTATGGACCTTGACGAGGAAGACTCGCCAGCCCTGCTCATTGAGTTGGGCAGCAGCGTCACCGCGAGCAACCTTCACGCGGCTTTCTGGGTTGATGTTCACTCCGGCCAGGCACAACGGATCAAGTACTGCTTGAATCGCCGCTCCAGCCTTATCGTCGTCCATCTCCTTTAAGGCCGCTGCGAGTTGTGATTTCTGATCGGCGGTCAGCGGCTCGCCAAGGTCGCCGAGCGCCTTGACCACTCGCCGGACTTGCGCTTTCAACGGCTGGCCCGACACACCGCGCACCAGATCGAGTTCGCCTGCGTGAACCGTGGGTAAGCAACATGAGCAAACCAAGAGGAAGAACGGGGTAGCGACTCGCGGCAGATTCATTAATTCGACCTCGTCGGCAAAATGGCGGGTGTATCGAAGCTTGTCGATATGATGCGACGCGTTCCCGAGGAATGCAAGCGACCACCGTAGCTGTCAATTTCCCAAGGACGAGCGTCTCCGCCCTAGGCCGCCGGCGGAATGTCAAGCTGATGTCGCCTGGATGATGTGTTTCGGGCGATCTTCATGCAGTGAGTGAAGGTTACGGAGTCGGAATCGCTACACTCAATTCATCAGCCAACCGGCAAAGTGCGGCCCAATTCTCGTCGTCCAGAAAGATGCCGTTGGCGGCTCGATCGGCAAGTACGGATCGCTCGGGATCACCTGGGAGGATGATCTTTTGGCCCTCGTCAATCCGAGGACAGCTGCGAATGTACTCCGCCAAGTTCGCTACTTCCGTCTGAAAATGCGAGGCTCCACCAAAGGCTTCGGGGTCAAGCAACATGAGGAACACACAATTGCCTTTCTTCGGATAGAACGGCTGACGTGCGACAACGCCACCTGACAACGCACCGGTCAGGATTTCGATCATCAAACTCAACCCGAATCCTTTGTACGCTTGTGCGCCGCCCATCGGAAGGATCGATCCGGGTGGGTCCGCGTAAAGGTCGTTCGGGTCAGTCGTCGGTCGCCCTTCGCTATCGAGCAGCCATCCTTCGGGAGCCTTCTCGCCGGCGATCTTCTTCACTCGGACTTTGCCTTCGGCGGTGGCGCTCGTGCTAAAGTCGAGGATTAATGGTTCGTCGCCGTTCGGGACGCCAATGGCCAGCGGATTTGTGCTTAGCCGCGGAGCTCGGCCGCCGGGCGGGGCAACACGAGCCGCAGCGCCGTGCGAGTTGACCATCATCATCGAAACGAGCCCTTCGGCCGCCGCCTTCTCGCAGTACTCGCCAAGACGTCCACTATGTCCGCAATGGATGATCGTGCCGATCGCCATACCGTTTGATCGAGCTTTTTCGGCGAGCCGCTCCAACATGCGGCCCGCTTGTACCTGGCCGAAGCCCCAGTTCGCATCCGCCGTCACGTGCGTCGCCGACTCCTTCAAGATCGTCAACTCAGCACCGGATGTACACTCGCCACTCTTCGTCGCGCCCAGATAGTAGGGAATACGCATCACTCCATGCGATTCGTAACCTCGCAGGTTTGCATCGACCAAGCTCGGGCCGACACGGCGCGACTCTTCCTCTGTCGCGCCTCCCGCGGCAAGCAGTGCGGTCGCGAATTCTTGAAGTTGTTCAGCGGGGATCGTTGGCATCAGGGGCTCCTAAGCAGTGTTGATTTGTCGCATCGCCTCGAACAATGTCACGGCGACAGCGTTCGAGAGGTTTAAGCTTCTGACTTCGTCGCGAATGGGAATACGCAGGCATCGGTCCGCGTTGGCTTCGAGCATCGATTCAGGCAAACCTTGTGTCTCGCATCCGAACACAAGGACTCCGCCTCGCTCGAACGCGACATCGGCGTAAGACTTTGCAGCCTTCTTCGAGAAAAACCACGGGCGAGAGGCTGGCAGTCGCGCGGTGGCGTCGTCCCAATTCTCGGCGATCTCCCACTCCAGGTGCGGCCAGTAATCGAGTCCGGCGCGACGCACCATTCGCTCTTCCATACTGAAACCCAATGGCTTGACCAGCCATAACTTAGCCGCAACGGCAACGCAAGTACGGCCAATATTCCCCGTGTTCTGTGGGATCTCTGGTTCGTGGAGGACGACGTGGAAGTTAGGTTCGTATTTCACAGTCACCGAGATATCAGCTGTGCCGCAGAGCGTCAACCGGCTTCCCGGTTGCGAGGCAGGTCGTTAGTCTGGCCATGTGATGTTGTCGGATTCGCTGCGGTTAGTAGAGAATACCGGAGTAACTCCTAAGCGTTGCCGAACTACGAGAGTCAGCGAAGGTACAAACACCTTGGAAATCTCCCGCAACCCAACCCGTCCGGTCAAGATTGGCTCAGTCACGATCGGCGACGGAAATCCGCATGCCGTGCAGAGCATGACGGCAACGCATACTCAGAACATTGACGCGACCGTAGACCAAGTTAACGCCTTGCACGCAGCCGGAGCGGACATCGTCCGAATCGCTGTGGACAGCAAAAAGGATGCTGATGCGTTAGCGGACATTCGTCGCCGAACGAAAGCCAATCTGTCGGTAGATCTTCAGGAAAACTACCGTCTCGCCGAGTTTGTGGCTCCGCACGTCGACAAGATCCGTTACAACCCTGGTCATTTATACCACCACGAGAGTGAGAAGCCTTGGCAAGAGAAAGTGGCCTACATCGCAGGCGTCGCTACCAAGCACGATTGCGCGATTCGCGTGGGTGTGAACTGTGGCAGCGTCGATCCGGCAAAGAAAGAGAAGTTCGGCGAAGATGATTCGGTAGGGCCGATGTTGGAGAGTGCGTTGGACCACTGCGAGTATCTCGATTCGATCGGCTTCACTCGCTATTGCGTTTCACTAAAGGACTCCGACCCGCAGTTGGTGATCGACGTCAATCGTCGTTTTGCCGAAGCGCGTCCCGACATTCCGCTGCATCTAGGCGTGACGGAAGCGGGGATGCCGCCGGACGGAATCATCAAAACACGCATTGCCTTCGAGCAGCTGATCAGCCGTGGTGTGGGCGACACGATTCGCGTCTCGTTGACAGTTCCCAATCAGCAGAAGCCCGAAGAGATCGAGGCCGGACGCCAAATCCTCGCCGACATTGCGGCGGGACGCGTGCGATCGGTTGTTGACTTTGGGCTGAACACGCTGAACATCATCTCGTGCCCAAGTTGCTCGCGGGTCGAGAACGAAGCGTTCATCGAACTGGCCCAGCAAGTCAAGAAGATGACTGAGTATGCAAAGGATCACGCCATCACAATCGCCGTCATGGGCTGCCGAGTGAATGGCCCCGGTGAAACCGATGATGCGGATCTCGGGCTGTGGTGTGGCCCCAACTTCGTCAATCTGAAACGAGGCACAGAAGAACTGGGGGCGTTTTCGTACGATGACATCCTGGGCAAGCTGAAGGAAGAGTTGGATAAGATCGTCGCAGCCTTGGCATAACGGCCCAGGTTGACATTTTGCCAACGGACACGAACTGCTAAACTTCTGACCTTCGATGCTACCAGCCCAGGAGTCCCGCCTTGCGATTTGGGATCGCCCTTCTTCTTGTTATCTGCACAGCCGGCTGTGCAGCCGTGCGCACCGCGCCTTCGTTACCAGAAGAATTAAGCGTCGTTCGCGATCAGCTTGTCGTTTACAGCGACTTCAAGCTTGCCACGCGACATCGTTTGGTCGAAGAGCTGGTCGCATTGCGGGGCGACATCTTAGAGCAGCTGGATGTACCCGTTTCCGATGAGCCGATTCACATCTACTTGTTCAGCAAAGAGGACACTTACAAGAAATACATCGACAGGCATTTTCCGAATCTACCCGATCGTCGCGCTTTCTTCGTCGAGAGCGATACCAGATTGACGGTTTATGCTCACTGGGGTGATCGAATCGCGGAAGACCTGCGGCATGAAGTAACCCACGGATATTTGCACTCGGTTATTCCAAATACATCGCTATGGCTCGACGAAGGAATCGCCGAGTACTTTGAAACGCCACGTGGTGCGAACGGGTTACACCTCAAGCACATCGAGTTGCTGCATGAGGCAGCTCGCAAAGGCAACTGGAAGCCAAATCTCGCACGACTCGACGAGCTGGTCGCGATCGACAAGATGACTCAACGCGACTACGCCGAATCGTGGCTGTGGTTACATTTTTTGCTGCAGACAACTCGCGAGCGACAACTCCTGCTTCAACATCACATGAGCATTCTGGGCGAAAAGGCACAGGCGCCGCCATTCTCGCAAGCAATCTTCACGACCGAGCCCGATGCCGCGTATGCGGTGCTTGATCACCTCCGGATGTTGGCGGACGAGAATCATGTAGAATGAGCCAGCTAACTGAAGGCGGCTGCTCATGAACATCGCATTCAAAGATTCCCAACTCGGACTCCGCAACTCCACCACACGCCTGCCGTTTCGTTATGGCAAGGCTTGCCTAACATGGTGTCCGCAGATGATTTTCCGAGTCGTCATCGAAGTGGGTGGGCGGGCGCAAGCAGGCTACAGCGGCGATTGTCTGCCTCCGAGTTGGTTCGACAAGTCACCGGAAAAGACCTTCGAACAGCAGATT
Organism: Planctomycetota bacterium; assembly: GCA_014381825.1. Classification (GTDB taxonomy): domain Bacteria; phylum Planctomycetota; class Planctomycetia; order Pirellulales; family Pirellulaceae. The sequence continues at coordinate 5,052 of JACNKX010000023.1, forward strand.
CAAGACATGTTGTGGGCGATCGGCGAAGCCGAGACGGGTTATCAAGCGGAACTAGCCAAGCCGAGTGAGTTCTTTCCAGCGTGGAGCACTGTGTTGGAGCATGTTCACGTCGCTTGCGCGGCGCGGAACTTGCCGCCATTGCTGGCGAGCTTTGGAGCTAGTGTCGTCGAACGAGCAATCATCGACGCCATGTGTCGAGCCCAGCAACTTAGTTTTGCTACTGCTGTACGAAGCAATTTATTCGGGATCGTATCGGGCAGCGTCCACTCGCAACTCACTGGACTACAGCCACAAGATTGGCTGCCATCGGAGCCATGCACCTCGATTTACGTGCGTCATACTGTCGGATTGTCTGATCCGATCACATCGAATGACATTCCAGACGACGAGCGCGTCGGCGACGGTCTTCCTCAAGCACTCGAAGAATATATCGACCGTTCCGGTTTGCGTTATTTAAAGATCAAAGTGTCAAATCAACTCGATCGAGATCTCGAACGATTGAACACAATCGCTGCGATCGTCCAGCGACATCGAGGCGACGATTACGGTATTACGCTCGACGGAAACGAGCAATACGCGAACGCTGGCGACTTCGATGAGTTGATCGAGGCGATCCGCATTGAACCTGCGCTGAAGACACTTTGGAACAACGTGCTCGCAGTCGAACAGCCGTTGGAACGTGGAATCGCGCTCTCCGCTGAGCACACCGGAGGTATTCGCGAATTGTCGCTGACAAAGCCTGTCATCATCGACGAATCAGACGGGACACTCGAGTCGTACAGCGAGGCAATCGCACTTGGCTATCGCGGTGTTAGTAGTAAGAGTTGCAAAGGCGCGATCAAGAGCTTGCTGAACGCAGGACTTACGTGGTTGCACAACGATCGTGGTCAATCGCAGAACTACATGATGACGGGTGAAGATCTCTGCACAGTGGGGATCGTTCCGGTGCAATCCGATCTCTGCCTCGTTGCGACTCTCGGTCTCGAACACATCGAACGGAACGGACATCATTATCAATCAGGACTTTCGTACTTGCCATCAGAACAACAAGCCGCGGCTCTAGTATCTCACGGGGATCTCTACGCGGAACAGAACCACATCGTCGCACCGCAGCTTGTCGCAGGTCGGTTTCAGATTGGCTCGTTACAATGTGAAGGATTCGGGTTCGCCGTGGAGCCTGACATGAGCGCGATGCAAACACCGAATGAGTGGGAGTTTGTTTCGCTTGACTAGCATCTGGATCGTTTAACCGCAGTACCCTCACTCCGAGAAAATGCAAATGATCAAGACAACCGTTGTCGGTAGCTATCCCGTTCCTACGTGGCTACAAGCGTTCAGTACTCGCGAAAGCCTCCGCGACGCGATTCTCGCGGTCGTTAAGACGCAAGAACTCGCAGGCATCGATGTCGTGGCGGACGGTGAGTTGTATCGCTGGGATGTTAATCACGCTGAAACGAATGGGATGATCGACTTTTTTGTGCGACCGATGGAGGGCGTCAACACAGTTCTCTCAACCGAACAGCTCGCGGCATGGCGTGGCAAGTCCGGAAATGCGTTTCGCGCCAAACCGCCAGGCATCTGCGTGGGGCCGTTGGGCGCGGGTATGCTCGACCTCAGGTCCGATTACGAGATGTACCGCGCCCTCACGACCAAGCCGAAAAAGTTTACTGTCACAAGTCCTTACATGCTGGCAAAGATGCTGGCTGATCAACACTACAACGACCTTGAATCGTTGGTCATGGGATTGGCCGACGTACTCAAGCAACAGATCGAAGCCATCGACGCGGACGTGATCCAGGTCGACGAAGCCAATGTAACCGGGCACCCCGACGATGGACCGCTCGCAGCCGCGGGAATCAATCGCATCCTAGAGGGCGTGAATACGGAGAGGGCCGTTCATCTGTGCTACGGCAACTATGGCGGACAAACGATTCAGAAGGGGACATACGACAAGTTGGTAGCATTTTTGAATGCACTTGAGGCCGACCACGTCGTACTGGAGATCGCCCGACGGCCCGCGGAAGAATTGTCGATTCTCAAAGACGTCAAGCCGGAGTTGGGACTCGGCATTGGAGTGATCGACATCAAAGACAACGAAGTCGAAACGCCTAGCGTTGTTGCCAAGAGAATCGAACGCGCAGCGAGCGCACTGGGCGTCGAACGGATCAAGTACGTCCATCCTGATTGCGGTTTCTGGATGCTGCCGCGAAGTGTCGCGGATGGCAAAATGAAATCGTTGGTGGACGGCCGCGATTTGTTCGCCAGCGGCGGAAGTTAAAGCTTATAGACTTGAATCCGTCGCGTTCGCGTAGGCTGCATCGATGTGGCCGATCAACAGGGCAAACGCCCGTCGTTCCTGATCACCTGCGGTCTTCTCGACGAGTGTTTGCAATCGTGCCAACTCCTCGTTGATCTTTGATTGCGGTAAGATGCTCGTTCGCGTCGCAAGGATCGCAGCCTCCAGCACTGCGTGTTTTGCGCGGTTGAGACCAAAGAAGTCACGGATGCGCCCCTGATCAACGACACTGCATTCAATTCGCGTTCGGTCTTTGCGATCGTCGAGATCAGAGACACGAAAGGCGTACCACCGGCACGCGTCGGCAAGAACGACGCCGGCAACGGCCTGTGCTTGGAACGTCGCTGGGAGCTTGTCGAATTGATTGATCGCTGCCCGCGCGATCAGTTCGACATCGTCCGTGACATGCAGGACGCCTTCACCGATTCGTTTCAGGTTCTGGTAAGTGCGAGAGGTCTTGTACGGCTTCAACACGAAACTCGTAATCAGCGTGTCGACCTCCGGCCCCATGGGCGAGATGTTGGGCGAACCGTCTTCGTTTAGAGTTGTGACTATGCCTTCGAGGATCATGTCAGAACGTGACCGGGGTGGTTGGCAGTTGCGCCGACGGGGCAGGGGAGGGGAGTCGTTCCGACGACGCCTCGGGAAGCTCGCTGGAAGTGATGCCTGCAAGGGTGAGGAAGTTACTCACCAATGAATACCCGTGATCGGTCAAGATGGACTCCGGATGAAATTGCACACCGATGATCGGTGCGTCACGATGCTGGAGGCCCATGACGACACTGTCGCTCGTCTGACTTGTGGCGATTAAGTCATCTGGCAAAGACGCTCCATCCACGACAAGTGAGTGGTAGCGGCAGACGGAAAAAGGACTTGGGATCGATCGATAGACACCCGACTCGTCGTGGTACACGTCGCTCGTACGACCGTGCATCGGCTGAGGCGCACGCGCTATCTTCGCTCCGAATGCAGCAGCAATCGTTTGATGGCCCAAACAGACTCCAAGCATCGGATAGTTTCGCCACAGTTCGCGGACAAGTTCCAATGAGCATCCGGCTTCATATGGCGTGCGCGGGCCAGGTGACAAGACGACGGCGGCAGGAGCCAGTGTTCTCACTCCATCGACGTCGATCTCGTCGTTTCTTGCGACGCGAGTTTCTTGGCCTAGCTGCTGAAAATAGCGGGCTAGGTTAAAGACGAAACTATCGTAATTGTCGATTAGCAGGATCACATCCGACTCGAATTAGCGGAGGGCTTTTAACATCCCAGTGGCCTTGTGCCAGGTTTCTTCGTATTCCTGTTGCGGGTTGGACTGGGCAACGATACCGCCACCAACGGGCAATTGCCACCAACCGCGTCCCGCCGTGATGGTCCTAATCAGGATACTGAGGTCCATCGCTCCATCAAACCCGACGTAGCCCAGCGAACCACAATACGGCCCGCGTGCCGTGGGTTCGAGTTCGGAGATGATCTCCATGGCTCGAACCTTCGGTGCTCCCGTGATAGAGCCGCCAGGAAACGCCGCTCTTATTAGGTCGAATGCTGTTTTGCCTTCGTCCAGCTCGCCACGAATCGCCGAGACGAGATGCTGGACGTACTCATAGACTTCCAAGTCACAAAGCTGTGTTACTTGGACGCTATTGGGACGGCAAACGCGTGAAATGTCGTTTCGCAACAAGTCGACGATCATGACGTTCTCGGCCCGGTCTTTCTCGCTCTGTCGCAAGTCATCGGCAGCGAACAGATCAGCTTCCGGTCTGGCCGTACGTTGGCGAGTACCTTTTATGGGGCGAGCTTCGACGCAGCCGTTTCTAAGTTGGACGAATCGCTCTGGGGACGCGCTGACGATTTGAAAGTCGCCGACGTCGAAGTATCCTCCGAACGTCGCGGCATTTCGTTCGCGCAGCCGAATGTAGAGCGAGACTGAATCGTCAGTGGCTCGACAGAGCAAACGCTGCGACAGGTTCACCTGAAATACATCGCCCGCGTAAATGTAGTCAATCACTCGCTGTGCGGCGGCAAGGTAGCATTCACGAGAGAAATCACTGGTCACATGTTCGGTGCCCGCAACAGTGAACTGCGGTGCGAGGTCAACTTCATCAATTGTTGGATACGTGTTCGTGGTGGTCTCTGTTGGTTGAGCGTCAAGCCAAGTCTCGAACTGAGCCATCCGTTCAGCAGCACGCTTTCGCCGCAAGTACGGTTCCTTCTCAGGAAAACCCTGGGAGATGAGCCACGCTCGTTGTTGAAGATGATCGAACGCAACAACGACGTCATACAAACCGATCGCAAGCGTCGGCACACCGAACTCATCATGCTGTGCGCTTGGAACTCGCTCGAAATCACGACACAAATCGTAACTCAATAGTCCCGCCGCGCCACCTTGAAACGGTGGCACATCAGCAACCGTGCTGCAACGAAAATGAGATAACGCCGACTCGATCTGCGCAAGCCCATCCTGCTCATCCGCGTCAACGGCGAGAAATTGAAACGGATCCGCCGAGACGAACGAATAGCGGCCCAAGGTCTCGTGTTGCAAAGCACTATCGAGAAAGAGGCAGTGCGATCGCTGTGCCAATCGCCGAAATACGTCGACCGAATTCGGACTCGGCTTCAACTCGCGAACTAGCGGGAGATCAGTCTTCACTGGCCGAGCCACTGCCTCACGTAGCGAGTTGCGATCTCACGGTTCGGAAACGCCCTCACTTGCGTCGCAGCGGCCGATCGCTGTGGTTCGTCAACCGTCTCAAGTGCCTCTCGAATCCACTTCGTCGCCATGTCAGGAGTATGGAAGATATTCGCGTCGCGTTTCCCGCGCCGTCCATCCGGCACGGCGACCGTGGCGACAAAGTGTGGCCATTCAGAGAACGGGTCCGAATACGGAAGCTTCTTGAGATGCAAGACCAAACGATTGTTCAAGTCGCCCAAATCCTCGCCAAAGTGCTTGTGGAACAAATCGAGGTTCGTCGGGACGATACCCGGTGCCACCATTTCGCCGCCCGTCTCCAGCGGGCCAAGTTGGCTCACTTCGCGAACGAACTCATTGAATGCGACTCGCTTGGTCTTCGCCAAAAAATGCGTCAGCGACCAGGCAGACGCGTACCCCGTTGATGTCAGTCTCCCCGCGACAACCGTCTCTTCGATCATCTGGCCATCGGGCTGATCGGACTCGCGACTCTTGAGATAAAGTTCCAATTCGAACATTCGCATATCATTGACCTGCCCCGCGCCCTTCCACTTTAAGCGCTTGCCGAAGGCGGTTGGCGCATAGAACTCGGCCAAACCTTCACTTAACCACATCGGCCAGCGCGACAGACGCTTTTGCACTCCGATATTGTGAAGGATCTGGTGAGCCCCTTCGTGAGCGATCGTTGAAATCGATTGTTGGATCGCGAGTTCCGGATTAACATTCCGCAGACGTGATTCCTCATACATCACGACGCGGTTGTCGAGGATGTTGTAATAAGCGACCACACCAGCGGGCATTCGCTGGTAACGTTGAAACTCGTCTTCGGTGCGAAACATAACGACGACAAGTGGAACATCGGGTTCGGCAATGTCGATCTTCTGCGCCTTCGCATAATTCGAGACGCCGGGAAACATCGTCTCCATAATCCGGCTCGTCGCAAGCGCGAACTCGTCGCTCGTGTTGTAAAGATACAAGTAGCGACGTGTTTGCTTCGTCTTGAAGCCGGAGAACTCTGCCGCCAACAACCGCTTCGCAAGTTCCTCCTTATCGACCGGCTCAAATCTCCGCTCTGTGTTAACTGCGTCGCGCCGATGTCTGACGACGATATGCCCGTCCGGCAGGATGACGATCCGATTTTCACCCACATCAACGAGCAACTTAGCAATCACGGGCGTGCCATCTTCATTTGCCGTCGCGATTGCTTCGCCATTCCCTTCACGCACCGATCCGAGTGGGATTTCCAACCCGAATTCGCGAGGATCGACGGTCCGGACCGTCTGGGCAGCGATGTCGGCAGTTCCTGTAAGCAGGAACCACAGAACCGCAGCAACGCGAAATGCTCCGGTAGAAGGCATAAAGTAATCCCGGGCTGGCACGCGGAAGAGAGCCTGAAATTGGGCGAAATGGGAACTTAGACCGAAACTAGGATCAGCGGCCTGCGTTTAATGATATCACAAGGATGTACGAGGGCGAATGCACGCGCGTTGGCCGCGAAATGCCTCGATTTCGATCGCGCAAGACGGAAACGACCAATTATTATAGATTTCGTATGCACACCCACCGGCTCCATCTCGCCGTACGGGCTTCAACCTGCCGGAGATAAGAAGTTGAACACGTCTCTTTATTCCAAGCAGACCACGCGGCTTGCCGTCTTTGCGTTCGTGGCTATTTGCTTCTCGGCGCTCACCGTTGCGCCAGCGGCGGACCCGACGTTCGTAGGTCGCCTCGCCTATGCCATCGACGATGATGGTAGCAAGCGATTGGGGCTTTCAGACGAGGTCAAGCAACAGTTGCTCAAGCTGATAGAGGAGCGCGAGCGAGAAGCCCTGAACATGGCCCTCGAGCTAAAGGACCTTCCGCCGGCGGAAGCTAAAGCGCGCCTGGCACCATTTGTCGCCGAGTCGGAACGTCTCGGAGCAGCGTTACTCACGGTCGAACAACGGAGCGCGTTGGGACAAATCGGAATCGCCCGCCGCGGCATGAGTTCGTTGGCGGATGACGAACTCTCAACGGTGTTGGAGTTGACCGACGAGCAAAAATCAAAAATCACGGAGCTATTGACGCAACGCACGAAAGCACTCGCCGAGGGTGGCGAGGATGAGCGCCGCGCGGCGATACAGGTCTCCGAACGCGAGCTCGCAGGCGTGTTGACGGAAGCACAACGAGCCAATTGGCAACGATTGGCCGGACTGGCCCAGGGCGAGTTGCAGCTGATCAAACCGCCAGCTCAAGCCACCGCCTCGACTCCAACACAAGAGCCCCCGACAAAGCCAAAGAAGGCTCCGGTCACGCCAGCTGCAAAGAAGCCGATGCCGGCCGCTGGCGACGACTTTGCCCGACCTACAACTCCCCAAGAAGCTCCGGCGGCAACAACACCTGATGCGAAGCCCGCCGAACCAGCATTGAAGTTCAATTTCGTTCATCAGCCTTGGGCAGATGTCTTAACGTGGTTCGCCGACGAGGCGGACCTCTCGCTGCTAATGGAATCGCCACCGGCTGGAACCTTCAATTATCGTGACACCCGATCCTATTCAGCCTCGGAAGCGATCGACTTGATGAATCGTGTGTTGCTGTTGAGAGGCTTTACACTTGTACGCAGCGACCGATTGCTAACGTTGATGAATCTGGAGGACGAGATTCCATCGCAGCTCGTTGAGTTTGTGAGCGTGGAAGACCTCGATAAGCGGGGTTCGTTCGAGGTCGTTAAGTGTCTGTTCCATTTGGTGAAAATGGACGTGGAAGACGCCGAGGCAGAGATTAACAAGATGATGGGGCCGCAGGGAAAAGTCTTATCGTTTCCTACGGCTAGTCAGCTCCTCGTCACAGAGACAGCCGGCAAGCTGCGAACGATTCGGGAGATGATTGAGCAAATCGAGAGCCCGGACGTTGGCCGTAGTCAAGGTATTGTGGAAATCAACTTAGAATATGTCGGCCCCGAAGAAGTGATGGCGATTGCGCGACCGCTGCTCAAGATCGAGGAAGATGCCAACTCGAACGAAGACATTCGCATCGCGATCGATCCGTTCACATCGCGACTCTTTGCGACGGGGGACCGCGAGTTGATACGTCAGCTTGAGGCGATCATTCCCTTGGTTGATCGAGAGGCTCGACCCGATGAAGGCGCGGAATTGGGAGTCCTTGCAACGCCGCAGTTAATGACTTACCCGATCGCCAAGGCAGATCCCGATCAGGTCTATCAGATCCTTTCAACGCTGCTCGCCGGTCTACCTGACGTTCGCCTGGCAATTGATCCGGTAACCAATAAAGTTGTCGCACTCGCTCGACCCGCCGAACACGCGACGATCGTTGCGACTCTCAAGCAACTTGAAGGCGACGCAGATCAAATTGAAGTGATTCAATTGTACAAAATGGACCCGCAGCTAGTCATCCTTTCGATCAACAAGTTGTTCGGCATGGACGACGAGGAAACGGCTGGCGATGGGCCAAAAATCGATGGCGATCCGACCACCATGAAATTGTGGGTGCGTGGTTCCGCCGCGCAGATTGCTCAAATCAAAGAACTAGTCGAGGCGCTCGAAGGACCGCAGGGCGAGGGAGCGGGGCGACGTGAGAATATCCGAGTTCTCCCCCTCAACGGGACAGCGGCGGAGTCTGCGTTAGAGAACATGGAACTCTTCTGGCCCACGCTGCGATCCAACAAGATCCGAGTTGTAACGCCATCTGCCATCGGCTCGACGCTACGCGAACGTCGGTTGGCTGCTCCGTCTGCTTCAGCGCAAGAAGAAGAGCAACAGCGCGTTGAACCCGCTCCAGTTGCGCCTGAGCAACCCGCGCCGGCCCCTCAACCGGAAAAGCAACCCGCTCCGAAAGCTAAACCGCCCGTCCCCGGAAATGCAGGCCGGAAGGACGAAACACGTTTCTCGTTTGCGAAGTTACAACGAGCCACTGAGAACGCGTCAGCAGAAGCACAGGAGCAAGCCAGTCAACCACAACTGACTGGAGACATTGTCGTCTCAGTAACGCCGAACGGCCTTGTAATCGCGTCGAACGATCTCGACGCACTTGACGATTTTGAGACGTTGCTTCGAACCTTTACGGAACAGTCATCCATGCTCGGAAGTGAGCCTACTGTCTTCTGGTTGAAGTATGTAAAGGCAGACGTAGCGGCGGAAACGTTGAATCAAATCGTGAACGGAGCTGTCGCAAGTGGCGGCGGCTCGCTGCTCGGAGATGTAGCGTCTTCGGTGTTAGGTGATGGGTTGTTAGGCGGAGTCCTCGGCGGCTCCGGCGATTTGCTCGCGGCGGGGTCGTCCAGCATCGTAGCCGACGCGCGCTTGAATGCGCTGATCGTGCAGGCGGCTCCTTCGGACCTGATGCTGATCGAGCGTCTTCTACCAATTATTGATCGTGAAGCGAGCCCAGAGGACGTACAGACGGAGGGAAAGCCACGCTTGATTCCCGTGAAGTTCATGTCCGCCGATCAAATGGCGGAGATCGTCAAGCAGGTGTATCCCGAGCGAATCGCCGGAGCGACGGGCGGTCGAGGCGGACAACAACAGCAGCGGCAACCTTCGCCGGCTGACTTTATCCAGGCATTTCGCGGTGCCGCCGGAGGTGGCGGTGGAGGTCGCGGAGGCGGTCAGCAGGCACAGGCGGAGCCGGCGAAAATGACAATCGGCGTCGATGCACGTAGTAACTCGTTGATCGTCGCTGCACCCGAGCCGCTCTTCAAAGAGGTCGAATTGCTAGTCTTCCAACTTGCTCAGGAAGGTATCGAATCAGACGATGCGACCGACATTGTCACAATCCGTTACGGAAACCCAGAGACAGTGCAAGCAGCCCTAGAGGCGTTGCTTGGCCAAGAAATACAATCGTCAACTTCAAACTCGTCAAGTTCTACGCCCGGCTCGAATCAACCTGGCGGCGGCGGTCCATCGAGCGATGCAGCGGCGATCCAGCAGCGAATCGACTTCTTTCGCAACTTGCGTGGTGGAGGAGGCCCCGGTGGTGGAGCGTTTGGAGGCCGTGGAGGCGGCGGGCCAGGTGGAGGAGGTGGACCGTTCGGCGGTCGTGGCGGCGGTGGAGCGCCGACGGGTGGTCGTGGCGGTCCCGGAGGCGGGCGGGGGCGGGAGCAACCCTCACGTTGGCCCGCCCTCCCGTAATCGCCACCCGGAAAAAAACCAACCCCCCCGATGACGCCGAGTGGATTCCAGGCCACACGCGTCAGTGACGCGGGAGTCGGAAAGACGCCATTTCAGGGCGGCTGGTGCAATGTAAACACCGCCAAGACCCAATCCGATCGAATGTTCTCTGTAACAGACTGTACCCGACGATCGAAGCGCGCGTTCCCATCGCTCAGCACGGCGAGTACAATGGGAAATGGGTCTGATGACGCCGCAAACAGCAGGTTCGTGCGGTCATCCTCGTGAACTCAATTAATGTGGCTTGGCTTAGGCAAACGGCCCATTTTGCCGCAACTTTTTCGAAGCGTGTTGGTTGAATGACAAGTCGCTGACTGCGGCAACAATTGTGCCTTCCTTCAGATATCCCGCCTGTCCTGCCCACCTAAAAATGATGAAAGGACGATCACCGATGCAGATCATCAACGTGCCTTTGGTCAGCAAGTGGGTTCTTGTAGCGACCTGTATCGGGTTGTCCGTTGGTGCGTCTGCGTCAATCGCCCAGCAGCGGCCGGGCGGCCAAGGTCGGGGAGGGCCACCTGGATTCGGTAGTGGCGGGCCATTGGAATTGCTGCAGCGAGCCGACGTACAGGGCGAGCTTGAGCTACTGGATGACCAGAAGGAAGAAGCGCGTGACCTAGTACAAAAGTTCAACGAACGACGCCGCGAGCTGTTTAGTGGATTCGCCGAACAGTTTCGCAATCGAGACGCGACCGACGAGCAGCGTCAAGCCTTGCGAAGCAAGGTTCAAGAGACCATGCAAACTCTAAACAAAGAGACCGAGCAAGGTTTATCGTTCCTCCTGCCACACCAACGAGAGCGGCTGTCACAGCTGGAGGTTCAATTTCGGATGCGCGGTGGCGGTGGACTTGGTGCATTGGGTTCGCGTGAGATTGGCGAGAAGCTTGGCGTGACGGAAGAACAGCGCGAAGCATTGCGAGACAAGTCGCTGGAGCTGGGACAGGAATTCAGCAAGAAGTTGGCCGAATTGCGACGTGAGCTGCAGGACCAACTGTTGGCGGAGCTCAATCCGGACCAAAGAGCGAAATTTCAAGCCATGGTAGGCGATCCCTTTGAATTTCAAGACCGTCCACCAGGCGGCGGTCGCGAACGGGGACAACGCGGTGAAGGTGAGCGACCAAGGAGACCGCAGGAGTAGATGCATTCCGCATCTGCGAGTTACGGCACTGCGTTATCTACTAATGAACAACGACGAACGACTGCAACGAACGACATGGATTGAAGGTGTAACGAATGGAAGCTGGTGAAATACTTGTTGGCCGTGGCTTGCTGGACGATCGACAACTGTCGATGTCTCGCGTGCAGAATCAGGACGACGTCGTCGACGCGGCGGTCGAACTCGGTTTCGTTACCGAGGAGGCGGCACTGCGCGCCCTGGGCGACGCCGTTGGTCTCGACTACCTTGACCTCGCCGAGACCGATGTCGACCTGTCTTTGCTCGATAGCTTTCCGAACAAACTGATTCACCGCCAGTCGCTGTTTCCGATCAGCCGCAATAACGGTTCTCTGGTCGTCGCAACCTCTGATCCCTTCGATCTCTATCCGTTGGATGAGGTCAGCGCGGCGACTGGCCTGAGCGTAACGCCGGTGCTGGCTGCTCGGACAGAAATCTTAAAGCTGATCAAACGCCATCTCGGCGTCGGCAGCGAAACGGTCGAAGGACTGATGCTTGCGACCGCCGAAGAAGATGGCATCGAGCTGCTCAGCGATATCGAGACGGATGGTTCCGAGCTGTCCGAGATGGCACAGGAAGCCTCCGTCGTAAGGCTCGTCAACGAGATCCTGCTCGAAGCGATTGAAATTCGTGCGAGCGACGTCCACATCGAAACACAGCCGTCTGGACTTAAGATTCGATACCGAATTGATGGGATGCTGCAAACACAGCCCGTCCCTCCCGAGATTAATCGTTTTGCGTTGGCAATTGTCAGCCGCTTAAAGATCATGGCACGATTGAATATCGCCGAGAAGCGCATGCCCCAAGACGGTCGCATGAAGCTGCGAATCTCGGGACGCGAAGTTGATGTTCGTGTCTCGGTCATTCCCATGATCCACGGCGAAGGCATGGTGATGCGTCTCCTAGACAAGAGCGCCATGTCCTTCGATTTGAAAACGCTCGGCATGGAAATGGGGACGTATGCCACGTTCCGCGAGCTAATCGATATTCCACACGGAATCGTGCTTGTGACGGGGCCAACCGGTTCCGGTAAGACAACGACGCTGTACAGCGCTTTGATCGAAATCAACAGTCCCGATGTGAAGATCATCACGACCGAAGATCCAGTGGAATACCAGCTGGAAGGAATCAACCAGATTCAGGTGCATCCGAAGATCGGGTTGACCTTTGCCCATTCGCTTCGAAGCATTCTGCGTCATGACCCGGACGTCGTGTTAGTCGGCGAAGTTCGCGATCTCGACACGGCTGAGAACGCAATCCAAGCGTCGCTGACCGGTCACTTGGTGTTCAGTACGCTCCACACGAACGATGCCGCAAGTGCCTACACGCGCATGGTCGAAATGGGAGTCGAACCATTTCTCGTTGCAAGCACGGTTGAAGCGGTGATGGCGCAGCGACTGATCCGGCGCCTTTGCACGAAGTGCAAGGAGCGTTACGAACCCGATACCGCTGACCTTCCTCCGGACTTTCCATTCGACCAACTTAGCGGTCCGATGTATCGAAGCGTTGGTTGCCGCGAGTGTCGCGGAACTGGATACGCCGGTCGGCTTGGTATCTATGAATTGTTGGTCACTACCGACGAGGTGCGACAGCTGGCTCACGACCGAGCCAGCAGTTGGGAAATGAAGAAGGCCGCTGTTAGAGGCGGCATGGCGACACTCAGAGATGACGGCTGGCAAAAGGCCTTGGCCGGAAGCAGCACGGTTGACGAAGTGTTGCGCGTCACCAAGGGCGATCAACAAGTCGCGAAAGCGTAACGACACCATGCCAGATTTTGCCTACACCGCGAGAAGCTTCGAAGGCCAAAAGGTCACCGGGACGCTGTTCGCGCAGACCGAGCGCGAGGCCGTCGCCAACCTTTCGTCGCAACAACTATTTCCGTTAGAAATAACACCGCAGAAATCTGCTTCGCAACGAAACGCATTCTCGCGAAGGGTGAGCGGGCAAACGATGGCTGTTACTTACAGCCAATTGGCATCGCTGCTCAGAAGCGGCGTGCCTCTGTTGCGTTCGATCGGAGTCATTCGCGACCAATCGTCCCACGCGGTCCTCAAGGAAGTCCTCGAGGATGTCTATCGACGCGTCGAGGAAGGCACGACGCTGGGCGAAGCCATGCAGCGATACCCGCGCGTGTTCAGCGAACTTGCGATCAATATGGTGAAAGCCGGCGGTGAAGGCGGATTTTTGGAAGAAGCACTCGATCGTGTCGCCACGTTTACCGAGCAGTACGAAGATTTGAAGAGTCGGACGACCGGTGCTCTGGCCTATCCGATGTTCCTAGCGGTCGTAGGGACGTTGGTGGTTGGCGTTTTGATTGTCTTTTTCGTACCCAAGTTCTCGAGCATTTTTGACAGTCTTCGCGATCGAGGAGAGTTGCCGCCCATGACGGACTGGCTGCTTTGGTTTAGCGGTTCGGTCCGGGAATACGGTTGGGTACTGCTCATAGCGGCCCTCGTCGCGTTCTTCGTGGCACGAACACGAATGGCGACGGAATCAGGTCGTCTAACTGCGGATCGATGGAAGCTAAAGGTTCCGCTGCTCGGTCCGATTTTTCAGAACTTGGCTGTGGCCAGATTCTGTCGCGTGCTGGGAACGATGCTCCGCAACGGAGTACCAATCCTGAAGTCGTTGGAAGTCAGTCGCGACGCGGCTGGAAACCGTGTTCTGTCGCAGGCGATCGAGGAGGCTTCGGAGAATATCTCCTCAGGTCAAACATTAGCCGGTCCATTGGCGAGTTCCGGTTACTTTCCCAAAACGGTTGTCGAAATGATTTCCGTCGCGGAAGAGTCGAATACGCTGGATAATGTCTTAGTTGAGATCTCCGATGGGTTGGAACGCCGTACCGAACGGCGGCTTGAGCTGGCCGTCCGGTTGATCGAACCAATGCTATTGTTGGTTCTGGCCGGAGTTGTGTTGTTTGTCGTGATGGCGTTGTTGCTGCCAGTGATCAAGATGAGTGCAACGGTGTAGACGTTTAGAAGGTTTCTCCGTTTCAGTGAATACAAACTAACGAACACAAGGGTTGAGATAAGGAGTTGAAGATGAAACGTCGCAAACGTCGAGGTGACGGTTTTACGTTGCTGGAAGTTCTGTTGGTACTCACGATTCTGGTCATTCTTGGATCGACGGTCGGAGTGTTCCTGTCGAGAACACAGATCACGGCACAGAAGAAGGTTGCTAAGCTCCAAGTCCTCGCGGTCGCCCAACTGATCGAACAGTATCACATTGATGTCGGTACATTTCCGACGTCGCAGCAAGGCCTTGATGCGTTGTTTAACTCACCTGCGGAATTAGCTGACACAGGCCGGTGGGCTGGGCCTTACAGCAAAAAACAGATCGAGCCCGATCCGTGGCTTCATCCATATCAGTACGAGTCCAGTGGCGACACGTTTCGAGTTTGGTCCTGGGGACCAGATGGCCAGGACGGCACGGAAGATGACATCGTTAGCCAGTAGTTTGGTTGAGTCGAAAGGTGGCTCCCGAGAACGAGCCGATGCTGAAGCATGACCGCAACTCCAATAACGCGATCTAGGCGCCAGCGTGGCATCACGCTCTTGGAGATGTTGTTGGTTTTGGGGTTGCTCGTCGCCATCGCCGCAATCGCAATGCCATCGGTCAATCGCCCGTTGGAAACTTATCGCCTTCGTAAGTCCGGCGATCTGATTCGAGCCGAGTGGGCAAAGGCCCGTGCCAAGGCGATGGAATCAGGACGCACCTACGTCTTCCGATACGAACCCGATGCGGACGGGTACCAAATCGAGCCGTGGTACTCGGACGAAGATTATCTCGAATCTTCCGAGTTGACCAGCGTTAGTGGATTTGGCACGTCAGTCACCGCTCCGACACCGCTAGTCTTCGATCAGGCTTCCGTTGCGGCGATGAAGCAGTTGCCGGAAGATATCGTGTTCTTCGCGGGCGAGACGGAACAAGAAGCCCGGGCGCTATTGGCGGCCCAAGGCACTGCATCCTTGGTCAACCAAGATACGACGATGTCAGCACCGATCTTTTTCTATCCGGATGGAACGTCGTCGACCGCAAAACTGTTCATCAAGAGTAATCGTGAACGCTACATCAAACTGACGTTACGGGGCCTGACAGGTGTCGTGTACGTCAGCGACTTCCTCACCGCCGAGCAGGTGGAATGATGCGCCAACGACGCACAACTCGAACCGCTCACCGCTCTGGCTTGTCGCTTCTCGAAGTCATGTTGGCGTTGGCCATATTGGGCGGAGCGTTGGCTGCGATAGGCGAGTTAATGCGAATCGGTGCGCGAAACGCGGAGAAGGCTCGCGACTTGACGACGGCTCAATTGATTTGTGAATCAACGATGGCCGAGATTCAACTTGGCTTTATCCCAATGCAATCAGTGGGTCCGATCGAAGTGGAGGACCTTCAATATCAGCAGGAATGGCTTTACACGATCGTCGCCGAACCGCTCGATCAAGAGGGCCTGACTTCAATCTGGCTGCAGATCGAGCAGAACCCCGAACTCTTTTCACGTCCCGTTTCATTCGCCGTCACGCGTTGGATGATTGATCCAACTGTAGTAACGACAACCGAAGAGATGTTTACGTCGACGGGAGGCGCCGATGGTTAGGTGGGCCGCAGCACGCCGGCGTGGATTCACACTCCTTGAATTGATGCTGGCGCTTGGTTTAACGACGGTCATTCTCTTGGCAATCAGCGTAGCGATCGATTTGCATCTGCGTTCGTTCGATTCAAGGCGCAAGCAGCTCGAAGAATCTCAACTCGCGCGAGCGATCTTAAAGATCATCGCAGACGACATTCGCAATACAGTACAGGAATACGAACAGGATTTGTCAGGCCTGGAAAAGTTGATTGCCAGCTCGTTGGAAAGCGCTGCTCAGAGCGCGGGAGGTTCTGGCAGTGAGACGTCCGAGGGCGCGGGCGAATTGAGCGGGGAGTTAGGTACTTCGCTCGGTTCCGAGACGAGTACCGAAGAATCCACCGCTTCACAAGACCTTGCAAGTGCCGTCACTTTGCCAACCGTTCCCGGGATCTACGGCAATCAGTATCAGTTGCAACTGGATGTCAGTCGCTTGCCTCGCTTCGACGAGTATCAGGAGATGCTTGCCACAAGCAATGAGACACTCGGCGTGACGGACATTCCGAGCGACATCAAGACAGTGACATATTATGTCCTCGACGGAGACGTAGCGACGTCTGCCAGCGGATTGACCGCGACCCACCAAGACGTCCTGACCTCCACCGACCCAGACGTCGTGCAACGGGGACTCGTCCGACGACAACTCGATCGAGCGGTGAGTCAGTATGCACTGACGAACGGTTTGATTTCTGGAAGCGATGATGTCGGAGAAGTCGTGGCAGCGGAGGTGGCTTCGATCGAGTTTCAGTACTTCGACGGCGTCGAATGGCGTTACGAGTGGGACACGGAAGTCGAAGGCTCGCTACCCCTCGCCATACAAATCATCATGCTTCTCGAAGCGCCTTCGATGGGCAATCAAACGGTTGCGGCATCGCAAGTTGGGACGCCGTCCGAACTTGATTCAAGTGGATTGCACTACTACCGCTTGCTCGTTCCCGTAGCGACGGGACAAGCCGCGGAAACGGAAGAAGACATATCGTTGGAGGCGGCTGGGATATGACAGTTCGGCAATCCTCGAAACGACGTCGTGGAATCGTGCTGGTCATCGTACTAGTCGTGGTGGTCGTGTTGTCGTTGGCAGCGTACTCGTTTAGCGACTTGATGGTGTCGCATCACCGCGTGGCTTCCGTCAACGGAAAACAGCTCCAAGCTCGTATGCTCGTCCAGTCAGGCGTGGAAGCCATCAAGCAATACTTGGCAACCGATGAGGCAACTCGGCAAGAAGCAGGCGGCCACTTCAACAACCCGCCTTATTTCCAAACGGCTGTCGTCATTCCCGAACAAGATCCTCTCTATCGCGGTTGCTTCACGATCGTTGCTCCCTACTTCGACGAGCTTGGTCTTTCACCGGGGGGCGTACGGTACGGACTGGAAGACGAATCGTCACGGCTGAATATGAACATGCTGTTGATCGCGGATACTGCCGTCCCGAACGGCGGGCGAACGCTGTTGATGAGTCTGCCAGGCATGACCGAAGAAGTTGCGGATGCCATTTTGGACTGGATCGATGAAGACGATGAATCGCGAGAGTACGGTGCCGAGTTCAGTGACTACTATTCGACACTGACGCCGGCGTATGAACCACGCAACGGACCGCTGCAATCGGTAGAGGAATTGTTACTTGTTGCCGGTGTCACGCCACAGCTCCTGTTTGGCGCGGATTTCAACCGCAATGGCATGATCGACCAGCACGAACAAACGATGTCAACTTCTCTGGGAATGGTCGATACGACTGACCTCACGTCGAACGATCCAACCGGTTCCGGCAATCGCGGCTTGTCGGCTTACCTGACGCTGTACAGCAACGAGCGAAATGCGTCGAGCGAAGGTTTTCCGCGGATTAATCTGAACAACGAGGATCTACAGGCGTTGCACGACGAGTTGAGTGAAATCTTCAGTACCGAGTGGGCGAATTTCATCGTCGCGTATCGCTTATATGGGCCCACCGAGGGCGACAACGAGAGTAGTGGCGGTGCGCAGTCGGCGGAAAGCCTGCAACTTGACTTGTCGCAACCGCCGGAAGCATCGATCGGCCAGGTACTCGAACTGATTGGCGTGACGGGTACGGACCCAAAACAGGCAGGCGGACAAGGGGGGGAAAAACAAAAAAAAAACGGTGG
>JACNKX010000077.1 GCA_014381825.1 Planctomycetota bacterium
TTCAGTGAATGGCAGAGACCTTCGATGTGATTGCTGGCGGCGGGGGTGGCAGCGGATTAGCCGCCGCGTACTCGGCCGCTGAACGTGGTGGAAGTGTGCTCGTCCTGGAGAAATTGCCGCAACCAGGCGGTACGACAGGGATCGCTGTCGGTTCGTTTACCGCAGCTGCAACGAGCCTCCAACGCAAAGCTGGTATCGACGATAGCCCCGAGCAGCACATCGAAGACGCTAGCAACTTCCCTCCCGATGAGATCGAGGCTCGCAACGCCGAAGCGATGCGAGCCTTTTTCATGCGCGAAGCCGCAACAACATTCGAGTGGCTGCGAGGGCTCGGCCTTTCATTCGTTGGGCCGAGCCCCGAGCCGCCGAACCGCCAGCCGCGCATGCACAACGTTGTGCCAGGAGCCAAGGCATATATCGCCGCGTTGCAAATTGGCTTGCGGCGCAAGGGCGCGGTTTTGCTCTCGAATGCATCGGTTGAACAGCTCCTGCGCGATGGCGAGCGCGTCGTTGGAGTCGAGGCAGTTGTTGACGGAACGACTCGCGAGTTTCGCGCATCTCGCGGTGTCATCCTGGCGGCGGGCGACTACGCCAACAACACGCAGATGATCGCTGAGCACAAAGGCGAGCGATATCGAGACATTGAAGGCATTAATCCATTCGCGACGGGAGATGGGCACGAACTCGCCAAACGTGCTGGGGCAAAACTCGTCAACATGGATGTGACCTACGGCCCGGAACTGCGGTTCGTTCCGTCAAGTAAGCGGCCGTTCCAGCAGTGGTTGCCAACCAGTGGAATCGCGGGTCGTGTGCTGGGCGAAGTTGCGACTCGCCTGCCGAACTGGGTAATGCGTTCGATGATCAAGCGATTGCTGGTTACCTGGCAACATCCCGAGAACGCATTGTTTGACGACGGAGCGATCCTTCTGAATCGCAATGGTCAACGATTTGTCGAAGAGACAGAGTATCCTGATCGCGAGATCGCACTCGCCGCCCAACCAGGAAAGATTGCCTACATACTGCTCAACAGTCGGCTCATCGAACGGTATTCCAAGTGGCCGCACTTTATCTCCACGGCACCGGACATTGCCTACGCATACGTCGCGGACTATGCGAGGTTACGACCTGACGTCACCCATCACGGCAAGAGCCTCGCCGAAGTTGCGAGCCGGGTTGGTCTTGATCCCGAATCTGTGCAGCGCTCGATGCACGAATACAACTCGGCTTTGCCTGAATGTGACAAGGACGTGATGGCTCTGGAGTCCGGACCGTGGGCCTTGCTGGGTCCAGTCAAAGCCTACTTCACGACAACAGAAGGAGGTGCCGTTGTCAATGAACAGATGCAAGTCATCGAGGAGAACGGAAACACGATTCCAGGTCTATACGCCGTCGGGCAGAACGGACTCTCTGGAATGATTCTCTGGAGCCATGGCCTTCACATCGCCTGGGCGATGACAAGCGGGCGCTTAGCTGGCGTGGCGGTGATGGAAGAGCACTCGTAGGTCGATCTACGTCACTTGTTCGCCGGTCGCGACGTCGATGATGTTCTCGAACGCGTGTACCGGCAGCACCATGATCTTGCCGTCGCCCATTCGGCCGGTGCGTGCGACTTCGACCATCATTCGCAAGATCTCGTCGACGCGAGCGTCGTCCACCCAAACTGCGATCTCAACCTTCGGAAGGAACGCCATCGAGTACTCGCTGTCGCCGTACTCGTCGAGATAGCTCTTCTGCCGTCCGTAGCCTTTGACCTCGCGAACCGTGAGAGCTTCCAGCGGGGCTCGTTTCAGGCGATCGAGTACCTTCTCGGCGAGAAATGGTTTGACGACGGCTACGATTTCTTTCACGAAGCACTTAGCTAAAGAAGTTATCGCCAAACAGGTTCACGTCGGGACCGCTTTCAACCTCGATGTCGCCGTTGATCTGCGTCATACAGGCCAATCGCATATTGTCTTCATGGCCGATAAACGCAAGGCATGGAATCGGATCGGGCGGAAGCCCGGGCGTCTTGAAGCGAAGCAACTCTCGCTTCGTAAGCTGGTTGGTATTATTAATGCCGCTGGTGATCAGAACGCGGCACGTACCACACATGCCAAAGCCCTTACAGTTGGCGAATTTATTAACGTTCGCTCCGATGCCATTGACGCCGCAATTCAGGTTGATTCCAGCCTTGACGGCTTCTTCGCGGAGATAGGACCCGGCTGGAACCTCGATTTCTTTGTTCTCTTTCGTGAACTTGACGATTGGCATGGTTCAATTCTGCTGTCAAAAGGGGCCTAAATCAATGCAAACGTCCGGCTTGGGGAAGGGCATCCGTTGCCGAAAAACCCGGGGCCGAGCAACACAGAAATCTACCGCGCGGATCGCCCTGCGCGAAGTGACTTAAAAGCAATGTTTTTTCGGTTCCCGCAGGCGATCGGCAGCGTTTTCAAGTTCGTATTGGCACATTTGGGGGCTTCTGATACCGTACCCAGCCTTCGGCAAGGAAGTCGAAGTTGGCCCACGCAGTTGGTTCACGGGTGGCAGTGCCGCCGGGCACTGCGAGCTAAGTCTCGCTGCCTAGAACTCGCTTCGTTTGGTCGTAGGAATTGCGACGAAAAGACAGCATGTGACGCAACTAACGAAATTTCGCGCGGAGAAATCGTGGCTACATCACGGAGGAGTCGGGAGATGAGCACCGAGGGGAAACAGGACGTTTGTGTCCACATCCGCTGGATGATTCGACGCGATATGCCTGAAGTGCTCGACATCGAAGGCCAAGGCTTCGAGTTCCCTTGGTCCGAGGAAGACTTCATCCGCTGCCTACGGCAAAGAAACTGCATCGGCATGGTCGCCGAGTTCGAAGAGCAAGTCGTCGGCTTCATGATCTACGAATTGCACAAGACGCGGCTTCACGTCCTGAACTTCGCAGTTAATCCAAACTTCCGTCGTCGGGCTGTCGGACAAGCGATGATGGGCAAGTTGGTCAGTAAGTTGTCGCATCAGCGAAGAAACCGCATCCTGCTCGAAGTTCGCGAGACAAACCTCGCCGCTCAGCTATTCTTCCGAAACATCGGCTTCCGAGCCGTCTCGGTGCTACGAGATTTTTACGACGACACGACGGAAGACGCCTACTTGATGCAATACACGTATCAGCCAGTGGAAGCGGAAGACACCATGCCGGTGAATCGAATTACGCGGTTGGCGGGTTAGTGCATTGTCACAGCTTAGATTTAGGGTAGCTGAAGTCGTGAGACTTCAGATGGAGCGAGGAAAACCGAAGTCTCACGACTCCGGCTACTCTTTACAATCAGGCAACGCTATAAACAAGATCCCCGAGCGTAGAATCTTCGATGCCGCACGAGACGCTTGCGATTCTGTTCTTCGTGGCATGTCTCGCTGCACCATTCATTTGGGCAAGCATTGCGCTCTCGCGTAGCCAGCTCACGCTTCCTCAGGGAATCCTCTGGTTCGCTGCTCTTCTGTTCGTTCGCCTTCTCTGGCGAGCGCAACTCCCACGGAAGATGCCTGCCGGTTCCGAAAAGGGCGCTGTTGTCATCTGCAATCATCGAAGCAGCATCGACCCGTTCTTCCTGCAAGTCTGTTTCGATCGGCCAATGCATTGGATGGTTGCACGCGAATACTGCGAGCATCCGGCGTTCCGTTGGTTCCTGCGAACTTGCGAGGTCATTCCGGTCAGTCGTAGCGGCAGCGATATGGCGGCAACACGAGCTGCCATTCGCTACGCAGAGCGTGGCGACTTGATTAGCATGTTCCCGGAAGGTCGGATCAACATGACGGAGCAGTTGATGCTGCCGGTTCGCCCCGGCGCGATCATGGTGGCGATGCGCGCTCGCGCGCCGTTGCTCCCGTGTTATATCGCGGGAGCACCGTTTGGTGGAACTCCATCAAGTCCGTTCTTCATGCCAGCACGGGTTCGGATGCAATTCGGTGAAGTGATCGACCTATCGCCTTATTACGACCGCGAGCAGAACGATGCGTTAGTCAAAGAGCTAATGACGCGCGTCGTGAAGGAGATCGCTCGACTTGCCGGACAGGACAACTTCGAGCCTGCTTTTGCAGGTCGAAGATGGAAGCCAACCGACGCTGAAGTGCAAGCGGACCTCGATGCTCGCGATCGCCGCGGGCGAGGTGCCGTTTAAGGCGAGCCAGCGGCAAGCAAGTTGTAGCCAACGCTCCTCTCATGCTCGCCGCTGGCTCGCGTTAAACAGCTGCTTCATACGCACCATCGTAGCGCGCAGTTCTCTTCGCGCAACGGCGTTTGTCTTCCCCTTCGCAAAGACCGTGACGATCGGTTCGCCTTCGTTAATGCTCGTCCCGGCTACTGGAATATCCGCAATCGTTGGATCGCAGTCTTCGCATCCGCTCGACGTGAGCGAGTGCTCTAGTCGCTCATCAATGACTATCGAGTGATTCGCATAAACGACTCCTTTCGCGTGTCGTTCGGCACTAACTTCTGCATTGTCGTAGCGCACCAGTGGCGGAAGTTCTCCGCTTTGACACGCCGCGACATGCCACGGGATCGTCGCAATCTCTAACGCTCGCTCAAGAATCTCCACGGATGCCGTATACCGAGGATTCACTTCAACCGGCCATACTCCCGCCTCGTTGATAATCGCATCGACACCGAACAGCCCCTTCAATCGAAAATGCTGAGCCAGAAAATCACCGAGGTGTATGAGCTGTTCTCTGTGTTCTGTTGAAACTTCGATCGGGCCAATCGAGCCAACGTACTGATATGGTCGTGCACCTCCCCAGTCACGACCAAGAAGTTGCTCGGCTGCGCCAACGAGAACGGCAC
The DNA here is from genome assembly GCA_014381825.1 of Planctomycetota bacterium. GTDB lineage: Bacteria > Planctomycetota > Planctomycetia > Pirellulales > Pirellulaceae. Next base: position 4,802 of record JACNKX010000077.1, read on the forward strand.
CGTCGCTTCCTCCGATGAAGGTCGCTCCGATCGATTGGCCAGAAATGAACTGTTGCACATAGGTCAAGTTCTCTCGATCGAGATCGTGCATCCTCGCGAGATCAAGTCGTTCGACTTCATACCCGCCCGCAGAACGAAGTGGCTTGCGAAGCCAACGGCCCGAAGATGGTAGATCGTTTGTGTGGCGAACGTCCGGCCGCAGCAGTCCGACCTCAGACAAAGCATTCGCGAGCCGCAACGGATTACGTACTTCTTGAAGAACTTCAGTTCCGTTACCAAGCAATCGGCAGTTAGCCGAGATTTGCTCGACGAGGTCAGGGTAATTCTCCAGAGGCCCAACAAACATCCAACTCGTCGCCTCCGAACTGGCGATCAACGCAGGCAACTGATGCAGCTCGTCAAAACGCTGGAAACTACGGCAAATCTTACATAGATCCAGGTCGGCAAAACGATCGATGGCGCTCGGTTCGAAACCGGCTCGCTGGACGGACATTGCGGCCGCGCGAACGCTACCACCAACGATCAGCAGTCGCTCGGTCATGGCCAGATTGCCCTCGTCGAGCGGGGAGTTGCAATCAACAGGCGGTCTGGTAAGTTCATTGGTTCTCGACGTTTGTAAACAGTAACTATCAGAGATTCTATCAGCTACACGGAGATTAATTCATGTCGATGTACATTGGCGAAGCACTGGCCGGGGACGGAAATGAGATTGCTCATATTGACTTGCTGATCGGCAGCAAAGATGGCCCTGTCGGCGTTGCGTTTGCGAACGCATTAGCGCGTCAGAGTGAAGGTCACTCGAATTTATTGGCCGTGCTCGCACCGAACCTCGCCGTAAAGCCCTCGACCGTGATGATTACGAAAGTCACGATCAAAGGCGCGACGCAAGCCGTTCAGATGTTCGGTCCAGCACAAGCTGCCGTCGCCAAGGCAGTTGCCGACGCGGTTGGCGAAGGTATCCTGCCAAAGGATCAATGCGAAGACCTCGTTATCGTCTGCGGTGTGTTCATTCATTGGCAAGCCGAGGACAACAAGAAAATCTACGATTACAACTACGAAGCGACCAAGCAAGCTATCGCAAGCGCGATGGCTGGCCAGCCAACGGCCGACGAGATGCTCGCTGGCAAAGATTCGGATCATCCGTTTAAGGGATTCTAGGAGTTTCGTAGCAGAAGTCGTGCGACTTCTGGTGCCCCGGAAGTCTCACGACTTTCGCTACGATCAAATATTCGAGCCGCCAATCGCCCATCGCCTGTGCATGCCACGGCGATGGGCGTTTCTTTGTAGGTGAGACATGACTAAGCCAAAGATTCTCGTCCAGCTAGACGGAGACGAGCACGCGAGTGTCTTCGATGCCGTTGTCGCCGTCGACTCGGCAATCGACCATCTGTTTCAGTACCATTCGGTGAAGGTGGAGCAGATCCGTGATCTTGTTCACGGAGCGATGTTCACTCGCGGACCGCAGGACTTGCACAACACCGCAATTTTCATCGGCGGGGCGAATGTCGCGCACGGCGAAAGTTTGTTACTAGCGGCGACGAAGTGTTTCTTTGGGCCGATGCGAGTGTCCGTGATGCTCGACGCCAACGGAGCGAACACGACAGCTGCAGCCGCTGTCCTAGCAGCGGCTCGTCACGTCGACCTTTCACGCTCCGAAGCCCTCGTCCTCGCCGCAACTGGTCCTGTTGGCCAACGAGCCGTGCGACTGCTGGCTCGTGCCGGATGCAGGGTTCGAGTTGCTTCTCGGAGCGGCGAACGTGCAGCGGCAACTTGTGAGCAGGTGCAAGGAGGTGTTGACGGTGCCTCTCTCACTCCCCTGGCGACAAGCAACCCGGACGAGACGGCAGCGGCAATTGAAGGCGCCAATATCGTTATTGCAGCGGGCGCGGCGGGCATCGAACTCCTGTCGACGGAAACGCGATCTGCATGTGCATCGTTACAGGTCGCGGTCGACCTGAATGCGGTCCCGCCGCTTGGCATCGGCGGCGTTGAAGTCATGGACAAAGCGGTCGAACGCAATGGCGTGGTTTGCTACGGAGCAATCGGCGTGGGCGGGACCAAGATGAAGATCCATAAAGCGGCCATTAAGAAGCTGTTCTCAGCGAACGACTTGGTCCTTGATGCGGACGAGATCTACGAAATCGGGCGCGAGCTGGAACTTGCGTCATAGTTACGAACCGCCTCGCATTACAAAGAACGCCAAGATTGATGTGAGTACGATCGCACAACAGACCCACACGATCATATTCTTGACGAACTTGCGAGATGCTCGCTCCCCGGCCATCAATTGACGTGATCGATAGTCCTCGGTGACAGGATCGCTGCTTTCAGATTGCGCCGACAGCGGCTCTTCTGGCTGGTTGGCGAAACTTGGCGGTAGCAAGTCTGCGGGCGAATAGCCGTGTGATCCGCTCACCGGTGCAGCAGCTGGCGGTGGCTCGACAATCGGCGGCTCGGTGGCAGCCGGTTGAGCGGAAACGGGGTCGACGGCGGGCGGTTCGCTCGTCAAGGCGACAGGCTGTCGACAATGCGGACAAGCGACTTGAAGCGAGGGAAGCGAAGTATCGACCTGAAACGGACTGCTACAGTGCGGACAACTGAACTGTGACAGTGACATCGTTTGAAGGTACTCCCTGAAAGACAACAGCTTCTATGTTAGCGCGCCACCTGGGTATCCTTCAAGCTGACAGCGCCGGGGCATGACAGCCGTGGGACTTCGCGTCACGGACAACCATCACAATCCGCACGGTTGGCAAGACGAAGCTCGACGTCCTAGTAATTGTTTGTAGCTCGCCAGCGTGCCGGGCAACGATCACCCATACTTGGTCAGCGAACTTCAAGGTGCGAGCTTGTGCCATCCTTGCAAACGGGCGCAACGTTTTAAGGCAGACAAGGAACGAGTAATGCAAGTGTATCGAACGATCGTCGTGCTAATCGGGCTATTGGCCTCTACGATGGTAACAAACGCGGAAGCAAGCCATCCGTCCTACTTGATCCTTCGCGGCCCCGTCGCCCCGAACGCACACCACACAAGCCAAGGCTACTATCCCGGCTACGGATACGCCGTTGAGCCGCGAGCCTACTCGTACGGCTGGTTTGGTGCAAAGCCGGCAAAGCAATGGACGCGACACTTCGGCTACTATCGGAACTATACCGAGTGGTCGGCACGATAGTCGAGGCAACGGACGACTCGCGATGCCTGCGTCTACCTGCCAAAGCCGAAGAAGAAGCTGAAGTTCTGAATGTCATCACCGGGCGCGTGATGGACTGGCACAGCGAGATCCAACGCCAGCGGTGCCGGTCCCATGGCGGGAATCGAGATTCTCAATCCAACACCCGGAGCAACACGATAGTTGTTGGAATTGATCTCGATGTTCTCTTCCGTCGTTCCGTAATCACAGAACACAACGCCCTTCAACATGTCGTCAGCTGTTAACGGGAACATGTATTCGACGCTGCCTAGGAATCGGAATTCACCACCGGTCACAATGCCAGTCGCGGCGTTTCTGGGTGAAGCACCTCGGAAATCAAAGCCTCGCATGGTCGAGAAGCCGCCTGAAAAGTAGTTCTCGAAGATAGGAGTTTGCGAACCCGAGAAACCGGCCTTAAAGCTGTACGCCAAAGTGTGTCGGCCAGACCCGTCAGGTCGCTCACGTGCAAGGAAGTACTGACGGTAATCGATCTCTCCTCGCGGATAATCGTAGCTTCCAAAAATCTGCTCGTAACTCATCTCTATCAGATGACCTTCGGTTGCGGCAAACGGAGTGTCTCGCGTATCGTGCGTCAAAGTCATCTTGCCGCTGTACAAGCCGTTATCTCCCACGACTTCATCAAGTTCGGGGACGATGCCCGCGACGCGAATGCCGCTGATGCCGACGTTCTCGGCTCGCACAGCGCCACTCAACGACAAGTCATGTGTCAACCGATAACCCAACGCGATTCGTCCGCCGAGTCGCTCTTCATCCCAATCGAAATACTGGCGATTGTAGAAGAAACCACTAAGGTTTAGGCTAAATGGCGTCGGCACCGAGCCGAGGTAAAGATACGGCTGGGTAAAGCTAACCAGATAGCGTTGAACTTGTGTGCCGGGTTGTGCTTCGAGACGAAACCCTTGACCGCCGCCACGCCACGCGGTGCCGTTGACCACGTCTTGGAAGCTCGTTGGTGGACGACGCCAATCGAAATTGCGCTCGTCGATCGTGATCTGACCGGTAACACCTAGGTCCGAGTTTACTCCCATACCGAACATGAACCGACCGGTTCGCGTCTCGTCAACGAAGACATCGAAGTCAACCGCCGGCGGCAAAGGAACTTGTGGTTGGATCAGCGGTGCCCCATTTCCAGGAGGCACGACACCCGGAAACTCTGGCGGTGGCTCTGGTAGAGGAGTTTGCACAAACTGAGCGACCGGAGAGCTGTTGTAGCCGGCTTGCGGCTGGTAGTTCGTCGGGGATTGATAGCCGTACGCCGGACTTTGACCACGCGTGATCGGTTGACCGGAAGCTCGCATCGGTCCTCGTAAGTGATCGGAGTTTCCTGCCGTCGGTTGATTCACCGGAGCAAACCAATCGCGAGGGCTCTGGCCGCGTATGATACGTTTGGGGCGTTGATCCTCGGCAGCCGGTGACGTTGAATCTTCTGGTGGTAACCCTACATAAAACGGCATGCCAACCGAACCGTCATCGCTTTCAGGAATGCTGATCTCTGGCTCGGACGCCAGAGCCGCATTCGACGTGAGCGCAGCGCTATGCAGCGTGTTGTGTCGCGTCGGAGTCAACGTTGCACAACCTGCTGTGCAAAGCACAATGGCGATCCAACTTGCGACGGTTGCTTTCATGAATCTCAACGAATTGCTCCTGCCAACCTACCGTAAACGCCCATATCGAGAAGGTGCGATTTGAGACGGTGCTGGATCTACGTAGACGTCAATGTCAAGCTCGCGGCGATCTGGACTTTGGCCTCGAACCGTTCCAGGCCCTTGCTGCTGCGCGATGCCGCGAGTGTCGTTCAGTTCTGGAGGTCGAATGACAACACGCGGCTCCTTGCCGCTTTGCGGGTCCGTCTCGAACAGCTGAGAGGCTTTCAACCGCCGCTCGCTCGAACGAACTTCACGAATGTCGACGATATCTCCCGGTCGGATCGACAGCCGATCGAGGATGACGCTTTCTCGGGTGTGTGGAAACTCGCCCGAGATATGAACATTGATTCGTCCGACGCGGAACTGCTCGCCTTGCGTGACGTTGTAGACCAAATCCAACTCGCCAGGATCGTCGAACGAGAATCGCGGCTCCGCCTTGACGTCGGCAAAGATGTAACCTTGTCCGCCATACACGTCTCGCAACGTGTTGACGTCTCGATTCATCTCCCCGCGATTGAAGTATTCACCCGATTGAAGGTTTAACGAAGCCTGGAGTGCTGTCGTGTCGAAAGTCGAGTTCCCAATCACCGATACGTTTCGAACGATAAACTGAGGCCCTTCGTCGATGACAAACTTAAGCGTTAGCCACTTGTTGTTGTCGTCAAACTCCATTTCGCGGCTAATTCTGGCTTTGAAGAAACCAAAGGTTCGGTAATAGTCGGTGAGCTTCTCAACGTCCGCTTCGATCTTTGACCGCTCGACTTTGCCGCGAAGAAAGTAGTAGAAGTAACCGGGCTTCGATTGGATCTGAGTTTCCAATCGCTTGGCCGAGACAAACGTGTTTCCCACGAATTTGACTTTCGCGATGCGCTGGAGCGGTCCTTCGGCAACCGCAAATACAGCCGATCGATGTTCAGGTTTGTCGCCTTCGAGAATCCCGATTTCCACTTTCGGGAAACCCTTCGATCGATAGTAGTCTTCGACCTTGCGCCGAGCCTCTTCAATTGCATAGAAATTCAATGAGTCGCCGACTGTGAGCCCGCACTGCTTGCCTAACGTCCGGTCGGTGATCCCGCGATTCCCGCGAAACTCGATCGTTCGGATCGTCGGTCTCTCGAACACTTCGAATGTAACGACCATACCCGCGGCCGCTTGTTGCGTGTAAATCCGAACCTCTCGAAACAATCCCGACGATGTTAACCGGCGTTTGTCCGCTTGAAGCGTCTCGGCATCGAACTGTCGGTCTTTTCGCGTATGCAGGTACGAGAGAATCGTATCTGGCTTGACGGTTTCATTTCCCGTGATTCGCACTGCCGCGATGAGCGGTGTTTGAGGAGCCGGTAGTTGTTCTGGAGCAGCTGATAATGGTGGAGCGTATGGTTGCTGTGCTACCAGAGTGGAAATGCCGAAGATGAACGTGCAGAACGCCGCAACGACCAACGACAGCACAACGCGCTCGACGAGCCACGAAGTCCGAGTACGACTAAGCATTCGCTTAGATCCGATCGTTCTAGATGAGATGAAAGACAAGTTGCGCCCGATGCAGTTTCGATCGTCCCCGCACGAGCTTGGAAAAGGGCTGGCGCGGCGCGTAACCTGACCAGCGGGCGGTAGAAATACAAGAAGTCGCGAGCGGCGACAAGGCGAATTCGACGTACCGACGACGTTTGCATGCACTGTAGATCTCCCTATCTAAGCGTGAGCAATGGCGGTCTTTGTTGCCCATATCTTGAAGAGAACATGGACGCCCCAACCCCGATTCGATCTGTACGGGTGGTGCCTTAAAAGGTTCATTTTGTCGAGACGCTTTCCTCATGGCACCTAGGCGGCTGATGCCTCTCGACTAGACTCTTACATACCCTCCGCTTCTCGACTCTGCACCGCTAGCACTCAACTTATGGCCCGTCCGACAAGCCGACAGCGATTCTCAGAATATCGCGAGCGAGTCAATTCAAAAGGGGATCGTCTGAGTCACGGACGTGAACGAGACACAGCGAAACAACGATCTCGATCGTTCGTCGAGTTGTTCCGCGAGTTGCTCAGCCTGCTCCGCGGTCATCGGCGTTCGATGGTAGTTGCCCTGACGACGCTTACGATCGCAACACTCATCAAGTTGATTCCGCCAGTCTCCATCAAACTGGCGATCGACTATGTCCTCCCAGATAAACCGCTGCCCGTTGAGTGGTCTGAGCAATACAACTTGCCAACCGATCGCGTCCAACTGCTCTTTCTGATCGGCGGACTGGTAATCGCAACCTCGCTCGTTGCTTCGATCATTCACCTCTGGGGACGCTGGAACGCCACGAAGACGGTGAATCATGTTCAAGTCAAATTGCGAAAGCAAGCGTTTGAGCATGGCATGCACTTGCCGCTTCATCGCGTGTACGAGTTGAAATCAGGTGGTGCGGCGAGCGTGCTGCGAGAAGACGCCGGTGGAGCTGGCGAGTTGATCTTCAGCTTGATCTACAACCCTTGGCGGGCGGTTGTTCAATTCATCGGCAGTCTCACTATTCTAACGTACGTCGATTGGCGAATGATGACGGGCGGCTTGCTCGCATTGCCGATCGTCTACTTCACGCATCGCACCTGGATTCGCCGCATTCGACCACTGTGGCGCGATGTTCGGTCGCAACGCCAGGAGATTGACGGCTATACAACAGAGGCCTTTGGCGGCATGCGAATCGTGCGCGCATTCTCACGAGAGCGAACGGAAGCCGGGCGATTCGTGCATGGCAACGACTTGCTGGTTCGCAAACAATTATTTGCTTGGTGGTGGACTCGCACAGTTGACTTTGTCTGGGACACAATCATTCCGCTCTCTTCGACGCTGCTGTTGATGTACGGCGGTTATCGAATCCTGGAACGCACGATGACGTTGGGCGATCTCACGATGTTCCTGATCTTTCTCGCCATGCTTTTAGAGCCACTCGCCGCGTTGGTCAGTAGCGCCGCGTCGTTTCAGAATAACTTGGCTGGCTTCGAGCGGATTTTAGATATGCTTGATGAACCGACCGAAATGCAAGCGTCCGCGGATGCGATCAGTCTTGTTCCTGACAATGTCGCCGGCGGGCTGAGCTTCCGAGATGTTAGCTTTCATTACCCAAACACAGAACGGCTCGTGCTGTCTGGCATGAACCTCGACGTTCGCGGCGGAGAAACGATCGCCCTCGTGGGCCGAAGCGGTACGGGTAAGACAACTTTCTGTAACTTGGTGGCTAGATTCTACGACCCAACGTCCGGACAGATCCAACTTGATGGCCGAGACCTCCGTGATATTCGAGTCGATAGCTACCGGCGCTTATTCGGAATTGTCGAGCAGGACATCTTTCTCTTCGATGGAACGATCGCGGACAACATCGCCTATGGACGGCGAGGTGCCTCTCACGCAGATGTCGGCGCTGCAGCTCAAGCGGCAAATGCACACGAGTTCATTGCTCAACTTGAAGATGGCTACGAAACGATCATCGGTGAGCGTGGTGTCAAGTTAAGCGGAGGTCAGCGCCAACGCCTTGCGATCGCTCGAGCGTTGTTAGCTGACCCGAAAGTCTTGATCCTCGACGAGGCAACCTCGCACTTGGACAGTGAAAGCGAGCGATTGATTCAAAATAGCCTTGAGCACTTGATGAAGGGCCGCACTTGCTTCATGATCGCACATCGAATGAGTACCGTCGCGTTAGCGGATCGCATCGTCGTACTTGCCGAGGGCCATATCACCGAGGTCGGGACTCGTAACGAATTAATGGCCGCGGATGGCGAGTTTCGTCGCATGGTAGAAATGCAACTGGATGTTGGACTAACAAACGAGAATATTAGAGAGGCACGGCCATGAACGAATCAAAGAGCAAATTGGCTTTAGTCACCGGTGGCGGGACCGGCGTTGGCCGAGCGACGACGTTGCAGCTTGCCAAACGAGGCTTCGACGTCGCAATCAATTACTCTCGATCTAAAGACGACGCCGAGCAGACGGTGCAAAAAGTACAAGAGCTCGGACAAAAGGCCGTTGCCATTCAATGCGATGTGGCCAACGACGAGCAAGCTGTTTCGATGATTGGCGCACTGAAAGGTGAATTCGGTCGGCTAGACGTCGTGGTAAACAATGCCGGCATGACTTACTTTGTCCAACACGACGATCTCGATGCCATGAGTGAAGGCAAATGGGATCGCATTTTGGCTGTCAACTTGAAGGGGGCCTTCTTCGTCAGTCGCGCCGCGATTCCGTTGATTAATGAGAGTGGAGGAGGCGCGATTGTAAACGTCGCGTCGGTCGCCGGTGTCGCGGGTGCAGGCAGCTCGATCGCCTACGCGGCGTCAAAGGGCGGCATGATCACCATGACGAAATCGCTCGCCAAAGCTTTCGCGCCGAAGATTCGCGTAAACGCCGTCTGCCCGGGCGTGATCATCTCACGCTGGCTCGGAGATCATCAAGACATGGTCGACAAAGCGATCGAAATCACTCCGCTAGAACGAGCATCGACACCAGACGATATCGCAGATGTCATCACCTTTCTAGCCTGTGACACCAGCATGATGACTGGTCAAGCGCTTGTGGTCGATGGCGGGCGGACGATGTAGAGAGTAGCCATCACGCTCCGAGTGATAAGCCCTCTTCGAGCGAATTGTCAATCGCATATGATGCCCGTCAACTCCAACGCATGGCAACGACAACGCATGGCCAGGGGCTCATCACTCGGAGCGTGATGGCTACTCTTGGCAGGTCACGCGCCGATCCACAACTTTCAATCGGCCTTCCGCATACAGCCGAATCGCATCCGGATATGCTTCGCATTCCTGCTCGAAGACGCGTTGCTGTAGCGACTCCGCCGTGTCGTTATCGCGCACTTCGACAACACGTTGCAGGATGATCGGACCGTGGTCGTACTCGTTGTCGACAAAGTGAACAGTACACCCGCTGATCTTCGCGCCGTAACTCAGCACAGATTGATGAACGTGCAAACCATAGAACCCTTTGCCGCAAAAGGCTGGTATCAATCCCGGATGGATGTTTACAACACGATTCTCGAAATCCGTCGGAATCGGCACGAACTTTAGAAATCCGCCCATCACAACCAGCTCAATGCCGCTCTCTCGCATTGCGGCAAAGATCGCGTCGCCGAATGCCTCGGTCGACTCGTAGTCACGTTCTCGCACAACGGTTGTCCGAATCCCGGCATCTTGCGCGTAGGTCAACCCTTTGGATTTCGCGCTGCTGGCTACCACCAACTTAATGTCGACCGGTAAATCACCAGCATCGATCTTAGTCAACAAGTTCTTCAGTGTTGTTCCACCGCCGGAGATGAGGACGGCAACGGGGAGAGGCAAATTCATCTAAACGGCTTCTCCTGGCATCGTCTCGTCAGGGAACGCTTCTTTCCACACTTGTTTTAGCTCAGCGCCAACGTTCACTTTCGTAGACTCAGACTTAAGTGCCGAGAAGTCTAGCGTGTTACGATTGGCACGCAACAAAGCCGCAGCGTCCGCGAGATCAATAATTCGACCAGCAACTAGTTTGAACACGATCAAGTCTTCGCAGGCCAAGACAAAGGCGTTGGTCTCCCAATCGGGAAACGCCGTAGTTACCCGGCGCGCCAACGCCTCTTGTTGGAAGGGCTGCTCAGCAAAAAGAAAGTCAACTTGAATGTCAAAGTCGGTTTCGCCAGGCTGATAGAGGAATTGCGCAAATCGTTGGTTACCGACGGTGATTGTCGGTGGGTATCGCTTCGGTCGCAGGCCGGCGTCTTGAAACGCTACCAACATCGCATCGATGTTGCGGTCCCATAAAATTCCTTCTCTATTAAGCAGTTCCGAGACATGCCGCAGCGTGCTTAACAACAATCTAGCAACCATGAGCCTCCCCAAACCGCCTTGCCATCCTTAGCAGTTTCTGGTCTTGTTCTTCCATAAATCGAGCGTAGGACTCGCGTGCGGCGGACAACGGATCTTGCTCGGCCTCGGGGCGAAGCTTCAGACCGGCCAGAAACAATTCGTCACCGAACTCCATGAGATCGATCCACGCCTCAATGCGCTGCTCCGACGTTAGATTTGGGTGCAACGGCGGACCAATGTCGGGATGTGGCAAAAGCTGACCCATGACTTAGCTCGCAGTGGACGGATGTTTCAGAATCGGGGAGGTGCAATCTCTGGTCGATTCTAGGTTACGCCATTCGGAATGCACACCTACTTAACGCGAACGTAGATCTTTACTGTTACGCCAGCCACCTCACACTCTACCGGCTCGACGCCTTTCAATGCTTCGAACAAGATGCTGTCAGCCAAAGTTTCGCCTTTGATGTAGTCGGCATTCTCTTCGATCGCTTTGCGGAGTTCATCGGAGTCCGTGACGATGCCGACTTCGATACGATCCGTGAATTCGCAGTCAAGCTGCTTGCGGCGGTCTTGGATTTGGCGGTTGATGTCGCGGGCGTAACCTTCACGGATCAGTTCGTCGGTTAGCTCCGTCGAGAGAACGACCACGGTCGTTGGGCCTTGGGCCGCCGCCCATCCTTCCTTTGCCTGCAGCCGAACTTGCAGGTCTTCGTTGTCGAACTCGATGCTTTGGCCATCGATCTCCAAGACGACTTTGCCGTTCGTATTGAGCTGCTTGAGCAACTCGCCGCCATCGGCAGCAGTGAGCGCCTTCTTGACGGCTGGCATCAGCTTACCGACGCGCGGGCCGACTCGTTTGAAGTTCGGCTGCACGAGGTAATCGATGTAAGTCTCAGCGTCCTTCGTGTATTCGATCTTCTTGACGTTCAGTTCGTCGCACAGCAGCTCTTCATGTTCTTCGAGCCACTTTTGATGAGTTGTCTCGGCCAGGATGACCTCGACTTTGGCGAGCGGCTGTCGGACCTTGAGCTTCGCGTTCATCCGAGCGCTGCGTCCCAGCGATGCAATCTCGCGCAACAACCGCATGCGCTCCGAGAGTGTTTCGTCAATCGCCTTTGGGTCAGCTTCCGGGTAGTCGCACAGATGGACGCTTTCTAGCGTGCTATCTCCGAAGACGCCGGCCAAATTTTGCCACAGCGTTTCGGAAATAAACGGTACGAACGGAGCGACCAACTTGCTTGTGGTGAGCAGGCACTCGTACAGCGTCCAGTAGGCGTCGAGCTTCTCTGGTGACGCTTTGTCGTTTGCCCAGAAGCGATCTCGCGAGCGGCGTACGTACCAGTTGCTCAAGCCGTCGACGAACTCGTTAACCTTTTGGCAGGCACCATAGTTGTCATACGCGTCCATTCGTTCAATGACCGCAGCGATCGTGCGATTCAGTTCGCTGAGCACCCAACGGTCGAGTTCGCCGCGTTCGCGCGGAGGTCTATGGCCATTCGAGCCGTCGAAATCAGCGGGCCCAAGCTGAGCGTTCGCTTCGCGGAATGAAGCGGCAACATTGGGTTCGAAGCCATCGATGTTGCCATAGATGACGAAGAAGCTGTAGACATTCCAGAGCCGGAGCAGGAACTCGGGGATGCTGTCCTTGATTGCCGGTTCGCTGTAGCGGATCGATGTCCACGGGGATTGGTTCGCGAAGAAGTACCAACGAAGCGCGTCGCAGCCGTACTTGTCGAAGATCTCGTTGGGCTCGCGGTAATTCCGCTTGCTCTTCGACATCTTCTGACCATCTTCGCCGAGCATAAGCCCTAGGACGATGCAATTGCGATAAGGATGCGGAAACGCGACGCCGTCTTCTTTCTCTGACTCCTGACTTCTGACCTCTGACTTCTCGTCTCCAAACAGCAACGTACTAATCGCCAGCTGACTATAAAACCACCCTCGCGTCTGATCCAGCGCTTCGCTGATAAAGTCTGCCGGGAACTGCGACTCGAATTCTTCACGTCCTTGGTGCGGATAGCCCCATTGCGCGAACGGCATCGCGCCGGAGTCGTACCAACAATCGATCACTTCGGTAACGCGAATCATCCGACCGCCGGTCTCGAAAGGCGAATCGTAGGTGATGGCGTCGATGTAGGGTTTGTGAACGCGTAAATCATCGGGCAATTCGGGATTCAGCTTCTTGGCTTCAGCCCAGACTTCGGTCCCCTGCACACCTGGCTTCTCAAGCAACTCCTCGTACTGCGCAACGGCCTCCTTCTGGCCGGTCTTGTCGCAGACCCAGATCGGTAGCGGCGTTCCCCAATACCGCTCGCGCGACAAGGCCCAGTCGACGTTGGCTTCGAGAAAATTGCCGAAGCGGCCGTCTTTGATGTGCTCGGGCAGCCAGTTGATCTTGCTGTTGTTCTCCAGCATCCGGTCTTTGAACTGCGTCGTGCGGATGAACCAGCTACGACGCGGGTACTGGATCAGCGGATCTTCGTCCGCTCGCCAACAGAACGGGTAATCGTGCAGATACTGCTCTTGGTGATATAGCGCGCCACGAGATTTTAGGTCTCGAATGATGTCGCGATCGCAGTCCTTAACCCACCGACCAACGCAATAGTCGGGTGCTTCTCTTGTGAAGCAACCGTTCGGCGCAACGCAATGCATGAGTTCAGGCTGCTTGTCAATGTGAAACAAAACACGCTCATCGGATAACACTTCGTAGTCAACTTCTCCGAACGCGGGAGCCTGATGTACGACACCTGTTCCGGTTTCAACGGTCACAAAGTCTGCTCCGACAACCCTCCATGCCAGATAATCACTTGTCTTTTCAACTAGCTTCTCAGCAACTTCAGCACTGAGATTTAGTTTCTTATAGTGGCGACGCCGCGCGTCTTTTCCAGCCACAGTGATACCTGGCCCCGCATGGCCCGGCACTTGAATTGTGTAAGTATCCTCTTCTGGAAGCGCGCCTTGCTCGTCAGCATGCGCAGAATAAAAGCAATCGAACGGCGGTAAGTATCTCATTCCGATGAGTTCTTCACCACTTATTACTTCCTCCACATGAAGATCTCGCTTGACCTTTGCCGAGACTTGCTCAACTAACGACTCCGCCAGAATTAGCTTTTGGTCCTCTTCGGTGTCGCGAACTACCGCATACTTAACGTGTGGATGTACTGCGGCGAATTGATTACTCGGCAAGGTCCAAGGTGTTGTCGTCCACACCAGGAGGCTGGCACCCTCTAATCCCAACGACTTCACACGATCATCGGATACCAGCGGGAACTTGACGTAAACACTCGGATCGGCAACTTCGCGATAACCTTGTCCAACTTCGCCGGCGCTGAGCGCCGTTCCACCTTGAGCCCACCACCAGACGATCTTGTGTCCTTGATAGAGCAAATCGCGGTCGAACAGATTCTTCAGCGACCACCAGACGCTTTCGACATAGCTTTGGTGATACGTGACATAAGCTTCGTCGAGATGAATCCAAAAGCCTAGCCGTTCGGTCAGCCGCTCCCACTCTTGCATGTATCGCCAGACGCTTTGCTGGCACTTCTGGATGAAAGGCTCGATGCCGTACGCTTCGATCTCATCCTTGGAGTGAATGCCGAGTTCCTTGCAGACTTCGACTTCGACGGGCAAGCCGTGTGTGTCCCAGCCACCTTTGCGCTCGCATAGATAACCGCGCATTGTTTTGTAACGAGGGAAGAGGTCTTTCATTGCGCGCGTCAGGCAGTGCCCCGGATGCGGCATTCCGTTCGCCGTGGGAGGCCCTTCGTAGAAGACGAACTTGTCGCTGCCAGCGCGGCGTACGAGCGATTGCTCGTAGATCTTGTGTTCCTTCCAGAACGCTAAGATCTCTTCTTCAAGTTGCGGAAAATTGGCGTTTGCGGGAACTGACCGAAACATGCATCCATCCAGCTTGCCCGAGCTGCCGGCGGCAGGCTGCGCGGAGTGTTATTGAGAAGTCGACCGATCCTACGTGGCCTTTCGCTCCGCGAAAGTGCGCATGTTCGCCGTGCGAACAGCCACGCGACCACCATTACCGATCAGCGGTTCTATTTCTCTTTCTCTTTCGGCTCCTCTTCGGCTTCTTCGTCGACTTCGCCGCTGAAGTCGGTCGTACCGTCATCAAAGTCGGACGCAGGAAACTCTTCGTTGTCGACTTCGTACTCGTCGTCGGCTTCTTCCTCGAAGTCGTCGTCGAAATCGTCGTCGAAATCGTCCTCGTCGAAGTCGTCTCCCTCGTCCTCGTCGTCAGCCAAATCGAAGTCCGAGATCTCGGCAACGACAACAACTGGAACTGGGACGACTTGATTCGGCTCGGCAACACCGATACCGAGTTCCGGCAAGCTGAACAAATCAGAATCTTCGTTTCCCAACGCTATCGACATCGACATACCTCTCAATTACGGCGAAATGGGTCGTTCGACTGGCGAATCTCTTGCTAAAGACGGCTCGCGACGAGCAAAGTTCGCGGGCCAATTGCTCTTAGTTATATAAGCATCGCGACTTTGTCAACTGACGGGAAGGAGGGGTATCCGGGAAGAGTGCGTGGTCGCGAATCAGCCCAGCCACTGAGTTCCGTAGGGCTCCCGGTATTTCTTGCTCAACATCTCATTCGCTTCGTCGCAGTCCACGAATTGCTCGGTCTTGGCGTCAAAGTCCAATCGTCCGCGTGTGCGGTAGGCGATCTCACCCAGATGTACCAATGCACAGGAACGATGAGCCGTCAGCGGGTTCGCTCTTGTCGCGGTATCGCGCGACCGCACAGCGTCCAGAAAATTCGCCATGTGCTCGGCGTAGCCTCGCTGGCCCCGAAGATCCTTGCCTTCGGTTGGGCCAGGAGTCGACTTGGGTCCGAGAAACACACTGAACGCTCCACGACGCGAGAAGATCATGTACCCGTCCGTACCGTAAAAGACGTTCCCGTTGTCAAAGCCATGCAGTCCATAAGCCGTGAACGGATAGTTCTCGTAGATCAGCAGCCGACCGTCAGGATACTCGTAGTTGACGACCATATTATCGGGATACTCGCTGGCGTGGCCGTGCAGCATCATGCGGCTGCCGCGAGCCGTTATCTGAGCCGGAACCGTGTCGATACCAAGTCCCCAGCAAGCCATATCGAGGTCGTGGATGCCGTCGTCACCGATCTCGCCATTAGCATAGTCACGATACATTCGCCAAGTGCCATGGAAGCGATGAGCGTTGAACGCTCGCTTGGGTGCCGGCCCCAACCAGCGATCGTAATCGACGCCGCTGGGAATGGCACTGTCCGGAACAGGCTTCACGGTTTGTCGCATCTCGGCGGTCCATGCCTTTGCGATCTTGACTTCACCGAGGATTCCGTCGGCCAGCAGCTTCTCGGCCTTTTGAGTAACAGGACTACTCCGCATCTGGCTGCCTTGTTGGACAACGCGTTTGTGCTTCTTGGCCGCCTGGATGATCGCGTGCCCTTCGTTGTAGACGTGCGAGATCGGTTTCTCGATATAGACATCTTTCCCTTCGGCCATCGCGTGCAGTGCGATCGGCGCGTGCCAATGATGTGGCGTAGCGATGATGACCGCATCGACACTTTTGTCTTCGACCACATCTTCAAACTTCGACGTTCGTTTGGTGGGAGCCGATTGGAAACCCTTGATGTGCGCCGACATCTTGTCCATTTGCCGCGGGTCGACATCACACAGCCACGCCAACGAAACGTTCTCGCGGCGAGCGACCAAGCCTTTGACATGGTGCCCCATAATCCCGCCGCAACCGATGATGCCGATCGCCAGCTTTGCGGAATTGTCCGCTCCGATCGCATGGACACCGCCAAGCGTTGAAACAGCAGCGGTGATGGCGGTCGCTTTCGCTGAGTGTTGCAGGAACCCGCGTCGTGTCGTTGCATCGGTCATCATCAGCTCCTTATTGTCGTATTAAATACTCTTGGCGTCGCAGTGCTCTCGTACTTTACTAACAACTTCGCAGGCAGCCCGTCGCATTAGCGTAACGTCAACTCCTATCGACAACCACTGAATTCCCATGTCGGCTAACAGAGACAAATGCACCGGATCGGCTCCGACCGACACACCGACCGGAATCTTGGCAGCGCGAGCCTTGTCGATGATGTTTTGCATCACACTCAGCACTTCTGGATGAGCGGGCTCGCCGCGGTATCCGAGGGCTGTCGATAAATCGTTTGGTCCGAAGGCAATGCTCGTCAGCCCGGGAACGGCAAGGATCTCGTCGATGTTCTCTACGGCTGCAGCCTGCTCGATCTGGACGACGATGATAATGTCCGCGTTCGCTTGCTCGTAGTATTTTTTAAGATCACGACGTCCGTAGTCCAATGGCCGTAGTGGCCCAAAGCCGCGAGTTCCCAGAGGCGGATAAAGGCACGCAGCGACAGCGCGCGCAACGTCATCCGCGGTCTCGATCATGGGAACAATGACGCCATCCGCGCCAATATCGATCACTGGCTTGATTAACGCCTGATCGTTCCAAGGCACTCGAACGAGCGCCGCCGTGCCACTTCCTTTGATAGCGATCAAGTGATTCTTGACGGCTCCCAGCGACAGCGCCGTGTGTTCCATGTCGACCCAGAAGAAATCCAGGTCGCCGCACAGTGCCTCCGTGACCATGGAATCTGAAAGTGCGATTCCCGTTCCAAAACAGAGATCGCCTCGATCGAGCTTGTCTCGGAACGTTCGAGCGTTGTGCATGCCTTAGTTTCCAATGTGATTGAGAAGAAGAACGCACTAGGGTAACTCGCTCGCTAGGGCCGAACAATACTCCCATCTCTGCGGCGGATGGCAGGCCAAGCTCCGTTGTAGGGGTGATCCGGGAAAGGGAACTTGGCGGCGAGCTCTTCGTTGATGTCGATCCCCAGTCCCGGTTGGTCATTGGGCCAAAGGCTGCCATCGCGGACCTGTGGACAGCCAGGAAAGACATCGAGCGTCGCTTGATTAAATGGTGTAAATTCCTGAAGGCCAAAGTTTTGACAACATAGATCGAGCGCGAGGTTCGCAGCATGGCCCACGGGAGACGTATCGCCAGGTCCGTGCCACGCGGTACGAACGCCAAAGAACTCGCACAGTGAGGCGATCTTCTTCGCGGGAGACAATCCTCCGACTTGGGATAAGTGTAAGCGAATGAAGTCGATCAGGCGATCTTTCACCAACGGAAGGAACTCGTTCGGATTGTTGAACAACTCGCCCATCGCAATCGGAATCGACGAGTGCTGGCGAAGCAAATGGAAGTAATCGATCTCCTCCGGCGGCAACGGATCTTCGTAAAAGAATAAACGGAACGGCTCAAGTGCCTTCGCCAACTCAATCGCCATCGGAGGTGGCACTCGCTCATGAACATCATGCAGCAATTCAATTTCATCCCCCAGCTCGCGACGTGCACATTCGAACAACCGCGGCGCAAGCCGCACATAGTCAGCGGGTTCGAAGACGTTGTGAGGCGACGTCGGACCGTCGACAGCTCGATCGACTTGGAGGTCACTGCTCGTGCCATAAGTCGCTTGGCCAGGCACTTCGACTTGCATACGAATGTGGCGGTAGCCTTGCTCGAGAAACGCGCGAGCTTTGTCGACGACTTCCGCAGGCTCGGCTCCCGATGCATGCACATAGGTCGCCGCTGACATGCGACACTTGCCGCCGAGCAACTCGTAAACCGGCATCCCCGCTCGCTTCCCCTTGATGTCCCAAAGCGCCATGTCGACGCCAGAAAGAGCGTTGTTCAGCACCGGACCGTTCCGCCAGTACGAACTCATCTGCGACGACCAATAGATATCTTCGATCTCGTCGGCGTTTCGGCCTCGCAGAAAGGGATCAAGGTAATGATGGACCGCTTCGACAACGGTCTTCGGACGCTGGGTGAACGTTGCACACCCGAGACCATACAGTCCTGGCTGATTCGTTTCGACTTTGACAATAACCAGCCGGATCCCTGCGGGCGCGGTCTCGATACAGCGGACTCGATCGATCGTTATTTTGCTCATCATTGGCTCGCCGTTGGCATTCGGTATCAATTCAGGACATGAGTGACAGCTGTAGTTGTAGCCGATCTTGCTCCGTGTCGCCGATCACCGGACACGCCAAGATTCGCGAACAATAAACCGCCGTTGATGCGACTGGGTATATGGACGATGATTCGATTGCTCATACGACAATCCTGCCCACGGAGGAGAAACGATGCGTCCTTGGATGCAACGGCTGACGCTGCTAGCACTAATGATCATCGCAGGCGGTTCATTCGTCTCGCGAACGACGGCTCAGACCGGTCAACCGCCAAGTGACGGAACGCCTGAAAAATCGGCCGACGACCGCAGCACTTCGAAGCCGGAAGAGCCGCTCGAGACGACGCCTCCCCAACCAGACGTCGATCCTAAACTGGCGAAGGCACTTGGGTCGCCGCATGCGACGATGAAGACCTTTCTAGAGGCGATGGACGAGGGCCGACTCGAAGACGCGGCGACTTGTCTGGATCTGTCGGAACTCACAGCGACGGAAGAGGCTCGTAAGACGAAGGAGCAGGAGCTGGCACACAAGTTGAAGGAGGTTCTCGACAAGCTCGTTCGGGTCGAAACCAGCCAGTATCCGGAAGACGCAGAATTGGACGTGAAGTTCTCGTTGGCGGATGCCCAATACATCGAGCCTGCGGATCGTGAGATCGCAGAGAAGATCGTCATTTCGCAAAGCGACGACGGACTCTGGCGTTTCGACACCGCAACGATTGTCGTTATCGAAGAGCTATACGAGCTTCTGCTGGAACGCGGCAAGGTCCAAGAACTGAACGTCAATCCAACAACGACGGAACCGGCAGACGTTCCCGTTTCGATCTGGCTAGCGGAACTCTTTCCCGTCGGACTGCGCAAGACGCGATTCTTCCTTCCTACTTACCAATGGATCGGTTTGGCCGCAGTGGTTCTGCTCGGTCTCCTCGCGGATCGAATGACGCGAATGACGCTCGCCCTCTTGATGAAAATATGGTTTCGTGTGCGTCATCGCTCGCGAGCACCGGTCGTCCCCGGGATGTGGCGGCCCGTCGGACTGTTTATGCAATGTCTGACATGGTATCTGCTAGCGAAGCCAATTGGGCTGCCACTGTTAGTTCTCACGATACTTCTCGTGGGATTGAAGTATTTCGCGGTAATTGCCGGCGTCTGGACGAGCTTTCATTTGATCGACCTCGCCGCCCGCATGGCGGGTCGCCGCGCGGCGAATACCCCTTCTCGCTTCGACGATCTGCTCGTCCCGCTGCTGTCCAAGTCACTTAAGTTGGTCGCAGCGTGCGTCGGTATCGTCATTTGTGTCAATGCGTTCGGCTGGGAAGTCGCAGGGTTACTAGGCGGGCTCGGCATCGGGGGCATGGCGTTGGCTTTCGCATCACAGGACGCCATCGGCAACGTCTTCGGGTCGCTGACGGTATTGCTCGATCGACCTTTTGAAGTTGGCGATTGGATCGTCTCGGATGGTGTGGAAGGAAACGTCGAAACAGTCGGCTTCAGGAGTACTCGAATTCGCACGTTCTATAACTCGGTGATCACCATTCCGAACAACCGTTTTACGACTTCGGCCGTCGACAACATGGGGCAGCGCCAGTTTCGACGCTTCAAAACATCAATCGGGGTCCAATACGATACAACGCCCGAACAGATCGATGCTTTCTGCGAAGGAATCCGCGAGTTGCTTCGACGTCATCCGTACACGCGCAAGGACTACTATCACGTTTACTTCAACGACTTCGATTCCAGCTCGCTCAATATTCTCTTGTACTGCTTTTTCGAATGTCCGGAGTGGTCGGTCGAGCTTCGCGAGCGGCATCGCTTGCTCGTGGACATCATGAAGCTGGCAAGCCAGCTGCGCGTCCAATTCGCGTTTCCAACTCGAACGATTCAAATGTTCCAAGGCGATCCGAGCCCCACGACCCAGGACAAAGACTGGTCAGATCCGCACAGCATCGGACTCCGCGAGGCTGCCCAAGTAGCTGGCCCCGTACTCTCCCACAAAGATCGGCCCGGCGATGTCTTGTTTCCTGGTCCTGCTAATGTCTAACGCGTGATCATTTGAAGATCTGGGCTCCCCAGAGTTGCCAAACTCGTAATGGCGCGGTGACCGGAATGTAATAGATTACCGGTAGCGAAATGCCCGCGGTGTGTCAACGGTCCTCGATCCCGAAGAGTCGGAGTTCGCCATGAACATCTTAATCGCCAGTAGCGAAGTCGCACCGTTCTCCAAAACAGGCGGATTGGCGGACGTGTGCGGAGCCTTGCCCGGAGCGTTGCAAAACCTCGGTCACCAGCCGATCGTGTTCACGCCCTTCTATCGGCAAGTTCGCGAGAGTGGCGCAACGCTTGAACCAACGGATGTGACGTTCGAGATTCCGATTGGCAGCAAGGTGATGATCGGGCGTTTGCTAAAGGGAACGATTCCTGGATCGGGCGCGACGGTTTACTTCGTCGATCAACCCGAGTACTTCGACCGCGAACAGCTCTATCAAGAGGAAGGACAAGACTACAAAGACAACTGTGAACGATTCGTCTTCTTTTCCCGAGCAGTGATGGAAGCGATTCGTTTGCTCGATTTGCCCGTTGACGCGATCCACTGTAACGATTGGCAAACCAGTTTAATTCCGGCGTTGCTTCGCATCGAGTATCAACACGCTCGCGGCTACGAGGACATCGTTGCGTTGATGACGATTCACAACATGGCCTACCAAGGTCACTTCTGGCACTGGGATATGTTGTTGACGGGCTTGGATTGGAAATACTTCAACTGGAACCAAATGGAATTCTGGGGCAACTTGAATTTGATGAAGACTGGATTGGTCTTCGCGGATGCAATCAGCACGGTCAGTCCTCGCTACGCCCAAGAGATCCAAAATGATCTTGGTTGCGGATTGGAGGGCGTTCTTCGGCAGCGCTCTGCGTCGCTGTTCGGAATCATTAACGGAGTTGATTACAACCTATGGGATCCAGCAGTGGATCCGCATCTTGCGGCAAACTATACCGTCGACAACTGGACGGATGGCAAAGCTGCTTGCAAGGCAGCAATTCAGAGCGAGTTTGGTCTACCGAATGAACCGGACACGCCACTGATCGGATTGGTCGGCCGCTTGGCAGATCAAAAGGGTTGGGATCTCGTCGGCGATGTTATGCAGCGTTGGGTGAATCGCGAAAACGTTCAATGGGTGATTCTCGGAACGGGAGATCCTCACTATCACGAAATGCTCGACGGCCTGGCCCAACAGCGGCCAGACCGTATCGGAGTACGACTTGGGTTTTCCGATCCGTTGGCTCGTCAGATCGAGGCCGGATCCGACATGTTCCTCATGCCCAGCCGTTACGAACCTTGCGGCTTGAACCAGCTTTACAGTCTGAAGTACGGGACCGTTCCGATTGTTCGTGAGACCGGCGGACTAGCCGATTCGATTCGCGATGCTTCGCCGGAGAATCTCTCCAACGGAACGGCGAACGGATTCAGTTTCCAGGTGTACGACACGGATCAACTCGAAGTCACGCTGCAACGAGCCTGCGACACTTACAAGACGCGGCGCGATACGTGGAACAATCTGGTGGTAACGGGCATGAAGCAAGATTGGTCGTGGGAAGCTAGCGCCCGGCAATACGTGGATATCTTTCAACAATTACAGAAGCGACGCGAGGCCGCGCGGGAAGCCGCCGAAACGGCGCACTGAACGCACGTTTAACCGTTAGTGATTTGATGCTTGCGATTTGGAATTTCCTCGCCGATGCCTGAACTTCGACAAGATCCTCTCTCAGGTCGTTGCGTCATCGTTGCGGAAAAGCGCGCGGCGAGACCGGACCAATTTGCCGCGCCCAGCGATTCCCAGCACGGTCCGTGCCCCTTCTGCCCCGGACACGAGGATCTAACGCCTGAAGCGACGGTGGTTTATCCTGCTGGCTCATCCGACACAGCTTGGCAGGTTCGTGTTGTTCCCAATAAGTACCCGGCGGTCGAGCTGAATGCATCCGGTGATCGAGGCGAAGCGGCTGTCGGTGTTCACGAGGTGATCGTCGAGTCGCCAGCTCACGTCGCGAGCCTGTCCGAAGTCAGTGACGAACAGGCTCGTCTGACGTTTCTGGCTTATCGCGATCGATTGCGAGCGATGCGACAGGACGCGCGGTTGGCCTACGGACTTGTCTTTAAGAACGCGCGCGCCGGTGGTGGAGCTTCGCTCGAACACACTCACAGCCAACTGATCGCGACTTCAACGGTACCGGCTGATATTCAGTTCGAGATCGCCAAAGCAGGCGAGCATCGCGTGCTTCACAACAGCTGTGCGTTCTGCGACCTGATTGATGGCGAGTTCGATGGAGCGAGACACGTCATCGACACCGCAAGCTTTGTCGTATTTTGTCCATTCGGTTCACGCTTTCCGTACGAGATGTGGGTACTGCCCAAGGAACATCGCGAATCGTTCGAGGGAACTTCGGATTCAGAACTTGCCGAGTTGGCCGCTTTGATGCAACAGCTAATCCGATGTCTTGAAGCCACACTTGACTCGCCGGCATACAATTACTGGGTTCGCAACACACCATTTCGGTTGTCTAAGCACGACGATTACCACTGGCGGATCGAATTGACTCCGCGGATGACTCGCTTGGCGGGCTTTGAGTTAGGGACCGGATGTTTTATAAATCCCGTAAGTCCCGAACAAGCAGCAGCGCAGCTGCGTGCAGTTACGGCTTGAGTCGTTTGATTAGGGGATATGTTCGGACGAGAAAGACTAGATAAACAGCGTTGCCTTTGCCGATAAAAGGCTGATGTGCTGAGTTCTATTCACGTCGTGCTTGGCGCTTCGAAATAGCTTCTGAAACACTCGCCCAAACTCCTACACCCTTCACACAGAGCTTTGCTGCTGCCATGACCCAGCCTATTCGCTTTTGTTTGGTTCTGCACAATCACCAACCCATTGGCAACTTTGATGGTGTCTTTGAACAGGCTTACCAAGACAGTTATCTGCCGTTTCTGGATGTATTCGAGCCGTACAGCGATCTGAAGATTTCGCTGCACACTAGCGGTCCGCTGATGGAGTGGCTCGACGAGCATCATAGCGAGTACATTGATCGATTAGCAGCGTTGGTCGAAGCCGGTCGAGTCGAGATTATTGGTGGTTCGTTCTATGAAGCGATTCTCGCGATGATCCCATCGCGTGACCGAGTAGGACAGATCAGCGACTATTCCAAATGGTTGGAACAGCGACTCGGCGGTTCCGTGCGAGGAATGTGGGTTCCCGAACGAGTTTGGGAACAACCGATGGCTTCGGACATCGCGGATGCTGGTATCCAGTACACCGTGCTGGACGATTTCCACTTCAAGAACGCTGGGCTGAACGAAGATGAATTAAACGGCTACTTCGTGACCGAAGACGATGGCCGAACTTTGAACGTGTTTCCTGGCAGCGAGCGACTGAGATATTTGATTCCGTTCGGTGCGCCGCACGAAACGATCGACTATTTGCGAGGCATCGCAGAGCGTAATCCAGGTGCTGTCGTCACGTTCGGTGACGATGGCGAGAAATTTGGAACTTGGCCCGACACCAAGCAACATGTCTACGATAACGGCTGGCTTCGACAGTTCTTTGATGGATTGGTCGAGAATCGGGATTGGATCAATACAACCACGTTGGCCGATGCCGCCGAGTCGACTCCTCCCGTTGGCAAGATCTATTTGCCCGATGGCAGCTATCGCGAAATGACAGAGTGGGTTCTTGCTGCCGACCAGCAAGTCGAATACGAAAACATCACTCACGAAATGCAATCCGACCCTCGCTGGCAGCGACTCGTTCGATTTGTGCGCGGCGGCTATTGGCGCAACTTTAAGGTGAAGTATCCCGAAGCCAACGAAATGTATTCGCGGATGCTGCAAATCAGCCGTCGGTTGGAACAAGCCGAAGCGGCAGAATCTTCGAGTGACGATCTTGAATCGGCGCGGCGCGAACTCTATCGAGGCCAGTGCAATTGCAGCTACTGGCATGGAGCATTTGGAGGCATCTATCTGCCTCATCTTCGCAATGCCGTCTACAACCATCTCATCGCCGCCGACAACCTCCTCGACAAGGTCGCTGATAAGCCAGCAGCTTGGGTCGAAGCAACCGCAGACGATTACAACTTTGATGGCCGACAAGAGATCCGACTCGCCAATGATCGTGTTGTCGCATTCTTGTCACCGCTGACGGGCGGTCATCTGTACGAGCTTGATGTTCGTTCCATCTGCCACAATTTACTGGCGACACTCACTCGGCGACCAGAGGCATATCATCGCAAGGTCTTGGCCGGGGCAAATCAAGATAATAGCGATGTCGCAAGCATCCACGATCGCGTTGTCTTCAAGCAAGAGGGGCTCGATCAGCGATTGCAGTACGACAGCTATCCGCGCAAGAGCCTTGTCGATCATTTTTATGATGACGACGCATCGCTCCAAGCGATCATATCGGGCGATGCGGAAGAGCGAAGCGACTTCCGCGATGGCGGCTTCGAGACAAAACTTCGCAAGGGCGTCGATCGAGTTCAGGTTCTCATGAGCCGCGATGGCAACGCATTTGGTATTCCGATTAAGTTGACCAAAGGCGTCACGCTCAACTCTGGAAGCAACGAACTAGAGATTGCCTACTTGCTCGAGAACTTGCCGCAAGATCGCTCGTTGCATTTCTCTGTCGAACTCAATCTCGCAGGCTTACCGGCTGGCGCAGATGATCGTTTCTTCTATCGAGGCGATCACAACAACCGTCATGGACAGCTTGGTACTCAGCTCGATCTGAGCGATATCGACGATCTTGGTCTCGTTGACGAGTGGCTCGGAATCGACGTTCATTGGTCGGCCAATCGGTCGACAAATGTTTGGACGTTCCCAATCGAAACCGTCAGCCAATCCGAAGGTGGATTTGAGTTAGTGCATCAGTCCGTCGTTGTGCAACCGCACTGGCACGTTCGAGGCGACGCAGAGGGTCGCTGGGCCGTCACCATGCGACTGGCGCTAGACACCAGTCTTGCTGACAGCAGGATGCAGCAAGTCGAAGAAGGCGCTCTGGCTCACTAGATCAAGCAGCTTGCAGCATCAAGCGTTGCAAGATCTTGACGAAGTGTAGTAGCACGAGCGCGCTCGGCAGGACAACGCCAAGGCAGGCTGCCACATAAGCTCGCGGCGCGATCCAAAACTGTACGGATCCTTTTCTCGCAAGAACCAATGCGATCGATGATTGCACCAACCCGACGACGCAAAGCAGCACAAACATCCGGGTTAAGAGTGCTGCTACCGCAAACGTCATCGTACTCACGCTGACAACGAACAAGCCGCCGACACCAACGATTGATGTGACTCCACCGATTAGCGACATCCAACGAAACTGACCAACGGTTTTGTCGCTCATGGCGCAACGCTATGCAATGATCTGATGAATCGGCTCGGCCCCTTCGACTCCGACGAGCTTCTGATCGAGGCCGTTGTAGAAGTAGCTTAAGCGATTTGGATCGAGCCCAAGCTGGTTTAGGATCGTGGCGTGAAGATGTCGGACGTGCAATCGGTCTTCGACAGCCGCGCTGCCAAGTTCGTCGGTCTTGCCAACGCTGACGCCGCCCTTGATGCCACCACCAGCCATCCACATCGTAAAACCATACGCATTGTGATCGCGGCCCGTTCCTTTCGCATACTCGGCGGTCGGCTGACGACCAAACTCACCGCCCCAAACGATCAAGGTCTCGTCCAGCATTCCTCGTTGCTTGAGATCCTTCAGCAGACCGGCGATGGGTTTGTCCGTTTCGCCAGCGTGCAGGTCGTGGTTGTACTTCAAATCTCCGTGCGCGTCCCAGTTGGCATCGTTGTGGTTACCGCCAGAATAAAGTTGAACAAACCGCACGCCTCGCTCGACAAGTCGTCTCGCCAACAAGCATTGTCGCCCAAAGACCTCCGTCTTCTTGTCATCAAGGCCGTAAAGACCGATCGTCTTTTCATCTTCTTGGCTAAGATCGACCGCTTCGGGCGCGGCCGCTTGCATTTTGTAGGCCAGTTCATAGCTCGCGATCCTGGCCGCAAGATCCGAGTTGTCAATTCGCGGCTCTTGATGTTCTTCGTTGTAGCCACGCAAAGTATCAAGCATCTCGCGTTGCATCTCACGCGAGACGCCAGCGGGTGTCTTCAGGTCCAAAATTGGTGTGCCTTGCGAGCGCATGACGGTGGCTTGATACGTCGCCGGCATGTAACCGCTGCTCCAGTTCTTGGCTCCGCTGATTGGGCCGCCTCGGGGGTCGAGCATGACGACAAAGCCGGGCAAGTTTTCATTGACGGTCCCAAGCCCATAGTTCGACCACGAACCAATACATGGACTCCCGCTGAGAATCTTTCCTGAGTTCATCATCAGCATTGCCGAACCGTGAATCGGCGAATCGGCGGTCATCGAATGAATGAACGAAATGTCGTCAACACAGGTTGCTAGATGCGGAAACAGCGTCGATACCCATTGGCCGCATTCACCGTACTGAGCGAAGTCCCATCGTGTCTCGACAATCCGTCCTTGGTTTTTGTGCCCTCCCCTGCCAAAGGTCTTTACATCAACGGTCTTGTTATCCATACCTTCCATCGCCGGCTTGTAATCAAACGTATCGATATGGCTCGGCCCACCATACATGTAAAGGAAGATGACATTCTTCGCTTTGCTTGGAAAATGAGGTGTCTTTGCGGCGAGCGGGTTCTTCCATTTCGAGACGCCGTCCGCGGCAACCGCTTGGTTAGTAAGAAAGCCTTCGTCGCCGAGCAAGCCCGCGAGCGCAGTTCCCGTGAAGCCAGCACCCGTTTGCCAAAGAAACTCTCGCCGAGTGCGACCACAGAAGTTTGGAGTTGGCTGTCTGTTCGTCATGTTTTCACCACATTCTCTGAGATGTGTGCAACTGGCTCTGCCAGTGCTACCTTGGTTGCTTCATTGTCAGTTCGGCACTGGCAGAGCCAGCGGCACACAGCGCGAATTGCTGGAGTCCAGGCTTTAGCCTGTTTTGACAACCTAAAGGCTGTACTCCAGCAACCGGCGACAGCATATTCAATCAATCGAGATACATAAACTCGTTCAAGTTCAAAGCGGTCACGCAAAACTGGCGCAACGCAACTTCATTGTTTAACTTGTATTTCTGTTTCAATAATTTGATCAACTCGACGCCTCGCTCAACATCTTTTGTAGTTGGCTCGCGCTGTGTTACACGTCGCAAGCAAAGTTTGACCTGATTCTCGGTACTGTCGCTGGCCTGCTCGATTAAGAACTTCGCAAACACTTCGGCTTGTTCATTAATGAACTTGCTGTTCAGCATCCCGAGTGCCTGTGTCGGTTGTGTTGTGACGAAACGAACTGGGCAACTCGCGTCGGTGTCGGCTCCATCAAAGTTTGCCATCATGGGGACAATGAGCGATCGTTTGATCCGGATGTAGATGCTACGACGGGCTCGGTCCTCGGGAGACGACTCGCCCCAACCGGCCCCAGGGCGAGACTGGCCCGCGAGCACTTCCTGTGGGATCGGCACGAAGATACTCGGCCCGAACATCTTCTCGCGATTCAAGCTTCCGTTGACCGCAAGGATCGAGTCGCGTACCTCTTCCGCCGATAAGCGACGCATGTCGAACCGCCACATTAGATTGTTGATCGGATCTTTGGCGAGAGCTTGTTCGTTTGGTTGCGACGACATTTGATATGTGTTGGAAAGCATGATCAGTTTGTGTAGTCGCTTCACTCGCCATTCGCCTGCCATAAACTCGGCGGCGAGCCAATCGAGCAATTCGGGGTGCGTTGGCGCGATACCTTGAAATCCAAAGTCGCTGGTCGATCGCACGATGCCGCGTCCAAAGTGGTAATGCCAAATGCGATTGACCATGACGCGAGCCGTCAGCGGATTGTCTTGGCTTGCCAGCCAATTGGCGAGCGCCAGTCGACGGCCCGTCGAATTGATTTTCTCCGTCGGTAGATCGATCTTCGGTTCTGGCGGGGAAAGAACGGAGAGGAAACCCGGCTGCACCACATCGCCAGGAGCGTGAGCGCTCCCTCGAATCAGGATGTGCGTGGGTGGAGCGGTTCGTCCATGTTCCTTGACGCATAAAGCCTCTTCATTGCCGGGCGGGCGGAACGCTCGCAACTTGTCGCGCGCGGCGGTCAATGCAACGTAGCGATCAAAGTCTTCCTGTGTGAGCAGTTTGCCGATGCGTGTCTTGGCGATGGCGATTCTCGCCTGCTCGGCCTTCCACTCGTCGTTCTCGACGCCGACGAGATCAGCCTTGATGCTTCGATCGAGCTTGTTGAGTTCTCTCCGGTTCGTATCGGTCGCTTCTTTATGCTCTCGAATCAGTCGGTCGTGGAGCTCAACCGCATCGTCAGTTCCAAGCGTACGAACCGAAGCAGCAAGAACACTCTCGTGCGACCTGGCCCCGAACCGTTGAACATTTCGGAAAAAGGCGAGCATTCGATAATAATCGGCTTGCGGAATCGGATCGAGCTTGTGGTCGTGGCATCTCGCGCAACCAACACTCAGTCCCAAGTACACTTCGCCGGTGGTCCGCACGAAGTCGTCGAGATCCTCGAACAGTTCCTGCTTGGGATCGACCGGTTCGTCTTGCCAGATCCCAAGTCGATAGTACCCAGTCGCAATAATCGATTCGGAAGTCACCTTGTCCAACTCGTCGCCAGCGATTTGCTCTTTCACAAATTGATCGTAAGGCTTGTCTGCGTTGAACGACCGAATGACATAGTCGCGATAACGCCAGACGTGCGGTTTGTCGCCATCGCGTTCGTAGCTGTTCGTCTCCGCGTAGCGAACAAGATCAAGCCAATGCCGACCCCATCGCTCGCCATAGTGTGGCGATTCCAAAAGTCGATCCACGACGCGCTCGAACGCATCAGGAGCATCGTCGCTCAGGAAGGACTGCACTTCTTCGGGTGATGGAGGCAAGCCGGTCAAGTCGTAGTAAGCTCGTCGCAACAATGCCGTCTTCGTCGCTGGGGGCACGGGTCGCAGTCCTGCTTCATCCAAACCGTTCAGCACAAATGCATCGATCGGTGTCCGCACCCACGACTGATCGTTAACCTTTGGAATTGCGGGACGCGAGACTTCCTGAAACGACCAGAATTTCTTCGTCTCGTCGTTGACCGGCGGCGATCCATGATCATCCGAACCTGAGTACTCAATCTCACCGTCATCGTCCCACGGCAGCCCCATCTCCACCCACTTCGTCAGTGTGTCGATCTTCGCTTGCGGAATTTTACCAGTGGGCGGCATCTCGTAGTCCGCATAGTTCACTGCCGCCAGCAGCAGACTCTCGCGCGGAGCCTTCAGCGTTACGGCTGGCCCCGTTTCGCCACCCTTGAGCAATCCTTTGCGACTGGTCAGAAAGAGTTCTCCCTTCGGCGAACCTTTGCCGCCGTGACACCTCACGCAATGCTCGATCAGGATCGGTTTGACTTCACTCTGAAAGAACTTGATCTGTTCGGGCGAGTGTTCAACATTTGCCCAACCGAACGCTGTCGAAGTGGTCGTCAGTGCGAGCAAATAGAATGTGGCGGCTAACAAAGGGAGGAGGCGTGGCATCTCGGCGCTCCGAGGCAGGTAGTACGTTGGTATTGAACCCTGAAGCGTTCGTGAGGCAATCGTGATCGCTCCTCGCCAAGGCTTAGGTTTACTGGGTAATTCATTCTAACGTCGAGCTTTATAGTTTTCTCGTAATGAGGCACTGTCTTGAAACACGCCCGCTGCCGCAACAGGCAGATCAGGAACCAAGGAGTCGGTTAGGTATTCGATGATCCCGGCGACGGCCCCCTGTCGTTTACTTCCGCGAGCGCGAATGAGTTTGCAGTCCGCGTATGAAGGACCGAGCGAGCGACGCCGAGTTTCGTCACAAACTCGCTCGAATAGGCCATCTTCTAACTCGAACAATCGTCCGTAGACAAATAGTGTCGCTGGATTAAACAAGTTGATCGCCGTGGCGAGCGCGAAGGCCAGTCTATTGCAAACGGCCTGCAACTCATTTTGCACGTCCAACTCGCGGCGCTGAACCGCGTCGACAATCTCATTGATCTCAATACGCCGCCCGATTCGTTCCGAGACGAACCAGGCGAGTGCCGAGTCGCTTGCCACAGTTTCCAAGCACCCGCGCGCGCCGCAACCGCACACGCGCCCGCCTTCTTCGATCGGAATGTGTCCAATTTCTCCCGCTAGTCCGCTGTGACCGGTTAGCAGACGCCCGCCACTGATAATCCCCAGCCCAAGGCCCGTGCTGATATCGAGCATACCGAAATCATCGCGACCCTGGGCTGCGCCGTATCGACGCTCGGCCAAGCAGAGCGCGTGTGTTTCCTGGAGCAAAATGCAGTTGATCCCCAACCGTTCACTCAAGTCTCGACTCGGCGAATGTCCGTTGGTCATTGGCACATTGGGCGACAGCAGGCCTAGTTCATGGCGATAATCGAGAAGGCCCGGAAGACTGATGCCCATCCCAAGTGTCGAGCCATCGAGGCCGCTGACCAACCGTTGGGCATGATAGACAGCGTCACGAAGGAAACGCTCGTAGGTCATCGGAGTTTCAAACGCGACTTCGCCTTCGGAATGCAAGATGCCATCCATTCCAGCTGTCACGAAGCGGCACTCGCCAGCGTCAATTACCAATCCGAGAACTTGCGCCGTTTGGTTCGCGAGCCGCAATTGCTTTGCCGGTCGGCCCCGCCCGTTCTCCTTAACGTCATATTCTTCTAACAATCCGGCTCGCAACAGCGACGCAACAGCCTTCGAAACGGTCGGGGCGCTGGTGTTCATGCGGCGTGAAACATCCGCACGCGAGCAAGGTCCGTGGTTCTGTAAGACTCGCATCACGCTGCGTTCATTCAAACGGCTAAGCAGCTGAGGCTGTGCTGGGGCATCCGTTGACATGGGCCTACGACGTAGCGCGTGAAGGTATTGGTAAAGAGGCAGGTTAAACTTGCCGCGAATAGATGTCAATGTTATTTACGAAATATCATTAACTTAATGTCGACGAAATTGAAACGCGAGTGGGCGAAGCGTTCATGCGTCCCAGTTGGAGGCGGAGTATGTAGCTTGCTTTACAAGGATGATCTCGACAGAATGCATGAAGAGCGGGGGCAATCGCTCGCGGAACAGAGATTATGCAACTTTCGTGCGTCCATTGTGGAAAGCAGTTTTCGATCTCGGTCGATCAACTCGGCGGAGCAGGTCGATGTCCGCATTGTCGCGGCGAAATCCGCCTTCCTAAAGCGGAAGATCCCAACGAACAGCCTGAGGATCTCCCCGCAGAACACAGCCCGTGGTGGGAGAACTCCGTCTCGGGACTCACTTCACTCGTCTTCCATCTGATACTGATCTTGATCTTTGCATTAATCAAGTTCGGTGGACAGAGCGGCGAAGGACTGGCAGAAGATGTTCTGATCGGCGAACTCCCCTCAGTTCAACTCGGCGACGCACAAGACGAAGAGTTGTCTCAAGAGGAACAGCCGACCAGCGAAGAGTCGGCAGAGGAACTCGACGAAATGCTCGAAGTCGAACCGCCTATCGAACCAACGACCGACGATTTTTCCGATGAACAGCTTGCCGTTGTCTCGCCATCAACCAGCGGTAGTGATTCTGGCTCTTTCGATCTCGGCACGGTGACCGTCGGAGGCGGTTCGATGGCAGGCGGCGGCTGGGACGGATTCCTTCAGAACCTTCGACGCAACGGGCTAGATATCGTGATCACGTTCGACAGCACAGGCAGCATGGGTGGCGAAATCCGCGAAGTCAAAGAGCAGGTTAAACGGATCGGCGGCACACTCTTGAAGATGGTTCCGAAAGCTCGCATCAGCATCTGCACTTATCGCGACAACGGCGACGCTTTCGTCGTTCGTGGGTTGCCACTGACGAGCGACATTACCGAGATTGATGAATTTTTGGCCGGTATTGACGCGGATGGCGGAGGCGACGAGCCAGAAGCAGTCCAAGAAGGTTTGCGATGGGCAGTCGATAACAATCAGTTCCGGACCAATGCACGCAAGATGCTGTTGCTGTTCGGCGATGCTCCACCCCATCGGCAGGATCACGGTACGTGCTTAAGCATTGCCTCGGACTTTCAACGCGAACACAGTGGTATCGTTAGTACGGTCACGTGCCGACGCGGTACTCGACTCGATGAATTCATCGAAATCGCTGAAATGGGCGGCGGCGAGGCGTTTTTGACGAGCGACGAACGCCAAAT
Organism: Planctomycetota bacterium; assembly: GCA_014381825.1. GTDB lineage: Bacteria > Planctomycetota > Planctomycetia > Pirellulales > Pirellulaceae. The sequence goes on from JACNKX010000077.1 coordinate 37,691, forward strand.
CATGGAGCAGCTGATCGTGCTAGTCTTTGGAAGTCGCTTCCGAAGTAAGGTACTCGAAGCATTCGAGATTATGGGCCGATGATTCTTCGCCCGACCGGAAGGTCGTTCAAAACGCGAGAATCGCATCATCTAAAGTATCGTGAATCTGGAAGACCGTTCCGTCCAGGTTCAACATTTTATAGGCGTCGCGAATTCCAGCTGTCATCCCACACAGCTTTAACTGACCGTCATTCGCCAAAACGCGTTTCTTGGCACGCAACAGCCCATTAATCACGGCGGTCGAGCAATGTACGACGCGGCCAAAGTCCACGATTGCTTTGTTGGGCTGTTCCGTTCCAACCAACAGCAGCAATTCGTCTTGCAGCTGGGTCACAGTGGTCGTATCGAATAACTTGGGATCGATCAATTCAATGACCAGAACGTCGCCTGCAAGCCGTACGATTAAGTGCTGATACTCGCTCCACATCGAAGAGTCGGGCCGATGCCTCTGCTCCAGGGTGCCACATCTCACGGTTCCAGCCAGCGAACGCCAGTTTAAAGAGAAGGCTGATTCGAGGGAAGCCAGTAAGTCGCAAAATTACTCAGCATCCGGCTCGACATCTTGCCACGGGTTCACCCAGTCGCCCCAGTGTTCAAGATACAGTTCATACGCCGCAACGTCTTCCGCTCGTTCAACCAGCCATGCATGTGCGTCAGCGATCAGCTCCTGCTCGCGATCAAGCGTTAGCTGGCCGATCATGACAGCGGCTCGAAGAAAGACAAAGTATGTATCGAGAACGTCGCAGCGGCAATAATCATTGATTTCGGCGATCTTCCCTTCGGCAAACAGATCCTGCACCATGTGACCCTGGACTGACATTTTTCCTGGTTTTCCAAGCATCGTTGCGGCAAGGTTCAAACCGCCGTTGAGCCGAGAAGCACCGAAGTTCGTCATCAACTCGTAAAGATCGAAGTGCGCCGATGCATTAAAACGATTGCGAGGTTGCGAGTAGCTCTTGCCGTGAATGTCGAACCACGCCGGCAGACTCAATCCAAAGCGAAAGGCCGCAAGTTCCATCAATGGAATGTCGAACGTCCGGCCATTGAAAGTGACAAACGTCGGGTGGCGATACGCTTCCCAACCACGCCAAAAATGCTCCGTAATGATGTGCGGACGAAACTCAGGATCGTCCAACGCCACGATGTCTAGTAACTGGAAATCGGCAGCGACTTTAGCAACAACAACCGACACGGGATATTGAAACGAATAGGGAATGAAGTCGCTTTCGTACTTCGCCATTAACTCCTCGCGATAACGGGCGATCGCATCTTCCGGCGACAGTCCTTCCCCAGGATAGCGGATCTTCGAAACTAGCTGCCCGTCCGCAACACTTTCAATATCGAAGACGAGATAACGTACCTGTGAGCTGTTTGCCGCCACTCTATCAGCCCTTTTGTTTGGAACTGTCAACAGCGATCATTACAACTCCCGCGAGTGCAACACCAATGCCCAGCCACTTCAAGACGCTTGCCGTACCCTGCCCTCGGTTCAACGCGGCCTCGACACGCTGTTGAAGATCGTCTTCGGCGGAGTGCGCATCCGCAGATTCAGAATCGTCGTGCGAGTGAGTGGCTGCCATGTGCAGTTCGCCCGACGTTTCGAGTTCGTGTTCCAGCTCGCCACGTAAAGCAGCTCGACCGCCAAATAGTTTAGGAACGGCAAAGGCCGCCGCCATCAGGACAACGCCAGTCAGCAAGACAACATGAGGGAGTTTCATCGCAGATCTCAATAAGTGTGCTCAGAGATGCTCACGGCGTTCCCATCATCAATCGAAACGATGTAGGCCAAGGCGATCGCATCAACATTATTAGGCACAAGGGCAACGTGTCCGTCTGCAAAAACAGAGTTCACGCCACCAGGGTGTCGGCTTCGCGGCGAAGCCGATAAAAAGTTCGTATAGGCTCCCACCGAGCAAGGCATCTTCGAGATCAAGGCACCGACGGGATCGGAACAACTATAGAGTCGATCACCCCAACTGACTTGAGAATTCGGAGTCTGGGCACCACCTAGACTAACGGGCGAGTAACCCGCACCGCCGAATTGCACGGGATTCACGGTATCGTGCATATCCAAGGCGATCTGACTCGAGCCGGTCCAAGGCAGCGCCCAAGCTCCACGTTGATCGTCGTCAACCGCTCGCGTTAATACTTCACTGACAACAATTGTATTGCTCGTGCCATCGAGAATGGAGGCCAAGCGATGTCGCTTGTTGCCCACCAAGACTCCTGGAAATCGATTTTGCAGCTCGACATGATAGGGACTGACGTAGGCGGCGTAGTTTCCTTTTGCGAATCGTTTTCCATTGGTCAGCGTCGGGTGGACGAACACGCGGTTCTTTGCCGAATCGCTGGGGCAACTCAATGTCGGAACGAACTGTTCCTGCGGTTCGGCCGTTTGCAGAAAGATCGATCGCGAAAAATCGAACTGGTCGTGGAGCGTCCCTTGTTCAATCTGATTTAGCAACAACACAATCCAGCTGAATTGCTGGCCTGTTCGTGGCTGGTAGTGAGTGTTCGACGGCTGCACGATTCCAGACGCGGGCAACTGGCGAAAGACATTATGATAGTTCTGAATCGCGAGGCCGAGCTGCTTCACGTTGTTCTGACACTGCATGCGGCGAGCCGCCTCGCGTGCCGCTTGAACAGCCGGCAACAATAACGAAACGAGAATTCCGATGATTGCGATGACAACCAAAAGTTCGACGAGCGTAAATCCTGAACGTTGTGACTTCACTGGCATTCCCCTTATCGCAACACGAACGTGTCCTTCCCGCGTGAATACGCGACTGGCTTACGAAAAACCATTGAAGCTGTTACCTAACGCAAATGCAAGAGAAAGAAATACATTTCAAGCACCAATGCGAAAGAAAGTCTACGGATCGCATTACGACCAGTTCGGTGGTCGCTTCTCGAAAAACGCGGCGAGCCCTTCTTGGGCCGCTTCGGTCGTACGCGCCGTTGCGCTGGCGGCAGCGCCTGCGGAAAGAAGGACGCCCAAATGTTCGCCGATGTTTTCGTTGATCATTCGCTTCGTAAGCAAGAGCGATTCGCGTGCCGAGGCGGCACACTCCTCCGCCAACGCGTGAGCCCGAGCCCAAACTAATTCATCTTTGACAAGTTCGTGAAACAAATGAACGCGTCTGGCCTCTTCCGCATCGATCATTCGTGCGGACAACAGCAAGTTCGCGGCGTAGCCAGCGCCGATCCGGAACGTCAACAATGGCGAGACGAGCCCGGCGACAAGACCGCGACGTGGTTCAGGGAAGCCGAAGCTTGCTCCTTCGCCAGCAACCACAATATCACAAGCCAACACGAGCCCCGCGCCACCCGCGACCGCAGGGCCGTTCACCGCAGCGATGATCGGTTTCGGAAAGCGGAGCATCGCTTCGATTAAGTCTTTGTATTGAACGGCGTCGTTGTACCATTGCGATTGCGCGTCGGGCTGCCCGCTCGTGGCGAGCATTTCCCCCAGATCCATCCCTGAGCAAAACGCCTCGCCGGCACCCGTCAAGATCACGGCGCGGACGCTTCGTTCCTGTCGAAAGTCCTCGAACGCCTGCCATAGTTCCGACATCGTCTCGCGCGACAGAGCATTTCGTTTATCGCGACGATTCAGGATGATCGTTCCGCTCGGAACGTGCTTCTTCAATTCGACGAGTGGCATCGGCTCAACTCACGCGGTTTCAAATCAACCAATCCCTCATCGTACAAACATGCACACGCTGCGCGCACTACCGAGGGACAAGATACGTTCCCGCAAGCCGATCGCTGATGCTTCGCCTCGGGTGCAAGACGGAAACGACGAGGAGGACACCGACCAGCAGCACTGCTCCCCAGGACGCCACAGGTGTCAGAGTCGGAAACGCATGTCCGCCATCCATCTGAGCCATTCCTACGCTCGCCAGCGCCAGCGCGATCGGCGCGGGGACCATCGCCCGCCAAAACATTCTTAATCCCGAGGCTCGTTTGCCGTCACGGCGCACAGCAACGACATTGAACATCCGCAACAGCAAGCCGCCTTTGAAAAACAGGGCGGCGAACAACGATGGAAACCACACGAACTCGAACCAAACCAATGCCATCATTCCTGGGATGGCTCCCAAGCTATAAACCCCCGTCGTGGTTCCTCGAGCGAAAACAGCTATCGGAGATTGGTTGGCTGCCGCCATTTGTTCAATGATGGGCTGCACCACCGCATCCGCTTCAAGCAACGCCTCTTCCGTCGGCGCCGGTCGCTTCGCGAGTCTTTCAAGTCGCTGGCGGCTTCTAGGCGGCAGCGACAGCGTGAAGGCGTTGCTCCAAGTATTCGGGTCTTGAATGGTTGTGCGATGATGTCCAGCAATCCAAGTTCGGATCTGTTCCGTGGTCTTCGTTGAGTTTGGTATAACTTTGTGAGCTTCGAGTAACGTCACTGCTGACTTCAGCTCGTACACTTCAGGGCTTAGAACCTGCTCAGTCGTTTGGCGATTTATGACGAATCCCGTCATTGCCAGAGTGGCGGCTGTGCTTAGCGAAGCCGCAATACAGCAGAACATCAACGCAAATCGCTTTTTTCGCGAGACGGATGGAACTCCCTCAAGCAATTCCCTCAGTCGATGACCAGTCGTCTCTAAGGAAGTCAGGTTCGCAAGCTTGTCGATAGTGTCGCGTGCTGAAAGCGGAATCAACAAAGGCGATCGTCGCCCGCGCCGCTTCTTCGGAACCGTCATCGCGTGAGCGACTTCGGCGATGAACTTGATACAGGGCTGGTCGTATTCGCTGGACGTTAACCGCGGAGACACTTCACTCACGGGTTTGCTTGTTACCGGAGCAGCGATATCGAGCAGCTTTAATCTTCCATCGCTTCCTATCCACAGCCGATCGAGAGCCAATCGCTTGGGCAACGTGCTGTCCGCCCCTGACATCTTCAATTCCTCGGCCAGATCGCTCAACCAATATCGTATCGACGACCAGTCAGGATCGCCCTGCATGGCGTCCGCAATCGCTTCGCCGCGCGGAGCTTCGTAAGCATCCCAGACATCATCGCCTTCCACCCCGTTCGCCAGCCAGCGCAATCGCCCCGGTCGACTGATGTTGCGGATCGATTCGGAAACTGGTTGCAAGTTATTCTGAGTTCGCCGATGAATCCATACGCGTCGCAGCAGTCGCGTGTCGTATGCCAAGACCAACTTGCTGTCATCGTTCTGGACAAGCGTATCAAGTACTGCGAACGGACCGATTGTAGGCAGAGCTTCTAGTTGAGGTAGCGGAACATCGTCTACGCTCCACGCTTGGCGACCCTCGTCGCGCTGGCGCGATACCACCGTCACTCCGCCGATGCGATCATGAAGTCCAGCGTATCCGTTTGTTCTCCGAGCTGTCGAAAACATGGTGAAGAACATTATGACGTAGGCGGGTCCCAACAGCATCGTAAAGATCATCGATGGTGCCACGGAAAGGTCGTTGAACGACGCTCCTGCAAAGACCAACGCGTGGGTGATTGAAAACATGGAAGGCCAGACAACGAAAAACGCCGCTCTGGCCAGCGCGCGACCAAAACTCGGATTACTTCCGCCAGCGTCGACCACCCGTAGACGCAGCAAGGACTTCCCGATACTCGTTCCCCAATGCGACTCGGAGGTGCCGTAGTAGAGAATCGTTAACGACACGGTGACGAAGGAGCTGATGATAAACGGATTGGTCTCCAACGCTTGTATCTCTTCGGGACCAATGATTCCAGGATGGACGAACACTGTGAACGGTGTCATACACATGCTCAGCAGCGTCATGTCGATGATGCTCGCCAGCGTGCGCAGTCCTAGCAAGGCAGGAGTCGGCGCGGTGGTGCTGAACGGTAGCAGCTCCTGCCGCAGGCTCTCGTAATCGCGATACCGTTGCTCTGGCAGCTTGTGTAAGCAGCGCGCCAGGACGTTGGCCAAGCCCTTTGGGATGTCGGGCCGAAGTTGATCGGCGCGCGGTGCCGGCTGCTCCAAAACGGTCGCGAGAAGCTGAACAAAGTTTTTCCCGCGGAACGGTGTATCGCCCGTGAGCAGATAGAACAGTGTTACGGCCACCGAGTAAATATCGCTGCGAATATCCAGTTCGTCGCCGCGTAGCTGCTCCGGCGAAGCGAATGCCGGCGTGCCAAGCACTTGACCGGCGAAAGTCAGCTCTGTTCGTGAGATATCATCACGCGGGCCTGTCGAGATCGAAAGACCGAAGTCACCGATCTTGACAGTGCCATCAGGTTCGATGAAGCAATTGGCTGGCTTCACGTCGCGATGAAGCACGCCCTTTTCGCGCGCGGCTTCAAGGCCATCGATAACTTGCAGAATCGCGTCAACGGCTCGCGAGACTGGTAACGGACCGTTCTTTGCGACTTGTTCTGCCAGCGTCCCACCGCGCACTAGCTCCATGCTGATGATCGGTACGTCTTCTACTTCGTCCGTGCCGAACACGTAAACACTGTTAGGATGATTGATTGATGCAGCAAGTCGCCCTTCGCGTAGGAACCGCTTGCGGGCTTCGGTGTTGTCCAGCGAACGAGCCAAGATCTTCAATGCGACACGACGACCCGTTTCAGTTTGATCCGCCTCATAAACGACACCCATGCCGCCGCGGCCAAGCCGCCGGACGATCTTGTATCCGCCAAACTCCTCTCCAGCAGCGAGTTGCTTCATCGAAGTCGATGGAACGGGCTGATTTGCCACATCACCGGTTTGCTCAGGCTGGGAACCTTCGGGATGAAACGAAGTCGTCACGTCACGCAAACCAGCTCGCATCAAACAAGCAGGACAAAGCTCGCCCGGTGAATTGGCCGGGAATTCCTTTCCACAGTCGGCGCATGTGCGTGAGTTCGACATATTTCAAATCCTCGGCAAATAGATTGGCTTCCGAGGATTAATGACAAGATTTCGAGCGAGGGTTACAGAAAAAATTCGGAAACTTCTACAACCCGCCTAACTGCTGAGTGCATTCAGGAGTTGATTGATCTCGTCTTCGACCTCTTCCTGGCACGTAACTGTTTGTGATATCTCGTCTTTCAACAACTCGCGATACCGCTTCCGCAGACGGTGAGCCGCCGTTTTTACGGCTCCCGGCGACATCGAGACTTCAGCTGCCAACTTGTCGTACGAGATATCTCGCGAGTCACCCGTCAAGCAATCCTTCAATGCTCGGAACAACTGAGCTTTGCCCTTCGCTTCATACTCTTTCTCTAGCCGCTTAATGACAGAATCGAGCACGCTCAGAGCCCAACGACGCCGAAACATCGATTCCGGCGTTTCAGCTTCAGCCGGCTCACCTTGGTACCAGACTTCCGCGGCGGCGTAGTTCAGCGACAAATGCGGGATGCTGCCTCCGCGTTTTTGAGCCTTCTGACGCGTTCGTTGATTTGCGACGAAATGCTTCAGCGCGCCAAGCAAGTAAGACCTGAATCTCCCTCGTTCCTGATCGGCACCGTCAATCGCGCCGTCTCGTTCTAGCAGCTTCACGAAAAATGACTGCGTCAAGTCTTGAGCATCGTGTGACGAGTGACCAGCCCGGCGAAGAAACGCATACAGCGGCAACCAATATCGCTCGCAAAGAACTGTCATCGAGCGTTGACGTGTTTCAACCTGCCCCGCACCGATGACGAGACTCCAGTGCGTTGTCTCGAACGTCGGCTCGATTCGCCCAGATGATTCGTCGTTGCTGAATTGTGTCATTCGCGATCAACTATTCTGGCAACTGCGACAGGTTTTGTCGCAGGCGTCGAAGCACGCGGGACTTTGCTTGATAAACGCTCGCAGCGGAGATGCCAACGGTCGCGGCGACTTCGGCGGTTGACTTGTTGTCGATCACTGCCAGCCAGAATGCTTGCCAAGTTGACTCTTCAAACTCGGCACGCACTTGCTCGAGAACGCGTCGAACGACAGGCGACTCCGCGGCATCAGCACAGATCGTTGAATCAAGTGACTCGGCGTGTTCTTGCAGCCGCAGGAGTGCTTCGGTTCCACCTTCGGCTTGCCCCGATTTGGCGCGGCGACGGAAGTGATCACGGACCTTGTTGCGGGTGATCGCGGCGAGCCATGAACGAAAACTGCCCTCACGTTTCTCGCGCTCGAATCCTGCGATACCACGAGCGACCGATGCGAAGACTTCCTGCACGATGTCCGGCGCGTCCGATTCGGACACACCCGAAGTGCGACACCAACGATAGACGATCGGGCCAAACGTGCTAACCAGTCGACTCCAACCCTCCGAATCCATACGCCGAACATCAGCGAGGAGCATCGACGATAGCGTCGGGTGTTCAGGAGGACCTAGATTGGCTTCGGATCGTTCCATGAGATCCAAGATAACTGCAAAAGCTCGATGAGAAAAATGAACTATTTGAAAAATGGTGTCAGACGCCGTCGTTCATCCTTGTAACGACGAGCATTGCCGCACCGATTCGGCACGTCGCCCGAGCATTAGATTCCACGATCGACAGCATATCAAATATGCTAGTGCAAAGGAGAATACGATGATGACCGCCACGATTTGCCCATCTGAAGACCGCCTGCGAGCGTTCACTTTGGGGCAACTGCCTAACGAGCAAAGCGACGAACTGTTCGAGCACCTTCGCACCTGTGAGGGCTGTCGTGCTGGCCTAGATACCATCGAAGATAGCGAAGACTCGCTCATTGCCAGCCTGCGAAAACCAGACGAGTTGGCTGAGTTCTCAGCGGAACCGGATTGCCAAGTTGCTATGGCAAAGGCGCTGGGCGCTTTGGCGTTAGCATCCGAAACCGGTGCAAGCTCGGAAGTGGATGAGTTGCCGAAGTCGATTGGAGAGTACGAGATTATCCGAATGCTCGGACAAGGTGGCATGGGAAATGTGTTCTTGGCCCGGCATACGAAGCTTGGCCGCGAAGTCGCGTTGAAGGTCTTAGCCGGCGACCGTCTCGCCAATCGTCGAACGCGTGAACGATTCGAGGCTGAGATGCGAGCCGTCGGCAGACTGAGCCATCCGAACATTGTTACAGCTCACGATGCTCGCGAAGTGGATGGGACGGCCGTACTCGTGACGGAGTTTATCGACGGCTTCGATCTCAGTCAGCTTGTCCGCCGCACCGGCCCGCTGTCGATTGCCGACGCCTGCGAAATCGTGCGTCAAACAGCAGTCGCATTAGAGTACACCAGTGGGCAAGGATTCGTTCATCGAGATGTCAAACCGTCGAACATCATGCTCAGCAACGTAGGCGAGGTGAAGCTGCTCGATTTGGGGCTGGCGAGATTACAATGCGACGAAAACGATCGACCAGAAATCACCGGCACAGGCCAGGCAATGGGGACCGCCGACTTCGTGGCTCCGGAACAGGTTGCCGACAGCCGAGGTGTCGATGTCCGCGCGGATATCTATTCACTCGGTTGCACGTTGTTCAAGCTGTTAACGGGTAACGCTCCGTTCGCCGACGAACAGCATGACACGGCGTTTTCCAAGATGACCGCGCACGTTTCCCAGGAACCTCCAAGTCTCGGAAAGCTCTTGCCTGATGCACCGAGTTCATTGACGAAGCTTGTCGATTCAATGCTGGCCAAGCATCCGGAAGATCGTCCGCAATCTCCGATGTCGGTCGCCGAACAACTCGCTGCATTCACCAGCAATAGCAACCTCGCGCAACTCGCGGAAAGGGCGAACCAGCTGGAGCCGCAAACGGAAGCTCCGCGCAGTTCCACAGTCGCCTCTCCAATCCAACCCTTCCTCCATCGCCAAGTTTCAATCACGACGATGATCGCCGCATCACTCGGTGCGTTGCTGCTCGGGATCTGTATGGGAGTCGTAATCACGATCACGTATCCAGATGGCACACAAGCAGTGATTGATGTTCCACCAGGTAGCAAAATAGGAATGGAGAAATCGCCGAACGGTGAATCTCATCAAGCGCAGCACGAAACTCCGGCGACGGCGGAGATCGTGCTGGATGGAACATGGCAGGTGACGTCGTCGAAGGACGGACGTCTTGGTCCCGAACAACTCAGTCGTCTGTGGGCATTTCACGGCGGTCGTTATTACGTGATGGAAGGAGAGCGTCTGATTAGCGTAGGCTATTATTCGCATCGCCAGACGACTGTTCCTCAGCAACTCGACTTTATGGCGGGTGGATCTAGATCCGTGAAATTGGGGATTCTTCGAGCGTTCGGCGAAAATCAGATTGAGTTCTGTCTAAACGGAGTACCGCAAGGTGGCCGCCCGACTCAATTCGAGTCCACGGTTGGAAGCAGTTATGTTCTCATGACACTGAAGCGCGTCGAGGAGTTGCCGCAGGTCCTGCAAGACGCCATGCGCGAACAGCAAGATCTGGGCGACGGACTTTTAGAGGCGCTCTCGCCTCCTCCACTTGTCGCCGATCCATCTGCGGACAAGCCGGAGACGAATCAAACAAGAACCGAAAAGAAGCTCAAGCGGATTGGCCTCGCATTTCACAACTTTCACGACGTCTTCAGCAAGTTCCCAGGTAGCATGAATACGCGTGAGGGCGGAAATCCTTCTCTCGACAAAAAGACGTATCCGTTCAGTTGGCGTGTCGCCCTTCTGCCGTTCATCGAAGGGCAGGAACTCTTCGAGCAGTATCGCTTCGACGAGCCGTGGGACGGTCCCCATAACATCAAACTCTTGGACAAGATGCCGGACGTTTATCGGAGCCCGCTGGCGAAGCAAGATCAATCGGTTGGCCACACCAACTATCAAGGATTCAGCGGCCTCCACACGGCGCTTGGCGATGCCGACGGCGTCGCGATTAAGACCTTTCGTGACGGCACGAGCAACACGATTCTGATTGCCGAATCGCAGACGAGCGTTGCGTGGACAGAGCCCAAAGACATCCCTTTCGAGATGTCAGGCACGGTCCAAGTCGAAGGTAAACCGCTGACTTATCTGATGGCGGATGGTTCCGTTCATACGACGGAACTAGACGCTAAAGAGCTGATAAAACTTATCACAAGAGATCTCGGAGAACCGATTTTGAAGTGACGTCGTGCCAAGACTTCCTCATGAATCAACCTGATCGTTGACATGCGTGCGTTCCTCGCGAGGTTTCGGTATCATGCAGGCCGACCACAAATCATCGGCTCGCCAGTCGAGAAGCACTAACCGCAACGAGGTTCTAGTATGCAGTTCCAGCAAGTCTTACTTCAATCGAGCGCCATATTAATCACTCTGTTCGCATCATCAGCATTTGCGCAACCACAGGGATATAACTACGACGAATCGAAGGTCCCAACGTTCGAACTTCCAGACCCGCTGGTGTTAGCAGACGGCCAGAAAGTCGTTGATGCGAAGACATGGCAAGAAAAGCGCCGCCCTGAGATATTGAAGCTATTCGAAGAGCAAGTCTACGGTCGCAGCCCGCAACCACGTGACGACATGAGCTTCGAAGTCGCATCGGTCGACAAACGAGCACTGGGCGGCAAGGCGATACGCAAGGAAGTGACCGTCTACTTTTCTGCGGATAAATCGGGACCGCAGATGAGCGTGCTGATTTATCTGCCCGCAAAAGCAACGGGCCCAACCCCAGCCTTCGTTGGGTACAACTTCGGCGGGAATCATACGGTCGCCGACGATCCTGGAATTACGCTGTCCAAGTCGTGGATGCGACCTAAAACAGGAGTCGTCGATAACACCGCGACGGAAGCCACACGAGGCGCGAGCGCGTCGCGGTGGGCAATCGACATGATTTTGGATCGTGGCTACGGGTTGGCGACGATCTATTACGGCGATGTCGATCCCGACTTTGATGATGATTTTCAAAACGGCGTCCATCCACTGTTCAACAAGCCGGGCCAGAAGAAACCAGCGGCGGATGAGTGGGGATCCATTGCCGCTTGGGGTTGGGGCCTGAGTCGCGCGCTGGATTACTTCGAGACCGATGATGATATCGATCACAAGCATGTAGCTGTGATGGGACACTCACGACTCGGCAAGACTTCGCTGTGGGCGGGTGCGACCGACGAACGGTTTGCGATGGTGATCTCGAACGATTCAGGTTGCGGTGGCGCCGCGTTAAGCCGCCGTCATTTCGGCGAGACCGTCGCGAGGATTAACACTTCCTTCCCGCATTGGTTCTGCGACAACTTCGTCCAGTACAACGAGAACGAGAACGCTTTACCTGTCGACCAGCACATGCTGATCGCGCTGATCGCTCCTCGGCCGGTGTACATCGCGAGCGCAGAGGACGACCAATGGGCAGACCCTCGTGGCGAGTTCCTCTCTGGCTACTACGCCGATCCGGTCTATCGGCTACTCGGGACGAATGGGATCGGCACGGACGAGATGCCAAAGGTCAACGAGCCGGTCGCAAATACAATCGGCTACCACATTCGATCCGGCAAACACGACGTCACCGACTTCGACTGGAATGCCTACCTAGGCTTTGCGGACAAGCATTTTAAGGACAATTGAAGCTTGCGAAGGAAACACGAGTTTGCCATCCTTTCGTGATTGGTCCTTCAAATTGTCGAAGCACTGAGCGTCCGATCTCTTCGATCCATCGCATATCGAATGTTTATCGATCGGCGATAAGTTCGGACTTCGATCGTGGACAACGATGATCATCGGCAGCATCGAGTAATTTAATGCCTCGACGACTTACGCTAGTAATTCACTCGCTAAACGGTGGCGGCGCAGAGAGAACGCTGGCGGCGATGGCTAGTCGGTGGGCACAGATGGGGTACGCCGTTACCTTGATTACTCTGGATACGGCCAAAAACGATCGATACCCTGTGGCTGCCGACGTTCACCGTGTGGGGTTGGATCTCTTGTCCGAGTCTCGGAATAAGTTGGAGGGACTCTGGAGCAACGTATCACGTGTCCGCCAACTACGTCGCGCCATTCTGGAATCGCGAGGCGACCAAGTGATCAGCTTCACAGAGAAGATGAATATACTAACGCTACTTGCCTGCCCCAGAAATCGCGTCGTCGTTTGCGAACGAGTCGATCCAAGACATCATCCGATCGGTCGACTTTGGGAATTGCTCCGACGGTGCGTCTATCCTCGTTGCGCTGCATTAGTCGTTCAAACGGAAGCAGTGCGCGATTATATGCATCGTGTCGTAAAGCGCCGACCGATTCATGTGATTCCTAATTCGATCGTCCCGACCGATTCATCCAGTCATGCAGAACGCTCTATTGTCGCGATCGGCCGTCTCGTTCCACAAAAGGGATTCGACCTTTTGGTGAAGGCGTTTTCCAGCGTTACCAAAAGACATCCTGCCTGGCGGTTGAATATCTATGGCGAAGGACCTGATCGGCCATCCCTCGAAGCACTGATTCTCGATCTCACGTTGAACGATGTAGTCAATCTTTCCGGGTGGACGACGGAGCCGCTTCAAGCCATAAGCAGTTCCAAGATATTTGTGCTGTCGTCACGCTACGAAGGCTTTCCGAATGCCCTCCTTGAAGCGATGGCCGCTGGATTGGCGGTCGTCAGCTTCGATTGCGAAAGCGGGCCGCGTGAAATAATTCGTGATGAAGTTGATGGATTGCTCGTACCAGCTCAAGACGTCGCGAAGTTGTCGGCGGCACTTGATCGGTTAATGTCGAACGACGAAGACAGATGCCGAATAGCATCACGAGCGCCGGAGGTATGCGAAAGATTTAGCGAAACGAAGTTCTTCGACGCATGGGAACGAGTTTTTGATGCACAGACAAATCCGGAGCAAGGTTGATAACTCATGTGTGGAATCACGGGAGTACTTGATCTTGCGCGAACGCGCGATAACGCTGCGCTCGAGACAATCGTGCATGGAATGGCAGCAACGCTGCATCACCGCGGTCCCGATGATACCGGAACATGGGTCGATCAGGAGAATGGAATTGCTTTAGGGCACAAGCGGCTTTCTATCCTCGATCTCTCGCCGTTCGGCCATCAGCCGATGCACTCGGCCAGTGGACGCTACTGCGTTTCCTACAACGGCGAAGTGTATAACCATGGGGAACTGCGGCAAGAGTTAGAACGTTTCGGTCGTTCGTTTCGCGGTCGTTCCGACACCGAAGTACTCGTGGAAGCGATCGACTGCTGGGGCATTCCCGAAACCCTAAGTCGGTCGAACGGAATGTTCGCGCTCGCCGTGTGGGATGCACGTCAGCACCGGCTAACGCTTGCTCGAGATCGGATCGGAATCAAACCTCTCTACTACGGATGGTTTGGCGACACTTTTATCTTCGGATCGGAACTGAAAGCGCTACGCGCCCACCCGCATTTCCGCGGCGAAGTCGATCGCAACGCCATCGCCATGCTACTCCGGCACTGCTACATTCCCGCGCCATACTCAATCTATCGTGGAGTCAAAAAGCTTCCGCCCGGAACAACACTCGAAATCAATGTCGAGACAGCACGCCACGCCAGCACGCCGGTCCCCTTCTGGGAGATGACAGAAGTTGCCAGGCGAGGGTGCGTGCAGCCGTTTGAAGGATCGTCCGAGATCGCGGTCGATGAGTTGGAGCGACTTCTTCAAGATTCTGTTCGATTGCGGATGGAAGCTGACGTCCCGCTTGGAGCATTTCTGTCCGGAGGCATCGACTCTTCGCTCGTCGTCGCGTTGATGCAATCTCAGAATACACGGCCAGTGCGTACTTTCTCGATCGGTTTTCACGAGGCAGCGTACAACGAGGCAAATTACGCCAAGGCCGTTGCCAAACATCTCGGTACGGAGCACACCGAATACTACGTAACACCGGAAGAAGCAATTGATGTGATTCCGAGTTTGCCGGAAATGTACGACGAACCGTTCGCCGACTCGTCACAGATCCCTACTTATCTCGTTTCCAAGATTACCAAGCAACACGTCACCGTGAGTCTGTCGGGCGACGGAGGCGACGAACTGTTTGGTGGCTACAATCGATATGCTCACACGGAGCATATCTGGAACAAGGTCGCGAGACTGCCACGCGGTCTACGGTCGTTGGCTGCATCGCTGCTACAACTTTGCGTTCCCTGGCGAGGTGAAGAAGTACGTCGCCTCCTGCGAACG
The DNA here is from genome assembly GCA_014381825.1 of Planctomycetota bacterium. Lineage (GTDB taxonomy): Bacteria > Planctomycetota > Planctomycetia > Pirellulales > Pirellulaceae. The sequence continues at coordinate 52,703 of JACNKX010000077.1, forward strand.
CCGCACGCGCAAGCTCTCTACGCTTGGCTGAACACGCACTGGAAGGAGCCGGATCAAATTGTTGTCGGCGCGCAATCGCGATCGACGATTTTCGACCGGTTTGATCAATGGAACACCCGACCTAACTTTGTCGAGCAAATGATGCATCTCGATGCCGTGACATATCTGCCCGACGACATCCTCACGAAAGTTGACCGAGCAAGTATGGCGGTCAGTTTAGAGGCGCGCGTCCCATTGCTGGATTACCGGGTTGTCGAGTTCGCCTGGTCCTTGCCATTCGGCCTGAAGGTTCATCATGGGCAGGCCAAGTATCCTCTCCGCCAAGTGCTTCGTCGGCGCGTGCCTGACGAACTGTTCGAGCGACCTAAAGTTGGGTTCGGCGTTCCCATCAACGAGTGGCTTCGCGGGCCACTACGGGATTGGGCGGAAGCATTGCTGTCCGAGGATCGACTGAAACAAGAAGGCTTCTTCGACGCGGAACGCATTCGCCTTCGTTGGCAAGATCACTTACAGGGTACCGCCGAATGGCACTATTGGTTGTGGGATGTCTTGATGTTTCAAGCGTGGCTGGAGAATAATCGCTGAGATACAATTTCCCTTCGACATTGGTAGGAAGGGGCAAGCTGGTTGTGAGTTGGACGCGACCAACGTACGAGCAACCGGCGTTCACAACCGAAGCTGAACCAGGTCCTCGCGCTGCAGCATTTCAAGGACAATGTTTGCCATCTTCTGATTACCTTGCTCGTTGAAATGACAATTATCAAACAGATCTTGCTTCGCGAACGCACCTTCCTGGAGTAGTTCACTCAAGAAGGCTATGTCGAAAGATTCTGCCACTTCTGCGTTGACGCGATTGTTCTGTTCGACCCCCTCGGCAAACACGAGATCACTTTCGCCTTGAGCGATGAAGTACTGCGGGATGATCACGATCGACTTACACTGTCCTTGCAGGAATTGGACAAAATCTTCGAGGTGATCGCGGTAGTGAGTCGGCGGATTCGCCACAAGTCGCTCGGACCACACATCTAAATCGGGATATGGCAGCGAGACGGCATCGTGAATTCCGGTCGAAGCAATCGGAGCCAGTTGCGTCATGGTGAAAAAGTAATCATAAGTCGATGAGCGGCGCAGCCAGCGGTGAGACGTCGGCAACTGGCTATCGAGGCGCCATGGATATCGGTACTTGGAATAGTCAAATTCGACCGTCGGATACAGCCGCGGGTGAACATCGTTTATTCCTTCGTAAAGGAGCACGACATCTGGATCGAGGTCGGAAAGCAAGGTCACGTAGTGCAGCATGTTCTCAAGCAAGTTATACCCGCCAACACCCCCATTGATAACTTCACACTGCTCGCCGTAATGCGAACGAAGAAGTGATTCGAGCCTTGCGGGCCAAGTATCTTCCTCGTTGGCGATCTGGTCACAAAACGTCGTGCTGCCACCTAGTGCTAGGATTCGCAGTGCTGATTGTCCGCGAGGGAGGATGGGTCGCTCTCTACGAATAAAATATTTGGCGTTGTACTGAAGCGTGCCCATATAGGGCACGTCAGGATTAAGTACATAGTTCAGGTAGTGATGCGGCTGATAATTCGGAGCGGAACCCGCAGGCACGTTGCCGGGAGTCGGTCGAACCGCGAGTTCGCTTAGCCTTGCCAAGTTGGGGTTCTCTGCCAGCTTGCGACAATTCAGCACGAAGAACATGCCTTCACAGAATGCGAGCGCGATCACGATGTTAGCCACAGCAAGAATCGCCAGCCGCGGTCGCGATCGTCGGTGCCCAAGCCATTTCCCGCATAGAAATACAACGAACAAACAGGTCAGATAGATCAGCGTGACTAAGGCCAAGTAGACAGCCGTTGGCAAGCGACCTCCTCCTGCGACCTTCGCGCTGGGTGGAGCGATTAACAGCATTCCCCAAAGCGTTAGGATCAACAAACTGCAAAGGAGTATTGGAGAAAACTTAAAGCGATGCGCGTTCTTGGTGTCGTTCATGTTTCCCATCTCGCCGATATACCGCCGGATAAGCGAATCCTTCGCCGTGGCGCGTCACGGAATCTGACCGAGTGCCTTGCGATGCAGAAGGGTTAGCTGCTCGATACTTTCTATTGACTCAAACGGTGTGTACATCACTCGCATGACCATTTGATATATCGCGCCGGGCCGATAGTCCGAAATCAGCAACTGATAATCCCATGCAGGATTACCCCCACCGCCACCTGAAGGTGATTGGGTAAAGCGGATCATGTCCTCAGGGCGATACATCGTGACCAAGGCCATTCCGCGACATTTACCAAAATACCACGGCTGACTGAAGCGATAGTTCGAGCGACTGAAGAGTAAAGTAAACGGAAAATCCTTATCGTGAGGAAACACACGTTGATCGTTGGTCGCGAGATGCGTCGATAGTCGGCCGTGACCTGGTGTCGTCGCGAGGATCCACCGCGTGTTCCGACTATCGTCGTTAACAGGATGTCCCTTGAAATAGATGCCAAGCGATTTAGGCTGGTTGATATAACTTGCCCACTGCAAACCAATGTATTTATTGGCGAAAGTCGCGTCGACTGGCTTACATTCAAACGTGATCTCAATCGTCCCGTCACGAAGCATATGATACCGATGGCAACTCTCCAATCGCCAATTGGGTGTGGCGTGTTGATAGAGTTCGCACGTGAATTCGTCGATCACTCGTAACTGCATTGGCGCTCTGCGAGGCTCGAACAGCACCGCCTCTTCTTGAACGGTTCCGTCATGAATTGCTTCAAAGTTGAGGCCGCTGTAGGAAGGCACGAACAGGTTCTTGGATTGTTTCGCATGCGACAGGGCTGCAACGCCGTTATATCCAGCTTGATGACCGGACAACACTTCGTCGTCAACGCTTTGGTTGTCGACGATCACGGCGCGCACGCCCGCGCGTTCGAGGATGACGTAGGGCTCGGTCGCCACTTTGTATTGGATTGTAGATTTTCTCAGAGTTGTTGATCCAACCGGTTCCGCGCTGAACGCAATTCCGGCCGAGTACAAGCAGCTGGCAAAGAGAATCGCCGATTCAAACTTCATTTCCAGTGTTCCTCTTGCGTTTCGGATCTACGTCCAACCTCGAAGTGGAGTCGTTCCAAGGTGTGTGGCGCACCGTGTCGACGACGTTTCGGAGATTTTCCGCGACTGCTTCGAGCGAGTGAAACTGACGAACGCTTCGTTGGCCATTTTCGGCATACCGTGCCCGCGAAACTACATCGTTCCACAAATCACACACGCTAGATACGGCCTGATCCGAGTCGCCTTTCGTCCAGACTCCACACTCTGATTTGGACACGAAATTGCCGAAGTCCTCCAGAGTTACAATAGGTGTTCCGCTGGCGGACGCTTCTAAAAACACATTGGGAAACCCTTCGGATTGGCTCGTACTCAGAAAGAGCCTAGCGCGTCGGAACACATCAGGCATCTCGTCAGCCGGGACGTAGTCGACAATCCTAACGTTAGGTGTGGCATTCTTGCGGATATCTCGTTCGGTGCGAGCGTCCCCACGATTCAGCACCATAACGAACGGAATGTCTGGACACTGGCGAGCGATTTTAAGGCAGAGCTGGGGCCGCTTGTAGACTTCGTCGTAACGGCCAACCCACAAGACATATTTGCCGGGCTCCGTGGTTTCGGTGGTAGACCACCGCTCAGCTCGAATCGGCGTCGGAATTACGAACGACTCGCGATTCGCCAGTTCGGTCAAGCGATCTTGCTGCCATTGCGTTTGGCACAAGACAGCGGAAGCGCGTTCGATAACGAAACGGCAGTCGTCAGACGAGTCGCCATAATGATTGACGTATCGAGAATCCGAAAACAATTCAGCGTCAAGATCTGCGTTTGACGCTAGTCCCACGATGGAGGGCCGCTGAATGCGTTCGGACGCTCGCACAATGGCTGCCGCGTGTTCGCCAAGGCCGAATCCCATACAGACATCTGGCTTGAGTTGCTCAAGCTGCTCCGATATACGTTCATGCATCGACCGCCGATTGCGGAACGGGCGCGTGGCTAGAAGTAGGGGCAATTGCCAAAGGAGTTTCGCGTGCCATGCCCGCGTGCGAAACCAAGGGAAGTGTGGCAATGCATCAATACTGCGAGAAACATTGAATCGAAGGTCACGAAAACGATCGATCAACGGCACGACGGTCACGTTTCCGACACGCGTACTCGTAATCGGACGCGTGTGGCCGACCATAAAGAAGACTTCAATGTCCGGCTGCTGAGATAGACCAGTGGCCAGATTCCACGCCCGCATTTCCAATCCGCCAATGGACCGTCCGGCCTTCGGTTCGATCGCCGGGTATGCGTTTAGTGCAATGATGCAGACGCGACGTGGTACATCTCCTCGTCTCATTGCTCGCTCGGTTGCCTTGGCAATTCCAATTTATGCTGTAATGCGTTTTGCAGTTCTTGCGCGACGACGCGATGGCCGCTTGCGCTTATATGGTGGTCGAACCGCCAGTATAACTCCTCGGTTGGCGCTCGCTCGGCGGCAGCGCGCAACGAAGGCCTAAGATCGATGATTTGGATGTCTAGGTCCGCGGCCAATCGAATTACCAATTCTGACGCGCGATCGTCGATCAGCAAGTCTTCTGCGCTAAGCTGAAGGTGCGAGGCAGCCTTTTGATAAGCGACCTCGTCGGTATGAGGGTGAATCTGCCGGATCGACGGAATGACAAGTAGAAGCAACTCGACATTCTGCGATTGCGTCTCGCGTTGAAACTGTTCCAGGATGAAACGCATCATACTACCGCATTCGTCCCACACGGAAGGGTGCTGCTTAAAGTACTGTGCTTGGCCGAGGCTCTGCCAATATCCGCCAGAGCTTATCGCAGCGGCTTCTTCAGAAAGCTCTTTCTGCTGATCCACTTCTGGCACGTTGCCAAACATCTGCCGAAGCGATCGCACGTTCGCGAGTGCATGGTAGATCGCCAAACGATCACGGAGGAAGTTCTTCGCAAGACGACCCACTCCCGGTACGGCCTCGTCCGGCGGCGGTGGCTCGTTCGAAGCGGGATCAACATGGACAAAGGCACCATCTTGTCGTTGAAGATGGACTCGATCAGATGCGGTCAGATCCCATAGATCGTTTCCGGCATAAAACGCAACGATTAGACAGTCGGGATCAAAACGTTGAACGACCTTCTGATATACCCATAATTCCTGATAGGGCGAGAAGGTGGAAAACCCAGCGTTGATGACGTCGAAGGTATTCGCCGTGCTCTCATCATTCAGAGACACTTCCAGCAAATTCGCATAGCTTTCGTGGTTCCATACGGCACCGTCCGTGTGGCTGTCACCCATCACCGCAATCCGTATGGTTTCGGGAGGTTTCTCGATAGGAGTTTCACCGTCCTCGCGAAAGCTACATTCGTTTCGCTCGAAAACGATCTTTCCGGTCGGGTGTTCATCGGTCTCGGTAACTGTATGACTGCTCGGCCAATGAATCCAGTTCTTCTCCTGCGCCTCTCGAATGAAGTCGACGGAGTGTAATTCGCTAGTGTCAGGCGGCGGCGGAGTTATAGGTGGCGCAAAGCCGATAAACCTGCAGAAGACTTCTAATGCGATAAGCGACAGTGCACACGATCCGGCAAGTACAATCAGTTTCGCGGAGAATGCTCGACGATGGCGCGGGGGATTAGCAGGCATGGATCTTACGGCGAGATTAGACGCTCTTTTTATGGGACCAATTCAAACTAAACTCAGGCTGACTCGGGAAGATGCCATTGCGCACGACATCGATACCAAGCCCACGTCCAAAACGGGAGACTGAATAGCACTCCCATCGCTAGGTAAGCGCCTGCAGCACCAATCACACCGTATTGCCGACCCAGCCACCATATTAACAGTCCGTTCGTCGCTGCCGCGGTTATTGAAACGATCATATACGGCGAGCGTTTGTGGGCATGAATGTAGATCCCCTGAAACTCAGCGAGAGAAGTTGCGATCAATCCCAACGCCAGAAGCGTCGTGGGAAGCGGTGCCAGCAAACGATCGGCGAACCTGGATTCCGCTTGAAAAAGAAGGACGTCAAACAGAATGAAGGCGGCATTAAGGATACAAAGCACGGTCAAAGCGATCGTGCTCAGCCGGATGAAGATGCGATTCAATTCATCATAGTCTCTTTCTGCGACAAGCATCCCAAAACGCGCGGCTCGAGTTCTTACCCACGATGAACACGCCGCTTGTAGTGACGAGAGCACTTGCCAAGTCATTCCTACTTGTCCGGCGGTCACCTCGCCGTAGTAGTAAAAGATAACTGGGTTTATCAGCGACGTATTGAAATAACAAAACAGGCCTTTAACCCCGATTCGCCATTGCAAAGGCCATACCTCCGACATCCAGTGGATCGAGGGGCCCGTGGGGCGACTTGTCAGTACGCCAAAGAAACGCCGGTAGTGGACGGCGATAAGATAAAACTCGCATACCAACTGCACGAACGACGCGATCGCCGGAGTCCACAATCCCGCGCCTAGGGGAATGCATGCCCAGACGGCGAGATTGCCCAACACTGCCCGCACGAATCTGAATCGGTAAACCGTTTGGACTTGATTACATCCTTCTAGAACTCCCAAGAAGGGAGTCATCCACAACACGAACGCGCTGCACCCGACGAGCGCTAACCAAGGAAGTTTCCAAGCGATCGTGTCGCTGTACTCACCCGAAGTGAAGAAGACGAGGCCGATCGCGCTCACGCAAATCCAAAAAAGTGTCGCAGCCACGCCGTACCAACACAGAGAGATGCGAGTCAGGCTTGATAACCTTGAAATGGCTTCTTCGGGACCGTGAATCGCGCCATCATCGTCCAAGCGAAGCTTTTGCCATTCGTGACTGGCGACGTTGATGACAACATATTGGAACGACAACTCGAAAAACGATTGCAGCGCGATGAGACTCCAGAACGTGTAGTAGTACCCCTGAACTTCTCGAGAAAAGAAGTATGCAATGAGGATCAGCGTGACAGGCCCGGCCAAGAACTGCCAAGCGCGAGCGGCGATCCCGAAAAAGACAGCCTGATCGACTTCAAGACGGTTGAGAAGACGCCTCAACCACGAGCGATTCGCAGCTGGAGTTGGAGAGCGATCCGACATCCAATTGCACGCTAGCTATTCGATGAGTTCAGCGTCGGGTTTCACAGACAATAACCAGCCCGTCCACTGCCGCTGAGCCTCTTGAAACTCTGGCTTCGTGGGCCGTTCATCGCCAATGACGAAATTGAACCCATCCGAATTGCGGCTCATGAATCGTAACGAGTCACGGGCAGCTCGCATGACGCGTTTGTCAGGATCACTCAATGCGAAGATCAAAGCGGGGGCACTTCCTAGATCGCGAACCGTCCCAAGCGTCTTTGCTGCCGTCAACCGAGCTTTAAATAATCCATTGGTGAGCATTCGCCGCAGTCGCGTCAGCTCCAGTTGACGCTGTTTTGGATCAGCACTCAGTTCGAGCTTATCAGGAACTTCCGAACTAAACTCTTTCTGCGGTGTCTTTGGGTCGTCAAGCATCTTCAAAAGTTCTGACACGGACTTGGAAGGATCGGCGGTTACGACTTTCCCTTTATTGTCAACGCTCGCAGTCGACATATCGGCTTTTAAACCCTTGCCGCCCGTTAGTCTCCCTTGCTCGAGAACGATTCGAGTTACCGTCGCCTTGGACGTGCGCAGCAAAAACAATACAGCAAACGCAGTGTCGAGCACGGGTCCTTGCTCACCGCTCTTCCAGCTACCGTCCGCCGCCTGTTTGCCTCGCAAGTAGTCAACACTTGCGTTATACCAACGCGGCTCGGGATCTTTGATCGCTTCTGCTAACTCTCGAAATGCCCAATACCTTTCGAGAGCGTACATGTAGTAGTACTGCTGGTGTTTCGCACCTTTGTAAACATTCTCAAGTCCCGCGTTGCGGTTGAACCAAGTATTGCCATCCTTGGCGCTCAGTTGCCATCGCCCCTGCTCCACCACTTTGGCGATTACTTTGTCGTCTCGGGTAACAACGGGTTTAATCGCTGGGGGCAGCGTCATTCTAAGTTGCAACATTCGGGGGTCGTCGATGAACCCAAGTAGCTCGCCGCAGACATACATACTTCCCACTCCAGCGGCGGTCATTGACGCTGAAAAATCACTTTGGTTCACACGGTTGAAGCTCCCCGGATCAGTCCCTTGGTAGGCATAGCTTCCATTCGGAGCTTGAGTTCGAATGAGCCAATTGCATACCTTCTCGACGGCCGGGATCTTAACGTTGATACCTTGTCGATGCGCCATCCACATTCCCAAACACGCATACTGCGTTTGCGATGTGTCTCCAGTTGGATGGTTCGGGTAACTCCACGCACCATCAGCTCGCTGCTGCTCATAGATAGCCTCCAACAGCGCTTCCACTTCGGGCTGATACTGCTGAGGCCCAAGTTCGCCTAGAAAAATCAGGGCGATCCCCAAGCTATAGTTGGCGTGCCCCGATCGACTGAAGCCCGATTTCGACTCGGTCCGACATTGTTCAACCGCTTTAATGACAAGTGGATGCTGCTCATTTCCCGTTGCGATATAACATGCCAACGCGGAGATACAGATTCCACCGAGCTCTTTATCGTGCCCTCCCTTGCCGTAGTTCTTCTCGATATAGCTCACGCCCCGCTTCACGGCAGCTTGAACTTCAGGGCTCTGTGGCGTGTAGGCACGAGCGGACGAACAGCAACAAGACAGCAGCAATAGAGAGGTTGCGAGAGCGACCGTATTTTTGTGTCGAAACATATCGACCTCTACACTGATTAGAGTTTCGAATTGCAGAAAGAGAATGCTCTGGGAAGAGGTTTTCCGATCACCAGTCGATCCTAGCGGGCCACGAATCTTCTGTCAACGAATTCCGAGTCGGAAACAACGACCCGATAAGCACTTGTGCCCAGTTCGCTAGCAAACATTCCAAGCCAAGGGATTACCACAACGTATAGATAAACGGGGCGGCAGCGGTCCCGCTTAGCACCACGAGTACGCCCATCAGCAGAAGAACGAGAATGATCGGTGTAAGCCACCATTTTTTGTTGTGAATCAGAAAGTCCCAGAACTCGGCGAGCAATCCCGGGTCTCGCTCGTCCGCAATCTTGCTGAATTCGGTGTTTTCATCCTGGTCGTCTAGCTGCGTTTCGCTCATCCGATTCAAACCGCTCGGCACGTGGTGGTTGACCAATCTGGCAGGCTTCCATCATAAGCGGATGGCCAACCCACGCCAAACGGGAATCGGAATGGCGTTGAGTCATCAGGCCGACCTTGCCGTTTCGACCGAATCTATGACCGAAATCGGGGCTAGATCAACAGTTGAGGCCCTTTCACGTCGATAAATATCATTGAACGGATCAACGAACCTTGATAAGATCGGGGCGGTTCAAGTTAGACATATTGTGTTCCCTCGCGCGAAGCAGGAGCTTCCATCATGTTGACGATATACGGTCGAAGCCAACGACGCAGCGGATTTTGTGATGGTGTGAACCGTCGCGACTTCCTAAAGATCGGCGGTTTGGTGATGGGTGGCATCTCGTTGCCACAGCTGCTGGCAGCCGAATCACAAGCCGGCATTAAGCGATCGCACAAAGCAGTCATTAACGTCTTCCTGCCTGGTGGACCACCTCACCAAGACATGTGGGACATCAAGCTCGATGCGCCATCCGAGATTCGCGGCGAGTTCCAACCAATCAATACAAATGTCTCAGGCATCGAAATCGGTGATCAGTTCCCGATGATCGCCGGCATGATGGACAAGTTCGTTCCGATTCGCTCCATCGTCGGCGCACGTGGTTCACACTATGCCGTCGAAGCCATGACGGGGCGAGGCGAGAACAACCCGCCGGCTGGCGGTTGGCCTTCGATGGGCGCTTGGGTTTCGCATTTGGAAGGCCCCGTTAGTCCGACGATCCCGCCGCATCTCAGCTTGATGTATAAGACGAGTCACCAACCCTGGGGCGATCCAGGTGCTGGCGGCTTCCTCGGTGTGAAGCATGCTCCATTCCGGTTGGCTGGCGGCAACGACGACAAGCGTCGAGTCGAGTCGCGCGAAAACATGACGCTGAAGGACATCACGCTCGACCGTCTTGGTGATCGGCAAGCGTTGTTGAATTCCATCGATGGCTTTCGCCGCGAAGTTGATTCGAGCGGAGTGATGGATGGCGTTGATGCTTTCACGCAGCAAGCGATGGGAATCCTTACATCCTCTGCGCTTGCCGAAGCTCTCGACTACACGAAGGAAGATCCCAAGCTCGTCGAACGATATGGCAAGGGCAATCCCGCGTTCACCTCCGACGGCGCACCGAAGGTAACCGAGAACTTCCTGGTCGCACGCCGCTTAGTCGAAGCGGGCGCGCGAGTTGTCTCGTTGAACTTCAGCCGCTGGGACTGGCACGGTGGCAACTTCAATCGCGGTCGCCAAGACATGCCAATGCTAGACCGAGCGCTCTCGGCTTTGGTCGAAGATCTCGATAACCGAGGCATGTTGCGAGACGTTTCCGTCGTCTGTTGGGGTGAGTTCGGTCGCACACCCAAGATCAACGGAAACGCTGGCCGCGACCATTGGCCGCGCGTCTCTTGTGCTATCCTCGCCGGTGGCGGCATCCGCGCAGGGCAAGTGATCGGCTCGACGAATCGACTTGGCGAATACGCTGTGGATCGACCGGTGACGTTCCAAGAAGTCTTTGCGACGCTCTACCAGAACCTCGGGTTGAATCTACGAGCGATTCGCGAGTTCGATCTTCGCGGTCGTCCACAGTACTTGGTCGACGAAGGCGTGAAGCCGCTTACCGAGTTGGTTTAACTCCCGATGTTGAACATTCTCGAAAAGCCCGACCGTCGACAGCGCCTCTGCAACGGGCTGACTCGTCGCGATATGTTACGGATAGGTGGCACGGCGCTCGGCGGAATGACGCTGCCGCAACTTTTGCGACTCGATGCCGAAGCAGGCGTCAATCGTTCGCACAAAGCATTGATCATGATCTACATGTGTGGCGGGCCGCCACATCAAGACATGTACGACATCAAGGTCGACGCCCCTGACGAAATCCGGGGTCCGTTCAAGCCAATCGACACGAACGTAGACGGCATCCAGATCTCGGAGAAGCTGCCTCAACTCGCCAAGATCATGGACAAGATTGTGCCTATACGCTCGATGGTTGGCGCTCGTGATTCGCACTACTCGCATCAGTGCATGACTGGACACCACGAACAGAATGCGCCAGCCGGCGGGTGGCCGCACATCGGTTCTGCTGTCTCGCATTATCAGGGCCCAGTTCACGCGGGCATCCCGCCATTCGTGAGCCTTTGTTACACGACACAACATCGCCCATATAACGAACCGACGGCGGGATTCCTCGGGCTCGGCAACTCGTCGTTTCGTCCAACCGGTCCCAGCCGCGATGATATGGTGCTGCAAGGCATCACCGATGATCAACTTGGTGATCGGCGCAGTTTGCTGACATCGTTCGACCGCTTCCGTCGCGAGTGGGATCGCAGCGGCAAGATGGAAGGCATCGACGTTTTCACGGAACGTGCGATGGGCATCCTAACATCGTCCGACATGTTCAACGCGCTGGACCTCAGCAAGGAAGATCCCGCGATTCGCGAGCGATACGGCGAAGATGACCTGACAAAGCCTAAAGGCGACGGCGCACCGCGCACGCCGCAGAACTTTCTCGCCGCACGTCGCTTAGTCGAAGCGGGTGCTCGGGTCGTTACGATCAATTACGGATTTTGGGATTGGCACAGCAGCAACTTCAAAACCGCCGAGGATGAGTTCCCGGTCTTCGAGAAAGCTCTAACGGCCTTGGTTGAAGACCTGCACGAACGCGGTATGGATAAAGATGTAAGCGTACTCGCTTGGGGCGAGTTTGGTCGCACGCCAAAGATCAACCCCAAGGCAGGACGTGATCATTGGCCGCGCGTATGTTCCGCATTGCTCGCTGGCGGAGGCATGAACACAGGCCATGTCATCGGTTCGACAGATCGATTGGGCGGTGAAGCAGCGGATCGTCCAGTATCGTTCCAAGAAGTCTTTGCGACGCTCTACCGCAATCTGGGCGTCAACTTAAACTCCGAGCGGCTGTTCGACTTTCGTGGCCGACCGCAATATCTCGTCGATCCGGGCGTCCAGCCGATCGCCGAGTTAGCATGAGCGGCAACTAGAGCCACATCAAGCTCTTCGTCCTCGGCTTTGCTCCCGTTTCAAGGCTGGCGATTTACGAAAGTTTCGTCTAGTCGCTTGCACGTCTTTTCGGCAGATCGCATATTGAGTTCGGCACTGGCAATGCTAGTGGCACACAGACGATCTATTCTCCAATTGTTCAAACTAGTCATACAGGGCTGAACGATGCCACGTTATCACGTATACCGCTCGAATCAAATCAACGCGACTCCACAGAAAGTCTTCGATACGATTTCCGACTTCCGAACTTGGACGACCTGGTCGCCTTGGCTCGGCGCGGAACCAGATGCGAAGGTCACCGTGACCGAGAATGCTTCGTCAATCGGTTCGATCTATTCGTGGCAGGGCGAGCTCGTTGGCCAGGGAGAAATCGAACATCGCGACCTGCAACCTGGTCGCTTGATCAAGGAAGAGATTCGATTCCTCAAGCCGTTCAAGTCAAAATCCGAAGTCGCCTTCGAAATGGAACTGGTGGGCGACGGCACCAAGCTCACTTGGCACATGCGCGGAGCGTTGCCTTGGTTTTTGTTCTGGATGAAGCCTCAAATGGAAGTGTTCATCGGGATGGACTACGAACGCGGATTGAAGATGCTGAAAGAGTTGCTTGAGACGGGACAGATTCTTTCGGAGACGAAGATTCGCGGCGTGGAGCCTGTCGGACCGTTGCGCATGGCAGGCGTACGCAAGAAGTATTCGCTAAACGACATCGGTCCGTCGATGGCGGCCATGTTGGCGGATGCAACAGAAAAGTTCTCAAAACACAATTTGCCGACTGACGGCGAACCGATGTCGGTCTATCACGACTTTGACATGAAGTCCGGGATATTCGACTACACGGCAGGGTTCGCACTTCCCGAATCGGTCGGCTCCGTCTCCGAGGAACTTTCGTGTTGGTCACTCTCGGCGACGAAGGCCCTTCGCGTCGATCACATCGGCAGCTACGAAAACCTTGGCAACGCTTGGAGCGCGGCGAATCAATTCGCCCGATACAAAAAGCTCAAACAGAGCAAGGCGGGTGCCTTCGAAATCTACAAGAACAATCCAAATGACACGTCGCCCGCCGACCTGCGCACCGAGATCTCTTTGCCCTTGAGATAGCGGACGGGCGCGAGCATGCTCGGCACGGCTTCGCCGACTCCTCGATCAATGGCGTCATACTCAGTAAAGTTGTGCTGTGGGCAATTCAATTGAGAGCAAGAAAGAGTAGGACATCATGATGCGATGCGCTGCGACTACGTTGTTGATACTAACGGCGTTCTTTTCGAAGTCGCGGGCGGCCGACTTGAAGCTGGACAAGATTCAGGGAGAAAATCCGTTAAATGTAGTGTTCATTTTGTCCGACGATCATCGCTATGACGTGATGAGCTTCCTCGGCCATCCGTGGGTCGAAACGCCAGCGATGGATGCGATGGCTCGCGACGGTGTCTACTTCGAGAATGCGATGGTCACGACTTCACTTTGCTCGCCGAGTCGCGCTTCGATCTTGACCGGCCAATACATGCACAACCACGGTGTTGTCGATAACAACGTGCTGACGCCACCAGACACGAAGTTCTTTCCGCAGTATCTGCAAGCTGCCGGTTATCAGACCGGTTACTTCGGCAAATGGCACATGGGTGGACATTCCGATGCACCGCGCCCTGGGTTCGATCGTTGGGTGTCCTTCAAAGGACAAGGGCATTACTATCCGCCGGAGAATCTGAAAAACTGGTCGCTGAACGTCGATGGTGAATCGATTCCGCAGAAGGGTTATATCACCGACGAGTTGACTGATTATGCGATCGACTGGTTGGACTCCAGTGTCAAAGGAAGCGACAAGCCGTTCTTCATGTACCTTTCGCACAAGGGCGTCCACGGGATGTTCCATCCGGCAGAACGCCATGCCGGTCGGTACGCAGGCAAGCTGCTGCCTGAACCCAAGACTATGGCTGACACGCCGGAGAACTACAAAGACAAACCGATGTGGCTAAGGAACCAACGCAACAGCTGGCATGGTGTCGATTTTGCCTATCATCAAGACACCGACATTGCGGAACATTACCGGTTGTACTGCGAAGCGCTTCTAAGTGTTGATGACTCAATCGCCCGAGTTCGAAAGTGGTTGAAAGAGAACGGCGTCGCGGACAACACGCTGGTGATGTACATGGGCGATAACGGTTTTCAGTGGGGCGAGCATGGATTGATCGACAAACGCACGGCGTACGAGGCTTCGATGCGCGTACCTCTGTTGGGAGTTTGCCCAAAACGGTGGAAGCCGGGAACGAAGGTCGAGCAAGTCGTCGCCAACATCGATATCGGTCCAACCGCTCTCGAAGCTGCGGGGCTCACGACTCCAGAGCACATGGACGGCCAAAGTTTTCACAGACTTGCCAGCGGCGACATGAAGCCATCCGATTGGCGGCAGAATCTCCTGTACGAGTACTACTGGGAATACAACTATCCACATACGCCCACGACGCTGGCGCTGCGCGCGCCGCAGTACAAATTCATTCAATACCACGGCATCTGGGACATTGATGAGCTGTACGACATGAAGAACGATCCGCATGAACAACACAATCTGATCTTCAGCCCCAAGCACCAACAGCAAATCACCAAGATGCGCGCCGACTTGCACCAGATCCTGGTCGACGCCGATGCCAATCGCGTACCTTTCAGCCACAAGCGTCGAATGGGCTCAAACCTTCGCCTACAGAGCGGTTCAACCCCGGCCGATTTTCCACCTCAATTACTGCGAGAGAAGAATGGGAAAGAGTGAGAGATCTCATTGGGACGCGGCAACATCGAGTACCGATCGCCTCGCTAGAGCAGGTGTTCTGATATCCTGGCTCCGCCCATGGCATGGCACACCCGTGAGCGAAGCAGTCGGATGTATCCAAGGGAACGAGATGTTTGCTTTCAAGGCAATTGGGCGGAGCGAGTGCTGTTCAAGGCTGCCTTGAATTAGGCTCACTCCGCCCGCTTATATTCAAGGCTACCTTGAATATAAAGGCGGGAAAATCGTATACTCAAGGCTGCCTTGAACTAGAGGGCACTGATTAACCAGCCTCGGGAGCGATGACGTGGCAAAAACACGGCCTACTTCAAACGCAAGTTTCTCTCGCGCAGGGAGATACGTAAAGCAACCGGCTGATTATCGCGCGTTCATTCCTGAGCCGTTGCCTCCCAATCCTGCTATTCAATTTAACGACGAACTTCAAGTCTTGCTGTCGCAGGCGGATCGCGCGCTCGGACGACTCGATGGTTCCATTCAGACGTTGCCACATCCCGATCTGTTCGTCTACATGTATGTCCGCAAAGAAGCTGTCTTGTCCAGCCAAATCGAAGGGACGCAGAGTTCACTACAGGATGTATTGGCCGCTGAAGCAAAGATTCTTACACCGGATCGACCACAGGACGTCGACGAAGTCGTCAACTATGTACGAGCGATGAACCACGGACTCGACCGTTTGACAAGCCTCCCGATCTCCGTTCGCCTGATCCGAGAGATCCACGCTGAATTACTTCAGGGCGTCCGCGGTTCGTATCTCACGCCCGGTGAAATTCGCACCAGTCAAAACTGGATCGGTCCTACTGGTTGCACCTTGAACGAAGCTACATTTGTTCCACCACCACCGCACGAAGTGGCAAACCAGTTGACTGAACTGGAACGCTTCTTACACTCCGATACGCAACTGCCGTTACTGGTCAAAATCGGCCTTGCCCACGTTCAGTTCGAAACGATCCATCCGTTTCTCGACGGGAACGGACGTGTTGGTCGTCTGCTAATTACGTTCCTGCTTTGTGAACAGCAGGTACTGCTCAAGCCTGTCTTGTACCTGTCGTACTACTTCAAACGGAACCGTCAGCAGTACTACGAACAACTACAATCGGTACGTGAGGCGGGGGCATGGGAGGATTGGTTGGTCTTCTTCTTGCAAGGTGTCGTTGAGGTCAGCCAACAGGCAACCGAAACGGCGCGGCGAATTCTCGATCTCCGCGAAGCACATCGACATGCTATCACTGAGAACCTTGGGCGCACGGCAGCCAATGGTTATCGAGTCTTGGAGCATCTGTACCAGCACCCGATCGTTTCTGTCAATGAAGTGCAAGAATTGATCGGTACGACCTACCAGGCCGCCAATGAGTTGGTATCACGGTTTGTCGAGAGCGGCATTCTTAACGAGATCACGGGCCAAACCCGCAACCGCAGGTTCAAATACGAGAGCTACATTCGACTATTCCACGACGTCGCTACAGAAGCGAATGCTTAACGATCATATTCGATCACAATATCGTACTTTTCAGTTCTGGGCGACCAACGTCACTTCGTTCGAACGAGAGTCGCCTTCGCCTGCGTGTAAGCAAACAAGCCCTTCTTCTCACAAAGCCAACTCGAATGCCTCTTCCGTCGACATACCCACACCCGACGTGTATCCGTTCTGCTATCGGTCGACTTACAACGCCGACTTACAACGCCGACTTACAACGCCGACTTCAAGATGCCGCGCAACTCTTCCAGGCTGGCTTCTCGCGGGTTCACCCACAGCAGTCTCTTGATTTCGAATGCCTTTTCGGCAAAGCCTAAGAGTTGCTCTTGCGTACCACCGATGTCTCGAATGCGTTCGGGGATGCTGATGTCGCGTTTCAGTTGCTCGACGGATGCGATGGCGCGCTCGGCCATCGCGTCGACGTCGGACGCGGCTTCAGCGCCCCACAATTCTGCGATCTTCGCGAACTTTGCTGTTCGCTCGGGCAAGTTGAATCGCATGACAAACGGCAGCAGCAATCCGTTGCCAGCACCATGCGAGCAATGCAACGCGCCGCCCATCGGATACTCCAACGCGTGAACCAACCCGACACCGCAATTCGAGAAGGCGATGCCAGCCAGTGTTGACGCGAGCGCCATGTTATTGCGTGCTTCATGATTGTCTGGTTCGTTAACAGCGCGAACGAGATTCTCGCCGACGAGACGAATCGCCTTCTCTGCGATGACGTCTCCTAGTGGAAAGCTGCCTTCGTACGCACACGCTTCGCCTGGCGGGGTGACTAGCTGGCGATAGTCCGTCGCGGTATATCCTTCGATGGCGTGCGTCAGCGCATCGATCCCGCTGTCGGCGGCAACTTGCTTGGGGCAACTGTACGTTAGCTCGGGATCGACGACCGCGAGTGTGGGGCGAAGCCAATTGCTGAGCGTGCTGACTTTAATCTTGTTCTCCGTATCGGTCAGCACCGCTGCGTGTGATACTTCGCTGCCCGTTCCTGCTGTCGTTGGCACACAGATCAAAGGCATGACCGGCCCGGGAATTCGATCAAAGCCAAAGTAATCCCGTGGAGTACCACCGTGGCCGAGTACGGTCGCTGTAATCTTGGACAGATCCATGTTGCTTCCGCCACCTAAGCCAAGGATTGCGTCTGGCTTGTATGCGCGCGCCTGTTCGATTGCGGCGAGTGCAACATGAATCGACGGTTCCGCTTCGCCGCCGTCGAACACTTCAACCGTCATCCCTGCGGCGTGTAACGGTTCGATCACCCGCTGCGCGACTCCCAGGTCAACCAACGTCTTATCGGTAACGACGTAGACACGACGCAGCCGATGCCTCACCACAAGATCGCCAAGTTGCCGTACGGCACCAGGCCCGAACGTCAACTGCCCAGCTGTGTAGAAATTCCAGGTCGCGCGCATGATTACTTCTTTTGCATTAGCTCTTGAACAAGTTTGGCGACCAATTCCGGGCTATCTTGCTCCTGCAGATATTCGATCTGAGGGGGCTTCACCCCGAGCGATTGCAGATGTGTCGCCAGCGTCTTCCAGTGCTTCGCCCGAGTCTTGCCTTCGGTGAGATAGAGTTCTGTCACCAACTCCTGAGCTCGCTGCAAGGCGATTCCTTCACGATTATCGTAGAAATTCTTGATTGCTTTTTGTTGAAATTTCGAGCGTTCAGCCATTCTGTTCTCCCATCTCTTTGGCTCTCTATTCCCGGGGCCTGTCAGTGCCCGGCGCGGTTTCACTACGCGGCATCGTGGCAGAAACGTGGGACTTCGTAAAGAACGCTAATCGGGCTCGGTACAGCACTCGTCGTACTCGCTTCGGGAAGCTTGCCTTCTGGCCCGAGGCATACGAAGACCCGCACGCACTTCTCGGTCGACCACTCGCAGGCAGTACTTGACCACAGCAAAAGCCGGTGGCGATCCAGAGGCCACTCCGGCAAATTCTGAGTAACGCATCGTTCGTGTTGCTGCCACGACGCTGACAGTACAACTCCCCCTACCGAAATTCGCTTTATCTACGACTCACCAAGCCTTAAACTGTACGGCTGGCTAAACCTCGTCGCCATCCCGCCAATTGAGTCACTCCCATGGTTCGTGTCATCGCGATTCTGACGGTTTGCTGGTCAGTCACTGGCATACTTTCCGGCACCGTGCTACGCGCTTCTGATCCGTCACTTCACGACCGGATTGACGAACTGATCGAGGCGGTTGCAGATGGTCCTTTCGCCAAGCGAGCCGACGATGCGGAGTTTCTGCATCGCGTTTATCTCGACTTGGCAGGAAGAATTCCGTCGACGACCGAGACGCAGGATTTCCTGAACGATGCGACTACCGACAAACGAACGGCGCTGATCGACAAGCTACTGGGCGGAACTGAGTTCCCGAATAGGATGAGTGACTTGTTCGATGTGATGTTGATGGAGCGGCTGGGAGACAACGAGGAATGGACGAAGTACCTACGCAAGTCGTTTGCGGAGAACAAACACTGGAGCCAGATGGCTCGCGAGATGACAAGCCCGAATGCCGAAGATGAAGCAACGCGAGGATCAGCGTTCTTTTTGTCAAAGCGGCTAGAGAACTATGGACAAAACCCTGTCGATTATCCAGGACTGGTTCGCGATGTCGGACGATTTTTTTTGGGAGTCGACGTTCAATGTGCTCAGTGTCACGATCATTTGTTCGTCGATGATTACGAACAAGTGGACTATCAAGGTCTGTATGGGTTTCTTGGGACAACGTTTCTGCGACGAGACGTCAAGTTTCCCGCAGTCGCCGAACACTTGCTTACGAAGAAAGTCGACTTCAAATCTGTCTTTGTTCTGAAAGAGGAGCTAACGGGCCCCAGACTGCCCGGCGGCATAGAGATCGAGATTCCGACGTTCGATAAAGGCGCCGAGTATCTAACGCCCCCGGACAAGAAAACACGCTTTCCCGGAGTTCTCAAATTCAGCCCGCTCCGCGAACTGGCTGCGCGGCTTCCCGAACACGCATCCTTTCGGCGTAACATCGCTAACCGGTTGTGGTGGGTGATGATGGGACGCGGCTTGGTCATGCCGCTGGACCTGCACCACAGCGACAATCCGGCGACGCATCCAGAGTTACTTAAACTGCTGAGCGATAAGCTTGCTGGTCAAGACTACGACATGCGTTGGTTTTTACGAGAGCTTGCATTGTCGGAAACGTATCAACGATCGAGCGAATTGCCGGACGACGTGAATTCGATTTCCGAGACGAGCTACCGCGTTGCTTTGGAAAAACCGTTGTCGACCGAACAGCTGCTAGGCGGGATCGTCCAGGCGACTTGGGATGGTAAGGCTCCGACTACGAACGATGAGGCTGCAACCGAAGGCGAATCGAGTACTAATGTCGATGCATTGCACGAACGGTTCGCCCAGGCATTCGCCAATCCGCCACGCGAGCCCGAAGTTGGTTTTTCTCCATCGGTCAAAGAAGCGCTATTCCTGTTGAATGACGATGTCGTACTGAGTTGGCTCGAGCCGAACGAATCGAATCTCGTCGGACGACTAAGCTCGATGACGGATTCATTGGGCATTGCCAACGAATTGTACCTCAGCGTTCTGACGCGACGACCGAGCGACGAAGAGCGCGCGGAACTCGAAGCATATCTGGCTTCGCACAAATCCGATCGATCCGCTGCGATCGGGCGGTTAGCATGGGCTCTCTTGGCCTCGAACGAGTTTTGCGTCAATCACTGAGTGGCGGTTAGCGCTCACCAAGGCGTGGGCAGATGGGCTCGATTCTCGACCATTCGTCAGAGTACACTAGGTGCGGCACATCTCGTTAACCTGGAGGCACGTTCGTGTTACGACTCAAAACCGCGCTGGTTCTTGCCGTTAGATACTTGTTTTTGACTCGGTATTCGTGGCTGTCGGCACTCGTACTGTTAGCGCTCGCCCCTCTTTCGCGCGATGTATTGCCGCGACTACTAGCGAATCTGTTCGTCTTTGATTTGCCGGAACAGATCTATCATGTCTCGTGGATCTCGATGTGGTGCGCGGCGACCATCATGGAAACATTGCGAGCCACGACAATGAATGCTCATCTTCGCTTCGATGACTATCGGATCGCGACGGAACGCTTTCGCGAAGCATGGGGAATCGAAGTCGCCGACGAGACGGTCGAATGGTATCGGAATCGAGTGGGCTGGTTGATGATGCTACTCGGATTGGCGGTCGCTATCGGCATCTGGCATCGAATCATGCACACGTGCATCGAGAGTACCGTCGAAGATCCTTCTGCGACTTGGATTGCGCACGTGGGTGCGTCGAGCGAAGCCGCCATGCGAGCGTTCGGCTGGCAACGTGCGATTGCAGGACTCCTCACGACAGTAACGCTCTTGGCCGTTCTGAACGGAGTGATGATTCTCTTGCACGAAAAGAGAGTCCAAGGCGGCGTCAATGAACAGCCTGAGTGGCTGCGATCGCTCTACGCATGCCTCAACGCCATCATGGGTCCCGGCTATTTCCGCACGGATTCTCTACATGATTTGCCCACGACGTTGCGGTTGGCACCAGGCCACGTTCGACTTCTTCTATACACGGCAACGTTTCTCGTTTGGTATATCGTAAACTACGTCACCGCCACGGGCGATCAGCCGATGCCAACCGAATTGTCGCGCTACGTCGCACTGTTCTATGCCTTGCTGTCGTTGCTGTTGCTGCTGTATTTTTTGCCGGGATTCGCGTTCTTTTGGGATCGCTATCGAATCCCCGTACCGCTATTAATCCTCGGCGCAGTTCTAGTCTTCTACAGTACTTTCGAGACGGATCACTATTACGAGTTAAATCTCACCTCCGAAGAGAACTCACGATACGACGTGCCCGATCTGACAGAAGTCTATGGAGGTTGGTCGTTTCCCGAGGGACAGGGTGAGCTACGGACTCTTGTCGTTGTCGACGCATCGGGAGGCGGCATTCAGGCATCGGCTTGGACAGCTCAAGTCTTGACAGGACTCCACGAAGTCTATGGCAATGACTTTTCCACATCGATCGGGTTAATTAGCAGCGTATCCGGCGGAAGTGTCGGGACCATGTTCTATTTGGCCAATCGAACGGAAATGGCTCGGTCCGCGGACCATACTCTTCCAGCTGGCGATGTACTCACTGCCAAAACAATCAAACGTATCCGGGACGCGGCCCGATCGTCCGCACTCGAAGCGACCGCGTGGGGACTCGCCTATCCAGACACTTTACGTACCGTCTTCCCCTACGCAGTCGACGAAACTATTGATCGCGGTTGGGCGATCGAACAGGTATGGCAACAACGAATGCAAACAACGAGTGTCGACGATTTTGATCGCGGCAACTTGAATCTCGTCCAGCTGGGAATGGCGATTCGTCAGTATCAATTGCCCGTTCCCGTGTTCAACGCAACACTAATGGAAAGTGGCCAGCGGCTGCAGATTTCTCCCGTTCTCAGTCCTCCTAGAAAACCAGCCAATCCGGAGAACGAAACGAAGTTGCCAGACAAACCGGATGCCGCAGTGCAATTGATGAAAGAATTCCCGCACGCGCGACCGTTGGTTTCTACCGCGGCCCGGCTCTCGGCGACGTTTCCTTATGTCACACCCGCAGCTCGTGCAGCGATTCCTCCTGAGTTCGAATGCGAACATACGCGGAACTCGGCGATTTCCAAATATCACGTGGTCGATGGTGCCTATGTAGATAACGAAGGCGCAGTTACATCGGTCGACTGGATCGACCGCTTGCTCGCTCACTACAAAGGAAAGAAGAACAAAGAACGGCCTTTCGATCGAGTTGTACTCCTGCGAATTCAGGCCTTTCCAACGAACGTCGTCAACACCGCTGACTCCTTTTCCGGCTGGCGGAGCGCTTTGATCGGTCCAATCGACGCCATGATGACAGTTCGTTCCGCATCACAAACCGAGCGAGGCGACTTGGAGGTTGGATTGCTGAAAAACGTGACGCAATCACGTCTGGAGACTAAGAACCGCGACGCGGCCTTGGAAAAGGCACTTGCGATTGCAGATGTGATCGCCGACGCTCCCGAGCAAACGGTCGCTGCTCCAGAAGAAAACGACACCCCAGCGTTATCGGCTGCCGACATCGCTCGCCAGCAAGCGATGTCGCGAGACAACTCGGAGCGAGTACTCGACATTAGCAAAGCGGTTGAAGAGACGACCAAGAAGAACCTCCGAGAAGAAACGGAAATCCAAGTTTACTCGGTCATGATCGATTTCCACTCGCCGGACAAATCCGTCAAGATTCCAATGTCATGGAAGCTGACAACAAAACAACGTAGAAACATCGACGTAGCGTGGGAGTCACTCCTAGCACGCAAACATCCCCAGAAGCCACTCGAGCAGCTCGATAAGTTCTTCAAACGCGCAGCGACTTCGAAGTGACACTCCAGCACGGATGCGTACCACTGTGTTCGATCACGATCGGCGGCACGGCTGAATGCTGATCGTTATGACTCGTCAGCAGTCTTTTCCGCAGGCGAATCCGCTTCCTTCGGCGCATCGCCATTCGTCTCGGTCGATGCCTCGGCCTCGCTTGGAGTCGCCTCTGCGGTAGGTTCCGCAGGAGCTTCCGTCGATTCCTCCGCGGCGGGCGCGGCGCCGGAATCCGCTTCAGCAGCTGGCGCGTCATCATCGCCTTCCAGAGGTGGTCGTTGACGCCGTCCGCCTTCGCCACCAGCTCCAGCACCGGGACCACCTCGTCCCCCGCGACCGCCGAACTGACTCATACGAGCAAGAAGCTCTTCCTTCGAGACCGCTCCGTCACCGTCCGTGTCGATCGCTTCGAGATTCTCTAACATCCTCTCAGACATTTCGTCGCCAGACAATTTTCCGTCACCGTCCGCGTCTCGTTCGGCGAACATCGCCTCTGGGTCAAAGCCGCGACCGCCACCAGGCGCACCGCCACCGCCAGGTCCACCTCCTCCGGGTCCGCCCATTCCTGGTGCACCGCCTCCCGGCGGACCACCGCCAAAACTCTCCATGCCAGCTTCACCTTCCTCCATGTCAGCACTACCGTCTGCTGACACGACAAGTTTCTTATCGGCCAATTCTTCCTCATCTAAATCAAATTTGAAATGTGTCACGAAGGCGAGATCTGGGCCATCTTTGCGATAGACGGCATAGTAGTCGTGTGTCTTCAAACCAAGCCCAGGTGATTCGTCACCGCTTAGCCCACGCAATTCGATCGGCATACCCGCGCTCCAACGATAAGCTTCAATCGTGTATCTGCCGGAAACAAAAGTTTCACTCGGCGCTCTGCCGAGCGTGTTTTGCACTTCGACACTAGTCATCCGCTTATGTTGCGCAGCGGCGTTGAATTCGGCATTGGTCGAGACAATTTGAGCATAGGCGTTTTCTACGGCGGGACGGGCGACCTTGTAGTCGTACCACAGCGCGAAAAGAGCAAGCGCCAACAAACCAACCAAAAGACACAATCTTGTCTTGCTACCTTTTGCCTCCGGCGCGCCGGTGTCAGAACTCGATACTTGCTGATCGTTCGTTTCGTCGGGCGTTGCCATGGAACCACCTCGAAGTAATAGAAAATTAAAGCCGCCGCTGCATTGGATCGCGAGCGGTCGAAGACGGCAGTCTACTCTTCCGGAATTGCCGCTGCCAGTATTAAACTCGCTAGAGAATCCCGAATTGCTGGTAGGCGGCGGTCGCTCGCATCCCGGCTTGAATCGCATCCCTGACCTGATTCTCCTGATGAGCCTTATCCCAGGCTCGTTGAATTGCCTCACTCTCCACGTCGTGAGGTACGACGACGATGCCGTCGATGTCGGCAAACACCAGATCGCCAGGGCAGAAACGAACGCCCGCTATTTCGACGGGGATACCGAACTCGATTACCCGTTGGCGATTCTGGCTATCGTAGGGACTGGTACCGCGGGCAAACACCGGAAACGCCATTTCGCGAATTTTCGCTATGTCACGAACAGCCCCATCCACAACGGCCCCCACGCAACCGGTGTTGCGTGACGCCGTTGAAAGTAACTCGCCCCAGAGCGCCGAATGCATCGATCCGTGCGCCGCGCAAACCATCACATCATCCGGCTGACAGTTATCAACAGCTCGTAACTCCAGCTCATAAGGGTTTGCGACCTCGTGATACATGTCAGTCCAAAGCGTCGTCATACAGCGGCCGACTAACAACGACTCCCCCGAGTATGGCGTCAGGGCAACTCGCGGTGATTGGTTCCTCAGACCAAGCGAATCAAGCGCATCGCACACAACTGCCGAGTAAAGTGATTCTCGCATCATCGAAATCGTGATTTCCGTCGCCATGTTCTCGATCCCTTTCAATCTGGAACTGCAATCAGTGGACGGGTCGCTCGTGAAGCCATAGGTTACACAAATGCGTCACCACCCACACGAAGGTACTGGATACAAACGCACCGCGGCTTCTTAGTTCATCAGGAAAGCGACAACAATGGATTCAAAGCGAGTCGGCATCATCGCACTTCTGCACGAATCGAACACGTTTATTGCTCAGCCGACAACGATTGAACACTTTCGCGAGAACATGCTGCTGCATGGCGATTCAGTTCGCGAGCGGCTCGTCGACACACATCACGAGGTGGGTGGATTCTTTGACGGCTTGGCACGGGAACGAGTCGAAGCCGTACCAATTTTTGCGGCTCGCGCTGTACCGTACGGTGCGATTACGCCTGAAGCGTTCGACGAACTCCTGGCGGCGATGTTCAATTCGTTAGACGCAGCAGATACCCTGGACGGAATTCTTGTCGCGCCTCACGGCGCGACGGTTTGCGAATCACATCGGGACGCGGACGGGTACTGGTTGGCGGAATTGAGACGACGTGTTGGGCCATCGACGCCGATCGTTGGCACGCTCGACGCTCACGCGAATCTCTCACAACGAATGATCGATGCGACGGATGCCTTGGTCGCATACCGCTCGAATCCTCATCTCGATCAGCGAGAACGCGGTATCGAAGCAGCACGGTTAATCGCCGGCACGCTACGCAGCGAGATTCGCCCAACGCAAGCCGCCGCCTTTCCGCCAGTCGCAATCAATATCGAGCGGCAATTGACGAGCGAACCGCACCTCGTGCCGCTGTATGACTTTGCCGAGCGGATGCTTAGCCAAACGAATGTTTTATCCAACAGTATTCTGCTCGGATTCCCTTATGCCGACGTCGAAGAAATGGGCTCTTCAGCGATCGTCGTTACAGATGACAATCTCGGCCTCGCCACGGAACTCGCGTGCCAACTCGGCGACTACATGTCGTCACATCGAGACGAGTTCGCCGGTAGATTGCTCAGTATTGAGGAAGCGATTGCTGGCGCGGTGGACCTTGAGGGACCGGTTTGCCTGCTAGACATGGGAGACAACGTCGGCGGAGGTTCACCAGCCGATAGCACACACCTAATTCATGCACTCGCAGGGAGTGAACTCTCGAACGCGTTTATCTGTCTGTACGATCCACCGTCGGTCGTACAGGCTGCAAACGCCGGAGTCGGCTCGCGACTCAAGATGCATCTCGGCGGAAAGACCGACACGATGCACGGCGAACCGTTTTCTCGCGAATTTGAAGTTCGGGGGATCTACGACGGTAAGTTCGTTGAGAACGAACCACGTCACGGTGGATTTACGCATTGCGACCAAGGACGAACCGCTGTTGTTTGTTGTGATCGCGGCCCTACGGTAATGCTCACCTCGCGCCGCATGCCACCGTTCAGCCTCCAGCAGCTGATCAGCTGCGACATCGAACCTGCTCGTTTTCAAGTGTTGGTCGCGAAGGGAGTTAATGCCCCGGTGGCGGCATACGCGCCGGTTTGTCCGCACTTGATTCGGGTCAACACACCCGGCTGTACGACGGCCGATATGACGACACTCACATTCAAGCATCGACGCCGCCTGATGTTTCCCTTTGAGTCGTGATCAAGCGATCCGAGCACATGTGTCGCTTTTCGCTGCCCAACAGTACGTTAATTCGCGGAGCGAGAGACGACCGTCCTAATCGCGAGAGATGATGACCGACGCAGCCTGGCCGGGGCCAGCTTGGCTGAGAATCATCGCCACTGACTTCGCACCAACAAGCGGTTCGCCTCTTACGACATTCACCGGACACGCGGGGTCGGCCGTTTCGTAATTCAACGTACGCGGCACTTCATCATGTTGGAGCGCCAACAAGCTGGCCGCTGCTTCAACCGCACCGCTTCCGACACCAAGGTTGCCGAAATAGCTTTTGATCGCGGTCACGGGAACATTCCCCAGACACTCTTGGATCGCTTGAGCTTCGAGCGGATCTTCGTGCAGTGTCGCCACGCCGTGAGCATTGACGTGACCAATGCCATCAGCTTCTAGGCCAGCATCCACGAGAGACTGAGTGATCGAACGACGAATCGCGATTCCGGTCGGAGGTGCAGCAGTCATCCGCGCTTCGTAACTATTCGCAACGCCTCGAATTGTCGCCAGAATCGTCGCTCCGCGCCGCTCCGCATGCTCTCGCCGCTCGATGACAAGTGCGCCAGCGCCTTCTCCGTTGACCATCCCGTCACGTCCCGCATCGAAGGGTCGAGATGCACCTGTAGGATCGTCATGACGATGAGAGAGATTGGCATCGCCACGATAAAGCAACTGAGTCAAGTTCAGCCGCGCCCCAGTACCTCCGGCGATCATCACGTCCGCGTGCCCGCGACGGATGATGTGCGTCGCTTCAATGATTGCGAGCAGGCTTGAAACGTCACCGTGCGTGATCGAATTATTGGGACCTCGTGCATCATGAGCAATTCCAATGTGACAGGCGGTCATGTTGGGCAGGTACTTCAACATCCACAGAGGATAGAGATTGCTCATCGCCTGTTCGGCCCACAAGCTTCGGTCGATTTCGCCTTCTACCTTGCACCTTTCGTAGACCTCTTTCAAATCGTCGAGGGGCCCGTAAAGCATCTCCGATCCGAAGACGACACCGAATCGATCGGGATCAGTCGTTTCGGCAGCGGCGGCGTTTTCGACCGCCAACGCCGCCGCTGCAAAACCCGTCTGGATGTCGCGACACATCACCTTCAAACTCTTGCGAGGCGTCACGTACTGCTTCGCGTTGAAATCCTTTAGAACCCCGCCAAACTTAACCGGCATCTCAGTTCCGTCCAGAATCGCGTAAGGCCCGACGCCACTCGTTCCCTCTTGAAGCGACTTCCAGAATGGTTCGACGCCAATCCCGATCGGGCTGACGACGCCGACTCCAGTAATCACAACTTGGGAGGCTTCTGACATAAATTCCTACTCGAACGGTACAGCGATTGACGACAGAGCGAACGGTACTCTTTATTGCAATTGACGGCCCAATTTCAACCGGGAGAGCGGCCGGTGGGTTAGGTCTCCTCAGACCATTCAGAATTCGGGCCACAGTCGTACACTCGGTATGTCTTCGTCAACTTGGCGCCGCCCCGTTGAAGAGTTTTGTACGAGAGGTGATTACTTTCCAAAACCCAAGAGAATTCGGCTTCTTCCACCCCCCACGCGATAATCTCCGGAACAAGGCGAGACAAAATCACAAGTCCCAAGCCCCACTTTTGATACTCGGGAATGACATTGGTACTGATTAGCCGGATCTGCTTAATTGCGCGTCGATTCCAGAATAGGCTCAAAAAACCGAACGGGAAGAGTTTACCGTCGATCTTTTTGATCCGAGGATTGTAGTTGAGCAACGTAAAAGCCGCAGCGACGGGGCGGCCATCGACTTCGGCGATACTTGTCATTTCGGGAACAATCAAGTGCTTCATCGACGCGGCCATGTGCTGGATTTCGCCCTCCGACAGCGGTGTGAAACCCCACGTTCCACCCAGCGACGAATTGTAGATATCAAGGAACGTACGGACATCGCGATCAAAGTGCTTCTTTTCTATGCGGCGCAGTGTCACGCCGAAACGTCGTGTCGCTTCCTCGACGACAAAGTGCATCTTTTGGTCAAGCGTTTCGAGCATGTCGACATGTCCCCAAAACGCATACATATCTTGCGACTTACGAAATCCACAGCCTTCGATCAACTTGGCATAGTAGGGCGGGTTGTATGTCATCATGAACTGGGGCGAGCTATCGAAACCATCGATGAGCAGGCCAATTTCGTAGTTCATCGACGGATTCATCGGCCCACGAATATCCTGGATGTCCCTTTCAGCCAGCCAGCCCTTAGCCGCCTCGAACAACTCGGTCGCAACCTCCTGGTCATCAATCGACTCGAAGAAACCAAAAAAGCCACGCCGTTCCTTGTATCGCTCGATGTGTGGGTTGTTAACAATCGCGAGAATTCGACCAACTGGCTCACCGCCGCGCAGCGCAACGAAGGCCTGCCCTTCGGAGTGATCATAAAACGGATGTCGAGCAAAGCCGGCGAGTTCTTTTTGATTCTGTCGAAGCGGAGGGATCCAGTACGGATCGTCGCGGTAGAGCTTCCACGGCAGCATCAGAAACTGCTTCTGCTGACGCTTGGTCTGAACAGGAACCACGGAAATATCAGACATCGGCTGCCTCTTCAGATCATGAAGTTCGACCAGCGCCAGCGGGCATACGCTGGGATCAAGGGTTCTCTATAATACGCTCTCGTGATCCGCGCGTCTTGTGGGTGATCCATTGCCGAAGGAAACGCGATGACAACGCTCGTCACCGGAGCAACAGGGTTCGTCGGAAACAATGTCGTTCGATTGCTAAGAAATGCTGGCGAAAACGTGCGAGTGTTGGTCCGCGAATCGAGCAACCGGCGGCCATTGGCTGGTTTGGAACTGGAAGTCGTGGGTGGGGATGTTTGCGACATCGAGTCCGTGCGAGGAGCGATGAAAGGCATATCCCAAGTCGTCCATGCGGCGGCGAGAGTTCACATCGGCTGGACGGGACTCGAAGCTCATCGGGCGACGAATTTCGAAGGTACACGAAATATCGCGATCGCGGCGCGAGAGGCAAACGCCAAGATGGTCCACGTATCGAGTGTCGACGCGCTGGGAGTTGGTTCGCGTGACTTGCCTGCCGATGAGGAATCGCCTCGCCAAGGCAAGATCCCTTGTAGCTACGTGATTTCGAAACGCGAGGCCGAGGAGGCATTCTTGGCGGAAGTCAACCGTGGCTTAGAAGGCGTCGTCGTGAATCCCGGCTTTATGCTTGGACCTTGGGACTGGAAGCCTTCATCGGGGCGCATGTTGTTGCAGGTCGCTCAGCGGTTCACTCCTTGCGCGCCGGCAGGCGGATTTTCGGCCTGTGATGTCCGAGACGTCGCCGCAGGAATCTTGTCAGCGCTCGCTCGCGGAACACCAGGCAGCAACTATATCCTCGGTGGCGAAAACCTCACGTACAAAGAGTTGTGGAAGCGAATCGCGATCATCACCGGGGGAACGCCGCCCTTTTGTCAT
Source organism: Planctomycetota bacterium (assembly GCA_014381825.1). GTDB lineage: Bacteria > Planctomycetota > Planctomycetia > Pirellulales > Pirellulaceae. The sequence continues at coordinate 82,515 of JACNKX010000077.1, forward strand.
GCGGGGCCAATGCTTCGGTGCGTTGTAGGATGCGCCGGTGATGTGATTGGCAAACTCACTGGCCGCGAACCGGATATTAATTCAGCGGCCGTTGGAATGTCCACTTTGTACCATTACTACAGCATCGCGCGCGCCCAAACAGAACTTGGCTACGTCGTTCGTCCGATCGAAGAATCGATTGCCGACGCGTGGGAGTGGTTTCAAGCGGAAGGGTATGTCTAATGAGACAGGGTTTCGGAGTCGAGTTCATGTATGTGTCGATTGATCACTGCGGCCAATCCGAGCAAGTGCAGGTCGCCAATGCACACACCCGACGCGGCCCATTACGCTGTAAGCAATGCGACGCCTTGATTTCAGGCATCGACGTATCCGGTGCTCAAAGCTGGATCGATTCGCAGGTAGCTCGAAAACGCGAGCTAACGCAGACGGGCCAACTTGGAACGCGCAAGCAGTCGGCACATCAGTCGGACGAACAGATCGATCGAGATGGTTTATCGGCGGAACTCGCAGCATGCGCGATTCTGTGTCCACATTCGCTCGAGGTATGGCGCAGAGCTGCTCACAAATCCAGGGGAAATCACGGCCGAGACTTGCTGCGCTATTGGACCGGCCTGAATCAACCCGTCGAAGTAAAGCACACTCGTTATCAAGACGCAAAGCGAGGCTTCTTGCTCGTCAGGCCACCACGGCAAACACCAGGTCGCATGGGTGAAGAGTATATCGACGATGCCATTTATGTTCTGATGGTTGGTGAACCCTTCCAGCATCAGTTCGTGGGTTGGACAAATCGCGAAGGTTTAGTCCGAGAGGGCCAATTGAACCCGGTTCCGATGCAACCCGGCCAGCGCGAAAGTTGGGGTATGCACTGGTCTCAGCTCAGGCCCCTGGACGAACTGGCTGGAGATATGGGAAGAGGCGGCATGTTGCGTGCCATCGCTCGCCGCGTTGCCGATTTTGGAGGAGCCTAACGGGGCTGCGAGCAATCCGGCAAGAAGCGAGCAGAGCCGACGATTGCTCGCCGGCTCTGCTCCTTGTTTGCGTCTGTATGCTTCTGATCACTTAGCTTAAAGCGGTGTGACACTCTCGGCGGCTGGACCCTTGGGTCCCTGGCCTTCTACATACTCGACTCGTTGCCCTTCTTGCAGCTCGTCGAAACGCGAGCCACCCTGAAGAGATGACATGTGGAAGAACAAATCTTTAGTTCCTCCCGTGTCAATGAATCCAAAACCCTTTTCCGTCAACCGCTTGATTGTACCTTCTGGCATTCGTCTGCTTCCTCAATAAAAAACTGTGTAGCGGCACCCGAAAAACGTCCTCGAGTCGTCCCGCCGTAACGCGGCCATTATATAGATTGATAGTTACGAGTCAATTTGTACTGCCAACAAAAATCTGAGAATTATTAGCCATTCTTCAAACACTGCAATTTCGCTCCATCGCCGGATTTGAGCGAACTGGGAGGATTCTGGATGAAATCCGTGCTAGCTCATTCCGATTCGTAGACGGATTGACTTCAGGGCAGCTCTGCTCCTTTGCCGTTCGTGATAATCCCACCCTTCGAAGATTGATCTGGGCACGCTTTCCGGCTTAAATACGGTCCAGCACGATCGTTGCTCCAGATCCGCGTCAGATCATCGTCGACACACGCCACTTCGACATCACCGCCTCACAATAGGACCCACCATGACACACTCGCTCCGTCCCTGCCGTTCGTTGGCTTTGAGTCTCTTGATTTACAGCGCCGTATTGGGCATGTCAGCGACGAGCAACATCGCGAACGCGGCTGAAGATTATCTCGTTTATGTCGGCACGTACACGCGCGGCAGTGAGAGCAAGGGGATCTATACGCTAAGGCTCAACATGAAAACCGGCTCGCTGAAGCAGATCGCCGTCGCTGAGGGAGTCGACAATCCCTCCTTCGTGGCGATTCATCCGAGCAACAAGTTTCTTTATGCCGTTGGCGAGATCAGTGAGTTCAAGGGGGAGACGGCGGGCGGAGTCGCGGCCTTCGCGATCAATCCGAAAGACGGCAGTCTGACGAAGCTGAATGAGAAATCGTCCGGCGGTGCCGGCCCTTGTCATCTCGTGGTGGATGCCACGGGTAAGAATGTCTTGGTCGCGAACTACGGCGGAGGGAGCGTCGCCTGCCTGCCGATCAACGCCGACGGAACGCTCGAAGACGCCTCGTCGTTTATCCAACACGAAGGATCGAGCATTGACGAGCGACGCCAGAAGGGACCACACGGTCATTCGATAAACGTATCGCCAGACAACAAGTTCGCTTTCGCGGCTGACCTTGGACTCGACAAGATTCTGATCTACGCTCTCGATGCCAAGACGGGACAACTGACACCCAACAAACCTGCCGCAGTGAAGGTTAAGCCGGGCTCCGGCCCGCGTCACTTTGCCTTCCATCCGACCGGCAAGTACGCCTACGTGATCAACGAGATGACGCTCACGGTGACTGCGTTCAAGTACAACGCGAAGCGGGGACGACTGAAGACGTTGCAAACGATCTCGACGATTCCAGACGACGATCGTGATCAGAAGGGACTTAGCACGGCTGAAATCCGCGTCCATCCTTCCGGCAAGTTCCTGTACGGATCCAACCGCGGTCACGACACGATCGTCGCATTCAGCATCAATCAAGTTACGGGAGAATTGACTTACATCGAGAACGAATCGACGCAAGGCAAGACGCCTCGCAACTTTTTCATCGATCCGACGGGCACCTATCTGCTTGCCGAGAATCAATCCAGCAATTCGATCGTCGTCTTGCGAATTAACCAAGACACTGGCGAGTTGGAATCGACCGGCAACAGCATCGAGATTCCGTCGCCCGTTTGTATTCGGATGATCCCTGCGCCGTAAGGATATGAAAATGCAAAATCAAGGACGATCAGCGAGTCACGTTCTGCTTGCTAATGCTCTGGCTTATTGGTCGTTTGCGGCAGGATGCAGTTTAGTTGCAATTGCGACGTCTGGCCGAGCAACCTATGCCCAACCGGCATCGGCACCAGACCTTGCCAAAGCGATCAGCAAACGGCTGGACGACCATCTGGAGAACGCCGAAATCGCGGAACGGCCGCTGCGAGTCGTCTATTTTCATCCTGCCGATGTCAAACCGTTCGAGGACTATGAAGAACGACTGACACGCATCGTACTTGACATCCAGGAGTTCTACCGTGGCGAGATGAAACGCAACGGATTCGGGCCAAAGACGTTCCCACTTGAAATGGCAAACAACAACTTGGTGTTGCATGTCGTAAAGGGCAAACGTCCCGCCGATGACTACACAAAAGACTCGGGTGATCAGGTCGAAGGTGAAATAGAGCAAGCGTTAGCACAGAAGTTCGATCTCGCGAGCGAACACGTATTAGTGGTCAATGCCATGTGCAAAAAGCGCGAGGATGGTAGCTATCTCTTTCATGCTCCGTACCACGGCAGCGGTGGCGCAAAGAGCGGCATCTGTCACGTCGCGGACTGCGAGCTGATGGATACCTTGCACTTCAAAGAGACCGAGAAGCGAATCCGTTACACCGAAATGAACGGCACTCGGGACCAAACATTGGCCGACTTTTGCTGCTTGTACATCGGCGGCATTGCCCACGAATTGGGGCACGCGTTCGGCTATCAACACAATACTCAGAAACCGTGGGAGCGGATGTTGCGAGGCACAGCCTTGATGGGTGCGGGCAACTACACCTATCGGCACGAACTGCGTGGGCGGCGAGGCAGCTTCATGACTTTCGCCACGAGCATGCAGTTGGCTTCTCATCCGCTCTTCACGAACACGCGAACCGGTCTCGACCAAAGCCCCGAGACCAAAATCGAGGAACTGAAGTTCTCACAACAAGGCCGTTCGCTGGTCGTGACGGGCAAGATCGATACGGAAATCGAAGCCTACGCAGTGATCGGGTTTACAAATCCTCAGATCGAGAAGGGTTGGTTAAACAGAGACTACGATTCGCTGACTTGGAATTGCGAAGTTAAAGACGGCGAATTTTCGATCGTCGCCAAGATCAACAAGCCGGGACGATCGGGATTAAAAATCCGCTTTTGCCATCTAAATGGGAAGCAATCTAGCTTCAAGTTCGAGTACGCGATCGATGACAAAGGCGTGCCGTCGGCGGCCAGCTTGAACGATGATTGGCAAGTGCAGCGAGTCGAATTGACGTACTTGAACGGCGACCGCGAAGAAGCAACTCGATTGGCAACCAACAGTTTACCAAACGTCACTGACGACAAGGCAAAAGCCAAGCTGGAGCATGTCGCTTATCTGACTGCCGAACGCAAGCCAATCGAGTTGGCTGAAGTCAAAGCCAACGAAGCTCATTTGTCCGAATCGCAGTGGCAGGCGGCAGCCGTCGGCTGGGGCAAGCCGGCTCGCGATCAGTACTACTCCGACAGCTCTATACGCGACGGCGTTTTCCTTGAGTTGGGAAACACCTTTTACGATCGAGGTTTATACGCACACGCTCCATCGCGGTACGAGTTCGATTTGAGTGGTAGTTGGAAGAAGTTTGAAGCGACGGCTGGCCTACAGAAGGGCGTCGCTGAACGAGGGTCCGGTATCTTCATCATCAAGGGTGACGGCCAAGTGCTCTACACCTCTAAGCTACTAAAGGGCAACGCGACCGACGCGATTCAACTCGACGTCGGCGGCGTCGAAAGTCTCGAGCTGATTGTCGAATCAGGCAAGCAAGGAAACGGGAACTGCTGGACGATTTGGGGCGGCGCGAAAGTCACGCGATAGGTTTCTCCCGCTGTCGCCGAGCCTTGCAATCGCATAGAATCACAGACTTCTTAAACGTGATTCCACAAGACAAGAGCAAGCTAAATGGCGTTTCAATTGGAAGGACATGTCTCGTTTGTGACCGGCAGCACACGCGGACTTGGTAAAGATGTCGCCAAGTCACTCGGTCGCGCTGGGGCGAAAGTGGCGTTCAACTACTTCAACAATCAACGGATTGCTGAAGCAACGTTTGAAGAATTCAAGGCGTCCGGCGGACAAGGCATGTTGATTCGCGGCGATGCTTCGGACGAAGCCACCGTCAACGAGATGTGTGCCCAAGTCGCAAGCGAACTCGGCACGATCGACATCCTCGTCCCCAATGCCACGCCTGATCAGCCACAGATGCCAATCGAAGAGTTCACTTGGCAACACTGCCAAGACATGATCGACTTCTTTATCAAGAGCCCCTTCCTGCTTACGAAGGCCTGCATCGGCGGGATGAAGGAAAAGAAGTGGGGGCGGATCATTAACATTACGAGCGAAGTCTATCATCGCTCGGTCGGTAATTTCGTGGCGTATGTCTCGGCGAAAGGTGGCCAGATTGGTTTGACACGAAGTTTGTCGACAGAATTTTCTCCATACGGAATCACGGTCAACTCAGTCGCCCCCGGTTGGATTCCCACGGAACGGCATGAGAACGACCCGCAAGAAGACAAAGACGCCTATCGAGCGTTGATTCCAGCCGACCGCTGGGGAAAACCGCAAGACATCGGCGACGCAGTGGTTTATTTCGCCAGCGAAGAAGCTTCCTTCGTCACTGGACAAACATTGTGTGTTAACGGCGGTATGACGCCTTGGTAATCAGATCATTAGTAGGCCGGACCAAGGCTTTGCGCCGTTCCGGCGGCCGATTCATGCCGGAACGGCGCAAAGCCTTGGTCCGGCCTACACGACTGTCTCATTATTAATCGTAGGAGTTCTGACATGATCCAAAATCAGTCGCGATGGATGTGGATGGCCTTATTGGTAGCTGCGCTCGGATGCAGCCGTGGCAGCGGCGTTGACGTCGCGGTTTCCGTCAATGACGACAACGACGCAACAACGCCAACCGCAGCGCGTGAAGGAACCAGCGGGGTAACAAGCGAGTCGAAAGGCATCATTGGCTTCTCGGCGTTGACGCTAACGAACCCGTTCTTCACGATCATTGCCGACCATCTGACAGAAGAAGGGGCAAAGCACGGTTACGAGGTGATTGTTGACGACGCGAATCGCGATGTGAAGTCGCAGTCCGAACAAATCGACACCTACATCACGCGTGGGGCCGCCGCGATCGTGATTAATCCATGCGATCGACTTTCCATCGGACCCGCGATCAAAAAGGCTAACGACGCGGGGATCCCTGTCTTCACTTCAGATCTTCAGTGCGTCGCGGAAGACGTGAAGATCACCGGGCATGTTGGAACGGATAACTTCGGTGGCGGCAAACTTGCTGGTGAAGCGATGATTGAAGCACTTGGCGAGGCTGGCGGCAAAGTCTTAGTTTTGCATTTCGAACAGGCTCAATCCTGCGTCTTGCGCGTCGGAGGATTCAAGGAAGTGATCGATGCGTATAACACGGAACGCGAAGAGGAAAAGATCGAGGTTGTCGCGGAACTTGATGGAGGTGGATTGCGAGACGAAGGGTTCAAGGCAACATCGGCAGCAATTCAGTCAGATCCCGACATCACGGGGATCTTCGCAATCAATGATCCGTCGGCGCTGGGTGCTTACGCTGCGCTCGAGCAAGCAGGCAAAGCCGACCAGGTGAAAATCGTCGCCTTTGACGGCCAGATCGACGGCAAGCAAGCGATCAAAGACGGCAAGATCTACGCCGATCCAATCCAATTTCCTGACCGTATGGGACGGATCACGATGCAGAACATCGTCAAGTATTTGAATGGCGAAGACTTCGAGCAGATCACGCTCATTCCGACCGAGTTGTATCGCAAGGCGGACGCGGACAAGGATCCCGAGTTGAATTAGGACCGCTTTGCAAATGCTGAGCCGACGGCGCTAGCCGCAGGCCTCTGAGAGGAAAACGCGAGGAAGGCCTGCGGCGAGCGCCGTCGGCTCACAAGAAGATGCCACCGCTGCTTCAAATGCGAGGGATCACAAAGTCGTTTCCTGGAGTTCGAGCGCTCAAGGGGATCGACTTAGATCTTAGTGAGGGCGAAGTACTCGCGTTGCTCGGCGAGAACGGTGCGGGAAAGAGTACTCTGATCAAGGTCTTGGGTGGCGCGCATACACCCGAAGAAGGGACCATCGAAATCCATGGCCGTTCCGTTTCCATTGCCAACCCAATCGATTCGCAACACGCCGGCATCGGCATCATCTATCAAGAGTTCAATCTTGTCCCCGAGCTGACGGTTCGCGAAAACATTTTCCTGGGGCAAGAAGGCGGCACGATCCGATGGATACAAGCTCGCAGCGAACATCAGCGCGCGCGGCAGCTGTTCGAACGGCTCAGTGTCCCGATCGATCCGGAAGCAAGATGCGGATCGCTTACCGTTGCTCAGCAACAGATCGTCGAGATTGCCAAGGCGCTCTCGCAAGACGCACGAATCATCGTCATGGACGAACCAAGTGCCGCCCTGACTTTGAAGGAGGTCGACAGCCTGTTTGCGATTATCGGCGAGTTAAAGGCACAAGGCATCGGGATCATCTACATTAGTCATCGCCTGGACGAAATATTCCAGATCGCAGATCGGGTCACCGTGTTGCGCGACGGCGGTTACGTCGGAACGGAGCCGATTGAAACGCTCACGCGCGACACGATGATCGAAATGATGGTCGGTCGTTCCATCGAGGACGAGTTTCCGAAAGAGAAAGCCGCGATCGGAGAAGAGAGGCTGATCGCTCGCAATCTCGCTCGTGGTCGCGCCGTGAAGGATGTTTCGCTGTCGGTTCGCCGAGGTGAAGTACTTGGATTGACCGGACTCGTTGGTGCGGGAAGGACGGAGACCGCGAGGCTAATCTTTGGTGCTGATCGTTCCGAACGTGGCGAGGTGGAATTAGATGGCAAGAGGCTGACGATCAACCATCCACGCGACGCCATCGCCGCTGGCATCTGCCTGCTGACCGAAGACCGCAAGTCACAAGGGCTTGTTCTCGCGCAGACGTGTCTGGAGAATTTTGGCCTCCCAAACGTCATGGCCTTCACTCGATTTGGCTTACTACAGCATCGACAGGAGCAGTCCGCGTTTGCCAGCCATGTCGACAGCCTGCAAATCAAGCTCACCGACCAAGACCAGCTCGCTGGGACGCTCTCCGGCGGAAACCAACAGAAGATTGTACTCGCCAAATGGTTGGAGCGCGACGCGGATGTGATCATCTTCGACGAACCAACTCGTGGAATCGACGTGGGTGCGAAGTACGAAATCTATTTACTGATCAATCGGTTGGCTGCTCAAGGCAAAGCGATCTTGATGATCAGCTCGGAATTGCCCGAGATCCTGGGTATGAGTGACCGCATTCTCGTCATGCACGAAGGACGCGTGACCGGCGAAATCACAGATGTTGCCAGCGCGACACAGGAACAAGTCATGAATCTGGCGATTGCCTGATGTAGCAACGACAATACGTACACAGACGAAAGAGATCAATGCGGAAGTTTTTGTCACACTATGGTGTCATCTTCGTATTAGTATTGCTCTGCGCATACTACTCGTTCGCGACGCTGAACCAACAGCATCCGGCTGACGCCAATACCGGCCGAAAACTGGCAAGCTTCGTCATTCAACAAATGCCGAACGCCAACGTACTGATAGCCGTTCGCGACAGCGATGATGATCGTGTCTTCGCCGAAGCAATTCGGCAATCGCTGGGAGGGGCAAGTATCCAGCCAGTCGGCATCGTTGCGGGTGAGCCTCGCGACATTGTCGTCGAACTGCGAAGGATGGGCGACGCCGGCACTAAGCTCGACGCAATCGTCACGCATCACGCCTCTGCTCAATGGACCGTTCTCGGCGAAGCGAGGCTGAAGGAACTAGCAAACGAGTATCCCTCTTTGGCTAACGTCCAAGTTCTCAAGCCGTCCAGCTACACATGGCCGACATTTCTGACTCGCGGGAACCTCCTCTCGATTGGCAATCAAGTCGCCGTAACCGCGATCATTGCGATCGCCATGACGATGGTCATCATTACGGCAGGCATCGACTTGTCGGTGGGAAGTTTGATGGCGTTGTCGGGAGTCCTTGCTGCTTGGACGATCCATCGGATCGTGGGAGAAGGCGATCCAAGTATGATGACTTTGACGGCCGCCTGCTTCACCGCAATTCTCTTATCTGCTGTGATCGGTCTGTTAACAGGAGTCATGGTAACAGCGTTCGATATTCCAGCCTTTATCGTGACGCTAGCCGTGATGCGTATCGCGCGCGGACTCGCTTACAAAGTCGCCGATGGACCTTCTCCGATCGCGATCGAATCTGAGGCCTTTCACAGTTTGAGTGCTGGGAATCTACTCGGCATTCCCAATCCTGTGCTGTTGATGGTGGCACTTTACGTGCTGGCTTACATCCTGATGAGCCACACTGCCCTGGGGCGCTATATCTACGCGGTGGGCGGTAATCCAGAAGCAGCTCGATTGTCCGGCGTGCCGGTAAAGCGCGTGTTGCTGTTCGTGTACGCAATCTGCGGAGCGTTGGCTGGCTTGGGCGGAGTAATGGAAGCGTCACTGTTCAGCGTCGGCAACCCAAATAGCGGGGTTGGTTACGAGTTACAGATCATTGCCGCAGTAGTCGTCGGTGGCACGAGCTTGATGGGCGGCAAGGGAAAGGTGATCGGCACACTGATCGGCGCTCTAATATTGGCCGTCATCAGCAACGGCATGTATCTGACGAAAGTCGATAGCTACACACAGATGATTGTTTTCGGCACGCTGATCTTGATCGCGGTTCTTCTCGATCAATTGAAGACAAGGCGGTGGAAACCGTAGCGTCCTGTTGACGACTAACAGCGTCTTACGACAACAAACGCTCCGCTGCCAGCTCGCCGCTTCTCACACAAAACGGAATCCCAACACCTCGGTAGGCATTACCCGCCAACGCGAAATTCGGTAGGTTCGCTGCGGCTTCTTCGATCTTTGCGACTCGATCCAAATGACCGAGATGGTACTGTGGCATGGCGTTGTTCCAGCGAACGAGTTCACGAACTTGCGGCTCGCCGTGAACACCCAGCAATTCAGCAAGCTCGCGTTCGGCGATCTCATAGAGTTTATCATCTGACAGCCCGACCAACTCTTCTTGGCAAGCTCCGCCGATAAAGACTCGAAATAAAACGCTGTCGTCAGGTGCTCGTCCTGGGAACTTGATGCTGGTGAAGCTGCCCGACAGAATCTGACGCTTCTCGGCGAAGGGCACGACGAAGCCGAAGCCATCCAACGGGTGATGAATCTGCTCGCGCCGATAGCCTAAAACAGGAACGACCGCGCTGGCGTACTGGATGCTCGCCAACTCGTCCGCCAGACGACTGTCGACATCTTGTAGCAAGGCCGCTGCATGAGGTGCGCGAGTTGCGAGGATGAGGGCATCGAAACTACGCGATTGCGATTCGCCTTCCAACGTCAGTTGCCACTCGTTCTCATCGCGACGAATGCCTTGGATCGCTGAGTTCAATTGCACGCAGCCTTGAGGTAAGCGACTCGCGATCGCATCGATCAGCGAACTCATTCCATCACGGAGGCCCAGGAACATACCGTAGCGAGCGCCGGTACCTTCGCGTTTTAGTTTCGTCGCTTTTTCGCGCACTCCGCGAGTCAAGTTTCCAAATTCCTTCTCCATTCCAACAAACTCGGGCATCGCAGCTTGCATGCTCAGCTTCATTGGGTCTGCCGTGTAGATACCGCCGATCAACGGCTGCACCAAGCGTTCATAGGCCTCTTGTCCAAGACGACGCGTTGCAAAATCGTGCAAGCTCTCGTCGGACTTATCTCGGCGCGCCGGCACAAAGCGTTCCCAGCCGAGTCGGGCCTTGCCACGCATGCTGAGAAGCGGCGTCTTCAATATGGGAAGCATCTTGGCCGGACTCATCAACGTAAAGCCCTCCGGCACCGGGACCAGCTTGCCATGATGCACAACGAACGCGCGGCGAAACGCTTCGTTCGTGTTTAACAACTGATCTTCAAGTCCCACGCGTCGACAAAGATCCAATGCCCAAGGATCCTTCGTCGTGAACATGTCCGCGCTGCGTTCGATTAGATAGCCATCGCGACGAACGGTCTCCAAGATCCCGCCGACTCGATGGCTCGCTTCGAACAGCGTCACTTGGGACGCCGGTTGAATCTCTACGAGCCGATGTGCCGCGGCAAGTCCGGAGATTCCTCCGCCAATCACGGCGATTCGTCGAGATGCTTCGTTGGACGCTGAGTTCATGGGTTTAGATGCGATTGGTTCACAAGGTGCTTACTGTCATCGTCGTCGCAATGCACGGATGACTCAACCACACATCCGCCAGTGGCAGCAGAAAAGGGGCGAGTGATGATGTTCCATCAACCGATGTATAAGAATATAGAGTCAATTAGTTGCTCCCCTCGAGGCGAATCGATGCATTTCCGATATCACACGGGCTCAAAGCGCAATCCCAGCGGTAAATTCGAACATCGCCCGCGGACGGGGATCGGTCACGTTGCGCTGGAAGTGATCGGCGATTGGACGCTTGAGCTGGCACATCGACAAGTTGGAGTGTCGATCAAACGCGATCAATACAGCGTGACGATCCGACGCGAGTCACCCGCCCACGAGGAGCTACTATCGGGATTTTCTAGCAAGGTAGCGGCGATGGCTGCAGCTCGAAAACGAGTCGATCTATTGAGCCACATGCGCGAGCCGACCGTTCGTGCTCCGCATCGCCCCAGGACGAACGACGTACCGCGACGTTCGTAGGGCTTTGCGCCTCAGCCTTCGAAATAGCGAACGGCATTCTGAAACAGCATTAGCCCATCGCCGTGTTCCTGCAGCCCTTCACGAGTCCAGCGAGGGTGTTGCGTTGGGTCGACGAAGCGTTCGGGGTGCGGCATTAAACCGAAGACTCGTCCGGTTTCGTCAGACACACCGGCGACCTCCGCTTGTGAACCGTTCGGGTTATCGGGGTACGGCACGTGTCCATTTGATTCGTGAAGCGACTTGTACCGCAACGAGAGCTGGCCGTTTCCTTTCAAGTGATCTAGCAGCGCTGACGACCGCGTGACGAACTTGCCTTCGGCGTGTGCCACAGGCAAGTACATCGATTCGATGCCGCGCAAGAAGACGCTCTTGTCGCCATCGACACCAAGCTTCACCCAACGATCCTCGAACTTACCGGACGTATTCCAAGTCAACGTCGCTGGCTCGCCTTGGTCATCATCGGCGAGCAAAATGCCGGAACGGATTAGTATTTGAAACCCGTTGCAGATGCCGAGGATCAGTTTTCCCGCCGACTTAAAATCGACTAACGTATCCTGCAGGTGATGACGAATTTGATTGCCAAGGATTCGTCCCGCGGAGATATCGTCGCCGTAGCTAAAGCCGCCAGGAAGGCAGAGAATCTGGTACTCGCGAGACAAGGCCGGGTTCTCGAGCAATTGATTGATGTGAACGAGATCAGCTTTGCCACCGGCCTGTTCGAACGCGTACGCCGATTCGAGATCGCAATTTGTGCCGGGTGCTCGGAGGACTAAGGCGCGAGGTTTGACCATGTGAATCTGAATTTTCGATGTAAGGTTTTCGACAGGCGACTGTTGTTACCAGCGGAGTGGAGACTGCCAGGATTCTTTAAGATCGGTGATGTTACTATCGATCAGCGACTCGCCGCTAGTGCCAGAAATCGCAACGCGATCAGTGTCGGTGACTTCGCCAATCTCGGCGTATGGCAGGTCATTTAAGAGTGGTTCGAACTCGGCTTTCTTCTCACCAGCCACTTCGCAGATGAAACGCGAGTTGGATTCGGCAAACAGCACGGCGACATCGTATTCGCCGTCAATATCGTTCGGAATATTGGCGAGCGACACAGCCGCGCCCAGGCCGCCGGCAAACGCCATTTCGGCAATACCAACTGCGAGCCCGCCCTCGCTAAGATCGTGGCACGCTCGGAGGCAGCCAGCTTGGATCGCTTGGTGAATCGCGGCAAACGTTCGCTTGGCAACGTCGGTGTTAACTTCTGGCACATTGCCACCCTTCAGTCGTTCGACGAGCGTAAAATGTGATCCGCCGAGTTCGTTACGCGTTAGGCCAATGATATAAAGCGAGTTGCCGACCTCCTTCAAATCCATGGTCACGCATTTACGAACGTCGTCGACTTGCCCCATGGCGCTGATTAGCAACGACGGTGGAATTGATATGGTTTGCTTGCCGTTTTCGCCCTCGTAGCTAAACTCGTTGTTCAAGCTGTCTTTGCCGCTGATGAACGGCGTGCCAAAGGCAACCGCCAAGTCGCGACAAGCTAGCGCGGCTCGCACCAGCGAACCGAGAGTTTCAGGGCGATCGGTATAGCCCCAGCAGAAGTTGTCGAGAATCGAGATGTGACTTGGATCGGCGCCGACGGCAACGCAGTTGCGAATCGCTTCGTCGATGGCGCTGGCCGCCATATGATACGTATCGAAGTCGCCGTAATGAGGGTTCATTCCGCATGATACTGCGAGCCCGCGATACGAGTTCAACACGGGACGAACGACAGCGGCATCGCCCGGTCCGTCATTCTCGACGCCAACGAGCGGCTTAATGACACTGCCGCCTTGAACTTCGTGATCGTATTGGCGAATCACCCATTCCTTGCTGGCGACATTTAACGAACCGAGGATCTTGGCAAGTGTCGCGTTCAGATCGATTGATCCGGGAGCTGGCAACTCGAGAGAAACGGATGCGGGAGCCTCGTAAACCGCATCGCGAACGATCGGTGGTCGGCCATCGTGCAGCAGTTCCATCGGTAGATCCGCGACGACGTTGTCGTTGTATTTCAACTGTAAACGCCCCGTCGCGACAAACTTACCGATGATCGATGCCTCGACGCCTTCGGCTCGACAGAGCGATTCGAACTCGTCCCAATTCTCGGGCGGAACGGAGAGCACCATTCGTTCTTGAGCTTCCGAAATCCAAACCTCCGTATAGGACAGACCGTCGTATTTAACTGGCGCCTTGTCGAGCCAGACTTCCGCACCGGTCTTCTCGCCCATTTCGCCAACGGCACTCGAGAAGCCACCGGCACCGCAGTCGGTGACCGCGCTATACAAACCACGATCGCGGGCTTGCATAATGACGTCCAGCACCATCTTTTCGGTGATAGCATTTCCGATCTGAACGGCTCCACCAGAAAGGCTTTCACTCTCGCTGGTTAGCTCAGCGGAACTGAACGTTGCTCCGTGAATGCCATCACGTCCGGTGCGTCCACCGACCGACACGATCCAGTCGCCAGCCATGACTTCCTTGCTCGATTTGTCGCGCGGAATGAGACCAACGTCTCCGCAATAGACAAGCGGATTGCCTAGGTAACGATCGTCGAAGTAAATCGCTCCGTTGACCGTCGGAATCCCCATCCGATTCCCGTAATCGCGAACTCCCGACACGACACCCTTCATGACTCGTCGCGGATGAAGCACACCGGGTGGCAAGTCACTGGTTGAAATGTCGGGGGGGGCGAAGCAGAAGACATCCGTGTTACAAATCGGCTTCGCCCCCAACCCTGTTCCCATCGGATCTCGAATCACGCCGCCTATTCCGGTGTTCGCTCCGCCATAAGGCTCGAGAGCGGACGGATGATTATGCGTTTCGACTTTGAATACAACGTTGTAGTCTTCGTCGAACCGCACGATCCCGGCGTTGTCTTCAAAGACGCTGACACACCAATCGTCTTCGCCAAGGTCGCGGCGGATCTGCCCGGTGGCGGCAAAGATCGTTTCTTTGAGCATGTTCTCGAATCGCTGCTCGCCATTCTCGTCGCGGTAAGCAATTCGTCCGGCGAGCGTCTTGTGACTGCAGTGCTCGCTCCAAGTCTGCGCAATTGATTCAAGTTCCGCATCGGTCGGGTCTCGGCCAAGTTCGCGAAAGTAGTTCTGGATCGTTTGCATCTCGACCAGTGTCAAATACAGCTGACCTTCGCGGCTGAGTCGCGTAAGCCCGTCGTTGTCCAAGTCGCGAATCGCCACGTGAAGCAACTTGAATTCGTACGGCGAACCGAGCTGCAACCGGTTCAATTCAAGCGCTCCCACGACGACTTGCTCAATCGAATCATTGGCGAGAATCCGCGACGAGAGAGTCGATACGGTCTCCGGCGAAGACTCAGGAATCCAGAACTTCCGAAAGGTACGAACCGCTTCGACTTGCATGCCGAAATCCGCAATCGCGTTGAGCGCACTGTCTGCAACAGGATCCATCACGCCAGGCTTCAACATGACATGCAGCAACTGCGGCTTGCCATTGGGCGGCTCGCTTAATCGTTGATCACCGGCGCGAGCAACCACGGTTCGTTCAACGACGCCGTCGGCAAACAATTCACGAGCGAGCTGGATCGCCTGGGTTTCGTCAAGTTCGCCCTGTACCAGAAAGCCGCGAGCTGCAGTGACCGACAAATCGCTCGCTAATTCGAGGTCGGCGGCATCACCAGCAACAGCGTCGCCAAGTCGATCGGGTTGGCCTTCGCCCGGATAGATATCAATTTCCCAAAGAGTCACGGCTTTGCTTTCCTGCTTCCAGCAGTTGAAGGATCTTTTGTTGGTCGTCTCGTTCGAGTGCGCGACGAAACGAAGCGAGCACTTTCTCAAACTTATCTAATGACTTCAAGACGCCCGCCCGATTCTCGACAAGGATCTGTCGCCAGAGTTCGGGATCGCCGCTCGCGATGCGTGTCGTATCGAGCCAACCGGTCGAGGCCAACTGTAATTCCGCGTCGGGCGTTGCGGCGGCGAGCGAGGAAGCCACTAGGTGCGGCATGTGGCTGATCGCAGCAACCGACCGATCATGGTCCTTTGGCGACATGCGAACCACGTTGGACCCGAGCTGTTTCCAGAATCGTTCGACTTGTCTAGCAGCTGCCTCGTTGGTCAGCTTCGACGGCGTGACCACTGCCACACGGCCCTTAAACAAGTCAGCTTGAGCATGCGCGGGACCGGTCTTCTCGCTGCCTGCCATCGGGTGGCTGCCGACAAATGCGACTTCATTCGACGAACGATTCAGAGCCGCGTCAACCACTCGCACGATTTCGAGTTTTGTGCTGCCGACATCGGTAATAACGGCACTCGAGGGGCAACTCACAGCGGCGTCCACAGCGAACGCCGCAATTTCTTCAACCGGAGTGCAGATGACAATCAACTGAGAACCGCGAACACCTCGGGACAAATCAGTCGTTGTCGATGTGACCGCGCCTCGCTGTCGCGCTTTACGCAAGGTCGAAGATCGACGTCCAACGCCAATCACGAATTCCGCGAGACCTCGCTCGCGCAACGCCAACCCAATGGACGCGCCAATGAGTCCGACGCCAACGATCGTTACCGATTCCCAACGCTGCATAACTCGCCGCATCCCTATAAGATGCGGAGATTCTAACAGATGCTCGGCAGCTTGCCTTGGGGGTGGGACTGGCCTTTGATGGGCCAGAATACTAACCATCGTCCGGGCCAATGGAGCTCAACTGTCGGATAAAAAAACCGCTCAACTGGGCCGGAAAATGAGTAGCATCCAAGTGGCCGTTCATGTTAAATTATTCAATGGACTGTGACGAACTCCTCTTTGGTAGATTCGGTGATGAAGTAATGAATGACGACAACTCTGACTTTCGAGATGTATTAGATCGTGTGTGCGCCGGTTCGGACGAAGCCTCGTAGGAGCTGATTGACCGCTATGGCCCGCACATTCAACGAGTCATTCGTCGCAGGCTGAATCAAAAGATGCGATCAAAGTTTGACTCACTCGACTTCGTGCAAATGGTCTGGGCATCGATCTTCACCGAACGCGATAAGTTGGCCGAATTCCGCGAGCCAACCGATCTTATCAAGTACTTGTCAACGATCGCTCAACGCAAGCTCCTGCAAGAGTCTCGTCGTCGACTCCAGGGCCAAAAGCACAACATTGGACGAGAGCGTGCGCTGGTTGCCGAAACAGAAGACGAATCCACTTACGTCCGCAAGTCCAACACACCCAGCCAGATTGTGATGGCGAAGGATCGCTTGGAGGTAATGATGAGCGATCGTTCGGAACGAGACCGTCGCGTCGTCGAGCTACGGATGGATGGGCTTACATTCGTCGAGATCGCCGATCAACTCGAAATCAACGAACGAACTGCGCGGGACGTCATCGAAAAGTTGGCACTTGTCGAGACGGCTTAGCAACGGCCGAGAAGTGATTGTCGTCGCGGTGACTTTCAGTTTCCGCCTAGGTAGCAAACTCGATGGCGGCTGGAAGCCACCACTACTTCAAGATCGGACATCTAATTCTCGGGCGGTCCTTAGATGAAAGAAGTTGATACGGTACGAGCGACTCAGGCCGCTGTTCAGAGCGTGAAATCGACGTGGCGGGCTGCGCCCCACGACCAGCAGCGGCCGGTTGCCATTTCTGCCGAGTGTCTCGCAAAAGAGAAACTGCTCGACGAAGCCTTGAACAAATACTGCGAGTTGCTGGACGAAGGCACGGCACCGCCACCGAAGCAGTTCTCCGAACAGTATCCCAATTACCGCCATTCACTGTGTCGACTGCTTGACGTCGAACTCGCGATGGCAGGGGAACCGGAGTTGGAGGACGCTCTTGAAGAGGCGTGGCCAAAGCCGATGCAGTCGTTTTTGGGCTACGAGATCATTCACGAGTTGGGAATCGGAGCCTTTGCACGAGTTTATCTCGCCGCTGAGACAGCGTTAGGCGGGCGACTCGTCGCCATCAAAGTTTCACCGTACGCCAGCGATGAAGCAGAGACATTGGCGAAGCTGACTCATCCAAATATCGTTCCCATTTTTTCCGTGCAACAGGAGAAAGAAACGGAGATGACGGCCGTATGTATGCCGTATCGCGGCAGCACGACCCTAGCGGATCTTCTGGAGTCTGGTTTCACTGAAGGAAGGCCACCGGCATCGGCAAGAGTCATCACCCAAGTACCGCAGGATCGCGAACCCGTGGTTGGCTTTGTTGAGCGCGCGCTCAAAGAGAACAAAATCGATCCAATACTAAAGCGCGGCCGCTACGTCGACGGAATCGTTCGACTTGGAATTCAAATGGCCGAGGCGCTTGCATACACTCACGAGCGCGGCATCTTGCATCGCGATCTCAAGCTATCGAATGTCCTGCTAACACCCGCTGGCATCCCGATGCTGCTGGACTTCAATCTCGCCAGCGATATCGAGTCTGGTGCGCGGCGGCTTGGGGGCACGCTGCCATACATGCCGCCTGAACAAATTCGGGACGCGCATCTTCGACCGCTTCAGTCAGACAATCCCGGCGATCCTAGATCAGACATTTTTTCGTTGGGTGTCATTCTCTACGAGTTGCTGACCGGCAAACTGCCATTCGGCGACCCACCGGCATCCATGTCGCCATCCGAAGCCGCCACGGAGTACATGAAGCTTCAAGAGCGAAAACCGACGCCTATCGCGAAGTTGAACCCACAGGTCAGTCCCGCGCTCGCAAAGACGATTGATCGATGCTTGTCGCTTGATATCGAGAAGCGACCAAAGTCGGCAGCCGATTTGGCAAAGAGACTGAGGCGACAGTTTGGCTGGGGCGCATGGCTGAACCGATATCGCGTCTTGTTTCTAGTGCTTGTTGCCGTCGCGATGTTAGCCGCTGCGAATCGAATTCGTGCTTCCTTGGACCGCGTTCCCGATTACGAAAGGCATATGGAAGCAGCGGTGACGGCGCTTGAAGCCGAAGATTTCGAGAATGCGATTAGATACTTCGATAAAGCCGAAGAAGCTGAAGGCCGTGAGACGGTTTCCATATTGTTCGGGCGCGGATACGCGTCTCAGCATGCAGGAAAGCTGCGGACTGCGCTGGACGAATTTAAGAAAGCGTGCAAATTGACATCTAACCCGCTAGTAACGGACTGCTACGCATACACTGCGGCCGTTGGCGGAGAACGCCATAGCGCAATAGGTCATTACCAACGACCGCTACAACATCGAGGAGTCGATAATCCAGATTCGAATACAGCAATGCGGTTTGTGTCTTGCGGTTACTGCAAGTTTACTCACAATCGGGAGAAACCTAGTACGGCGATACCTTACTTGACAAAGGCAATTGAAGTCGACCCGAAGCTGCAAATCGCTTTTCATGTCCGTGCTGAACTAAAGTTAGAATCGCTAGACCCTGAGCGCCGACCAATCGAAGATGCGATAGCAGATATCGAAGACGCCGTTCGACTTGGCTCCGGATACGGAGAACTTCACTGCGACGCAGCGCGCATCTACGCAGTCGCAGCGATCAACGACTCTGCGTATCTTACGAAAGTGAAAGAGCATCTGCGTGGAGCGCTCATGCTGGGAATGTCTCCGATCTATTTGAAGGCGCGCGTTGAATTGAGGCCGTGGCGAGACGAAAGTTGGTTCGTGGAAACACTGGATCTCACGCGGCCCACTTCCGCCACCCGACCGTACTCCCTCGGTCGCCGAGCGTTGCTCGAACGATCGATTCCGGAAGTCACCAGATGGCTGCGCGGCACATTCGAGTAACACACCCGCGGCAACGACATCATTCGTTATGTGCCGGAAAGTTCCTCTTCAATTGTTTCAGACGTTGCGGTGGTCGTTGAAGCTGTAAACGTGATCGTATCGCCAGCGACTGCATCAAAATCGAACTCGAATGTACCGTCGTAGTCCGTTGTGGTACTCAGTCCGAAAATCACCCCGCCAAAGTCGATATCGGCAATTTCGTTCTCTTCTTCGTTAACATCCACCTGACCATAGATCGTCCAGGTTCCGCTTCCCCCATTGTCATCGATGGTATAGTCCGTGATTTCCAGAGCAGATGCGACTTGGGGCACTAATCCAAGTCCCAATATGGCCAATGCTAGGGCGAGGTAACGAAGAATCGAGTTACCAGTTGTCCGGGTGGGGATAAAATGTGTGCGCATAGCTTTCTCCTTGTTGTTGATCAAATTGCGCAAAAACATTGCGCAAGGGTCAGAGTGAGCCCCAAAGACGCTGACCGAGTCCAGCTATGAGCCAAACTCTCTCGTCACATATCGAGATGCCAGCGGACTTGTCTTTTGAAAAAGACGCTACGGATTCAAAAAACGAAGTAGTAAAGTCTCAATCGTGGGGTGTGCGGCGTGCAGCATGTGACCGTCGGGGATGCTGCGCCGCTCGAGCGAGCGAGCGTTCTGCCCCTCGCAGTAACTATCCCCAACGATCTACATGTTCGAGGGCGGCAAACGACCGCTCTCTAATAACATCTATTGAAAAACGGGGACGAAACCGGGTCGGAATTCCGGAGAATCTTGCTACTATTTTCCGGCGTCGTCATAACTGCTGAAGAAGTAGTCAGTTATAACGCGTGGAAGAGGCGACTTTTTCTTCGAGTCGAGACATTCAGCCAGACGAAATACCACCAAGAGGAGTGGTTCGATGAGGTAGTCTAGGAGTTTTAGAGGCGAATTCTCGAAGAGAAATTCGGGGCGTCCGCAGATCGGTTTGCGATCTCAGTCACGCGAGCACGGCGGCGCGTTTCTTCAAACGGTAACAACGTGTCGAGCAGACCAAGTTCGTAGGCTAGAGCATCCGAGTAGCCTGGCAAGAGAACTCTCACATCGTAGGGAATTCGACCGGGACGGAGTCGATTGAGATGACTGACGATGTTGGTCGTGCAGTTGTTGCTGAGCGTGTCGTAGAACTCGGGCACTTCGGCCAACTGATTTACACGCTGCATCACGTCCATGAACAGATCTCGCGATTGCTCCGGCGTGGCGATCGTCCTGTAAACGTAAACTTCGTCGCCTCGGTGTTTGGTGCGACGCAAGATTGCATCGCGTTCATCGGCAACCACGTACATCAGCTCGTACTGCCGCAATTCACCCAGGATGGGCGAATATTCTTCATCCTTCTCTAATCTCGCCTCGGCCGAGACAGCAAGATGTTCACCGTCCTCAAAACCAAAGCTGAGCATCGTGTGCGCGAGACTTGGCGAGTCCTTGAAAGGGACGACAATGAAGTCCACAAATCGAAGCTGCTGTAGATCGAATTGTTTGTCGTAGTAGTTCACGACATAGTCCGCGTCCGACTCGTAGGCACAATGGCGGATGTTCCGCACTGTAACCTGCTCGTCACGAATGTCCGCGTGGGGAAGAACCGCGAGATCCAGCCTCCAATCTCGATCGTGAGATGGATTGAGTAGCTTCGCCGCTGACAGCGATGCGGGAAGACTCGATGATGAGATTGCGCCGCCCGGTCGCGACGCGAGGGTCTGACACCCCGCCAAAAGAATCGTCGACAGCCAGAAAAAGCGGACCATGAATGCTAGCGGCGCAAGCGACAGTCGTTTTATGCGGCTGCGCGAGCGCTTCGATCATTACTCACCCCCTGCGAGTAGAAGAGTCTGGCCTTTTAGCGTCCGCCATCAAACCACGCAATAGATTTCGCAGCGAAATAAGCGATGAAGCGATGGGCGGCGCGCTTAGGATTGGCGCTCTCGAAGCTTCGCCCGAATGCTGGCAAGACGCTTGCCTAACTCCTTTTCAAAGCCACGGTCGACAGGGCGGTAGTATTCTCGTTCGACTCCCAGATAGTCTTGAGCGGCGACACCGTCCTCTGCGTTATGTGCGTATTCGTATCCGTCGCCGTGCCCAAGTTGCTTCGCTCCGCTGTAGTGGGCGTCGCGCAAGTAAACGGGAACGGGAATCAAGCGGCCTTCGCGCACGTCGCCGAGCGCTTCGCCGATCGCAACCGTCGCGGCATTCGACTTGGGAGCACAGGCGAGATAGGTCACACACTGTGACAACGTCAATTGACACTCGGGCAGCCCGACGAACTCACATGCCTGCATGGCGGCAACGGCCAACGGCAACGCGTGTGGATCCGCATTACCGACGTCTTCGCTGGCGAGTATCACCAGTCGCCGACAGAGAAAACGAACATCCTCGCCCGCTTCAAGCATCCGAGCCAACCAATACAGCCCGGCGTCTGGGTCGCTTCCGCGAATGCTCTTGATCAGGGCGCTTGCCGCGTCGTAATGCGAGTCCCCAGTCGCATCGTACTCGACTGCCTTCTTCTGTACGGACTCTTGCGCCAATTCGCGAGTGAACCGAAGCGGACGCTCGTCGCTCGACAAGACACCGATCTCCAAGGCAGACAGGGCTCTCCTTGCGTCGCCGTCACAAACATCGGCCAGAAAATCGAGCGAGTTATCATCGATCTCGACTTGGTGCTTGGCGAGTCCTCGTTCGCGATCGCCGAGCGCTCGCAGCAACAACGCCTTGATATCATCTTGCGATAACGGTTGGAACTGAAAGATCTGGCTACGGCTTACCAGCGCGTTGACAACTGCAAAGAACGGATTCGCGGTCGTCGCGCCGACCAAGGTGACGATTCCATCTTCGACGTCAGGTAGCAACGCATCTTGTTGCGTCTTGTTAAAGCGATGGATTTCGTCGATGAACAGCAGAGTCCTTCGCCCGCCCGTCGCCGCCTCGTCGCGTGCCTCCTGAAGAACTTCGCGTAAATCTTTCACTCCACTCGTGACGGCGCTCAGTTGTCGAAAGCGGCTCTTCGTTTCGGTTGCCATCAACCGGGCCAGAGTCGTCTTCCCGGTTCCTGGTGGCCCGTAAAAGATCACCGAACCAAGTCGATTCGCCTTGAGCAACCGGCGCAGCAACTTGCCTTCGCCCAGGAAGTGCTGCTGCCCAACAAACTCCTCCAACTTCCTCGGCCGCATCCGCGCCGCCAGCGGCTGTACCGCACGAAGATTTACGGCTTCCGATTGTTCAAACAAGGATTTCGCCATGCGAGCAGTATATCGTACGAATCGTCGCGTGGCCTTAGGCGCTCGGTGGCACACCAAGTGACTTGCCGCCATCGATGGCGATGCACGTTCCCGTCACCATGAAAGAGGCGTCGCTAACAAGATAGAGAATGGCCTCCGCAACCTCTCGTGGCGAAATCATGCGTTCCGCGACGCGCGCAATTGGGCTGGCCGCTATGAATTGTTTGATGGCGGCTTCGCGATCGTCGGCCTTGTCGAGATCGGCGTTCATCATGCGTGTGTCGCCGACCGGGCCAGGGCAGACCGCGTTGACTCGAATGCGGTCGATGCTGTGACAGAGCGCGATGCTTTTGGTGAATGCGACTAACGCACCTTTGCTCGTCGAGTAGACCGGATCATGAGCCCGCGGCAAGATTCCGGCGTTGCTTGCCAGATTGACGATCGAGCCACCGCCGTGCGTCTTCATGCGCGGAATCGCGTGCTTCGTGGCAAGGAAGGCTCCCTTCAAATTCGTATCGAGGCACGCATCCCACTCCTGTTCGGTCACATCGGTAATCTGCTTTACCATTCCAATGCCAGCGTTATTGACGAGGATGTCGAGCCCACCGCCTTCCGATTCAGCGAGGTCAATTAGTTTCATTATATCGGCTTCAACCCGAACGTCGCATCTCGTTTCGGTGATGTTGAGCCGCGACGTTCCGTCGGAGATTGCCTCGACCGGATCGTAGTCGCCAACGAACACTCTGGCACCACATTCCGCGAGCAGGACCGCCGTCGCTCGCCCGATCCCCGTAGCACCACCGGTAACGACGGCGATTCGGTTGCTAAGATCACATCGTGGGGACACGGCAGTCACAGACGACTCCTTCGTCGTTTCGGTTACTTTCTGTTCAATCTCTTTTCCTGACGGCTTCCATCACCTTTTTCCGAGATGCTTCGAAGGGGAAGATCTTCAACACTTCGAAGAAATTCTCTCGGTCCACCAATCCCGGATAAAGAAGCACGGCGGCTTCGATACGCCCGTCATCGAATGACAGTGTCTTCAGGAGCGTAGTCGCTTGATCGCAATTCAGCGGGCGGCCTTTGAGGAACGTCTCGATGAATTCGACTTTGTCATCATCAAAAGCTTCGTCTTTAATGTTCTCGACAAGCTTCGCGAAATCCTTCTCAGAAATCGGAGACTTCGCCTGACCACGCGTCGCGCCAGCAAATGACTCTTCTAAATCGTCTGCCTTAAGCGCCGCGCGCGATAACAGTAATTCAAGCCGTTCCCGCAACTTGAGGTCATCAACATCAGCGAGCAGCTTTCTCGCGTCGCGCAGATCCCTCTGCAAACCGGCGACGGTTGCGACCACCTGGCTCTGCGCGCGGTCCTCGCGTTCGGTGCGTTGCCCGGCAACAGAACTTGTCACGAGCAAGCCGAGCATCGCCAATGTGGCGCAAGAGATCCGAGACATTTCATTGGCTCCGAAGGCTTTAGATTTTGAACGCACAAACTGGGTGATTCGCTACCCGTTGTCCCTCTTTCCTGCCAGTCCGTCAATCGCTTGCAACTTGGCTGGTCGGTTAAGATGGGGTTCTCCAACGCGACATTGTCGTATCGGACGTCGGCTCACACGGTTGTTCTTGACCCACCGCAACCCATTCTCTAGCATTCCTTTACAGCAGATGGAGAATCTGCGTAATGTGACGATGAGCTTTGATCGGTATTGCGACCTGGCTTCCTACCTTTGCCAGTTTCGCCTGTCGCACCTAGGGAGAGTCTTCGATCATGACCCAACGGATTTCATTTATATCGCTGGCGATCAGCGTGGCCATTCTGGCCGGATGTCGCCAAGACACCCCTGTTACTTCTAATCCGACCGGAGGCGGAAGTTCACCTACCAATACGACCAGCGCCGGTGGCGGCGAAGTTGCTGCGGCAAAACCGCTTGGCACCACACGCGGTGGTGTTCAGGCCGCCGAGAATGACGCGCTAGTTTTGTACTATGCCAGCGACCCGGACACGTTGAACCTGGTAACCGCTTCGGACAACGTAAGCGATGCACTTCATCGGACGGTGTACGAGTACCTGGCACGAAGAACGTTTGACGATCCAATGAAATGGGAGCCGCAGCTGGCCGAATCGTGGGAGTTCGATGAAGAGACGCTAGAGTACACGATCCATCTGCGCAAAGGTGTGATGTGGCACCCGATGCTGCTGCCGAACGGAACAGAGATCGCCCCCAAAGAGTTCACGTCGCGTGATGTCAAATTTACGTTCGACTGTCTGTTGAACGAACATGTCGAAGCCGCCGACAAACGAAGTTATTATCTCGACCCGGACGAAGAAGATCCTGCGAAGCAGGTGAAGATCACCGTTTCGGTCGTCGACAAATACACCGTGAAGGTCAAATGGAACAAGCCGTATTTCCAAGCCGATGACTACACGCTGATGATGCAGATGTGTCCGCGTCATGTCTACTCGGTTGACGAGAACGGCGAACCGATCTCTTTCGATTTCTCGTCCAAGGAGTTTGCCGACGGCTTCAATACGCACTGGGCGAACTCCAAAATGTGTGGCACGGGTCCGATGATTCTCAAAGAGTACACGAAGAGTGATAAAGTAGTCCTCGAACGGAATCCGAATTACTGGGGCCAGCCTTACTACTTCAGCTCGATCCGGTACCGCTATATCAGCAACAACAACACAGCTCGACAACAGTTATTGACGGGCGATCTTGATTGGGGTGGGATTCCACAGATCGATTTGTATATGCAGGCCAAGGATCACGAAAGCGTAAAGTCAGGCAAAGTCGAACTCAAAGAATTCAAGCGGACGGCGTATCGCTATTTGGGCTACAACCTGCAACGCAAGATGTTCCAAGACAAGAACGTTCGCATGGCACTCAGTCACGCCGTTCCCGTGGATGGAATCATCGAGCAGATTTACCATGGATTGGCCACCCGAATGACCGGCCCATTCCTACCAGGAGGTCCGTTCTGTCCAGACGATGTAGATCCTGTGCCGCTCGATTTGGAGCAGGCAAAAAAGCTACTTGATGAGGCTGGGTGGAAGGATACGAATGACAACGGCATCCGAGACAAAGAGTTCGACGGCGAAGTCATCGAATTCAAGTTCGACACGATGATATTCTCGGACAGCCCGCAGTATCTTTCGATCACCGAGTTGATCAAAGAAAACCTCCGCCAAATCGGCGTCGATATGCAGATTTCGCAAACCAAGTGGTCGTTGTTCCTCGAGAAGCTGAACAAAAAAGAGTTCGACGCGATGATTCTGGGTTGGGTCAGCGACTGGAAGAGCGACCCGTTCCAGCTGTGGCATAGCAGCCAAGCCGACTTGCTCGACAGCTCGAACTTTGGCTACAAAAATCCGGAAGTCGACACGTTGATCGAAGAGTTGCGTGTCACGATGGATGAGGAACGTCAGAAGGAAATCTACTTCCGGTTGCACCACTTGATCTACGAAGACCAGCCCTACACGTTTTTATATGCCGAGTTGGCCACGGGCGCTATTAACTCGCGAATCGAGAACGTGAATTTCTATCAATGGTTCCGCCCACACACCGATGCTCGCGAATGGTCTTCCAAAACGGCTCGTGTTTTGGGTAAGTAGAGAGCCAAAGCGTATCAAGTCCGAGTTGAATCGACCCCGGTTCACCACGTTTCTAGCTTCTTGTTTACGGTAGCTGTTTACTGTGTGGTCATACATCGTTCGGCGACTGCTGGTGATGATCCCGACACTGTTCGGGGTCACGGTCGTTTCGTTTTGCATTATGCAACTCGCCCCTGGTGATCCGCTGCGCACTCAGTTGAGCGCGAAAGGCGAACAGGGAAAATCAAGCGGAACGCGAGAAGCTTATCTGATTCAGAAACGCGATCTGAAGCTTGATAAACCGCTGTTGCTGAACTTTCGCAATTTTCACGATTATCGCGAGTCAATGCGAGCCGCCGCGTTCTTTCAGTCTCGCACTAAAAATGAACTGGTCGAAGCGCTCACCAAATTATCCGGATCACCTACCGACGCAGAATCACGGCGGCGACTTAGGTTCCTGCACGAGTTGGACATCGACGACTTTGATGAGCGGCTGAATGATCCCGACAAACGCGAGCGTTTCGCAGTTGCGATTTCTGGGTTCGTGCAAATCTATTGTGAAAACACCGGTGAGTACGGTGTTCCTGCCGCGATCGAGTTGCTTCAGTCCAGCGAATTAGATCGTCGAACGAAAATTGGATTGATTCGCTGCGTCGACCTGATGGTCGTTGAGGCACATCAGTTCGTATATTCGCGAAATCTGTCCGACAGCGAAACACCGCTCATCATACGTGTTTGGAAAACATGGTGGGACCGAGAACAGCACACGATGTCGCCGTTAGATCCGGATCGTCAAGCCGTATTGAAACGGCAACTGGCCACAATGAGCGGCGAACAGTCGCGCTCAAAGCTATTTGCGTTGATCGAGGACGAGTTTCTCTTCGATCTTCCCGACATGCGATTTTTCGCCGAAACCTTGTTGGGCGAGTCGACGTTGGCAGAAAAGTCGATCTGCACGATCATCCTTAACTTGTATGTAAGTCGCCCGCTGGAAAACATCGCAAAACCAAGTGCGGACGACGCGGAAGTGCAACAGGTAACGGAAAATTGGTTGGCGCATTACGAGCCCCGTCAAAGCGTTTATGAGCCATCATTCGTCTCACAGTTGGTGAACGTAGTTGCTGATACGCAATACGCGTATATGGTTCGTCGGCTCGTTACATTCCAATTTGGTCGCAGCGCGTTGAAAACGAAGGAACCCGTCAGCGAGAAACTGTGGAGCGCGTTTATTGTCTCGGCACCGCTAATGCTGATGGCGCAACTTGCGATCTACTTCGTCTCGATACCGCTTGGAGTCTTTTGCTCAGTGGCGCGCGGCAAGTTGATCGATCGGATCGTTTCGCTGATTCTGTTCTTTCTGTACTCCGTCCCACCGTTTGTGGCGGGGATGCTGTTCCTTCTGTTCTTCTGTTATGGGGACTACGTCCGCTGGTTCCCCATGGAGCGTCTCCATGGCCAAGGTTCTGACGAGTATGGCATGGTGCGATATGGGGTCGACTACCTTTGGCATTCGTTCTTACCGGTAACTTGCCTGTCGCTGTTTAGCCTTGCCGCGCTCGCGATGTACTCACGATCAAGCATGCTTGACGTGATCGATCAAGACTACATTCGCACGGCCCGCGCCAAAGGCGTGCCAATGGGCCGTGTTATCTATGTGCATGGTTTGCGAAACGCGTTGATTCCGATCCTCACGCTCTTCTCGAACTTCCTGCCCGCCATGCTGGGCGGAAGTGTATTGATTGAATACATCTTCAACATCCCCGGAATGGGACGACTGAGTTGGGAGTCGATCCAGCAGAAAGACTTTCCGACGTTAATGGCACTGGTTTATGTGCAAGCGATCGTCGTGCTATTGAGTATTCTGCTGACCGACATTCTGTATGTGTTCGTCGATCCGAGGATCAGTTTCGAAGGGCAAGGCAAACGCTGATGAGCGAATCGTCTGTCAACACGCCCACCGAACAGGCAGCCAATGCCGCTAAGGGCGAAGCCTACTTCACCATCGTTTGGCGGCAATTCAAGAAGCACAAGTTCGCGTATTGGTCGCTTTGGATGCTGGCCCCGATCTTCGGCCTGGCGATCTTTGCTCCGGCGATCGCATCGAACCAACCATTCATTTTTTTCGATGGTGACGAAACGTTGTATCCTTGGTTTCGCGCGATCTTCAATCCGGACGAACCGGTCGACTACTTCTTCAACATGGCGATGATTGCATTTGTTCCTTGGTGCGTTTTAGCAATCGTTTCCAGTTCGCGATGGAAGAAACGAGGGATTCCGGGGCGCAGCCGAGTACTCTACGTTTCAGCCCAATACATCGCAGCGATCGTCGTTGTCACGTTGCTGTTCATGATCCCAGGCATCCGACCGAACAACCGGTATTTCTCCAGACAGTTCGTCGCGGAAGAGTTCCAGTCCGAAGGGACGCATGGAATTTACCCGCCAATACGTTTCGGATCCATCGAAGGCGACTTGCCATCCGCCTATCAACCGCCGATGTATCGCAAGGCAGAAGGTATGAAGGATGTGAACGACGGCGATCTTCATGTAATGGGTACTGACGACATTGGGCGCGACGTACTCGTTCGCATGTTATATGGCACACGGATTTCGATGAGTGTCGGATTCGTTGCCGTCGCGATCTACATGACGATTGGTGTAATCATCGGTGCGTTGGCTGGCTACTTTGGCGGCATTATCGACATTATGATCTCGCGTGTGATTGAGGTCGTCCTCCTGTTCCCGGCGTTCTTTCTGATCCTCACACTCGTCGCCATGATCGGGCCAAGCATCTATATGATTATGGTCGTCATTGGCCTGACACGATGGCCGACGATCGCACGATTGATTCGAGGTGAAGTGCTTAAGCAAAGATCCATCGACTACACCTACGCGGCGCGAGCGCTCGGATCGTCGGATTTCCGCATTATCTTTCGGCATATCCTTCCGAACTCGCTATCGCCGGCACTAGTCTCAGCTCCGTTCGGGATCGCGGGTGCAATCATTCTGGAAGCGGGATTAAGCTTACTGGGCTTCGGCGTACGTGCGCCCACGCCGACCTGGGGAATCCTGCTTAAGCTGGGCAACAGTAACTACGAGTACTGGTGGCTAATCGTTATCCCTTCGCTCGCCATGTTCTTTACCGTGACGATCTTCAATCTGGTCGGCAGCGGCATGCGCGACGCGATGGACCCGCGGCTACGTGTTTAAGCACCGGCGGCTTCGCCATTGAGTTACGGCATCCAAACGAGTTTTAGACAAGCCACTTCGCAATGAACCAACCCCTAATCGAAATCAACAACCTCAAGACGCACTTTTTCACCGACGAAGGAGTCGTGAAGGCCGTGGACGACATCTCGCTCACGATTCCGAAAGGCAAGACGCTAGGGCTCGTTGGCGAATCGGGTTCCGGAAAATCCGTGACCGCGCTCTCAATCATTCGCTTGATCGCGCCGCCCGGTCGTACCGTTGAAGGCTCGGTAACGCTGCATAACGACGATGGCACGGTCGAGCTAACGACGTTGGAAGAATCCGAGATGCGGAAGCTACGTGGTAATACGATCGCAATGATTTTCCAAGAGCCGATGACGTCCTTGAATCCCGTATTCACCGTCGGGGCACAGATCATGGAGGCGATCCGACTCCACCAAAACGTAGACAAGGCCGAAGCTCGCAACCGGGCGATCGAGATGCTTCGAAAGGTGAAGGTTCCCGCGCCTGAACAGCGCGTCAAAGAGTATCCACATCAGTTCTCCGGCGGCATGCGGCAGCGTGTCATGATCGCGATGGCGCTGTCCTGTAACCCGAGACTGCTGATCGCCGACGAGCCGACGACGGCACTGGACGTGACGATCCAAGCTCAGATTCTCGACTTGCTGCGCGAGCTCCAAGAAGAAACCGAGATGTCGATCTTGCTGATCACCCATGATCTCGGCATCATCGCGGAAGTTGCCTCGGAAGTCGCCGTTATGTACGCCTCAAAGATTGTCGAGCAGGCACCGGTCGCGGAGCTGTTCAGCAATCCACGGCATCCGTACACGCACGGTTTGTTCGCATCGAAGCTGACGCCCGAAACAAAGCGAGGTGAACGTCTCGTTTCTATTGATGGAATGGTCCCCAGCCCGTTGCGGTTCCCGAGTGGATGCAAGTTTCATCCGCGTTGCCCTTACCAACAAGAGCGATGTCAAGACGAAGAGCCCGAACTTCGCGAACTCGCGCCGGATCACATTACTCGATGTCATTTCATAGAAGATATTAAGTACGACAAATAGATCGGTAGGCCGGAACAAGTCTTCGCAGTTCCGGAATGAATTCAAGCTGATGCCGGAACTGCGAGGACTTGTTCCGGCCTACTCATTCCAACACTCCGTCCATGACGACACCATTACTCGAAATCCAGAATCTCAAAAAGTACTTCGCGGTTCGTGCGGGTGTTCTGCAAGCCGTCGTTGGGCATGTGCAGGCCGTCGATGGAATTTCGTTTCAAATCGCCGAAGGCGAAACATTAGGTCTGGTTGGTGAGAGCGGCTGCGGTAAGACGACGGCGGGCCGAACGCTGTTGCGGCTGTATGAACCGAGTGAAGGAAAAATTCTGTTCGATGGCAAAGACGTCACGAATATTCATGGTCGCGAGCTGCGCGAGCTGCGAGCCGACATGCAGATCGTGTTTCAAGATCCGTACAGCTCGCTCAATCCACGAATGACGATCAAGAGCATCGTTGAAGAAGGGCTTGTCGTTCATCGCATGGGCACGAAACCCGAGCGTCTGGAGAAAGTCAAAGACACGCTCAGAAAGGTCGGCCTCGACCCAAGTTACATTAATCGCTATCCGCACGAGTTCTCCGGCGGACAACGTCAACGGATCAGCGTCGCCCGCGCCCTGGCGTTGAACCCACGCTTCATGGTGCTGGACGAACCCATCTCGGCGCTCGACGTATCAATTCAATCGCAGATCATCAACCTGCTGAACGACTTGAAGGAAGAGTTCAATCTCACTTACCTCTTCATCTCACACGATCTATCGGCGGTAAAATACATCTCCGATCGAGTCGCCGTCATGTACTTGGGCGAGATTGTCGAAACGGCCACCAGCGACGAACTGTACGTCAACGCGCGACATCCCTACACCAAGGCACTACTCTCGGCGATTCCTTCGATGGATCCGAAGACAAAGAAGGATCGCATCGTTCTCGAAGGAGACGTCCCCAGTCCGATCAATCCTCCCACAGGATGCCGCTTCCATCCCCGCTGCCCCCTGGCGACTGATGTCTGCCGTACCGTCTCGCCCAAGCCGTTGGATATGGACGGCCACATCGTGCGCTGCCATGCTGTAGAGCAAGAAGAAGGACGGCTCGTTAGTCTCGAACCATCGAGCATCCCAAGCTAACCGTTGTGGTGTGGATGAAGTCCAGTGCCTCGTTTTATCCGTGGGGTTCGTAAACGGCCACGGACGGCAGCGCCGGCCCACGGATGAGATGGAAAGCAGACTGCGGAGGAACCTATGAGCGAATCTAGACATGTTCGTGTTGCCGTCGCTGCCGCCTTGCTATTGATGTTTGCGATTCACGCAAAGGTCGCCTGGGCCGATCCGCCAGCCGATCACTCGGTAACGATTGAACAAACGGATGCTGGCTTCAAGTTCTGCTCGCGCGGTCGTCTCGTACTGTTCTATCAAAGCAAGCCGATTACCCAGCATAACCACACGCGCGCCGGATTCGTGCATCCCTTGTTCGGACTCGACGGCGAAACGCTGACCGAAGCCTTTCCCAAGGATCATCGGCATCACCAAGGCGTCTTTTGGGCGTGGCATCAATTATGGGTCGGCGATCGAAAAATCGGTGATCCTTGGGTGACGAAGGATCATTTGGTGGTTGTCAAGAAAGCCGAAATCGTCGACCAGGGTCCCGCCTTCGCGACTCTCGATGTTCAGGCCGATTGGACGTCTACCGCGTTTGACGACTCTGGAAAGTCGAAGGCGATCGTCGCGGAGCAGACGCGAATCCGAGTTCATCGCGAAGTTGGCGATGTGCAGTATGTCGACTTCACGATTCAACTCACACCGCTGGTCGACGATGTGAGGATCGGCGGGTCGGAAGACGTGAAGGGCTACTCAGGATTTACCGTGCGAGTGAAACCTCCCGAAGACATGGTCATCCAAACGGAGTCAGGCATTCTCGAACAAGATGCGGTCCAGACGACAAGCCGATGGGCTGGCGTAAGTGGTTCGTTCGCTGATGAAAAGACGTCCGGTGTTGCCATTCTCAGTCATCCATCGTCGGCTCAGTTTCCGTCGCAATGGGTCTTGCGTCACTACGGAATGCAAAACGTCGCCTATCCCGGTCGCGAGCCGATCTCGCTCTCAGCCGAACAGCCAGTCGTGATTCGACATCGCCTTGTCTTGCATCGCGGAACGACACAAGAGGCACACATTGCCGATCATCAACGAGTCTTTGAATCGGCGCCATAACCGGCGGTCGTAACATCATGCCAACGCCTGGACTCTTCATCATCGGCACGGATACAAACGTCGGCAAGACCTACGTCACGGCGTTGATCGCGAAACAATTGGTCGCAGCCGGCCAACGCGTCGGCGTTTACAAACCGGCGGCCAGCGGATGCATTGGCAACGACACGGATGATCCGTTCGTATTGTGGGACGCGGCGGGCCGACCGGCGACGATCGAAGACGTTTGCCCACAACGGTTCGCGGCTCCGTTGGCTCCGCATTTAGCTGCGCGGGCGGAAGGGAAGGAAGTCGATGTCGAGTTGCTGCGATCAGGCCTCGCTTTCTGGAGAGATCGCAGCGAAATCATTCTTGTCGAAGGCATCGGCGGCCTGATGTCACCGATCAGCGAGGACGACTACGTGGCGGATCTGGCGTACGACTTTGGATTCCCGTTGATCGTCGTCGCACCGAACACAATTGGAGTCATCAATCAGACGCTACAAACATTGATCACCGCTTCTACATTTCGCGATCGGTTGAATGTTGCCGGCATCGTTCTCAACGACATACACTTCGGTAGCGACTCGAACGATTTAAGTGTGAACTCGAACGCTACCGAATTGAAAGCTCGCTGCGTTTCGCCGATCGTGGCAACCGCGCGAACTAACTTTGATCGCACCGTCGACTGGATGTCGTTGGCGCAAGATCCTTAAGCGGAACCGTGCTCTGCCGCAACTTACTTCAACATCTTGGTGAGGATGGTTCCGATGTCACATTTAATCGAGCTGGCGCGGCAAGTGCGTGCTACGACGATAGAGTTCGTCGAAGACGTTCCCAACGACTGGCTGCTGTGGGCACCGCCCGGCACATCCAATCATATGATGTGGCACGCTGGTCATTCACTTTGGGTACAAGATTGCCTTTGCATTGAACGGCTAAGCGGGCGCAGTGAATTACCAGATGGATGGAGCGACAGGTTTGGAATGAATTGCCAACCAGTGGCGGACACTCGCGATTGGCCCGATCGTGGCGAACTCTTAAAGCTTCTTAGGAACCAGCTGGATCAATTGGTTAGCTTATTTAATGAACACGCCGACCGCTTGACACATATTGGCGAAAACATCGATGGCCAATGGGATTTGACTCGAGGCGTGATCCATGGACTGCATGATGAAGCAAGACATCAAGGCGAGATGTACCTGCTCATTAAACTCCGCCGAGGACCGATCGAATCATAGCGCAAGCAGCAACATCGTGGGGTTACAGGACCTTCATTCCACCACGGATCACACCTGCTTCTGTTGCACTATAGCTGCCGGCAAATCGTGGATCGATTGGGCGGCTGTTGGGGACAGATAGCCAGATGCGAAGAAGCAGTCGCTTCATGTTGGGTTCGGCGTGGTCGACGAACTCAGAACGGCGATGAAGTGTTACCCAGTTGTTGAGAAAGACGAGATCGCCGGGTTGCTGACGGAAAGACACATGCATCGTCGGGTCGTCAGCGAGTTGTTCGATGTAATCGAGTGCCTCCCGCTGCACGTCGCTCATCGCTGGTGAATCCGGCATGGCGTAGGCGCGTTCGATCAACACTCGCAACAAGTTCGCGGCAAAATGCCCCTCATGAATCGAGAAGATCGGTTGCTCGTAGTAGGGCAGTTCGTTGCCAATGTCGACGTTGTGCCGCTGATAGCGATAAGGTTGCATTAGCACATCAACAAGGTCGGGACGCTGCTGCAACATCTCGTTATAGATCGCGACCGAGCTAACGAGATAGTTTTCGCCACCACTTTCCGCTTGCCGAACACACAGGAACGAAATGACATCGCAGCGATCGGTGTGGTAACTCAATCGCTTCCGAGAGCTGGGACCTCGCGCCTTCGGATCACGCTCAGAGTAGCCTTCGTCTCGCACGTGAAACACCCGCTCGCCAGCAGGACTCTGCGAAACTGGCGTTCCTACATGTGCGGCCAGCCCCCAAAAAACTCGAGCCGCTTGAACTTCACTGTAACCGTCCATCGGCAAGCCGCGGATCATTGCTGCTCCCGAACCTTGCTCCAGCGAATGTTGAATCGACTGAAGTTTCAACGCCAATGTTGGCAGCGAGAAGTTCTCGGACGAAATCTCTTCGATCGGAACGACGCGAACTGTGTCGAGGGCGGCATCGATCTCGTCGATCTCGGACGCGCTGAAAGTGTGCAGCCAATCATCTCGGCGCAGCAATTCTTCGCCGCGCCATGCTGCAGGAATATGGAGAGGTTCAGGCATTGTCAGTGTAGCCATCACTCGCCGAGTGATGAGCCCATTCAGTGTGCGCCCGTGCAACGTGCCAAGGCCGCTAATTGTTCGCTCGGTCGCGGACCCCGCTGATCACGCCGGAGCGTTATAGCTACTACAAAACACTGGCGATTGCCGTACACAATCGATCCATATTCTGCTCAGTCATCCCGGCGACGTTGATGCGACCACCGGCTGTCACGATGTAAACGGAGTGATTGTTCTTCAGCTCGTCAACTTGGACCGGATTCAGACCAGAAAACGAGAACATCCCACATTGGTTCGTGATGAATGAAAAGTCATGCCGTGGAGCTTTCTGTTTCATTGTCTCGAAGAACAACATTCGCATTGCGTGAATGCGCTTTCGCATCTCGGCGAGTTCTTCTTCCCACATCGCGCGCAACTCGGCGTCGGCAAGAACCGCGGCGACGATCGCTCCGCCGTGCTGCGGCGGATTCGAGTAGTTGGTTCGCACCGAGACCTTGGCGTGGCTGAGCGCGACTTGAGCGGCGGCGGCGGTACCCGCGATCAAGGTCAACGCACCAACTCGTTCGCTGTACAGTCCAAAGTTTTTCGAGAACGAACTACAGATAATGGCTTCTGCTCCAAGTCGAACAACGGTTCGCAATCCCACCGCGTCGTTCTCGATTCCTTTTCCAAACCCTTGGTAGGCAAAGTCGATGAGCGGTAGCAACTTTCGCTCATGAACGACGTCGGCGATCTGCTGCCATTGCTCTGGCGTTGGATCGATTCCGGTTGGGTTGTGGCAACAGCCATGCAGCAGCACGACATCGCCTGCTGGAATTTGATTCAACGATTCGAGCATCGCTTGGAAGTCGAGTGTCGTGCCAGAAGCGTCGATGTATTGGTACGCCTCAACTCGCCGATCAGCTGCCTCGAAGACCTTGGGGTGATTCGCCCAAGTCGGCTTACTGAGCCAGATACTCGAGTCAGGGGCGTTTCGTTTCAGAAAGTCAGCTGCCACCCGCAACGCCCCGGTGCCACCAGGCGTTTGCAGACTGACAGCTCGTTCTGAGGTCAGCACTTCGTGATCCGCATTGAAGAGCAACTCGCGGGCAAGTCTGCCGAACTCCGGCAAGCCATCGATTCCCAGGTAGCCCTTCGATTGTTGCTGGTCGAGCAACCGACGCTCGGCCTCCTTGACGCAACGCAAGATCGGAGTCGTGCCGGACGCATCTTTGTAGACGCCGACGCTAAGATTAATCTTGTCAGGGTTCGTGTCCTTTTTGAAAGCTTCCGTCAATCCGAGGATTGCGTCGGGCGGAGCCATCTCGAACGTCTCAAACATCGTCGGGAATCCTGGTGTTGCATTGTGTCGTGGGCTTTGTAGACGCGCACGACGAATAGTAATCTTCGCTCTCCGAGTGATAGAAACGTGTCGCTCCGCAAAACGTCTTTCGGCTTCGTCAGTCGGAGAGTGACAGCCACTCTGGGCTGCTTGACGCTTCGCCAGCTCGCATGTGACAATCAATCGTATCTCGACATTTCACTTCGGTGTAGCCCCCAGCGGCTCGCCACAAATTCACCCCTGAAAGCTGTTTGATGGCGGATCGTAAAGTAGGCGTTTGGTTTCTCGGTGCGTTCGGTGGCGTGGCGACAACGACCATTGTCGGACTCGTCGCCTTGCGAAAGGGGCTGACCGGCAATCAAGGATTGGTCAGCCAATTGCCGCTGTTCGAGAAGCTCGGACTCGTTGGTTGGGACGAGTTGGTAATTGGTGGACACGACATCCGCGAGACAACTTTGCTCGAAGAGGCAATCGTGTTGGCCGACGTCAGTCGCGCGATCGATCGACACATCGTCGAACAGTGCGAAGGCGAACTCACTGAAATCGACGCAAACATCAAACCGGGTGTCCTCTTTAACGTTGGATCGACCATCGAGAAGTTCGCGACGGACGCATTGCGGGCAAAGATCGAATCGCCACGTGAGTCAATCGCTCGAGTTCAAGCCGATTTGAAGGCCTTCGCCGAACAGCATTCGCTCGACCAAGTCATCGTCGTGAACGTTTCTTCGACCGAGCCTCCGCTTGACGCGAGCGCCCTGCCGGAAAGTTGGGACGAACTTAATCCATTGCTCGACAGTCCAGAAACTTGCCCGCTCGCTGCTAGTTCGCTGTATGCAATCGCGGCGTTGGAGTTAGGCTACCCGCACGTGAACTTTACTCCTTCGCTCGGTTCGGCACCGGCGGCTCTGTGTGATCTGGCTCTGCAGAAGGATACGTGCCACATGGGGCACGACGGCAAGACAGGCGAAACGCTTTTGAAGAGTACTCTGGCCCCGATGTTTGCCGCACGCAACTTGGAAGTGATGAGCTGGGTGGGGCACAACATCTTTGGAAACATGGACGGCAAGGTGTTGGATGATCCTGCGAACAAGCAAACCAAAGTCACCAGCAAGGATCGGCTGTTACACCAAATCTTCGGATACTCGCCGCAAACGTTGGTCAGCATCGAGTACATCGAAAGCCTCGGCGACTGGAAAACCGCCTGGGACCACATTCACTTCCGCGGATTTCTCGGCACGCCGATGACCATGCAATTCACTTGGCAAGGTTGCGACTCGCTGCTCGCCGCGCCGTTGGTAATCGATCTCGTTAGGCTAACCGAACGAGCCCATCGCCATGGCGACCGCGGATTGCTCACTTTCCTGGCAAGCTTCTTTAAGAGTCCGTTGGGCACGACAGAGCATAACTTTACAAAGCAGTTCCAGTTGCTCGAAGAGTGGGTTGCGAGCATCTGATTGCCGCGACTCCCCCCGATTGTGCTGCTAGTATCGACATGATCGCTCCCCCAGGCAGGAGGCGGAGAACGAGTCGAATCCAACGTTTTTAATTCGCCTCGCCGTAGCTCGCCTCTTATACTGGAGTCGGTCAGAATGCAGGGCGCATTCGAATTGGATCAGACTATGTCGCGTCATCTCCTAGCAATTAGCTACTTTTGCGGATTCTTGACGATAGTCTGCGCGCCCACAAACGCGGATGTCTTTCTGCTCACCAATGGCGGACAAGTCGAAGGGACGCTGTTAAATCCGAAAGAATCGCCGCGCGAGGTCTATATCGTTGAACCGCTTCACGGAGGTCGGCTTGTTCTCCAACCGGCAGACGTCGATCGGTTCGTCGTAAAGTCTGATGTAGAAATTCGTTACGAAGAAGCGCTTCCACAAGTTGAGGATTCCGAAGCAGGTCATTGGGAGATGGCCAAGAAGTGTGAAGCCGCTGGTCTAAAAGAGCAGCAAGAATTCCACCTTCAGCAAGTCCTCCGACATGACACGGAACACGAGCCAGCCCGTCGAGCCCTTGGATACAACCGCGTCGACGGTCGCTGGCAAAGACCCAACGAGTATATGGCCGAACAGGGGTTCATTCGCCATCGCGGTGGCTGGCGTTTACCGCAGGAATTGGCGATCGAGAAACGTGAACGCGATAACGAGCGAGAAACCCTGGCTTGGCGAAAAAACGTAAAGCTGTGGCGAGATTGGATTATCAAGGGACGAGATCGTGCGGCACAGGGCCTCGCCAACATGCGAGCGATTCGCGATCCAAGATCCGCGACGGCACTAGCCGCACAACTGCGCCAATCCAAAGAACCTAGAGCGCTGAAACAATTGTACATCGATGTTTTGGCCTACTTTCCCGAGAACGGAACTGGTATCGGTGCAATGACTTATGTCGCTTTGCACGACGCTGATGGGCAGGTTCGTGAAAAAGCACTCGACGTATTGTCATCGACCGGCTCACGTGTCGCGACGCTCGCGTTTATGAAGGCGCTAGGTGACAATGAAAACAAGATGGTCCAGCGGGCCGGGTTCGCGCTTGGCTACATGAAACAGCCGGAAATGACGACGCTCAAGCTAATCGATTCGCTCATTACCGAGCATAAGTACACTGTTGGGGGCGGTGGTATCACACCGTCATTCGGCAGCGGGGGCAGCGGTTTAAGTATGGGCGGAAAACCCAAGACCGTTAAGAAAAATGTGCAGAACCAGGCCGTACTTCACGCGCTGACGGGAATGCACCAAGGGGTCAACTTCGGCTTCGATCAGGAAGCTTGGCGGCGCTGGTACGTCCAAAATAACACGCCTCGTGACGTGAATCTCCGCCGCAGCAATTAGTCGCTCGCATTTCTCGCCATTCGCATCGGGGCGTCGCCCGTACCAGGCTGTGAGCTACCTTTCTCCATGGCCGGCGGGCGTTGCTGCGCTATTGGCACGCTACCTCTGTCAAGGGAGCAAAAAAGTTGCAGATAGCCGCCGAAATGCTGGTAATCACGATATTTTCTATAGATAATTGTATTCTGTCTGAATTTAGGGTGGGCGAAAAGCGCTCATTCGATCGAACCGGCGCGCGCGTCAATGTTGACTTATCCGTTCCGACCTTTCTTGTCGGAGCCGTTATCTACATGCCGCGTGCCTCAACCAATTTCACTCCACTACACCTTTCAACGCGAATGAGGCACATCTCCCACTGAGATTATGCAAGTGAGAACATGGCAGCGTGGTTACGCAGAGCGCCACCCGCTTCAGGGCCGGTAGCGCGACGACCCACCGCGCGATCTAGTCTTCTGCTGCGGCTTTTGAGAGCGGCTCGCCGGTCTGCGCCCTCCGTGCGCGCGTTCCTCCGATCGTTCGATTTTGCGTCACTATCACTAGTTCAAACTTGGCGTTCCATTCGTCGAGTGCTGGGGCAGCGGCACCAATCGCACTTCGCATGTTCGCATGATTCATATCCTGCACTGCTGGCGACAAATGTAAGGCGTTGCTTCAGCGCGAAACAAGCCGTTCCTTTTCGCGCAAGTAACGCGATGAGTTTATCCGGCTGTGTTCTTTCAACGGCTGGTCGAACCAGCATTGGCACTCGAGTTGTTCGCAGCCTGAGTGCGCGCATTCATTCTTTCGATATTCAAGTACTTCTTCCCTCGGCCACCGGACCCCTGTGTCCGCACTATCCCCAAGGCTAACGCAAGATGTTTCGACAGATCATTCAACGTTATGGGAAACAACTCTCCCGCCGCAAACGATCACGTCGTTATCGACGCGACGCGTTTCACGCAGAAGTTGCCCGACGCATGCAGCTAGAGCCGCTGGAAGATCGGCGTGTTTTAGCGACGATTACTGTGACGAGTCTCGCAGATAACACAACTGGCGACAGCTTAGTCACACTACGCGAAGCCATCCAAGCCGCTGAAACCAACTCGTCAGTGGATGGCTCAACCCCCGGCGACTCCGGCGTCGCCGATGTCATCGTCTTCAGTTCAATCACTCAGGATGAAACGATCACATTGCTCCTTGATGACACGAGTGATATCTTCGGTCCCACGGCATTTGTCATTACGAGCGATATCACTATTCAGGGAGCGACGAGCGACAATGGCATTACTCTTGATGGCGGCTCTGCGCGCCGTCTGTTCCACGTCACTTCGACCGGAGATCTGACGCTTAAAAATCTCACACTCCAAGACGGCAACCATGCAGGTGGCGATGGCGGAACTGGTTTTGCTGGCGGTGGAGGTGCTGCAGGGCTTGGTGGCGCGATCTTCAATCAAGGAACGGTGACAATCGAGTCCAGCACGCTTGTTGGCAATACCGTCCAAGGCGGTAATGGGGCCGATGGCGGTTCAGCGGACAGCAGCGGTGGTGGAGGTGGCTTAGACACGCCAGGAAATTCAGGAAATGCTGGTTCCGATGTTCCCGGCGGGAACGGCGGTGGCCCTAGCGGTGGAATAGGTATCCTCGGAAATGGTGGGAATGCGACGGGCATCGGTGGAGGTGGCGCTGGTGGAGGAGATGACTCGGGCAACGCCGGTGGAACAGGAGCATTCGGTGGCGGTGGAGGAGGAGGAACTGGAAGCGGTTCCGGTGCAAACGGGGGCTTTGGCGGCGGCGGCGGTGGTGGTGGAACTGCCGGCACCGGTGGTTTTGGTGCCGGCAATGGCGGTGGTGTTGACAGCACACGAGGGGGTGGCGGAGGAGCTGGACTCGGTGGCGCTATTTTCAATTACGACAGTGCGACGCTCAATATCACCAACTCGACGTTCTTCGATAATACGGCAACTGGCGGCAATGCGGCCGGTACGGGTACGACTCCGGCGACGGATGGGCTAGGTCTTGGCGGGGCGATCTTCAATCGCAATGGAACTGTCACGGTATTGAATAGCACGTTCGCCAGCAACACGGCCGATGCCGCGGGTGCAATCTATGGACTGGGTGACGGCGCGACAGCAACAGTGGTATTGAACAACGCTCTACTGGCGAACTCCGTGGCCACCCAAGATTACGTGTCCGATAAGATCAACGCCGGTACGATTTCCACGACGGGCGTCGGCAACTTGGTGGAAACAAAGACAGAACTAAACGGTACAACTTTTGCGGCCACAATCGTCACGACGATCGATCCAGGGCTGGGCGCGCTAAGCGACAACGATGGTCCGACAAAAACGTTGGCCATTGGCGTGGCTAGTTCAGCGACTGATGCAGGCGACGACACGGCGGCGTCGGGGCTGACGTTTGATCAAAGAGGCGAAGCACGGAAGCAAAATGGTCAAGTGGATATCGGGGCCTACGAGTTGATCCCGCCACCAAAAATCGAAGTCAAAGTCGTTAGTGGCAACCTCGAAGTTGAAGACGCCGAAGCTGCCGATTCGGACGACGCAATCACGATTGTAGTTGACGGTAGCAACTATCGGCTGACATCAACCGGTGCCGCGGAATTAGTGGCGGATGGTGGTGGCGTCGTCCAAGATGGAACGACTTCTGTTACCGTTCCCATCTCGGCAATAACTGGCAACATTCAACTTAACACGCTCGCAGGTAGCGACGTATTGACCGTCGATCTCGGCGGTGGCCTGATCGTTGACGCAATCGTCTACGATGGCGGCAATCCGACGGTCGCAACGGGCGACTCTCTTGTCTTGCAAGGCGGCGGAACATTTGCGACAGGAGTCTTCAACTTCACAGACGCATCCAGCGGTTCTGTCAACATCGCAGGCAATTCGCTAATCACGTATTCCGATCTGGAGCCGATCACATCGACGGTGACCATTCAAGAAGTCACGCTGAACTACAACAACACTACCAACCAGACGATCGCCGTTAGTGAGACGGGGGGGGACACGACGGTCTCAGCGAATCTGGCCGAGACACTCGTCTTTAAAAACCCAACCACTTCGCTGACGATCAACGCTGGTGACACGGGCAACGACACTATCAATGTAGCTGCATTTGCAAGCAGTTATGCGTCGCTAACGATTAACGGCGGCACAGGCGACGATACGGTCAATCTGAATGGTGACATTACGTTTGCTGCCAACAAGAATCTCAACGTCGATCTTCAAGACGACAACGTGACGCCGGGAACGGACGTTGTCACAGTCAGCGCGAATGCCAAATTGATTCTGTTTGGCACTGGCGCTGCGACGCTCACGGCCAGCGAGCGCATTACTCTGGCCAGCGGTTCGAGCATCACGACGGTTAGCGGCGGGATCACGCTGAGTGCAAACGCTGCCGGCACGACGGGCGGAACGTTCACCGGCATCAGCGCGGACAATGCGGCGGCCACGACGTCAACCGGGGCGATCTCGTTAACCGGAATTGGCGGGACGGCAGGCGGAGCGGGAGTCTTTCTGTCGAACGAAACCGTGATTGACTCAAACGGCGCGGGAGCAGGGGCCGTAACCATCACGGGCACGTCCACCGGGACGGGTGGCTCGGACGACGGGATTCTGATTTCGGGCGCAACGTCGAGAATCGAGTCACTTAGCGGGAACATTCAACTGACCGGGCAGACCGCTGGGGACGATGCCGTTCGCATCTCTGACGCGGATGTTGTCTCGCTGGGAGCTGCCACAATCACGATCCAGGGAACGTCGACGGGCACTGCTGTGGGCTCCGCCGATGGTTTTGCAATCTCGGGTTCGGGAGCAGCGATCAGTTCGGCAGGCGGGGCCATCCAGATCACAGGCAACTCCGCACAGGACGATGGTATTGAGATATTCCAGAGCGACGTGACGGGAACTGGATCCGCCACGATCACGCTCAGTGGAACTTCGACCGGTGGTTCGGCAACGTCTCATGGCGTGTTGATCCGCCAGGCCACGACCGTCGTCAGCACGGCCAGTGGTAACATCAGCATCACGGGAACCAGCTCCAACGGCTCCGACTTCGAGCAGACAACCAGTGGAGTAATTCAATCGACATCGGGCGACGTCACGCTCAACACGAACACGGTTAATCTTGCCTCGGGATCCGTTGCGTCGGGCGGCGCTTTGGTAATTCAGCCTCGTACGGGGAGTACGGTGATCAACCTGGGCACCGGAGCCGCCGACAACGGCCTGCAGCTCGACAACAACGAACTCGGCCGTTTGGTCAACGGTTTCGGCTCGATCACGATTGGCGACACGTCGAATACCGGAGCGGTGGACGTGAATGCATCGACGTTCAACGATCCGGTGAACATCATTGGTGATTCGATCTCGGTGACGGGTCTGAATGCGGGAAGCAACAATGTCACGCTGACCGCCGACAACGGCAATATCACCGACGGTGATGCGGGAACGACGACGGATGTGACCGGCGGCGCGGTGACCTTGAACGCCGAGCAAGGCGCGATCGGGACAAGCGTCGCGAATGAAGAGATCGAGATCGCCGCGACAAGCCTGACCACCGATACGACAGATGGGACTTCAACAAACGGCAACCAATTTCTCGCAGAAACAGCGGCAGGCGATGTGGCCATTACGGACTTCAACGCCGGCACGGGTACGATCACTTTAACCGGCGGAACATTCGACCTATCAGCCGACAACAAAATTAACACGACAGCGGACCTCAGTGTCTCGTCCGGCGCAACGCTCGACCTGAATGGGAATGACCAAACTCTGGATGACATATCTGGGGCAGGCATCATCACCAATACCGGCAGTGCAAAGACGCTTAGCGTGAACAGTGGAACATTCTCCGGTGTTATCTCAGGCGCCCTTGGTCTCACCAAGCTAAGCAGCGCGACATTAACGCTGAGCGGCTCGTCCGACAACACTTTCACGGGCGATACAGCCGTTAGTGCAGGGGCGTTGGAGTTTAACAAGACAACCGCTGACGCCATCGGCGGCGATCTCTCGATCGGTGATGGCTCGGGCGCTGACACGGTAAAGCTCCTGGCGGCTGATCAGATTCCCAACAGCAAAGATGTCTCCGTCGCGACAGGTGGCGTGTTGGACTTGAACGGGTTCAG
Organism: Planctomycetota bacterium; assembly: GCA_014381825.1. GTDB lineage: Bacteria > Planctomycetota > Planctomycetia > Pirellulales > Pirellulaceae. The sequence continues at coordinate 126,702 of JACNKX010000077.1, forward strand.
CGAGACGATCGACGGGTTCTCGGGCAGTGGTACTGTGAAGGCTTCGTCGGGAACGCCAACCTTCACCGTTGGAAACGCGGGTACAAGCGGAAACGTCTTCAGTGGAGAGTTGCAAGACGGCGGCGGTACGCTTGCGCTAACGAAGGCAGGCGCTGGGACACTCGCACTCAGCGGCACAACCGACAACACGAACACGGGCACAACGCTAGTCCAAGCGGGAACACTGATCTTTAACAAGACAGCTGGGAAGAATGCTGTTGGTGGCGACATCACGGTGGGGAACGACAGCGGTACAGACACATTGCGATTGGATAACAGCAACCAGATTCCGAATGGTACGACGATCATGTTTGACGCGACCGGTACAGATCGAGCAGTCTTTGATCTGAACGGGCAAAGCGAGACGCTCGGTGGTTTGTCCGCTGTCGGAGAAACTGGCGCACGAATCACGAACGGGACAACTTCGACAACATCCACTGTGACAGTAGGCAGTGGCGATGTCACTTCCAATTTCGGTGGATTGATCGAAGATGGATCAGGGATCGTTGCGATCACGAAGACCGGTACAGGCACTTTTACGATTAGTAATACCGTCGCGAATACCTACGACGGTGTAACAACCATCAGCGACGGAACACTGGCAGTGACTGGCGACGGCGGCCTTGGTTCAACGTCGGGCAACACGGTGGTTGGCAGCGACAAGACACTCGACTTGCAAGGTGTTGCGTACAGCGTGCTCGAACCAGTGACACTGGCCGGCGGCATCCTCGCCGCCTCGACGGGAACAAGTTCGCTGGCGGGCGCGATAACGTTGACGGCCGACAGTTCGTTTAGCGTTGCAGGAACTCAGCTAACTCAGTCAGGAAAAATCTCTGGCGCACATAGCATTGAGAAGACAGGATCGAACACACTCGTATTGTCGAATGTTACCAACGACTACGGCGGAGCAACGACCATCACCGCCGGAACGCTTCGATTGGGCGCGGCGGGCGTCATCCCAGACGCCTCGGATGTGGCCGTAACGGGCTCACTCAATCTTAACGGCAACTCCGAGACGATTGACGGGCTGACGGGAGCGGGCAGCGTAACTCTCGGAGCAGGCACATTGACGCTTGGAGCCGACGATCAAGCGACCGCGACACACACGGGAGCGATCAGTGGCGCAGGCGGCGTGACAAAGACCGGCACGGGCGCGCAAACACTTGGCGGGAACAGCAGCTACGACGGTACAACAACCGTAAGTGACGGGACACTAGCGGTTACGGCCAACAACGCACTCGGCACGGCAACGGGCAACACGGTTGTTGCCAGCGGCAAGACACTCGACTTGCAAGGGGTTACCTACACCACGGCTGAACCGATTGCCTTGAACGGTGGAACGCTTGCCACTTCTACCGGAACAAGTTCATTTGCTGGCCCTGTCACGCTTGGGGGTAACAGCTCGATCGATGTCGACGGAACTCAATTGACAATCAGTGGAGTTGTTGCAGATTCCGGTACGCCCACTCTTGCTAAAGATGGAACAGGCATCCTGCGACTCAGCGGCAACTCGGCAAACACTTACGACGGAACAACAACTGTCAATGCCGGAACGCTTGAACTAGCGAAGGACGCAGGTACCGATGCCCTCGCGGGCGGCCTCACGATTGGAGACGGTACAGGTACGGACGCCGTCAAGCTGATCAACGCCAGCCAGCTTCCCGACACAACCGACATCACGTTCGATACCGGTGGAACGCTTGACCTCAATGCACTTGCAGAGACCGTTGATGAACTGATCAGCAGTGCCTCTGGCGATGGCACGGTAACCAGTGGAGTGGCAGGTGGCGTGACGCTGACCATTGGCGCTGGCGGCGGCACCGCGGAATTCTCGGGCGTCATTCAAGACGGTAGCGGAACCGTTGCCGTAACAAAATCTAGTTCGGGAACGCAAACGCTTAGCGGCACCAACACCTACACCGGTGTGACGACGATCAGCGGCGGAACGCTGTTGGTGAATGGGGTGCTGGCAAACGGCTCGGCAGCCGACGACGTTGTCGTTCAGACGGGAGCAACGCTCGGCGGCACCGGTACGATCAACGGCAAGGTAAAGGTCGCAGGGAGTGACACGTTGGCACCAGGGACTAGCCCCGGCATCCTACAAGTCGACGTGGCAAACTTCGCAGACAACTCAGTCTTTGCTGTTGAAATCATGGGCACGACAGCGGGTGGCAATCCCGTAGGCTACGACCAGCTTCAAGTCCTGGACGGGGCGACGAACAATGACGTGACGATCGACGCGAACGTCGAGTTGCAGATTGACACGACCGGCTTTACTGCGACTTCCGGCGACGAGTTCATCATCATCAGTAACGAAGGTACGGATGTCATCGGCGGAACCTCGGGCACTTTCATTGCGAAGTTCGACCTCGCCGGTACCGCCTCGGCCGCACGATCCTTGCCTGAAGGTGCCGAAGTTCTCACGAATTTTGCAAGTTCTGGCAAGCAAGCGTTCATCACATACGTTGGTGGCGACGGCAATGACGTGGCAATTCTTGTCAAAGGCGCTGTATCGCTGACGAACAACGACGCCAGTGGCAACGCCTGGGAAGTAAAACTAAGCGGCTCGAACCTGCAGGTCTTCGTGGATGGTGGTCTGTTCAATCAACGACTGGCCAACGCGGTCGAATCACTCACGATTAACGGCGAAAACAGTCAAAGCAATACGCTGGCGGTCAACTTTACTGCAGGCAATCCCATCCCGGGCGGTGGCATCACCTTTCATGGAGGAACGGGGGGAGGCGACGCACTGTCTTTCAAGAACGGCGACGTCGATGCGCTACGTTACGACATGACCGGCGACCAAGCTGGCACGATCACGCTGACAGATACAACACTCAGCGGTACGGTCATGTTCACGGGCTTGGAGCCCGTTACGGTGACGGAGAACATGATGCTTGGTACGGTAACCGTAGACGTGGATACGGCTCATGCCGGGACGGGTACCAACACGGTCGAGCTGACTAGTGTTGCCGCGGGTCAAACGAAGGTGACAGCTTCGGCAACCGGTGCGGCCTTCGAGCAGATGACGTTCGCTAATCCGACGGTTTCGCTGACGATTCTTGGCGAAGACGTAGCGAGCGCCGATGGTGCAGACTCGATCACCATCACGAGCCTCGGCTCCGGGTTTAATGCGGCGATTTCGATCGACGGTCGTGGAGGGACGGACAGTGTGGCGCTTAACAGCAGCCTCGCGCTTGGCTCTGTGAGTTCGACCGGTAGTCTCGATGTTACTGCCGAAACGATCAACATCGGTGCGGCGAGTATCGCAACGGACGGCGGAACGAATGCGGGCAGTGTGACATTCACGGGCAACGTAACGCTGGCGAGCAGTCTGACTATCGATACCGACTCAGCCGCTGGATCCGACAATAACATCAGCTTCAGCGGGACCGTTGATCTGGGTGCGAACGTTTTCACTCACAACGCAGGCGGCACAGCCAACAGCATCGCTGGGGTAATCAGTGGTACGGGTAGTTTGACGAAAGAAGGAACGGGCACGCTGACGCTCAGCGGCGGCAATCTGTACAGCGGATTGACAACAGTCAGCGGTGGTACGTTGAAACTAGGGAATGCCTCAGCACTCGGCACAACAGCGGCTGGGACGACGGTTTCTAGCGGCGGCGTTTTGGATCTCAATGGTCTGGTTATTGGTGCGGAAGCGGTCACGATCAACGGCACGGGGATTGCCTCAAGCGGTGCACTGGTCAACAGCAACGGGACCGCTGCCAGTCTGTCAGGCAACATCACACTTGGCTCGGCCGCCAGCATCGGCGGGAGCGGCAACGCAACTTATAGCGGCACAGTCAACGGCAGTGCAGACCTGACTCTGGTCGGGGCCGGCACGAAAACATTCACTGGCATCATCGGCGGAAGTACTAAGCCAACAAGTATCACACAAAGCGTCGGCGCGGGACTCACGACCTTCAACGAAAACGTCAGTGTTGATACTGGTGGTGCGATCTTCAACGAAAGCGTCACGCTGGATGGTCTGACCTTCACGTCGGGTGGTGCGCTCAGTCTCGGCAACGCTGCCGCAGATGCTCTCACGATTAGCGGAGCAGCCACAACCGTTGAGACGACCAGCGGCGGCATCACGCTCAATGCGACGACAACTGGCAATCAGGATCTGACGCTCACATCGGCTGGCGGTGTCACGTTCAATTCGCCGGTCAATATGGCGACCGGTAAGAACCTGAGCGCGACATCGACGAGTACGACAGTCGGCATCAGTCTGCCGGCCACGAACTCCGATCTCGACGCGAGCGGTGCCGGCACCGTGTCACTCACAACCGCTCGCAATATCAGTTTGGCAAGCGGTTCGAGTATAGCGACAGCGAACGGCAACCTCACTTTATCGGCCAATGCGGCGGGGGCAGGTGCTGGCGACTTCAGTGGTGTGAACATCAACGGCGGCTCCGTGACCACTTCGGGTACGGGCAATGTCGGCATCACCGGACAGGGCGGAAACGGAACAGGTCTCTCGAACGAAGGTATTCAAGTGCAGAGTGGGGGCATAGTGAATTCCACCGCGACCGGATTGGGGGCCAGTCAGGGACTGTTGAGCTTGAACGGCACAGGCCGCGGTACGGCTAGTACGGGCGCGGACCAGCATGGCATCCGTATCACTGGCGCGACCTCAAAAGTGGTTTCAGCAGATGGCAACATCTCCATCATCGGGCAAGGCAGCCTCACGTCTACTGCGGCGAGCGGCCAACCCTCGATTTTTGGTGTATGGGTAGACTCTGGCGCTGTGGTGCAATCGACAGACGCGGCGAAGATCGACATCACTGGCACAGGTGGCACCAGTAGTGGAGCGGTTGATTTCAATCGGGGTGTTCAAATCGGACTCAACGCTGGCGGCGCGACAGTCACGTCCGTCACCGGAGACATCACCATCACTGGCCAGGGAGGCAGCTCGGTCGGCGGAACTCTCGGACATCAGGGCTTCGCACAGCAGACGGATGGATTAGTGGAATCGACAGGCGCGGCTAACGTAACCATCGTCGCGGATAGCATGGTTATCGCCGGCACGGGCATCAACGTCGGAACGCAGACTGCCACATTGCGGCAGAAGACAACCAACGTCGCCATCAATCTCGGCTCGACCACCGAGACGACAGCCAGCACGCTCGAACTGTCGGATGCGGAACTGGACAAGGTGACGGCTGGCAAGCTAGTCATCGGAGATGCGAACACCGGGGCGATCACTGTTAGCGCTGACATCGACCTCACGGACGCACCGTCGATTCCAGTCCTGCGATTGAACACCGGCTCGACGGTTACGGCGACTGCGGGAGGGTTCATCGTCGATGCCTTGGCGATTCAAGCCGGCGATATGGTCAACATCACAGATCCACAGACGAATGTTGACGACTTAGCAATCGATACGACGGCGTTCAGCGTGACGTTCGAAGACGCTGACGGATTCGACGTCACAACGGTTGACGGTCTCACCGGCATCGACGGATCAACGATCAGCTTGACCGCGACGACGGGTTACGTCTCAGTGAAGAACACAGGTGCCGCGAATGACATCAATGCGAGCGATGCCGTCTCGGTCACACTGTCGGCCAACGACGGGCTATTCACAATCGATGTATCGGCTGACGTGAAAACGACCACCGGCGGCGTAATCATCAGCGCCGACAAGATGGCCCTGGTCGGAACGATCACCGCCGCCGCTCAAATCGTTACACTCAAACCCGGCAACGGCGCAGATGCGATCGCTCTTGGTTCGACAGTCGATACGACAGCGAACACACTCGAACTGTCAGACGTCGAACTCGACAAGATCACAGCCGGGACTTTGCGGATCGGCGCGTCCGGAGCGGGGGCAATCAATATCGTTACTACAGACATTGACCTGACAGACGGACCGACAATCTCGGCACTGCACCTGATTACGGGTAGCTCGGTACAACCCACGGGCGGCGGCGTCAAGGTCGCCGGACTTGCGGTCGAAGCTGGCGGTGATGTCACGTTGACAGATGCCGACACCGACGTCGACAACCTGGCGATCGTTAGCACAGGAAACGCGATTCGCTTTGATGATCGCGACGGTTTCTCCGTAACCACGGTTGACGGTGTGAAAGGCATCGCCGGATCGACCGTGACGTTGAACGCAGGCAGTCAGGGAACGACCTCCCAAGGTGCCGTAACCATCGTCGATATCAGCGGCCAGGACGACATCAGCGCTTCGGGCGCGATCGACGTTGCGTTGTTCGAAGAAGACGCGACGTTCACGATCAGCACGAACGCGGTTGTGAAAACGACGACGGGTGGTGCCACGATCACTGCCGATGAAATGGACTTAGCAGGCTCGCTCATTGCTGAGAATCAAAATGCCACGATCCAGCCGAAGACGGCAAGCAAAGAGATTGTACTCGGTGCGAATCCGGTTTCGAATGACACGCTCGAGCTGTCCGATGCTGAGTTGGACAACATCGACTTAACGAACGGCTCTGGCTCCGGCACGTTGACGATCGGGGGTGCGACGGCGAACGCGATCACGCTCGCAGGCGCGATCACCGCCGGTGGCACCGACACGTTGTCTCTGATCACGACTGGCGGCATCGCCGACAACAACGCCACTGGTGCCGACCTCACGGAGACTAATTTGATTCTCTCGGCAGCCACTGGCATTGGCAGCGGCACGGATGCGACGAATACACTGCCGGCGAATCCGAGCGGCTATCTCGACATCGCCGTCTCGAATCTCGACGTCAACAACGCCACGAGTGGCACGGTTCAGATCGCCAACACCGTGAGCGGTTTGTTGACGATTAAGGATCTCGATTCATCCGGCGCTTCGATCGTCAACGGCACGGGCGAGATTCGTAACAACAGCCCGCTGACCGTTAGCGTCAGCATGAACCACACCGGTAACTTCACGTACACCGCCGCCGGGAACGCCGGCGCGACGGGCGACGATCTGACGATCAACAACAACGCCGTCATCGACCTGACATCAGGGACAGACTCGACGTTGACGTTTAACGCTGGCGATGCCGTATTATTCGATACCGGTACGGTTACGACCCAAGGTGCTGGAACCCATACTGTCGACGTCAACGCCGATACTGAAGGGAATACAACCGGTGGAGTGACGGAAGGCACCGTCCGCCAGACCGGTACGACACTGGTCAGCGTGACGACGAACAACCTCGACATCAGTGCCCCGCTTGGCGTCGGCCAACCGAGTGTCGAGTTTCGCACGTCGGTCGATTCGCTGACCAGCAATTCGTCCAGCGGCGACGGTGACCAACACTTCGTCGAAAGTGACGGGCTGACCGCGTTGAATATCAACGCCGGTACTGCCGCGACCGCTGAACTGTTTCTAACGCTGACCGATGGTTCGCTGACCGACACCGACGCCAACGCGGACATCACCGCTGGCGAGGCGACGATCACGCTTACCGATACAGTTGACGACGGCGACGACTTTGGCGCGTCCGGCAACCCGATCAATACGGCCGTTGGCTCGTTGTCAGTGACCACCTCGGCAGGCAGCACGGACGGAGATCAATTCATTACGGAAGCGAACGGCCTGACTGCATTGGCGCTCGATTCGGGGACCGCCGACATCACGTTGGTTGTAACATTGGGAGCGGTCACTGATACGCTCGGTTCTCCCGATATCACTGCCGACGATGCCATCATCACCCTCAGCGACTCGACCGCCAGCGCCGGATCTTTCGGTGCCACGGGTGCGGCTGCAATCGACACAAATGTTAATACGCTGACGCTTACTACATCGGCGTCGAACGGCAATCAGTTCATCGACGAAGCGAACGGACTGACGGACCTTAGCTTGAATGCAGGAGCCACCGGTGACATCGAGTTGACAGCTGGAACGGGCGACATACTCAGCGCCGATGCGGCGGTTGATATTACGGGTGATCAAGTTGATGTCTTTATCACCAGCGGCAACTTTGGACAGACCAGCACCGCTGCTGGGCAAGCGATTGAGACAGACGTCAACCAGTTGGTCGTGCAAATTAACGATAACGGGAAGAACATCTTCATCCGCGAGGCTGATGGCTTGACCGAGTTGCAATTGCAAAAGAACGTTTCAACTCCGGGTGAAGTGCATCTGGAAACCGTCGCCACCGGCGATGTCTTGAGCGGCGATGTTGGAGTCGACATCTACGCCAGCACGGCATCGATCACAATCGAAGACGGCGACTTTGGTGACACCGATACGGCCGCTGGCAACGCCATTGGAACGACCGTGGCAAACCTGAGCGTAGATACTTCATCAGCCACGTCAGCAAGTAAGGGAAATCAGTTCATTCGCGAGACCGACGGCTTGAGCACGATCGACCTGAATGCCGGGAGTGACAATGTTGCTCTGTTCGCCGGCGGAGCGGTTGCCGACTCAGATGCGAACACGGATGTTGCGGCAACGACGTTCGCGGGGACTGCGGACGGCGGCATTGGCAGCGCGACGGCGCTCGACACCGAAGTCACGAACCTGAACTTGACCAATACAACCGGCGGCAACGTCCAGGTCGATAACAACCAGACCACGGCCGGGCAACTCAATATCACCGGCATCTCGAACGCGGGCGGCGGCAACATCGTGATCACCAACGTCGGCAATACGGGAGCAACCGAGGGCATTGCGGTCACCGGCGCGGTGTCTGCTGGAGGCGGATCGGCAGCGGTGACAATCACATCCAGCAGCCCCATGACGATCAGTGCCAACGTGACCGCACCAGGAGCCATTCAGCTGACGGCTACCGATTCGACTTCCGCCGGCGATGATTTGACTGTCGATAGCAGTGCGACAATCGATTCCGCCGCCAGCACGGTCACACTCCAGGCTGGTGACGACATCGACATTCAAGCCGGGACGACGATTGAGGCAGACGGACAAGTCACCATCACGGGCGATTTCGGCAATACCGATGCTACGGCTGGAACAACGATCACGCTCAGCGGTACGATTCGCAGCGTGAGCGACGCCACGGCGGATGCGATCCGAGTCAGCGGCGGTGCCGGCGACGACGATATCACCATCGACAGTAATGGTGCCACCGCAGACGGTACCGTCGACAACATCAAGTCACCGATCACTGTCAGCGCGGGCAGCAGTTCCGATGACGACACGTTAACGCTCCAGGACGCGAGCGATACAACCGCCGATACGATCGGAATCAACACGACGGCGGATTCCGTCACGGGATTGATCACCGGCGGGATCACACTGACGTATGACGGCGACCTGGAGAACCTCTCGGTAACCGCCGGCAACACCGCGGCGGATGCGTTCACGATCGCTCCCGACACGGCAACCGAGATTACCATCGATGGAAAGAATCCGGCTACGTTCCCGGGCGATACGTTGACGGTCGACTTGAATGGCGTCACCACGCCGACGCTCACAACGACCACAGCGCGAGCCGGGACGATCGATTCGACGTCGCACGAATCGATCGTCTACAGCGACATCGAAGACGTCACAACACAGAACGGCACCTTCAGCCTGCTGACGATCGATATGTCGGTTTTCCAGGATACCACGGACGACGTGATTGTCCTCCGCCGCAATAGCGCGGACAACGATGATATCGAGGTCTTGATTGGCAACAGTTTCGCTGGAGCAACTTTGTTCTATCGAGGAGCGTTCGCGTCAATCTCCGCGATTCAGATCGATGGCTCGGACGACGACGATACGCTGATTGTTGATTACGCGAACAACGCCAGTGGCGACGCGCCAGTCCCTACAGGCGGCCTGACGTTTAACGGCGGCAATCCAACGGTTGCAACCGGCGACGCGATCTCCATCCGTGGTACGGGAGCAGAGAATACGACGTACCAACCACATGCGGCAACCAACGGCGACGGTGTCGTCACGATTGACACACGCACTATCACGTTCACAGGCTTAGAGCCCGTGGACTTCGACAATGTTGGCACGTTCACGCTCGATCCACCCAACGGCGACGATGTGATTGACATCGCCAACGGGACCAACTCGGCGGTAACCGGCGGCGGTGAAGGCGTGGGCACTGTCGATGCCCTGGTCATCTCAGGCACCAGCGGCGGCGTCGGCTTTGAAGCTGCACACGTCTTCCGCACCACCAACGTCGTGATCAACACGGACACGACGACGGGCGGAAGTGACACCGTAACAATCACTACCGCGAACAACACCCACAGCAACACGAATCTGACCATCAATTCCGGCGCGACGGGCATGGACTCGATCGTGATCAACGGTTCCATCTCGAACTTCACTGGCGTGACTTTCCAAAACGCAGAGAGCGTCGATGTCAATGCGAACATCACGGCTGGCGGTTCGTTGACTATCGAGGATGTTGCGAACGATATCGATATTGCCTCCGGAGTGACATTGACCGCCAATGGAGGCAACGTCGATTTAAATAATTCGGTTGGCCGCATTGATTTGGACGGCGGCGCAGGCACGGCAACAATCACCGCCAGTGCCGAGGTGCAACTGAGTGCCATCGCCGACAGTGGTACCGCCGGGCCGACTGAGTTGAATGTACAAGCGGGCACGAGCATCTCGCTGACGTCGGTCGCACTTGATGGTTCAAGCAATCCAGTTCTCGACTTGGATCTTGATACGGGTGCCAACAACGTTGGAGCAACCTTGACAGCAACTGGCACCATCAGCGCGGGCACGGTCGAGGTCAATGGCCAGAACAACGACGACGACGTCAACTTCCAGAGTACGGTTGCTTCGGCGACTGCTGGCGTCACGATCGATGCGGCAGCGACTGTTGATCTGGATGGCAGCGTAACCGCTCAGACCGCCGTCACCGTGTCGAACTTAGCCACTCGCCTCGACATCGGCGGCGAAGTAAATCTGACGGCGACGACCGGGGCCGTTGATATTCAAAGCACCGTCGCCGAGATCCTACTCAGCGGCAACGACAACCAGTCAACTCAAATCACAGGTGCAACAGGTGTGACGCTGGCGACAGGAGTTGTCGCGACAGCAACACCTCTCGATCCCGATCTTACTGTTAACTCCGACGCTGGGATCTCCGTCACGTCAATTAACATCAACGATGGTGATTTGGATCTGAACTTTGACACGGGCAACAACAGCGACGTATCGCTGACGTCCGGTCAGTTGGACGCGGGTACGATCGCCATCAACGGCGGCACGGACGACAACGACAATGCGACGCTCAACGGCACGGTGACCAGCGATACCGGTGCGATTGCTATCGAAGACATCGACGTGCTGGATATCAACGCCGACGTGACGGCCCAGACGAATCTGACGATCACGAATGTGAATACGGAAGTCGACTTGGCAGCAGGTGTCGACCTGACGGCGACTACCGGCAGTGTGACGATCAATGCGGACGTGACGCTGGTGGATCTGAGCGGCGCGGATGACGATACGAACGTGATCACCGGCACTGCCGGTGTGACGATCAGCACGGGAGTGACTTCGACCGACGACGTAGACCTGACGGTCAACTCGGATGCCGACATTACCCTGACGACGATCGACATCGTGGAAGGCGATCTGGATATCAACCTCGACACGGGTAACGACAGCGACGTATCGCTGACGGCGGGTCAGTTAGACGCCGGTACGATCGCCATCAACGGCGGCACGGACGACAACGACAATGCGACGCTCAACGGCACGGTGACCAGCGCCACAGCCGGCATCGCGATCGAAGACATCGACGTACTGGATATCAACGCCGACGTCACGGCGGCCACAACGCTGACCATCACCGATATCAACACGCGCGTCGACCTGGCAGCGGATGTGGACCTGCTTTCGACAGGTAACTTGAGCGTGGTGACGGATGTGGCAGGCATCTTGCTGAGCGGCACCAACTCGACGGCGAACATCATCGACGCGTCGGGCGATACGAGCGTTGTTAACCTCGCGGGGGTAACGGCGACGAATGCGGACGTCGACCTGACCGTGAACTCGGACTTCAGCATCACGCTGACCAGCGTGGACTTGAATGCGATGGGTACGTTGGACATCAACCTGGACGACGACAACGATACCGATGACGGTCAGTTGACCAGCGGTCAGTTAGACGCCGGCACAATCGCCATCAACGGCGGCACAGACGACAACGACAACGCGACGCTCAATGGCACGGTGACCAGCGCCACAGCCGGCATCGCGATCGAAGACATCGACGTACTGAATATCAACGCCGACGTCACGGCGGCCACGACGCTGACGATCACCGATATCAACACACGCGTCGACCTGGCAGCGGATGTGGACCTGACGGCTCAGGATGGAAATCTGTCGGCAACCACCGATGTGACGGTGATCGACTTGAGTGGCACTGCGGGGACGAACATCCTCACCGCCACTGACGGTGGCACGGCTTCGTCGGGATCGGTTTCGTTGGCGAACGTGACGGATAGCGCTCAAGTGACGGAATTGCGAATCGTCGCATCGGATAACGCGACGTTGGGGTCGGTAACTCTCGATAGCAACGCGGCGACTGCGGCTGGCCTGTTGAACATTGACGTCGATCAAGACAACAACAACGACGGTGTGACCTTTACCTACATATCGCTCGCCGCGGGCAGTATCGACATCGATAGCAACGACAGCCTCACGATCAACAACACAGTCACGTCGACGGCGAACAATGGCAGCGTAGCGATTTCGGTGACCGATTCTGGTGGGACGGAGAACTTGCTAATAACCGGCACGGTTTCGGCAACCGGGACGAGCGGCGATATCACGCTGCAAGGCGGTGACAACGTGACGTTGCAAGCCGGTTCGACGGTCAGCGCCGTCGATGCCATAACGATCTCGGGTGACTTTGGCAGCGACGATGCAACGGGCACAACAATCAACCTGAGCGGTACGATTTCCGGCGCGTCGTTATTGATCAACGGTAACGCAAACGACGACACTTTGCAGATCATCGAATCAACGGGGAACCCGCTGCCAAATCTCAGCGGGACGGCACCGGGCACGCACGCCAACGCTCCATTTACGGCGAGCGGGTTCGCTCCCACAACCATCGGCACGCACTTTGAAGCTGGCGCTGGCAACGACGCAATCGAGATGACTTACAATACGATCACAAGTCTCAATGTCGCGTACTTCTCCGACGCCAATCAAGCGAACAGCGGCGTGATCAATGTGCGAACCGGCACGACGGGGCTGATGAGCATGACGTTCGATCAACTGCTTCCGATGATGCAAACGAGCAATGTGGCCGATGCCACGCTACTGGTAGACGCATCTGGAACGGCGGCAACCGCGAATTTGACGCTGGGCGACACAGACGCCACCGTCGACAATAACGGCATGAATCTCGTTGATGGTGACGGCGGATTCGAAGACGTGACCTTTGTTGGCTTCCAAGACTTGACCGTGCGAGGCGGTGACGGCAGCGAGTTGTTCACCGTCAACCGAGTCGATGTCTTTGATCCTGCTGGCAACGGCGAGGCGTTACAAAACGTTTCTCTCGATGGGGACAACATCACGAACAATGACAACAGCGCGGACACATTCGACGTTCTCGCGCTGCCAGCGAGCGTCTCGTTGACGATCCAAGGTGATGACAGTGCCAACGCAACGGGTGCCAACGACACGATCACGATCGGAAACCAAACTGCCGACTTTAACACAACCTTTGACGGTAATTTGGACGACGTCGACGGTTCGATCACGGTCGTAGGCGAAGCTGGTACGGGCGACATCTTGAATGTAGACGACTCGGGTGACACTAGCGCCGACAACGCCGCAGACGCCGGTGTCGTGACCGCGACGATGATCACTGGGCTTGATATGACGAGCGGTGTTACTTACGGCACGATCGAAACGATCAACATCGTGACCAGCAACGTCACCGGAACGGGCGAAACAGTAAACGTCCAGAGCACGGCGACAGGATCGGTGTATACGCTAGATACGCGTGATGGCGACGACACGATCAACGTCGGCAGCAACGCGCCGACGCTAACGACAAGCATCCTCGACAACATTAACGGTCAAATCGATATCAATCCCGGCGACGGCACCGATGCCCTGAACATCAGCGACCAAGGCGATACCACGGGCGACACGTACGCGCTTAGCGAAACCGGCTTCATCACGGCGTTAGCGTTTGGCGATGGGACGGCGACCTCCGATATTCGCTACAACGTCAGTGCGGCTGACCAACTCGAAAACTTTACCTTGATTGCTTCCGACGACGGCGGCAGCAGCGACATTTTCAACATCAATGACACGACCGCGTTAACTGCCACCGTCATCGAAGATGGTGACAACGATTCTCTGACGACAGCAGGCGACAACGGTACGTTCAACATCCAGGCAAACGCTCTGCAAGACAGCGCAAGCAACACGTTCCGTGGCTTCGATGGTGTTGATGTATTCAATCTGAATTTCGCAGGAAATACGTCGATTACTGGTGCGGCAGGAACAACGCTCGTAATCGAAGGTGGAACGCAAACAACCGGCGCGGCGAATCGCGATCGAATCAACTTCAACTTGACGGCAGGCACGGAAACAGCAGCCCGCTCCGTTGGAGTCACTTACGCATCGGCGGCCAGCGGTGACGTAGACGTAACCGGACTGGGCACTGCCGGATCGATCGATATCAATACCGTCGAGCAGGTGGTCTACAGCGGTGATGCTTCGAACAACGACACTCTCTCCGTGACCGGCACGGGCGGCAACGATGTGCTATCGGCAACGCCGCTTTCTGCGAGTGCCGCCAACGTGTTTCTCGGTGGTTCACCAATGCTCACGCCGACGACTGTCTTGCCAGGTGTCAACAACCCGGGTATCGCAGGAGCCGGCACCGGTCCCGATCTGAATTTCAACGGGCTCGCCTCGGGTCAGGGAAATGGCCTAACACTCGTCGGCGGCGTCGGTGAAGATCGTCTCGTGGTCAATGCACCAACCGAAAATGTTAGTGGTGCGGGCGGTGCTGCAGGTTGGGATGCAACTGCTTTCGGCGGGCTTGGCTCTGTCGAACTCGCAACAGCGGGCCAGGGATACGATGTGATCACGGTCACGGGAAGTAGTGTCGACATCCGCAACTCGAATGTTGCCACAACGGCGCCGTTCGATCTGGTTCGAGTTAACATCGGAGCAGGCTTCGCCGGAACAGCGGACGAGGACGTCATCATCAACACGGGAGAAGAAGCTGACCCCGGAACGCTCGTGCCGATTCAGACCATCGCCGATGATATCAGTGTCACGCTGAGCACGACGATCGGCTTCCAGATCAACGGCGGTGCCCCAACCCCAACCAGTGGAACACTCCGCGGCGATCGATTGAATACGACGGCATTGCCCGGCGGAACAATCAATATCTTCAGCGACGTTGCTGATCCGCCGAATGTCTCGATCACTTCCACCTCCGGTGGTGCGCCGAGCCAACCCGTCTCGACGAACAACATCGAGCTTACATCGCTCACTCCCGGCACGACGAACGGGATTGTCAACATCATCGGAGACAACAACGGAGCGAACGCGAATCAAGTCGATGAATACCTGATTTTTGGGGCGGACGTTGATAACGCCATCGGCGGAGACGCAGATGGTGCGAACGAATTCAACTTGTTGATCAATGGATCGAGCCCGATCAGTCTGCAAAGTGTCGGCTTCCTGAACATCACGGGTGCGGGGGGCGCGGACGAGATTACGATCGATCCTTGGGCTGACAACACGGTTGGCGGTTGGGACATCGACGTCGCCGTCGATGGTGGTGCTGACAACGATAGTTTGTATTACGGTAACATCGAACGCGATACGACGAATCAACCGGGGGTTGCCTTTGCGGATAACACACCCGATGGCAGCCGTGACGGTGTAAGTGAACAAGTCGTTCTCGCCGCAACGACGACGGTCGGAGCAAGTCAATTACGCGCAACAAATGCGTCGGACAACAGTAACATCGTGACCGTGGACCTCACGACGCTGGAAGATGTCAGCTTCTTCTTCAACGACGATGCCAGCGGTGACGACGACACGCTGGAAATACTCGGCACTTCGTCGAGCGATGCGGTAACTGTCGACTTCGCCAACGCAGGGCTGACGTTTGCGGGCACAACGAACGCCATCACGAATGCCGGCGCAGCCGCTGAACTGATCGATATCGATGCCGGTGGAAGTCAAAGTGTGCAAGTCCACACGATCGCGAAGGCAACGTCCGGAGCCACTGGCGTTGCACCGACGCTTGCCGCTGGGCCTCCGATTACGTTTACGCTCGGAGCCGGCGACGACACCCTCACCTTCACCGGACGCAGCAACACTACCAACACACTGGCTCCCACGACAATCAACGTTGATTCAGGTACGCCATCGGCGAGCGACACGATTGCTCTCACCGGCACGACGAACTCCGACGCATTTACTGTCTCGCCCGGCGCGACCGGCGATGCAGGCACGATCGAAGTGACGCTCGATGCTTCACCGGCGAGCACGATCAACTTCACAAACACCGAAGCGATCAGCATCGACGGTGGTGGCGGAACAACTCAAGACACCGTCACCGTGAACGGCGATGGAGCTGCGAATGCGTTTACGTTAACAGCAACGACAAACGTCGCGGCGGGTAGCGCTCGTGTCGATAGCGGGCCGACGATCAACTTCGCGAATCTTGGCGTCAATGGTGCGACGAACGTCAGCGATGTGGTTCTCGATGGCAAAGGCGGCGGCGATACATTTGCCATCGACTATGCGACAGGATGGGATATCGACGATGTCACCGTCCAAGGCGGCTCGCCAGCCAGCGCCCCCGGCGATGAACTGCTGATCGACTTCAATGGACAAACCGGGACGACACTGACTGGAACGGCTCCTCGCGCTGGCACCTTCAGCTTGAACAGTGGCGCGACAAACGTCATCTACAGCGATATCGAGAGGATCGACACCGAGGATGCGACTTACGCGATCAATGATCTAACGGGTACGGCGGGTGCCGACACGTTTACGCTGAAGCGAGATGGCAGCGAAGTCGTGCTGCTGCTGGGCGCTGCCGAGCTCTATCGAGGCGAATCGGCCGATGTCTCTGGCAGTCTGACGATCCATGGTAGCACTGGGAACGACGAGCTGATCGTGGATTACTCAGGCGGCGATCCATTGCCTCCGGGTGGTATCACGTTTAACGGCGATGGCCAGACTTCGACTCCGGGTGACACGCTCACTGTGGTCGGTGGCAGCTTTGGCACAATCACCAAGACATTTACCAACGCCAGTAGCGGCAGCGTGAACCTCGACGGAAGTACGATCACTTACACGGGCCTTGAACCAGTCGTGTTGAACGTTGGTTCGGCTAACAACATCGTCTTCAACCTTCCGACCGCCGCGAACACCGACGTCGTTCTGGCCAATGCAACGGCCAACGGCCAAAGCCAGATCACGGGCACCGGCTTCGAGAACACAACGTTCACCAACCCAGCGAACTCGGTGACAGTCAACGCCGGCGCCAATGGCGACACGATCACCATTAACGCGCTCGACGCGGGTTTTGATGCGGATCTCACGATTAACGGAGGTGCCGGTGCCGACGCTGTGACCATCGGCGCTCGAACGGGCAGCGGCACCTATGCGATCAACGGTGGCGCGGGTGCCGACACGCTGGCCGGAACCAATGCCGGAAACGCGTGGATGGTCGTCGGTGTCGATGATGGCTACATCAACGATGCTCTTGAGATTTCATTCAACAGCATCGAGAGCCTCACCGGTGGTACCGACGCCGACTCGTTCACGCTTGCAAGCGGTGCGTCGGTGACCGGCGTTGTCACCGGTGGTGGCGGGGCCGATACGCTGGATGTTTCCGCGTTGAATGCCACGCAAACGATCAATCTCGCAACTTCATCCGCAACCGCGATCAACGGCGGTGCTGCCAGTGGCTTCGTCTCGGTCGAGTCGTTCACTGGTGACAATGCGAACGACACACTGATTGGTGCGAACGCAGTTCAAACATGGAACGTGAACGGCGAGAATGACGGCAACATCGCTGGGGCTACATTCTTCACCAACTTCAGCAACCTTACGGGCGGCACAGCGGTCGACACATTCACCGTCGCTGACAGCGGAAGCGTCACCGGCGTCTTGGATGGTGGAGACGATAGCGATGTACTCAACTTAGCAGCGGTGAACGCCGACGTGACGGTCAATCTACAGACCTCAAGTGCGACCAAAGTCGCCGCCTTCACCAGTGTTGAGAGTTTCACGGGCGACAATGCCAACGACACGCTGGTCGGTCCCAATACGGCAAACACTTGGAGCATAACCGGTGACGGCGACGGCACGGTCGGCACGGTTGGCTTTACAGACTTTGCGAATCTAACAGGTGGTTCTGTCGCTGATGGCTTCACATTCGCCAACGCAGGCCTGATCGCGGGAGCGATCGATGGCTCAGGCGGTACCGACACGCTAACCGGCGATGCCGACGGGAATGCCTTCACGATCACGAGCGCTTCTGGCGGAACGCTGACCGGCAAGCTCGATACGTTCACGAACATCGAAGACATCAACGGCGGAGCAGGCGCGGACTCGTTCACGGCAAACGCTGGAGTGACGTTTGCTGGCTCGGGTGGTATCGACGGGAACGGCGGAATCGACACGTTGAATCTAGCGACCGATGCAACCAGCGCGACGGTGACCGCTTCTAATGGAGATGGCTTCGACGGCACTACCGCGCCGCTGACTGGCGGTTTCACCGACATAAGCATCTTGAACGCGACTGGAAGCGGAGCGGGAACGCTGACTGGACAGAACGCGATATCCACATGGGACGTCGATGCGAAGACTGTCGCGGTTGGCGGAAACACACTCACATTCAGCGGCTTTGCAACTTTGCGAGGAGGCAGTGGAGTCGATACGTTTGGGCTGAGTGCAAACGCGACGGAGAATCTCAAGGGTGGAGCGAGTGACGATATCTTCACCGTCGACGCCAACTTCGTGCTGACCGGAAACATCGACGGAGAAAGCGGAGCGGATCGATTGAACGTTGCAACCGACAACACGGCGGCGACGTTGACCGGTGCAGACGGCGACGGTTTTGCTGGCACGATCACTGGCGTGAGCGGAACGTTTGATGGCATCAAGGACTTGCGAGCGACCGGAAGCGGAACAGAAATACTCACAGGAGCCGACCTTGCAACTTCTTGGGGCGTCGATACAGATCAAGTTACGACTGCGGGACAGACTTTGGACTTCGTGGGCTTCGAGACGCTGACCGGTGGTTCGTCGACGGACGCGTTCACTGTCGGCGCGAACGTTGCCCGGGCACTGTTCGGCGGTGGCGGCAACGACTCGTTCACGATTGGAAGCGGCTTCATCCTCACCGGCTCCGTCGACGGGCAAGGCGGCGCTGACTCCTTGAGTATTGCTACAGCCGCGGTGAACGCGACCCTCGCAGGTTCGGACAGCGAAGGATTCGATGGTACGGTCAGCGCCGGTGTGACCGCCGGTTTCGACGGCATCGATACACTCAGCGCGCTCGGCATTCTCACTGGCCAGAACGTCGTCAACACTTGGGCATTGGACGGAACGCCAACTTACAACGACGGCGCTAACACCCTGAACGTCAGCAGCTTTGCGACACTTCAAGGCGGAGCCGTTGCAGACGCGTTCAATGTGACTGCGGCGAGCAGCTTCAACCTTAACGGTGGCAACGGAGACGATGTCTTCGATGTTGATGCGAGTCTCACGGGAGCAATCGACGGTGAAGGTGTCAACAACACATTGCAAGGCGACCTGATCGATGCGGTGACACTGACGTCTTCCGACGGCACTGGATTCGATGGGGACGAGACAAGCATCAGTGGCGGCTTTGACAACATCCAGACTCTGACCGGCAACGCCGGTACGCTAACCGGCCAGGGCGCGGCGAGTACGTGGGATTTGGATGCAACACCGACGTACGCGACGGGCGGAAACACACTTAACTTCAGCGGCTTCACAACCCTTAACGGCAACGTCGGCGCTTTCGACGACACGTTCGATGTGGACGCCGTAGCTTTCGCCTCAGCGGTGACAATCAACGGCAACGCCAACACTGGCAGCGGCGACACTTTGAACTTCAACGCCAATGGATTGTCGGTCGCTTCGACGGCTACGATGCTGGCGGCCGGCAGCACGCTGGTCACGTTCGGCACGATCGAGAACGTCAACGTCACTAACTCGGCGGCAAGCGTGACCGTTAACGGCACGAATGCGGACAACGTCCTGATCGTCAAGAAGAGTGGTGCGGGGATCTCTTACAAGCTGGACGGTGATCCAGAAGTGGTCGTGCCGGGCACAACGAGTTTGATCTTCAACGCTGGCGACGGAAATGACGAATTGCGAGTCGACTACAGCGCCGGCTTCTTCACCAACGCAATTACTTATGTCGGCGGTGACCAGGGAGCGACGGGCGACAGCCTGACCTACGTCGCCAATGGAGCGACGGTGATCACCGATGTGGCACACACCTTCACCGACGAAAACGACGGAGCCGTCGGCGTAACAAGCGGCGGAAACACGGCGGTTGTCGTCTATACCGGTCTGGAACCAATCACCGACAACCTGAGCACGGCGAACCGAACATTCACGTTCAATGGCGGTCAAGAGGCGATCACGTTGAGCGATAGTGGTGGCGCAGATGGCAATATGACGATCGATTCGACTGCCAGCGAAAGCGTGGTCTTCGTCAATCCGACAACCTCTCTAACAATCAATGCTGGTAACGAAGACGATACCGTCAACATTGCATCCGTTGACTCGGCGTATCGCGCAGCGTTAGCGATCGATGGCAATACAGGGACGGACACGATCACGCTTAACGCAGCAATCGCGCTCGGTAGCGGTGCCGTCACTGGCAACCTCTCGCTGACATCGGAAACCATCAATCTGAATGCCGCTACGATCAGTACCGCGGGCGGAACGGCGGCCGGAGCGGTCGCATTGAACGGCGACGTCGTACTGGGCGCGAATGTCTCGCTCAATACCGATAGTACGACAGACGGTAACGTCACGGTTGACGGACCGATCGATGCCGACGCGGCTGCAAACAATCGAGCTCTGGCATTCACCGCAGGGGTCGGTTCCATTGAGTTGCGAGGCGACGTTGGAGCAACCGAGCCGGTCGAATCGTTGACCGTAAACTCGGCGGCGTCGCTGGATCTCGAAGCGGTAGCTACTCGCGATGGTGGCATCACTCTGACATCGAGCGCCATCGAGTTGAATGGCGATTTGGTGACGGATTCGCAAGCGGCTGCCGGAACCGTGTCGATCACGGGGCCAGTCGTCATAGCTGGCGACATTTCGATCGATACAAATTCCACCACCACGGATGCGACAATTACGTTGATTGGCGCGACGTCGACTGTCAACGCTTCGATAACCGGCGGCCAATCGCTGACGATCGATTCCGGCACAGCCGACGTGACGCTGCAAGCTGTTGGCACGACCACACCGCTTGGTACGGTGCGCGTCGCGGACTCAGGCACGATCTTCGCCAATGGCAATATTGTGACGGCCGGGCAATCGACGATCGATCTCGGCGGCGGAACACTGCAACTGAACGCCAACGTCACTTTGGACACGACCGGCAGTGGCGTGAACCCGGAAGGCGCTGACATCATCCTCGCCGCCGTAAACGCACAGACGGCGGGAACCGAGACGCTGACGTTGAATGCCGGAACCACCGGCGACCTTCAATTGACAGGCGTGATCGGAGCGACGGGCTTAGGTGGCCTGACGATCACACGAGCCAACGATGTCACCGCGTCGTCAGCGATCACGGCTGCCAGCGTCGCAACGACGAACCCGGTCACGGGGAACGCCCGCTTCAATGGACAGATCACGACCTCGAACGCCGACGGAACCGCTAACGATGGGGATGCTGGTGGCGCAGTTTCATTGACCTCACAGGGAACGCTGACGGTCGCGGGCGGAGTTAACTCGACCGGCGAGAACAATGCCGCGGTTGCGTCCGCCGGTGGTGCTGGTGGCGCGATCACATTGCTAGGTGCGGACGTGATCATTGGCGGTGCGTTAGACTCAGGTGGCGGTGATGGCACGGGAGCAGCTGGCGGTGCAGGAGCGACGATTCAGATCACCGCAACCGATGCCACGCCAACCATTTGGTTGAACGCAAACCTAAACACGCAAGGCGGCGACGGTACAGTGAATGGCGTCGGCGGCGCAGTCACGTTAAATGACAACGTCATCATCGGAGCTGATGTGCAAGTGCTCACCGCTGGGCAAACAACAGCGGGAACAGAAGCGGCTGGCGGAAACGTCGCCGTCGGCGGTTCGATTGACGGCACGCTAGGAGCCGAGAATCTGACCATCACGACGGGAGCGATTGCGACTGCTGGGACGATCACGATCGGAGACGTCGGTCAGACGAAGTCGCTCGGCACGCTGGACCTGAACACGAACAATGGCAGCACGACCGCGCTCACACTTAATGGTAATGTCTCCGTCGCGTCATTTGCCGTGGATGGCATCAACGGCGGTGGAGTGACTTTGGGTGACGACGTCACGATCCAAGTAACTAACACGACCGTCAACTTTGGCAACGTCGACGACGCGGACGGAATCCGAGGCGACTTCGATTTGTCTATTTCGTCGGGAGGCGGTGATGTCACATTGCCAGCAGTGGGCGTTGGCACATCGCTAGAGTCGTTGAGCGTCGTCACCACCACCGGTTCAGTAAACGTGCAAGGAGCAGTCAGCGCCGATGCCGCGCTGAGTATCAGCTCCACGACCGGCACCGTCGACTTTGATAATACAATTATCGCAGGAACGGTCATCGTTAGCGGAACGACTGGCGACGTGACGCTGGGTAACAACATCACGGCGAATGCCGTCACTTTGCGAGACCTTGTTGGTGGAGTGAATTTGGGTGGAAGCGTTGTCTTCGATATTGATGGTGCCGCTGGTGATTTGGATCTAACCAGTACGCCCGTTTCGACGACTGGAGCCAATGATCTTCAGATTCTGACCGCTGTCGGCAGTGATGTGATTCTAGGCGGAGTCACCGAAGACGGAACGCCAAGTGACCTGGATATCGACGGAGCGGGCGATGTCTTTCTGACCGATGACGTGACGGTGGATGATCTGCAAGCCGATGGAATGGCCAACCGGTTGGTTGTGACGGGCACCGACGTAACGATCAACGTCGAGAACGCGCTCGACCTCGGCAACCTCACCGCAGGTATCCAAGGTGCGAGCGCCGGCGCGAACAGCCTGACGCTAGACGCCGCGGCTGCTGCGATCAACTTGCCGAGCATTGGTAATACAACGCGGCTCGACGATCTGACAATCACGACCTCCGGACTGACGACGCTCGAGGGCGCGACAATCGCGGTCAACTCGTTCACGACAACCACCAGCGGCAACCTGCAGCTCAATACGAACGTCACGATCGATACTTCGGTGGACGGCGGAAACGTAGCGCTTGCTACGAACTCTGACATCACGGCGATGGCAGCTTCCACGCAAGCCTTGACGATAACCGCAGGCACCGGCGACGTGACCTTGCAAGCTGTCGGGACAACCGCACTCGACGCGTTGACAGTCACCGGCGGCATGATCACAACCGGCGCCATCACAACCGGTGGCGTGGCTGATGAGAGCGGCGGCAACGTGAACGTCAGCGGCACCAGCGCGGTTAACGTCGGCGCGATCAATGCGAGTTCCGGTGCAGACGCTGCGGCCGCGGAGTCTGGCGGAGACGTTTCGATCACTGGTTCCGACGTCACAGTGACGGGTATTACCACCGATGGCGATTCCAATGCCACAGGAGGCGCGGGAGCCGCAGGAGCGATTACTCTTGTCGCGACGGATAACACCCCGACCCTCACGATCGGTGGCGACTTGAGCGCCGCCGGGCAGAGTGGGACGAGCAACGCGGACGGTGGCGACGTTTCACTGACAGGGAACGTGATCCTTGCTGGTGCAGCCCGCGCGATTACGACTTCGGGTGACGAAGCCGGCAACGTGATCGTCGATGGTACGATCGATGACGATGCGACCGCCAGCGCACTGACCATCACGGCGACTGGCGCAACCGGTAGACTGGTTGATCTTCGAAGTGCTGTCGGCGAAACGACGGCCATCGATTCGCTGACCGTCACTGCGGCGACGAGCCAAGTAAGACTCAGCGCAATAACAACCGGAGAGACCAGCGGAGTTGGCGTTGCCGTCACGGGTAACGCGGTCCGACTCAGCGGCAACATCGGTACCGATGCCAAAACCACTGCGGGAAGTATCTCCTTCACGGGTCCGGTGATATTGGGATCGGATGTGTCGATCGATAGCAACGCCGTGACAACCGACGCGGCAATTACGTTCAACGCCGCTTCGACAATCGATGCCGCTGTCGTAGGCGGCCAGTCCCTGACGATCGATTCGGGAACGGCTAACGCGACTCTGCAGGCAATCGGAACTACGACGCCGCTCGGCGCCGTCCATGTAGTTTCCGCCGGTACGATCACCGCCAACGGCAACATCGTGACCGGTGATGATGCCACGATCGATCTCAGCGGTGGAGCGCTGACACTCGGTGCAAGCGTGACGCTCGGTACGACCGGTGGTGGTACGAACCCTGCGGGGGCTGATATCGATGTCGGCGCTGTTACCGGCGGGACTAATAGCTTGACGATTAACGCCGGCACAAGTGGCAACGCGACGATCGGCTCGGTCGTGTCCGCCAGTACATTGACGGTCACGAACAGTGGCAACTCGCAAGTCACGGGAGCGACGTCCGCGACCACGATTACACTGACCGACACTACCAACGCCATCACGTTCGATGGAGTTGCCACTGCGACCACGTTGAACACTGCCGCTTCCGAGTACTCTGTCGTTTTCAACGGTGGCGGAACGGTCACGAATGCGGCGACGTTCAGCAACACAGGGGGCGTTTTCTTCGGCGATACGGATACTGATTCAATCACGTTCACCGGCGGCCTCTCATCTACCGCAAGCACGACGACCGCTCGCGGCAGCGTCATCACGACCGACACGGCGTTAACGCTTGATGCCTTGAAACTTTCCGGCGACTTGACGCTAGATGCCGGCGCGGCAGCAACGAGCGACATAACCATCAGTGTGGTGACAGCAGCTGGAAATGATTTAACCATCGACGCCGGTGCGGATGCCGGAGCTGCGGTCGGTATCACTTCAATCACCGGTGCAGACACGGTCACCATCACCGACAGTGGCACGACGACGGTCGCCAATGCCTTGAGCGCAGAAGTGGTGACGATTACGGACACGACCACGTCCGTGACGCTCAACGGC
The DNA here is from genome assembly GCA_014381825.1 of Planctomycetota bacterium. Lineage (GTDB taxonomy): Bacteria > Planctomycetota > Planctomycetia > Pirellulales > Pirellulaceae. The sequence continues at coordinate 151,984 of JACNKX010000077.1, forward strand.
CCGATCACGGCTGGAACCTTTAACGCGACAGGCGGACAGGCCTACTCCGTCGCGTTCAATCAGGGTGGCGCTGTGACCAACGCCACGACGCTGTCCAATAGCGGCGGCGTCACATTCGGCAACGAGGATGGTGACATTTTGACCTTTGCCGGCGGGCTGACCTCGACGGCGAGCACGACCTCGACGCGAGGTACGATCCGGACGGCTGGCAATGCACTTACGGTGGGCGCGGTGATGTTGTCAGGCGGCACTACAATTTTCGAGACCGACCTGAGTACACCAGCCGGCAGCGCGATCACGACTGGCGTAATTACTGGTAGCGCGAACAATCTCGTCGTAGATGCCGGAACGAGCGGTGTTGCCAATTTGGATACGGTAACAAACGTTGGAACGCTGACGATCGTCGACAGCGGCTCGGCGACAGTCACGAACAACAGCTCGGCAACCACCGTTACGGTCAACGATACGTCGGGCGATCTCACGTTCAGTGGCACGCTTGTTGCGACAACTGTCAACGTGAATGATCTCGGAGGTTCCGCGACCTTCACAGGTTCGTTGACCACGACGAACTTGAACACGACCGCGAACAGCTACGCCATCGTACTTAACGGCAGCGGAACGACAATCACTAACGATGTTCGTTTCGCCAACACCGGCGGCGTCTCAGTCGGAGATGATGATGCCGACACCTTCACATTTAATTCCGGATTGGACACAACAGCTGGGATGCTCACCGCGCGCGGCACGATTAATACAAGCGAAGATCAAATCGATATTGGGTCGTTGACGCTGAGCGGTGATCTGACAATCGACAGCGACAGCGGTAGCAATGGTGCGAATCTTAATATTGGCACCGTCGCCGGAGCGGGCAATGACTTGACGGTCGACGCTGGAACTGCAGGTGCCGTGACAATTGCAGGGTTAGGTGACACCGGAGTCTTCACGAACACTCAATCAACCGCGACGACCATAACGGGTGCTGCAACGGCAACAACCATCACGTTGACAGACTCCGTTGGCGCGATCACGTTCAACGGCGAGGTCACAGCGGCGACGGTCAACACGGCAGCACAAACCTATAGCGCGGCGTTTAACGCGGGCGGAACGATTACGAACGCAGCGACGTTCAGCAATACAGGTGGCGTGTCGTTTGGCGATCAAGAAAGTGATGTACTCCTCTTCAACGGCGGCGTCACTTCGACGGCCAGCACAACGACGGCTCGCGGAACTGTTCGAACAAGCACAGACGCCGTTCAATTCGGCGTGACAACACTATCGGGCGATTTGCTGATCGATACGACAAGCGGTGCTGGTACCGTAACTCTCGGCGCAACCGATGGCACGACGACCGGCACGCAAACTCTCTCACTCAGTGCGGGTACGGGAGCTGTCTCGCTCGGGACAGTGGGAGTTAGTGTGCCACTTGAGAGCGTGCAATTGTTGAGCGCAAGCACTGCCGCTGTTGTCGGCACGTCATTTCTGATCGCAGACATTTCACCGAGCACGCCCGCGATCTCCAACAACAATCTGATCGCGATCTCATTCGCTAACGTGACCGGTATGGTCACGCTGACCGGTGGCGCCGGAACTGACGACGCGCTCACCTACTTCGGTACAAGCGGCGGCGACGTGTTGACGGTGAGCGGAACGTCGTTGACCGCGAATGCCCAAGCCTTCGAGCTGACGAACTTCACCGGCGATAGCCAAAGCAATATGATTACGCTTGAGACCGGCGACGGCGATGACAACATCACCGTCACACCTGCAGCAAACGTCGCGATCAATGTTCACGCTGGCGATCCAACCGCAAGTGATTCACTCACCTTTAGCGGCGGCGGCGGAGCTATCGTTATCGACTTGACAGCGCAAACAATCACCGAGGGAACGCTCGGCGCGGTTAGCTTCAGCGGTGTCGAGGACGTGACGATTAATGCAACGGGGAATCGTAATGTGACCGTCAACGGAACGGCGTTGAGTGACGAGCTGGTATACACGGCGGCGACCGCCAACTCCGGTGAGTTGACCCTAGCGGGACTTAACACGACCATTGCAATCAATAATGTCGATTCGCTAACGATCGATGCAATGGGCGGGGCCGACGACCGTTTGACGGTTCGCGGCTCTACCGCCACAGACACGTTTACTGTAACAGGAACGACAGCCACGATCGGCTTGCTTCAAGGCGTGGACACGATCACCGGAGTCGAAGCGTTAACCGTCGAGGGTCGCGAAGGTTCCGATACCTTCAACGTGACGCCCTCGGCAACCGTACCGATTTTCATTCTCGGTGGCGATCCGATCGGACAATTGCCGGGTGACGTGTTGAACGTGACGGCCACAACGACCTTCGTCACGCTGAATGCAGGTCCAGAGAACGATGCTGGCAGCGTCGTCGCCGGTACGGACGAAGCCATCAGCTTCGACGAAGTCGAGACGGTCATCATCAACGGCGGCGGTGGCGTTGTCATTAACGGGACGAACGGCGATGACGACATCACGATCATCGCCCGCGACGCAACCACGCATTTAGGTGCCAACGGCGTCCGAGACTTTACGGTCAGCATCAATCAAGGTGCGGAAGTGCTGTTCATTGACCAGCCGACCGTGATCGTCAACGCGCTCAGCGGCGACGACACCATCACGGTTCGTAGCCCCGCTCCGAACAGTGCCGAGTGGGACGTCGATCTTTATCTTCGTGGCGACGCATCTTCGGTCGGCGATCAGGTGATCTTCGAGACACCCGACACGGGCGCGAATGCCGCAGTCTACACTCCAAGTCAAGCGGCTGAGTTGCTGCTTGATCCACTCGGGGCGAACAATGTGATTCGGTACGTGGCGGTGGCAGCGGGGGTGAGTGAAAACGAAATTACTGTTGAGTATGTGGAACCGGCGGTCGACGGTGCGCTTAGTATCGGCGTGGTTGGGAAAGCGATAACCGTCACGCTAGCGAGAGCCAGTGGGGTAGTTACTTCAACAGCTGCTCAAGTCGTCGCGGCGATTAACGCATCGGGCCTCTCGAACGTACTGGTAGCCGCATCGGCATTCGGATTGGACACCGGCCTCGTCGCGGCGATTGGTCCCGTCAATCTTAGCGGTGGCGGAGCAGGCGCTGGCGGCACGTTGATAATTGATGAAACGACGAACGACACCAACGTCTTCCTACACGGTATCGAAGACCTGATCTACGACGGCGAGGGCGGCAACGACAGCTTGACTGTGAACTTTAGTGGCACGGCAACCTATCGACCGGGATCAACCGTCGATTCGGGATCGATCAGCGTCGACCGCTCCTTGCCGATCGACTTCCAGGATTTAGGTGCAACTGGTTCGCTCACGACAACCAGCATGGGAACAACAGACTCGCTGATCGTGGAAGGAACCGACCTTAACGATTCGTTCGTCGTGACGGACACAACGGTGACGCTGAACAGTCAACTAGCCATCACTCAGAATCTGGCCGCAGCCGAGAGTTTGCAGTTGATCGGTGGCGATCCCACTGGAGGTTCCGACTCGGCATCGATAACCGGCACTACCGGAGTGGACACAATCGGTATCGCACTCAACGCACATACGGTCAGCGGCGTTGGACCAACCGCGACGCTCAGCGGCATCGAGCGACTGACGGTTGCCGACGGTGGCAACGCAGACACGATCAACATCACTGAAATCGGCGCGACCAGCGATTTCACTTCCGTGACCGTCACTGGCAGCGGAGACGAAACGTTGAACGCGACGGGAACGTCCGGTAACGACACGATCAACGTCACACCAACCGCTTCCGGCGCAGGCAGCTTCCAAGCCACCAGCGGCAATCCGATCGTGACTTACAGCGGGATTACTAATTCGGCGTTCACCGTCAATGGCAACGGCGGCTTTGACATTCTGGGCATCATGGGCAACGCGAGTGCCGATCCAGTTACTGCGACGGCGACCACCGTTACCGCGAGTGGTGGGACAGTTACGTTCGCCACGACCGATCGAGTGGATGTGTCCACTTTCGGTGGAGTCGACAACATTGACCTGACGACTCTTGGCGTGGATACCGTCATTAATTCCGGCGACGGCAATGATACCGTTATCGGCACGGCCCAAGCCGATCTGATCTCTGGCGGTGCGGGCAACGATACGATTAGCGGCTTGGCTGGTGCAGACACAATTGATGGAGGAGCCGGCAACGACACGATCACCGGCGGTGCGGGCGTCGACAACATTGATGGTGGGGATGGTAGTGATACCTTCAATTGGACAATCGGTGATGCCAACGACAGCATTGAAGGCGGCAGCGGCGATGATCAACTGAATTTCAACGGCGATACCAGTGTTAATGCGGTGACAGTCTCTGGCTCCGGGGCGTTGGTGCAAGTTGGCGATGGTACTGACACGGTGACCTTAGGTGCTGTCGAGCAGTTGGACATTGATGGACTCGGCGACGCAGACTCGACCACCATTAACGATCTGACTGGAACGTCGCTCGCTTTGGTGTCTGTGGAAGTTGGCAGCGGTAACGACACCGTCACGGCTCACGGTACTGGTGGTAACGATACCGCTTCGATCAATCGTTCCACGTTGGCTGGTTTGTCGGCCGAAGTGCGATTGACAGGCGCGGACGGCAGCGACACGTTGACATTCGATGGCGACGCAGGCACGGACACACTCCAAGTGACTAGTGCCAATGCGACGATTGCGGTTGACACCGCGGCTGGCACCATCAGCGGTGTGGCTACTCCAGCGGTTTCGTATGTCGAACTTGAGTCGATTGACCTGACGGAAGCCACCGACATTAACACGTTGAATGCGACTGGCTCGACCAACTATACGGTGAATCCAGGTGCGGCGTCGGATGCCGGCACGATCTTTACCATTACCGTGGCAATCAACTTCGCAGGCGTGGGGACCGGTGAAACAATTGGCCTGACCGGAACGGCAGTTACCGACAATCTGACCGTTACTGGCACCAACCATGATGACGCCTTCACGATTAGCAGTACGGGAGTCGTCATCACAGGGCGAGCGACTGTCACGGCGGCGACCTTGGGCGACCTCGTCGTATCATCCGGTGCCGGAGATGATACGTTCGCGATCACGAGCGGACATGGCTTCACAAACATCGACGTACAAGGTGGCGATCCGAGTGCCTCGGATACAGTGACGATCGTTGGCGACTCGACTGCTTCAGATACATTCGGCATCGCGTTGAACGCCGAGAGAATCACAGGCCTAGGAACGATCGACCTGACTGGCGTAGAACACGTTATTGTCAATGACGACACCGGCGCGTCGGCAGATACCATCGGAGTCACAGAAGTTGGCGCGAGCAGCGGAATCGCCACCGTCACCATCGCTGGTGACAACGACGAGATTCTGAACGCCACGGGCACGACAGGTGACAACACAATCAACGTCACACCAACAGGCGCGGGTACGGGCAGCTTCAATGCGGTAGGAACCAGCACCGTTGTTAGCTACAGCGGCATCAGTAATACGGCATTCACGGTGAACGGCAACGGAGGCTTCGATGTCCTTGGAATCTTAGGCAACGAGAACGCTGATACCGTTACTGCCACCGCGACTATGGTCACCGCAAGCAGCGGTACAGTGACGTTCGCGATGATCGATCGCGTTGATGTGTCCACTTTCGGTGGAGTCGACAACATCGACCTGACAACTCTTGGTGTCGCCACGGTCGTCAAGGCAGGTGACGGCAATGATACAGTTGTTGGCACAGCTCAAGCCGATCTAATCTTCGGCGGCACGGGCAACGACACGATCAGCGGCTTGGCGGGTGCCGATACGATCAGTGGCGATGCCGGCCAAGACACGATCACGGGTGGACTAGGCGTCGATGATCTGTCCGGCGGTGCTGGCAGTGATACGTTCGTCTGGAACACGGGCGACGGTGCCGATGTGATTGAAGGGAATGATGGCACTGACGTTCTCACCTACTCGGCAACCGCTGGTATCGCAGTGAGTGCCGACGGTTCTCGCGTCGATGTGACGAATGGCACTGATTTGTTGGATGTCGCAGATGTTGAAGAACTTGGCATCACTTCCGGTACAGGCAGCCAGACAGTTACCATCAACGATCTCACGGGAACGGACGTCAGTGTCGTGAGCGTTGATGTCGCAACGGGCGACGATACCGTACTCGTGCATGGTACGGGCGGCGCTGACAGTATTGCGGTGAACGCATCGGCGCTTTCGGGCTTGTCCGCCGAGGTGCGATTGACGGGCGCAGATGGCAGCGACACGATTACATTCGATGGCGATGCTGGCAACGACACGCTGCAAGCGACAAGCAACGCTGCCACGGTCGCCGTCAATACGACCGCTGGCACGATCAGTGGCGCTGCGACGCCCGCTGTTTCGTACGTAGATCTCGAATCGATCGAGTTGACCGAAGGTGTCGACATCGACGACTTGAATGTGACTGGATCGGCTAGCTACACGGTCAATCCAGCCGCCGCGGCTGACGCCGGTACGATCCTGACCGATACCGTGGCGATTAGTTACGCCGGTGTTGGTGCCGGCGAAACGATTGGCCTGACCGGAACGGCAGCTACCGACAATTTGACCGTTACTGGCACCGGCAACGACGACGTCTTCACGATAGACAGTAGCGGTGTGCTCATCACTGGCCGAGCCAAGGTCACGGCGACAACGCTCGGAGATCTAATCGTCACGTCCGGTGATGGAGACGACACATTCACGATCAGCAACGGACATGGATTCACAACGATCGACGTGCAAGCCGGAAACTCAACGGCCTCTGACACGGCGAGCTTGACTGGAAACGGGACAAACGACATCACGATCACGCTCGGTGACAACGAAGTCACGGTCTCAGGTGGAGGTTTAGGCACGATCACCCTGCCGGGCGTCGAAACCATTGATGTCAATGCAGCGACAGCCAATGTGAGCGTCAACGGAACAACCGGCAGCGACGACATCAGATACACCGCAACAGGCAGTGATGCAGGAACAGTGAGCAAAACAGGCTTGAACAGTTCGGTACGCATCAGTGGTATCGGGACTCTTGCAGTCAACAGCATCGCGGGTGGCGACGATCGATTGGAGATTAATGGCACTTCGGCGGGCGAGACGTTTGGTGTGACGGCAACAGCGGTAACGATCAGCACAGGTCAGAACGTAGATACGATTGCCAATATCGACGCTTTGACAGTTCGAGGCCTGGAAGGCAACGACATCTTTGACGTGACGCCTTCAGCAACCGTCCCGCTCTTCATCGACGGTGGTGATCCGATTGGTGGAGCGACCGGCGACCGGATTAACGTAGCGGCTGGCGGAGCAGCGGCAACCGTCAACGTTGGCCCCGAGAACGATGAAGGCAGTGTCATTATCGGAACGAACACGCCGATCACTTTCGATCACCTTGAGTTCGTGAACATCACCGGTGCAGCAGCTTCGGCGACAGTTAACGGAACCGATGCCGATGACTCGATCTCGATCATTGCTCGCGACGTCGACTTCGATGCCGCAGCGGATGGAGTCAACGACTTCACGGTCACAATCGGCAACCAGCCATTGATTCCAGGGTTGTCCGTGCTGTTCATTGATACTCCAACTTTGATATTGAATGCAGGCGGAGGCAGCGACGAGATTTCGATCACCGCTCCTGATCCGGACCCGACCACAGCGCCGGCTGGCGCTTGGGATGTTGACTTGACCATCAACGGCGGCCCACCATCGGCCAGCGACACAGTGATCTTCGGCACGTCCGGTGCTGCCGACACGATCAACTATCGACCAACCGCTTCAGACGCGGGCGCGCTCGAGATCACCAATCTCAGTTCGACAACAACACTTAACGGCATCGAGCACTTAACGTTTGACGGCGAAACGGGTGGCGACGCGCTGACCGTGATTGGCGACGGAACAGATACAACCAACGGCACAAACGATGTCTTTACCATGACCCCAGGCGCTGGCCTGGACACCGGCACGATCGGGGTGACGAGCGCCAACACACCGCTGCTGCCGATCACGTTCCAGAACCTGGGAAGCACCGGTTCGGTCACAGTTGATGGCGAAAACAACACAGGTACAAATGCAACGACGGATGCGTTGGTTTACCAAGGCACGAGCAGCAGCGACAGCTTCACGGTTGCTTCATCAGGCGCGGTCGGTCTAACAATCGGCGGCTTAACGCACTTGAACGTCTTACCTGCCGACATCAATTCGCTAACCATCCATGGCTTCGACGGCAACGATACATTCACTGTCGCGTCAAATGATTACGCCAGTGGCGTCACGATCAACGGCGATAGTTCGTCCAGCGACGCAATCGTCGTTAACGGTACCGCGAGCGGCGAGACGATCGGAATTAACGCTGCCAGCATCGCGGTTGCAGCACTCCCGATAATCAACTTCACTGGCGTCGAAAGTATCACAGCGAATACTGGCGACGGTGTTGACATCGTGAATATTGGAGACATGACCGGCACCGTTGTCGCTAACGTGACAATCGATTTGGGTGCAACGGACACGGACTCAGACACGGTCAATATCGCTGGCAGCTCAGCGGACGATTCTGCCTCGGTTGGAACGACGGGATCAAACGTCGACGTCGTTGGTTTGACGGCTCGTGTGCAAGTCTCCAGTGCGGAAGCGGCTGACACCCTGGAGTTCGACGGCAATCAAGGCAGCGATACGCTGGAGGTTGGCGGCACTGGCGTCAACATCGCGACCGCAACAAGCACAATTACCGGAGCCGTCACGCCGAACGTCACCTACTCAGATCTCGAAACAGTTCACGTCGTTGCAGCTGCCGCAGCAAGCACACTGACGGTGAGCGGGTCGGCTACTTACCGCGTCACGGCGGGCGGCGTCGCCGATGAGGGAACAATCCAGACGGCCACAATCGATGTGGCCTACGAAGACTTCGGCACGGGCGACACGCTGGCGTTGAATGGTGTCAGCGCGAGCGACGCGCTGACAGTCGATCTGTCCAACCAAGACGACTCGGTTACTATTGATGCCAACGGCGATCTTGCAATTGCTGGTCGAGCGTCGATCGATCAGACGAGTATCGAGTCGCTCACGTTAAACTTACTCGACGGGAACGACTCCGTTTCGATCGCCGCAACCGGCGAATACAGCGGTGGCGTCACGATTAATGGTGGCGATAGTGACCCGACGAGCGATGCAGTCGTCGCAACGGGCACCACAAACGCTGATGCGATCGGACTCGACTTGTCGGCTGGTGAATTGACTGGCATCGTTAACGGAACGATTGCACTGGATGGAGTTGAATCGCTGACCGTCAACGGCGGCGGCGGGACGGGTGTCGACGCAGTCACCGTTACCAACATTGGCGCGACAAGCGAACTCTCCGTGGTGACACTGTCGGTCGCCAACGCAAGTACGTTGGTCGCCACGGGCACGGCTGCAAACGAAACGATACAAGTCGCTCCGACCGCAGCCGGAACGGGTAGCTTCGCGGCGAAAGGCGTTGGGCCAACAATTGCTTACGCGAGCTTTGGCGGCTTGTTCACCGTGAACGGCGGTACCGGCGGCGTTGATGTCTTGGAAGTTCTGGGCAGCGAAGGAGTGGACGACGTCGACACGGCCGCTGCAAGCGTGACTGCGAATGGTGGAGTCGTGACGTTCGGTACTGCCCTTGATCGCCTTGATATCACGACCTTTGGCGGAGCCGATGATATTGATCTTGGTCCGCACACACTGAACACAATCGTCGACGCCGGTGCCGGTAACGATGATGTGAACGGTTCCTTGACCGGCGCGACTCTCACGCTACTTGGTGGCGATGGCAACGACATACTCGTTGGCGGTACGGCGATCGACCGTATCGAAGGTGGACTTGGTAACGACACGATCACGGGCGGAAACGGTGTTGATAATCTGTTCGGTGACGACGGCAGCGATACATTCGTGTGGGCGACCGGAAATGGCAGCGACACCGTTGAAGGTGGCGAAGGCGGGGACGTTCTCGATTACACATCCACTGCCGCGACGGTCACGGTGCGAGCTAGCGGCGTGCGTGTCGAGGTGACTGACGGCGCTGGTACGCTCAGCCTCGCAGGTGTCGAGCAATTCGATCTCGATCTGGACATGGGTAACGATACGCTGACGGTCAGTGACTTGACCGGGACCCACGCTTCCCGGATCAATGCCGATATGGGGGCTGGCGATGACACAGTTATTGTTCACGGCACAACCGGTGGCGACGCCGCGGCGATCGCCGATGTGGGTGGCGATGTCGAAGTCAGCGGGTTATCGGCGTTGGTGCGCGTGTCGGGTACGGACTCGACGAACGACATCGTCCGCTTCGACGGTGACGGCGGCGACGATACGCTGCAGCTGACAAGCCTGCTCACCGCGACTTCGGTCACGGTTGACACGACCGGTCGCACGATCAGCAACATCGCTGCCGAAACAATCGAGTATGTGGACTTGGAAACGTTGCGAGTGATCGACGGTGGCGCTGCGGCGACGCTAAGCGTGACCGGTTCGTCCAACTACGCGTTCACACCACATACGGCGAGCGATGAAGGCGAGATTGTCACCGATACACTCACGGTTAGCTTCGATGGCTTTGGCAGTGGCGAGAGCATCAACGTCTCAGGCAGTGGGGCGACCGCGGACTTGACAGTTAATGGCACAACGGCAGACGACGCGTTCACCGTGACGGCGGCTTCGGCAACCACGATTGACGGACGAGCAACCATCACTCCAACGACGATCGACGAATTGTTCCTCAACGGTTTGGCAGGCAACGACACGTTCATCGTGACTCCGTCCGCGACCGTCACCTACAATGTTGACGGCGGCGGGGATACGAATGATTCGCTGTCGGTGGCTATCGGGACCAATGTCAGTATCGTGAGCGAATCGGCGGTGACGACGGCCACTGCGTTCGACGACGTGAACTACGCGGGAATAGAATCGCTTTCACTGACAGGCGGCGGCGCGTTGACCCTACAAGGCGGAGCGGGTCAAGACACGATCTCGATCACGCCCACAGCGACCGCAGCTCGGATCAACAGCGGCGCGCTAATCAACTTTGGCACGAGTACCGCGATCGCGGCGGACGGACAAGGCAACGCGAGCGACTTGGTTCAGCTCAACGGTTCGGCGTCAGACGACACGATCGCTGTGACGCGAGGCGCGACGACGACAGTGCTACTCAGTGGCGTAACCGTTTCGGTACCGCTGGCGACTAGCGAGAATTTGCTGATTAGCAGCGGCCTGGGCGACGACGGAATAACGGTGACGGGAACCGGCGGTTCGCAATTGACGGTTGACGGTGGCGTGCCGACGGCCAGTGATACTCTAACGCTCGTTTCGACGGAAGCCGCAGCGGACTTCGTCGTCACCCCGGGTTCCGCTGATCACGAAGGTTCCGTCTCCGTGGACGGTTCGATCACCCAGTTTGTCGGCGTCGAAGCGATCATCGTCAATGCGAGCACGGGCGTCGCCGCGGACAGCCTGCAGATTCAAGGCACCAGCGACAATGATGCGATTACGCTGGCAGGAGTCGACGCGAACACTTTGACCGTCGATGTCAACTCGCGAGCGCAAGTCACATTCGACAACATCACCGCCGGGATGACCAGCGGTGTGACGATCAACAGCTTGGGTGGCGACGACGTGACTTCGATCACGCGGACCGCCGACGCAAGCTGGGCCGTGACGCAAGTTACAGTCGATTCGGGCGATCCGACCGGCAGCGACGAAGTGCAAGTCAACGGCACCAGCGGTGCAGACGGCTTTGACTATACATCTGATACGGGGCGACTGGACGTCACCACCGCATCGGTCACCACCCAGTACACGATCAGCAACACGGAATCGCTCGTCGTCAACGGCGTGTCGGGAACCGACACGTTGAACGTCAACGGCGTCGCGACTGCTGAAACGTTCGCTTTGAGCAACGTGACTGCGATCGCGGGCCGTGTGCAAGTCGACAACGAAACGCCTCTTTCCTACACGAACATCACCGGTGTGATCACGTTGACCGGAGCCGGCGGGGCTGACCGTCTGGTGCTGGCTGGTTCTTCCGACGACGATACCGTGGTCGCGACTTCAACTTCGTTGTCGGTTAATGGTCGAGCGTTCACGCTGGCCACGATCGATAGTCTGACGTTGAATTTGGACGGTGGTACCGACAGTGCCACCGTAACCGCGGCGGCCAGCTTTGCCTACTCAGTCGCTGGCGGCGATCCAGCGGCGGAAGATGCTCTGACGGTCAACACGACGAACGTAGCGACGAACGTCACCTCAGCGACGATCACGCCGACCGGCTTGGGAATGATTGACTATACGGGCATCGAGGACTTAACGATCAGCGGAACGGGCGCATTGACGTTGCAAGGCGGCAGTGGGCAGGATGCGATCACAGTCACCCCGACAGATTCCACCGCTCAGATTAACAGCGGTCCGCAGATCTCGTTCGACACGACGAGCGTTACAGCAGACGGCGCTGCCGGAACGAACGATCTCGTGCAAATCAACGGCTCACCATCGAACGACACGATTGCCGTGGCACGCGGTGCGACGACGACGGTTACTGTGGCAAGCATCGTGGTCAGTTCAGCGGCAGCCAGCGAGAACTTACTCGTGTCAGGGGGTCTTGGCGACGACGATATAACGGTAACGGGAAGCGCCGGCGCGGCGTTGACAATCGATGGCGGTGGGCCTTCAGTACTCGGTCCGGTAGCCGTCGCCAGCGATACGCTGGCAGTTGAAGGTGCAGCGAGCGCCGCCAATACATTCCGAGTCCGTCCCGGCGCGACCGGCGATTCCGGTTCGGTCACGCTCGGTACGGATACGACGCAGTTCCTCGGCATCGAAGCCGTCACGGTTGATGCGGGCGGCGGAACGATGCCCGACACCGTGACGGTTGATGGAACGAGCGCGGACAATGCGATCTCGGTCTTGGCTGTAGACGGCGATACTGCCACGGTCAGCGTCGACGGACGGGCGTTGGTAACGGTCGATGGCGTTTCAGCGGCCAGTTCGCTGACGGTCAACGCCGAAGACGGCGACGACGTGATTCGCGTTGCGCCCGTGGGCGGCACCAACTTGACGTTCAACGTCAACGCGGGAGGCCCGGCTGGTTCGGACGACGTCGTGGTTGAAGGCACGACCGGCAACGACACGATCAGCTACACGCCGAACGCAACCGTCGACGCGGACGGAACGATCGTCGTCAATGGCGAGACGACGACTTTCACCGGTGCGGAATCAGTGACGATCGCTGGTTTAGGCGGAGATGATGCGTTTACGGCCAACGAAGCGGTGGCGGGTGTCGACGACTCGTTGGTTTACAACTACGCCGCGGGCGACGAAGGCAGCTTCCGTTACAACACGAATGTGCAAGTTGAATTCATCAGTCTGGAAACCCGAACGTTCAATCTCGGTACCAGTGCGGCGGCGGACGCGATTACGGTCAACACGTCAGGCGCTAACAACACGATCAGCGTGCAACAAGCGACAACGATGCCGAACGCCGAAGTCACGGTCGACGGCAAGTTGGTGACCTTCGCATTCGGCGCGGACGAGATCGACACGCTGACCATCAACAGCGGCGATGGCAGCGATACGATCACGGTCACTCCGTGGGACGAATTGGATGTGACGGTCAACGGCGACGGCGCTGAGAACGGCGATACGATCGTTGTGAATGCGAGCGGCGGTAACAACGTGATTGCCGTGGCTGCAAACCAAGTCGCAGTAACGGGAGTCCGTCCGGTCGCATTGTCGGGCATCGAACAGATCGATGTGAACGGACTTGGCGGCGACGACACGATTACTGTCAACGACATGACAGCGACTAACGTCTCACTGGTGAACGTGGATGTCGCTACCGGCAACACCGACTCCGTAACGATCCACGGCAGCAGCGCCGGCGACAATGCTTCGGTCGCCGACGACGGGACAGCCGTCGATGTCGCAGGCTTAGCAGCCCGTGTTCGCGTGTTGAATGCCGAGGCAGCCGACACGATTACCTTCGATGGCGATGGCGGCGATGACCGGCTGGAAGTGACAAGCCTGAGTACAGCGACGTCGCTAACGATCAATACGGCAACGGCTTCCCAAACAATCGCCGGCGTGACCGTAGCGACGGTTTCGTACGACGATATTGAATCGATTCACGCTGTCGACGGCGGCCTGCTGGGTACGCTTGGAGTGACTGGAGCGAATGCCTATCAACACACTCCCGGCAATAACACGGATGAAGGCGCGATCACTGCCGATAGCTTGAACATCACCTACACCGGTCTCGCATCAGGCGAGACGATCTCATTGACGGGTCCTGGAGCCGACACGCTGTTGGCTTTTGGTACAAACGCGGACGACGACTTCACGACCGTATCGAGCAGCAGCGTGCTGCTGCTCGGTCGCGCGAACTTGGCGTTGACGAGCATCGAGACTATCACGGTTGAGGGCCTGGACGGCGACGACGAGTTCGATGTCACACCAGGAACTTCGACGTTGCACGTCCACGGCGGTAATCCTTCGGGCGGCAGTGATTCGCTAACGGTCAATGGCCAAGCTGATGCCGACACGATCGGCATCGATGTCGATGCCCAAACCGTTACGGTCGATGCACTCACAGCGGTAAACTTTACAGGCATCGAGGATCTGATCGTCGAGTCGGCTGGCAGCGATGATACAATCAACGTAACCAATCTGGGCGTGGTCAGTGGCTTGGAGACGATCACGCTCAATACAGTCGTTGGTGTGAGCGGCGACGATGATGTGAATGTCACTGGTTCCAGTGGCAATAACTCGTTTGTGGTTAATCCCATCTCGGCGACGCAAGTAAACGCGACGACCGGTGTTGGGCCTGTGGTAACAGCCAACATGACCAACGCGGCTGGGAGCGACTTCACCGTTGCTGGCGGTGGAGGTGACGATGCGCTCACCGTGAACCTGACCGCAGCGGACGAGACGGTTACTGTCAACGGCTCCACAGTTGAAGTGACCGCCGGTTCAACGCTCAAACCAATCGATTACACACTCGCGGACATCGATCTGCTGCGCGTCTCCGGCGCGGCCGGCAGCGACACTTTCAATGTCACCCCGACAACCATTCCGCTCTTCATCGACGGTGGCGATCCGATCGGCGGCGCGACAGGCGATTTGCTGAACATGATCGGCTCGGGTGCGACTGTCAACGTCGGCCCAGAGAACGATGAAGGCAGTGTTGAGATAGGCACCGACGAGCCCGTCAGCTTCGATCACATCGAACGAGTGACCGTCACCGGTGCAGGCGGCGGGCCAGTAACAGTTAACGGCACGGCCGGTGCCGACGACATCACGATCATCGCTCGTGATGCAACATTCGACATCGGCGCTGATGGCGATCAAGACTTTACGGTAACGGTCGGCAATCAACCGCTAATTCCCGGCTTGTCCGTCTTGTTCCTCAACGCCCCTGCCTTAATTGTAAATGCACTTGGCGGCAGCGATGACATCTCGGTGCGGGCACCTGCGCCGAACAATGCCAACTGGAACGTCGACGTCTTGATCGATGGCGGCTCTCCCTCGGACGACGATCGAGTCGTCTTCGCTTCGCCGGGATCGGGGAGCGATTCGGTCTTTTACACGCCGACCCAGAACGCGGAACTAACCATCAATCCACTCGGCAACGATAACGCCGTGCGAATCGTCTCTGATACAGAGGGAGCCGCTGGCAATGACGATTCCGTTGAATACGTCGCGGGTGGTGCGCTCCTGGTGGGCACTGCAGCCAACGCTGCAGGCGGAACGAGAATTACCGTCACGTTTAATCCCGGTGTGACTACCGCTCAACAAGTCATTGACGCCATTAATGCTCACGCCACAGCCATGACCTTGGTAACCGCCTCTGACTTCGGTACGGCAACGGGAACGATCAGCGACGCGGTTTCCGAACAATTTCTGAGCGGAGGCGGGGCCGGTGCAAGTGGCACGCTGGTCGTTGACGATGTGACAGCCGGGCAAGGACCTGAAGACACGCGTCTGTTCCTCAAAGGCATCGAGGATCTTGTCTTTGATGGTGAAGGTTCAAATGACACGCTTCGCGTTCACACAACCGCCGGCGCGGCCAGCACGATCACCGCAACCCCAGGAAGCGACATCGACTCCGGCAACATCCAAATCGATTCGAAGCTGCCGATCGAGTTCACTGATCTCGGCGCGACTGGCTCGATCGTGTTGACAGACGAAGACACCACGAACAACGACACGCTTGTCTACAACGGCACAACGAGCGACGACAGCTTCACTGTTTCTTCGGGCGGCTCGATCGGCTTGAACACCCAAATCGCCGTCAATGCGGCTGACATTAGCGCCATCACGCTGACGGGACTCGAAGGAAATGACACGGCCACCGCAGCCGCTACGGGTGGCAGTACTCAGACTTTGAACCTTGCAACCGACATCCTAACCGGAATCTACGCGGCATCGATCGGCTTCGCAGGGGTCGAGACGTTGACGGTCAATGGCGTGAACGAAGCCACGACGGCAAACAACAACCCGAACGAGTTCAACGTCACGAACTACGGCGCCTCAAGCGGTCTCGCGACGATTAATCTGTATGCTGGAGATACCGACGCCACCACCGACGGCGATACGATCGACATAGCGCTCACGGGCGGTAATAACGCGATCAAGTTCACTCCGTTAACCGCCAACTCGGGCCAGATAACTCGTGATCAAGGCGGCCCGACACTCCACATCAGCGGTCTGAACACAACGCCTCTCGTTACGCAACTATCGATTGACGGCAGTGGCGGCGGTACCGACGAGTTGGTAATCGTCGGCAGCAGTGGCGCGGATTCGATCACGGTTGCCCAAGGCGGAGCCGGAACGCAAGTCGAGTTGAGTGCGAATAGCACTGCGCGACTGCCGATTGACTTTGCGAATGTCGAAGGCCTCGCCGTTAACGCTGGCGCTGGTAATGATACGCTAACAATCGACGAAGGAACGGGAGCGACTCCGTCCCTAGTTCCGCTTGCTGACGGCATCGTCTTCAACGGTGGAGTTGGCGATGACACACTGGAACTTACGTATGGCAACACCGTTTCCGACACCGCAGCGACGTACAATGTTGGTCCGAATGCCGATGAAGGTTCGATCGTGCATTCGCGAAGCGGCGTGACTCAGACCGTTTTCTTCACAGGACTCGAACCAGTCGTGGATAGTGTTGCTGGTCCGTTGACCGTGAACGCGACCAGTGCCGCCAACGCGATCAGCTACACAGCTTCGCCGAGCGTCACCGACCACGGTCGCATTTCCATCGACAACTTCGAGACGCTCGACTTCGACAACAAGACCACGGTCGCGATCAATGCTCTTGGCGGTAGTGACGCGATTAGCGTTGCTGGTACGACCGATGGGTTTAGTGGCGTCTTGACCGTCAATGGCGGAGATCCGAGCGACGCGGATTCGCTGACGGTTAACGGCGTGGATACATCTCTCGCGATCAATGTGGGAACATCTTCGATCGTGGGAGCCGGTCCAACGTCGGTCTCGTATGCAGACCTCTCTTCAATCTCGGCAATCGCCGGCGCTTCGACGACGTTGGCGGCAAGTGGCGCGACATCTTACGACGTCACTCCCGGCGCTGCGACTAACGAAGGAACTCTCGCGGCGGGTAGCTTCCCGATTTCGTTCGATGGCTTCGGCAGCGGCGACACAATCACAGTCGATGGCGCAGGCACGTTGACGATCAACGGCACCGCAACCGGTGATGCGTTCGGTGTACTCGCAGGATCCGGCGGCACCGATCGCGGCAATGTGACCTTAACAGGTCGAGCGACCGTCGATCCCAGTAATATCGCGAACCTGATCCTCAACGGACTCGGTGGCGACGACACGATTACCGTGGCCGGCGATCACGCGTACACGAATGTGACGCTGAATGGCGGCGATCCTACCGCTTCGGATGTGGCGAATCTGAACGGAGATGCGAATTCGGCGGTTGTTGTTACGATCGGTATCGCGACTCCAACGGTCAGCGGCGGCGATCTCGGCAATGTCTTGTTGTCCGGCATCGAGATCGCGAACGTGACGAACGGAGCCGGAGCGATCAACGTCAACGGGAGTACTTCACCCGAAACGATCCGAGTCACACCATTCACGAGCAACGAAGCCAACGTGCAGATCGACGGGACGTCACTTGTCGTACGCACAACCAACACCGGCGACTTGACGATTGCCGAAGGTACCTCGACGGACAACGACACACTGGCGGTTGAATACACAGCCAACGTCGATGACGTTACGGTGAATGCCACAACAGGTGTAGTTAGCCGCACGGGTTTGAAGACGATCAACTTCACGACCGCCAACATCGAGGCCGTGCAAGTATTCGGTAACGAAGACGGTGATACGTTCAACGTTACGCATTCCGCCACGATTCCAGTCTTCATTGACGGTGGCGATCCAAGCGGCACAGGCGACACGCTGGCGATTCAGTCTGGTTCGGCCTCCGTCACCTTTACACCCGGCGCAAATAATGACGAAGGATCGTTCGTCGTGGGCACCGACGAAGCGATCAGCTTTGATCGCATTGAAGCGGCAAGCGTGACCGCCACCGGCGGCACTCCAACGGCTACGATCAACGGCAATAACGCTAACAACGACATCACGGTCATCGGTAACAACTCGAATGACTTCACCGTCAGTATCGACGGCGGACCGGCGGTTCAATACACCGACTTCCCGACGCTAACGGTCAACGCACTGGCTGGCAATGACGACATTAGTGTCTCGCCGTTCTATGGCACCGGTGGATGGGATCAAACCGTCAACATCAACGGTAACGAGCCGAGTGCTGATACCGACATGCTGGTGATCGATGGCAGTGCTGCCGTCGACACGCTGGCGTATACTCCGGACACGGGCGCGTTATTGATCGACGGCGGTGCTGCCGCAGGAACGGGAACGACGTTCGCTCTGACCACGCTGGAAGGATTGATCTACAACGGGCAAGGTGGAAACGACACACTAACCACCATCTTGGCGGACGGCGTTTCGAGCATTGTGACAGTACGCGCCGGCGCAACGATTGATGCAGGCAGTGTGCAAGTCGATTCACTGCTGGCGTTGTCCTTCACCAACATCGGAGCTACTGGGCAACTGACCGTGACAGACGGCACCGGCACCCAGACGGACACGCTCGTCTATCGAGGCACCGCTAGCAACGATGCGTTCACATCAGCAGCGAATACCGGCACGCTCGACTTGGTAACATTGGCTGGCAACCACATTGATGTTCTGCAAACCGGGATCGAGACGCTGACCTTGGACGGACTCGACGGAGACGATACTTTCACGATCAGCGCGACATCAGGTAGCAGCCAGCCGTACACAACGATCAATCTGCAGGGTGGCGATCCTTCGGCTTCGGACGTCGCGAATCTGAACGGAGATGCCCAATCGGCACTCGTCGCGAATCTCGGTGGCGCAACACCGAGCGCAGCAGGGGCGGGTTTAGGCACCGTAAATCTAAACGGCGTAGAAACCGTCAACGCGACGAACGGCGCCGGCGCGATTACGGTCAACGCCACGACGGCGGCCGATACGATCGAGGTGACGCCAACGGCAGCTAGCACGGCAACGGTTCAAGTCAACGGCGTCTCGCCAGTCTTGAACACAACGAACACGGGCCCGTTAACGATTGCAGAAGGAACCGGTGGCGACGGCGACACGATCACGGTCAACGGAACCACCAACGGAGAAACGATCACCATCGTGCAGGCAGCCACGGCAACGGTATCGGTGGCTTCGTTGAAGCAAATCTCGATCACGACTGCCAACGCGGAAGCCCTCGTTGTCGCCGCTGGCTTGGGCGACGACATGATCAATGTAAGCGGCACCACAGGTCCAGCGCTGACCGTCGACGGCGGTGGTTCTTCAACAGCCGACCGCCTCACGCTCACCTCCGCTGAAGATCAAGCCGACTTTGCGTTCGCTCCAGGACAAGCGAGCGACTCGGGGGCCTTGACGATGGACACTGCGGTCACTCAGTTCCTGGGCATCGAATTGATAACACTCGATGCGGGTCCGGGAGCTGGCTCCAACGCGGCAGACAACCTGACCATCAGCGGCAATGGCGAGACAAACCAGATTCGCTTCGTGGCGGACGGTACCAATGCGGATAATGCGACGGTGTGGGTGGATGCTCGGCCAATCATCACGTTGAACAACTTCACCGACGACAGCAACGTGACTCTTAACGGAGCGGCTGGTGACGATGTACTGACTGTCGCGCCGACTCTGACGACCACGAACTTCGACAACATCACAGCCAATGCCGGTGGACCGGCGGATAATGACCGAGTTGTGATTGAAGGAACGGCAGGCGCGGACACCTTCGCATACACACCTGATGCGGCGATCGATGCCGACGGCGAAGTTGTCTTCGGTAGCGGTGCAAATACCGTTACGGTCAGTTTTGACGATGCGGAGCAGTTCGCGATCGCTGGCTTGGCCGGAAACGATACTGCGACGTTCAATGACGCGATGGGAACGAGCAGTGACGGCGTAATCTTCACACCTGGCCTCGGCGATGACGGCACGATCAAGATCAACGCAAGTACACGAGTCGACTTCACCAGTATTGAAGTCCGGACGATCGATACGAGTGACGGCACCGATACTCTGACCGTCAATACTTCGAGCAACAACGATGCGGTCGTGGTATCAGGAATCGGTGCTACAACAACGCTCGCGATCAATGGCGAGACTACAACCTTTACACACGATATCACGACTGCTGACGCCCTGATTGTGAACACCGGCAGTGGGAAAGACACGACGACCGTGACGCCGACTGCGGGAATCGCGGTCAGCGTCGATGGAGGCGATCCTTCCGACGGCGATACCGTCATCGTGAACGCCACGACCGGAGCCGACACGATCGCAATCAGCGCGGGCAGCGTGGCAATCACCGGTTTGCCCATAGTCGCGTTGACTGGCGTCGAGCAGATCGACGTAAATGCACTTGGCGACGACGACACAATCACAGTCAATGACATGACCGCAACCAACGTCACGCTGGTGAACGTCGCGGCAGGTGCCAATACGGATGCTGTCGAAGTTGAAGGTACGAGCGGAAACGACGCGGTTAGCATCGAAGAAAGCGGAGGAACTGTCGAGGTCACCGGTCTCTCAGCAGTCGTCCGCATCACCGCGAGCGAGACAGTGACGTTCGACGGCAACGCGGGCGAAGATACGCTCACCAGCAGTGGCACCACGCCGAGCGTGGACGTCGCTGCGGGTCGAGTGACGGGAACCCTGACGGGCAACCTGGACTTCACGAACGCCGAGGCTCTGTTACTGCATGGCACGACGAGTTTGTCGGTGACGGAAGCTTCGACGTACGATCACGCACCGGGTGCCTTTTCCGACGAAGGAACGTTGGAAGCGGACGGCTTGGAGATTCGCTACACGGGTCTGGGATTGGGTGACACGATCAACTTGACGGGAGCCACGACTGGCACAACGACCAATGATTCTTTGACGGCGCATGGCACGAATGAGGACGACTCGCTGGCGGTGGCATCGGGTGGCGACGTGACACTGACGGGCCGAGCGACGATCAATCCGACGAGCTTGGAAGATCTGACACTCCACGGCCTGATGGGGACTGATAGCGCGACGATCAACACAGGGCACACCTTCATGACGATTCGTGTGGAAGGCGGTAACCCGGACGATGGCGATGCGCTGAGCCTGGTCGATGCAGGTGGCGCAGTCGCCGTGGCCTTGTCCACCTCGCAAGTCACCGGCTTCGACGGCACGATCACTTACAGTGGCATCTCGACGTTAAACGTCGATGCGACGGACGGCACGATGCGAGCGGTAACGATCACCGGTCGCACCAGCAACGAAACGTTCACGGCAGTTCCGACCGGCGCGAATGACGCGTCGGTCGCGACCGACGCTGGCGATCCGGCGATTCACGTCTCAGGCGCCGCCGACTTGAATCTAGATCTGGGCGCTGGTGGCGAAGACACACTGGTCGTACTGGGCACACTGGCGGGTGACACGATTACTGCCGATGGCGACAACGTGTTGGTCAACGACGGCGTGGCTCTGCTCTCGGTCGACTTCGCCAATGTCGAGGCGTTGGCAGTCGACGGCCAAGCGGGCGACGATACGTTCACGGTAACCAGTTCGGCCAACGTCCCGATCTTTATCGACGGCGGCGATCCGATTGGCACCGTCGGCGATACGCTGACGGTCAATGCCACGACCAGCGCCACGTTCATGGCCGGTCCGCAGAATGACGAAGGTTCGTTGGTCATCGATAGCAATCAGCCTGTCTCGTTCGATCATATTGAGAAGATCAATGTGACGGACACGGCCGGTAGCGACATGGACGTGACGGTCATGGGGACGGGCGCGGATGATGATATCACGGCCGTGGGAACGGCGGCTCACACGGTCGACGTCCAAGTCAACGCGGGTGCCATCGTGACTTATACGGGACTCGATACGTTACTGCTGCAAGGCAAGAACGGCGATGACGATATTGACATTGATGTGAATGGTCTGACCACGGTAGCCATTACGGTCGACGGTGGCGATCCTTCCACTAGCGGGGACATGGTCACCGTGACAGGAACAACGGGCGTGGACACTCCCCACTACACACCCGACGCGGTGGACAGCGGATCGCTGGCCATCGGCGGCCTGACACCGGCCATTGACCTCGACAACGTGGAACGCTTGATCGTCGACGGCGAAGACCAAGGCGAGACGCTGACAGTGACCGGCAACGCCAGTGACAACACGATCGTGCACACACCCGGTGCGGCCAACGATGCGGGTAGCGTGAAGGTGGATCAACTGTTGGCGATTGAATACACCAACGTGGGTAATAGCGGCAGTATCATGATCAACGGTGCTGGCCAGACGGCGACCGATCGCTTGATCGTCGAAGGTACTTCCGCAGCCGATACACTGGGTGTGGCAGGTGTGGCAACGGTGACGCTGAACAGCCGAGTCGACATCAACACCACCGGTATCGAAGCCTACACGCTAGACGGCCAGACGGGCGACGACACGTTTGATATCACGGCTCTCAATATGATTCCGATCGTCGTAGCGGGCGATGGGTCCTCGAACGATACGTTGAACTTCACCGCGACCGGGATCACGACCGTGGAACTGGGGAACGGCGAAATCGAAGATGCCCATGCATCGACAACGGCGACTCCCGATGTGAGCTACACCGGAATCGAAGTCATCACCGTGTCGAGTACCAGCGGCGTGGTGGTCGAGGGAACCACGCTCGACGATACGATGCGTGTGACTCCGATCGCCAGCGACCAAGCGCTGGTCCAAGCAACTGGTCACCCGCTGGTCGACGTGACAACCACTTCGACGCTGACCATCGATCCGTTGGCAGGCAACGACGGCGTAACGATTCATGGCACGGCTGCCGAGGATGCGATTGGCGTTGTTCGCGGTGCTTCCGCCACCGTCACGGTGGGAACTCACAAGACCATCACGCTCGACAGCGGCGATACCGAAGCCCTGGTCGTCGCTGGTGGTGTCGGCAATGACACGATTACGATCACTGGCAGCGGTGGACCCGCACTGACCGTGGATGGTCAAGACGCGGCGACCAGCGATACGCTGGTGGTGGAAGCAGCCACGAACACGGCGGCCGTCTTCACGGTTAATCCGGGGACAACCGACGAGGCGGGTTCGGTGCAACTGGGTAGCGATACGACCCAGTTCCTGGGTATCGAAGGCATCACCCTGGATGCCAATGGCGGCAGCGGAGCCGACAGCCTGACGATTCATGGCACGGGAGCCAGTGACGTCCTGACGGTCGTGGCCAGTGACGCGGATACGTTGACCGTCGAGGTGAACAGTCGCGCCCGAGTAACGTTCGACGAGTTCGATAGCGCAAGTACCTTGAATCTCGACAGTGGTGCCAGTGATGATGATGTATCGATCACCCAACCGGCAGTCGGCTGGAACATCACGACCGTGGGTGTCGATCTGGGTGATCCAACGGCCACTGCCCCGACCGCCAATGACCGCTTGGTCGTGGTTGGTTCCACCAGTGCCGATGCCTTCGATTACGATTCGACGGCCGGTACGCTGGACGTGACTTCGAGTACGGTCACCACGACTTATAACATTGCCGATACGGAAGCGCTGGTCATCGATGGTGCGGGCGGCACGAACACGCTGGCGGCCAACGGCACGGGCGTGTTCGCTTTGAATCCACTGTCCGCGACCACGGGTGAACTGCAAGTTGGCACGACCACGCCACTCACTTGGCAGAACCTGGACGGCACGATCACCCTGACTGGAGCCGGGACGGACGAACTGATCGTCTCCGGTACCAGCAACAACGATGTGGCCACGGCGACCAGCAGTTCGCTGACGATCAACACGCGCGTGTATGCCCTGGCATCACTCGAGACGATCACCTTGAACCTCCTCGATGGCGATGACACAACGACCGTAACTCCCGGCACGGCGACCTTCAACGTGCATGGTGGCAGTCCGGATGACGCGGACTCGTTGACCTTCCAGCGTGTGGCAGGCGACGTGACACTCGACTTGGGTGCCCGCTCGATCGTGGAAGCAACCTTGAGTGCAGTCAACTACACGGGCATCGCCGACACCACGATCAATCATGGCGGAGGCGCTCTGACGATCGATGGCACCAGTGGCAGCGACACGTTCGACGTCACGCCCCTGACTGCGACCACAGCCAACATCTCCGCCAACAATGCGGCTCCGGTCGTGCATACTTCGGGTGCAGGCACGCTGACGATCGGTGCCGATGGCGGAGGCAGCAACACGCTGACCGTTCACGGTACCGACGGTGACGATACGAACATCGTGGTCAACGTGGCCAGTACCACGATCACCGTCGGCACGCTCCTCCGGCCAATCGCCTACACGGCCGCCAATATCGATGGTCTGTCCATCCACGGCCACGCCGGTAACGACACGTTCGTCGTCACTCCGGGTGCTGAACCCGTCTTTATCGACGGCGGCGATCCGATTGGCACCGTCGGCGATACGCTGACGGTCAATGCCACGACCAGCGCCACGTTCATGGCCGGTCCGCAGAATGACGAAGGTTCGTTGGTCATCGATAGCAATCAGCCTGTCTCGTTCGATCATATTGAGAAGATCAATGTGACGGACACGGCCGGTAGCGACATGGACGTGACGGTCATGGGGACGGGCGCGGATGATGATATCACGGCCGTGGGAACGGCGGCTCACACGGTCGACGTCCAAGTCAACGCGGGTGCCATCGTGACTTATACGGGACTCGATACGTTACTGCTGCAAGGCAAGAACGGCGATGACGATATTGACATTGATGTGAATGGTCTGACCACGGTAGCCATTACGGTCGACGGTGGCGATCCTTCCACTAGCGGGGACATGGTCACCGTGACAGGAACAACGGGCGTGGACACTCCCCACTACACACCCGACGCGGTGGACAGCGGATCGCTGGCCATCGGCGGCCTGACACCGGCCATTGACCTCGACAACGTGGAACGCTTGATCGTCGACGGCGAAGACCAAGGCGAGACGCTGACAGTGACTTCCTCGGCAGGCGCAGCGCGTACGATCGTGCATACGGCTGATGGAGTCGTGGATGCGGGTAGCTTGCAAGTGGGTAACTGGTTGGCGATCGAGTATGTGAGCCTCGGTGCGACCGGTTCGATCGACTTGGAAGACGCGGATACAGTTAGCGATGATCGCTTGCTCTACGCAGGTACCACGGGCGACGACACGTTCACGGTGACGACCGCTGGCCTAGTCCAGCGAACGGGTCACATCGACGTCGATGCGTCGGATATGAATGGTCTCACCTTACAACTCCTGGCAGGCAACGATGGGGCCACGATCGCGCCCAGCACGTTGTTCTCTGGCGGTATTCGGATCGAAGGTGGGACGAGCGATCCGACGAGTGACGAAGTAACAGTCACCGGTCGCGCCGACACGCCAACCGACACTCCCACAACGCTCGACTTGGCAGCCGGGTCGGTGACCGGCATCGTCAGTGGCACGATCACCCTGACGGGCGTGGAAGACTTGACGATCCACGAAGACGGCGCGGCCGACACGATCAACGTCAACGAAGTGGGTGCGGCCAGCAGCTTGTCAGGCGTCAGCGTGGTGGGCGACGGCGACGAGACACTCAACGCCACGGGTACCAGCGGTGATGACGCGATGAGCGTGACTCCCACCGCAGCAGGCACTGGCAGCTTGACGGCCAGCGGCGTCTCGGTCGCTTACACCGGTATCACGAACACGGCCTTCACGGTCAGCGGCGGGACGGGCGGCTTCGATGTCCTGACCTTACTAGGCAGCGAAGACGCCGACGCAGTCACTTCGTCCGCCACAGGCATCACGGTCAATGGCGGCACGGTCACGCTGACCACAACGACCTTGGAACGAGTCGATATCCAGACGCTTGGCGACAACGATACGGTGACCCTGACGGCCCTGCCCGACTTGAACGGCACGCCCGCCGACTATCACTACATGGTGGACGCAGGCGCCGGGAACGATACGGTCGACGCTTCGGCCACGGTCGCTGCTCACGTCCAGATCTCAGGCGGAGCAGGCGACGATACGTTAACCGGTTCCGAGACCCCCGACACGGTGACTCCCGCCGCCGATCGCATCGAAGGCGGCAGCGGCAACGACACCATCACCGGCGGCATCGGCAGCGACTGGCTAGCAGGCGGCGACGACAGCGACACCTTCGTCTGGACCGCTGGCCACGGCAGCGACACGGTCGAAGGGGGAAGCGGC
>JACNKX010000158.1 GCA_014381825.1 Planctomycetota bacterium
GTGGAGAAGATTTCAGCAGCCTCGGCGGAATGTCGGCGTTGAAGTCGTTTTGCAAACGGGCGCTACTGCATCCCAGTCGCGGCAATCAGCTGAATCGGCCACGGGGTGTGCTGTTACTGTCGCCGCCTGGTTGCGGCAAGTCACAGTTCTGCAAAGCACTCGGCAACGAAGTCGGTCGTCCGGTGTTGGTCCTCGACGTCGGCAGCCTGATGGGCTCACTCGTCGGACAGTCGGAACAACGAACTCGGCAAGCGTTGCGCGTGATCGACGCGATGGCTCCCTGCGTGCTGATGATAGACGAGGTGGAAAAAGCGTTTGCCGGCATCAACGGCAACGGTGACTCGGGTGTGGCGTCACGCATGTTTGGGACGTTCCTCAGTTGGCTCAACGATCATGAGTCGGATGTGTTCGTCGTTTGCACCGCCAACGACGTTGCGAAATTGCCGCCCGAGTTCGGACGTTCCGAACGCTTTGACGGCACATTCTTTCTGGACCTTCCTGGTTGCGACGAAAAACAGGCAATCTGGGATTTGTATCTCGACAAGTTCGAGATCGACCGCGATCAGCGCTTGCCCGATGACAGCAACTTCACCGGCGCGGAGATTCGGGCATGTTGTCGACTGGCTGCACTGCTGGACGTTCCGCTGACTCAGGCTGTGCAGAATGTCGTACCGGTCGCAGTGACTGCTGCCGAATCAGTCAAGCGGCTCCGCAGCTGGGCGAGTGGCCGCTGCCTCGATGCAGACAAAGCTGGCATCTATCAGTTCGCTGATGCGAAGCCCGGCGCACGGAGGAAAGTGAAACATGATCCGTCTCTGAATTGAGCGGCAACTCGCTCCGCACAACCAACCCATTTCTACGTCGTCCGGTGCTTTATCGGACGGCGTTTGTTTTTGTTCGACCGTTCAAACTCGATCTCAAAGAAGGAAAGCCATGAGCATATCGTTACTTGATGAACCAGTGGCCGAACCGTCCACCACCACAGCACCGGCCCAGCGGCTGCGCACCACGATGTTGGCGATGCGATTGAGCTTCGCCTGGTTCGGCACACGCAAGACTTTGTCGTCGGCGCAGAAATCCCTGGCCGCAGAGTCATTCGGTGCGGACGGCGATTGCATTTCCGCCGGTAAGAAACTGATCGACACCGGTGATCCCGCGTATCGGGACGTGACTTCGATCCGTAGCCGGGCCGGCTCGTACTTCAAAGGTGTCTCGCTGCCGTACCCGGAGCCGGGAATCAGACTGATTCGGCAAGGCGATCTGGACGAGATCAACTTGCACATGGGCGAGTTCAAGGACGAACTGGCCGAAGCGGTTCGTGAACTCGACGGTCGCTTCGAGGAGTTGAAATCGGCGGCTCGGCAGCGGCTCGGCGATCTGTTCAATGAAGCCGACTACCCCGCGTCGTTGCTCGGCCTGTTCGACATCGCCTGGGATTTCCCCAGCGTTGAACCGCCCGATTACCTCCAAAGGCTCAATCCCCAAGTCTACCAGCAGGAATGCCAACGGGTTCAAGCCCGGTTCGACGAAGCGGTGCGATTGGCAGAGGCGGCATTCATGGACGAGTTGGCGAAGCTCATTGACCATCTGGCCGAGCGGATCACGGGTGAAGATGACGGTCGCCCGAAAGTTTTCCGGGACAGCGTCGTCGAGAACCTGATGGAGTTCTTCCAGCGTTTCCAGAATTTGAACGTGAGTTCCAATGAGGAGCTGGACGGTCTCGTCGAGAGGGCACAAAGGGTCGTTCACGGCGTTCAGCCACAGCAACTGCGCGACAGCGGAGCACTCCGCCAGCAGGTGGCCACGCAGTTGGCCGGCGTCCAGTCGGTTCTGGATGGTCTTCTGGTTGATCGTCCGCGACGTGCCATCATCCGCCGACCACGGTAACGGAGGTCACCATGCAACTTCTCATTGAAACGAGCGGTTCCATCCGTTGCCTCTACGACGAGCGCCTCGACCTGGCATCGCTCGGCCATCTTCAGATTGAACGTGGCTCACATGTCGAGCCGACTGCCACTGGCCAATGGACTGCGGATATGTCACCAGTCGATGGACCAGTGCTTGGCCCGTTCGCAACTCGTTCTCTGGCCCTCGAAGCCGAACGAATCTGGCTGCTCAATCACTGGTTGATCCCCGAGTAGTCAACACGACAACTTGATCTTCTGCCTCGCGTGTGCGGGGCGGTTGTGTTTCTCACGACCGCCCGGTGCTGGGTGGTCGTCTACTTTCTTAATTGGAGTAATTCGATGACCCAAGAAGACCTCGATTCCGCCGTCGCCTGCGCGACTGGTGAAGACGTTTGTGAAATTAGCCGGCGTGGTTTCAGCATCGCTGATCCGCTGGAAGTGGACTTCGATCCCGAGCCGTATTATCCGCCACAGATCATGGACTGGGACGCCCACGAGTTGGAGACCAATGTCGCTGTGTTTCCCCGGCGTGGGAGCCACTGGCGGCGGGCGGCCTGATGACAGAACCCAACAACGATCCCAAACGCCGCGAACTCGAACAGTTCTGTGAACGCTACGTCGCGTTCTGGGGCTTTGCCTGTCTTCTTGCCATGTTCGTGTTGGGTTGGCCCGCGATCTTGACCTGGGTCTTGCTGGCATCAGGGATACGGCTTTATCGGGATGTGATGTTGGGCGAGCCTTCCTCACCTCCCTCTCGAAACACCAAGCCGAAACGGAGGTGCCGTGATTGAACTCACGCACAAACAAAACCGCCTTGTCGAATCGACCGTGCGGTCGTTGATGTAACCAGAGAACATCGGCGCGTAAACACCATGGCGACATCGCCAGTCAACGCGGCCCGTCATGGTCCTTGAGCAGTGACGGGCCGTTTTCGTTTCATCAATCAAAGGAGCACACAATGCCCACGAAAGTTTCAGTAGGGTTATCAAAGAAGCAGGGCCTCCCTGAATACGGCTCGATCGGCGCAAGCTGCAACGTCGAACTAGAACTCGACGGCCAAATCCTCGACGGCGACCTCGACCGGTTTCGCCAACATGTCCGCCGAGCTTACATCGCGTGTCGGGAAGCCGTTGAAAATGAGCTGGCGCGAGACCTCTCAACAAACACAGCGCCGAACAGACTCAACGGCAACGGACACAACGCTGCAAGCGGGAACGGCAATAACCACGGTCAGTCAAACGGGCGCTCGGTGACGCAGAGCCAGGTTCGAGCAATCAGGGCAATCGCAGGTCGGAATCGAATCGACCTTGCACCAATGTTGGACCGCCTCGGCGTTCGCAACGTAGAAGACCTTAGTATCAGCGACGCCAGCAGCCTGATCGACGACTTGAAAGGGCAACCGACCGCGGCAAACGGAGGCGGCCGATGATCGCAACCGCCGAACATCCCAACGATGTTGCCGAAGCCTTGACCGGCAGATCGTACTTGAGCGTCAGTGCGGTCAAGACTTTCATGAAATGTCCACTGGCTTACAAGGCGAAGTATATTGACAAACTTCCAGAGAATTCAGTCTCGTCGGCCTTAGCGTTTGGTCGGAGCATTCACGCCAGCGTCGAAATTTGGTTCCGAGCTCGACTCGAAGGTATGACTGAACCAACGACCGATGACCTGCTCTCCGAGTTCTGGGACGAATGGAAGGCATGCGAGCAAGAGAAAGAGGTCCGACTCGGGAAGAACGAAGACGTCACCAAAGTCGCCGATACCGCAGCCCGCGTCATCGAAGCATTCACGGACAGCGATGCCGCTCGACCGGAGGGAAGCATTGTCGGGATCGAAGAAGAACTCCGTGCTCCGCTACTGGCGAATGTTCCCGATGTCCTGGGAAGACTTGATCTCGCGGTCGAATCAGATGACGTCATCAAGGTCGTCGACTTCAAGACGGCAAAGTCAAAATGGAGCGATGCCCAACGGCAAGACGCTGAGTTGCAGGGAGTGATTTACGCCGAGCTGGCTCGCACGTTTGCTGGGGCGAAGCCCGTGCAAGTTGAGTTCATCGTTGTGACAAAAACCAAAACTCCAAGCGTGACCATCGAGCAAGTTGACACCAGCGACCGCGCCATCGAACGCGGCAAGGCAATCATGGCGGCTGTTTGGCAAGCAATCCAGACCGGCAACTTCTTTCCCAGCCCGTCAATCATGTCGTGCCCGACGTGTCCTTATCGCAGTCGCTGCGAGGCGTGGACCGGGTAGAAAATCACAATTCAAATCACAAGGAATGAATATGGACATTTTGGCAACCGTGATCGTGATCGGCATCCTCGGCTGGGTGTATAAGCAGGGTAACAAGGACGGCGGAAAGGGAGCCTTTCGCGCAGGGTGGAG
>JACNKX010000022.1 GCA_014381825.1 Planctomycetota bacterium
CAATGAGCCGTCAGCAGCGGGCGGATGTCTTTCTCGAACTCAGGTGGCGGAGGCAGCGTCGCTCCCGTCATTGTGATGCTGAGGTCCAGAATCGTGGCATCACCGTGGTGCGGCGTGCCCGTTCCATCGGCTTTGCTGTCAACAATGAAGTAGAACCAGTCGCCAGCCAGCACTTCCAGGTCGGTCATTTCGAACGGAGCAACACCGCCGTCAATGTTGTTGTCCGATACGCCCTGCGCGAGCACCTCAGGCTTGAACCCGATCGTCAGATCAGGAGCAGTTCCTCGCTCGACATACCAGTTGACCTGCGAGTTATTCCCGCAGCATGTCTGGCGATTGTTGAACGACCCGCGAATTGCGACTCGCCCATCAAACGGACTGCGCCACCCCAGGACGACTGCATGATCCGGTCCCGGTGCGAGGATCAGCTCGCCTTGCTTCATGGTGCAGTCGATGGTGTACGTCCGCGTGACACCAACAATGAACGGAGCGAGCGCTGTGGGTTTGGTACGAAAGATAGCACCCTTGATCGGAGCGCCGAACAGATCGCTTCCCGACCAGTCCAGCGGCGCATACCTGCCGTCGTGCGCCCACGTCCGTGTTGCGACAGGTCCATTCGAGTTGGTTGTTCGCAGTAGAGACCACGACTCGAAGCCGTGTTCGTCAATGAGTGTTCGCGCGTCCGTCAGATCCGCATCACTGACCTCTGTTCCAGGCAGCGTCCAGACAATCTGTTCGGCGACGTCCGCGGCATCAACGAGCGCGGTGTCAAAGACGAACGACGCGACAATGATCGCCACCGCGATTGTCAGTCTCGGCAAATAGGTCATCTGGCAGTGTTCGACATGGTGGTAGGCCCGTCCTCGAACTAACGAGGTCCAGTTTAGCAAGTTTGCGCAGCTCGAGCATGAGCTTTACAGTGCCATTATGAGCTACGATAATGGCCCCGACAATTCTGTTTTGTTGCGATGGCGTGGCGCAGAAACAGTGCTGGCTCATTGAGCTCGTTTGAGACAACGCATCGTCGTTCCACGCCCTCAATTCGATAACATGCCGTTGTCCGAAGACGAATGGGCTTGGCAGGAGTTGAAGGATTCAAGATGGATGTCCGCTTCGACCAACGTTTGAATCGGTTGATCTTTCTTATTGCCGCGACTGTATGCCTGTGCACAACGGCTCTGTGTGCGGCGGACGAACCCGCCACATCGCAGATTGAATTTTTTGAAAAGCGTGTGCGGCCGATTCTTGTCGAGCACTGCTACGAATGTCATGGAGCGGACGATCCGTCCGGCAAGTTACGCCTCGACACGAAGGCCGGATGGAAACGCGGCGGGGAAGGGGGACCGGCCATTGTCCCCGGCGATCCTTCGGCCAGTCTGCTCATTCGCGCAGTCTCGCATGATGATGCGAAGTTGAAAATGCCGCCGCCCGATGCAGGTGGGAAGCTCACAGATCAACAGATTGCTGATCTCGAGACTTGGATCCGGCGAGGGGCTGTTGATCCCCGTAACGACAAGCCGATCGAGACTGACATCGAAGCTCGCGGTAAGACACACTGGGCGTTTCGACCAGTACGGGCACCGGTCCTGAAGGGAGGCGCGCATCCGGTTGACGAGCTGATTGATCGCAAGTTGACCGAGCGGGGCTTCGTCGCAACCGGTCCGGCAGACATGCGGACACTCATTCGCCGAGCCACCTTGGATCTGCACGGTCTGCCACCAACCGCTAAGCAACTTGCCACGTCGCGAGAAGAGTTTCCCGAGCTCATTCAACGGCTGTTGTCGTCGCCTCGGTATGGAGAACGTTGGGGGCGGCATTGGCTAGACGTGGCGCGGTATTCGGACGCGAAGGATGGCGTTCTGATGTATGGAGACGCGCGAATTCGACCGTTTGCGTACACGTATCGCGATTATGTTATTCGTGCGTTTAACGACGACAAGCCATTCGATCAATTCATCCGCGAACAGATCGCCGCCGATCAAATGGGCCTGGCCGACGACTCGCCCGCGCTCGCGGGTATGGGTCTGCTGACGCTTGGCCGCATGTTCGATCGCAACCGTCATGACGTTATCGATGATCAGATCGACGTCGTCACGCGTGGCTTCTTAGGGCTGACCGTCAGTTGCTCACGATGCCATGACCATAAGTTCGACCCCGTGCCGACGGCCGACTACTACTCGCTGTACGGTGTCTTTGCGAGCAGCATGGAACCATACGACCGGCCTCGAATTGAAGAGGTATCAGAGTCAGGCAAGGCGTTTGAAAAGGAGTTCGGAGACAAGCTGGCCGAAGTCTTCGCGCTGCGGCAACAACACTATGGCAACACGCTTGAAACCGCGCGCCGCCGCACTCCGGATTACCTCATGAAGGTGGCCACCACTGAACCGGACATCAGTGAAACGGCGATCTTTTTTCTGTCGCTGCTTCCGAACCAGCTTCGCCCGCAAATCACTTGGCGTTGGCGTAAGTTGATCGACCGACGCGCGTTTGCAGAGGATCCCATCTTCGGACCTTGGCACGACATGATGCTTGATCCCGTGCTGAAGCCCGACGAATGGAGGCAGCGTGGTGTGGACCCACGCATCGTCGACGGTCTGCTCGCTGCGAAACCGATGACGCCTGAGGACATCGCACGAACGTATGGCGAAATCATCCGCAGCGTCTGGGAAGAGAAACAGTCCATCGCCAAGGAAATCGGTTCGCTCAGCGCAGAACGAGCCACGCTCGATGGTGGTGCCATCAACTTGGCCGACGTTGTTGGCGGAGGAAACGGGTTCGGCTCGGGCACTCGAGGGCACGGCATCCATCCCGTCACCGGCAAACCAACGACAGGCGAAACCGGGTTCATCCCAATCGAGCGGTTCGACGAACTGATTGCCGTACCGTCCAATCCGTTTATCGACGGCATCTTCACGCCGAAGAGCGGGTCGGCAACGGCGACATCAACCGGCGTCAAGATCGACGGATTCAGACCGAGTGAAGGCAAGACATGGGACTACTTCAAGTACGGCCCCAGCTCTGGCTCGACTACAAACAGCATCAACGGTGTCGACTATGGCGTCGCGCCGAATTGGATGCTGGCTCTGCATGCCAATAAAGGCGTCACGTTCGATGTGCAGGCCATGCGATCGGCTTTCGAATTTCGGACCAGTCGCTTTCAAGCCCTACTTGGACATGGCGGGGCGAAAGGGGAGAGTCAGCTTGATGTGGCCGTTTACCTTGATGGCCATCAAGTTGTAAACGCTGCGAATTTTCCCGCCCAAGGCGAGGGCCTGCCAATCGATGTTGCGATTGGTGCCGACGTGAGATTTCTGACACTGCTGGTTACTGAAGGTGGCCAGGGAATTTCACATGACCAGGCCATCCTTGGCAACCCACGGATCGTGCCGGACAAGTCACAGACGCCAAATGAATCACGTAAGAAGCGAATTGCGGAGCTCGAACGGCGCCGAACGGAATTGCAGCTCAGGCTGGATAACACAGCATGGGAAGATGACCAGATCGGTGCGTTGCTGATGTCTCGAGAGAGCCCCGTATGGTTTCCGATTGAAAACATCTATTACCTGTTGTCACGCAAGGAAAAAGATTCGTTCCGCGGCACGGTCAATCAACTCGATGCGATTGCCGTCAAACACAGCGGAGCCTCGGCCAGAGCCATGATCGTGCGAGACTCGGAAGTCCTGTACGATCCGGTCATCTTTCAGCGTGGCAATCCAGGGTCTCGCGGGAATCCTGTTCCGCGACAGTTTCTGCGCGTTGTGTCAGAGGAGCATCGGAAACCGTTTTCCAATGGCAGCGGCCGACTCGATCTCGCAAACGCCATCGCGTCGCCACACAATCCCTTGACCGCGCGTGTGTGGGTGAATCGCGTTTGGATGCACCACTTCGGTGAACCCCTGGTCGAGAATCCCAGCGACTTTGGGCTTCGCACTCCCCAACCCGTGCATCACGAACTGCTCGATTTCTTGGCGGCGTTTCTGATCGAGAATGGATGGCGAACCAAGCCGCTACACGAATTGATCATGACCTCGGCCGCCTGGCAGCGTAGGTCGCGTCTGCCGGAATCCGAGCGGATGAAAAGCCAGCTGCAGGTTGATCCGGACAATCGATTGGTCTGGCATGCAAACCGCCGCCGAATTGATCTCGAACAGATGCGAGACACTCTGTTGTTCGTATCCGGCACGCTCGACGAAACCATGTTCGGGCCACCGAAGTTGATCACCGATACCAACAATCGCCGGCGGACGGTGTATGCATTCGTGGAGCGACAGAACTTGCCGAACATCATACAGACGTTCGACTTTGCGAATGCCGACACGTCAACGCCACGTCGAACGATCACCACCGTGCCGCAGCAGGCACTATTCGCAATGAACTCCAGTTTCATGACCGAGGCTGCCAATCGCCTTGCATCACGTACGAGCGGCGAAAACACGGCGCGCGTACGCCAGCTCTACGAATGGACTCTCGGACGCGCTCCAGGCGAAGACGAATTGGCACTTGCAACATCGTTTCTGAGTGAGAGCAATCTGGAGCAGTTGGCTCAGGTGTTACTGATGAGTAACGAACTCATGTTTGTGGACTGAATGACCCATGACTCTTCTCAACTCATTGTCGCAATCACGCCGCGAGTTCCTGCAATCGACAGGCACGGGACTCGGATTGCTGGCGCTGCCTTCGTTGCTTCAAGCGGGTAATCCATTGTCGCCGAAGGAACCCCATTTTGCGGCTCGAGCTAAACGCATTATTCACATCTATTTGAATGGGGGACCATCTCAGGTTGACACGTGGGATCCCAAAACGGAACTCGATCGCTGGAACGGCAAGAAGCTGCCGACGGGAAATCTGACGACCGAGCGGGAAACCGGTGTCGCTCTCGCATCGCCGTTTCAGTTCAAGCAGTACGGAGAGAGCGGTTTGTGGGGCAGCGAGGTCTTTCAAAAGACTGCGTCCCAGCATGCCGATCGCATTTGTGTCATTCGGTCGATGTATGCCAACACGCCGAATCACGAACAGAGCATGCGTTTGATGAACACGGGGGACGAGCGACTTTCTCGCCCCAGCTATGGTTCCTGGCTCACATACGGCCTCGGCTGCGACAACCAAAATCTGCCTGGCTTTGTGACGTTATGCCCGGGACTGCCTGTTGCCGATTCATCCAACTGGCGCAGTTCGTTTCTTCCCGGCATCTATCAGGGCACGTACCTCGACACGCGCAAAACAAAGGTGACCGACCTGATTGCCAATATTCGCAACTCGAAACTTTCTACCGCCGAGCAACGACGGCAACTCGACCTACTGGCAGCGATCAATCACCGGCACCAGCGGGAACGCAAAGAGGACGCGAATCTCGAAGCGCGGATCCAGTCGTTTGAATTGGCGTTTCGCATGCAGATGGAGGCGACTGATGCGTTGGACATTTCCAAGGAAACGAAAGAGACGCAGGCACTTTACGGGGCGGATACGGTCCACGGTCGGCAGTTGCTGATGGCCAGGCGATTGGTTGAACGCGGTGTACGTGTTGTCCAGTGCTATCACGGCGATGTTCAGCCATGGGACTCGCACGAGAACATTGCTTCCGGTCATCGCAATCTCGGCAAGCAGGCGGACGGACCGATCGCCGCACTGCTCACCGACCTGGCTGCTCGCGGCATGCTCGATGAAACTCTCGTCATCTGCGGCGGCGAGTTTGGTCGTACGCCGGCTGTCGAAGTCCCACTTGGTGGCTCGCCACCAACTGGACGCGATCACAATCACCACGGCTTCACCGTCTGGCTGGCGGGTGGAGGCGTGAAAGGCGGCATGGCATACGGGAACACCGATGAGTTCGGCTATCGCGCGGTCGAGAATCGTGTACACGTTCACGATCTGCACGCGACCATGCTGCACTTGATGGGTTTTAACCATGAACGACTAACGTACCGGCACGCAGGACGCGACTTCCGTCTCACCGACGTACATGGAAAAGTCGTAAAAGACATCATCGCGTAGTCGCCACGCCCCGAGATTTAGACCGGGCCGTGCGCTCGCGTGCAAATCGATGTGCTGTTCACCGCGATCGCACCGATCAAATGCCTGTCAATCGCTCTGACGAATCGCCGAAGCTGTCGAGTTCCAGGCCACCCCATTCCATCAGGCTGAGGAACAGGCTGCACATGCGACGGTTGGGAGCCTCGAGGTAGTCGAGCGCGCGGCCGCCGCGGAGCTTGCCGCCCGCTCCGCCGAGCAGGACCACCGGTAATTGTTTGGAGTCATGGTTGCCGTGAATCATGCTTGAACAGTGCATGATGGCTGTGTTGTCGAGCAGCGTACGATCGCCTTCCTTAACTTCCGCCATTCGCTCGCACAGGTAGGCGAGCTGAGATGTGAAGAACTGATTGACCCCCACGAGTTCCTCCGGCTGGGTGTGGGCCATTTGGTGATGCTGATCTTTGGCGCCAGCGTGCGCGTGAGTGAGGATCGAGCCGTCGTTGCAATATTTGAGGGTCGCGATCCGCGTGGAGTCCGTGCGAAAGGCGAGCAGCACGATATCGTTCATCAGCTTCCAGTAATCCGGGATCTCGGCGGGAATGCCATCGGCAGGCCGCGGGCGATCGGGGGCGGTCAGGCTCGGCTTCCAGCCGCCGGCCTCGTGCTCCTGGCCGGCCCGCTTGATGCGGCCCTCGATCTCGTGAACGCTGCCGAGATACTCCTCGAACCGCTGCCGGTCCGAGACGGAGAGTCGCTGCCGCAGCGACCGGGCGTCTTCGAGCACAGCGTCAACGATACGGAGGTCGCCGCGGTTGGGTTTCGTGCGGAAGAGCTGGTCGAAGGCCAGCGCCGGACGCGTTTCCGTCCAGGTCGGCGACACAGCCGTGCTCCACGAGATGTGCGAACTGTAAAGCAATGGATGCCCGTCCTGGAGACCCGGAATCGGCCCTTCGCAGCCGAGCACCAGCGACGGTATCCGCGTGCGGTTGCCGATCCGCTGCGCCATCAACTGGTCGAAACTGACGCCCGTGCGGACCTCGGTCTTCGACATCGGCGCCCCGCTGAGCATGTTCCCCGTCTGCATGCAGTGGATGACCCCGTTGTTGGCCTGTTCGTTCCACAGACCGCGGAGGAAGACCAACCGCTGCTTCCAAGGCTCGAGCGGCTTCAGGCACGGCCCGAGTTCCATGGCGTCGCCCTCTCCCTTGGCCCACCAGTGATTCGAGTGAAAGCCCATGCCAGTGAACGTGACGAGCGTGCGGGTCGGCGGCTGATCGGCGGCGTTCGGGGCAGCGACGGCGGCGAATGGCAGCGATTCGAGCCAAGGCAGAGCCATCGAGACGCCGAGGCCTCGCAGTAGTGTGCGGCGCGAGAAGGTCGAAGCGGACGGGGTGGGCATGGGAATGTTCCTGTGGCGGAGAATACTTGATTATCGGCTTTCGCGGAACGAAAGACGCCTATGGTTAAGGGGCTGCGGTCGTCGTTGGCGCGGTGGCCGCCGGTCGAATGCAGCGAAACTGCTCGCTGCGGACGATGATGAGCAAGACGTCCGACCAGCGGCCGCCGTCGACCATCGTCTTCGTCAGTTCGTCGACCAGCTTCCGATCGGAAAGCTGTACGGCGCGGCCCAGCGCGTAACCTGTCAGTTTGCGGGCGAGCCCTCGTAGCAAGTCCTCGCGTCGGGGACCGGCGATGTAGTCCCGCAGGCCGGCGAAGCCATCGATGTCGACGCCGTCACGCGTGGTGGCTTTGGCGTCGCCTGGCTTCAGATCTTTGGCGGGCCGCAGTCGGCCGAGAGCGTCGAATTGTTCAAGCGTCATGCCGTAGGGATCAATGCGGACGTGGCAACCAGCGCATTTCTGATCCTTTCGATGACGCTCGGTAATCTCTCGCACAGTCAGTCCCTCGGGCGGAGTCTCGGGCAGCGGTGGCACGCCGGGCGGAACCTTGGGCAACCGTTCGCCAAGCAATTCAACCACCCACGCGCCACGTTTGACGGGGCTGGTGCGCGAAGCCGCCGCCGTCCTGGCAAGCACGGCACCAAAGCCGAGCAACCCACCGCGACTGTAAGCCGAAACCTTCTCGACGCGACGCCACTTTGGACCGGTCACGCCGGGGATGCCGTAGTGCCTGGCGAGGACGTCGTTGACGACCACCGCATCGGCGGCGATCACATCGGAAACCGGACGATCGTTCACCAGCAAATCTTCGAAGAACCGCACCGGCTCCGCGGCCAGCGCGTCGCGCACGGTCGGTGTGAATTCGGGGAAGTGCTTCAGATTCCGGCCGTGAGTCGTGACAAAATCCCGCACGCCCAACCAGCGGGCACCGAACTCCTGGGCCATACCGCGCATCCGGCCGTCCTTCAGCATGCGGCGCAGTTGTTCCTCCATGACAGCGGGTTCGTGAAGACGCACCGCCTTCGTCCGCAGTTCGTCGTCGGGGATCGAGTCCCACAGCAGGAAGCTCAGCCGCGTCGCCAGTTCGTCGCCCGAGACCGGCTGCCAGTGCGGTCCGGTCGCTGGCTGCTCGACCCGGTAGAGAAACCACGGCGACGAGAGGATGCGGGTGAGAGCCGCGCGGATTGCCGGATCGTGCTTCACGCCGTCGGCGCGATCGGCGCGATAGGACGCGAGGATGGCGGCGAGTTCGTCGCTGGCGAGCGGCCGGCGCCAGGCGCGCGCGGCGAAGTCGAGAAGCGCCTTCAGATGTTCCGGCTCCGCGGCGACCTTGGCCGCACGAAGGGCCTCCTCCTCCTGTTTCACCTGCTCTCCGAACAGTTGGATATAGAAGAACATGATCCGCGCGCCGTCGTTCGGCCGGCGGTAGTACTGCACGATCTCTTCGTACATGCGCGGGGTGGCGAACGCCTGCTCGCTGACGAACTCCAGTTCGCTCCACAGGTGGTTGAGTTCGGCTCGCCCCGCCTCGTCGAGCAGGAGTCGACGCAGCGGCTCGTCCTCGCGGTGATACAGAAAGACGCTCCCCTGAGCGTCTCGCGGGATGATCGGCTCGAAGAGGACCGCCGGCGGGAAGAGCGCGCGAAACTCCGTGGCCGATCGAGCCCGTTCGTCGGCGACGCGCGGATGGACAATCTTCGCGACTCGCGGGTCGCCCGGCGTCGCTTTGGCGACCGGCTCGGCCAGTCTGCCACCACCACCCGTGGCGGCAATCAGGAACGCCTGCACTTCGGCCGTTTCCGGACTGCCTTCGTCGAGGCTTACATCGGCGCGAAGGAACCGCGGGAGCTGGAGTAACTTCTGAAGCGGCGCCGGCAGATTTTTCAAGTCGATGATCAATTCGGCGCCGGCAGCCGTGACCAGGGCGGATCTGGGGACTGGCCGGTTCTGCGGATGATGGCCGAACCTGATCCCGCACGCCACCTCGATTGCCGCTTTCAATTCCGGGTGCTCGGCGAACACGAGCGTCCGTCCGTCGCCTCCCTCCAACCGCAGTCGGTCCCAGACCACGAACGTGTCGGGCTGAGCCGGCAACGCGACGAGCCGGAAGACCGGTTCGCGGGCAACGCCCTCAACCCGCTCGCGAGCGACGACG
Organism: Planctomycetota bacterium; assembly: GCA_014381825.1. Classification (GTDB taxonomy): domain Bacteria; phylum Planctomycetota; class Planctomycetia; order Pirellulales; family Pirellulaceae. The sequence goes on from JACNKX010000022.1 coordinate 9,526, forward strand.
CGGTTCAGTTCTTCCCAGGCGGGAAAGCCGTTGCCGACCGCGATGACGGCATGCTTCCCGTAGTTGCCTCGAAACAGTTGATCCTGCGTGGCTTTGATCGCCGCCAGAACCGGCGCCGGATCGGTGGTTGCCGCCCGCCATTTTTCTCGAATGACGTCGAGCGGTGCCGGAGCCAGACCGGGATCCACCAAGTCCGTGGACGCACTGCCCGCTTCGGCCAGTGCCGGCCCCAAATCCGGAGCGGCCAGATGCGACAATTCGAACGCGATCCCATCGAGATTGGCGGGGTGAGCGTCGGCGACGCGGCCGGAGACCAGCAACTCGCCATCGATCGGACTGGTCCAGGCGACGGACACGGGGCGTTTGTGTCCCGGATGCACAAAGAAAGTTCGCGCGGGCAACGTCGTCCAGACCCGCAATTCCTCGCCAGCGTTCACGAAGACCGAGGGTTCGGACCCGAGACTCCATGACTTCAATTCGGCATGTCCCTGGATGCTGTCACGCCGGTCGGTGAGGAACATCGGAGTTGACGTCGTTTCCAGGAAGCTCCAGTGGGCCTCGTGCTTGTCAGACCAGGAGTTCCCCTTCAGCAAATTGGGAACCAGATCGGAGACGCTCCACGTTCGCTTTTCCCCGGCTGTTTCACGGATCGTCCATTCGACGAGTGTGCTGTCGGCGCCGTGATTATCGTTCGGAAGCACGGTCAACAGGAGCAGTTCGCCGCGTCGAACCGAGACCTTGTGCTCGAAGGGGATCGAGTCCCCTTCCGCAACCTGAGACTTCGCGAGGACGCGTTTCGACGATGCCCAACCGGATTCGATCTTCTGAGAAGCGGCCTGCTGTCGTTGCTTCTGAGCTTCAATTTCGGCCGCCTTCTTTCGCCACTTTGCCATTCGAGCATCGACTTCGGCTGGTGCCAACGACGAGTCCGTTGTGCCAGTGAGGCCGGCCCAAAGCGAGGTCAGGTAAGTCGCGTTGAGCTTCTCTTCGGCGGCCACGGCGGCAATGGCGTCGGGGCCGCCGCTGATCAACTTGTCGCGGTGGCGCAGGGTGGCCGCGAGGTGCGCCGCCAGCGGCGGTTCTCCGCTGGGCCCAGCGTAGCGAGCGTGGAAGCTGCGGAGTGATTTCAGCGTCTCAGCCGTCCAGGTCGGACGGTCCGGAGAGGGCGAGAACCGAAATCCGTCTGGCAGAAGCACGGCCCGCGCGGCAACGTCTCGCGCGGTCTGGTGGTAGCGTTGGACCAGTTCGGGCGTGACCGGCATCGCCTCGCCGACGTTCGCGAAGCCTTCGCCTCCGACGCTATCGACCGGAAACTCGCGAGCCTGCGTCGGCCCCATGTCCACGCCGGTGAGATCCTGAATAGCGTTGTCATACTCCGTGTTGCTTAGCCGACGCAACGTCACCGGCCCGGGGTCGCCGGCTCGCTCGGCCGCCTCGGCATCGAGCGCCGCCGTGATCCAGCCCAGCAGTTGTTTTCGCTCGGCCTGACTTGGCTGCGGCGCCTCCTTCGGCGGCATGTCGCCACCGTGCACCCGCTCTGCGACATTGCTGAGCATCTTCGGCCGAGCCAGGATCGCCCGGGCCGAGCCAAAGCTCGTGAGATCGAGATCATTATCCTTCGGCACCTTCCCATGACACTTTCCGCAGGACCTGACAAGCAGCGGCTGGATCTGTTTCTCGAATGACTCCGAGATCTTCACCGGAGCCGGTTCGTCCGCGTTCAACGTTGCACCGGCGCCAGTCAGACAAAGTGACAGCAGGGCAACGACCAGGCGGATGTTGCGAGCCAACATCGAATGCGGCGTCAGCGAACCAACGCCGCTGCGCATCAACTCACGTAGAGCTGCCGTGTGTTTCAGAAAGTCCAGATCTTCGCCCATCGTAATTGTCTGCTGCTAAGAAAGGTGATTCTCCACAATCCCTGTGACTATTTTAGCCACTTCCAGCGTGTTAGTGATGCCTCTGTTCTCGCATCCTACAACATGAATCCCCTTGGATGGACAAACCGACTTCATTTGCCATTGCTGATTTTCAGCCGCCTGAGCACTTGAATACCCTAGTGCGACTGACACCGAGAACGTTGCCAACTCAGCTCTCGTCGATACGTTACCTGAGTCGAGCCGGCTGGGCACAGAGCAGTATCATGGCGTGGATCGCGTGCGCGGCGCGATCCTGGTCGGGTGCGTCGGAGTATTGTCTTGGCGTAGTTAGTGGCACATACTCGAAACCTCTGCCCTGCCCCCACAGATCACGAGTGAATCATCGATGAATGAGACACGAATGCGCTTCCTGATCCTCGTATCCAGAATGTTGCGGATCTTGGTCGTGTGCGGGCTAACGGCGATCTTCCCTGGGCAGGTTTGTACTGCACAGGATCTGCACACTGTGGCGCGAGAGTTATTGTCTGACCTGGGATCGCCGAACGCTCCGGGCAGGGTGTTGTTCAGCGAGGACTGGGGGAACGGAAAGTGGAACGACCACTGGAACCCCAGTGATGGCTGGACGGTTGTTCGCAATCCCGATGGCAAAGGTTTCTGCGCAAAGGTGGTCGCTTCGCACACGTATCAGAGCCTTCGATTGAAGCAGCCGGTTCCGGTTGAGCCTGGTCATCCAGTGGCGGTGTTCTGGCGAGCCCGGTTGCTGGACGGCAGCGCGCCGGTCTGGCTAAGTGCGGGGGCGAAAGATGCCGCAGGCAAATCCGTCGGAGGGCGTCAGGAGATCGTCCGGCAGGGCCGGGAATGGACTGATTGCGCGGTGCTGGTCTCCGATTGGTACCAGGCAACCAACGCGCGCCAGTTTCACTCGTTTTTCTTCCTGGATCCGCTCTGCAACACGACTGCACTGATCTCTGACTTCAAGGTCGTGGATCTGCACGACGCGGCGGTCGAGTCGATCCGGAACCGGATGCTTGAGCTGCCGAGACGGGCCGAACAGATGCAGAAGGACTTCGATCGCCTTCCGGACACTCCCGTCGGCGGGTGGTGGAAACTGGCGTTGGCCACGCGCTGGCGGGCGATGTCCGAGGAACTGCGGAAGGTTCAGGCATTGGATCCGGCGAGTTCGGAAGCCGTGCGTGTCGTGCTGCGAGCGGAGCAGTTTCTAACACGATTCCAGAACATCGCTGATGGACTGCGGCGCGGCGCCGTGCGCCACACGCGGCTCGCGGGATTTGCCACCCGACCCATCGCGACGAGCAGCATCCTTCCGGGCACGGTCCAACTGCCTGATCCTTCACTTGACGGCATGCAGCTGACAGCATGTCCCGGCGAGTTCGAATCATCCACCCTCGTGCTCTGGGCACCGGAAGCCCTTGCTCATGTGCTGCCGGTCGCGACGGAGTTGAAGGGTCCGGATGGCTCATTGATCCCGGCGGACCATGTTCAGATCAAGTGGGTCAAGTGTTGGTGGCAAAGCGGCAGCGCGCCGCGGGGGCTGGGCCAGGATCTCTCCCGAAAAGTCCTCACGCCCGAGTTACTGCTCAATGATGACGACTTGGTGCGCGTGGACCTGAAGTCGCAGCGGAACCGAGTGCGACTTTCGTTCCCTGAAGGAGATCGCTACGTCGCCATTGATGACCCGGAACGGAAGAAAGCCGGGTTCGCGCATCCGCTCGCCGAGTTCCCCGTGCGCGACAGTCCGAAGCTGGTGCCGGCCGATCTGCCTGCCGAACAGAACAAGCAGTTGTGGATCACGGTCAAGGTGCCGCCTTCCGCCCGGCCCGGACGATATGAGGGCAGTCTGCGATTCGCGGTGGAGTCCGACACGCTGCTGGAAGTGCCGCTGAGCGTCGAGGTGCTGCCTTTCTCATTGCCTGCTCCACGAACGCATTACGATCTCAAACGGGAATACACCGGAAGCATCTACTACTGGGGTGAACTCGATCCGGAGGGAACCGGCAGCGTCGGACACAAACGTAAGAGCGAGCGGCAATTCCGTGCGGAGCTGGAGCTGATGCGCGATCACAACCTGGTCGCACCGACAATGATCTGGTCGCCCAAAGTCCTTTATGACGACGAACCGCGTCTGCGGCGGCAACTGGCCATCCTGCGCGAACTGGGGATGAGCGATCGTCCGCTGACGACCGGCGATTCCGGTACGGTGCGCAACCCCACGGAACCGGAGGCCCTGGCGAGGCTCAAGGTTAATGTCAGCAAGCTTCTCCGCGCGGCGGCCGACCACGGGTTCACCGACGTTTACTTCTATGGACTCGATGAAGCGAAGGGAAAAGTGCTGCACTCGCAGAAGCCAGCCTGGAAGGCGGTGCGTGAGGCCGGCGGCAAGGTGATGACCTCCGGCTCGCTCGGCATGGTTCCCGAGTTTGGCCCGATCCTCGACCTGATCAACCACAACATGCCCGCGCCGTCGTGCGAAGTCGCCGGTTGGCATCACCACGGCCGGCTTGTCTGGAACTATGGCAATCCCCAAAGCGCGGTCGAGGACCCGGAGTTGTTCCGCCGCAACTATGGCCTGTTCAACTGGCGGCATGACCTGGACGGTACGTGCACCTACTGCTTCCTTTCCTCGGACGGTTCACCATGGAATGACTTCGACTTTGTCCTGCGCAACCACAGCCTGGCCTACCCGACTGCCGACGGTGCGATTGGCACCGTGGCTCTGGCGGGCCTGCGCGAGGGACTGGACGACGTGAAATACGCTTCCGCGCTGCGCTTGCGGATCGAGAAAGCCAGCCTCGCGGATTCCGAAAAACTCAAGGCCAGGGCATCCGCAGCCCAAGAGTGGCTCGAAGACCTCGACCTTAACACCACCGATCTCGACGAAGTGCGACTGGCGATGACCAAGCGGATTCGGCAGTTGGACCAGGGGCTGCAAAACGCCTCCGGGGCTCGGTCCGCTCAGTAGTCCCCTATTTTCTTGAACTATGAGATGAACCGCACGGCAACTGCTCTCTTGATTGTGTTGTCAGCAGCACGATTCGGGTTTTCCGGAGACGAGCTGGAAAGGGCGCTCCCCATTGACGCGATGCGGACGTGGTCGCTTGTCGTCGCTGATGACGCCTCGCCATGCCAGAAATACGCCGCACAAGAGTTTCAGCGATTCTACCGCGGGGCGACACAGACGGAACTTTCCATCGAAACGTCCGCTACCAAGCAGAAGGGAAACATCTTTATTGGCCCGAGTGCCGCATTGAGGGCGAGTCGCCTTGGCCATCTGATGGAGCGGGCTTACGACGAAGAAGAACTGCGAATCGTTGTTACCAAAGACAGTATCGCCATCACGGGCGGTTCGCGTGGCACGCTTTATGGTGTTTATACGTTTCTTGAAGACTACCTCGGCGTGCGGTTTCTAACGGCCGATGTCACGCATGTCCCCAAGACCGATGCCAGGCATACGATCCCGTTGGTCGATCGTTCCTACAAGCCGCCATTTGCGTATCGCTTCTATTTGAAAGCTGAAGTGATGACGGATCCGATTTTCGCCGTGCGACGTCGGCAGAATGCCGCCAGTCCGTATGGGCCGAAAGAGCAGCGAATCACTGAACGGCTCGGCGGTGAAGCGACGGGCGGCGTCTTTCTACATAACAACTTTCTGCTATCCGCTTCGTTTGAGGATCATCCAGAGTACTTCTCGCTTCGTGATGGCAAACGAGCCCCGTTGCAACCTTGTCTGACGCACCCGGAAGTACGCCGCATCGTCACCAGCCGGATACTCGGTAGTCTCGACGGTTATGCATCGGGAACCACCATTCCGCTGGCGCAGAACGACAACGGCAGTCCCTGTCTGTGCGGGCGCTGTGTCGCCGTGCAGAGAGAAGGCGATGCGTCCGGATCGTTCACGATGCCCGACAAACCATTGGGCGTTTCTCCGGAGAACGTTAGGCACGGTCCGCCGTCGGCTGTGGTCATCGACTTTGTCAATCATGTCGCGGACGCAGTGGCCGAGAAGCGGCCTGACCTGTGGGTCGGCACGGAAGCCTACGCCTACACCATGATGCCGCCGCGGAAGACCAGGGCGAGGTCCAACGTCAAAGTCCAGGTCGCGACGTACCACTGCAGCGTGGTGTATTCACTTGACGACCCTCGCAGCTCGATCAACCAGCAGTTCAACGAGTACCTGGCCGGTTGGCGAAAAGCCAGCGACCATCTCTTGATCTGGACGTACGACATGAATCCACGTGAGTACTGGCTGCCGTTTCCCAACATGCGATCGCAGCCTGCCAACCTGCGTGCGTTCGTCCGCAACAACGGTCGCGGAGTCTTTATGCAAGGCACGGCGGAGAACACGGAATTCAGTGATCTCCGTGCTTATGTGACGACGGCGCTGATCTGGAATCCATCACTGGACGCTGACAAGCTGACTGATGAATTCCTTTCGCTTTACTATGGGCGGGCGGCCAAACCGATCCGCGAGTGGATCGACCTGTTCCATGACAAGGCGGAGGCGTCCGGCAGCGATTCCAACATCAATGCCACGGCCAGGTCGTACGGTCTCGATGCTGCGCTTGGCGAGCGCGGCCTGAAGCTGTTTGAAGAAGCGATGCGGCTTGCCGATAACGAGACGATTCGGCAGCGAGTCGAAAAGATTTCGGTAACAGCATTGCGGTTAGCAGTGGAGCCTGTCTGGTGGAACGCCATCGAAGCTCCGCGTCGAGCACGCATCCTGAAGACAACTCTCGACGAGGAACTCGTGGCGATTGATGACAGGGATTTGCCGCGGTTCCGCGAGATGACACGCAACCTGTTTACGCTTGCCGACAAGCACAGGATGCACGCCTACAAAGAAGGCGGCCAACGAGCAAAAGCTCGTGAGTTGGTGTTCTCCTACCTGGAACTGCCGCAACAAACGCAAGAAAGTTCGAAGTAATGAAGCATTGGGATTCAGAGCGTTCGGTTGTGTTGTTTAACGGAGAGCCGAAGGCGTCGGTGTGCGTTCGGAAACGCAATCGCCTTCGGCTCGCGGTTAAACGAGTGCTGATCTTCCTCGTGTCTTGTGGTGTATCGAGTGGTAATCTTCGAGCCGATAACATCCTGCCCGATCCCTCGTTCACCAACGTCAGCGAACTCGCGAATCAACCAGAGGCCAAGGGATGGAACTGGCAGCGCATTGTGGAGCCGTGCGAGGTCAGGATCGATCAAGACAAAGCCACATTGCAGGGTGGCAAAGTGTTCCTGCACTCGGCCGAATTTCCCGTCGATGCGAGTACCATTTATCAACTGAAACTCGATGCCTCGGGTAATGCAAAGTTTTCGACGGAAATCCTGTGGTGGAAGAAAGACGGCTTGCCGACACGAGCTCACCGATCGACTCTCGTGAAACCGAGTCGTCTCTCCGCGAATGCCACGCAGGTCGGCGGACGTATTCGTTCGCCCAGCGATGCGGCGACGGCTTACGTTCGCTTCGCGGCAGAGGAAGGACACGCAGTTCTCAAATCGCCCGTGATGCGAACTCCCATCGGCGAACTTCTGCTGAAACTCGACGCAGCTGCGCCCGGCTCCAGGCCGAATGACGTGTGGCAGGATTTGACCGAACGAAACGAAGCCTTGGTTCTGCAATCGGTCCGTCACTCGGCGGAAGAAAACAGCTTTGTGTTCGAAAAACCTGGGGCATCCTGCATCGGCAATACGCAGGACGCCCCGCGATTCGACTTCGCCACGGATCAGGCGGCCGGCGCCGGCCGAGGGTCGCCTTTTACGGTCGTGCTCTACGCAAAACTCACCGGTCGGTCCGGTAGTGGAATCGTCAACAAACTCGGCGATCCAACGAAAGGCGGCTGGTCGATCGGGCTCGTGTGGGACCAGTTCGGGCTGGACCGAATCTCGACACTCCAGCAATCCGACAACAGGCAGAACCGAACCATCAACGGCTTTCCGGGTCTCGCGGGTCAAGGCCCCGATGTCAAGCTGAGCGCGACGGATGGTCAGTTTCACTTGTACGTCATCCATCTTACGGGAAGCGGCGGACGCGACGGCGCGGTCTACTTTGACGGCAGTGAAAAGTCGCTGCCGCTCGGCCCCTGGGCGTTTGGTGTTCTCAGCTCCGGTTCCGTTCGCAACGACGCACCGCTCCGCATCGGATCATTCAACAAGGACGGCTTTCGAGGCGAAATCGGTTTCGTCGAAATCTGGTCCGGCAGTCGTTTACGGGAGGGGATGACACCCGCCCAGTATTCGAAACACCGCTACAACAACGGTGCGCCCCAACGCGCGAAATAGGCGGCACATCCCTCAATGAACGATGGCGCCGCGTTATCATAGGGGCGTTCTGGTGGGAATTGTCGATGTGGCCGTGAACGGTTGCCCCGGTATTCGAGAGAGGAAAGACTCAGTGACTGAGAAACAAACGGCTTCGGTAGATCGCCGCTGTCTTGTGCTTTGGCTCTGCTGCGCAATCCTGATGCCTTGCGTGACCAAATTCAGCTCCGGGCAGGAGCCGGGGGACACTAATTACGATGAGTCGAAAGTGCCGCGGTATGAGTTGCCCGATCCGGTGGTGTGCTTCGACGGACGGAAGGTGACCGACGCGGCAACGTGGCGCGACGTGCGGCGGCCGGAAATCGTGCGGGCGTTTGCCGAGCACGTCTACGGGCGGTCTCCCGAATTCAAGACGTCAATGAAGTTTGAAGTGACTGCCAGCGTGGCAAACGCGCTGGGCGGCCTCGCGATCCGCAAGGAGATTCGGATTCGCCTGTTCGACGCGGTCGATGCTCCGTGGATAGACTTGTTGTTGTACGTTCCAAAGAAGGCACGCGGACCGTCGCCCGCATTTCTCGGATTGAACTATGGGAATCAGGGCGTTCATCCCGATCCGCAGATCACGCCGTCCCGCAACGCCGTGTGCCAGCGCGGCGAACACGCTCATCGCTGGCCGCTGGAGTTCTTGCTGAAGCGAGGCTACGCCGTCGCCAGTTTTCACGGCGGCGACATCGAACTTGATCGACACGGTTCGGGTTGCCGGTTCACGGCCGACGGCTGGAAGAAGGGCATCCGGAATTACGTGATGCAGCAGGCGGGCCGCAGTGAACTCGCCGCCGACGAGTGGGGCTCGATCGGGGTGTGGGCCTGGGGGCTGAGCCGATGCCTCGACTATCTTGAGACCGACCCGTCGATCGACGCGAAGCGAGTCGCTGTCTTTGGTCACTCGCGGACGGCAAAGACGGCGCTTTGGGCGGGAGCAAAGGACGAGCGATTCGCCCTCGTCGTGTCGAACAATTCCGGTCAGGGAGGCGCCGCACTGGCCCGACGGCGCTATGGCGAGTCGGTCAAGGCGTCGTATTCGCTGTCGGGAATCTGGTACTGCCGCAACTATGAAAAGTACGGACACAACGAATCCGCCTTGCCCGTCGATGCGCATCTGCTGATCGCGTCCATTGCCCCGCGGCCCGTTTACGTTGCCAGCGCGGAACAGGACCGCTGGGCCGATCCGCGGGGCGAGTTCCTGGCGGCTCGGCACGCAGAACCTGCATATCAGCTTCTCGGTCGAACGGGAATCGGCGTCACGGAAATGCCCGCCGTCAATCATCCGGTCGGGCACTCCGTCGGTTATCACATTCGATCGGGCGACCACGAGATTACCCCGTACGACTGGCAGCAGTATCTCGACTTCGCAGACCGGCATCTTCGACAGCGGCGCGTGCTCTATAACTTCGATGGCGATTCGTGCCTCTCGACCAAGGCCAACAGCAAAGGCCCCGTGCCGGTTACCGTGGACGACGTGAAGCGGCTCATCGAAGAGGTTGCTTATCAGGACAGCCGGGTTGATACGGTGCTCGTCTGCATCAACGCGCAGGTTATGTACTACCCGACGAAAGTCGGCACGATGCGCGGCGTCCATTCGACTCCCGAAGAGCGGGCGAAGTGGCCCGCATCGGAGCATCAGCGGTTCGCCAACATGCAGGCGTTCTTCGACGCCGGCACCGATCCGTACGCGATCATCCTGGCCGAAACCAGGCGGCGCGGCCGCGAAGCTCTGCTGACGTTCCGCATGAACGACGACCACGGCGTCGACTTCCTGCGGACGAAGTTCCTGGCCGATCATCCCGAATGGCGACTGGGCACGCAGCAGTACCAGGGCAGCGGAGCGATGGACTTTGGCCGCCAGGAAGTGCGCGACTATACGTTCCGACTCATCGAGGAAGCTGTGCGACGATACGATTGCGACGGTATCGAACTAGACTTCAATCGCTTCCCCAGGTTCTTCAAAGACGGCGCGATCGACGAGCGCGTTGCAAAGATGAATTCGCTGGTCGAGCGCGTGCGTGGCATGCTCGATGAAGTGGGGCGCGAGCGTGAACAACGGTTGATTCTCGGTGTGCGTGTTCCATCAAACTTCGGCGATCCGCCGCCGACGCCGGAAACCGCACGAATGATCGGCTGCGATATTCCGGCCTGGGCAAAGCGCGGCTGGCTGGATTACGTCGCCGTCTCCGAGTTCCTGTTCGAACGCGGCGACCTGCCCATCAAGCAGTGGAAGCAGGCCATCACCGCCGTCCCGGTTTACGGCGGCATCGAATGTACTCGCGGTGGAGACCAGAAGAACCTGACGGCCGACGAGTATCGTCAGGCAGCGACGAAGCTGACCGACAATGGTTCTGACGGCGTCTATCTTTTCAACTTTTTCACATCGCGGGAAGGCGGAGAAAACGCCTACGAACCGCCATTCGAAGTCCTCGACGAACTGGGCAATGTCAAACAATCGGAACTGCAACCATGAAACTCACCCTCACACTCCTCACTGCCCTGCTGCTCGCTCCGTTGACGGCGCTGCACGCCGCTGACTCGCCCTCGCTCCAGCCACCGCAGCACTTCGGCAAACCGAAACCTGAGCACGCGGTCACGAATCGCGCTTTCTGCGGCATCCCTAGCCTTGCCATCGCGCCGAAAGGGCGGATGTGGGCAACCTGGTATGCGGGCGTGACCCCAGCGGAAGACCTCAACAATTACGTCGTGCTCAGCACCAGCGGCGATCGCGGCAAGACGTGGACCGAGGCGATCACCGTCGATCCCGACGCGGGCGGACCGGTGCGCAGTTTTGACCCCGAATTGTGGATCTCACCGGATGGCCGGTTGTTCTTCTTCTGGGCGCAGATGGAGAAAGGCCGCCGCGATGCGAAACTGGGCGTTTGGTGCAGCGAAACGAGCGAGCCTGATGCTGCGGAGCCGAAATGGTCGCAGCCACGGCGTATCGGCGATGGCGTGATGATGTGCAAGCCGCTCGTGCTTTCCTCCGGCGAGTGGGCGCTGCCCATTTCAAGATGGAAGGAGCACGACGAGAGCGCGCAGTTCATCGTCTCCACGGACTCCGGCAGGACCTGGACCCGGCGCGGCGGCTGCAACGTGCCGAAGGACGCGCGCCAGTATGACGAGCACATGTTTGTCGAGCGGCGCGACGGCTCGCTCTGGCTGCTCGCGCGCACGAAGTATGGCATCGGTGAAAGCGTGAGCGCCGACCGCGGCGCGACGTGGCCCGAGCTGAAACCATCCAGCATCCTGCATACGCCGGCGCGGTTTTTCATCCGCCGCCTCGCCTCCGGCAATCTGCTTCTCGTCAAACATGGCCCGCTCGACACGCGCGCCAGCCGCTCGCACCTCACCGCCTACCTTTCCCGGGACGACGGCGGGACCTGGAGCGGCGGCCTCATGCTTGATGAGCGCCTCGGCGTCTCCTACCCCGATGGTCAGCAAACGCCCGACGGCCTCATCCGCATCATCTACGACTACAACCGTGTTTCCGACCGCAACATCCTCATGGCCACGTTTCGCGAGGAGGACGTGGCCGCGGGCAAGGATGCGAGCGGTGCGGTGAAACTGCGCCAACTCGTCAGCAAAGCCAGCGGCGGCCAGGAAAAGTCAAAGACATCCACCGCGCACAGTGTGGCTGACAACAAGGACGGAAAGCCGCTGCGCATGAGCAAGCCCGGCACACTCACCAGTGCCGGAGTAAAACCGCTGCCGCTCGCTCCCGGCGCAAAACTCTTCAGCGACCGTACCTACATCGCTGCCGAAGTCCCCGCCAAGCTTCGAAACACGCGTTTCCTCCCTGTCGCGATGAACGGCCAGAAGACATTGAAATGCGGACGACCCGGCACCGTCTTCTTCCTCACCCCCGTGCTCGCCCGCAATCGCGACACCGCCGCGCAACAGCTCCTGGACCAGGGCTTCGAAAAAGTCGCCCTGGCCGAGGTACCGCTCTTCCGTCCCGGCTCCCCCGCAAACTTCTGCACCCTGTTCCAAAAAGACTGCGCCGCGGGCGAAACCATCCTCATCGGCAAATGGGCGGTGCCGTTGTTCATCCCCTGAAAGTTGAGTTGGGGTGCCGCCCTGCAATCCAGATGAAAGAAAGTATTTTCATGAAGCTCACTTCTGCACTGTGCATCACCTTGATGGTCGTCGCCAGCAACATGCTCCATGCCGATGAGCAAAGAGCAAACAGCAACCACGGCAGCGAGGCGATCCCGGCAGGTTTGCCTGACGTGTCGCCCAGGGAACTCGTCGCTCAGGCAGACCTGGTCTATGAGACTCCGGTGAAGCGTCCGGTCGAAGGTCAGCCGATTGGCAATGGGCGAATGGGAACCCTGGTCTGGACCAGTCCTGGGACCGTGTCTTTCCAGATCAATCGCAACGATGTCTTCGCAGTGAATCGGAACCACGCGGGAGCACAGTTTGGTGCCACGGACTACTGCGGCGGCTGCGCAAGCGTGGTCCTCGATGTCGGTGGGCTCCCGTTCGCGGCCGGTCCGTCATTCCGGCAGCGGCTCTCGCTGTACGACGCCGAAGCGCACGTCGCCGGCGCAGCGGTCAACATCCGTTG
>JACNKX010000154.1 GCA_014381825.1 Planctomycetota bacterium
CACGGACCTAGTGGCGATGACCGTCGAGACCTATACGGCCCGCCGCTCGTATCAGATAGCCAGCGAGTTTCGTCGTCGTGGAGTGCAAGTCGTCATGGGTGGTTATCATCCCACGTTTCTTCCCGATGAAGCTTTGCAGTACGCCGATTCGGTTGTGACGGGAGACGCAGAAGGCGTCTGGCAGCAGGTGGTCGAAGATGCCCGCGGCGGCAACTTGCAGCGGCTATATTCACGAGACGGCTTCCCGGCACTTGGCGGCACGCAACCCGATCGCAGTATCTTCAAGGGCAAGCGTTACGCACCGGTGTCGCTAGTGCAGTATGGGCGCGGCTGCCGCTACAACTGCAACTTCTGTTCGATTCGCGCCTTCTATGGGAGCGATTTGCGCCAACGGCCCGTTAAAGAAGTAGTCGAAGAAATCAAGCGACTGCGCAGCAAGTTTGTCTTCCTGGTGGACGACAATATCTTCGTCGACATTCCCAAAGCCGTAGAACTATTCGAGGCCTTGATCCCGCTCAAAATCCTCTGGTCGTGCCAGGTGTCCATCGACATCGCGAGCGATCGCGAACTGGTCCGGCTGATGAAGAGAAGCGGCTGCGTCAACGCGCTGGTTGGGTTCGAATCGCTGGACCCGGACAGCTTGAAGCAAATGCGGAAGGCCTGGAATCTAAAACATGGAGACTATCAAAGTTCGATCAAGGTCTTCCAAGATGCAGGCATCATGATCTATGGCACGTTCGTGTTCGGCTATGATCAGGATACGGTCGAGTCGTTTGACAAAGCGGTCGAGTTCGCGATTAGCAATAAGTTTTATTTGGCCAATTTCAATCCGCTTACTCCCACACCTGGTGCCGATTTGTACACGCAGCTTGAGAGTGAAAATCGGCTGATCTATGATCGCTGGTGGCTGGACCCGGGTTTCCGTTATGGCCACGCCACGTTTCATCCAAAGGGAATGACGGCCGACGAATTGACAGCAGGTTGTTTGCGAGCACGGCTGCGATTTAATTCGTATCGATCGCTGATGCATCGCGCCTTCGCGCCGCGCACTAATCTCCGTTCGCCGTATCGACTGGGCATCTATCTGCTCTCTAACTTGATTTCGAAACGCGAGATCCTCAGGAAGCAGGGTCGACAACTTGGGTCAGCAACCGACTTGGAGTCGATCCCCGATGTGCAACTACAAGACATGCCTCTCAGCAGCCCTGGTCTGACCGCGTGAAAATCACTTTCATCATGCCGAATATCGGCCGCCAGGATCACAGCCTGTACGTGGACGAAGCACGTATGGAGCCACTCAGCTTGGGTGTATTAGCTGGGCTCACACCGCCCGACGTCGAGTGTGTGTTGTACGATGACCGCGTGGAGGAGATACCTTACGGCGAGCAGACGGACCTGGTCGCGATTAGCATCGAGATCTACGCCGCGCGCCGCTCCTACGAGATTGCTGCCGAGTATCGCGAGCGGGGTGTTCCCGTCATCCTAGGAGGAGCCCATCCGACTCTGTTTCCAGACGAATGTAAACCGCACTGCGATTCCGTGTTCCTTGGCGATGGCGAGTTTCGTTGGGCCGAGGCGGTCGAAGACGCTCGGCGCGGAGAACTGAAGCTCGTCTACCACGCTCCCGTAGGCGTTGCGCAGCCAGGAGGTTTGCTGCCGCGTCGTGATCTGTTCGTGGGCAAAGGCTATTTGCCAATCACGTTGATGCAGTTCAGTCGGGGATGTCGATTCGCCTGCGAGTTTTGTGCGGTCAGCGCGTACTTCGACAAGAAGCATTACATTCGCGAAACCGACGAAGTGCTCGCCGAGATCGAAAGTCAAAAGCGAAAGTATGTCTTCTTCGTCGACGACAATTTCCTGTCCGATCAAAAGGCCGCCAAGCAGTTTCTCCGCGAGCTGATCCCGATGAAAATCAAATGGGTCTCGCAGGCATCGTTGGACATGACGAACGATCTGGAATTAATGGGTCTGCTTGCGGAGAGCGGCTGCATCGGAAACGTCGTGGGCTTCGAATCGATAAGCCCGGAGAGCGTTAAGTTGATGAAGAAGGCACCCAATCTGATGGCCGCCGGAGGCTGGGACCGCTATCAAACGCAAGTCGAAATCCTCCGCGATCATCACATGCAAACTTGGGCCACGTTTACGTTGGGACACGACTTCGACACGGTGGAATCAATTCGAGAGACCCACGAATTCGCCATGCGAAACAAGTTCTGCTTTGCGGCCTACAACATCTTGATGCCTTATCCTGGCACGCCGTTGTACGATCGCCTGAAGAAGGAGAATCGGCTGCTATGGGACGACAAGTGGTGGCTGCACCCCGACTACCGCTTCAACCAAGCCGCGTTCGTTCCCAAGAACATGACGCCC
Source organism: Planctomycetota bacterium (assembly GCA_014381825.1). GTDB lineage: Bacteria > Planctomycetota > Planctomycetia > Pirellulales > Pirellulaceae. The sequence continues at coordinate 2,371 of JACNKX010000154.1, forward strand.
GACGAACTGACGGAAGCGATCTGGGAATGCCGCGACGCGTGGAATCGACCCTGGTCCATCTTCAAGAGAATGTGGGACTTCAAGACGCACATGAGTTCTCCGTCGCGGCTGGCTTTATATCTCGCTTACAATCCGTTGTATGCAAAAGAGTCGTATAAAAAGCAGGGAATGTTGTTTGGTCGTGACCGAAAGGTATTACAGGGCAGGCCGCTATCCGAATTGAACGAAACTCCCGACCGGCTCGTGCAGACAACACAATGAGCGAACGATTGAGAATCGTACTAATCTCGCCCAAGGGCCCGCTGTACCGGCGGCGCGGCGGGATCTTCAAGCAGTCGCTCCGCTACATGCCACTCACCTTGCCGACTCTGGCGGCTTTGATTCCTGACGAGCTGAATGCCGAAGTTGTTTGCGTGGATGAAGGAATCGCTGACGTCGATCTGGATCTTGATGCAGACCTGATCGGCATGACGGTGATTACCGGTACGGCAGTGCGCGCGTACGAGTTGGCACGGCACTTTCGACAGCGAGGAATCACCGTCGTACTTGGCGGTCCTCACGTTACACTTGTGCCCGACGACGCTCAGCCAAATGCCGACAGCATAGTCGTCGGATACGCCGAAGAGGAGTGGCCTCGGCTGCTGCGAGACTTTGCCGAGGGTGATCTCCGACCTCGCTATACACAGTCGCCGACTTTGGATCTAGCTGGATTCCCGTTGCCCGATCGTAACGTCTTGCCCCGCTCTCGTTATCTAACTGCGGACGTCTTCGAGGCGACGCGCGGCTGTACTCATAACTGTTCGTTTTGTGTTGTGCCTTCCGCATGGGGCCGCAAGCCGTTACAGAAGCCAGTCGAAGAAGTTGTCGCTGACATCCGTCGACGCCGTGCGCGACGAGCCATCTTTGTCGACCTGAACTTAATTGCTGATAAGCAGTACGCCGTGCAGTTATTCGAGGCGTTGATTCCACTCAAGATTCATTGGTATGGGCTGGCCACGACCTTGTTGTGCCAGGATCTGCCTCTGTTGGACCTGGTGGCGCGGAGCGGTTGTCGCGGATTATTGATGGGTTTCGAATCGTTGTCGCGAAGTAATTTGGGTGACAATCAAAAGCCGTTTAACAATCCCGATAACTTTCGGCAAATTGTCGAGCGGTTACACGAAAGAGAGATTTCGCTGCAGGGATGCTTTGTGTTCGGCTTGGATGATGATACTCCCGATGTCTTCCTCGAGACTGCCCGGTTTGCCGTCGAAGCTGGAATCGATTTGCCGCGGTTCGCGATCGTCACGCCCTTTCCCGGAACGAGCCTCTACGAAAGGCTGGAAAGCGAAGACCGTATCTTGACGAAGAACTGGGAGTTATACGACGGACAACACGTCGTCTTCCAACCGAGTGGGATGAGCGTCGAGCAACTGCAACAGGGCAACGAAATGGCCTGGAAGTACGCTTACAGTTGGGGCGGCATCGCCCGCCGCCTCAGGAAGACGCCAGCCTCCTGGTCACTCGCACTGCTCACCAACATGGGATATCGCTATTACGCTCACCGACTGCACAAGTTCTACACCTGCGACTGGACGTTCGACCGACCTGCGCCGCCGCCAATCGACTGGGCTGCTCCGATCGAACCTGATGTCAACGCGATTCAAGGTGTCGGGCCAGTATCAATGTCGACCGCGTCGGAACAAGACGGATGATTACATCGCCCAGCCTAACCCGCACGCCATTTCGATTGACAATCGTGCATCCGTGCGTTGGACGATTCACCAATATGAAGCGATACATTCGCACTTGGCAAATGGAACCGATTCCTGCGGCGCTGATTGCTGCGTTGGCTCCACCCAATATTGAGACTCGTTTCTACGACGATCGACTGGAACCAGTTCCCTTCGACGAACCAACAGATTTGGTCGCGATCAGTGTCGAGACCTACACTGCCAAGCGAGCCTATCAAATCGCCAGCGAATACCGTCGCCGTGGCGTGCCGGTCGTCATGGGAGGCTTTCACGCCACGCTGTGTCCCGAAGAAGTGATGCAGTATTGCGAGTCAATCGTTATCGGCGAAGCCGAGACCTTGTTTCCCGAGGTTGTCGACGACTATCGTCATGACCAAGCAAAGAAAGTGTATCGCAGCTCCGAGCGACCAGCATTGCAGACAACGCCCGATCGGTCGATCTTTCGAGGTAAGCGATATCTTCCCGTTCGATTGGTCGAGTTTGCCCGCGGGTGCCGTTTTAAGTGCGACTTTTGCGCGGTCCAGTCGTTCTTTGATGCAACACATAACCATCGCCCGATCGACCGCGTTGTTGAGGAATTGCACCGAGTGCGCCGTCCTGGCCAGTTGGTGTTTTTCATCGATGACAACATCACTTCGAATCTGGAGCAGGCGAAGGATCTGATGCGGGCGATCATGCCACTCAAACTGCGCTGGATCAGCCAGTCTGCAATCAACGTAGCCTACGATGACGAGGCGCTTGACCTGATGCGTCGTAGCGGTTGCCAGGGGATGCTTGTCGGATTCGAGTCGCTAGACCCGCAAACACTCAAACAAATGAACAAAGGCTTCAACCTGATGCACGGCGGACCCGCCGAAGCGTTGGCCAACTTTCGTCGCCACGGACTGCGGATCTACGGCACATTCATCTTTGGCTACGATCACGACACACCCGAATCGTTTGTCACCGCTGGCAACTTTGCCAAGCAACAGGGCCTAGCCATTGCAGCGTTCAATCACATTACTCCGTTTCCGGGAACGCCCTTATACCAGCGGATGGAACAGGAAGGACGATTGCTGTACGAGGCCTGGTGGCTGGACGACCGCTATCGGTACAACATGATCCCATTTCGTCCGCAACAGATGAGCCCGCAGGAGCTGGCCGACCTTTGTGTCCAGGCACGGCGGAGTTTCTATTCATGGCCGAGCATCCTTCGTCGAGCGACTCATCGTGTAAACTATCGCAGTCCTTGGATGCTGTTGAACTTCCTGGTCATCAACGCCATGCACCAGTGGGACATCGAAGGACGAAACGGATTGCCTTTAGGTGATGAAAATTGGCGAGGTTCACTGATCAAAGCGGCACTCGATGGGGGGGAGCTGGTCCATGGGCCGCTTTCAGTTTGAGCTTGCTTCGCGGGCCGACGATGCCGAGCTGCGATCGATCCTTGCCGCGACGCCGATGGAAGGGCAGGTTTCGATGTCGTTCCGCCGTGAACCAAGCTTCTTCGACGCGGCCGCTGTCGAAGGCGATTTTCATCAAGTAATCGTCTGTCGCGACTCTCGCGTGAATAGGATCGCTGGCTTCGGCTGCCGCAGCGTCCGCACGATGTACGTCAATGGCCAACCAACTCCGATTGGTTACCTCAGTGCTCTGCGAGCGCTGCCCGAGTATCGTAACCGAGGGTTGGTTGCGCGCGGCTACGCCTTCTTGCAACAACTTCATGCCGATGGTCGTACCCCGCTTTACCTGACAACGATCGCCGAAGGCAACGAGCCAGCATTGGACATCCTGACGTCGGGTCGAGCGGGGCTGCCGACGTATCGCTTCGCCGGCACCTATCACACGATGGTGCTTTCCAAGGGACGACGGCGTTTTCCAAACGGTGCGTCTACGTCCGTTGAGGTGCGGGTGGCTACCAAAGACGATCTTCACGACGTCCTCAAGTTATTACACGCCGCCGGTCCCTCGCGTCAGTTCTTTCCTTGTTACCAGGAGGGCGATTTCTTTAACGAACGCGCCATATTTCGCGACCTTACCCCGTCTCATCTCTTGCTCGCGTTTCGCGACGGCCAATTGGTGGGTACGCTGGCGGGCTGGGATCAGAGCGCCTTCAAGCAATCAGTCGTCGAGCGGTATACTTCGCACTTGCGGTGGAGCCGGCCGCTGTATAACTCGTGGGCCAGATTGCGTAGGTTGCCAGTACTGCCGCCACCCGAACAATCGTTTCACTATCTAACCGCGGCGCTGTGCGTCGTATCGGACGACGACCCGGCCATCTTTCGCGCACTGCTCGAGAACCTACACACAAGAGCGGCGACAGGTCCCGATGACTTCCTGGTCATGGGACTGCACGAATCCGATCCACTGTTTCCTCTCGTTCAGCCGTATCAATTGGCCTGCTACTTGACCAGGACCTACCTTGTCTGTTGGGATGAGGGTGAGCCGTTGCTTGCTCAGATGGACGGTAGGTCAACGTATTTGGAGTTGGGGTGTCTTTGATGCCGGAATCAGCAAACGAAGTACAGCTAACCGCCCAACTGGTGCGAGTCACCGAGATCTGCGACCGCCGGCGTGACGAAATGTATGCGCTGATGGATACTTACTACGAGAACATGGACTACTCGACGTTTAACGCAGACCTCGACGAGAAGGACTGGGTCATTCAGATCGTGGATGAACCGTCGAACAGACTGACAGGATTCTCTTCACAGGTGTTGATTCACTCCTGCGTCGACGGTCGTTCGATTCGGACGTTGTTCTCGGGTGATACGATCGTTGAAAGCGATCGGCGAGGACAGCAGAAGCTGTTTCAGGTTTCGGGTTGGCTCTTGCGACGTCTCATCGACGCCTATCCCGATGACGAGCTGTATTGGTTCCTGATCTCCAAGGGCTACAAGACCTACCGCTTCTTGCCATTGTTCTTTCACGAGTTTTATCCGCGGTTTGCATGCACGATGCCTTCGCGCTACAAAGCCGTCGTCGAGTCGCTGGGCATGCATATCGATCCCTCGCGGTACGATCCGCGGACGGGAATTCTGCGAGCTGGTCCCGCTGCCTGCCGACTTCGACCGGGCGTCGCCGACATCACGGCAGACCGACTTCGCGATCAGCACGTGCGGTTCTTCGCTGAGGCGAACGCGGGACACACGCGTGGCGACGAGTTGTGTTGCGTCGCGCCAGTGACGACCACGAACTTGACCCGCGCAGCGTATCGCGCGATGGGTCCGGAACCACCTGCGGAACTGGTGTTGCTATGAGCTTGGCGTACTGGCTCAATACCGCCTGGATGTGGAGTTGCCGGCGCGAGTCGCGAGCCTTTCATCTCGCAACGCAATCCGTCGCCAAGACTCAGCACGTTGTGTTGCGCGACATCGTCTCAAAGAATGCGAACTCAACGTTTGGCCGACAGCATGACTTCCGCTCTATTCGATCAGTTGCCGACTTACAACAACGAGTCCCGCTTTCCACCTACGCGGGATACTCGACGGCCATCGAGCAGATCTCTGCAGGGCGGACAAACGTCTTGACGGTCGAGCCGATCGAGTTGCTGGAACCGACCAGCGGCACCACGCGCGGCGAGAAGCTCATTCCCTACACCGCTTCATTAAGACGTCAGTTTCAGCGGGCCGTAGCAGTTTGGATTGCCGATGTGATGGAACGGCGGCCCCAGATTCGTCGTGGTCGAGCCTACTGGTCAATCTCGCCGGCCTTGGGTCCAACTCGGATCACGAGCGGTGGGACTCCGATCGGTTTCGATGATGATGCGGCTTACTTGAGTCGAATGGAGCGAGTGTTCCTCAAGCACTTGCTGGTCACGCCGCCGGAGATCAGTCGCCTGAGTTCAATCGAGAACTTTCGATACTGCACCTTGTTCCATCTACTTGCAGCCGCCGACTTGACCCTTCTCTCCGTCTGGAGCCCGACCTTCCTGACGTCGCTTTTGTCACGACTTGATTCGTGGAGCGATCGGCTGTCGGATGATCTGCGAGGTGGCCGCGCGAACCTGCCAGACGTGAACGAACCGAACGTCAGCGAATGCGTACTGACGACAAGTTGCGGCAAGGAACGGGCAAAGCGGGTCGGTAGCATTTTACGCTCTAACGAACCTCTCTCTACCAAGCTAAGTCGACTGTGGCCGCGACTCGATTTAATCAGTTGTTGGGCCGATTCAACGGCCGGAACGTACATGAATGGCGTGCGAGAGTTGTTTCCAAATATCGCCATCCAACCCAAAGGGCTGTTGTCGACCGAAGCTTGCGTTTCCTTCCCGCTGGTGGATCGCCCAGGAGCGGCGCTTGCATTGCGATCACATTTTTTCGAATTTATCGACGTCAGCGACTCGAAGGCACAGGAGGAAACACGACTCGCAGATCAACTTCGCGTGGGAGAGCGGTACGAGTTGGTGGTGACTACCGGAGGTGGACTGTATCGTTACCGGACGAGAGATATCGTCGAGGTCGTCGGTTTTGAAAACGAGTGTCCGTTGCTCAAATTTGTTGGACGGGCGGGTCGTGTGAGCGATCTGGTCGGGGAGAAAGTGAACGAATCGCATGTTAGTCAGATCCTACAGCAGGTTTGCCAGACGCATGTTGTCACCCCCGAGTTTGCGATGCTTGTCCCCATCGCGTCGCCCGCCGGTTATCGGCTCTACCTCGAAGCAAGCAACAACCAACACCAACGAATGACGGCGATGGCGGCATCGATTCTTCATAACGTTGAAGTTGGTTTGAACCAGAATCCGCACTATCGATACGCCGTGCAACTTGGTCAGTTACAACCATTGGACATGCGGATCGTAGATGGGAATCGCCTCCGACTTTGGGAAATTTACGAACGCATTCTGTTGGCACGAGGACAAAGGGCTGGGGACATCAAACCTACTGCCTTGGATTCATGGCTAGGTTGGGACGAGGAATTCGATCGAGCCAGCCCGGCAAGCAAGCATTCATTCTCGCCATTTGCGGAGTAAGCGTAGTTATGTTTGGCATGTTTCGGCGAGAAGAGCGGCTGGGAACGGGCGAGGTTCTGAAGCGATTGATGCAGATTCTCTCGCAGCAAGAGACCAGTAAATTCTGTGCTCATTGCGACAAACAGGTCCTGGCACTGAGGCCCGGCACCAGTCGGGCGCGTCAATTGTTATTGACCGTTGTAACCTTGGGCCTATGGTCCATCGTCTGGATCGTCGATGCCATCCGGCGACCCGGTTGGCGATGCTGCGAGTGTGATCACCAGTTGAAATGAACTGGTTTGTGCACGACGAACAAGTCGCTTGAAGCCAACATTTTCGCCGACTCACGCGTGGCGAACCAACGCGTCTCCGTATCCGAATATTGCCGGTTGGCCGCCGGTGTGCCAAAACAGCACCTTCCCGGAAATCTGGCCGTACTCGGCTAAATGAAACAGACCGGCCATTGCTTTGGCCGTGTAGACCGGATCCAGAAGCAGCCCTTCGCATTGGGCCGTTAACTGCAACGCGTTGACGGTGGCGTCGTTAAGCCGACCGTAGCCGGGAGCTAACGAAACATCTGTCAGGCCGATGTCTGCTGGCGTGACGCCCGGATCGAGATCAAGCATGCTCGTCAACTTCTCAATATGTCCGGCGACGCGCAGTTGCTGCGACTGCGCATCGCGGCGCGGGCAGACTCCGGTAACACCGATTTGACTGCCATGCGCCCGCAATCCGAACAGGATCCCGGCGTGAGTGGAACCGCTACCGGATGTGACCACTAGGTGATCCATTCGAAGTGATTGTTGATCGAGCTGAGACAGCAACTCAGTTGCAGCATCGATGTATCCCAGCGCGCCCAACGGTTCGTGTGTCGGACCAAGCGGGATGATATAGGGACGCGAGCCTTGCTGTCGAAGTTGCTTTGCGATCTCGTCGAGCCGTGCGTCGGCTCCCGACTCGTCCTCGCCAGCCGGATAGGAATGGACCGTCGCACCCAGAAGCTGGCTAAGTAACACGTTGCCTGAGGTTCGATGCAGCGCATCTACGTCGGGGACTCGCTCCTCCAACTGGATATGGCATTTCATCCCGACGCGCGCGGCCGCGGCGGCAGCCGCGCGGACGAAGTTGGATTGAACCGCGCCAGTTATGAGAATCGTATCGGCTTGCTCGTGGATGGCCTGGCCGAAGTAGTATTCCAACTGGCGCACCTTGTTGCCGCCAAGTCCTAATCCCGTACAGTCATCGCGTTTGACGAAAAGCGAAACGCCATCCAAGTGTTTGGACAATCGCTCCATCGGTTCGAGCGGCGTTGGCAGGTGAGCAAGTCGGCAACGCGGGAATGTTGCAAGTCGTTCGAGGACACGACGATTATCGGTTTCGGTTCCACTCATCGCCTCAACTTACCAGTCACATGCCCGAATCCCAAACGTACCTGGATTCGCCAGAATTCAGTAGTGCACATTCGGTTGCGTTCAACTGCCATAGCGTCCACAATCACGCGTTCGCCGACCGTCCATTAAAATCGCCGATCGCAACGGGAGATTCCGTTTGGCAACACTCGACATAAATGGCAACGCGCCTTCGTCGCCTGAACGATCTCACTCGCTTGTTCGGGCGCTGGGACCACGGATAGCAACCGCCGTTGTCGTTGGGAATGTGATCGGCTCGGGGATCTTTCTCAAGCCTGGGAACATTGCCGGCGAGTCGGGTCAGTTTGGCGTCATCATCTCGGTCTGGGTCTTTGGTGGACTGCTTTGCATCTTAGGCGGTTTGTGCTTTGCCGAATTGGCCGCGATGTATCCTCAAGCAGGTGGGCTCTACGTTTATTTGCGCGAAGCGTACGGTCGACCGGTTGCGTTCTTGTTTGGTTGGACCGAGGTCTTTTTTGGCAAACCCGCATCGATCGGTGCGTTAAGTGTCGCATTCGTGGGATCATTCAGCCTCGCCTTAGGCGGGGCTCTGTCGCCAACCGTTCAAGTGCTGCTGGCGATTGGGTTGATCGTGGCGATGGCTTGGGTGAACATCGTCGGCGTACTTTGGGGCGGGCGACTGCAGATGGTGGTGACGGTCGTCAAAGCTGTCTTTCTGGCGATGGTCGCGATCTTCCCATTTATTCTGATTCCGTATGTTAGCGACACGATCGACATCACTAACTACTCAACGACCGTTGCTCCTCGGCAAACGGGCTTAGCGGCACAGATTGGTGTCGTCTTACTCGCCGTCATGTGGGCTTACAACGGCTGGCACGGCGTCACGCCGCTCGCCGAGGAAGTACGCGATCCGCACCGCAATATCCCACTGGCGTTATTCTTTGGAATTGGCATTTTGATTGCGCTGTATCTCGCCGCGAACTTCGCCTATCACGGCGTGCTCTCAATGTCGGAAATGCAAGCAGCTGGAGATCACGCGGCCGAGGAAATGTTGAAGATGCTGTTCGGGCAGGGCGGATTAGCTGCCATGTCTGCCGTGATCATGTGCAGCACTTTTGGTGCGATCAACACGAATCTGTTGCAGGCACCTCGAATCACGTTTGCGATGGGCCGCGACAGCGTGTTCTTTCGTTCGCTTGGTAGTGTTCACGCGACGTTTCGCACTCCCACGATGGCCATCGTCGTCATGGCAGCGATGTCGATCGCGTTGGTTCTCTCGGTAGCAGTTGCTAAACGCATGGTCATGAGTGAAGACACTGTTCCGGTCGCTGCAGTAACGGACTCCGCAGACACTACGCCGCCACCTCAACAGCTAGTGCCGCTTGTGCTCGCAAGCCTACGCAACGACTCGATCTTCGGCTTGTTGACGAACTTCGTGATCTTCTCGGCCAGCATCTTCTATATGCTTGGCGTGTTGGCCGTGATTGTCCTCCGATTTCGACAGCCGGATCGCGAGCGACCGTACAGGACGTGGGGCTATCCTATTGTGCCGGCGCTGTTCTTAGTCGTGTACGTTTGGTTCATGATGCAAATCTATCAGAGCAACCCCCTCGAATCGCGGACCGGACTCGCATTCATCGCGTTGGGCGTACCGGTCTTTTTCGCCTATCGATATTGTGCGCGAAAGCGTTAGTGTTGAAAGACAAACTCTTTCGAGTTCATCAATGCCCAGGCGACGTCTTCCAGTCCCCGACGGCGGTCACTGATGCTTTCGATATGTTCGACCGCGACTTGGAGTTCTGTGTTATTTGGCTTGCGGCACAAAGCGGCGAAATAGAAGTCGATGATGATCTCGCGGTCACTGACCCCTGCAGATTGCGGCAGGGGTGGACGCGAATAAGCCGTAGGCAAGTCATACTTCGTTGCGAGGTAAGTTCCAACACTGCTCAATTGTTCGTCGCTCAGCTTGCGGTCATACACCAACAGTTCGGAGATTTCCCCACTCCAACTCTGATCTTCGGGTGGAATGTCTTCGCGGCTGCCGATCGTGAATCCGGGGCTGCCTTGATCGACGCCCACACCGCCCGGTTGCGATGTCGGCAACGTCGATCCATTAACACGAACTTGCAGCTTGTCGCCGGTGCCGGACGAGATGAAGCTGGTCACAAACGGCCGGTGAAGTTTCTTCAGTTGTTCGACTGGCGCGGTCGTGTTGCCTGCTCCGTTGACGCCATCTGAGTAGAGGTAGTAACTGCCGCCGATCTGAACGTGCTGTGCGGTGAACACCGAAGATCCATTTTGCCGAGCCCGACCGAACGTAAGTAATGCTCCGCCTCGATCATCGGCGAGTCGTCCGACCACAAAGATTGTTCTTGCGGAACCCCCAGGCAGCAACGCACTTTCTGCGTTGTGTAACAGATCGTTCACGCCATCGAAACGAATCGCTGGTAATCCACCGATCGAACTCGATACGTAGGAAGGTCGATGCTCGGAATTGGCTTGCGAGGCGCTCAATGCGATTTCGCACTGATTCTCCCAGCGTAGAACGGATTCCAAGTCTCCTGCGAGAACTCCGTTGGCATTAATCGCGCCTTCATTCGCCTTGAACCATGCCACGATCCCATCTTGATGTGGTTGTCCCGCACTTGCGATTCTTGCCGGCAAATCAGAAAGTGATCGAGCCAAGCGACCTCGACTGTCGCGCAATTTTCGAGGAATCAGCGGACCGTTGATCAACTGCAACGTCTGCGAGAGCTTCGAATCGTCGCTTCGTTCACATTCGCAGACGGTGTTACGCGATGGTTGGCCAAAGACGCTTAAGAACTCGTTGCCGAACTCTGGACTGGGCAGACTTGTCGCTCTTGTATCGACCGGCAGATTTGCGAATCGTTCTGGCGCGTCCGTTGTTTGGCAAATGGCATCGAACAGTTGCTCGGCACCGAGCGGACGGGCGTAGGCATGAGAGAAGTATTTGCGGTCCTGTTCGTTGGAAGCGTTCGTCTTGCTGCTCAGCTGATAAACCTGTGAGTTCAGAATCGAGCGTATCAATTGCTTCTGATCATAGCCGCTGTTAATAAACGCGTCGGCAAGCGCATCTAGCAACTCGGGATGCGCGGCAGGATTATCCGCGCGAAAATCGTCCACCGGATCGACGATGCCGCGTCCCAACAGGTGCGCCCAAATCCGGTTCACGGCAACGCGAGCGAAGAACGGATTATCGGGTGAGGTGAGCCAATCGGCGAACAACTCGCGTCGATCTTCTCCCGCAGCGACCTCAACGTCGCCTTCCAGTGGCAACCACGGCTTTAACTGCTTGCCCGTGCGAGGTTGAGTGGCTTCGCTGCTTCGATCAAGCCAAACGAACACGTCGTCGCCCGTGCCAACCGGCTTCCGTTGCACGCGACTGAAGAAGGCACCGATCCCGTAATAGTTGTCTTGAGACCATTGATCGAACGGATGGTTGTGGCATCGCGCACACTGAATTCGGATGCCAAGAAACAATTGCGACACCGATTCTGCACAGTCGTTTGGATCGGCGATCGCGCGATAGAAACTGGCCGGCGGATTCGAGAAGGTGCTGCCGCGAGCGGTCAACAACTCGGTGGCAATGCGATCGTACGGTCGGTTCTCGCGCACCGCTCGCACCATCCACCGATGGAACTTGTGTACTCCGCTCGTGCTCAGCTTGCTTGACTTGACTCGTAACAAGTCGCTCCATTTTTGCGCCCAGAACTCAGCATATTCCTCTCGTTCTAAGAGCCGGTCGATGAGTTTCCGGCGTTTCCCCTCGTCATCGTCGGCGAGAAACGATTCGGTTTCAGTTCGTGTCGGCAGAATTCCGACGACATCAAGATAGACTCGCCGAATGAATTCGCTGTGAGTACAGCTGGCCGAAGGTTGAATCTGTAACCTTTGCAGTCGTGCGAACACTTGGCGATCAACCAAATTGTTCTCCAGTGGTGGGTTCCACTCGAATCCTTCGATCGGTTTAAGAAACCGCAGGTCGGTCGTGTCGATGTAATCCAGATAGCGAGCCATGATCCGCGTTTCACCACGAGCCAGACCCTTGACCAGGCCATCGCCGTCGACCGTTGCAACCTGATCTTCAGACGTCGTGAAGACGGTCAGCGCCGTCACATCGCGGATGGTCCTATCGGCGAAGAATGCAACCACCTTGAGCTGCTGCTCATAAACAGGCCAGGTCAGCTCGCCAGATGGCGGTTGAAGCTCGATGCGAACACAACGTGGCGTTTCGCTCGGATCGTCGGGGCACTGGGCCGCGATCCAATCGTGGAGGATGCTGTAAGCAAGATCGTCCTTCTGCAACTGCTTGCCGCCACCGTGCGCGACTTGCATTGTTGGTTTGAGTAAGATCAGACTGTTCGCCGGTTCCAGCCAATCGATTCTTCGCCCGGTCGTCTCGCGGAGGAGTGTTAAGCGATCTAGTTCTGCGTCGAAGCCTCGGAGCGAAAGGCGAAAGCCGCCTTTGCCATTGGGTGAGCCATGACACGCGCCGCCGCTGCAACCTTGCTTCGACAACGCCGGAAGCACATCGTACTGAAACGAGATGTCGCGATCTTCTCCGGCGACGACTTGGCTCGCCGAGATTAGCAGCGTGGCGAAGATGACGATGGTCTTGTGTCTTCGACTCACACTTTCACCTTCGCATTGCGAGGCTTCCCGGCAAAATCCAGCTGGACGTTGGCGATGCGAACACGTGAGAGTGGCGAAGTACCGGGCACAATCTCCAACACGCCCTCCGACTTCTTTTCGACGATCACGGCGATTCCCATTCCAATCCCAAAGGAAAAATTCCCGCCGGGGCTGGCATTGATAAACTCTTTTGACAGTTCAAACGTCTCGAATATCTTGTCGTCTGTGCTGAACTTGGGCGATACATCGCTTGTTGCCAACGGCTTTCGGTTCGAGGCGTTCTTGGTTGCCTCCGTGAACTCGAACATCTCCAACCGACAGGCAAAGTGCTTTTGAAACCAACCGTCGAACTCCTCTTGCGAAGATGCTTCGCCTCGTAGTTGAACTCGCAGAGTGTAAGTTCCCGCGAATGGACTTCGGACTTCTTGGGCAAGTACGGCCATCTCGCCTTGCTTGATCGAGACAGCCAAATCGTTCGCGCCCGCGTGTAATCCAATGGCTGCTTGTTCTGCCACAACCGTCGTGCCAAACGCCAGCGGCGAGCCATCGACGGAAAGAGGCGTTGCTCGCCAACCCTTTGGACGCGACGGCGCGTCGAGCGGTTTCAGCGGCTCGTCGCTCGAGAAATCTGCCTGCATCAAAGTGATGCTTGGATCGAACGGCGGGACTCGCGAGACGTCCCCCGTACTGGCAATGAGCTTGTCCGTCGCTGCTTCCGTACCGAGCAACTTGAACAGCGGCTTGCCTCCAGTTAGCCGATGCTCGCGACCTTCGCGATCGGTGAAAGCAGACTGGTAATCGATGCCAAGCAAATGGAATATCGTTCCGGTCAAATCGCCAGGCTGGACGCGATCTTCGACCGGATGACCGCCGTGCGCGTCGCTTTTACCATATACCTGTCCGCCGCTGATCCCAGCTCCTGCCAGCGCACAACTGAAAACCGGCCCCCAGTGATCGCGGCCTCCTTTGGCATTAATCTTTGGTGTCCGACCGAATTCTCCAATCGCAACGACCAGCGTCTCGTCGAGCAGTCCGCGCTGTTCGAGATCTTCGATCAGCGCCGTGAATCCGACGTCGAACGTTGGGCAGAGTACATCTTCGACCCGATCGGCGTTTTGCGCGTGTGTATCCCAAAGTGGATTGTCAACTGCGTTATCTCCCGGTTCACGAGGCCACTGCACATGCACCAGCCGCACGCCTGCCTCGACAAGCCGTCGCGCCATCAACACGCATTGTCCCCATCGGTTGTTGCCATAACGCTCGCGAACCTGTGCAGATTCCCTCTCGATCGCAAAGGCCTCTTGCGCCTTTCCGGAAGTCAGCAAGTCGAAGGCTTGCTGCTGAAATTTATCGAAGAGTTGAACATCTGGACCGCGTCGCGCCGCATCAAACGGTCGCTCGACCTTGGCGAGCAGCTTCTGGCGTGCAAGCAGTTCGGCGGGAAGTTGCTCCGCCATGGACAGGCCGTCGACTTGATAGTCCGGTTGCGACGGATCTCCCACGAAACGATCGGGGTCCCACTCGCTGCCCATAAAACCACCGGACTGTCCTGCAGGAGTGACGTTCTCATTCAATCGCATGACGTCAGGGATCCAGACCGTCGACAGTGGCGGTAGGATCTCGCTTGGCTTGTATCGCTTGATGATCGAACCGAAGTACGGCCAGTCGGTCGGTTGGATCGTTCTCGGATTTGGCCCCACGTATTTGTATCCGGTCAGCACCCAATGGCTGCTTGACGAGTGTGTGTTGTCGTCCGTCGCCATCGACCGCACCACCGCCAACTTGTCCGCCATCGCGGCCGTGCGCGGGAGCAACTCGCAAAACTGAATGCCAGGAACATTGGTACTGATCGGATTGAACGGGCCACGAATGTCGGCCGGTGCATCTGGCTTGGGGTCCAATGTTTCGTGTTGCGGTGGCCCGCCCGCAAGGTAGAGAAAGATCACGTTCTTCGCCCGACCAAACGTCTTGTCGGTTGGCGGGATACCAAGTGGAGCACTATCGCGTGCCTGGAGCAAGTTTGGCAACGACAGTCCCATTGCGCTCAGGCCGCCAATTCGCAATACCTCACGTCGCGACAATCCATCGCATAGCTTCGTTGGTCGGTCATTGAGCGAAAACATAGGATCTCAATCCCGTAGCTGAACTTACAAAAGTTCAGAAGTAGTTGTGAACGAGCTGAATTGTTGCAAACCCAGCTACCGTAAGGTCACTCTCACAGATCACGCTAGTATCTCACGAATCACCTGTCCATGCACGTCCGTTAACCGGCGGTCGATGCCATTGTGGCGGAATGTCAGCCGCTGGTGGTCGAGGCCAAGCAGATGAAGAATCGTGGCATTTAAGTCATGAACTGACGAAACGTTCTCCACGGCCTTAAAACCAAGCTCGTCGGTCGTGCCGTAGCTAACACCACGCTTCACGCCGGCTCCCGTCAGCACTGCGGTAAATCCATTCGGATTGTGATCACGACCTTGGGCACCTTTCTGAAACATCGGCATACGTCCGAACTCAGTACACCAAACAACCAGTGTGTCCTCGAGCAAGCCGCGTTGTTTCATGTCGCGGATCAACGCAGCGGTCGGTTGGTCCATGATTCGACCATGACCGTCGTACTGTTCCCGCAGCTTTTGATGCCCGTCCCAGTTCAGTCGTCCGCCGCTGGCATAAGCGCCGTTGAACAGCTGGACGAATCGAACTCCCTTTTCAATTAAGCGACGACCGAGAATGCAGTTCCTAGCGAACCCGGCTTTCAATTCGTCTTTCGTATCATCGGCGCCGTACATCTTGAGAACATGATCGGGCTCGGTCGACAAGTCGCTGATTTCTGGCACGGACAATTGCATCTTAGCCGCCAGTTCGTAGCTTGCGATTCGGGCGGCAAGATCGCTGTCAGCGGGATTCTGCTTCAGATGTTCGCCGTTGATCAAACGCAGCAAGTCGCGTGCAGCGACATCCGCGTTTTGCGGGACAGATGCTGGCGGGAGCAAGTTTTGAATCGGCTGGCTGGAGCTAAATGGAGTGCCTTGGAATACAGCTGGCAGGAATCCGGGCCCCCAGTTGTTTACACTCGCCTGAGGAACTCCTCGCGGATCAGGAATAGCAACGAATGCCGGCAGCTCTTGATTCTCCGTCCCGAGCGCGTAGGTAAGCCAGGCTCCAATGCTGGGAAAGCCGTCTTGAACAAAACCGGTCGACAGGAAGTTCTCGGCCGGGCCATGCGTGTTCGATTTGCTTGTCAGCGTGTGCACGAAGGCAAAGTCATCGACCAATTCGCCAAGATGCGGGACCATGTCCGAGACCATCTTGCCGCATTCGCCTCGAGGTCGAAATCTGTATTGTGGTCGAGCCAAGTTACCGGCTGGTCCTTGGAAAGTAACGGACGGTCCACCTGGTAACGGCTTGCCGTCTTGTTTGATCAGTTCGGGCTTGTAGTCCCAAGTTTCTAGTTGACTGCAAGCCCCGGCGCAAAAGACGACCAACACGTTCTTTCCCTTGGCTACCGCGTGTGGCTGCCGCGGCGCATGTGGGTTCGATGGGTTGATCCGGATTTTTAACGCGTCTTCGGATGCGAGTAGCTGCTGTTGAGAAAGCAATTGCGTCAGGGCCGCGGCGCTCAGCGCAGAGCCTGTCTGTCCGAAAAAGTTCCGGCGAGAAAGAAGGTGCCTCCCGGCGTGAGTCAAATTGCTTGATGCTTGCTCGTTCATCGAGTACGTCACGGGATAAAGAGAAATTCGCTGCTGTTGAACAAAACGCGACAGAGTGTCCCAAGTCCATGTTGTTTGACGACCTGCAAGGAGGCGCGTCTTTCGACTTCTATCGGCGCGCGACCGATTGCGAGTTCAAACGCGGTTGTAACCTGAAGGTTCATGTCTTCGGCGGCGATCGTTGCGATTCGGTCCGCAAACTTTTCGGCTCGCTCGGCGACAAATTTGCTGTTGAACAAGTTCAAAGCCTGTATTGCGGTCGTCGACTGACTGCGAAACGGAGTGGCCTGGCCGGCATCGGGACAATCGAAGGCGCCAAAGACGGGCACTCGCTCCATACGAATCTTGTGTGAATAGATCATGCGTCGCATTTGTTCGGGTCCGAACTGGTCGACCGGTGGAAACCCGCTCAAGCCGCCTCGGGACTTGAAAAAGTCGAATCCTGGGCCGCCCATCTTCAGGTTCAATTCACCACTCACGGCCAGCATGCTGTCTCGGATCGCTTCGCCTTCCATTCGCCGTGACGCGAATCGCCACAGCAATTGGTTGTCTCGATCAATCGTCGCAGACACAGGGTCGACGCGATGGGACTGGCGATAGGTTCGGGACGTAAGGACTAGGCGATGAATGTGCTTGATCGACCAGCCGCTGCGGATGAATTCGCCGGCGAGCCAATCGAGCAGCTTCGGGTGTGATGGGCGAACACCATTGAGTCCAAAGTCGCTAGGTGTCGTGACCAGCCCTTGGCCGAAGTGATACATCCAGATGCGATTGACCATCACGCGGGCGGTGAGCGGATTGTCTGGTGATGCAATCCATCGAGCGAGAGCAAGCCGCCTCTCTTGTTCCGCAAGTGTCGCGTCGAGCAATGGGACGTTGAAAAGGGCGGGAACTTTGGGTCCGATCTCGCCGACGCGTTGTTCAGGATCGCCGCGCCGCAACACGTACGTCGCCTCCGGTTCACGAAACGTCCCGCCATAAACCAGGCGAGGCGACGTGAGTTGTTGCTTCTCGCCCTTCAGTCGCTCGAGTTTCGCAAGCAGGCTCGGCGCGTCTGTTCCCGCGATAGGTGGTTGATCTTGCAGCAACTCGCGAATCTTCTCCGGAGGCGTTCCAATAGGTATTCGGTTCGTGTGTCCCGCCACTAGCCGCCATTGCTGCCCATCGAGCGAGACTTCGATCTTATATCGAACTGGCAAACGATCATTGAACTTTCCATTGCGGTCTCGGCCCCAGACAAGATGATCGATTTTCGACGGCTCATGCAACTCGATCTGTACCCATCCGCCGCCCAGTGTATTTGAAATCCAGCTCCGCTCATTACCATATCGCCCGTCGTTCACATGCCGTAACTGGTGCTTCCCGGTTTCGGAATAATTTCCCGACGAAGTAGTCTTGGCACCCGTACTGGCGAGGCCAATGTTTTGCGAGGGATTTCCTCTTGCGTAAATCTCAAGTTCATCGAGGCACGGCTGGTGCTTATTATCGTCGATCGTTTCGAGAATTGTAAATCGAACGAACTTCGCGGTGATCGGATCGATATACTCGTCATTTCGCTGTGGATCGATCGGTGATCGAAGGTGAAGCTGTCGCTCCAATTCGCCAATACGGATTGCCAACGCAGCCACTTCCGCAAGATGTGCTTCGCCGTCAGCACTCTTAATGGGCCGGTCGCCGTAGTAGACTCCCGCGAAGAACGCCTGCATCCCGTAGTAGTCGCGTTGGGTAATCGGGTCGAACTTGTGATCGTGACAACGGGCGCAACCGATCGTCAAGCCGAGCAATGTCGCGCTCGTTCCCTGAATCATTTCGTCCAGTGCATCCTGTCGGGCCAGCCGCTTCGATTCCTCATCCTTACCAATTTGACCCGGTAGCAAGACCGCAGCGGCGACGAGAAAGCCTGTCGCATCGTCAGCCTGCAACGCATCGCCCGCCAATTGTTCGACGATGAAGTGATCGTACGGCTTGTCTTCATTGAACGAACGAATGACGTAGTCGCGATAGGGCCAAGCATTCTCGCGAGGCGTGTTGACTTCGAATCCGTGCGTATCGGCGTAACGAATCACGTCAAGCCAATGTTGCGCCCAACGTTCCCCATAGCGAAGGCTCTTCAATGCCTCCTCGACTAAATGCTCCCAAGCCTTTGAATCGTTGGCCGATTCGAATTGTTTGACTTCTTCAATCGCTGGCGGCAAGCCAAGCATGTCGAACCACAACCGGCGAATCAAAGTTCGTCGGTCGGCCTCGGCAGAGAAAGTCAAATCGTTCTCTCGCAACTTCCTTTCAATAAACTCATCGATCGTTTTGTTTCCGTTCGCCTCCTGTCTCCCGTGTGCTGCCTTCCGAAGCGGTTGAAACGCCCAATGCTCAAGCCTGGGATCAATCTTCGCCAGCCGATCGTACTCCGTCTCTGGCCACGCGGCACCGCGATCAATCCAACGAGTCAATAAGTCCACTTCAGGTTTGCTAAGCGCGTCGCCTTCCGGTGGCATCCGCTCATCTTTGTCGCTGCTTGTGACTCGACGCAATAACTCACTTTTGCCACTGTTACCTGGAACGATTGCTACACCCGAATCACCTCCTTTGAGTGCCGCGTGTCGAGCATCGAGGCGTAAGCCACTTTGTTGATCTTTCGGGCCATGGCACTCACCACACCGCGCGATGAACAATGGACGCACCTGTTTCTCGAAGTCGATTTCGTCGGCTTCAGCGGTGATCGGCAGAATCACACACGCGAGCGCGGAAAGAATGTGAGGGAGGAGGGATCTCATGGCGTGCGGTATGCTGGCAGGGAGGTTTGTGGTCGGCGAAGACCACTGCCTCATCATAGTTGATTGGCGGATAAGCTGCGAATGCCATTTGCGTGCCTCATGGGGGCGTGATTGTGCGGTGTACAATCTCGCCAATTAGGCATTTGCTCCGATAAAGCATACGGACTAGCGAACTGCAAAGACGTATCAACAACGGATTCGATTTAAATGGTTCGAATACTCAACGTCACGCTGCTGCTGATCGCGATCGTGGGCGGTGTCTTCGTTTTACGATCGCGTTCACAGTATGACGTGACATCCTGCGAGTATGCCCGCCTAACGACCGAAGTCGGGCGATTGTCGATCATTGACGAAACAAAGATCCAGGCGCTTGCACTCCCGACCGGCGACCCGCTCGATTTCCAATGGCAAGTCTACTTGCCGCCGAAGTTCGACGGACGATGGAAGACGCAATCGGATGGCGGATCCAGCACGAGCAGCATGCGATCGCAAGAAGCACGGACGGAATTGGTCCGCGTGAGGTTCCGCAAGATCGATGGACAATGGTTCGTATGGCACAAGTCAAATCATGGCAGTGGGACCAGCACGCTTCAGCATGGTGAGCTGTTTGAGAAACCAGAGACACTTAACGTGTTGCAGTTCGCTCAGAGAGCGATGGAGGTCGCAGAATCCGGTAAAGTTACAACTTTGTTGAAGATTACGGCACCCGCGGCGCAGGGTCGTGAAGAGTTGATATTCACGGTCCAATTCGGTTCGCATGACGCGTGGGCGAAGCAATCAGCGAAAGGCCCGTGAGCGATGTCTGATCCGGAGCACATCCTTCAGACCGATTCCAATGTCACGGCTGCAGCTCGAGGCAAGTTTCTGCAATGGAACATCGCCACGTTACTGTTGCTGATGGCGGCAGTTGGTGTTTGGACGTCGTACTTCCGGATGGTTTCAGAGGCGAAGCGAATGACTGCCGAACTCGAATCGCTAATCAGACTGGCGCGAGAACTGATGATCGATGATTCAACGCAATACGCGATCGTCGAACGGCACGAACAATGGCACGACGATCATTCCTGGGAAGTCCATCTTCCAGAGGGAAGCCGCTATCGATTGAAACTCGCGACGCGTCAGATCGGCATGAAGTTCGCCGTGCGCCGTGTCGTTACCGACAACCTTCCCGAGACGGACCATTCTGTAGAATTGACGTCGGGACGACACGTTATCTCACTGGAGAAGCGGTACTCGATCGAAGAGCCGTACGCACGTGTGCTTGTCGACGGCAAGCCCGGCGTGGAATCGCGTGAATCAACGGAGTGGAAACCACAAGGCGGCAGCACGTGGGGTGGGAGCTTCAAGCAATCAACACAGCAGCCGACTGATCAACCGCTTGAGCTGATACGTATCCGATTCCAAGTACGACGTCCAAACGGAACCACCGGCTTGCCGACCGAACCGCATAACGGAATCGTGGTTTGGATCGAGCGCAAAAAGTAGCCGTCGCATTCCAAGTGACGAGTCCTACTCTCCCAACAGCGACGGCTTACCACGGGCCGATTACTTGGAGGGTGACGGCCACGTTCGCGTTTGTCGAAAGGGCCTAGTACGTCAAGTTCGCCTGTAGGAACACTTCGTAGTCAAACGGCTGGTCGTCGCCGCCACGCAGAGGGACGACGACGCCGGGACGTAGCGAGAATTGCTCTTTGAACTCGAAGTGCATTCCAAACGTGAAGTCGAGAATATCGTAGCGTCGCGAAAGATCACCGATTTGGAAACCGGATCGTTGGATGAGGTCCGAATCGTTTAACGTTGTTGCGTAGTGTACCTCGACTACTGGTGCGAATCCTGTAATCCATGGTCGACTAGAATCTTCACACATCCAGTAACCGATACTCAAATCGAGAAACAGCAAAGTTGGATCTTGAACAACGCCTAGGGGTTGCAGGTTCATCGCCATGAGATCTCCACGAGCAGGATTTCCCGACGTATCGATATCGAGTTGTGTAAAACCTTGAATGAATAAATGCTCATTCGGAGTGTGGATCAGCCCTAAGAATGGCAGCAGATGCACCGCGCGATTGTCGACTTCAAGAATCAATCGGCGATCGCTCGGACGAAAGAGTCGCACGTCGTCTGCCGTTGGTACGGTGACCCCAAGCCCGGTGGATAGGAGCGTTTGCTGGTTCGACCAAATGGTCTTCTTGACCAGCATGGTTATGTTGCCGAACTCGGTATCTTTGGACGAAACCGGATCGTCAATCTGGTCGCTCGACAAAGTGTGAGCAAATGGCGCTCGAAGCTCGAACGACCAAAGGTCCTCCCCGAATAGGTGTTCGAACCCGAACGCGTATCGATTGACGTCGCCGAAGCTGCCATCTAACGCGTCGTTGAAGAAGTGATGGGTTACATAAACGCGGTTGCGGGGCTGAGGGCTGAAGTTTTCGGAGATCTTGACGAGACGAACGGCCGCCCCACCGCGCGGCGGGGCACCCTTTGGGCCTCCGCTTGGTCCTGAGACTGGTCGACCGCCACCAAAGAAGTCACCAAACATGCCTGGGACGGTTGCTAGCAGCGACGTCCCACTTGCAGCGACTCGACGCCGCCGTCGAGCTGACGGTTCGACGAGACTGGTGACAGGTGGTCTTCCCCGGCGCGAAGGTTGAGATTGAACGAGCTGAAGCTCTTCGTCGAGGCCTCCAAGCATGGGATCTTCGATGACGAACTCGTCGTCATCTGCGTCTGCCATCCAACTCTCTTCTGCAAACCCGAAATCACACACGATGAGTGCGCCGATCAGCATCGAGCAAATGGCAGTAGGTAGGCGATGCTTCAACATATCGGTAGAGTCGCAAGGCGGTTCGCTGGGCGCGCAGGAGAAGTACGGCAATATCGGTTGTATCGGTTACACCGATCGGTCCGGATTAGCGAACTCGCGACTAATTACCCAACTCGGTCGCAGTCAACTCGCCAAGAGCTCTCTCAGCCGTCTCTAGATCACGACGATAGAATTCGTCGTCCGGATGTTGCTTTACTAGTGGAGCGAGAACATCGCGGGCCTGCCGATAGACAGCGTCAGCCGCGTCTTTGCCTGAGGCATCGAGTTCGCGGGATGCTAAATCCAGGAGGATCGCACCCAGATCGCCTTGTGCCATGTCTCGCTGCTCGGCGGAAGCGACGTCTTCGGGTCGATTTTCCGTGACTTCGCTCCACTTGTTGCAGGCCAACTGCATCGTCGTACGAGCACGCTTTACTTGGCCAGCGGCCCATTGAAGTCTCGCCATTGTTTGTACGCGAGTTGCAGCCGTCGGGCTCAATTCGTCGACGGGAATGCGATTACGAATTCGCTCTAGAAGGTCGGCGCTCGTCTCCGGCTGGGGCGCTGCTTCGCTGGACTTGGTTGTCGCGAGCTGGGCTGCGTAAATCTCGATCGCAACGTCGTCGCGCTGCACGGCATAGCGCCTATCAGCAGGAAATTCTTTCACTAGTCGAGATAGTTCTTCATGGCTGGCCGCTAACATGTTGACCGCTTCTTCTTCGTTTACGGTTGCCCAAAGGTATCTGCCGAAGTTGAAGTGAACTACGGAGCGAACCCACTGCGCCCTAGCGATCAGTTCGGGGCCAGTGATCCCTTCGATGGTTGTCATCGCTGCGCGTAGAGCGATCGCAGCTTCCGACGGTCCTTCGAGCCAAAGATGCAAACGACCAAGATTGGCCAGCGTTGCTGCAAGGTCCAGTCGATATTCGATCGAACTCGGATGTTGTTCCACCAGACTTACAAGTGTCTCGCGAGCCGATTCGTAGGTCGCAACCGCTTCCTCGACACGGTCTAACTCAGAGAGCAATCCTGCGTAGTTGATAAGCACGCCAGCGTTCGTCGATTGGTACTGGCGAACTTGTCGATTCTGGCCGGCCAACGGATCGCTTATGGCCAATGCAGCGACATAGTGTTGTAAAGCTGATTCGATTCGGTCAGCCGCGTGATCTAAATCTGCCATGCGACGAAGCGATATTGCCAGCATCTCAGCCACCTCCAAATCGCTGGGATTTTGGCTACGGATTGCTTCGAGACTCGCGATCGCGGCTGAAAAGTGCGCCTCCGCCGCGTGACTGTTCTTCGCATCGGCTTCGAGGTTGCCGAGATTGTAACTCCCCTTTGCGTGATCTCGGTGCAACGGATCTTCGTTCGTTCGGGTAAGCCAAGGTTCGCGAATGCTTTGCGCCTTGGCGAACTCAACTCTCGCTGCCTCCTCCTTGCACATAGTTCGAAAACACTCCCCCACGTTCATGTGGCTGTTGGCCAGCACTCGCGCGAAGTCTGCGTTGTCCGGTACGATCGAAGCAAGTTGCATGCGCACCTTGATCGCTTGCTGAAGAGCCGCGACCGCCTCTTCATGATTCCCCAACTCGTGAAGCAAGCGACCGCGCGCGTTAAGACTGAGTCCTAGCGCATGCAGCCTCGCTTCGTTAGCCGACTGTTCTTCAAGGAGTGTCCGTTGAAGTAGAATCGCGAGATCGAACGCGGCTAGCGCATCCTCTGGCGATTCGACAGCTTCCTTGATGACGCCGATCCTAAAGTGAGCCTTGCCCAACTCGTCACGCGCGGCGCTATCCTGCGAGTGGTCAGTCGCAAACATTTCATAATATTCGAGCGCTTGTTGCAGAAGATCGCGCCGGAGCGTTTGAGAGCCGGGCTGATTTAGAAGCGTCGCTTCGCTGACTTCGGTGAAGTAGTCGTCGACTACCTGTCTGACGATCGCGTGCTGCCGTTGTTCGTGGTCATAAGCACGTCGCCACAGAACACCGCTCACTGCAAGAACGGCGATCACAGCAAGGCCAACCGCGGCGAATCCAATCGTTGCGTTCCAATGACGACGCGTCCACCGTCGCAAACGCTGCGTCGCCGGCTCTGTCCAAGTCGATACCGGCTCGTCGGCCAGCCAATGCTCGACGTCTTCGGCGAGTCGAGATGCCGATGCGTACCGATCTTCCGGTCGCCGTTGCATCGCCTTCAAGCAAACCGCTTCCAGAGCTGGAGGGATGGATGCATTCACCTGTCGCGGCGGTTGGAACTCGCCACGTTCGACTTTCTTCAAGACATCCGAAAGCTTGTCGCGAAAGGGTGCTTGTCCCGCGAGGAGGTGATAAAGCGTCGCACCAAGCCCGTAGACGTCGCTCGCCGGGCCAAGCAGATCAAGCCGACCGGCGGCTTGCTCGGGGCTCATATAACCCGGAGTGCCGACGACCGATCCCATGCTCGTCGGGGCGGAACCACTACCAGAACTTATGTGCAGAGGGGGGGCGTCCAAGAGGGTTGGAGCTTCGGATCCATCGATCGGTTTCGCGAGTCCCCAATCGACCAGCAACGTCTCGCCATACTTGCCCAGCATGATGTTGCCTGGCTTCAAGTCGCGATGCAGGACGCCGCGACTGTGGGCGTATTGCACCGCATCACAGACGTCGACGAATCGCCGCAACAATTTGTGTAGTTCCAAATTCCTCGCGTCGGGCGAACTGCGATGATACGCGTCGATCGCTTCTTGTAGATTGTCGCCTCGGATGAATCGCATTGCGTAATACGGTCGACCATCTGAGTAATGGCCAAGTCCGTACACCGGGATAATACTCGGGTGTTCGAGACCGCCGGTTATCTCCGCTTCGATCAAGAAACGCTCGCGTGTCGCTTCGTTGGCGGAATACTTCATTTGAAGTTCTTTGAGCGCTACTTCGCGATGCAACTCTTTATCGAGAGCAACCGAGATCTGGCCGAGCCCACCTTGAGCGTGAGGTCGGAGGATGCGGAAGCGTTGACCATCGTCATCGGACTCAGCGGATTGACGCGTTGCATACGCGTCAGCCGTATGTGTGACCGCGAAGTGAATTAGGGACTTTTGAATGTCGCGATCGTCAATACTTCGGAGGACTTCGCCGATCGACGAATCGGCGCGGATTGCCGCCAAGCTCTTTTGCGGATCACCATCGTGTTGCTTGAGATGTTCTTGGACAAGCTCTTTCAACAACTCGTGTTGCGAATCGGTCAAGGCTCCCTGTTCGATCAAGATGTCGCCGAGCTGACGTTGTTTGTCAAACGTCCACGCCTGCATTGCGGAAAACAAGGCGTCTCGCGTAATGAAGTCCATCTGCAGTGCCGTCATCCCGAACAAGAGATTCGAGTCTGCGTTAGGAACCGGCATGATGTTGCCTCGATCTGTAGGTGGTGCTGTCTGCGCTGGTGATGAGGGTGGGGCTTGTTGGTATCTCTTCTTTATAACGCGGGACGTTGCGTTTCGATTGCACGCATAAAGTCTATCGCGTCGGCAAGTGTTTTGGTTCGCGCGATCAGAAAACGACAAGAGCCCCGGTTCACTCAGGTGGACCAGGGCTCGTTAAGTCGCGTCGAATTGTGGACTCGGCTTAGCGTCGACGTGCGTTCCGACGCCGTACCGTATTGCCGTAAAAATGCCCCGGGCGGTTGGGACGATCGAGGATATGTTGTGATTTGATTGCGGCGCGTTGAGCACTTCTCGCGCTCACAGCCCTTGCGGCGGATGCGTCATTAACTGGCAACAAAGACGGAACTATTAACGCGATGGCCAACAACAGCAATTGGGTTCGTGTAATCATGAGAGTTCTACTTCCTTCAAAAGAATCAACATCAGTTCGACAAAGTCCCACCTTCTGGCTCCCCGGACGAGCGCAGATATTCTATCCGACTCTAGGTCACTGTTTGCGAAGCCGAGGGGTCGTCCAAACCGAATTCTACCACTCACGAACGTTGTCTAATTGACTACACATGACTCAATGAGAGACCGTTTTGTGACGAACTCGCGGTGAATCAGCCCGTAGAAGAGAACACCAGCCTTTGGAATTCAGGCACGGCACCGAATTTGCCTATCTACAGGGACGTTATAAGTTCGCTGCCACATTGGAAACAGAGAACGCAGTCGATTTGACACCGGTTTGGCTCGAAATCGGCGCTCGCAAGGAACTAAGGAGTCGGACCTCGTCCCTGGAGAACAATCATGAAGTCTCAACAGTACAAGCAAATCTTCGACGAGTTGCGACGAGGCGTTCTGGACATCACCGATCCTGTCGCTCGATTGGAGTGTTCAAAGCGGGCCGAGCAATTGCTCGATCAAGTTAACGTGAACAACCCGTACGCCACGGGCGCGATAGCCGCGCGAGTTCTGGGGATCGAAGGTGCGCACACTAAGACGCCCGTCGCTTCTGGTGACGCGATTCGCGTGGAGTTGTTGCATTTGATTGAAGAGATCTCAGCGATGACGATTGTGGCTTCTGAACTTGTTTCGGAATCAGTATTGACCGTCGACGGACTGGCGAAACGGTGGAATGTATCGTCCAAGACAATTAGCCGCTGGCGCAATCGCGGCCTGCTCGCGCGTACGTTCACGTTCGATGGGCAACAGCGAGTCGGCTTTTTGGAAAGTTCGGTGAACCGTTTTGCCGCGACGAATCCACAGCTCGTTCGACGAGGCAGCCAGTTTAGCCGGATCACCGAAGAGGAGCGAATACACACACTGCGAAGAGCTGATGAAATGCTAAACAATGGCACTCCGATCTCGAAGGTGGTCGCTACTCTCGCTCGCGACACACAACGAAGCTTGGAGTCGATTCGGCAGTTGCTCAAGCAAGCAGGTAAGGATGGAAGCGTCGTATTCGGTGCATTAAGCGAACGCGCCGGGCGGCGAATGTACAAAGAGTTTCGTCGCGGCAAGTCACTGGAGACGCTTGCTCAACAGTACGGAATCGAATCGAAGGCTGTCGTACGAGCGGTAAACCACGCACGCGCGGAGCGACTCTTCGAGTTATCTTTTGAGTACATGCACTCGCCGGAGTTCGAACAGCCGGACGCTGAGAAGCGGATTCTTACGTCTACTCCGCCTGCGCAAAGCGGGCAGCGAATGCCTCGAAAGCCAGCTGACTTGCCAGCATACATTGCCAGTTTGTACGACGTGCCGCTACTTACCGCGGAGCAGGAATCGCATCTGTTCCGGAAATATAATTACTTGAAGTACAAGGCTTCTCAATTGCGAGAAAAGCTTGACCGTTCACGTCCCAAAGTGCAACTTCTGGACGATATCGAATCGCTTTACCGGGAAGCGGTCGAGACGAAGAATTTGCTAATCCGATCGAATCTGCGTTTAGTCATTGCGGTCGCGAAGAAGTACATTGGGACTACCGGTGATTTGTTCGAGAAAGTCAGCGAAGGGAATCTCTCGTTAATGCGAGCCGTCGAGAAATTCGATTACACACGCGGTTTCAAGTTCAGCACCTACGCCACTTGGGCGATCAAGAAGAACTACATCCGCGCCTACTCGAACGAGATCAAACAATCAGATCGTTTCCGAACTGGGCATGACGAATTACTCGATGCCAGCCCAGGACACCGCAGTGACCCAACCAGCCTACTGGCCGCTCAACGCCGGCGCGAGGACCATGTCAGCGGCATGATGGAAGGACTGACGGATCGAGAGCGGCAAATCATCACGTCCCGATTTGGCATTGGCTCGCAGCGCGAGCCGATGACGTTAAAGGACGTTGGCGTCGAACTCGGGGTTAGCAAAGAGCGAGTTCGGCAAATCGAAGCTCGTGCGATGCAGAAATTGCGTGAAGCCGCTTCCCATTCGCGGCTCGACTCCATATCGGATTCCGGCGAGTTCACGTTTCAGAGCAACTAATCGCGATGATTGCGCGGTCAAGTTGCGACGCGCTGCGCGATTGTGTCTAGGCCGACGATTTCCGCCCGATCACCTGCTCGGTCGACCAATTCGCAGATCAACTCAATCGCCTTGAAATTAGGGTCAACGACGTACATACACGATGGATGAGCGAGAAAGTCGAATACGCCTTGGTGTTCGATCGCCCATTCGACGGATTCCCTAATGACCGCGAGAAACCACTCTAACTTCCACTGCCCCGTCCGGAAAGCGCCGATGTCGCTGATGGGACTCATGGGAATTTCAATCAAACCATCTGGGTAGGCGAACGGTTGCGATTCCTCATGCGCAGCGACGATCGCGTCAATGACGGAGCTAGACGGTTCTTGCATTGGGGCAGTGTTAGGGTGCGGCGGATACAAACTGCTGATCCAGTCGTACCCCAGCGTTTGCAACATCGATCGAATATCAGGTCGGTCGCGCAAGCCACCATTGAATCCACCTGGAGTTCGAAAACCAGCTGGCTTGATGCCGAGCCGATTGTGCATTGCGATCTCGCACAGCCGTATGTTGTCGCGAATTAGTTCCGCAGGTGAGCGACCCGAAGCTAACCACGGCGAGCGACGAAAGCGAAACTGCACATCTTCGATTTTCGTAGCGGTGACGTTAACGTGATCGTAAGTGTGATTCCCGACATGATGGCCAGTCTCCACAATCTCGCGGAGCCAGTCGACATTTGCCTGCTCAAAGACACGGCCGACCGCGAAAAAGTGTATCCGTGCGTCAGCTTCTTTGACTCGGCGGGCGGCTTCCACTGAGTATTGCTTTGTTGCTTCGTTCAAGTTCCCTTTCTCGTAATCCCAGTGAGTTGTTTCGCGGGTCGGAAAGTTACGGCTCATTTCAAGATCGAAGGTGATTCCAATCAGAGCTCTACCCGTCCGATCGTGCTGTTCCTCCGCTTTCGTCGTCAGCGGGCGGCTTGTGGACAGACTCAGCGCGGAAGCAGCGGCACATCCGGCAAGGAAATCGCGGCGAGAAACATCACGCGTGTGATTACGAGTGTTCATGGTTACCGATCCAGTTTGACCCAGGAGACTTGCGTGACGAGTTGATTTAGAGCCGCGAAGGAAATCGCTGCGTTGACCGCAAAGCGAGGCGACGTGTTCGACGGGAAAGTCGCCAGTGACGCATCGCCTACCAGAAACACATTGAAGTCCTTCGAGAGATTTTCGTACCCGGCGGTCGTTCGACAGAAACACATGTCGGTTGCGTATCCTGTTAACAGGACGTGTCGAACTCCATTGGCCTGCAAGAACTTCTTCAATGGTTCGTAGCCTTCCGTGTCGTAGATCACGACATCATCCGGCTCGACATCGACATCCGTGGTGACCGGAATCGGCAGATCCCAAAAGCCGGCGTTGTTGTATTTCGCTCCCGCGTCGAGTCCCGGGAATTGGCGGAAGTAGTCAATGACCGGCTTATCTTGCGAAAGAGATAATGTCGCCGGCAATGGCTCGCCCTCGTATCGAAAGCTTCTCAGTTTAGCCGTCAACTCGGCGGCGCCTTCTTTCCGTTCTGCTGGGGTCGGTGTGTGGTCGAACGAACGATAAAGCTTGCTACGAATCGGATCTTTAGCGCGCGGAAGGCTGTACATGACGAAAGCTACGTCGTCCCGCAGCGAGTTGATGAACGGTCGTATAATCTCGCGCGTGTGCCGAGCGGCGAGGTGGTTCTTTTCTTTCGTGCAGAAGTCAGCGACTCCTGCCGGCTCCGGCGTGTCCCAACCCTGCCCGTCGTCGATGCCCCAGGGATGCACCATGATCACGGCGGTTTGCGACGCTTTCAAATGATTCGGCATTTCGATGATCCCGCGCGCGTTGTACGAGAATCGCCAAGCCCGCACATGCAAGTCGGCGTTGTCATCGACTACTAGAGGTGGCGCTTCAAAGTGAGCCTGCTCGATGATCGGTTCAAAGAATTCAGGGTGATCTGCTAATAGCGGCTTGGGCTTCTCAATGCGGACAAGCCGATTCTGGTAAACGCGCGGTGCGACCGCCGGTTCGTCAGCGGAGGCAGTGGCGGCAAAGGTAAACGCGATCATGCAGCAGAAGTTTATGGTGAATTGGCAGGGCATCGGTGTTCTCCTGGGGTAGGTGAGAACTTTGATTCTAACGTAGCTGGATTTGCAAAAATTCAGCCGTCGGGCAAATAAGAGCTGAATTTTTGTAAATCCAGCTACCGAAGACTTAGCGACCCTTGGACTGCAAATACGCGAACAGGTCGCGTAGTTCTTGTGGTTTTAACTTGCGATACAGATCGTCGGGCATCATCGATACGGGCGACTCGCGCAGCTCCGCGATGTCACCCGCCGTCACGTTCAGCCGCTCGTTCTTGGCGTTGACCAGCGTCAATCCCGCGTCATTACGAGCCACCGGCAAGCCCGTGAGTACTCGCCCGTCCGTTGTCTGCACGATCAAATTGACAAACTCTTTGCGGATCACGCTGCTGGGATCGACCAAGTTAACCAGCAAATAGTTTCGATCAGCTCGATTGGCTGTCGTGAGATCGGGCCCGAGCTTCGTTCCTTCGCCGAACAACTGATGACAGGAAGCACAATGAGTCTTGAAGAGTCCCTTCCCGACGTCGGCGTTTCCAGCCGCCGCGCGCAAATCGTTATTCAGCCGCCGAACCTCGGCAAGTCTTTCGCCACGCGACGCACCCTGCAACTTGCCCCAGTGCTTTGTCACCAGCGAATCGATATTCGGATCATCGAAGAAGGCAACGCGTCGGATTTGTTCTAACGATGTCGATGATGCCGGCACATCGCCTCGATCAACTGCCATCAGCCAAGCCAATGCGGATTCTTGTCGCGACAAAAGGATATCGCGAATTTGCGAGTTCAAGGCAGCGGAGTCGGACTTTCGGTGCAAGTCGATCAGGGATGCCTTCAGTCTGTCATCGGGAGCTCGTCCTGCTGTCCTCAATGCAGCAATGCGAACGGCCTCCGGCGCATCGGACGTTACAACCGAGTAGAGAAACTCGAGAGACTTTCCATCGCCTGCTTCGGCGAACATTCCGAGTATCGCCACGCGCTGGGCAACTGCCGTCTCCGGATTCAAGGCGTCGCGCATTGCCGCTTCCAACGGTTCTTGATGTCCAAACATGATTCCGAGCTGTTGCAACACAAGATCTTTGGGCTGTGCCTGCCAATACTTGAACACCAGCGTTGAGAGTTCGTGGTGGCGCGACAGTTCCTTCCAAGCATCGTCACTCTGCCGGCGCGGACGTTCTTGCCAGCCTTGCAGGATCGGCGACCACAGCGTGTGGCGAGCCGAATTCGTTGGAGCGGCTTTCACGAGCTGCGAAACAGCGTCGAGTCCTTCGATCGTCCCTTCCGCCACGTATCGCCGGATCAACCGCGTCAACAACGTCTCGCGGCCAAGATGTGACTTCCAAAGCGATGGCCGCACGAACCGTCGCATCACTTCGTCGCGACCACCGACACTGTGTCGCTCAACCGCCCACCACCACAACAGGGGCAAATACGGATCGTCATTGTCGATGTCTCGGTTGATGTTCGCGTTGATGATTGGGATGGCTTGATGAGCCGGAAGCCGGGCGGTCGTGCAGGCCAGCTGTTGCCGAACGGCGATAGCGGGCTCTTGCTCGGCGAATTCGTCCAATCGATGAGCCATCGGCTCTGAAACTTCGCGCCCGGGAGCGCCGAGCAACCGCAATGTCCAAGATCGTACCGCCGGGTGAGGGCTGTCTAGCAGCTTTAATGCCGTAACTTCGTCAAGGTCGCCCACCGCGTTCAACGACCAAAGCGCTTCCAGGGCTGCGGTCTCATCGGACGAATTCATCGATGCGTCGCGAAGGCTTTTCGCAGCAGAACGATCACGTCGGCGAGCCAGCTCTTGTCGGGCATGTCGTACGTACCACTGGCTTCGATGCGAGTGAAGGTTCAACAGGTCGTTGATCGACAGTTTTGCGAAATCGATCGGTTTCGCCGACTTTGTCCCCTTGGCGGCAATCCGATAAATTCGACCATTCGATCTGTCCCAGTCCGCGTCTGGATCGGGGTGTGCCGTCCGTGCGTCGTGCCAGTCCGAAACGTAGATCGCTCCATCCGGTCCCATCGTGACATCGGTTGGCGCAAACCAAGAATCATTCGCCACAAGAAGCTCGCCGCCATGAGACGTTCGAAACGTAGAACCGTCTTGCTCGACGTTGTGCCAGTAGACGCCATGCCCCAGCAGATCCCCGGCAATGTACTTTCCTCGAAACGAATCCGGAAAGGAATCACCCTGATAGACGATCCCACCAACAGTTACATGTCCGCCGTGGAACCCCTGGTGCGGTGCGTGATTGAAATATCCGTACGTGTGCGAGTTATGTAACGCCCCATGCTTGGCAAACGATTTGACGTAGTAGCCTCCCTGCACGCCATGCACCAGTACAAATCCGCCGTAGTTTGTGCTGTACAGCAAGTTGCCAACGCCATCGAAATCCAAGCCCCACGCGTTGCCTCCCCCTTCGCAAAAGAGTTCAAACTCGTGAGTTAGTGGATGATAACGCCAAACGCCTTGCTGAAACTCGATGCCACGAATCCTTGCGGTGACAGTACTGCCTTGGCAACCGTACAGCCAACCATCTGGTCCCCATGTCAGCGAGTTGGCGACGCTATGAGCGTCGTTCATTCCGAAGCCAGTCAACAGAACCTCCGGATCGCTGTCCGGAACGTCGTTACGATCCTTATCGGGATAGAACAGTAGATATGGCACGTTCAGTACGAACACTCCACCGTGCCCAAACGCGATTCCGGACGCCAGGTTCAATCCGTCCACGAAGTCGCGTCCGCTATCCATAAGGCCGTCACCGTCCGAGTCCTCCAAGATCGTAATCCGATCCGCGCCGCGAGGTCCGCGCGGTGGCGGCTTGGGCACGCGATCGTACTCTGTGCGCGAATAGCGATCGACTTGGACGCGGTTTAGACCGGCCGGGTTGGGATACTGAAGGTATTGAATGACCCACAATCGACCACGGTCGTCAAACTCGATGCAAACGGGTTGTCGAACAAGCGGCTCGTTCGCCACCGGCTGAACATCGAATCCGTCCGGTAACTTCATTCGCTGAACGGCTTCCTGCGGTGTAAGTCCTTGGCCGAACACTACCACCGTTGGCAAAGTCAGGCAAACTGCAACGACGAAAGCTCGACGAGTGCTCATTGCGAGGATACCTTCTTACTCTTTGTTCGCCGCCCGCCGGACATCAATTTGTGGCGACGAGGTATTGATCGGGATGTTGAATCATCTCCGAGAGAAGTTGGAGCCAACGGGCGGCTGGGCCACCATCGATGACGCGATGATCGAAGGTGAGACTTAATCCTAACCGATACCCTGGGACGACCTGATCGCCCACAACAACAGGTTCGCGAGCGATGCGACCGATCCCCAGAATTGCTGCTTGTGGCAAGTTGACGATCGGCGTGAAGCAGTCGATGTCGAACATGCCCAGGTTGGTGATCGTGAACGTGCCGCCCTGGAGATGGCTTTGCGAGAGCGTTCTCGATTGAGCTCGTTCGGTGAGCATGCGTGAGTGCAAGGCGATCTCGTCCAAAGAAAGAGATGCTACGTTGTTGATGACGGGGGCCACGAGACCATGTTCCGTGTCGACGGCTATCGCGATATTAACCTCGTCGAAAGTGAAGACGCCGTTATTCCGCCAGCAAGCATTCAACGCAGGACACTCCGGCAGTGCCATCGCAACGAGTTTCGAAAGGATATCGTTGTAGCTGGGGATGGTTCCGCCAACCTGCTCGACCTTCAACCGTTCTCGGAACGCAGTCAACCGCGTCGCATCGACTTTCGTGGTCAAAGTGACAGGAGCTGTTTGATGGATGCCGGCGAGCATTCGTTGTGCGATCGTGTGGCGGATCTTGGAGGCGGGTTGCTGAGTGCCCGAGGCGGCTGGCGGGGCGTCCGACAATACTTCATGCCGAGCTTGCCTTGCGAACGCAATTACGTCGCGTTCACGAATCCTGCCGTTGCGACCTGATCCGTTTACTTCTTTCGCATCTACTCCCAGCTCGCCCGCCTTCCGTCGAGCGCGAGGTGTCACTGCAATTCGCGAGCTGCTGCGAGGACTTGCCGTTGTGGCAACGTGAAGGTGTCCGGTGCGCACACGCCCCGGCGGATCAGCTGTTTGCAATGAATTCAAATCAACGCCAAGTTCGCGGGCGCGGCGGCGCGCAGCCGGGCCGGCGATTGATGGCAAAGCTCCCTGGCCTTCACTCTTACTTGATGGCTTCGAAGCGACGGGCGTATCGCTTCGCGAAGGTGCTGATTCACCTCCCGCCAGCAGATAGCCTAGCAGTTGTCCGACGGCAACCGTATCTCCGGGTTGCGGAGCGCCGGACGGGACATGAAGAATCCCCGCGTCAAACGACTCGATCTCCTGCGAAGCTTTCTCCCCTTCCAGCACGAAGATCATGTCGCCGGCGGTGACTTGGTCGCCGTCTCTCTTTAGCCACTCGCCGAACGTACCTTCATCCATCGACCAGCCGAGACGCGGAACTATGATTTCAATGGGCATTGATTACTCGTTCAATAAATCACGAATCGCCTGCACGACGTCTTCCACTTGCGGCACGACTGCCTTCTCCAACGTCGGCGAATACGGAGTTGGTGTGAACGCGCCGTTGAGTCGTTTAACTGGGGCGTCGAGGTCGTCGAAGCCAGCATCCGCGATCTGGGCCGATATCTCGGAAGCGACGCTGCAGGGCTGGAACGCTTCGTCGACGACTAGCACTCGCCCCGTCTTAGCGACCGACTGCAGAATCGTGTCCATATCGAGCGGCGAAACCGTTCTGGGATCTATGATTTCGATTGATACACCTTCCGCAGCCAGTTGCTCGGCAGCTTTGATTGCGTGGTGAACCATTAGCGAGATCGCGACGACCGTCGCCTCGGTTCCTTCTCGAACAACTTTCGCTTGGCCAAAGGGAATCTCGTAATTCTCTTCCGGTACTGGACCTTTAATGGCCATCAACTCGCGATGCTCCAGGAACAGAACCGGATCGTTGGATTGCAGCGCGTGCGCGATCAAGCCCTTCGCGTCGTAAGGCGTCGAAGGCATCACGACTCGCAAACCGGGAATGTGCGTGTAAATCGAATGGTACATGCCGGAATGGTGTGTTGCCGCCGAATGTCCGATACCACCGCAACCGCGCAACAGGATCGGCATCTTCAGGCGGCCGCTGCTCATGTACTGCATTTTGGCAATCTGATTGATCATCTCGCCGAACGCATCGTTAATGAAATCGATGAACATAAAGTCGATCACTGGCCTCGCACCAGTAACCGCCGCTCCACAGCCAAGTCCAACGAAACCGCGTTCGCAAATCGGCGTATCGCAAAGACGATCGGCACCGTACTTGTCGTACATCCCCTCGGTCGTCATGAAGTTCCCGCCGCGAAAGCCGATCCCTTCGCCCATCACAAAGATATGTGGGTTTTCTGCCATGGCATGATCGAGCGCTTCGTGAGTTGCCGCGACGAAAGTTGTCTCGCGAGTTCCAGGCGATGGTTCGTCGGCGATTGGATTTGACTCGCCTTCCCAGTACGCATGATGGGTGGCGGACCCTCCGGCGGGATAGGCGCTAGCTTCGGCGAATTGGTGTGACTCTTCGATCAAATCACGAATCTCTTGTTCGATTGCCCCCAATTCGTCCGAGGTCGCTGAACCTTCATCGACGATGCGATTTCGGAGCCGCAGGATTGGGCAAAGTGCTTTCCACTCTTCGACGTCTTCTTTCGTGCGATAAGTGAAATCGCCCATCCCCTCGGCGTGGGCTCGTGTCCGATAAGTTTTGCATTCGATCAACGTCGGTCCGTCGCCAGCGCGCGCCCGTTTGATTGCCTCGCCGGCAACTCGGTGAATCTCCAAGACGTCATTGCCATCGAGTTCAAACCCGGGAATTCCATAATTCTCCGCTCGTCGGCCAACGTCAGGGATGCCGCTTGAGTAACTAAAGGGCACTTCGGTCGCGAATTGATTGTTCTCGACGACAAAGATCACAGGCAGCTTCCAAATGCTGGCCATGTTCAGGCCTTCATGAAACGCACCGTTGTTGACGGCTCCATCGCCAAAGCACGCGGCAGCGACGTTGTCTGTGTTCTTGATCTTGAAAGCGTACCCACCGCCGCAAGCGTGCAAGATGCATGGACCGACGATGCCGCTCGTTCCCATCATGCCAATCTCTGGCTTAAACAAGTGCATGCTCCCGCCACGTCCTTGCGAGCAACCGGTTTCGCGGCCATACAACTCGGCGATCAGCTCTTTCGGATGCATGCCTTTCGCCAACGCGTGGCCATGCCCGCGATGGGTGCTGAAGACAACATCCTCTTGCCGCAGATGAGCGAACACGCCAGTCGCGATGGCTTCTTCGCCGACATATGTGTGACATGCCCCGTGGACTAAGCCTCTTTGATGTGACTTCGCCAAGCGCTCTTCGCACTGCCGAATGATCTGCATCTTGCGGTATAGCGAGAGGAGAGTTTGTTTGTCGAATTGCGTCTTTGTTGCTGTTGTCATGTTTGTTTTCTTGTAACCACGAAAGGCACGAAAGAAGAATCTACGACAGAAAGTTCCGTAGGCCGGACCAAGGCTTTGCGCCGTTCCGGCACCTGGTCGTCATGCCTGCCGGAACCGCGCAAAGCCTTGGTCCGGCCTACAATTATCCCTTTCGTGCCTTTCGTGGTTCTTAAATCCTCATTCTTGAAAGACTTCACTACCAACAGAGCCGCCTGCGTTCATCGCTAAGTTACCGCCATCCATCGGAATGATCGCGCCGGTGATCCACGATGATGCATCTGATGCGAGAAACACAGCGAGTCCTCGGATGTCGTCGGAACTGCCAAAACGTCCTATCGGAATCCCACTCAGGAAACGGTCCTTGATACGGGGATCGGAATCGATCCGTTCTTGCAAGCCGGGATTCAAGACCTGCGCCGGCAGGATCGAGTTGACTCGCACGCCGCGCCCGCTCCATTCGGTACTTAGCTCTCGCGTCATCTGCACCACAGCTCCCATCGCCATGCTGTAAGCAATGTGACCGCGGCCGAGTGCTGTAATACTCGCGAGCGAACCAAGATTAACGATGCTTCCCTTGCCAGCAGCCAACATGCGGCGACCAGCTTCCTGACACATACAGAAACGCCCGTAAACAAGATTACGCCACGTCCATTCGACTTCGTCGAGCGAGATCTCTTCAGGTTTCTTGCGAATCGCCTCGCCCGCGATGTTGGCAACGAAGTCGATTCGCCCGAACTCGTTGTCGACTCGACCGAACATCGCCAGAATGTCTTCGGAGTTCGAGATGTCGCAACGTACTGGCATCGCCTTGCGACCGAGCGATTCGATTTCCTGTGCTGTCGCTTGAGCGCCTTCTTCGTTCAGATCGGCGAGTACAACGTCGGCTCCAGCCTCGGCCAAAGCGAGCGACGATGCTCTACCCATACCACTCGCGGCTCCGCTAACGAGAGCAACTCGGTCAGAAAGATCAAACATGTTTGTCATTGTTTTTTCACCTTGTCTTTCGTTTGACGGCAAGCCGTAGGCGACTGCGTTGGCAGCGCCCGGACCCAGTCGCCTACGGCTTGCCGTTAAACGATTATTCCATTCCCAACAGATCTTTCAGAATCGGTAATTGTTTGTGATAGAACACCAAGGCCGCCATCCCGAGATAAAACACGCCACAACCCAAAATCCCGATGCGATGAATCCAGCCGGGGCGCAGTTCTTTGGGTAAATAAACTAAGTTATTTCTCAAGACAAAGAATGCCGTGAATCCTAATCCAATGTTGTTCAGATTGGCAATCACGAGCACCATCACTTTGGGGTTTTCGAACTTCGTGAAGTACCACGCACAAACGAACGTCCATACGACGTAGAAAGCTAAAATCGTGTAATAGATGCGTCCAACTTGATGTGACTTCATGGTCTCACGGACGTGACGGCTGCCGGACCAAATGATATCAGTCCAGCGGCGACAGACGTCTTCGACGATCGACATTTGACTGGGTAGGAGTACCAATAGTCCGACGATCAGCATCGCGATCCACAGCGTCTGCGACATCATCGGACTGAAGCCGGGAGCGTTGCGAATCCCGTCCGCGGAGATGATGGCTTGCGCCCAATCAAGTCCCGCGGAATCGTGAAACAACTGCGAGTAGGGCGAGAATTGCATCGAAATCAACGCGGGCAACGCCATTCCCATAAAGCAGCCGGGCATCCAAATGAACACTTGGTCCATGATGATGTACTTCCACCATGCCTTCCAGCGGCGCAGATTTTCGTCGGTCATCTCGAAGACAGTTCCGAGGTGGCTGAGCGTGACATTGCGTCCGCCGACTGCGCTTGGAATCGCGCCGACCTCGCTGCCCATTCCCCAGCCTTTGTCACGACAGTAGTTGCTGTACGTCGAGTTGCTCAATCCGCCGCCGCCTGCGAATCCGGCGAATGCGCCAAGCAAGGCGACCTGAGTCATCAACAGCAGTGGCCACTCGCCATCGCGCATTCGCGTGAGAAAGACATTCGTAACATTCTCTCCGTCCCACTTGCCGTCGCCGTCGATGTCTTCGAAGTCAGTGATCTTGCCACCGCTGTCACGTGTGACAGGCTCAATAACGTCCAATCGCTCGTCGCGATCGAAGTCTTCGCCCGGATCGAGCGTGCCATTGCCGTTGAGATCCTCGCCCAGCACAACCGGCATGTTGCCAACTTTGAAGAACCCACTGAAGACATTCGCCCAATTCTGCGGCTTGACGAACATCACACCCATGATCAAGCAAAAGCCCAGCACTACGAAGACCTTGGTCGTCATCACGGCTTGCATCATGTTGTAGACTTTGCCCCCGACCAGGATCGGCAGCGAAACAGCTCCGAGCAAGATAAACGCCAGCATCGTAACGAGCCATCGATCTTCTTCGCCCGGTACGCGATTCAAGATCAACGCTGCCAGCACCGCCGCACCATGCGTTGACAGACCGGGAATGAACGCGCCGATGCTAAGGAGGACGAATATGCCTATCCAGAATTGCGGACCAGGTTTCGCTCGCATGAAGCCGGTGAAGACCGGTTCTCCCGTGTACAACGCGTAACGCCCGCACTCCATGTTGTAGAAGACCTGTCCGATGATCGCGACCGCAGCGATCCACATCAAACTTCCGCCGTATCGCGCTGTAATTTCGGCACCCAACAACCACTCGCCACCGGCAAGCTGAAACCCACACATCACAATGCCGGGACCGATGAAACCCGCAAGATTTTTCAGCCCGAGCGGTTTTGGTTCGGGGAGTTCGGCGACGTCCCAATCGGGAAGACAAGTCTTGGGCAAGTCAGCCATGAAGAATCCGGTGCAGGTGAACCACGACAAGCACGAAATACACGAAAGAAGAGAGAGGAAAATAAATCAGAACAGGGAGCAAGCCTTCTTCCTTTCGTGTATTTCGTGCCTTTCGTGGTTGAAAAAAGTCAGTACAAGACGATCGCCCGCCCCGGCCCGCCGTGGCAATCGCGAATCTTTACGGCAGCAAACAGGAAGTAGCCATCGTCGGGAATGTTGCCAACGTTGTTCAGAAACTCGACACCAACCATCTCTCGACTACCAAGCGCCCAATAAGTCATCAACGCGCGCTTCGGCTCGACCCCACCAAGATCAGGCGCGTCAGTCGCTACACATCGGACTCCTTGTTCTTTGAGATAGGCGATCGCGCCGGGACCTGGCGCCGGCCAACCTTCGGCCTCGCCGTTAATCGGGTCGAGCCATAGCCCGGTGTCCGCGGGTTGTGCCTTGAAATGCTTGTCAACGTGGCCGGTGTGAAAGATGACGACGTCGTCCGCGATCAGCTTTCCGTTCTTCTCTTCGTCGGCCTTGATGTGAGCGACGGTGATCTCGGGTGACACGGGCCAACTTCGTTTGATCGTTGTTCCCACGAGCGAAGTCACATCGATCACCCGAGCTTCGCCGCAAGTCCACGATACGGGAACTTGCTCCGTTGTCATCGAGCTTATGCCACGCTTGCCATATCTCTGTTCGTACTCTTCGAGCCAACCGCGAATTTCTGGCGCGTATTGCACTGGCTTGCCCGCTGGTGGCAACGCGAACGATGGCGGCACGAGATGCGTCCCCGCCATGCTGTCCATCAAGTGCGTGTGATGCCACATGTCAAGGTATTCGGAGTAGAGGAAGTCGATTTTCAAGTAGACTTGGCGGTGCTGGCCTGCCCCGGCCCCTGGCGATGTCATCGGGAAGTCGATAGCCAAAGTCGGTGTCAGATCGAGCGCTCGTTTCGCCTTGGACGATTCGATCAGTCGCTTCGGCAAGTCACCACCGGCGATCGCGAACGCTCGACCTTCTCCGTACGGTCCGCCTTTGTGCTTGGGTCCCATCATGCAGTAAAACGCTCCGGTCGATGGCAACGCACCGAGATTCGTCGCGCCCTCGGTCCAAATCATGCCGTACTTCAGGCCCGCGTAATGTGTCGGTTCGGCGAGAGTTGGCAGCGGGCCCATGCTCGCGCTGTCAGTTCCGAGCGTCATCACTTCGCGCGTCGCGAGGAACTCCATGCAGTCGGGATCAGGATCGGGATAGCCGGGCGATTTGTGATCGAGTGCGTCAGCGATGTAGCGATTGCCAGCTGGCAGCGGCAAGTAATAGCGGTCCGAATAATCGCTGCGGAACAAAACAACATCTCCGCAGCGCAGCTTGCGATGTTGCTTCTCGAATCGCATGACATGCTCGCGCGTCACGAGCGGGCTTTCGCCTTTAGCAGCCTTGTTGAGCAAATCGCGAACATCGACGACACACGCTTCGCCACCGAACTGCCATGCTTCTGTCTTGTCGGTGTAAGCCAAACCCAACTCGCCCGATTTCGGACGGTCCAAATCAGGTCGAGCTACAGAATGCGGAGGCACATCGAGTTGCGTGCCGGTGTTCCCGTCAATCAACAACGCATCGATGTTGTAAGGACTATCCGGGCCGATCGTTCGCTGGTGCGTGATTTGAAAACGAGGAAACGGCGCCGTCGGCCATGTCGCCGGATACTCAGGTGCGACAAGAAGTGAACAGTCGATGAACTTCGTCTCTCCCGCAACGACAGCAATAGAAGGCCAGGCCGAAAGAGTGGCTGTGACGATGATAAGCAGTTGCCGAATTCTCATGATGACGACTCAAAGGGAACGTTCTCGGACGAATTGTATGACAATATAGCTAGTTGCACAGCAACTGCAATCAATCTCTTCCAACGGGACGGACTAACCCGGGCGTCTACGAGACGTTGCGTATCAAGTCAGATGCAGCAGCGACATGCTTGGCCCTTCCACTCGCCACAAGTGAAAGTACCAGGAGGCCTGTGAAAGTCTCTTCCGACGCGGCGCAGACTCGGTACGGGCAATCAAACTGACTCACGATCAAATCGCGTAGCGGGTCGCATTGTTGGATTAATCCACCCGACAGTACGAGGCAATTCCATCGACGGTTGGGCGCAAGACGCGACGCACACTCGCCGTAGTTGTCTGCCATATTGCGAAACGCAGCAAGGAACAGCGAGCCAATGTTCAGATTGTCGACGCTGATGTTGCTGATCGATCCACGCTCGCCTATCGGGCCAGCAAAGAATGCCAGATCGGCGGCAAGATCAGTCTTCGATTCAGACGTCACTTGATTGATGTACGGCCAAGGGTTCTCTAGATCAATGCCTTGCGATCTCGCGAGTTCGCTCAGTAAATCGACGAGCAAGTTCAGTGATCGACCCGCCGGCAAATGCGTTAGCGTGTTAAGAAACTGTCCGTCAAAGTACGGTCTCACTTGGTAGTCGCCTGTT
Source organism: Planctomycetota bacterium (assembly GCA_014381825.1). Lineage (GTDB taxonomy): Bacteria > Planctomycetota > Planctomycetia > Pirellulales > Pirellulaceae. The sequence continues at coordinate 44,084 of JACNKX010000154.1, forward strand.
GCGTGGTCTTTCGCCAGCATACTGATTTGTGATCCGGTCGAAGCGTTAATCGACAGCTCGTTCGATTGCAGCAACGTTCCCGCAAGCGCGCATTGGTGGTCGCCGACGGACGGAAAGTAAGGGACACGTTTTCCGTTCACAACAATTTCGCCAACGAGCTGATACGGATCGCACAATCGCGGCCATTGAAGATCACCAATGCCAAGCTTGTCGAACACCTCATGATGCCAGTCGCGCGTTTCCAGGTTCAACGCACCGAGCGCATTCGTATACTCGGTCACCGGTTCTGCATTGCACAGGCGGGTCGCGACGAAGTCACCTAGCATCATGGGAACGGCGTTTGGAGGCAGTCGTTGCTGCTCGGCCAGCCAAAAGAGCAGGCTCGGAGCTGAGCCAGGCTTGCACTCGTGGCCAAGTTGTTGCATGCCGGACTCGGTAAGTCGCCTTCGCAATACATCGTAATACGACAGTTCACTCGACACATGAACTTCCGACACGCGCTGGTCGCGCCACGACAAATAGTTGGTAAGCGGTCTTCCACCCTCATCCATAAGAATCACACCCGCCATCTGACTGCAACTGATGACGCCAGCGCAATCTTCGACACCTTCGAGAAGTTGGGCGAGTACGACTTGAACGGCATCGACGACCGCGAATGGATCAAGTTCGAAGTGCCTCGGCGGGAGTCCCGTAATCGGTTCAGGACAGCTGACGCGCGCGGTCCTCGCAATGGTGAAGCTCTCCAGATCTAAGACAGCTCCCTTGATGGAGGTCGAGCCGATGTCGAGGCCGATGAAGTTCATTCGCGACTTTCGTGATTCCTATCCGAACAGCTGACGTTTCACCTCACCATGGATGTCGGTCAGCCGAAAGTCGCGGCCTTGATAGCGGTACGTCAACCGCTCGTGATCAAGCCCGAGGGCATGCAGGATCGTGGCCTGCAGATCATACACATGCCAAGATTCGCTTGTTGGTAAGCAACCAAGGTCGTTCGTCGAGCCAATCGTTTGACCTGGTTTTACACCGCCGCCGGCTAACCACATCGTAAAGGCTTCGATTTGATGATCACGACCGACTGCGACATTCGGCTTATCGCTTTTCTGTGCAACGGGCGTTCGTCCTAGCTCGCCGCCCCAGATGACAAGCGTGTCGTCGAGCAAACCGCGCTGCGCCAAGTCCTTAACTAACGCAGCCGAGGGCTGGTCGGTTAACTGGCATTGCTGCGGCAGCCCGCTGGCGATGCCCGTGTGATGATCCCAGTCTCCGTGAAAGCACTGCACGAACCGAACACCACGTTCGACGAGTCGTCGCGCGATCAGGCAGTTCCGCGCGAACGAAGGCTTCGCTGGATCGTCAATGCCGTAGTCGGCCAGTGTTTGTGGTGTCTCGTTTTTCAACTCCAACAACTCCGGAGCGACCGATTGCATCCGGAAGGCAACTTCATACGAAGCGATTCGCGCCGCGATCTCGTCGTCGCCCGTCTGTTGGAGACGCAGACGATTCAAATCATTGATAGCATCAATTGACTGACGCTGCGTGTCGACGGAGATGCCGTCTGGGTTTGCCAGGTTTAAGATCGGATCGCCCGAAGCACGCAACGGTGTCCCTTGATACTTGGATGGCAAGAATCCGTTGCCGTAATTGGCTCCCTTACTGCGCGGCCTCATTCCGCTGCGTAAGACGGTAAAAGCGGGTAAGTCTTGAGATTCCGTCCCCAAGCCATAGACGGCCCAACTGCCGAGACTCGGTCGACCGAACTGACGCCAGCCCGTGTTCATCATCAGCTCGGCGAACATGTGGTTCGTATCGTCCGTCTTTATCGTCTTGGCGATCGTGATCTGATCGGCGATTGAAGCCGTGTGAGGAACCAGTTCGGAGACGGTCGCACCGCACTCGCCATGCCGCGCGAATTTCCATGGCGAGCCCATCAGCTTCGGTTGCTTCTCTTGAATTTGGGCAAAGGAGATTTGCTTGAGCATAGATTCCGGCAGGGGCTCACCTTCGCGACGAAGCAACATCGGTTTCGGGTCGAAGAGGTCGAGCTGACTTGGTCCTCCAATTTGGAATAAGAAGATAATGGACTTCGCGCAAGGGCGGTGATGTGGTCGTTGAGCGGGCAATGGGCCATCGTCTTGTTCGCTGGCCAACAACGACGAGAGCGCGACCGGAGCAAGGCTGAGCGCCGACGTTCCAAAGAACTGCCGCCGAGTTTGATCGGTTACATTCATATAGAGCCTTGTTTACTACTCGCGTGTTATGAACTCGTCTAGGTTCAGGACGACACGACTCGCAACGACCCACGGCGCGAATTCACCCGGATCACACTCCGGCGGGAGTTTGTCGCTGCCGACTTGCGCGGCCGCGGTGTGGTCGGTGGCAAATGTTCGCCGTTGATTCCCAATCAGCGTCCGGAGCAGTTCTAACTCTTGCGACGTTGGATCTCGCGAAAGACAAGTCTGCACCAGCAGCACGATCCGTTCGGCGTCCGAATTCGCAGACGAGTTGACGATCCGCGCTGCCAGCGAACGGGCGGCTTCGACCAATGTCGGATCGTTCAACAGAGTCAACGCTTGAACTGGGACGTTCGATCTGTCGCGGTGTGTGCAAGCCGTGACGCCATCCGGCGCGTCGAACAGCGGCAAGTTGGGATGAGGTGTCAGCCGCCACACCCATGTGTACATTCCGCGGCGGTAACGATCTTCGCCTTCGCTCGTCGTCCACGATGCGGGCGTTGCCCGGTTTTCTAAGATGCCGGCGGCTTGATGTGGAAACACGCTTGGCCCGCCGAGCTTGCTGGACAGCCAGCCGCCAGCGGAAAGTGACAGATCGCGGATAATTTCCGCTTCCATGCGGAATCGTCCTTGGTGTGCGACAAGGCGGTTATCGGAATTGATGTTTACGATGTCCGGGCGCGCGATGGATGACTGGCGATAGGTGGCGGACGTGACGATGAGTCTATGTAGCGACTTGATGCCTGGCCACCCTGGGTCCTTCTCACTGCGTAAGTCGCTGGCGAGATAGTCAAGCAACTCGCCATGAAGAGGTTCCTGCGTCTGGATCCCGAAGTCCGCTTCGGTTGCAACGAGGCCACCGCCAAAGAACCTCTGCCAGATACGGTTTGCAGTCACTCGCGCAGTGAGTGGATTATCGGCCGCGAGCAACCAACGCGCGAGGTCGAGGCGGGTGAGGCTGGATTCCTTCGTAGGATGGGCTTGTGACGCGTCCCGTCCTACGTGAAGAAGCGCAGGCAGCCCGGCTTCGACGAGCTCTCCCGGATTCGCCCGATCGCCTCGCAGGAAGATGTGCGTTGGTTGCGGAGTTTGCTTCATCACGAGCGTTGTTTGAGGATCGGGTTCGAGTTTCGGGTTGGTGTCCTGCGTAGAGGGCTCATCTCTCGGAGCGAGATGGCTACTTGCTAGAGGCTCGCCGTCGAGCCGCATCTCCGTGATCGTTGCTTCGTTGAAGAATGCGTACAGCTGATAGAACTCGCGATGCGTCAGAGGATCTGTCTTGTGCGAGTGACATTGTGCGCATCCGGTCGTCAGCCCTAGAAATACGGCACCGGTTGTATTCACTCGATCAATAATCGATTCGTGGCGAACGCCGGGATCGAGCATCGCATTGCAATGGAAACCCGTCGCGATACGCTGATCGATCGTTGCGATAGGCAGCAAATCACCCGCCAGCTGTTCCGTCACAAACTGATCGAATGGCATATCGGCATTCAGTGCATTGATAACCCAATCGCGATACGCCCAGATTTCACGAGGCTTGTCAGATTCGTAACCCGAACTGTCGGCATAGCGAGCTAAGTCAAGCCAGTGTCGCGCCCATCGCTCGCCATAGTGAGGCGATGCAAGGAGCTCATCGACTAGCCGCTCATAAGCATTCGGTCGCCTGTCGTCGCGAAACGCTGAGACCTCTTCCCACGTCGGCGGCAATCCGATCAGATCGAGATACAATCGACGAATTAATGTCTCCCGGGGAGCTTCGGGCGACGGAGTGACTTTATGCTCGTCTAGCTTGTCAAGTACGAAGCGATCAATCGCATTGCGCGGCCAAGCGGCATTGCTCGGCCAAGCGGCATTGCGCGGCCAAGCGGCATTGCGCGGCGGTGGTACGGTTGGTCGACGAATTGGCTGAAATGCCCAATGGCTCTCCGCGCGACTGGCTCGGCTCTTGGGAATCCCCTTGGCTCCTTGGTCGATCCACTTTCGCAGCAAATCAACTTCTTGTGGCGAAAGTCGTTTGCCTTTCGGTGGCATGCGATCGGCTTCGTCCACCGAGGTGACTCGGCGAATCAACTCGCTGTCACGACTCCGGCCCGGCACGATCGAAGTACCACCATCGCCCCCGGCCAAGGCTCGATCGCGCTCGTCGAGCCGCAACCCGCTCTCCTGTTTGTCCGGACCATGGCAGCGAAAGCATCTCGCTGCTAACAGTGGCCTGATCACGCGTTCATAGTCGATGCGCCCGCTTGCGAGCGTTCCGTGACCGAACAGAAGCAAACTCATCGTGATCGTGGAACCGACGCGATGTTTGAAGAGTCTTGACTTCATGGGACTGGCAGTTTGAACCACGAAAGGCACGAAATACACGAAAGATGTCAGTGAGCGTTCCTTTTCGTGTATTTCGTGCCTTTCGTGGTTAACTCGCCGGATCAACGATGGACGGATCTGCAAGCACAGGATAGCTTGCAACCAGATTGAATTGTATGACAATATACCAAACGGTTCGCCATCACAAGAAACTCCCCATCCCAAGTACGGACTCGCATGCCTCAAGTTCTCGAACGCCGCAACCTCAGCGACCAAGTTGCGGAACGTATCAAAGAGTTCATTATCGATCGTGGCTTGAAGCCCGGTGACCGCTTGCCGACCGAGCATGATCTTGCTGATCGCTTTGGCGTTAGCCGGATCAGTATCCGCGAAGCGACAAAGGCGCTTGCGTTCATTGGCATTCTGGATTCAGCACCGCGACGAGGTCTCAGTGTTGGATTAGTCAACATGCACCGGGTGAGTGAGTTCCTCGGATTTCATCTCGCGATCAATGACTATCCGTCCGAACAACTGATCGAAACTCGCATCGTGATCGAAACCGGCGGCTTGCCACTTGCGGCGAAACGGATCGCTCAATATCCCGCAATCTACGATCGGCTGTGCGACTTGAATGATCAACTGCTCGCCGCGAAGCAGATCGAAAAGTGGATCAAGTTAGACATCGCTTTTCATCGTGAGCTGCTTGACGCGAGTGGGCTGAAGCCGCTGGTCGCGTTTAACGACTTGTTGGATCTTTTTTTTCGGCGCTTTCGTGAGAGCGTGAAGAAGGCCGAGTGGGCACCCGGTGTCGAGAGTCACCAGAGATTGATCGACGCTCTGCGGGATGGTCAGTTGCAGTCCGCTTGCGACGAATTGCGGGAACACATTGAAAGTCACAAGACGCGAGATTAGGCAATATGCAATCGCAACGAAGTAATCGATATGCACCAAGCCTTACTGCCGCCACTTCGTGGCTGATGCTTCGGTGTACCTCAACGTTGACGGCAATAAGAGTAGCTTCAACAATGCTACCTTTAACGCTGTGCATCGGGACGATGGCATTAGCCAATGAGAACGTACAGTTTGACTCGCTACAGAAAAACTACTCTGAACAACTCCAGCCCATCCTCAAACAGTTCTGCCTCGATTGCCATTCTACCAAGAAGATGGAAGGCGAATTCGACCTCGAGCGCTTCGCGACGCTGGCCGATGTGCGACGCGATCCAAAGGCCTGGCAGAAGGTCGCCGAGATGCTCGACAACGGCGAGATGCCACCTGAAGACAGCAAGCAGCCAAGCGACGCGCAACGAAAATCGATTCGAGCTTGGGTGGAATCGTACTTGAATGCCGAAGCACTTGCCAACGCGGGTGATCCAGGTCCGATTGTGCTGCGGCGGCTGAGCAACGCGGAGTACAACTACACGATCCGCGATTTGACGGGTGTCGACTCGCTCGATCCAACGCGCGAGTTTCCTGTGGACGGAGCAGCAGGCGAGGGATTCACAAATACGGGCAGCGCTCAAGGCATGTCGCCGTCGCTCGTCCAGAAGTATCTCGACGCCGCGAAGCAAGTTGCCGAACATGTTGTTCTGCTACCAGACGGCATTCGCTTCTCGCCACATACTTCGCGTCGTGACCATACGGACGACTTGCTGGCTCGCATTCAAGCCTTCTATCGGCAATTCACCGAAGACGGCGGTGGCTCGGCCGTCAATCTGCAAGGCATCAAGTTTGATACCAACCAAGGGGGCATGCTGCCCATCGACCAATACTTAGCCGCGACACTGGCCGAACGCGACGCGCTGACCAGCGGCAAGAAGACGGTCACCGACGTTGCGACCGAGCGAAGTTTGAGTCCTCAATATCTTGCCACGCTTTGGCAAACGCTGGCCGACGATTCAACTGGAAAGTCGTTGTTGGTCGATGCGTTACGCAACAAGTGGCGCGTCGCAACTGCCAATGACGTGCCAGCACTAGCGGCCGAAATCGCCGCGGCACAAAAGGCGCTCTGGAAGTTCAACCCGGTCGGTCAAATTGATCGGGCGGGCGGGCCACAGACGTGGATGGAGGCTATCTCGCCCGTGACGACACGGCAGGAACTGCGAGTCAAGCTGCCGGAAGCGGCGCGTGGAACGGACATCGTCATCTATCTCACTGCGAGCGATCTCGGCGATGGAAACGAACAGGACTTTGTCGTTTGGGAGAAGCCTCGCATCGAATTCGCACCAGGCGCACCGAACGCACCAATTCTGCTGCGAGATGTTCGCGCGTTGGCCCAGCGGATCGAAACGAGTATCGCTTCGGAGGTACCGCGAACGCGGCAATACCTCGACGCCGTTGCGGCCTTGCATTCGTCATCCGATTCACTCGAAGAGATCGCAGCGGCGAAAGCGTTGAATCCAAAGTTGCTCGAGAAGTGGGCAGACCTAGTCGGACTTGGGAATCGAGCGAAGCGCGAGGTCAAGGGTCTCTTCACCAACAAACTGGTACGCGGGCAAGGCTACGATGCGATCAACGGATGGGGCAGCGACGGGACGCCAAACCTGCTGACGAACAGTTCGCCGGACGCAATTAGCTTTCTCACGTTAACCGTACCCGCGCGCGGCGTGACCGTTCACCCGTCGCCTACGCTGGAGTCGGTGGTGGCGTGGCGAAGTCCTCTCCAGGGGAAAGTTCGACTCGAAGGACTGGTCGCCGATGCGGACGACAAATGTGGCAATGGAGCCGCGTGGCGGGTCGAGCTGTTGTCTGAGACGGGAACTGCAAGACTGGCAAGCGGTGTACTCGACAATGGACGCGACGAGCGATTCAATCCAGACGAGACGTTCGACGTTCGACAAGATGACATCGTCTCGTTGATCGTCAATCCTCGTGATGGCAGTCACGCTTGCGACACAACGCATGTCGAGCTGAAGCTCACGGAGATTGATGGCGAACGGCGAGTGTGGGATCTCGCGCCGGATGTCGTTGATCATGTGTTGAGCGGCAACCCGTTGCCGGATTCCTATGGCAACGCCCAGGTGTGGCACTTCGCGGCGAAGGGCAACCAGCCGCAAACCGAACCGACGTTCCCGCCAGGATCAACGGTCGCCCAATGGCGCACGGCCGTTATCGACTCGCAACCTGCGAACGAAATCAAACGCCTCGCGCTCGCCGTCCAAAACGTACTAACAAGTCCTAGCACGGAATCGCTCAGCGAGCCCGACGCGCAACTGCGTCAGCAGGCAACCGATTGGAACGGACCGTTGCGTTGGGTGACTTCAAGTGCCGAGACGCTGGTTGATGCGAGCTCCGAGTTTGGCCTAGATCCATCACAATTTGGCAATCACCCGAACGGTTCACCCTTGGATGCGACCAGCATCTGTCGGCGAGCTCCGCAAGTGATTGCGGTGCGTTTGCCCGCCAGCTTGGTGTCAGGGGCCGAGTTTGTGACAACCGGAACGCTGCACGGCGAGACCGGCAAAGAAGGTAGCGTTCAGCTTCAAGTTCTCAACGCGAAACCGTCGATAGCCGCCGCAACGCCCGCCGCTCCGATCCTTGTCTCGCCCGGCAGCAATTCCCAGCAACGCGTTGAATCCGCGATCGACGAATTCCGCCAGTTGTTCCCAGCGGCACTTTGCTACGCCCGCATCGTACCGGTCGACGAGGTTGTTACACTGACTTTGTTTCACCGCGATGATGATCACCTGCGGCGGTTGATGCTCGACGACGATCGAATCGCTGAACTCGAGCGACTATGGGACGAGTTGTATTACGTCAGCCAAGAACCGCTGCAACTAGTTGTCGCGCTGGAGCAGATCACTGCGTTCGCAACACAAGATCGGCAAGATCTGGTTCCACAATTCACGTCACTCAAACAACCCGTTGGCGAACGCGCCGACAAGTTCCGCGAGCGGTTGCTCGCCTCGGAAGCGGCTCATGTGAAGGCTGTGCTGGAGTTCGTCGATCGCGCTTGGCGTCGTCGACTGTCCGCGATGGAGCAGCAGTCAGTCCGCAAGTTCTACGAAACGATCCGCGATGCTGAGATTCCACATGAGCAGGCCATTCGCCTGACTGTGGCTCGCTCACTCGCCTCTCCATCCTTCCTGTATCGGCGAGAGAAGCCGGGCCCCGACACCACGCCTGCGCCGGTCACCAACCTCGAACTCGCCAGCCGACTCAGTTACTTCTTATGGTCGTCGTTGCCGGATGACAACTTGCGCCGCGCGGCGGAAGCTGAAGAACTGCGCGACGAAGCGACGCTAGTCTCTCAAACGCACCGCATGCTCAACGATTCGCGCACGCGACGGTTGGCCGTTCAATTCGCTTGCCAGTGGTTGCACATTCGCGATTTTGACGAAGAAGCTGAAAAGAACGAAAAACTCTATCCCGAATTCGCCGAATTGCGTGACGATATGTACGAAGAGACCGTCCGTTTCTTCGAAGACATGTTCCGTGATGACGGTTCGATTCTGAGCATGCTCGACGCGGATCACACATTCGTGAACGAAGCATTGGCGAAACACTATGGCATTGATGGCGTAACAGGCGGCGAGTGGCGGCGCGTTGAACACGTCAGGGCGCACGGTCGCGGCGGACTGCTTGGCATGGCGACCGTCTTGGCAAGCCAATCAGGCGCTTCTCGAACAAGCCCGATCTTGCGAGGCAATTGGGTGTACGAGACGCTACTCGGTGAGCGGCTGCCGAGACCTCCGTCAGGCGTACCGATTTTGCCCGACGAGCCACCGCAGGGATTGACCGCGCGCAAGTTGATCGAGCAGCATAGCTCGGTGGAAGCTTGTGCGAAGTGCCATCTGAAGATTGATCCTTATGGATTCGCGTTGGAGAAGTACGATGCAATTGGTCGGTTACGGCCATCGACTGTCGATACAACAACCAAGCTGGTCGGCGGAGAGATGATTGACGGGATCGACGGCTTGCGTGATTACCTTACCACCGATCGACGAGCCGACGTCATCCGGCAATTTTGCCGTAAGTTAATTGGCTACGCTTTGGGCCGCGAGGTGCAACTCTCTGACAGGCCGTTACTTGATAGAATGATGCGCGACCTTGCGAAGAACGACTACCGCTTCAGCGCGGCTGTCGAAGCGATCGTCATAAGCCAGCAATTTCGAGAGATTCGGGGTCGTGAACTCGCTCCCGAGTGAGTTACGACTGAAGAAAAACGGAGAACACACAATGACCCATCACGTTTCTAGACGAACGATCCTTCGAGGTCTTGGTGTCACTATGGCGCTGCCATGGATGGAATCGATGCGAGTTTGGGGCGATGAAGCCAAAGACGCGTCGAAGGCCAGCGAGGCACCGACGCGAATGGCGATCCTATTCTCTGGTTGCGGCTATCACCGGAATGAATGGTGGGCCAAGGGCGAAGGATCGTCGATGGAACTCGGCAAAGTACTGCACCCGCTGAATGACTTTCGTGATCGCTTGACCTTCATTCGCGGTTTGTACAACGCCGAGGCATTGAAAGGGAACATTCATAGCTCGCAGACGGGCAATCTGCTTTCCGGCGCGCCGCTCTCCGCAGGCGGGACGATTCTCTCTGGCACGAGCATCGATCAAGTCGTGGCTCGAAAGATCGGACATCAAACGAAATTGCCAAGCCTTGTCTTGGGCTGTGAAAAGGCGAATCCGTCGGTTCACAAGAACTACTCGATGCTATACAGCTCGCACATTTCGTGGAGCAGTCCAACAACGCCAACGCCGCTGGAAGTCTATCCGGCACTCGCATTTGATCAGCTGTTCAAAGACAAAGCGCAACGCGGCGATAAAAGCGTGTTAGATGCAGTGCTCGCTGATGCAGGCGATTTTCGCCGCGACATTAGCAAGCTCGACCAACAGAAGCTCGACGAGTATTTGAACTCCGTGCGCGAAGTTGAGCAGCGAATCGCGCAAGCCGGCAAGCGAGGCGAGTTGCAAGGTTGGCGCCCCACGTTATCGAAGCCAAACATCCCTCGACCAAAAGATGGGTATCCGCAAGATATCGTCGAACACATGCGACTGATGTGCGACATCCTGGTCCTGGCGTTCCAGACCGATACAACTCGCGTCTGCACCTTGAAGCTGAACAACGACCACGGCACTTTGCGTTTCCCGCATCTTGGTGTCGACTACATGATCCATCATCTGCTGTCGCATAACGATACAGACGATTGGCTAAAGGTGAATCAGTTCTTCCTAGAACAAGTGGCTTACATCGCGAAGCGCCTTGACTCGATCCAAGAAGGCGAACGTACCGCCTTGGACAACTCGATGATCATGCTCTGTTCAAGCATGCTGAACGGTCATCACGATGCCAACCAGTTGCCGGTCGTCATGGTCGGCGGCGCAGGCGGAAAACTCAAAGGCGGCCAGAACCTCGACTATCTCGCGAATTCTGATCGACAGATGTGCCGACTCTATCTCAGCATGATGGACAAGATGGGCGTGCATCTCGACAAGTTCGGCGATGCCAGGGAGCCGTTGGCGGAAGTCTGATTGAACCACGAAAGTCACGAATTACGCGAAAGAAGAAGGAACTCTAACGACTCATGCACGCTTTCTCTCCCCTTTCGTGTAATTCGTGCCTTTCGTGGTTGGCGACTCTGCTTCTGATCTCCACCGCAACGGCTACAGAGTTCGAGCTGAACGGTCACAAGTTCACGGTGCCGGAGGGATTTCAAGTTGAACACGTCGCCGGGCAACCGCTGGTCGCTCGCCCCGTCAGCGCCGACTTCGACGAACGCGGACGTTTGTATGTGACGGATTCGAGCGGCTCGAACGAACACGTCGATGTTCAACGCGAGAAGCGGCCTCATCGGATTAGACGCCTCGAAGATACAGACGGCGATGGTGTGTTCGATAAGAGTACTATCTATGCTGACAAGCTAATGTTCCCAGAGGGATCGCAGTGGTTTGATGGCTCGTTGTACGTCGCTGCCCCGCCGGAGATTTGGAAGTTCACCGACGCGGACGATGATGGAGTCGCAGAGAAGCGAGAGGTGTGGTTCGACGGCAAGACGCTGACGCATTGCGCGAACGATCTACACGGGCCGTATCTCGGACCCGATGGCTGGATGTATTGGTGCAAGGGTGCGTTTGCAAAGCAAACTTACGAGCGTCCGGGCAGGAAGCCATGGGAGACCAAGGCCGCGCATATCTTTCGGCGTCGGCCCGAAGGTGGTCCGATTGAGCCTGTAATGACCGGCGGCATGGACAATCCGGTTGAAGTGGTTTTCAGTCCAGGTGGCGAACGCTTTTTTACGACGACCTTTATCGTGCATCCCAATCAGGGAAATCGCGACGGGCTGTTGCACGCAGTTTATGGAGGAGCCTACGGCAAAGATCATCAAGCGTTGGGCAGCCATCCTCGCACCGGCGAGCTAATGCCGGTGCTGGCTCATCTTGGCGCGGCGGCACCTTGCGGCTTGGCTCGACTGGATTCGGAAGGCCTGGGCGAAGGATACCGCAACAACATACTCGCCTGCTTGTTCAACATGCACAAGATCACACGACATGTGCTGACGAAGCAGGGCGCAACATTTACGTCGGACACGAGCGACTTGTTGGTCAGCGATAACCTCGACTTTCATCCGACCGATGTGCTGGAAGACGCTGACGGCAGTGTCCTTGTCGTCGATACCGGCGGCTGGTTTCGGCTGTGTTGTCCGACGTCGCAGCTGGAGAAGGCAGACGTACTTGGCGGCATCTATCGAATCCGACGAACCGACGCCAAGATGATGGACGATCCGCGCGGTGGGGCAATCGCCTGGGACAACGCGAGTGATGATCAGCTGGCCGAGTTATTGAACGATGAGCGATTTGCCGTACGAAATCAAGCCGAGCATCGCATCGGCCATCGAGGGGCTCGCGCGATCGACTCGCTTCAGCAAGTTCTCAGCTCGTCGAACGATCCGCACCATCGGTTGCAAGTCGTTTGGGCGCTGACTTGGATTGAGGGTGAGCGGTCTCGCGAGCTGGTGCGCACGGCGCTCGATGATTCCGACGAGACGGTACGGCAAGCGGCGTTGCATTCGATCAGTCTCCGGAAGGACAGGGCGGCGACCGATCAACTGACGCTGATGATCAACCACGGTCCCGCGCACAATCGTCGTGCTGCCGCCGAAGCGCTAGGTCGCGTCGGTTCGTCAGACGACATCGCGAAACTACTCGCCGCCGTTCCCAACGCGATGCGAGATGGCGGTGACAATGAAGCAACGGTCGATCGGTTTCTCGAACATTCGCTGACCTACGCGGCAATGGAGTTGAACGATCCCAACACGTTGCGGCAATTCATCGGCGACGACAACCCCCGCATTCGACGAGCTGCCTTGATTGCGTTGGATCAGATGGAGGAAGGCGATCACTTACTTTCCACAGATGTGCGACCGTTGCTAGTGTCGCGCGACGAGCTGTTGAACGAGACCGCCTGGTGGATTGCGAAACAGCATCCAGATTGGGGCGACGCCGTTGTGAATGCGTTTCGTCTCGAGTTGCAGAAGCCGACGCCCGACGAGAAGCTGCTAGAGCGACTTGGCGATCGATTGCAGCAGTTCGCTGGTGCGTCCTCGGTGCAACAAGTTATGGCAGACGCACTGAGCGATCCAAAAACGAACGAGTCGCTCCAGCTCATGCTACTCGATGCGATGGCGAATAGCGGTCAAAAGCCGCTGCCAGCCGCATGGGCCGCGCCACTTCAAAAGCAGTTGTTCGGAACGGTCAGCGGCATCCGGACTGCCGTGACGGTCTTGAATCGCCTGAGCGACGGAAAGTTGGATGATAAGACGACAGTGCGGCTGAAGAGCATCGCGAACGACGAGCGAACGGATGCGGACGTTCGCCTGCTCGCTCTCGCTTCGCTGCCCGCCGGAACGCGCGACATGGACCCCAACATTCTCAAGTTTGTCGGATCGCAGCTAGACATCGAATCCAGCGTTACGAACCGGGCTTTGGCAGTTGATGTTATCACGTCAACGCGACTTGGCTCAGAACAGCTGTCGGCCGTTGCACGCGAGTTGCCACGAACCGGAGTCATGGAACTCCAGCCGCTGATGACCATGTTCGCCAAGTCGAGTGATGTGCGCGTCGGTATGGCTCTGGTGACGGCACTGTTAAAGTCACCCGCAGCAACATCACTGTTCCCCGATCGTTTGCGAGACCAGCTGGCAGGCTTTGGCGATGCGGTCGCAGTGAAGGCGGAACCTCTATTAGAGAAGATCAAACTGGAGAATCAGAGCAAGTTGCAACGTGTTGAAGATGTCCTCGCCCTACTGCCGGATGCCGATGTACGCCGCGGCTTGCGCGTGTTTCAAAGTACCAAGGCGTCTTGTATCGCTTGCCATCGCCGGGGCTACATCGGCGGTAGCATTGGCCCCGATCTGAATCGCATTGGGCAAGTGCGCAAGGAACGCGATCTCCTAGAGTCTATCCTGTTCCCCAGCCTGACCTTTGTTCGCAACTACGAACCAGTGTCCATCGTTACGAGCGACGGAAGAATCTTTAGCGGTGTGATTCGCGAAGAGACGGACGACTCGATCGAATTGCAACTTGACGCACAGAAGACAATACGGATCGACAAATCCACGATCGACGAGCGCCAATCCGGTACGATCTCGATCATGCCGGCCGGATTGGAAAAGCAACTGTCGCCGCAAGAGTTTGCTGACTTGGTGAAGTATCTGAAAGAGAGCTGATGAATCACATAAAGACGAGTGAACCACGACGGGCGCAAATTACACGAAAGGGATGCACGCGAGTTCTTCTTTCGTGTATTTCGTGCCTTTCGTGGTTATCTCTTCTTCTTTGCGCCAACGGGCCGGCTGCTGCCGATGAAAAGCTGACGTTTGAAACTCACGTCATGCCGATTCTTAAGGCGAAGTGTTTGTCTTGCCACTCAGGCGAACGGCCCAAAGCCGGCCTCGACCTCTCGACGCGTCGGAGAGTGATGCTGGGCGGCAAGTCAGGTGCAGTTGTACGCCGTGCCGCCGCCGAATCGAGTTTGTTGTGGGGACGCATCGCGGCGGGCGAGATGCCGCCGAAGGGGACGAAGCTAACCGCCGAGGAAAAAGCAGCGATCCGAAAATGGATCAACGACGGGGCAGTTGGCGATAAGGGGGACAGTAACGACCCCGTCGAAGGTGCGACAAGCGCGGAGATCACTGACGAAGCCAGACAGTTCTGGTCGTTCAAGACGCCACGACAAAGTCCTGTCCCTCGTGTGAATAGCACTCAGCGAGTCGCGAATCCGATCGACGCCTTTGTTCTTCAGCAGCTTGAAGCATCCGACTTGTCGCTCTCCCCGGAAGCCGATCGCCGAACGCTCATTCGGCGCGTTTACTTTGATTTGCTCGGGCTTCCTCCTTCTCCCGAAGCGGTCGATGCATTTGTCGCGAACTCCCGCCCTGATGCATTCGAGTGTTTGATCGATGATCTGCTCGCGAGCCCCGCTTACGGCGAACGATGGGCTCGACATTGGCTCGACGTGGCCGGGTATGCCGATTCGGCAGGCATCTTGTCGGAAGATCGCTTCCTGCCGCTGGCCTATCGCTACCGAGACTATGTGATTCGTGCCTTCAATAAAGACAAACCTTACGATCGCTTTCTTCTCGAACAGATCGCTGGGGACGAACTGGTTGACTACTGGCACCACTACGAGAACGACGACGCGCTGTCAGAGGAGATCATTGAAGCGATCACCGCGACCGGCTACTTGCGATGCGCGCCGGATTCCAGCCGACCCGACTTTACAACGATCAAAAACGCCGATTCGCAATACTTCTATCCGACGATCAACGACACGATGCAGATCGTTTCGACATCGGTGATGGGCGTCACGTTGCAATGTGCCCGCTGTCACGATCACATGTTTGACCCGATCCCGCAAGAAGACTTCTATCGCGTGCAAGCGATCTTCATGGGAGCCTTTCGCCCGACAAGCTGGGTTCCGCAAATGGAACGGCGTCTGACCACGCTGAGTAAATCGCAATTCGAATTCGCGACCGGGCGCAACAAAGAAGTCGATGAAAACGTCAAGAAGCTGGAAGCAAGCGTCACCGCACTTCGCGAACAATTCAAAAAGAAGCGGTTCGACAAGCAACTCGCAAAGCTGCCGGAAGACATCCGCGAGGCGGTTCATGTCGCGCTGACGACTCCCGCCGACCAACGTGATGAAGCGCAGAAACAGCTCGCTGAAAAACACGCTCCGTTATTGCAACCGGACGACAAGAAGCTTGACGAACTGTTGCCCGCGGAGTACCAACAATACAAAGAATCGCGTGCTGAACTCACCGACGAAATCGCGGTGGAACAAGGGCGTCGGGCCACCTACGACGAGATCCGAGCCCTGTACGATCTGCCGGGCGAAGTCGCTACTCCGTTCTTACGTCGCGGCGATGCGTTAACGCCCGGTCACACGGTCGCGCCTGGAACACTTTCCGTTCTAGAGCAGGCCGTCCCGTTCCAATGGCAACGACCGCCCGCCGAAACGAAAACGAGTGGCCGACGATTGGCATTTGCTCGCTGGCTCACGGATTCGAAACATCCGTTGACCGCCCGTGTGATGGTCAATCGCATTTGGCGGCATCACTTTGGTGAGGGTATCGTCTCGACGCCCGGTGACTTTGGCCGAGCTGGCTCAACGGCGAGCCATCCCGAGTTACTCGATTGGCTGGCTGTCGAATTCGTCGAGAGCGGATGGAGCATCAAGCAGCTACATCGCATGATGATGAACTCGAGCACTTATCGGCAAAGCTCGACCGCGGCTTCGAACGACGCTTCACAAGCGATCGATCCTGAGAACCGTCTCTTGTGGAGACAACGGTTGCGGCGTTTGGAGGCAGAATCGATTCGCGACTCGGTATTGGATGTCGCGGGAACTTTGCGACCGCAGATGTATGGCACAACGATTGGTTTGCACGTATGGCCGGACGGCGAAGTAACGGTCCACGATGCGCTCGACAAATACCGTCGTTCAATCTACCTACAATATCTCCGCCTTCGACCTGTCACCATGCTTAACGCTTTCGACCAGCCGATCATCGAGATCAATTGCACGGTTCGCAGTCGTTCAACTGTCTCGACGCAAGCGCTGACGTTATTGAACAGCAAACTGATGACCAACGCGGCGGAGGCGTTCGCGCGCCGCGTGCTCGCCGAAAGCAGCGAGGATGCTGCAACACGGGCCGTGCGATTCGCCTTTGGTCGGGTGCCAGGGTCGGACGAGCTGCAATCATTGAACGACTTTCTCGCATCGCAGCAACAGTTACATGCAGAGTCGCTCGATGATTCCGCTTCACCGGACGAAGCTCGGCAACGCGCGGTGGCGGACATGTGTCACATGCTGCTGAGCGCCAACGAATTCATTTACGTTGACTAAGGATCGCAAGATGAACGACAACCATGTTCCACTCACACGTCGCCAGGCGATTTCGCAACTCGGTAGCGGATTCGGTGGTGTCGCACTGGCAGCGATGTTCGGCGAGTCACAGGGAGCCATTGCAGCTCCGGTCGCAGCTCACTACAACGTGCTGCCGATGAGACCGCACTTCGAGCCTCGCGCCACAGCCGTCATTCAGCTCTTCATGCATGGCGGTCCGAGTCACGTGGATTTACTCGACCCAAAGCCGATGTTGACGAAGTACGATGGCACGCCACCGCCGGGAGAAGTAGGCGACGACGAAGCACGCACAACCTATTTGCTCGGCAGCCCGTTCAAGTTTCGCAAGCACGGCGAGAGCGGACTGGAGTTCTCCGAAATCCTGCCCAACATTGCGGGGCACGCGGACGAGATCGCCGTGATCCGTTCGATGTTCGGCGAACATCGCAACCACGAGCAATCGATTTGGTTGGCCAACACCGGCTTGATCCGCAGTGGTCGTCCCAATATCGGATCGTGGGCCGCGTATGGTTTGGGCACAGAGAATCAGAACTTACCTGCCTATATCGCATTGCCCGATCCTAAAGGCTTGTCAACCGACGGCATTCGCAACTGGAGCAACGGCTGGCTCCCGCCGGTTTACCAGGGAACGCCGTTTCGTTCTGAAGGCATCGCGCTACCTAATCTACAACCAAAAACTCCACGCACGCCGAGCGTTGAACGTGGACGACTGGATCTGCTTTCCAACTTGAACGAACGGCACAAAGCTGCGCGCCCCGGCGAATTGGAACTCGACGCGAGGATCGCCAGCTTTGAGTTAGCGGCTCGTATGCAGCTCTCCGCAACCGATGCACTCGACTTATCGAAAGAGACCGCAGCGACGCACAAGTTGTACGGGTTGGATCAAGACAAGACGCGGTCGTACGGTCGTCGTTGCTTGATGGCTCGCCGCTTGATCGAACGCGGTGTGCGGTTTGTGCAGTTGTTCATGGCGGGACAGCCGTGGGACACGCATACCGAAAATGTCTCTGGCACGCGAAACTGCTGCGAACAAACCGACTTGCCGGTGGCAGGCTTGTTGACCGACTTGCGGCAGCGCGGCCTATTCGATTCGACGCTCGTGCAATGGGGCGGTGAGTTCGGTCGCACGCCGGGTGCGGAACAACGAAACAGCAAGCAGCGCGGTCACGAAGGTCGAGATCACCATCCGTACGGCTTCAGCATTTGGCTAGCGGGAGGTGGCATCAAAGGTGGCCAAGCCTACGGGGCCACCGATGACTTTGGGTACCGATCGATCGTTAATCGAACGAAAACCGCCGACTTGCACGCGACGATACTGCACCTGCTGGGACTCGATCACGAACATCTGACCTACAGCCACAACGGTCGCGACGAACGACTGACCGATGTCTACGATGCCAACGTGATCAAGCCATTGATCGCGTAACGATAAGAACGAGGAAAGAAGATGATTAATCCACGAAAGGCACGAAATACACGAAAGGGAACGAAGAGTGATGGCGGGCGGATGCTTCTGTTTTCGTGTATTTCGTGCCTTTCGTGGTTGTCAATTCTTCTTGTCGCGACTTCGCTGAGCGCCGCCGATGCAGAACCGTTTGCCTTCTTCGAGAACAAAGTTCGTCCGCTGCTGGTCGAACGCTGCTACAAATGTCACAGTGGCACGAAGGCTGGAGGTGGACTGTCGCTGGAAACGGCCACTGGGTGGCAGAAAGGTGGCGAGAGTGGCCCGGCGATTGTCGTTGGGAAACCGGGAGACAGCCTTCTGATTGACGCCATCAACTATCGTTCGTTGGAAATGCCACCGAAGGACGCGGGCGGCAAGCTGTCTGTGGATGAGATCGCCGTCATCACAAAGTGGGTTGCCGACGGTGCGCCCGATCCGCGCATTGAATCTGCAGAGCTTGGCGGCATGACTCGCGAAGAAGCGAGATTATGGTGGGCGTTTCAGCCGTTGCCTCAAAACGACACCGACCCAACATCGACAAACATCGACGCCTTTATTCAAGCTCAGCTTGATGAGCGGTCGTTGACGGCAACTGGTCTCGCGGACAAACGTACGCTCATCCGTCGCGCCACGTACGACCTCGCTGGCTTGCCACCGACTTCAGAGGATGTCGACGCATTCCTAGCGGATGATGCGACAGATGCGTTCGACAAAGTAATTGATAGGCTGCTTGAATCGCCTCAGTACGGAGCGCACTGGGGTCGGCATTGGTTGGACGTGGTCCGCTACGCAGACACGGCGGGTGAGAACACAGACAGGCCGCTGCCACATGCTTGGCGATATCGCAACTGGGTCTTGGATGCTTTTAATCGCGACATGCCGTTCGACAAGTTTGTTCGAATGCAACTCAGTGGTGACATTACAGATTCAGAATCAGCTGGTAAGCAGCAAGCTGAAGGAGTGATCGCGACAGGTTACTTGGCGATCGCGCGGCGGTTCGGTCATGACATTGATAAAGATATCCACCTGATGTACGAGGACGTCATCGATAATGTCGGCAAGAATCTCCTTGGCTTGACGCTTGGTTGCGCACGTTGCCACGACCACAAGTACGATGCGATCACTTCGACCGACTACTATGCGCTGTACGGAATCTTTGCCAGCACACGATTTTCGTTCCCGGGTTGTGAACCAAAAGGTCAACCGCGGGATTTAGTGCCACTGCTTAAAAAATCTAAGGTCGACGGCCTAATGGCCGACTACGAAAAACGCGTGGCTGAATATGAACAGCAATCGCAACTCACCGCGAACGAAACAGGGCGTTTGAAGCAATTGGCGGCGGAGTCGTTCCGAGTACTCGCGGAAGCGACGGTTGGTGAAGGCAAGTCGGTTTCTCTCCAGCAAGATAGCAGCGGGCCGCTTGATCGCATTCCGATGCGCAAGGGAGAAGTGCTGCAATTGGCCGTGCTTCCCAACGGGAATCATGGAGCAGATACGACGCGCATTGAATTGGAGATTACGCATCTCGGAACTGACGTTCAGTGGAATGTTTCCGAGTTGATTCCAGCATTCACAAAGGGCGGCCCGGCGATTCGACGGAATGGCGCGACATGGTGCCTGTTGGATGTGACCGACGGTCCCGTCTACTTGCACGAAAAGAAGGGGGCGATCGACGGTCAAAGCAGCCTGAGCGGATGGGCTATTGGTGGTACGCCTTCCTCGATCGTGAATGCATCGAGCGATCCTGTTTCGGTTTGGACCACGCTACCGCCATTGTCGTTCTTTGTTCATCCGGGCGTCGGGCGGAACGTCGCGGTTGCCTGGGTTTGCCCCGAGGATGGAGAGTACCAAGTCCAAGGCGTCGTCAGTGACGCGCATCCGGCCGGATTGGACGGCGTTTCGTTTCGATTCGAACACTTTGCGTCTCCCGAGTACGGCGACGGACTTGTCGCTTTGGGCGCACTCGCTTCCGCTAAAGCATCGCCACGGCCCGCGGCGCCAGCAATTCCCGTCGCCTATGCTGTTGCGGAAGCTGAGCCGAAGAATGAACGACTCCATCGGCGCGGCGACCCGGAACAACCGGGCGAAGAAGTTCCTCGCCGCTGGCTATCGGCATTTGGCGGTCAAGCGGTTGTGAACAGTGGAGGCAGTGGCCGACAGGAGCTTGCTGAGTGGATTGTCGAGCATCCGCTGTTCGCACGGGTTATGGTTAATCGCATCTGGCATTGGCACTTTGGCCGTGGACTTGTCGCTACGCCGAACGACTTCGGTTCGCGAGGCGATCCACCCACGCACCCAGAACTGCTCGATTGGCTGGCTGCGCGGTTTCGTGCCGGTGGATATCGAGTCAAACCAATTCATCGGCTGATCATGAAATCGACTGCCTACCAGCGTCGCAGCACTGCAAATGCGATGCAACTTGAGGGCGATCCAGACAATCGCTGGCTGACTCGTTTTGCTCGTCGCCGGCTAACAGCGGAAGAACTTCGCGACAGTCTTTTGTCGGCCAGCGGGCGGCTCGACCTTTCCGTCGGCGAGGCTCATCCGTTTCCACCGGAAGCCAGTTGGACATTCACGCAACATAATCCGTTTAATGCGGTTTACGATTCGAACCGGAGAAGCGTGTTTACGATGGTGCAGCGGCAGCGGCGTCATCCGTACTTGGCCTTGTTCGACGGCGCCGATCCAAATTCCAGCACGGCGACCAGACAGTCGACTACCGTACCGACTCAGGCACTGTATTTCCTGAACGCCCCATTCTTTCACGAACAGGCAGCGGCACTAGCCGAATCGGTAGAACAAAAAAGCGACGATGCAGCCCGATGTGAGTTTATCTTCCGTCGATTGTTTCAGCGCGAGCCAACGGTAGCAGAACAAGAAGTTGCAACGACGTTTCTTGCGAAGTATCCGGGAGAGCTGCACGAGAAGTGGTCAGCCTACGCTCGTATCTTGACGGCTTCAAGTGAGTTTTTGTATATCGATTAAGGCGAATGAAAGATTCCATGTACCCGCTCTCCAATACTCGACGGTCCTTTCTTCGTTCAGCTGTCACGGGATCGTTGATTTTACCAGGGATCATTGAGCAATTGCTTGCCGACGGACGCGATCCATTCGCCATGCGCGAACCGCACTTTCCAGCCCGCGCCAAGAACGTGATCTTCCTGTTCATGACGGGTGGCGTGTCGCATGTCGATACATTTGATCCCAAGCCGGCATTGCATCGCGACGTAGGTAAGGAGATCAAGGCAGATCACCCAGAGATCAAGGACCGCCCAGGTTACGAACGGATCTTTCTGAAGCAACCACAGTGGGAGTTCTCTCAGAACGGCGAGTGCGGAACGGAAGTCAGTACGTTGTTTCCACATGTCGCAACCTGCATCGACGACATCGCGATGATCCGTTCAATGCACACTTCGCATTCCAATCACTACAATGCCACTTTGGGGATGCACACTGGATCGTTTGCTTTTTCGCGACCAAGTCTCGGTGCGTGGGTCAGCTACGGTTTGGGCACGGAGAATCGCAACCTCCCGGGCTTTGTCGTCATCGCACCAAAACAAACCTACGCGGGAACGCAGGTTTACGCGAACGACTTCCTGCCGGCTGCACATCAGGGCACACTTGTTGTTCCGGGTGCCGAACCAATCGCCAATGTCAAGCCGCGAGTTCCGACTGATCGCCAGCGACTTGAATTGGAAACTCTGCAAGCGATGAATCTCGCTCATCTCGATGCTCGTCACGCCGACCCAGAGTTGTCAGCGCGAATGCGTTCTTTCGAGACGGCGTTTGGTATGCAAATGGCGGTACCCGATGCATTCGACTTCTCAAAGGAATCAGCAGCCACGCTCAGCGGCTATGCGTTGCAACCGGGCCAGACGACGGGATTTGGCTGGCAATGTCTTGCTGCTCGGCGGTTGGTCGAACGGGGTGTACGGTTCGTCGAACTGATCGACACCGGTTCATCGGGAAATTGGGACGCGCATGGTGACATGATGACGCACGTTGGACTAGCAAAGAATGTCGACCAACCAATCGCCGCGCTACTGAAAGATCTCAAACATCGCGGCATGCTGGACGAGACATTAGTCGTTTGGACCACCGAGTTCGGTCGTACACCATTCAACAACAGCGCCGATGCCAAGGGCCGCGAGCATCATCCGTGGGCGTTCACATCATGGCTAGCGGGAGCCGGAGTTAAACCGGGCATCGTACACGGAGCAACGGACGAATACGGGCTCCGCGCCGTCGAACAACCAGTCCACGTTCACGACTTCCACGCAACGGTCTTGCATTTGATGGGATTCGATCACGAGCGACTGACATTCCGACACGCTGGACGAGATTATCGATTGACCGACGTGCAAGGCGAAGTTGTCCGACCGATTCTTGTCTAATGGAGCGATCACTCTGGGACTGACAAACGCTCATCACTCAGAAAGTGATGGCCACAACTCTAGGGCGTCTATCTCCTCGGCTATACTCGCCTACCTCGCGCCGGGGATTCGCATTGAACCGCGTCACGAGATATAGTGCATTTTCTTCCGTCCCCCCTTCCAAAACTCGATATCGAGAGCAGCGTTCCATGACGATGCGTTTGTTTTTGCTTTGTAATTTGATGGGCCTGGCGGTTCTTCCTGGCACGGCGTTGTCGGCCGCCGAGCGATCCTCACGACCTAATATCTTATTCATCTTTGCGGATGACCAAACTTACGAGTCGATTCGCGCGTTGGGTAACAACGAGATTGAAACACCGAATCTCGACCGACTTGTCCGATCCGGCACGACATTGACTCACGCTTACAACCAGGGTGGCTATCACGGGGCGGTGTGTGTTGCCAGCCGGACGATGCTCGTGAGCGGGCGATACCTTTGGCACGCACGGCAGCTTGAAAAGACGATCAAGCAGCCCGAGGAGATGGATCGACTGTGGCCACGCTTACTAAAGAAGCAGGGTTACGACACATACTTCACCGGTAAATGGCACATCAAGGCTGACCCGAACAAAGTCTTCGACGTCGCTCAACACGTTCGAGGCGGAATGCCAAAGCAGACGCCCGAGGGCTACAACCGCCCCATTGAAGGCGAGTCCGACAAGTGGTCGCCATCCGATCCTAAGTTTGGCGGATTCTGGCAGGGCGGTAAGCATTGGAGCGAAGTTGTCAAAGACGATGCCGTCGGCTATTTGGAAACGGCAGCGAAGAGCGATAATCCCTTCTTCATGTACATCGCGTTTAACGCACCTCACGATCCTCGACAATCGCCACAGGAGTACGTCGACCGCTATCCACTGTCAAAGATCAACGTACCGATCGACTTTCTGCCACTCTATCCCTACATGGACGCGATCGGTAACAGCAGTAAACTGCGAGACGAAGCACTTGCGCCGTTCCCACGAACGAAGTATTCCGTCAAAGTAAATCGGCAGGAATACTATGCGATCATCACGCACATGGACCATCAGATCGGATTGATTCTTGAAGCGTTGAAGAAGACAGGCCAAGAAGAGAATACCTACATCTTCTTTACCGCCGATCACGGGTTGTCGTGCGGGCATCATGGGCTGCTGGGTAAGCAAAATATGTTTGACCACAGCGTTCGAGTCCCAATGATGATCGCAGGTCAAGGAATCGAAGCGGGTGCAAAAATCGACACGCCGGTCTATATGCAAGACATCATGCCGACAACGCTTGAGCTTGCTGGCGTTTCGATTCCTGAACACGTTAAATTCAACAGCCTGCTTCCTGTTCTTTCGGGTCAGAAGAAGGAGCAGTACGACGCGATCTACGGTGCATATCGCGACGACATGCAGCGAATGATCACCGACGATGGTTACAAGTTGATTCTGTACCCAAAGGTTCCGAAAGTCTTGTTGTTTGATTTGAAGAACGATTCCAGCGAGCAACACGATCTTTCGGACGTTGCCACGCATCGATCTCGCATTAAAACGATGTTCCAAAAGTTGCAATCATTGCAGGTCGAGACCGGAGACAAACTCGATCTGGTAGCGGCGTTTCCAAGGCTGTAGCGGCGCCGAGTTCAGGGATGGCCACAAAACACGCAAGAACTCACAAAGAGTCTGAATGAAGTAGGCAATTAGATGCACATTCGTTTTTGTATCTTCTCGTGTTTTTCGTGCCTGTTTTCCTTGTTTGTCGCGCTACCAGCTTTGGCAGACGTGCGTGAACTGAAGACGGACTTGCTCGTCGTTGGCGGTACCGAATCGGGCTGGGCCGCCGCGATTCAGGCCGCGCGGTCAGGCGTTCGCTCGATTACGATCGTCCACGACGGCGAGTGGCTGGGCGGACAATTCACTGAGCAAGCGCTTGCGTGCGTGGACGAAAACAAAGGCGTTGGCAAAGTTGGTTGGGGTGTCGATTGGCATCCGATGAAGCGATCATTCCATCGCAGCGGCCTGTTCAAAGAGCTGATGGATCGAATCGAAGCGTTCAATACGCGGAAGTACGGATCTCCAATGCCGGGCCGACCGTATCACGGCCCATCGACTTTTCGACCTGCGGAAGCCGAAGCAATGTTTCGCGAAATGCTCCAGCCGTACATCGACAGCGGCCAAGTTCGCTTTATCACCAACCGTTACCCCGTTCGCGCCGATGTTGAACGTCAGGAACGCGGCTTGCGATTGACCGGTCTTTGGTTCGCACCGCTAACGGGCGAAGAAGCAGACCTACGCGTCCGAGCCAAAGTAACGATTGATGCATCGGATTGGGGCGAAGCGATCCAAGTGTCGGGCGCCGCTTTTGAATGCGGGCCAGATCCTCGTTCTCGATACGACGAACCAAGTGCGCCGGAAGATCTCTCGCAGAGTCCTCCGAACGAAATGAATCCGATCACGTGGGCAATGATCGTTGCTGAGTCGGACAAGGAGACACCGATCGAGCAGCCATCGCTTCACGACGATCGTCGATTTGTACGAGTTAGTCACTTAAGCCGCGAAGCGATGGAGGGTCTCGACTGGGATCGCCCAGCGAAAGTTGGCAGCATCCACCATTGGCCCGACGCCGGCCAAGCATCGCCGCGCCAATTGAGCGTTTACACCGTACGTCGCATCGTGGACGGATACACGAGCAAAGATCGCAAGACAAGTATCCTGTTGAACTACATGAATGGCCAGGACTATCCACTGGAACGCCTGCCAAAACATGTTGTCGATGCGCTCGAAGCAACCGAACCGGGAGCATCGACCAAAAACATCGTGCAAATGACACGTGAGCAGCGGCAAATCGTGTTCGACGACGCCAAGCGTCAATCGCTCAGCGTTCTGTATCACCTGCAGAACTTCGTTGACTCGCGAGCCCCCGACAAAACCAATAGCTTCCGCCGCTTTCATCTCAGTGACGAGTTCGGCACGCCGGATCGTCTACCGCCGAAACCTTACATTCGCGAATCGCTGCGGCTCAAGGCGATGTACATGATGCGCGAGCAAGATGGTCGCAACACGAGTGGCACGACGAAACAGATGGCTCGCGAGCAATTCGCCCAAGTCATGTACCCGGACGGCCTGTTCGCGTGGCAGTTTCACTATGACTTTCATCGCACGGGACGGGCTTACCTCCGCGAGGTCGGAGTGAGCGGACCTTGGATTGATTACGAAAAGCCGGGTCGACACACGCACCACGTTAGCGATCGGTCCGTCTTTCCGCTGCGCAGTTTGATTCCGGAATCCATGGACGGGCTGTTGGGAGCGCAGAAGAATGTTGGTTACAGCAGCATTGTTTGTGCAGCGATCCGCTTGCATGACCAAAGCATCGCGATTGGGCAAGCGGCGGGCGCAACCGCAGCGATCTCGCTTCGAAACAGTACTCAACCTCGCACAATTCCCTACGATCGAAAGCAACTCGAACAGGTACGTCACGTACTGTGTAATGAGTCGAGCGACGATGTGCCGCTTCTCATGTGGCCGTTCCGTGACATGCCTGCGGATCACAAATCGTTTGTCGCGGTGAATCGACTCGCAGCTCGTGGAGGCTTGCCGCTGAGTGAACGAGACGTCGATTTTAAGCCTGATGACCCTGTGACGGAGGCGTGGCGACAGCAAGTCGTCGACCTGAGTCTAGAGACAAAGTTAGATCGGCAAACGCTCAGCGCTCCCGCTGCGGAAATGACTCGCGGTGACTTCTGTCGGCTCTGGTGGGAACAGCTTAGGCAACTTCCCGACGTACCGTTCGTTCGCGCCACGCATGACGACGCCGATGGAGATAGCATTCCTGATCGTAACGACCCAAGTCTCTTTACGCCGGGCGAGCCAATTACTTGGCGCATCGCCGCTCCCTCGCTCGAACAGGACGGACTGCCGGATAACGCTTCGGTCGCGAAAAGCGGTGTTCGCTGCTTTAATTTCACTGGTAGGGGCTCGAAGCAAGTCGACGGATTTGTCAGCGACGTTGGGCTGATGTTTTCAGAAGGTTCAGGCCATGGGTGGGAACGCGATGTCAGTGCCAACCATCGGCGTCGCGGCATCTACGATGAAGCAAATAGAGATACGTTCCTGTTCACGCGAGACGAGGCTTGCTGGGAGTGTGCAGTGCCGAATGGGCGATGGGAGGTTACCGTGTGTGTTGGCGATTCCGCCCATGACCAGACCGGCCATCGGATTACCGTTGAGGCGACAATCGCGATTGCCGACGAGCCTACTTTGGCGGGGCATTTCATTGAACGGACGGTCGTCGTTCAGGTGAGCGACGGGCGGCTGACTCTGGAACTGGGCCCGCAGCAACCGGGTGCCAATACGTGCTTGAATTGGATTTTCTTGCGAGCACAGTAACTAACGTCGGCGGATCAATCAAACTTCGTTCTAGAAGTCCTCACTTATCGCGGCGCGGTAGTGCGATCTCCAGTGCCGGAGTATGATTGGAGGCCTATCGACTGCTACGATACTTTCAATGGGACGTTTTAGGTGGGTTGATGACGAGTATCGATACGCTGGTTCCGGGCAAAACCATGTGCGAGTCTGAGGCATCAAGCCATGTGACGGCGCTCGTTGACGAGAATCGTCGCCGGAACTACGCGCTGTTCGCGATCCATGAAGCTCCGTCTATCGAGCGAGTCGGAATCGTTGGCGCGGGCGTCATGGGCAGCCTCGTTGCCGCATCGGCGATTGCCCACGGTCTGCCAGTTGTCATCACCGACAACAATCCTGACGCGTTACAAAGTGTGAGGCAAGCCATCCGAAGCGCCATGCAGGCGGAACGTGCCGATAATTCTCGAGAAAGCGTCGAGGAGCAACTGTCCGACCGTCTTCTGTTGTCTTCCGATTTAGCGGAAGTCGCGGCTTGTGACTTGGTGGTCGAATCGATTGTCGAAAACATTACGACAAAACGCACGTTCTACTCCGGCCTTGAGAAGCTCTGCGCGGACGAGACACTGATTGTCTCAAACACATCGACGCTGCCGATTTCCGAATTGGCGGCGCATCTTCGCGCTCC
Source organism: Planctomycetota bacterium (assembly GCA_014381825.1). Lineage (GTDB taxonomy): Bacteria > Planctomycetota > Planctomycetia > Pirellulales > Pirellulaceae. The sequence continues at coordinate 71,882 of JACNKX010000154.1, forward strand.
GCAACGCTTCTGCGGATTACATTACTTTCCGCCGATCGGCGAGCGAAAGATGTTGGAGATCATCCCCAGCTCGAAGACGAACGCAGTGACGACGGCAAAGGTACTTCGGTTTTGTGAGCAAATTCGCCGCATTCCTCTAGTCGTCGCCGACGGCCGTGGTTTCCTCGTTAATCGCATCCTGATGGCTTACATGAACGCTGGTATCAGGCTGGTTTCTGCTGGAGTCAGCATCGAAGCGGTCGAGTCATTGGCTCTCGGATTTGGCATGCGAATGGGGCCTATTCGGTTGTATGACGCTGTTGGCTTGGACGTTGCGCTTCAATGTGGCTGGTCTTTGTCTGCGGATTCCGAGACATTTATCGCACGAACGCCAACGATCGTTCGCATGATGAAAAAGAAGCAGCTCGGGTGCAAATCCGGGCGCGGCTTTTTTATCCATCAAGCTGAGAATGACAACGAACGGGCCGGAGATATAAACCCAATCGCTCAACAAATTATTGACGCACAGATCGAGTCGCGCGTCGATCTTTCGGCGCCAGAAATCGAAGCAGCGATTGCACTACCCATGATCATCGAAGCGACAAAGTTGCTCGAGATCCAGCGCGCACACAGTGCCTGGCAGGTTGATCTCGCAGCGATGTGCGGGATTGGATTTCCAACCTCCTGCGGTGGTCCGCTGTGGTGGGCAGATCAAGTCGGAGCCGTCCGGATTTTGAAGGCGCTCGAATCGCTACGAGAACTCGGTCCTCATCTTCACCCGACGCAATTGCTCCGTGACGCCGCGAGTCGACACAAGCCTTTCTATCCTCAATCCGGCGTTCATCGAAGCAGCCCGGCTGCAAACTCCTCGCCCGCCACTAGGAATCCGTCATGACCGACAAGAAACAGAGTCGCAAGGCGGATGGTGGTGCTCGCGATATGCCGTGGGAGCCCCGTGTTTGGAACGGCATGACACTGAAGACCTGGTTCAGTCTCCTGTCTCGAAACGGTTTTCGCGTCTCACCGACACGAGTGCCGATGGCCATGATTAACACAGGACTTAGTGTTGCGAATTCTGGGCTGGCGCTGGCGCAACAAATGGCCTTTGGCCGCAAGATCGGCAAGTGTCAACTAGCTGACGATCCGGTGTTCATCCTCGGGCACTGGAGGACGGGCACGACTTGGCTGCACGAGCTACTGGTACTCGACGAGCGTCACGCGTTTCCGACGACTTACGAATGTCTGACGCCTAGTCATTTCCTGTTTTCTGAAGCGCTGACTAGTTGGTGGCTGTGGATGCTCATGCCGCGCCGCCGCCCCATGGATAACGTACGCATCGGACTCGATAGTCCGCAGGAAGACGAACTCGCGCTGTGTTCGCTCGGCGCTCGTTCGCCCTATCTAACGTGGGCCTTTCCAAATCGACCGCCGCAGGACGAAAAATATTTCGACTTGCGAGATCTGTCGTCTGAGGAGTTGGAGAGCTGGAAGTCGACGTTCGATTCGTTTCTTCGATCCGTTCAAGTCAAGAATCCTGGTAAACGCATCATTTTGAAGTCGCCGACTCACACGTTTCGCGTTCCCGTTCTGTTAGACATGTTCCCGAACGCACGATTTGTTTATCTGGTTCGCGATCCGTTCGTCGTATTTCCGTCCATGATGAAGACGTGGAAGCGGCTGCATAGGTATCACGGAGCCCAAGTGCCGAACCATGACGGTTTGGAAGAGTATGTATTCAAGAACTTCGAGCATCTGCATCGTGTGTTCGAAGAAGATCGCGACAAGATCGCGCCGGAGCGACTTTGCGTGTTGCGATACGAAGACTTAGTTTCAGCTCCCGTCGAACGGACGAAAGAGATCTACGACAATCTTGACCTCGGCGGTTTTGACGATGTGCAACCGAAGCTCAAGCAATTCGTTGCGGGGCTTTCCGATTACGTCCCCAACCGCCATGACCTGCCGGTGGAACTGCACGAGCAAATCGCCACGCGATGCGCCGACTATATCAAAAAATACGGCTATTCGTCGGAACCACCCTCGCAGAACTGACGCCCACGAATACAAGGAACGTCCCGCGATGAGTCACTCCGCGAGCGAAGGGCGATCGGTCTTAATTACTGGTGCTTCGACAGGCATTGGTGCAGCGTGCGCGTTGGATCTCGACAAGCATGGATTTCGCGTGTTCGCAGGTGTTCGTAAGGAGTTTGACGGCGAGGCGCTCCAGGCCAAATCATCCGACCGATTGACTTCGGTCGTCATTGACGTCACGCAATCTAAAACGATCGAGCAAGCGGCTGCGAAGATTAAGGCCGACGTTGGTGAAGATGGCCTGTACGGCTTGGTCAACAACGCAGGCATTCTGGTTCCGGGGCCTCTCGAATGTGTTCCGCTCGATGACATTCGTCGCCAATATGAAGTAAACGTCTTTGGCGTGATCGCGGTGACACAAGCGATGTTGCCCTTGGTTCGCGCCGCCGAAGGACGCATCATCAACATGGGCTCGATTAGTGGCAAGGCGGCGCCACCTTACTTAGGCGCCTACGCGTCGTCCAAGTTCGCACTCGAATCAATCACGGACGTACTGCGAATGGAGTTGACTCGCTGGAAGATCGATGTCTCGATCGTCGAGCCCGATAGTGTGGCGACGCCGATCTGGGGCAAGCTGCTCGAAACGGCCGCCGAAATGGGCAAGCACCTTCCGGAGTCCGTTAGAAAGCTCTACGAGCAAGACTTAACTTCGATGTCGAAGGCATCAGTTCAAATGGATAAGTCCGGCATGTCCGTCGACAAGGTCGTCTATGCCGTCCGTCACGCGCTAACCGCTCGTCGCCCCAAGACGCGCTATCCGGTGGGCGTTCGGACGCACATGGCCTTTTTCGCCGCGCGTCATCTTCCCGACCGCACCCGCGATGGCTTCATGCGCCGCGCGATGGGGATGAAGTAGTTCGTACTTTCTCTGGCTTCGTAGGGTGCTGGTACCTTGCGGATCAACTTGGATTCGTCGCAAGGTACAATGGAGTTGAAGCCACAATACTTTGCGCCACATCTTGTTGTTCGATGCCCGAGAAAACCGACGATATCATTCTAGAATTGACAGACGTCCGGCGGACGTTTGCGATGGGCGAGGTGTCCGTCCAGGTTCTCAAGGGTGTGTCGTTTCAGGTTCGCCGGGGAGAGTTCCTGGCGGTGGTCGGGCCGAGCGGTTCGGGAAAGACGACCATTCTGAATCTAATCGGCGGTTTGGACTCGCCGACCTCGGGCGTGATCCGTTATCGAGATCAAGACATCACACGAGCCACAAGCAACGAATTGACTCGTTACC
>JACNKX010000080.1 GCA_014381825.1 Planctomycetota bacterium
AAAACCGGTGATAATGGGTTTATTCCAGAATTAACCGGGTGAATTAAATAAGTTATCCGTCTCAACACGTCTCGAACTGCTTGCCGTGCTTCGACAGTTGTTCTTCGATCTCGTGCATCGCAATTACGCCGATGCCATCCAGTTCTCGTATCTCCCGTTCGGGATAGCTCGCAATCTCATCGAACGTGTAAATCCCGCATCCCTTCAGGATGTTCCGCGTCCGCACACTTAGGACGTTTAATTCCATGTCGCCATTCCGCGTTGGAACATCAATCTCGCTCACGAGCATTGTGTCGAACTCGTGCCATCTGGTTCTCATCCCCTTGTATTCCATCACTTTGTCAACAGACGCCTTGATGCGATCCTCGGAGACCGATGATTCAAATATCACTTTCACGGTCGTCTTGCTTCCGGCGTACCGCACCCGCCCACTCCGAGAGTCCAGGTCTACTTGCCGCAATACTCCAATCAAGTGCATGACGGATAACCATGTGTTGCACCGAAGCCCGCGACAACGGTTGTTTTCCAAATCAAAGTCCACCGGCGCGGGCTCGGTGAACACGGTCGTTATACGCCGCCAGGCTGACGACATGCTCGCAGACGCGGACAATCTTCTCGATCAACCGAACGTTTTTCGTCGCGTTGAATTTGCTCCGAGACAAATAGAATTAACGCGCGGACAAGTCTTCTCGCGGGACTAAGCTCTTCTCCAAAACCATAAGATTGTCCGCTCAAAAATTAAGTCTTCTTGCAGGGCTATGCTTTTCTCCCAAAACACAAAACGGATCACTCCCAAATCTGATGCGTTTTCAAGAGGCTAACAAAAAAACAGGCTAACAAAAGAAACGATTCAAAAACAACGTCGAATCACAGGGGCGACTCTTCTCCAAAGAATTCAAGAATGGTCCTCTCCGAAATCTAAAACGTTTCCGCAGGGCCAAAAAGAAAACAACTCAAAAATAACATTTTCTCACGGCGTCACGTCCACTCAAAAATGAATGTTCGCAATCTTGTCTTCGCTCACGGGGTCACGGTCGCTCCAAATAAATGATGGCGGATCTGAAATCGTTTGGTACAATCCGACGGTCGGAAAACAAAACTCACCAACACGTCGTTCGTCGCAAATACGCGGAATCGGCGTATAACAAACGGATGCACCGGAGCGGGAATCGGGTCGCGCGTTCGCTGCGCTCAAATACGTCAACTCCCGCCCGGTGATCCTGGACGTTATCCAGCAAAGAGCGTCCGTTGCCCAATGCGTGACGTAATCTTTCTGTACCATCGCTGATCAATTTCGCACAGTATCGCACGCCGCCCGAAATTGCGGCACGCTTCCCCTACGACACCTGAACCCGCGAAACAATCCAACACCAACGCCCCCGGCTTACTGCTTGTCTCAACGATGTGTTCCATCATCGCCAGCGGTTTCTCGCACGGATGCTTGCCGGGGTAGTCGCTCACGGTCGCATAATCCCAAACGTCGGTGTAGGGTCTCTTGTCGCTGGCGTTGAACGGTCGCCGCAACGTTTCGTACTCGCGCCGCAGGTCTTCGTACTCGTTGGCGTTTACGCCTACACCACACGCCTGCAACGCCGAGCAAAAGTCATCTTCCGTTGGCAGGCTTGAACCCGTCTCCCATCTGTAACACAAGCGTGAACCGCGTCCTTTGTTGTCTAAGTAGCCTAGTCGTCGCTCTATCGCGTCGCATGTGAGACCAGCCGCAATACGCGCCTCAGTGATCCTCGCGCCGACAACGCTACCATTTTGCGAAGCCTGTTCGGCAAATATAATCGTCTCGCTTGCCGGAAACGGTGCTCGCAAGTCGTCCTTGTCGAACATCTCCGCCTTGGTGCTGAATTCTGGTTTTCGCCAACGGATGTTGGTCAGCACGTTGAACCGCTTCCGCACTTCCGTCTCGACCGCGTGGCTCATCTGTGGCGACGCGAACACGTAGAGCGACCCGTTGGGCTTTAGCACGCGCCGCCACTCGTCGCACAGTTCACCAATCCACGACAGAAACGCTTCAGGCTTTTCCCATTGCCGATCCCACCAATCCGCTTTGACTTTGAAATACGGCGGGTCGGTCACGATCAAATCAATGCTGGAATCGTCCATCGACGCCAGCACGGATTCGCACCGTTCGTTCCTGACCGTAATGCCGTCTTGTTCAAAGCTGGATAACAAAAAATTGCACCGGAGCCGCGATTGCGGGCGTGTTCGCGTGGTCGACTCAACCCTCGCGGCCCGGTGAATTTAGACGTTATTCCGCTAGTCCCCGCCTGAAGAACTACGCAGCGAGAGCGAATAGCAATGAACCGTTCATCCTGAATCCAATGGACTACGCCGCGATGGAAGTCTACATCCCGATTGGATCGCTCATTATCGCTGCTCTCGCACTCATCGTCGGTCCCTACGTTTCGTGGCACGTGGCGAAGCACCAAGCCGATACATCGCTACGGGTCGCAAACAAACAAATCATTTCACCGATTCGTCACACGTGGATTGATACGCTCCGCAATCGCGTCGCCGAAATAATCAGCGAAGCTCACTGGTATTATGTCGCCGGTGAAGAGGACCAATTCTCCGCTACCGACAAAAAGCTTGTTTTCCTTCGCCGCCAAGTTGAACTCATGCTTAATCCGGCTGAAAGCGATCACCAAGAACTCAATCAGCGTCTCGATGCCGTCGTTGCTTCTGGAATGGGCAACAAGGACAAGGGCTCCTTCCCAGATAACGTCCAACAAGCGACAACTGTTTGCCAGGGTATTCTCAAACGAGAATGGGAACGTGTCAAAACTGAAATCTAAACCGAGACCACAACAGCGACGCGGAATAACAAATCGGTGAACGGGAGGGCTCGGCGCAGTCGGTCCTGAAGTCAAACTCCTCTCCTCGCCCCCCGTTACCTCAGTCGTTCACGGGACGAGTTGCTCCTGGCGATTGGTGCGTGGTCGAAGACTGTTGTCGTCGAATCGTTCTTGCGTCTTGATCAAACGCTTCGGTTGAGTTGTCTCGTCGAAAACATGATGTTGTTGGAACATCTTCGTGCGGCATCAAGTCGTTGGCTGCGTTTGCGTCCTGTGTGGAGAAATGACTTTGTGACGATGGCGTCTCTTCGTTGGCATCGTTTCCTTCGATCATCGTCTCTGGTCGTAATATGTTTCGTTGGGACGTCTTCTCCTCGACGAAAGATGTTTGCTTCGGCGGACGTCTTGCGTCGAGATGGTCATGCTGTCGAAAACCCATGCCGACAGAAAACAACATGCCGTCGAGGATGTCATATTGACGATGGCTGCTGACGATAGCGATCGTTGGAAAACGTTTGCTGCTTCGTCGTGGCTGTGATATCTTGCGGCTCGTTGTGGGTGGTGGGGTCGCGCTGCGATTCAAACGCCCGTGAACAAATCGATGCACGGGAGACCTCGGCGCTGTCCGGCTTGAACCCCAAGTCAACTCCTCGGTCCCCGTGATCTCCACCGTTCGTTGCAGTAGGATGTACGAATGGATGCCATTTACATCGAAACATCAATTGTAAGTCACGCGTCAGCGTGGCCAAGCAGAAACCCTGCTACTGCCGCGTTGCAAGACCAAGCAAAGCGGTGGCTCGCAGAGGAGGCATTCAAGTACGATTTGGTGACGTCCCAGTTCGTGATTGATGAAGTGTCTCGCGGTGACCCAGATGCGGCAGAAGAGCGGTTGAAACTGCTGCAAGACGTTCGGGTGCTTCTCCCTGACGCCGAAGTCGAACGGGTAGCCGATGAGATTATTTCGCACTCTTTGATGCCTGCAAAAGCCAGATTGGATGCATTACACGTGGCCTCGGCTGCTGTTGGCCGTGTAGAATATCTATTGACGCAAAACTGTCGGCATATTGCCAACGCAATCGAACTTCCTCGCGTCTATGACTTATTAGACGATCTTGGATTCCCTCGATTGCTGATCTGCACACCTGCAGAGTTTTTGGGAGACCCAGACAATGGCTCGTAACGAGATACTCGATGAAATCTATGCCGCACGCGAAGAATTGCTTGCTGAGCATGGAGGCGACGTCCACGCGTATGTTGAAGCAGCGCGCAAGCGGGCATTGGCCTCGGGACGCCCCGTTGCCGCGCCAAAGCAACGAACAATGCGTTCAACCGGAGCGGCGGTTGACGCTGGTTCTGAATCCGAAAGTCGTTAGCCGCCGCCCGGTTAACGCGGGCGTTATTCCGCTAGTCCCCGCCTGAAGAACTACGCAGCGAGAGCGAATAGCAATG
>JACNKX010000231.1 GCA_014381825.1 Planctomycetota bacterium
GGAGGCACGAAACACAAACTTGACGGGACGGGGGGCAGGAGCCGATCAAGCACCAGAGGCGCGTTGTGTGAGACCTTGTCGTCGTGGACGAAGAACACTTGGAATTCGTAAATGATCAGCAATATTCTCGGTAACGCCGCATCCGGGTTGGCATCACGATAGCCCTTGATGTCCTGAACACCGTGGTCACGAAACAAGTCTCCACGAGTGCGCAGTTCAAGATCAAGCCGCTCCAGCACACTCATGCCAAACTCGCGTTCACTTTCGATAGCGATGACACGAGCATGCGGCAGTGCGTAGGTGGCATACGGCTTAAACTCGACACCCTTCTTAAAGTCGATCAGATAGAACTGAACTTCATCGGGCCCATAGTGCAACGCGGTATTCGCGATCATCGCGTGCAACAGGGTCGACTTCCCTGATCCGGTCTTTCCGGAGATCAGAACGTGCTGCGACGTTCCTTTTCCGAGCCGTAGATGCTGGAGCTTGGTCGCCCCCGCGCGACCGAGCGGAATATCAATCCCATCGCGACTGTCGCGGCTCCACCACTGGTCGTCCGCCGGGGCGACCATCGAGAATGGCACCTCCACGCGAATTGCGTCTTTGGCTCGCTGGCCTACGGTCTTAATGATCTCGGTGAAGCGATCATCCGACGGAGGCTCGTCCAGCGTCAGAGGCAGATCTTTGATATCCTCTTCGACCCAGTGAAAACGACTTCCGTCCCATTGCACGGCGGCGGCATTCGCTTCGAGATCCGCCAGATGGAAGTTGCGAGGCAGCTCGATTTTGGAATCCGTGCTGATCAAGGTGTAAACACCGCACTTCGAGCCACTCGTGACAATGCTCAACAATCGCTGCGCGGCTTCCTCCGAGAAACCCGCTGGGAAGTTTGCGACAACGAGGATATGGAACGGCTCGGCGACTTCACCCGCATATGCGTTGTACTCGTCGATCGTCTTGAACTCGTTCCTCAGATAAGTCTGAATCACGTCTTCCATGTGTTCGGTTAAATCGGTCAACCGCTGCGTGATGTGCGAACTCTCCGTCCAAATCCGGTGCGTCACGAGCTTCTCGTCGAAGTCTGCAAGATGCATGAATGCCGAGAAGTTTTGCCCCAGCCCAACCGGATCGACGATCGTAAATCGAACCTTCCCCGGTGGTAGAGAAGTCAACAAACGAAGCATGACGTTCTGGATCGCCTGGTTCGCGGTGAGCCGCCCTTCGCCAAACGCCTCGAACAACAACGTCGGATGTTCGGCGAAGGATAGAACGGCCGGAAGCGTATAGTCGACCGCCGCAGGGCGAAGGTCTTCGTGCTGCGGAACACCACCCTCGAACATCTGCAGGCCAATTCCGTAGTTACCAAAACGGAGCGCTGGCAAGCTGGCATCGATCGATTCGTGCTTGTCCCACTCCGTCGCGTTCCAATCCGGAAAACGCGTTCCACAATATTCCTTCATCAAGTCGAGCGCGGCCTGAAAATCGGAGAGGCCACCGCGCCAACGTGCGATCAATCGCTGCCAAGCCCGTTCAAATGTTTCGCGACTGGCTGCCAATTCCTGCTCGAATCGGGTCTCGAAGTCCTCGACCCGTTGCTTGCCGCTCGACTGAAGTTCTTTGAGTTGTTGTTCAAACCGCACATTTATCGCGTCGCGTTTGGCATCACGGTCCTTGGCCACCGCCGCGCGTTGATCCTGTAATGCTTCGGCTGCTTCGGCCAACAAGGTTTCTCGCTGCGTTTGTAACTCGGAAACTTGCGAGTCGCGTCCGCGCTCTGCGAGCATAAACTCGCGATCAAGTCCGCCGCGTCGCAACTCGCGTTTCTGGTCCGCTTCCGCAACGGCCAGCACGCGTGCTGCATCCAGTGACATTTCGGCGTTCGCAGCGTGCTGTTGAAACTGGCCGTAAAGGTCGAGAGTCTGCCGTACGGCTGGCTGCCGAATGATGACCCACACGATAGCAGTGAGGCAGAGAGATAGCACTCCCGCCGCGCCAATCAGAATCCAGGTGAATGGTTCGGGGTCGGTGCCGGGCGGAGGTTTGATGTACGAGTAAGCGACGATCGCGAGAATAATGTGCGACACCAGGTACAGCGGGATCACGCATTCCCAGATCAATAGCTTGGGAGCCCATTGGCTGCGGAAGTCCAGTTTTGTTTCGTTGGCGGCCGCTAACTCGATTGCGAAATTCGCAACCGGTTGAGCCGAATCGCAGACACCTCGCTTCTTAGGCAACTGGCGAGAGAGGCATAGACACGACCGCTTACGCAACACTTGTTTCTCGACGGATTGGTTCAGGTCATCCAACTCCTCACGATGCTGTCCGAGTTTGGCTTTGAATTCCGTGAGCGCTTCTTTCGTATCGCGAACGGACTCTTCATAGGCGTTCTGCGATCGCTGCTTGCGCAGCCCGCATTCGTCCTTGGCGGCCTGGATGCCACTCGCCGCGTCTTGGCTAACGTCACGAAAACGCTGGTCGTGGTCGGCGATCGCAGCCTCGACGCCTTTCTCGTAATCCGTCGCGATAGTTGCGAGGGCAGAGTTATGTTGTGCTTGAGCGTTTGATTTTTCCAGCTGAATGTTGGCGTTGAGCCGCTCGCGTTCGGCACCGAATTGTGTCCTTGTGGTCGATTCGCGGGCCTGAAAGCTGGCTTGAATCGACTCTTCGGACTGGGCCCGTTCGGCAATCAACTTCCCCAGTTCTTCGATCAGGCGGCGTTGTTCGTCAGTCGAGATGCGATCCATGATGGCTGCCGTGATTAGTCTTCCAGTTTGCGATCTTCGAGGTCCCGTTCCGCTCGTTCAAGCACTTCACTTAACGAGTTCACTGCCGCCAGCAACAGCGTCATTTGCGGTGTTAGCGGCTGGATATACTTTGCATCGAAGTCGTCGCGGTTTTTGTCTTTCCAATAGTCGCTGGTCTCGTTCCATTGCTCGCGAAGATCCTTCGCTGCTCGCGTTAATCGAATCGAGCCCGTATGAAGATCGCAGATTCTCATGAGCCAGTGCCTTTCGCGTCGTTTGTGTCACTGACTTCTTCCAAGCCGACGCTGGCGGTCTCCTGACTTACATTGCCGTCTGTCCCGGCATACCGCTCCAAGGCGGCCAGCATCTTACCAATCGCGGCAACCGCGCGAGGGATCTCCGAGTCGACACAGAGCTTCATCTCCGCCATCTGACCTTCAAAGGTCGTCAACTCTCGGCGAATTGCTTGCGCCCAGTGTTTCACTTTGCGCACCTGCTCCTCACAGTAGCGAAGACGGCGTTTCGCCAACTCGTAGTTCTTCTTCTGTTCGTAGCAGGAAGGTGGCTCCTCCGACCCATACTTCAGCTGACATCGTTCGAGGGCATTTCGAGCTTCGGCAAGTCCATCGGACGCCTTCTTCACTTGAACCGGCCAATATCGCCGTCGATCCACGTCAATCCAATCGACAGCTCGGCGGATCTCCAATTCCAAACCGATAACCCCATTGCGAGCATTCTCTTCGAACTTGATGAGCGCGGAGCGGAGCGCACGCACGGCATCAATCGAAGTGACTTTTGCAGATTGGTTCATGGATCGGAACTCGAGAGACGAGGGTCAAGAGACGAGAGCCTGCAACCGGCGAGAACCCTAACTGCTATTATGGCTGCGTCGACGAGAAGAGCCACCAGCCTCCGACGGAGAGCCCGGTTCGAGACGAAGCGCTGAACGTCCGCTCTTGACTTTTGGGTGTCAGCTCTGCAAGTAATCTTCGATATGCTCAGCTTTGCGCAATAAATACGGGATATACTGCTCGGTCGCCTCGGTGAATCTCGCTATCACTTTCATGTTCTGTTCGAATTGCTCGACGAACTTTTTATGCTCTTGATCTCGCCAAGTTGATCCCAATGTCGCAAGCTGATTCCCCAATACAGTTGATTGGTTCTGCAACTCGCTGTTGAATTTCTTCAAGCGTTGTGCGAATCGGCGGAGTTCTTCGGGATCAACAACTGCTTGTGGCATGAGAAACCTCTAAGATTCGAGAACCGGCTAGGAAGCGACACGAGTACACTACTATAAGCCGCCGCCGGAGAGCGAGACAATCTTGAGCCGTACTTCAGCGGCAGGTAAAGTCGCTGAGATTGTCTGGTTCTGTGGCGTAATTGCGGGGTGTCAGTACCCTCCGAATCACGTAGATCGCGACCAGATTCCCTCCGCGGGCCCTGCGCCACTTTCAATCGCCCCCAGACTCCACCTTAAAAGTGTTGCCCGACACGTTTTCGTCAATTACC
>JACNKX010000092.1:0-161793 GCA_014381825.1 Planctomycetota bacterium
GAATTCGGGCGATTCTACCCCTTATTGCCCTGTCCAGTTATTGGGGTCCACTTCAGTCTGCATTTCTTGCTCAGAAACGAATGAAGGGTGGTGACCCGTTCGCACAGAAGATTAGACAATCGCTTCTTAGTTCACGCGAGTTGTGTGTTCTCTATACGCCGAACGCAAAAGATAGTGTTTGGGTCTCGACAGAGTGGGGCGCTGCCTGGGCGCTGGGTATGCGCATCACGCCCATTTTGTCAGGCATTGCGATAGACGCGATAAGCGACGATCGCCTCAAGCAACTACAGACAATCGACATGGATGAGTTGGATGAATTCGTAGCCGCCGTGCAGAAGCGACGTGAGAAGACAACCGCTCTATAGCCCGGTCGCCATTCAACAGTCGGTATCCACTTTGTGGTCCCACCGCCGTTGCCGAACTTCGACGCGACGCGCGAATCAATGTCTAGCGATCGCTACGTCGGACGTGTGATGTGTGGCTTGGCTGCCGGTGGTCGCCCTCCGGTCTTTCGTCGTTTGGTGAACTGCTCGGCGATGACTGGACGCAGCTTTTGTATGGAATGTTTCAAGCGATTTGAGTCGGCGCCTTAAGGCCGAAGTATTCGTCGTCGAAGTCGTGGACTTTGGAAGTTCCGATCGCTCACGTCAGTCAATGGTTAGGACGGATGGCAAAGCGAGCTTCAACGTTGCTGAAGTATCTGGCTCTGTGCCTGCGGGAGTGCGCGGCGGTTGGTCCTCTAACGCAGGTGCGGCCCTTCGTCTGGCAACAGCGAAATGCTAACGTCAGACACTCCAGCATCGAGACACATAGAAACGACCTTCTCTACGTCCTCTACGATTCGTTTTCGGATATCATCTTTTGCGTTACGACAACCTCCACTGCAGTCAGATTTCGCGAGCAGGCATATGACAACGACAATATGGGAAGCTCGCTATGTCCTTTTGCTGATTGTGTCGTTCTGTGATCTCGGTCCAATCTACATCCAAGCCCAGCAACCGCTTCAGTCTTCTACAAAGGAAATTAGCGAAGCGTATTACTCGCGAGCCGAAGGGCGCGACCAATCATTCCAAGTGGTGCTGCCAGCGAACTACTCTTCTGATGCGAAGTACCCAATGATCGTGCAGATCTTTGGTTCGGCGTCGTTGTTGCCTACTGATGAGTATTCGTTCATTCGCGTGCGGCCCAGCGGGCGTGGCGTATGGGGCTATCGCAGCATGAGCCGTTACGACGTGATGCAAGCGATCGAATCAACGAAAGCGAAGTATTCGATCGATGAAGATCGTATCTATCTGACCGGCACTTCCGCTGGTGCCACCGGAGCGATGCACACTGCAGCCCTCCGGCAGGACGTGTTCGCCGCAGTCGTTCCGTTGGTCGCATTCGGTAACGACCTGCCGCTGGATAATTTTCGCAACTTGCCGCTTCGTTGTGAGCACGGTGTGAATGATTGGACTTCAGCAATCGGCAATGTCCGAGTTCAGTTTCAGAAGTTGGACAAGCTCGGTTACGACGCAGTTCTCAACGAACATCCTTCCGCCGGTCATGGCATTCGAATGCCACCACCGGAGACGATGGAGTGGCTGTTCCGGCAAAGACGAGATCCAAGTCCGAAGCAGATCGTGCATACGTGCGAACACCCGCGTGATGGCACGGCGTATTGGCTGAAGATTGAGAAGTTTTCGGATCCGCACAAAGTGGCTCGCATTGTCGCCGAAGCAGCTGCGGATGGTCTGCGAATTTCGACCGAAAACGTCGCGCAGTTCTCACTTGATCCAGCAACTGCCCCGCTCGCCAAGGACCAGCAACTCGTCATTGATAGTTCCAAAGTCGATTGGCATCAGGAAGCAACGAATTTGCGGCTGATTTTCGCCAAACAGGTTGATTGGCAGCAAATTTCCAAGCTTCCTGAAGACGTGGATCGTCAACGAGCTTATGGAGCCGGCTCGGCGGCAAACTTATTCCAAGGTGAACCGCTGATGGTTGTTTATGGAACAGGAGCGGACGATAAGAGTAATCAGTTCCTGCAGCAAGCAGCCAATGTCTTGGCTAGTAGCGGCGGCCCGACTTTCAAGCCCGCCAATGTTCGCTTCCCGATTCGCGCGGATAGTGACTTGGGTGACGTTTCGCTCGGCGAATACAACTTGCTGTTAGTCGGCACGCTGCAAAACAATTCCTTCTTGCGGAGTATTGCCGAAGAGTTGCCTTACACGGTCAAGAATGGCGAGTTAAACGCCGGTGAGCGGGAATCGCTGAAGCTGCCGGGGAGCGTGCTGAGCTCCCACTACTTTAATCCCGAACATCCTGATCGGCTGATCTACATTGTTTCGCCCTATTTGAACGAAGGCGAGCAAAACAAATTTCTGCAGAATCCGCGACACTTTTTGGCGGGATCGGACGGCTTCAAGATGATTGATCAGCCCGACTTAATGGTTCGCGGCGTCGATCTTCGGATTCGTCGTGAGATGCAGCTCGACAGCGCCTGGAATTTCATCAACCTACCGGGGCAGGAGCGTCGAGTCCCTGAGCGGTTCTCCGATCGAACGCATCTAGGGTTCGCCCATCTCAAGGCCATGTGGCGAGCGAGCGATGTCGACGTTGCCTTATGGTGGGGCCCCGAAGACAAAGGGCTCTTTGGCGGTTACGACTTCAACTGGCTGCCATCGCTCGACCCCAGTTCCTACACGCTGGCGGATTACCTAGTTCGGCGGCGCGAAGTCGAAACAATGACCGCAACAATCTCCGCAGCTGAGTTAACTGACATTTTCAAACGCTGGATCTCTACCCGAGAACTCACCACTTTGCCGGAAATCAACGAGCAAAACATCGATCCAGGTGAAGACTACCGCATCATTATCCCCATGGACCTAGTCCCCAAACTCGGCATTCGCAGACGCATACTGTCCGACGTTGCCGCCGGGAAGGCGATCGCGCCGCCACAAGTTGCCAACGAGGTGTTCATGCGGTAGCCACCGCTATGCCACAGCGCGCCTTGTCAGCGCCTTTGCTTATCTCCTTCGACCGAGTAGCGCATCGCAAATTTGCTCGCAAAAAGGAGGATGCGGCGAACGCGAAGACTTCGAGAGTCGGTAATGTGTGGTGGTGTGCCAACGTCGCACTTCCTTCAAGTCGCATTCACATGGAAAATCTACGCATATGCCACGTCCGCGACCTAATTCGGGTGGCGTCGGTCATTCACTCGCGAGCATGCTGAGATTGTCTCCAGACCACCGACGAAGGCTGCTTCAAATTCCTCGCGAAAGTTAGATCGATGGTCAAAGGTAAACATTGCCTCGTGAATTTCGACCAAAACACATGACAGACGTCGGAGCTTCTTGTAATACAAGTCGCTGTCGAACTAAAGTGTGGACATTGCCCCTTCTCCGATCCATCGCAATTGTCAGATGTTTTGAAATTTCGGAAGCAAATATGAGTCCACGCGCACGCCCTCTAATTGTGATCGTGATAGGGGTAGCCGCGATCGCTGCAGCTTTAAGTATTCCCCGGGCTAGGCGGGCTCGCTCGACAGCCGAGCCCAGAGTCCATCGATTCGGGGCGTTGTCACTTTGGTGGGACGATCCACCCAAGGATACGTACTTGGTGACGACTACGCGCCAGCCTGAAAGTAATGTTAGCCCCAAAGACTATGCCGGGCCCGAAAGCTGCCGCTCCTGTCATGCAAAGAATTATGAAAAATGGTCAACTCACCCACACCGTTGGATGAACGCTATCGCGAACTCTGACAATGTGCATGGCGACTTTTCGGGAAGTGCCGTGATCGAATACCGCGGGGGCAAAGCGAGATTCTACGAGTCCTTTGGCGAACCTCACATGGAGCTTTGGCGAGAGGAAACGCGCCTTACCTATGAGGTTCTCGAGACCATCGGGAGCCGATTCTTTCAATATTACGTTGGGCGTTTAACCGATGGCCCGTTTCCAGACGGCCACCCATATCGTGAAGTAGATCACGTCCTGCCGTTCGGCTATTGGCTAGATCGTCAAGAATGGGTTCCGATTGTTCACATCGGCGACGAACTTCCCGATCGGCTGCGCGTTGATCCGTTCGCTCTGCCTCAGCAGCCGGAAATTGGTGTTGGCTTCGCCCCCTATTCTTTGATGTGCAATGTCTGTCACACCACGTTTCCGCTTGGTGACAGTCTGATCCGTAAGCCCATGGTGCTGGGCGTGCAGCCTCCCTACCCGATTCACTTTGATGCTGCATCGTACACGCGGGACGCGCATCCGGAATTACTAGGGACGAGTGTGACTCGATCTGCACTTTCGGATCTGGAGATTCAAGCAGCCGGTCAAGCGATAGCGTTATTCTCTGCGCCGGAGCACGCTGCCAGTTTGGGAATCAGTTGCGAGGCCTGCCATCTTGGATGCGATGAACACGTAAAGAATCCACAGAAGAAGCCGCGGTTCTTACCTCAAAGCCAACATCTTATGTTCGAATACGAGGGAACCGCCGATGCCGGTCGCAATCCAAGGAACGTAAACTGGATTTGCTCTCGTTGCCACACAGGGGTAAGACCGCAACTGGCGGCGGGCATGTCAACGTGGAATTCAACCGAATACTCGGATGCATCGCGCGGATCATGTTATTCGCAGCTAACTTGCGTCGACTGCCACGACCCACATGAAGCTATTGGACCAAAATGGCAGGCCACTGCCACCGAGAATGACGCCCGCTGTATACGCTGTCACGAACGGTACGATTCGCCCGAAGCGATCGCTCAACACACGCATCATCCAGTCGATTCCTCGGGCGCGCGTTGTATGAACTGTCATATGCCGCGTCTTAACGAAGGCTTACAGAACGTCGTTCGCACTCATATGATCTTCTCGCCTACAGAGCCAAGAATGATCGAAAGCAATAACCCAAATGCGTGCAATATCTGCCACACGGAGCAACCGATCGATTGGACGCTCGACCACCTCAAAGAATGGTACGGAGCAACCTTCTCCGATGATCGTATCCAGCAACACTATCCAAATCGCGACGAGTCTGTATGCGCCGAATGGCTTCGGAGTAAGAACGAATCTATTCGACTGATCGCGACGGATGCCGCTGCACGAAGCGAGAACGAATCGCTGCTGCCACGCCTGATCGATTTACTTGACGACGACTATCTGCTGAACCGTCAGTTCGCAATGATCGCATTAGAGAAACGACTCGACTGTTCACTCAAAGACTTCGGCTACCGATTCTACATGACGCGAAGTGAACGTCTGCTTCCGATTGAAGCCATCAGAGCCGTCGTCGCATCCGGTGAGCATCAACAGTGATTATCGTAGATAATGCATCGTCTAACGCTCGTGTTCGGACGTTTTTCCGAGTAGGTTGCTTCAGAGGAGTCAGAGTTAGTTAGAAGCGAAGACCGATTGGGCTAGTAACTGCCGCTGGCCCGTACTTCCGACGAAACTGTCAACCGCGCGTCATCACAATCATGACGTACCGTAACTCACCGTCTACTAACTTTGGCGAACTTCATCCGTTTCTTCGCCATGTCTGTATCCCACGACTGTGTTGGCCCACGAATGTGTTGTCATGAATCGTAATCTGTTGAAGGACTTCCCAAGATAGTATTGGGACCACAAAGGGATTCATTTCTTGTGGAGGTGACTCGTCCTTCGGTCTGTGGCCCGCTTGGAAGCGGAAGCGAGAGCGCGTATTGACAACAATGTCGCCGTGCGGCTCTTTCCAGTTGGCTTGGCTGGGCCAGACAGGGTGTAGCAATGGCGATTGCCACGAACCTGGCAATGGGTACACATAGCCGCGAGATCATTTGTGCTATCCTCAAGGACCGTGAGTGTTCATGTCGCGCCCAACAGCGTGAGCCCGCCGCACTGTTGCTCCAACGTCACTTATACCCGTGGTCGCAGGTCATGGTTTGGCTCATCACGAAATTCCTCGACAAGCCAATTTCACGGCCTGATCTGTGGGCGATGAACCTGCAATGTACTGCCTGTGATTGGAAGACGACGCCTGACGGTCCGTACCGTCGGCGGGACGCGATGTCTCCGCCGATGCAATGTCTGGAGTGCAAAAGTCCGGTGATTCTGGTCGTTCCCGATTGTCCGTACTGTGGCGACAATCTTTTGCCTGACGATCCAGCGAGCGAGAGCCAGTTGCGTTCAATGTTTCGCCTGTTTCGTGTTCCGCGCTCGCTGGCACAGGGCCTTTGGGGCCACTTCACTTGCAACGAGTGTGATCGGGTCTTTGATAAATGGGGCCGAAAGACGGACGAACGCTAACGCGGCTGAGAAACTATTTCGACCGAATGTAACAAATGCGTTGCTCGCGCAACCAACGTAAGTAGAACGCACGTTGAGAACGTAAGACGGGAACTCCTGCCCACCTCGATCGAGACGGCCAGGGGTGGCCATCCGACGACTACGGTGTGTGGTTGCACCCGGAGACGGTATTGAGCGAACGAGAATCCTGCTTTCGAGAATTGCTGGGGCGGAATCATGCGCGCTGGCGCGGGATTGCGCGCTGCTATGCGAAAGATGGAGATCGCGACGACCTCATTCAAGAGATCATGATGCAAATATGGAAGAACTTAGACCGATTCGAGAGTCGGTCGAGTATCGATACGTGGGCTTATCGTGTCGCATTGAATACGGCGCTGGCGTGGGACAGGACGTCAAAAAAGAGGGCAAAGAAACTAAACACGGATGCGACGGACGTCAATCGATTGGTTGGTGATTCGCGCGACAGTTCGATTGAACGACGAGTCCTTGACGAGTTTCTCACATCGCTATCAAAGACAGATCGTGCCGTGATGCTCTTGTTCCTGGACGACGTTCCGAATGCGGATGCCGCTGAAATCACTGGTATGACCGAAGGCGCGTTACGAGTGCGGTTGCATCGCATCAGAAACAAATTCGAGGCGACTTACTGCGAAGGGGAGGTGTCCGATGATGTTTGACGACCTCCGCTCGTCCTGGCAAGAAGCCAACGACAAGCCGCTGTCCTTCAAAGAGCGAGAACAACTTGTGACGAAAGTTTGTCGACGAGTTGAACGGTTGAGCGGATCGTTCGTCCAGCGTGACGTGATCGAGACGATTGCAGCCGTCGTGGTGATCCTTGCGTTTCTTCCACTGTTTAGCAGGCCGGACATTTACGTCGCGAAGCTTGGCGCGGCGATCATTATTGGTAGTGCTGGGTTCATTATTTACAAAATGCATCACACGAGAACCATTACGAAACGACCGCGATTGGATGCGCCCCTTCGAGAATTTTGCGAAGTCGAAATTGAACGATTGGATCGACAGATCGCGCTGTCGCGTTCCGTTTTGAGCTGGTATATCGCCCCGTTAATCATTGGCGTGAATCTTGTCTACAGCGGAATTGCGGGCTTCGGAGCCGCATCGCGCAACTACTGTATCGTTACTTTGCTACTCGCCGCGGCGATCTATTGGTGGAACCAAAGGGCGGTTACCAAGTCGCTGCTTCCAGTAAAAAACGAGTTGACAAACTTGTTGGATGATATGAATCAATCGAACTAGGAGAGAATCCGTCCCTGAGGTGTCAATTGAACTTAACCCAAGCGAGAATTTCGAATGATCAACCGACTTACAATCCGTCGCGCGCTGTTCACTGTTGTCACGATTGCGATGACGATCGCCTCTCCGATTCTTCAAGCCGAAGACACTCTTAAGCAGCGTGTGAATCGACTTGTCCAACCCTATCTTGATGCCGAGATCGTAATGGGTATGACGATTGGAGTGCTATACGATGGAAAAGAAGGTTACCTTGGCTATGGACTCACGAAGAAAGCCGGTGGTAAAAAGCCCGATGCCGACACCATCTACGAGATTGGATCGACTTCCAAAGTATTCACTAGTGCGTTACTGGCCGATGCGGTTACACAAGGACACGTCCGACTTGATCAACCAGCGGGCGAGCTTTTGCCAGATGGCGTGACGATGCCCAGTCGTGATGACAAACAAATCACGCTACAGCATCTCGCGACCCACGTGTCCGGCTTGCCAAGGCTTCCCGACAATCTCAAGCCCTCGAATCCAGAGAATCCATACGCCGACTACGAGGTCAAAGACCTGTACGCGTTCTTGAACAGCCACAATCTCGGACGTGTGCCCGGCAGTCGACGTGAATACTCGAACGTCGGTGCAGGACTGTTAGGCCAGCTGCTGGCGTCCCAACAGAAGACAACATTCGAGCGACTGCTTCGTCAGGGGATCGCGGGGCCGCTCAAGTTGTCGAGTACAACCGTCAGTGTCGATGCGAAACAATCGGCGAGAATGGCTTCGCCTCACATGGACGGCGGAGTGCTGACATCCAATTGGGATGCTCCCGCCTTAGCTGGAGCGGGCACGATCAAGAGTACAGCTCGCGACATGTTGCGTTTCGCGAAAGCAAACCTTTCGCCGCCAGCCAACAAGCTCGGAGAGGCGCTCGAGCTGGCGTGGAAAGTTCACCAACAGCCGATCGGCGAAGGGGAACCGGCGATGGGGCTTGGCTGGCACTTGGCCGGTGATGGCAAGACGCGATTGCACAACGGTCAGACAGGTGGGTACCACTCGATGTTTCTGGTCGATCGCGATCACGGAGCGAGCGTCGTTTTGCTTGCGAATACTTCCACCACTGATGTCGATCAGTTGGCTCAAGACATCATGCAAGTGCTCCGCGGTGCAGACGTAAAACCACGAATGTTTGAGAAACAGTTCAAGGTGCAGCCCGAAGTGTTGGCACGATATGTCGGCAAGTACGAGTTTATCCCCGGCATCCATCTCACGGTAACGGCAGACGATGGAAAGATGATGGTCCAGCTAACCGGGCAGCCTGCGTTGCGCGTCTATGCAGATTCTGAAACCGCGTGGCATCTGCGTATTGTACCGGCGAAGCTCACATTTAACGTCGATGATGATGGCAAATGCTCGTCGGTTGAGCTGTTTCAGAACGGTGCGCGACAAAAGGCTAAAAGGGTTGAGTAGCGAGTACTTTCGTCGTGACTCCAGCACCTAGAATCGGCTAGATCGAACGATGACATGTCACGATTGCTGGAATAGCCCCAGGCCGAAACGATTTGCTCCAAGCTTGTAACTCGACTAGCATCAGCGTTCCAAAATCAATGTAAGCTCCACCGCGGGACGGCAGAAATGTACACCACATCCAGTAACGTTATCATGGACTCAATCTGCTGACCTCACGAGATAGATCCAACCAGAGATAGGAGAGCGAAGATGTCACTACGTTCTAATCGTCGAGCGTTTTTGAAGACCACGGTCGCCGCAGCGGCGGGAGCTTCCGTGTTAGAAACAAACAGTCCGCTGATCTTCGGTGCTCCAAGCGATTCAAAGTGGCGCGACCTCTTCGATGGCAAATCGCTCAGCGGATGGCACAAGAACCCGCAGAAGATCGGTCACGGAACGGGAGGCACTTGGCGCGCTGAAGATGGCGCGATCGTCGGTGAACAAGATCCGCCTGGTTCGGGCAACGGCGGGATCCTTCTAACGGACGAGAAGTTTGGCGACTTCGAGTTGTTAATCGACATGAAGCCCGATTGGGGAGTATGCTCGGGATTATTTCTGCGTGGCAACGACGTCGGACAGTGCTTCCAGATGATGGTCGACTATCATGATGCAGGAAATGTTGGGCATCTGTACGGCGAAGGCACAACCGGCTTCAACACGCGCACGTTTGATATCAATGGTAAGTATGACGCCGACAAAAACCTTGTTGGTATCGTAACCGCGAACCACAAGAGCGCGGCGGAAGTCAGCCTGATCCATTCATGCACGCCAAACGAATGGGTCGATGCGTGGAAGGTAAACGATTGGAACACCGCCAAAGTTCGTGTCGAGGGCAAGTACCCCAAGATCACGACTTGGATCAACGGCTTGAAGGTGTGCGAGTTCGATGGCGCGAAAGCCACGACCGAACGATATGACAAAGAAGGCATTTTCGAGAAGCTTGGTGTCGAGGGGAGTATCGCCGTACAAGTCCACGGCGGTAAGGGTTGGCCCAAGGGAGCAAAGTGTCGATGGAAGAATATTAAGGTGCGAGCGCTTTAGAAGCCTTCAAAGTAAAAGGTGAACAGGAATGATCAAGCCCCAACTTTTTAATGCACGATTGGTTCTGATTGGAGCGACGCTGCTAATTGCGGTCACGCCTCCCGCCCGCTCGGAAGTAGGCGTCGGTGCCCGGCCAATTAAAGGAGCCGAGGTCATCTTCGACGGCACGCGAAAGATGCTGGATGATAAATGGACGTACTGGGAAGGACCACGCTTCAGCTCATCGTTGCCGATCAAATGGAAGATCGTCGACGACCCAGTGGACAAGGGGTCCGTCGTCGTGACCGACGATCCGGCTGCTGCAGGAGGCAAGTATGGTACGGCAGACGTTGTAACGAAAAAGAAGTATCGGGACTTCCGGCTGCATATCGAGTTCTTTATCGTCAAGACCGGGGGAAACAGCGGCGTGTACCTTCAAAATCGCTACGAGATTCAAGTTCTCGACGGCGACAAAACGAAGCATGGAATGGGCGCTGTCATCAACGAAACCGAGTCTCCGTATCATGCATATAACGGTGTCGGAAAATGGAACTCCTATGACATCAACTTCCGCGCTGCAAGATTCGAGGATGGAAAGCGTTCGGAAACTGCGATGGTGTCCATGTTCTTCAATGGCATCAAGGTGCATAAGAACCAAACGATCAATCAGGTCTGGGGTGGGCCGAATTCAGGAATCGATGGCGGCAATGACGGTGGCAAAGGTATCACGGACGCGCCCGGCGGTCTGAAACTACAGTGTGAAGGCCACGAAGTCCTGTACCGCAACATCTGGATCAAGGAATTAGATTTGGAGAAACCGAATACAGATTTCAAAAAATAAATCGGAATCGGTTTCGCTTTGGTAAGGACTCTACGCGGCTATCAATCGATAAATCAGCTAGCTTTAATTGGATCGGACAGAGCGTTTAGACTGCTCAGATCGATCTTTGGGACACACGACTTGCCCCTTTTTCGATCTCGGTGGATATAACCATTGTCTGCGGTTGTCGCTCCAGGCGACAATGCGGGTAATGTTCACTCACCCCGATTCAGCCAAAAACTTCACGTGACCATACCTCGCGACGAGATCTCGGACGGTACGTTAATTGCCGCAGTACTGGCTGGCGAGCGGGATCAGTTCGCGCCGCTTGTCGAGCGATATCAGGGACAGCTGCTACGTGTCGCGCGTAGCCGGATGGGGCGGCCAGATTGGGCCGAAGATGTAGTGCAGGAAACGTTTCTGTGCGCGTTCAAGTCGTTGCACACCTATAAATCGCAGTACAGTTTTCGCACTTGGCTCTGGACGATCCTGCTGAATCAATGCCGACGTCAGTTGAAAAAGTTCTCGCGCGGCCTGTTCATCGGCACGTGGGGACAGCCGAACGACGACGACGATCTGCGAGCGACTTTGGCGGATCAGCTCAAGTCAGACGAATCTCCTTCGACGCGGATGGCCACGAAAGAACGCTCCGAGTTGCTGGACGCTTTGCTCGCAAAGCTCCCCGAAGGACAGGCTGATGCATTGCGACTCCGATTTTTCGGCGGTCTGAAGTTTCAAGAGATCGCCGAGGCGATGGGATGCAGTTTATCGACCGCGAAGAGTCGAGTGCGCTGGGGATTGACGAAGATGGCTGAGTATCTCGGCCCCGAAGATGATTTACCGATTGATCGAACGATGGAGAGTAGGCAATGAAAGCCGTATTCACCTGCGATGATGTGTTTGACATTCTGACGCGCGAGCCTTTCCCGTCAGGCGGCGCGGACGACGAGATCGTCGAGTCGCACTTGGCTGTCTGTCACGACTGTCGTCAGCTTGCCGAGGCGTTCCGTCCGGCTGTTGGTTTGTTTCATGAATCGCTATCGGCGGGAATCGACGACGAACTGCCATCGTATCGCGGAAGGCTGCAACCCATCATTGAAACGCTTGCGCAAGAAGACGTTTCGTCGCAGAGCAAGTCAGGACATGGTTGGATACTTTACGGCATGGCAATCGCGGCGAGCCTGATATTGGTCGGTTCAGTCATCTTTGCCGCGTTGGCAACGAAGCCGAGCGACGGTGGATCGATGCCAGTCGCATCCGTCGTTCGCACGGCACAAGACCGCGACTACACATTGCTGGCCGCGTTGGAAATTCCACGCAACTGTCGTTCGATGCTCGAATCTTCAGAACGGACGCTGGCCACGGAGTTCGTCTGCTGTACTAAGTGTCACAATGCGACGAGCCGTGTGGTGTCGACGAATCTTGCCATTTTGAAGTCATCAGCTGCTTGTGCGGCTTGTCACGATCAGATGCTGAACAACGCGGCGTCGTTGGTTATTCCACGCAGCCAAGTATGTGAATCGCTGCTCGCATGCGCTCCGATTCACAGCCTGTGACACCTCGAATTTTCAGGTGATTACTTGCGAAAACGCGCGCCGGTGCGGATACTTCGAGCTGTCTCGCTCTGAGTCGTCCCCGTGTTTCGGAGTTCACCGATGCGTCATCTTGTTGCGGCATTCGTTTTGATCGCCCTAGTTGCGTCCACCATTCACGCCGACGAAGAAATATTTTCGGGGCCACAAGTTGGCGAGCGTCTCGCACCATTTACCGCCCGCGGTACGCTCGGTGATGTCGCCGGTAAAGACTTTGATCTCGTATCGAACGCGGATGGGAAGCCAACATTTATAATCTTCGTTCACGAACTCACGCGACCGTCAATTGGGCTAACGCGACTGATCATGGACTATGCGGCAAAGCGAGCGAAAGATGACTTGGTAAGTGGCGTTGTATTCTTGAGTGCCGATCCGACGGAGACCGAGAACCGGGTGAAGCGGGCAGCACACGCTTTGCCGAAGGGTGTCGCGATTGGAATCTCGATGGATGGCCAAGAAGGTCCAGGCGCCTACGGATTGAATCGAAATGTTGCCCTTACCGTACTCGTCGGTAAAGAGAACAGAGTGACCGCGAACTTCGCGCTGGTTCAACCCAGCGTTCAAGCCGATGCTCCGAAGATCGCGAAGGGAGTCGTTGAGGTTCTTGGCGGCGGCAAGGTGCCGACACTAGCTGAGTTAGGAACTCGTGGCTACAACGACACAGCCAACGCGCGCATGAACGACCCGAAGCTTGATTCGTTACTGCGTTCGATGATCCAGAAGACTGCGAGTGAAGAGCAGGTCAAAGAGGCAATCGCGGCGATCGAGACCTACGTCACTGACAAACCCCCAGCGCAACAGCGAATTGGCGACATCGCTCGTCGCATTATCGACGCCGGTAAGCTGAGCAACTATGGAACCCAGCCCGCTCAGACCCAGCTGAAGGTGTGGGCCAAGAAGTATCCGGCGAAGGAAACGCAGAAGAAGAAAGCGACTCGCGGCAAGAGAGCCAAGCAAACTCCATAGAAAGTCCAGCGCAAGCTGCCCGCGACGTCGCTTTGACTATTGACTAGAATTGAAGGGCGCAGGTTCGAGCGATTGGCGAGCCTGCTTCGGACTAAACTCTTCAACAGCGGTGTGAAGCTATGAATTCGATTCGCTTGTCTATTTCACTTTGTTCTTTGTTGGCACTATTGGTGACTGGCTGCGGCAAGTCGCCTGCTCCGGTGGCCAAACCAAAGGCGACAGGGAATAAAATTGCTCAGCAACTCGCCACCGCTCCACAGCAGTCTCCAACGGCGACCCACCAAACGACGACGAAGCGCCGCCACGAGTCCCCGGACGAGCGGACGCGATTCAACGAAATCCCCGAGACGGAAAGCGAGTTCAACTTCGACTTCGGCGGCTCCACAGGCGACTATTCGTATCAAGGCGGTAGCGCTTTCTCGTCACCGGGTAAGAACGAGTCGCGGGAAGGATTGTCCAGTACCAAGATTGTAGAACGAGTTACTTCGTTGCTGCGAGATTCCGTTGACTATGGTCCGACGCTCGCGGTTTGGTTAATCGACGAGTCGAAGAGTGCTCGAACGCTCGTGCAATCCGTCAGCAGCATGATCCAACAGCCCTACGCCAGCTTGAAGCCGGAAGCCGACCCGCAGAAGTTCCTAACGGCCGTCTGTACTTTCGGCGGAAAAGTGCGTTTCCCTGTCGATACTCCCTCGCCTGATCCTGCGTCGCTAACCGGTGCCCTAGACGCAATGCCCACCGACGCGACAGGGCGTGAAATGGTGTTCACCGCGATCAGCGAAGCGCTGAAGAAGTACTCCCGTTATCGGACGGAGGAACGACGAGAAGTCGTATTTGTCGTCGTCACGGACGAGGCAGGCGATGATCAGGATCTTGCCGAAACATTGATCGAAGAACCACGACGACTTGGCATTCCTATCTACGTGATTGGTGTGCCGGCCCCGTTCGGTCGCGCGGCGGCGTTGGATGCTGCGGTCGAGAATCCCGCCGACAAGACGGCAATTCGTCAGGGACCTGAATCCCGCCACGGCGAACACATTGAGCTTGGTTTCTGGGGTGGGATGAACGATTTTCGCATGATGGATTCGGGATTCGGCCCGTTCGCGTTGGAGCAACTTTGTCGCAGAACCAGCGGTCGTTACATCGCCGTTCGTCCGCCGACAAGCGGGTACTCTTTCGCGGGTGCCACGCTCAACGAGTGGCCATCCGGTGGAGTCTGGCAGCCAGATCCAAACATCATGCAGAAGTACGCGCCGGAATACGTTAGCGAGGCGGACTATCAGAAGTTGCTGCAAGGCAATGCCGCGTGTATGGCGTTGCACAACGCGGCTAAAGTGTCGGCGGTCGAGTTTGCCGAGTTGCCGCAAGTCACTTTCGTCAAGCGAGACGAAGCACAGCTGACGAACGAGTTGGCCCGCGCTCAGCAATTGGCGGCCAAGCTGGAGCCGGGAGTAAATCGCATCTATGAAGCCATCGAGAGAGGTGAGAAGGATCGCGGTAAACTGACATCGCCCCGTTGGCAAGCCGCGTTCGATGTCGCGATGGGTCGCGCGGCGGCAGCCAAATCTCGAGTCGACGGTTACAACGTGATGTTGGCCGAATTAAAGCGAGGCAAGAACTTCGAGAATGCAACGAGCAGCACGTGGGATTTAGCAACCGCTGAAAAGACGGAAGCGACAAGCGCTCTCAAGAAGCTCGGCGAGAAAGCCAAGATGTATCTCGAACGTGTCACCACCGATCACCCCGGAACGCCTTGGGCGAAACTGGCCGAACGCGAATTGCAGACTCCGTTCGGTTGGCAATGGACTGAGCGGTAGACTCCTTAGTATCGGGCTGCAACGAGAGCGAGTAGCGGAGCGTTCGGGTAGTTTGACCACAGAGTCACTATCCGTTTGGTCGGTCTCCCGAACGTCAGACGCTGCTCTCAAGTAAAGATCCTAGCTCTCAAGAATATCGAGCCGCTCTTTTAGCTGTGCAAGCTCTTGTCGGAGTTCATCAATCTCTTGGCGTAAAGCTGCAGCGGCGTCTTCAGAGACTCTCGGCGCAGGTGTCGGCTTCGATGACCCGTTGACTGAGATTTCGCTTGCGCGAGCGTTCACCTTTTCCATCTCGTTGGCTTGGTACAAGCCGTGAGTCACGACCTGGCCGCGACCTTCTGGAGTGAGTGAGATGACGAGCCTCTTCTCGATCAAGGATCGTAGAACGGGGCGCAGCGCACCAAGATCCGCAATCGGTTCCATACGTGCGGCACGACCTCGCAATTCGCCGACGGTTTGCTCGCCTCGCAACATCAACTCAGCCATCACTGCCATCTCCACCTTGTCGACGCCGAGCCAGTCGTACAAGCGATGCTTGTACTTTGGGACGCGCCCGTCGCCTTGAATCTCGACGACGACTCCGATGTCGCGGAGTTCCTCTAAGGCCAGCTCAACATCGCTCGGATCGAGCGTCATCTGTGGAAGTCGATTACTCTTCTGATTGCAGCCGCTCGTAACCGCGTTTAACGAAAGTGGGTAATTCTCGGGTGTTGTCTTCGCTTTCTCGACCAATACGCCAGCGACGCGCCGATGGATGCGGTCGAGTGGTTTCCATTTCGGTCCTTCGGCGGATTCGTCGCTCGTCGTTGTTGGTCCAAAGGTATTCATGGCTCATTCCTCGGTGGGCGATGACGTGTGCGAAAAATCTACGCACTGAATTGCTTAGTTACAAGGCCGAACCCGCGATTAAGCTTGCATGCGCCCGCAGGCATGTATTAACATCGACCTGCTTCGATATGTCTGTGACAACCAGATTGCCCCGCCGCTGTCCCAACTGCCCTTCTATGTTTCGACCGCTTCGTTTTTGCTTGCCTCTATTTGCTCTCCTGGTCATTTCGACCAGTGGGTTCGCAAATGATTTGGTGCCACACAGATACAACTTCGAGAACGATATCGTTCCGATTTTGAGCAAGTTCGGCTGCAACGCTTCTGGCTGTCACGGCAAAGCGGAGGGGCAAAACGGGTTCAAACTGTCTGTGTTCGGGTTCGATCCGGACGAAGATTATCGAGCGCTAACGATGGAAGGTCGCGGGCGGCGTGTCTTTCCGGCCGCTCCCGAGCGCAGCCTGGTGCTACAAAAGGCGAACGGTGGCATTCCACACGGCGGTGGAATTCGCATTGATGCTGAGCGGCCAGAACACGAGACGCTGGTCAAGTGGATCAGGGCTGGAGCGCCGTTCGGTTCGCCGGACGATCCATCCGTCGTCTCGATCACGATCACACCGCGCGAAGGCCAATTGTCGATGCGTGCTTCGCAGCCGTTGCATGTTGAGGCCACGTGGAGTGACGGTCGAACGATGGATGTGACGCGACTGGCAACCTATCAATCCAACAACGACGCGATGGCCACGGTCGACGAAGACGGAGTCGTGACGATCGGCGAAGCAGCTGGCGGTGTTGCTGTCCTGGCAACTTACCTCGGCAACGTCGATGTCTTTCAAGCGATCGTCCCGCGTGGCGAGCAAATCGAAAGCTATCCGGAGACGGTCGCAGCCAACTTTGTCGATGGCCCAATTTACGCTCGGCTAAAGAAGTTGAATATCGCTCCTTCTGGTGAGTGTGACGATGCGACTTACATGCGGCGTGTCTACCTTGATGTCATTGGGACTTTACCGAGCGCCGACGAAGCACGACGCTTCCTTTCCGATACAGCAAGTGACAAGCGAGCTGCGCTCGTCGACCAGTTGCTGCGTCGACCGGAGTACGCTGACTACTGGGCGCTGAAGTGGGCAGATCTATTGCGAGTCGATCGACTGAAGCTCGGGCACAAGCGAGCGTATTTGTACTATCAATGGATTCGTGACAGCTTCGCCTCGAACAAGTCATTCGATCAGTTTGCGTCCGAGCTGGTTGCTGCCGAAGGGCCGTTGGTAGATTCGCCTGCCGGTCAGTTCTTCAAAGCCGTTGACAAACCCAACGAGATGGCGAGCACAGTCTCGCAAGTCTTTCTCGGTGTTCGCATCGAGTGTGCTCAGTGTCATCATCACCCGTATGACCGCTGGAGTCAGACGGATTATTACGGGATGCAAGCCTTCTTTACGCAGGTCGCGTTTAAGGCTTCATCGCGAGGCGAGGTTTTGCTTGGAACAAACAAAGCCGCCACCAAACATCCGCGTACCGGCCAGGAGATTCACGCCCACGCTTTAATGCAACCGCTCCCGGCGGCCGCCCCTGAGGGAGATCGACGCAAGCTGCTCGCCGAGTGGATGACGTCACGAGACAATTCGTGGTTCGCTCAGAGTATTGCCAACCGCTATTGGGCTCACTTCATGGGGCGCGGCTTGGTCGAACCGGTCGATGATTTTCGTTTGGCGAATCCGCCATCGAATCCGCAACTGATGGATCAACTCGCCGCGCATCTTGCCGACAACAACTTCGATATTCAACAATTGATTCGGGCGATTGTGACGTCCAAAGCTTATCAACGAGCTTCCGAGCCGAACGCAACCAATCAACTCGACGAACTGAACTACTCGCGTTACCTATTCAAGCGTCTCGACGCGGAAGTATTGTTTGACGCCGTCTGCCAAGCGACGGGTGTCGATGAAAAGTTTCATGGAGTGCCGAACGGAAGTCGTGCGATTCAACTGTGGGATAGCAAAGTCCCGCATTATTTCCTCAAGCTCTTTGGGCGACCGATGCGAATGACCGCCTGTGATTGCGAACGCGTGGCCGAGCCTACAACCGCCCAAGTGTTACATGTCTTAAACTCACCTGAGATTCAAGAGAAACTGTCTCACTCCGGTGGCCGCATCGCAAGACTTCTGTCAACGAGCCCGAGTAACGAAATGTTGACAGACGAACTCTATTTGACATGTTTCAGCCGCTATGCGACCGATGAAGAGAAGCAAGTGGCAGTCGCCTATCTCGCTGGGAACGACAGTCGTGAACAAGCCGCAGAAGATCTAGTCTGGAGCATGATGAACTCATTGGAGTTCTTGTTTAATCACTAGTGTGCCCGCCGCGTCGGAGTCTCATTCCATGATGAAGAATCAGTTCTGTGACGGAATCCAGCGCCGAGATGTCCTGCGTCTCGGAGCCGCGGGTTTGTTCGGTATGGGTGTCTCGTTGCCCCAGATCATGGCGCAACGGGCTCAGGCGGCGGAAGCCGGTGTTCCCGCGAAGGATGTCTCGCTCATCATCGTCTTTCTGCAAGGCGGTCTTTCGACGATTGATACGTGGGACATGAAGCCCAACGCGCCAGCCGAATTTCGCGGCGAGTTTAACCCGATCAGCACCAACGTTCCCGAAATTCAACTTTGCGAACACCTCCCGCAGCTGTCGAAGCAAGCTGACAAGTTTTCGTTGGTGCGTTCATTCGGCCACGGCAATTCAGGCCACGGTCCCGCCGACCACTATATGTTGACTGGCTATTTGCCGACGGCTGGTTTCAATGGTGGTTTGAAACCGAACAATCAGCGGCCGGCTCACGGAGCGAACATCGCCCGGCAACAGGGTCCGCGCGGCTCAGTGCCGCCTTATGTTTGCCTGCCGAAGATGCACAACAGTGG
This sequence comes from Planctomycetota bacterium, assembly GCA_014381825.1. GTDB lineage: Bacteria > Planctomycetota > Planctomycetia > Pirellulales > Pirellulaceae. The sequence goes on from JACNKX010000092.1 coordinate 18,950, forward strand.
CGGCTCGTCTTATCTCGGCTCGTCCGCAGCTCCGTTTGTTGTCGAGGCAGATCCCAGCTCGCCAAGCTTCTCCGTTCCCGATCTTGCTCCACCATTGGAGATATCGAGCAATCGTTTGGACAACCGCCGCGCGTTGCTCAGTCGTGTGAATCGCTTCGAACGTGCGGCAGAAGTGGATGCGAATACGAACGCCAAAGCGATGAATACTTTTCAGCGGAAGGCTTTCGACTTGATGACGTCCAGCGCGACCAAATCAGCTTTCGACATCGCCCAGGAACCAGACAAACTTCGCGATGCGTACGGCCGTCACTCGCTGGGGCAATCGTGTTTGATGGCACGGCGACTTGTTGAAGCGGGTGTGCGCTGCGTGCTGATCGACCATACGAACTGGGACACGCACTACAACAATTTTACGGTTCTGAAGAGCGACTTGCTGCCGCATCTCGATTCCGCCATGCCGACGATGCTGCAAGACTTGTCAGATCGAGGTATGCTCGACTCGACACTCGTACTCTTCACCGGCGAATTCGGACGGACCCCGCGAATCAACAAGGATGCGGGCCGCGATCATTGGGGTCCGAGTACAGCAATCGCCATGGCCGGGGGCGGCATTCAAGGCGGAATGGTTCTGGGTGCGTCGAACGAACGAGCCGAGAAACCTGCGACCGAACCCAAAGGACCAGCGGACTTAGCAGCCACAATCTATCACTCTCTCGGCATCAGCCCCAAGACCACGTTCCACACGCCAGAAGGTCGCCCGATACCTATCGTTCCGGGTGATGGACGCGTCATGTATGAGTTGTTTGGGTAGGAAGTAAGTAGTGGCTAGTAGGTAGTGCGTAGCAGGAATTGTCTGTAATGGCGAGCAAAAACTACCGCGATCTAATTGTTTGGCAGAAGGCAATGGATGTGGTTGTTGACGTTTACCGTATGACCAGCGAATTTCCGTCGACCGAACGTTACGGTTTGGCATCACAGATGCAACGAGCTGCTGCTTCCATTCCATCGAACATTGCAGAAGGACAGGGTCGGACTTCAGATAAAGAATTTCAACGCTTCCTGTCGATCGCAAACGGATCAAGGTGCGAATTGGAAACGCAGATCATGCTGTCCAGTCGACTAAACTACATAGAAAACGATATGCGATCCGTATTGCTTGAGCGTTCAGAAGAAATCGGACGTTTACTGACCGGCCTGTCCAAATCCCTACAACGATAACTACTTGATTTACGATGTTTACTCGTTACTACAAACGCATCAGCACAACATTGCGACCATTTCTGCTCATGGTCACTACCTACTACCTACTACCCCCTACCTACTCCTTTGCCGACGCTCCGAGCGTCGCGTACATATTTCCAGCTGGTGGACAACGGGGAGCGACGGTCGACTTTCATGTGGGCGGTCACTATCTGCACGACGCTTGCCCATTCGAGATGTTGGGGCCGGGAGTTAATGCGTCGAAAGATCTCATTCGGGCTGAGCGAACACTGTGGTTCGAAGGCCCGGTGATCCCATTGCCGGATTCACAACAAAAGGAAGATTACCCTTGGGCTCAAAACGGGAGCGTTTCGATTGGGGCGAACGCGCCGCTTGGCTTTCGCCGTTGGCGCGTCTGGACGTCTCAGGGTGTGACCGAGTCGATGAAGTTTGTTGTCGGCGATTTGCCCGAGATAATCGAAGAGGAAATCGATGGCGATCCGATTCCAACCCGCGTTGAATTGCCGGTCACTATTAACGGTCGCATGTTTCCCCGAGAAGACGTCGATATTTGGACTCTCGATGCCAAAGCCGGAACGAGCTACACCTGCGAAGTGATGGCAAATCGGCTTGGCTCTCCGCTCGATTCGCGACTAGCGGTATACGATCCGAAGAACCAGCTCATCGCGGAGAATGTCGATGGCAAGGGAGTTGATTCTTTTCTTCGGTTCACGGCCAGTGAAGACGGTGTCTTCAAAGTCCACATCCACGACGTGAATTTTGGCGGGTTACAGCATTACGTCTATCGGCTGTCGATCACGGACAAGCCGCATATCGATCAGGTGTACCCGCTTGGCGGGCGGCGAGGAACTTCGACCGAATTCAAACTATTGGGGCAAGAGACGCCCGAGAAGCCAGTATTGATCACGCTGCCTGAATCAGTTGAAGCAATGTACCGCGACCAACTCGCGATCGGCGGCAATGTGACGAACGAGTTTTCGATTGAGTTAAGCGACTTACCGGAGATACTCGAAGATCATGTGAGCGGGATGGACGTCGCCTCTTTGCCAACGGTGATGAATGGCCGAATCGAGCAGCCCGGCGAGGTCGACTCGTGGTCGGTCATGCTTGCCAAAGGTGAACGGATCTCGCTTGCGGTTCACGCTGCGAGCTTGGGTTCGATGTTAGACTCCGTGCTTTCAATCGTCGACGAGACGGGCCAGGAACTGGCAACGAACGACGATGTCAGTAACGGACAGACGGATTCATCACTCAGCTTCACAGCGCCCGCGGATGGCAAGTATCGGCTCACCGTTCGCGACACGTTCAGTTCGCGAGGAGGAGATCGATTTGCCTATCGACTCTATGCCGAACCGCCCGGCGATCCCGAGCCCGACTTTGAGCTCCAACTCCCCGTCGATGCGTTGACGCTGAATCGTGGAGCAGAAGTCAAGTTGAAAGTGACGACCAAACGAACGGGCGGTTTTCAAGGCGCGATTATGTTGGCGGTCGAGGGACTGCCGGGCGGCGTTACCATCTCCAACAACGAGATCAAAGAAAAGAAGAACGACACACAGCTAACGTTCAAAGCGGATGATACTGCAAAACTGCGATTAGCCAAGCTGCACGTTCGCGGAACGGCAACAATCGGCGAGTCTGAAGTAGAACGTCGCGCGCGCCAACCGATCGAAACGCCAGTAGATCTTGGAGTCGATCATCTCGCACTTGCCGTCGCGATCCCCACGCCATTCAAAGTCGTGGGCAAGTTCGAGACACGTTATGCCGCGCGCGGTTCGACATATTCACGACACTACACGATCGATCGCGGAGACTTCGCGGGACCGATTACGGTCCGCATGGCAGAACGCCAAGTCCGACATCTGCAAGGCGTGACTGGTCCCACGGTTGTCGTGCCAGCTGGCGAATCAGAGTTCGACTATCCCATCAAACTGCCGCCCTGGATGGAGATAGGAAGAACCAGCCGCACAGCCGTCATGGCTGTTGCCGACGTCAAAGACTCTGATGGCTCGACACATCGAGTCAGCTTCACCTCACACGAGCAGAACGATCAAGTGATCGTACTTGTTGACCCAGGACAACTCGATCTGCGGCTCGGTCGAAAGTCGATCGTAGCGTCACCCAAGTCGAAGCAGGTCATTCCATTTCACGTTGGTCGCGGACTAGGAATCGAAGGTGACGTCGAAGTTCGCATGGTGTTGCCAGAACACATACAAGGGTTGATCTCTGAACCCATCGTACTCTCCGCAAACGAATCGGAGGGCGAAGTCACACTGCGGTTCGCCGACACCGTTCGCGGCCCGTGGAACATGCCGCTTACCATTCGCGCAACGGCCATCCGCGATGAAGCTCCCTACACTGCCGAGGCGACGCTGTCGGTCGTACGATGCGCCAATTCACCATCTGCGCCAGCCGATGTAGTGAGTTCACAATAGTCGGCACGATGGCCACGCCTTATCTCGGTCAGCAGAGTAGCCACGAAAAGCACGAAGAGTCACGCAAAGAGATCACTGGATTCTTCTTCCGGCTTTTGTGTCCTTTGGTGTTTTTCGTGGCCGAGTCAGCGGTCTATCATCGTCGCAATGGTAACCGAATGCGTGGCTCAAGGTTCCGTAACCTCCACGTCGATCTTAAGCTTTCGTTCGAGCTGCGAGATTTCTAGCTGAGTGAATTGCTCGGAATGGACTTCCAGCGTACTGACGCGTGGCAGGCCATCGACAATCAAGCCGTTGTAGGAGATTTGTGTACCGCTGATGTCTAGTTTGTTGATCGTGATCTGAGCTAGATGTCGAAGGCAGGCGTCGGTGACTGCCGAATGGGCGAGCGAGAGATCGTCGATTTCGCCAACCGCTATCAACACGCCGACGCCCTCGTCGGTGATCTGCATGTTGTTCAGGGTTAATGTATGCAGTTCCGGGAAGTGCTGAAGATTGGCCAAGCCGCTATCGGTGATTTGTGAATCTTGAAGGCTCAGATATTTAAGTTTTGTACAAACGGTAAACATGGAAAACATTTGGTCAGTCGCTCTTGCGCCGAGTGTTAGGTTCGATGGCACGCGATCATAGATTCCTAACTCGCCACCAGTTGCCTCTGCTCGTGGAGCGAGGATCGCATTCTCTTTCTCTCGGTATGCTCGCCACCGCTCTAAGTTCGCAAGGTAAATGCTGCTGGCCATGGTCACCGCAACGGCACCACCAATTCGCCACCAAGTCAGTCGTTGGAGGTGGGACGTTTGCGAATTGCTAACTTCGTCTTCTTGCCCGTGCTTCCAGGCTTGTCCGCGCGCGACTCGCGCTCCGTTCGCATTAAGCAATAGCAACGAGAGATAAAACATCCCGATCGCTGCCCCGAGAAACGTAAGCACATAGGGGAGGATCTCGATTCGTTTATCCCAAGTGGCGTCGAAGGGAAAGAAGCACTGGAGAATTCCAATGGAGATCATCACGACCATGACCGCGAGCAGCACCAACCACGCGATCTTGGAGGTCATTTGGCCAGCGCCAAGGGCAACACGTGCGTGAATTGGTAACACGATCAGGCTGGTCCCGAACACGCTCAGACCCACAATAGCCATCAACCCCCAGTAGCTACTTGCCCTTTCTTCCCAGATCACTTGCGGAACACGCATTAGCACGAGTACCGAGGCGACGATCGCGATCAGCGAAAAAATGTCCGCCAAACGTAATGGTTGCCGTGGTGGTGGACTTTCGCCATGGAGAACCAAACGCCAACCGAAGTAATGCCGTAGGACGTATAGAGGGCTGGCCGCGACCAGCAGGAGCGTGGGCAGCATCGCGAACCCGGCGATGGATTCAAAATTGAAACTATTCGTCCACGCAAACCCAGCGAGAATGGCGGCGTACCCAGCCGTAGAGATTCCCAATCCCAGAAGATACGCGCCCAGCCATGTACGTTTCGTCAATCCACTGACGAGGACAACGAAACAACACTCACCGACGATAATCCCAGCCACGAAGATTAATGCTTGGATCTCTCTATCGAAGCCTGAAAAGTCGATCCAATCGAAGAGCGGCGGAAGCGAGACGTTTAGCAATACGGCGATGGCGACGAACAACCACATCGGCCATGAACGCGCTTGCAACGTCATCGCGATTCCCCAATGTAGCCATCACTCTCCGAGTGATAAGCGTGTTCCGCACGCCAATGAATTCGGAGTCGTCGCTTTCATTCGAACTCAACTCGCTGGGCTCATCACTCGGAGAGTGATGGCTAGTTCAATTAGTACAGCGCTAGCGAAAGTTTTCGCCGATAGACCGTCGTCAATTCGGAATCGTCGGGCAGGACACGAAAGATATCGACCATGACTTGGCGAGCTGCGTCGCCGACGCCTTTCCTATCGTTTTCGACAAGGGCGAGACATGCTTGGAGTGCTTCTTCGTATTGTTGAGCGCCGGCGAGAGCTTCGGCGAGTTGTAGTTGCAGTCCGAAATTGCTTGGTTCGGCCGCGGCATCCTGTTTCAAGCTGTCAAGATCGACGCCTTCCATGCCATGTAGACCGAGAGCCGCTTTGACTTTCTCCGCTTCTGGTTCGAGGAAGCCGCGTCGTTCTAGTTCGCTGATGACTTGCTGGCAATCGTCGAGGCGTTCCTGAGCCAGTAGAGTACGTGCCAGTCCAATTTGAAACTCCGCCTCGTTAGGAGATTGCTCGGCGAGCGCTCGATATTTGGCTTCGGCTGCCTCGGGTGCCGATTCCTCCAGTCGCTTGGCTTCGGCGATCGTACTGATGGTGAACAGCCGGCCGAGCCAACTGCGAATCTGCTCTTCAGGTAGCGCTCCGGAAAAGAAGTCAACAATCTCGCCGTCGATTACGGCATAGACGGCAGGAATGCCTTGGACGTTGAACTTGGCGGCTGCATCCGCGACTTCTTCCGTGTTCGCTTTGACGAGGATGAACTTCCCGTCAAATTCCGTTGCCAATGCTTCCAGCGTCGGAGCCAGCGCACGGCACGGAGCGCACCACGCGGCCCAGAAATCGACAACGACTGTTGCTTCGTGAGATCGTTCGAAGACGTCCTTGTCGAAGGTGTCAGGTGTCGTGTTGACAATCCAGGGCGACGGTTCTTGTGGTTCTTCGCTCATGACGCTTTATCGCCTTTTGGGTTAAGAAGGAACTCGCACGCTTCAGTTTATGAGTCTGATCGCCGTGAGCAAGTGGCTCGTGCGATCGGAAGCGGACACAACGACAATTCGCCAAATCCGGACTTGCTTGCGATACGAATTCACCCATCTACAATAGGGCTCACGCCTCCCGAGCCCTTCACTCCCCTAAATCACGCCCGCAAGGACTTCATCATGGTAATGCTCGATTATCTCGTCTTGGCTGGATATTTCGTTGTCATGATCGGCATCGGAATCTACGCCTCGCGATTAGTGAAGGAGCAAGAAGACTTCTTTATGGGCGGCCGTTCGTTCGGCAAGCTGATGCAAACGTTCGCGGCCTTCGGTGCGGGAACTGGTTCGAGCGACCCGGTGAATACGGGACGGACGACTTTCACCAGTGGCATGAGCGGCATGTGGAGCGTGATGTATTGGCTGTTTGTCACGCCGTTCTACTGGATCGCAGGCGTTTGGTATCGACGCATGCGACATCTGACCCTTGGCGATTGGTTCGTCGAGCGATATGAGTCGAGAGCACTGGGCGCGGCCTACTGTATCTTTGGCTTGGCCTTCTACATGGTCTACGGTTCGATGCTGTTCTCTGCGATCGGCAAAGTCGCAGCTCCACTCATCGAAACAGACACTATCACGCTCGGCGGGCAAGCGATTGGGATTGAGTATATCTTGGTCCCGATCATTGGCGTTATCGTCCTTGCTTACGGTATTCTCGGCGGTCTGCGAGCGGCTTACATTACCGACTTGATCCAAGGTCTCTGCATTATCTTTTTGTCGATCGTTCTGATCCCGTATGGATTGAACGCGCTCGTCGCCCAATTCGGCGACCCACAGACCGACGGTATGATGGAAGGCTTTCGGTATATGCACGAGCAGCTGCCGAAAGAACACTTCAGTGTCGTCGGTTCGACCAGCACCAGCGAGTTCCCGCTGCATCGCATCGTGGCGATTGTAATTATTAATCTCGTTGGCATCGTCGTGCAGCCGCATTTCATTGCTACGGGCGGTGGCTCGGCGAAGACGGAAAAGGACGCCCGCATCGGTTTGGTTGTCGGAAACTTTCTCAAGAGATTCTGCACAGTCGGCTGGGTGCTGACCGCGCTGATCGCTCTTGCTCTGTACGCGAATGATCCGGACTTGATGCTCGACCCGGACAAGACATGGGGCGTCGCGTCGCGGAGACTACTGGGCCCAGGACTCACGGGCCTGATGCTCGCCTGTTTGCTCGCCGCTCTGATGAGCAGTGTCGATGCCTATATGATCGTCGGGTCGGCGTTAATGGTCCGCAATATCTATGCCCCTTATATCAACAGCACGGCAAGCGAGGCGCAATATATTCGAGTCGGACGCATGACCGGAGTGATCGTCGTCGGTGGAGCTGTGATTGTTTCGCTGTTCTACATGGATGTCTTTACTCAATTGCAACTAACTTGGGTGTTTAACGTTCTGTTCGCCGCGCCGTTCTGGGTCGGCATGTACTGGCGCCGTGCGACAACCGGTGCGGCGTGGGCGACGGTTGCGTTTAACGTGTTTGTATTCTTTGGAATTCCGTTCATGGCACCAAAACTGATGCCAGAGTTGCGAGATAACAAGGATTACCTAATTGCGAATCAGATCGTTCAGACAACGACAATGCGAGCAGCGGCCCCAACTGATGTACTTCGTCGAGAGACTCAAATAGCCGAGTGGGCGAAAGCCAGCGCGCTCGCGGGGCCGGAACTAGAATCCGCCGAACAAGACTATCGAGCCGCGGTGGCCCAGTTGCGCGAATCGACCGCCGAGAACGAAGCGTCGGGCGAAATCATCAATGCGTTGCACCAAGCAACTGCCAGATTGAGCGCCGCGCGTATGGCTGTTGGAAAGCTGGGCTCAAGACCCGAAGCGCTAACAACCGGCGATGCATTTCCCGAGACGAAGACCAGCGGCGGCAAGAGTGTCTTTTGGCCTGGCGGTATCAAACCAGTTGACGCGGACGGCAACGTACTCGCCGACGTGCAGCCTCAAAAAGTGGGAGAGCCGACCGATCTTGACGAGAACACCAAGCAACAAGTCCTCGCATACGAGGACAACGTCACGCTCCGCGGTTTCGGTAACTTCCAGTTGGATTACTTGCTGTATCGGTCTGCGGGAATTGACATGACCTCAATGACCGATGCGACACTCGATACTCTGTCACTGCCACCAAAGATTATTACACCGTTTTTGGTCATGATCCTGATCAGCTTGATCACGCCTCGGAACAGCAAAGAGGGGCTCGACCGCTACTACTCGAAGATGAAGACGCCCGTTGTCCCAGACCACGAGCAAGATCGAATGAACTTGGAAGAGGCCTTTGCAAACATCGAGTCAATGGAGGAGCGGAAGCTCTTTCCGGGCAGCAGTCTCGAAATTCAACGTCCAACGAAAGCCGACATAATCGGAGTCGTCGTGTGTTTCGCCGTCTGTTTCGCCATTATCGGAATGGCAGTTGTTGTCGCGAACATCGGAGGGTGATGCTGCTATTCGTGAAATAGCAAGAATAGTCGTTGTTCACTCCGCGAACAAACGTGCGTTCGCGGAGCGAACAACGACAATGACACCTTGTCCAAATGCGGCAAATTGCCGATTATGGAGATGACCTGAATTCGTCTCCTGCCCAGTGATTGCCCGATGAAACGGACGCTTTTGAAATCCAAGATCCACCGCGCCACGGTGACTGACGCAGACCTTGAATACGAGGGAAGCGTGACGATCGACCCAGAACTGCTTGAGGCCGCAGATATCGTCGTGTACGAACGGGTCGAAATCTACGATATTACCAACGGATCTCGGATCTCGACTTATGCGATTCTTGGCGAACCTGGCGGGGGTGAGATCTGCATCAATGGTGCGGCGGCGCACCTCGTTAACCCGGGCGACTTGGTCATCATTGCCAGCTATGCCGAGTACGACGAGATCGAGATCGAGAATCACGAACCCCGCCTGATCCTCGTCGACCACCAGAACCGACCTCAGCTTGCTCAAGCCGACTGACTACTAATCCTGCCTTCGCGTTCAAATACTGCCTGCAAAGAAACGCACTTTATGCCCAACTACAAGCAGCGACGCGATAAATTGCGCCGACTAGTCCGTGACACGGAAGCCGACGCCATACTCGTTACCAGCTACGACAACGTCACGTATTTGACGGGTTTCACGGGCGATTCTAGCTATCTGCTTCTGACGCGCGATGGTCAGATCATCTTGAGCGATCGGCGTTACACGACGCAGCTCGAAACGGAGTGCCCGAGCATCGACTTGGAAATTCGTGGCCCTGAGTCGACGATACTGGACGGCGTTGCAAAAGTCGTCCGCAAGGCGAAGCTTGGATCACTTGCCATCGAAGCAAGTTCCGTGACATTGGACTTTTCTCAGAAGCTAACGGAGAAGCTCCCCAAAGTCGAGTTGGCCGCCACTGACGGCTTGGTAGAGCAATTGCGTGAGATCAAAGATAGGGAGGAGATCGCGGAGATCCGTGAGGCGATCGAGATTGCGGCGCGAGCATTTGCTGTTGTTAAAGCCGGATTGCGGCCAGAGCAATCCGAGAAACAAGTTGCCGATGAAATCGAACGACAAGTCCGGCTGTTCGGCGGCGAATGCACTGCTTTCTGGCCGATCGTTGGCGTTGGGCCAAACGGCGCGCTGCCCCACTATCGCCCTGGCGGCGTGAAGATCGAAGAGAGTTTCATGGTGCTTGTGGACTGGGGTGCCAAAGCGAGGCTCTATCTAAGCGACTTGACGCGTATCATCGTAACTGGCAAAGCACCGGCAAAACTGGAGCGAGTCTACAACGTGGTTCTTAAGGCGCAGAAGAAGGCCATCGCGGCGATCCGTCCTGGCGCGATCATGGAGAATGTCGATGCCGCGGCGCGGAAGGTTATCACCGACGCCGGCTTTGGAAAACAGTTCGGACACTCGCTGGGTCACGGCTTTGGACTTCAAATTCATGAGCAACCGCGACTCGCCATTCACCAGAAGCGTCCGCTCGAACCAGGAATGGTAGTTACGGTCGAGCCTGGGATCTATTTACCTGGAGCGTTCGGTGTGCGAATCGAAGACGATATCCTAGTGACCAAGGACGGACACGAAGTTCTATCTCACGTTCCGAAGGAATACAGCGACTGTGTGATATGATCGTTTAACCCGGTCGCATCGCGACCGCTGAGTGCGAATCGACCGTCGCAATGCGACCGGGTTAAACGACAAAAGCGCAAGTACGAACAGCCATGTTGAACGTCAATGCAATTCAAGAGTCCTTGCAAACCTTCAAACTTGATGGTTGGTTGCTGTATGACTTTCGCGGCATGAATCCGTTAGCTCGCCGCGTTCTCGGGATGAGTGACGACAATGTCGGTTCGCGGCGCTGGTTTTACTGCATCCCGGCGGAGGGCGCGCCCATGAAGCTTGTCCATCGTATTGAATCGGGAGCATTAGACGGTTTGCCGGGTTCCGTAAACGTCTATCTCAAGTGGCAAGAGCTGGAAGCCGGAGTCGAGCGGCTCGTTTCTGAGATGGGCCGTGTGGCGATGGAGTACTCGCCGAACAATGCCAATCCATACGTGTCTCGCGTGGACGCAGGGACCATTGAGTTAGTCCGTCGATTCGGCTGCGATATTGTCTCGTCTGGCGATTTGATTCAGCAGTTCGAGGCTGTCTGGGATGACGAGCAGTGGCAGATGCATCTCGAGGCATCGGAGCATACGAACGCGGCGTTTACCCGTGCGTGGTCATTGATCGCTGACCGGATTCGATCTGGCGAACGGGTCACAGAATGCATGGTGCAGGAAGAAATCATGCAGCACTTTGCCGAACGCGGGATGACGACTTATCATCCGCCGATCGTCGGAGTTGGACCTCACAGCGGCGATCCTCACTTCGAGCCTGATGCCAACAACGATACCGAAATGCAAAACGGCGATTTCGTGCTGATCGATCTCTGGGCCAAGATGGACCAGCCGCGAGGAGTCTACAGCGATCTGACTCGAGTTGGTTACATCGGCGAATCCGTGCCGCGGCAGTACGAGGAAGTGTTCAAGATCGTCGCTGATGCCCGCGATGCCGGAATCGCGATTGTCAAAGACGCCTTTGCCAAGGGCGAATCGTTACAAGGCTGGCAAGTCGACAAAGCGACTCGTGATGTGATCGACACGGCCGGGTATGGTGACGCGTTCTTTCATCGGACGGGCCACAGCATCGGGCAAGAGACGCACGGCAACGGTGCCAACATGGATAACCTCGAAATGCGCGACGAGCGACTTGTGTTGCCTGGTACGTGTTTCTCGATCGAGCCAGGCATCTATCTTCCGGAGTTCGGTATTCGAAGCGAAGTCGATGTGTTCGTTGATCACGATGGGAACGTTCACGTTACCGGCGGCGATCTGCAACAAGCGGTGATCTCTGTGTTGGCGGAATATTGACGCTAAGGAGTTGTACTCATGTTGAAAACGTATCTTTACCTGACCACGCTCTTCGTCGGTTGCTTCATCGCGGTCGGCTGTAGCGTGTCGAATCCAGCTTCAACCGTAGAGGCCGAGCCGATGGCAGAGATTCCTTCCGACGAAACCTTACAGCCCGTCTCCGCGACCGTTGAAAGCAACTCCGAGACTTCAGAAGCAAAACAAGAGATCGCGACTTTCGGCGCCGGTTGCTTCTGGTGCGTTGAAGCAGTCTTCAAGGAACTCGAAGGAGTCGTCTCGGTCGAGTCTGGATATACAGGCGGTCATGTGGTGAATCCGACTTATGAGCAAGTCTGCGATAAGACGACGGGACATGCAGAAGTATGTCGCATTACTTTTGAGCCCGCAAAGATTAGCTTCGACGAGTTGCTCGAAGTCTTTTGGCAGACGCATGATCCAACGACGCTCAATCAGCAAGGCGCAGACCAAGGGCCCCAGTACCGGTCGGCGATTTATTACCACAACGATCAGCAAAAGGAACTTGCTCAGCACTACATGAAAGCTCTCGATGAGTCCGGGGAGTTTCGTGCTCCGATCGTCACCGAGATTACCGCTGCGACGATCTTCTACAAGGCCGAGAATTACCATCAAGACTATTACGCCTTGAACCCGTATCAGGGTTATTGTGCATTCGTCGTGAAGCCTAAAGTCGACAAGGTGCGCAAGGTCTTCAAGGACAAGTTGAAGAAGGACGTCGATTCAGCTGAGTAGCGCATCCGTTACGCCGTCGTCTGGTAGCTCTCTGACCACGCCAGCAGATCTTCTTTTCCCTTGCGATCACAGAAGTCGCCAAATGATTCGCCCTTGGTGCGTTCTTGCTTGAAGTACACGAACAGCGGCGTGAGCGTCGGCACAACCTCGGCTTCGGGCACCAAATCTTTGTAGATGAAGTTCAAGCGATTACCGAGTAACCGACCGCCGACGGAAACGGTGTACTTGCCTGCTGCTTTACCTACCAAACCAATGTCCGAGTTGTAAGGTCGGGCGCAACCATTCGGGCAGCCCGTCATGCGGACTGTAAACTCTTCGCTCGCGAGCCCGAGCTTGGCGAGTTCGACTTCCATCTGATCCATGACGCTGGGCAGAGCGCGTTCGGCCTCCGTGATCGAAAGGCCACACGTCGGCCACGCCACGCAAGCCATCGACCATTTCCTGACCGTCGAAACATCCTCCGACAAGGCGATGTTGTGGTCGCGAAGGATGCTCTCCAGAGTCGATTTGCTGCGACCAGCAATGTCTGTGAAGAGAATGTCCTGGTGCGACGTCAATCGAATACCGGGCTTGAGTCGACCGCAGATCTCGCGGAGCGCGGACTTCAGTTGAAACGAGTCGTCATCCTTGATGCGCCCGTTCTCGACGTTCAATCCATAGAACCACTTGCCATCGCCCTGCTTGTACCAGCCCATGTGATCATCGAAGCCAGAAACGTCGATTGGATCGGGCTCGCGAAGTTTGTTCCCGTAGTACTCTTCCACCTTCGCCTTGAATCGTTCCAAGCCCCAGTTGTGAATCAAGTACTTAAGCCGCGCGACCTTACGATCGCTGCGATTGCCAAAGTCGCGTTGAACTTTCACAACGGCTGTTGCAAGATCAACCGCTTCACTCGGCGTTACGAAGGCGAGCTTCTGTCCCAACGCGGGAAAGGTCTTTGCGGCACTGGGCGTCACACCTTGGCCGCCGCCAACGAGCATGTTGTAGCCAGTGATGTTGCCGTCTTTGCAGATCGCCATCAGCGACAAGTCATGCGTGTACATGTCGACACAATTGTCATCCGGCAAGCCAACTGACATCTTGAATTTACGCGGTAGGTACTGTCGACCGTAAATCGGTTCAATCTCGTGGCCGTTCTTTCCGCCGCCAACCAGTTCGTCTTCGCCCGTCTTCAGATCGCGAAGCCAAAGCTCGTGATAAGCCGACGTCCGGGGCGCAAAATGCGCGGCAAGTTGGTCCGCCATCGCTTGCATTTCGTCATGGACGGCATCGTTGCGATGCGGAGCCGGGCAGCACATGACATTTCGATTTATGTCACCACACGCGCCTAGGGTCGTAAGCTGACTTGCATTGATCTGCTCGATAGTTTGCTTCAAGTTGCTCTTGATGACGCCATGAAGTTGCAATGCTTGTCGACTGGTGATACGTAGCGTCGAGTTTCCAACCTCATCGGCCAAATCGAGCTGAGCCAGCAGTTGGGGACTCGTCAGTTTCCCACCGGGAATCTTCGAGCGGACCATGAACATGTAATCACGTTTCGATTTAGCTCCTCCGCCTCTCGCACGCGCGTCGCGATTATCTTGTTGGTACGTTCCGTGATGCTTCAGCAGCTGGACGCTACTTTTTCCAAAGTGATCGTTGCCATCGACCAGTTCTTCTGGAATTTCACCGCGAAGGTGCTGACTCGCATCTTTGAACTTCTCGACCTCACTGGGCTTTTTCGGATCGCCCAATGGAACGTCGCCCTTTGCGGGAGCATCTACCTTTACTTGGGCGTCGGATTTCGCCGCTTTCCCGTTTGCGTCGGGCTTTGATGCTTCGCCGCGTGCCATCGCGAGGATGTCGGCGGTACTCAGGCCCGGCTTCGCCGACGGCTCGGCCTTGTCCGATGCGGGCGCATCGACGATTACTTGTTCTTTTGCAGGGTCTCCGCTCGAGCTTAGGGCCGCCAGCAGCTCCTTGTAGGCCATTTGCTGGATCGACTCGGAATCGAACCCATTGACGGCATTCGCGATCGAAGGCATTTGCCGGAGTAGTTCTTGATATCGATCGTTCGCCATGCGAACTGTCCTTTTGGGTTGCAATCTATGTGGAACGTATCGACGCAAACCGCGATACTGCTGTGCTTTACGAACGAGGAACGCAGCTTACCTGGATAGTCAAGTCAGTATAACTTCCCTGATCGGCAACGGCCAACTCCACAATATAGCGGAAGTGGTCTAGAATGCTCGCCCGATCAAACATGAACCGCTACTTCCCGAAAGGATGGAACTTGTGGCTGCACAGCTACTTGATGGAAAAGGGATTGCCAAGCAGATCCGAGACGAAATCAAGATTGATGTCGCCGAGTTTGTCGAAAAAAGCGGTGTTACGCCCTGTTTGGCAGCCGTCTTGGTGGGGGACGACCCGGCAAGTCAGGTCTATGTCAGGAACAAGGAGCGGGCTTGCGAGGTCGCTGGGATCACGAGCCAATTGCACCGTCTTTCAGCAGACACAAGTGAAACGGATTTGCTCGCGCTGATCGAGCAGCTGAATGGCGATCCTGCAGTACACGGGATCCTCGTCCAGCTCCCGCTGCCGTCGCATATCACCGAAACGAAGATTCTCGATGCCGTCCATCCGCTTAAAGATGTCGATTCGTTCCACGCAGAAAACGTCGGTCTCGTTGTTCAAGGTCGCCCCCGATTCCTGCCCTGCACGCCGCACGGAGTCGTGCAGATTCTTCATCGTTGCGGAATCGAGATCAGCGGCAAACATGCTGTTGTCGTTGGGCGTAGCGAAATCGTCGGCAAACCGCTCGCAAACATGCTTCTGCAACGCGGCTCGAATCTAGGCCCATCAGCGGCCAACGCGACAGTCACCGTCTGTCACAGCCGCACTGCGAACTTGCCGGAAATCACGCGCCAAGCCGACATCCTGATTGCCGCGATCGGGCAAGCCAAGTTTATCACGGCCGACATGATCAAACCGGGAGCGACTGTCATCGATGTTGGCATCAATCGCACGGACGATGGATTAGTCGGTGACGTCGATTTTGACGCAGCGCTGGAAGTTGCCGGCGCGATCACACCAGTTCCAGGCGGCGTCGGGCCGTTAACTATCGCGATGCTTCTCTGGAACACGCTGGCGGCCGCGAGGATGCAGGCGACTTAGGCTTGCAAGTCGTCGAAGGTTGGTCGCCAGAAAGGCAGTTGCGGAAATAGAATGCTCGCTGTTTCTGTTGCGACGCGCGTCGAGGCGCTAATTCTTCCGGCATCGACAGCTTCGGCGACGTTGAGGTGACCGAGCAGCAGTTGCGTGAGATCGTTGAAATCACATTCAAGATAGCTGCGCCCAAGCTTCTCTTGTAGCAATTTCACCGTACGTTGGCGGATGGAGATGGCATATCGCTGGCCTTCGATCATCAGGCCAAGCTCACACGGAAAATCGAGATCGGCAGCGGCGGCTCGTTCGTGCAAAAGCTCTAACGAATCAACAAGCATTGGTAGTGGGTCGAACAATTTGACCATCGTGACTTCGCCATTGTCAGATTCGCCCTGGCAGGTTCGACCGCCGGCCTGTGCCAAAACTTGATGCAATGGTTCATCGGCCGCCGCATCGAGTCGCACGTGGTGCAGATCGCGCTCGATCGCGTCGCCACATGCTCTCGAAAGAAGTCGTGCTCCGGCATCTTCGTGCCCTGGTGCTGCGACAAGTTCGACAATGCGATCCTCTCGCATCACCGCGTATCCGACGATGGGCGATAGCGCATCGTTCAGTTCTAACTTGTCAGGGCCTTCGATCGCGACGTAGATGCTGTCGTAAGCGCGTCGGCTGATCAGCCATTGCCAATACGCATCCGTTCTGGAAAGTGAGCCGAAAGCGCCTTGAGTGCGCTGCGAATAAAGTCGTGTCAGTGCCGCTAATTCGACGTGCCGCCAAATGCGAATGCTCAGCGGGACGGTGTCGGGTACGAGGGGGTTATGTACCGGTGCGTCGCACTGCTGAAGTCTGGACAAAATATCGCGAGCGCCGGCCGTCGAGTAGCTGTGTCGAACGCCAATTGTCCAGCCAAGGCGAGCGAAAAACTCAGGCTCTCGCGTTCGAAGAAACGCCATTCGCGAACCACTAGCAACTATCGATTGCTCCGCCGCCGTCACCAATTCCGTGGCACACCCTTCGCTGCGGTACTCGGGCGAGACGACGAGATCGCTGAGCGTCGAGACTGGCAGCAGCGTCCTGCCAAAATGCATTTCACGATTCGCGATTCGCACGTGGGCGACGATTTGTTGATTGCGTTTGACCAGCAGCCGATCGCTCGGCTCGTAGAAGGGATCGTCGAGCTGATGATGAAACTCGGCGGAACTGGGTTGGTGCAAAACGCTGGTGAGCAGCGTGTGGATATCGTGATGATCGCCGGCTCGGGCCGCTGCGATGCGGAACGCTTGATCCGTGCCGAAGCGATGTGATACCGGAGCTACGCTGGGGAGAGAGTCCGACGGCAGCCGATGAGACTGTCGTGAATGAGTCTCTGCCGCAGGTCGGAGAGTTGTATCGCGGTCAGATTTACTACGTGTAGCAGCGCTCGAATTCATGACTCAGCATCCCTTCTGCGAAGTCGGTCGATCCATCAGGGCTTAAGTTGTCCGTCTAACTTATAATTGTTTCTTCAAATGTCTAGTAGTAAAGGTCGCAAAGTTGCTTCGGGAAATAAGCAAAAGGAGTATTCACGCGATCCCAACAGCGTGCCGATCCGTGCTTGTTCGATCAAATTCGCACGCTCGTGGAGCAGCTTCATCCTCTGCTGCTCAACCATTGGCTGCATCGCGTCGTTAAGCTGGGCGATTTGCAAGTGGCGATTTTGTCGACTATCGAATTGAACTTCGGTCGTAATTAGTTTCTGTTTGGCCGTGACTAATGAAGCAGCTTCGGGCAGCGAAACGAGATAGCGCTGTGGATTAAATCGCAGCTCTCGGAGCTTTAACTGAGTTGCGAGGATCTCCGTGTCAGCGACCACGGGATGTTCGATCGGCAACTTGGCAGTCGCCGTAACCGTGACGAACTTTGGAGCGGTGAACCCAAAGAAACGTTGAATGATTGCGTCGGTCAGTTGATCGTACTTTGCCCCACCAATCCCATGAATGAAGAGATCACATAGGAATAATCGAGCAAACATCGTCGTCAGCAATGCACGTGAACGTAGCTTAATTCCCTGGTCACTTAGTTGCCGCAGTTGCTCGACACCTACCTCGCATGAGCCATCTGACGTTAGCGATAGAAGATGTCGTTGGGCCTGTCGATCTGTGATCTCAATGCCGTCTCGGACTTGACGGACAAACAAACGCCGGCGCCGAGGATCGGTCGCGGACCACAGCCAGAACGGTGCTTCGAGCCATTCGCCGTCCGCTGCCAACGGGGGGACAGGATGAGTTTGACTACGAACTCGATTCGCTCTTCGATATTCAAGCAACAACTCGTTATGAATCTGCTGAAACTGTTGCAAACGAGTCAAAAGTGTCGCTGCGAACCACCGAAAGGGATCCGCATCGCAAACTTGGCTCAAGGGAAGCTCTAACGTCTTCAGACCCCAAGAGGCTTCCAATTGGTGGCGGGCTTGCGAGAGACAACTCCCTAGATTTTGGCTTGAAATCGAGGCAGTCACTACGTTCGGCCATAGTTGTTCGACGAGCGGACTGTTGATTGAACGAAATAATTTCGAGCGGACTCGCTCAGCAAATGAATTCAACAGTTCGGGGTCCATGAGACGACGTTCCTCGAACGGTATCTCATTCCGTGCTTGATCGAAGGCGACTTGTTCGACGAGCGGGCTGTCGACGGTTCCGCTCGGGACACGAATTGTCGCCTTTCCAATCGTGTCGTTGTCGATCAACAGGTTGATGCCAACCGCTTGCCGCTTGCGGGCGATCTGGTCGAGAACGAAGTTCTTATACCAAACACCAGCGTGGTAAAGATCCGGCTGGTGCCCTGTCATCACGATCGGAGTACCTGCCAAACTCAGCGAACCCGGTACGTCGCGATATACGCTTGTGTATTCGATGGCTGCATCCAGCAGAAGTGATCGTGCGGTGCCGGACAGCGAGGCGAGCGATCGTCCTTGCAAGTCGCAGTCGCCTCGCCTGGCTGGATCGAGATTGGCCGAGAGCTGCGACTGTACATCTGACAGCGGCGGATCAATCAGCCGCCCGCCGTGATCCTTCGGGCTACGCAAGCGACGATACTGCATCGCGCTATTCACGCGACTCATCAGACGCTGTCCGTACAGTTCGATAACGCAAGTCGCTCGCTGTCGCCGCCGACCGCGGCAATGCTTCGATCGAGTACAAGATGGTAATACTCCAATCGCGTCGCGCCATCATCGAGTACTCCACCAAACGAACGCTTCTCTTCCAAGTAAACCAGCGGCACCGGAAGTTCGACGATCCGCAAGTCGGCGTGTGCGGCCTGAGCCCACAGCTCAAGTGGCATCGCGTAACCATTTTCAGTTAGCTGCAACGAACGCATCGCATCAACGCGATAAGCTTTGAAGCCACAAAACGCGTCCGTCAAACACAGACCTAAGCGACGATTCAATTCGGCCGTTACCTGTTCGTTGATTCTCCGTCGTTGCGCCGGTGGTTCGCTATCGCCCTCGAATTGTTCCAAGTACCGGCTGCCCGACACAATGTCGACGTCTTGGCAAGCAGCCGCGAATCGCGGAATTCGTTGCGGTTCGTGCTGGCCATCGCAGTCGATCGTAACGACGATCTCATAATCGTGCTGCATCGCATATTCGAAGGCGCTATGCAGTGCCGCACCGTAACCACGATTGACCACGTGAGTCACGACTTGGATGTCCCGTTGACGGGCAAGTAGCTCGGCAGTTCCATCCGTGGACCCATCATCAACGACAAGAATCTCGTTGCTATGTCGTCGAACTTCCGTCAGCACACGATCGACGTGTTGAACTTCGTTATAGACGGGCAGTGCGGTTAGCCAACGTTGTGACATGTCAGTCCAGGCGAGACGCGGGGCGATAAACGGCAGGAGCCCAATTTGGCGAAACGGATTGCGATTCGTATCGAATGCCGTGCGACCGAAGTTCACGATCACATCCCTTCATTCTAAGAAGGCAGAGGCTATAGTCAACGCATACCCGCGTTCTCGCGGAAGCTTATCAACTGCGAACCACAAGACGTCGTCGATGCAATCGATAGCCATTATAACTCTGGCCATACTCGCCGCAGTCACGTATGGCGTTCTTCACGATCAGGTCACTGCGCGGGTTTGCGTAGAGTATTTTACAATTGGGCACCCACCTTTATTCACATTCGAGACAAAATCGCCCACACTTCTCGCTTTCGGATGGGGCGTCGCCGCCACTTGGTGGGTCGGATTGATTCTCGGAATCCTACTCGCGTTCGTCTCGCGCGCGGGGCAGCGACCGAAGGTACACGTAAATGAGCTTTATCGTCCGTTGGGACTCTTGATGTTCGTCGCGGCGGTTGCTGCGCTGGCGAGTGGCGTTCTGGGGTATACATTATCAGCAAACGAGGTGGTCAACTTGGTCGAGCCCCTCCGCTCGCAAATTCCACCGTCGAAACACTCTCTGTTTATCGCCGACCTTTGGGCTCACACCGCGAGCTACGTTGTTGCGTTTTGCGGCGGCCTAATCTTAATCGTCTACACTCGACAGAATCGTTTGGTACGTCAGTGAACGGGATCGCGAACTGTCGCGTTCTTTGCACCGCACCTCGCAAAGATTAGCAATTTGCGAATCCGGTCGCTAAACTCAACCAGTCTGAAACGTATCAATCTCTACTTTTTGGGTGATGTATCATGCACTCTCGAAACGCTTCCCTGCGGTTGCGAGCTATTGTTTCGTTACTCTTTCTCACTCTTGCTTCAACGTTCGCACAATCGATTGTTGCTGATGACACCGTATTGAAGCTGCCAGCGCGATGCCAAGTCGCCGACGACGATCAAGCATTTCGCCCGTGTAACGAGACGTTGAACTGGGCCGCTAAAGAGACAGCGATCGTTGTCTGCGACATGTGGGACAAGCATTGGTGTCAGGGAGCGACACGTCGCGTTGCTGAGATGGCACCTCGGATGAACGAAGTGATCTCCGCAGCTCGCGACAAGGGAGTCTTGATCATCCATTGCCCAAGCAGTTGCTTGGATTTCTACAAAGACACTCCGATGCGGAAGCTCGCACAGCAAGCTCCGGTGGTCGAGACGAAGATCCCACTTCAAGGATGGTGCCATCTCGATACGAAGCAAGAGTCGGCTCTCCCAATTGATGATTCGGATGGCGGTTGCGATTGCTGGCCACAGTGCAAGAACTATCAAGCATGGACTCGGCAGATCGCTGCGATTGATATTCAGGAAGGCGACGCGATCACTGATAGCGCCGAAGCCTACTTCTTGATGAAGCACCGCGGAATCGACAACGTCATCGTCATGGGCGTGCATACGAACATGTGCGTCTTGGGACGCCCGTTTTCCATTCGCCAGATGGTGAATCAGGGCCAGAACGTCGTGTTGATGCGCGACATGACCGACACGATGTACAACTCGAGAATGAAACCCTTCGTGCCACACGTAAAGGGCACAGACTTGATCACCGACCACATCGAAAAATTCTGGTGCCCCACGATCACGTCGACGGCATTTACGGGAAAGTCGGCTTTCGCATTCGCTGAAGCGAAGCAGCCACACGTGGTGTTCGTGATTGGCGAACGCGAGTATGAAACAAAGGTGACGTTGCCTGAATTTGCAAAGAAGCAATTAGAGCCACGCGGAGTTCGCTGCACTTTCATTCACGCTGACGAAGCGGACAAGAATAATTTCGCAGGCCTAAAGGCTTTGAAGACGGGCGACCTTCTATTCGTCAGCGTCCGACGGCGTTCTCTCCCGAAGGAGCAACTCGACTTGGTCCGTGAATTCGTTGCGGCTGGCAAGCCAGTGGTCGGCATTCGCACCGCAAGTCATGCCTTCCATACAAAAGGTGTCCACCCAGACGGCCATGCGGAATGGCAAGAGTTCGATGCGGATGTACTTGGTGGAAACTATCACAGCCATCGCGCAAACGGAATCACGAGCGTCTTAACCGAAGCCGATGGAGCCAACGGCCATTCGATACTTGCTGGAGTTTCCGTCGACTCGTTTATTGGTGGTGGTTCGCTGTATCAAGTGAGCCCATTGGCAAAGACCGCGACGCCCCTGATTATCGGCAGTATTCCGGACTATCCCTCGGAACCGGTTGCTTGGACGCATCAATATGGCGATAGCCGCGTTTTCTATACATCGTTGGGGCATGTGAGCGACTTCAAGAATGCCGCGTTCAATCGCTTGCTCACGAACGCGATTTTTTGGTCGCTTGATCGTCCGGTTGCTCCAACAAACAGCCCAAGCCCGCAGTGAGGTCTCGCGCTGGTTCTCACGTTTGCGTTCCAGGATGAGCCCTGCCTGAGTCTTGCGATTGGCGCGACGGTAATGTTCGACCGCAAAGTTTGCAGGTTGTGGCATTTAGGCTGGCAAGAAGTGTTTACGGCTTGAGGAATTCTTTCCGCGAGCGCGGTAGACTGTAGCAGCGGTCAGCGAATTGTGATCTGACCGCAAAACAAGCTAACTTGGCCGCCTCTTCCGGTTCAGATCCCCTTCTTCTCGCATGGCACAAAACAACTCGCATTTAGACGTGTTGTCAGTTCCGACGTCGCTGCTGGATCAGTCGCGCGACGCGGTTTGGCGAGCAAACGCCGAGGGGCGATTGTCGTATTTGAACCAGACAGGCGAGCAGTTATTCGGTCGGTCCTTTCAAAGCCTCGAGAAAACGCCCACGTGGTGGTCCGATGTCGTTCATCTGGACGATCATGACTCGTTCATCGCGAGTCTCGCGACCGAATTGCCGAGCGAAGTAACCGTCCGGATTGTTCGGCCCGATGGTACGAGCGTCACGGTTCGCCAACATGTCCAGCATGTCACGAGTGCCGGCACTGGAACCGAAACGTTGGCGATCGTGATGCAAGCCGACGGAGCGACGGATTCCGAACGGGCGCTACGCGAAGCCGAGGCCAGTTATCATGCGTTGATTGATAGTCTGCCACTGTGCATGTTGATTAAAGACCGTGATGGAAAACGAACCCTCGCGAATCGTAGCTATCTGGAGTTGCATGAGAAGACGCTAGAAGAAGTGGTCGGCAAGACTGATAAGGATCTGCTTCCGCATGAACTGGCCGAGAAGTACTCACGAGACGACCGGGAGGTCATGCGTACGGGTGCGATCCTGCTCGGCAAAGAAGAGTATCGCACCGAGGGCGGAAAGAAGCTTTGGATCGAGCGAATCAAGTGCCCGTTGCGCGACGCGGACGGAAGGATTACTGGAATCCAGTTACTGTTCTGGGACATTACGGAGAAGCGGCAAGCGGAGGAAGCATTAGACAAGGAGCGATATCTACTTCAAACTTTGTTGGAAACGATTCCCGACGCGATCTATTTCAAAGATCGCGAAAGTCGATTCTTGCGGATCAGCCAAAGCATGGCCGAGAAGTTTGGCTTGAAGGATCCGTCCGAAGCGATCGGAAAGACCGACGCCGACATCTTCACCGAGGAACACGCGCAACAAGCCCGGGCCGACGAACTCGCGATCATGGAATCGGGACGGCCGCTCGTCGCATCAGTCGAGAAAGAAACATGGCCCGACCGCGAAGACACATGGTGCTCTTCGACGAAGATGCCGCTGCAAAATAGCAGTCAGGAAACTGTCGGGACGTTTGGCATCTCGCGAGATATTACTGATTTGAAGCGAGCGCAGGACGAGCTGCGTGAAGCACGCGACGCCGCGGATGCTGCGAATCGCGCGAAGAGCGAGTTTGTTGCGAACATGAGCCACGAGATTCGCACGCCGATGAACGGCATCATCGGCATGGCGGAACTGCTGGTTGATACATCGCTCACACGCGAGCAAACCGACTACCTGGGAATGATTCGACAGTCAGCCGACTCGCTACTGCGATTGCTAAATGACATACTCGACTTCTCGAAAATCGAAGCCGGCAAACTCGAACTCGAAACGCTGCCGTTCAACCTATCGGATTGTGTTGGCAAGACAACGCAAACGCTCGCTGTTCGAGGGGCAGAGAAAGGACTGGAGTTGGCATGTCGGATCGCTCCAGAGTTGCCAGAGCGCATCATCGGCGATCCCGGACGAGTACGACAGATGATCGTGAACCTCGTTGGCAATGCGATCAAGTTCACCGAGAAAGGCGAAGTCGTCGTTGAAGTGACCGAAGCGAGTCGATCGAACGGTAACATTCGGCTGCACTTCGCGGTCAAAGATACAGGCGTCGGCATTCCTCCGGACAAGCAGCAATCCGTGTTCGAGGCATTCACCCAGGCTGATGCTTCGACGACTCGGCGGTTTGGGGGCACGGGACTCGGGTTAGCAATCTCGTCCCAGTTGGTTCGGATGATGAAGGGCGAGATCTGGATTGAGAGTGCCGTCGGAAAGGGAACGACTTTTCACTTTACGTCTGAGTTCGAGATCGCTGACGATCAGCCGGCCCCGAGTTCGTTCGAGCGATCGTCGCTGGCCGGCTTGCCTGTGTTGGTCGTTGACGACAACCAAACGAATCGTCGCATTTTGGAAGAGATGCTAAAGAGTTGGAGCCTTGCGCCGAAGGTCACCGAAAGCGGTGTCGAGGCCCTGACCGAGATGCAACGCGCGGCGAATGAAAGCGAGCCCTATCGACTCGTCTTGCTAGATTGCATGATGCCTGGAATGGATGGCTTCTCGCTCGCCCAATTGATCACCGGCAATATCGCGCTGGCCCATCCAACGATAGTGATGATCTCATCGGCCGCCCGACCAGGCGATGCGCGGCGTTGTCGCGAGATCGGCATTTCGCGTTACATGACTAAGCCCGTGATCAAGTCGGAACTCCTCGACGCAATCCTCGAGGCGCTGGATGAACGTGGAGGAGAATCGATCATCGAGGAGCCGATCACGGCCATCGAACCGAGCGGTCCCGCGTTGCGTGTTCTGCTTGCCGAAGACGGCCTCGTCAATCAACGCGTGGCAGTGGGATTCTTGGAGCGAGCGGGACATCATGTGACGGTTGCGGAGAACGGTGCGGTTGCGATCCGCTGTTGGGAAGATCAGCCATTCGACGTCATTTTGATGGACGTTCAAATGCCGATTATGGACGGCTTGGAAGCAACAGCCGTCATCCGTGAGCGAGAGTCGGCATCTGGGAAACGGACGCCAATTATTGCAATGACAGCGGCGGCGATGAAGGGTGACAGAGAACGATGCCTTGATGTTGGCATGGATGATTATGTGTCGAAGCCAATCGCACCAGATGCGATGTTTGCGACCATGGCAAAGCACGTCGATCGACTGACCGCGTCGGATTCGGCCACGTCAGTAGAGCCAACGATCGATCCGAGTGGGATCGTCGATTTTGATACCGCGTTGGACCGCGTTCCCGGCGGCTTGGAAGTGCTGCAAGACCTCGCCAAGATATTCCTCATGGAATGCCCAAAACTTGTAAAGGATTTGCATCAGGGCTTGGCGGATGAAAATGCGGAAGCAACCCAACGGGCGGCTCACACTTTGAAAGGAGCGGCTCGAATTCTTTGCGCAGGTCGCCTGTCGGTGGTCGCCGCCGATCTCGAACATCTCGCCAAAGACAAGCACTTGGAGGCCGTCCGCTTGCGATTCGACGAAATTGAAGCGACCGTCGATCAGGCCTGCAAGGTGATCAAAGCGTGGCGCGGCTGAATCGCAAGTTTAATCCCCGATATCGGTACGCTCGATCTGAAATATTTTGTCGAAGCGGCGACTGGAGAATTGTTCGTAGACTTGGGGTGAAACGTTGCTAAGGACGAGATCCTTGCTAGTCGCATTGGCTTGCTTGTTGACGGTCAACAGCATCGATATGGCGGCGTTTGCCACGTATTCGACTTTGGAGAAATCAATTTGTAAATCGTTGCAGTCTGCTCGTCGCACTAGATTCAACAAGCGATTTTTTATCGCCTCCATGGTCACGAGGCTGACCATTTTCTTATCGTTGATTCGCACCGTATAGCTACCTGGTGCCGTAGTCAACTTCTCGATGGTGAGTGACCGTTTTGCCGTTACCGGGTCAGCCTTTTCCGCGTTGTCTCCCGGCGCTGAATAGCGACTGCGACTCAACGCAAAGGTCAGCGATCGCGTCAGCCATTTGGAGTTGACCTCACTCTTTACGAAATAGTCTGCCGCTCCTTGATGCAGCGCGAGTAACGACAACTCTTCGTCATCAACGCTCGTGTAGATGACGACCGGTAGTTTGGCCGCTGCGGCATGGAGGATATTAAAAGTGTCGATTCCCTGACTGTCGGGCAACGTGAGATCAAGCAAGACAACGTCGACTCCGCCTTGTGCAATCCGCTTGATTCCTGCGGACAAGGTCTCGACGGACTCATGCGCAAAGCTAACGATCGTAGCATCCGCCAACATCGAACGAGTCAGCTGAATGACGGTTGGGCTGTCTTCAATCTGTAAAACGTGAACTGCTTCAAGCATGAAGGTATGAATTATGTAACAGTTTGCCTCGACTCGTCATTCCCCGTCGTCTGTACAACGTTTTATGAGTACCACTTCCGTTCCGTTAGCGTTGACGCGAACATCGTCCAAATGCGATCGCATTAGCATAAAGCCTCGCTCGTCAGTTGTCTTCAACGCGTCGAGATCGTCGCCTGCTGGGACCGCGCCCGCATCGAACACCGATCCGTCGTCCGGTTGTGCCCGCAGCGTAAAGCGAGCCTTATGATGATCGATCCGAACGACAAAGTGAATCGTCCGCTGGCGGTACAGTGCGTTCTGCAGCGCCTCTTTCAAGCCAACGCCTAAACGATAGGATTCGGTCGCGTCAAACAGCTGCATTCCCGAAACAATCTGCTGCAGGTACTCGACCAGCGGATCGATCAACGTAACGTCATCATGCAAATCCAACTCGAACTGAACGACGTTGAAACATTCCAACAACATGCCGTGCGTCCGTTGAGCTTGTTTCAAAGACAGCACGTCATGCGCCGTCTTAAGCAGCCACTCGTTCAGCATTCGTTTTGGAACGTAGCTCGCCGCGCCTTGTGCCAAGGCGTTCATCGCAACAACCTCGGTGCCGCCCCCGGTCATGATAATCACGGGGACATCAGGATGATCGACGCGAATCGTTGTCACCAACTGGAGCCCATTGATATCTGGCATCATCAGGTCAGTTAGCACTAGGTCGACACCGCCCTCGCTCAATCGATCAAGCGCGGCGCGACCGGCATCAACGGTTTCGATCGCCAGCTGTGAATCCTCGGCGAGAATTCGTTTCGCGAGTTCGCGATCGAGTGCAGAATCATCAACGATCAAGACGGTGGTCATCACTTGTCCTTGGTTGCCTAACGTCCCGGTTGGGGCGCTGGCAGTTGCGTCGTTCACAGTCACCTACACCGCGAGCTGGCCTTTGCACTTCGCACGTGAAGCGCCGCCAGCGAAACCAACTTGCGCTGGATCGCGGCATCGCTCGACACGTAGTAGTATCGCGGGATCCCGAGGATTAGATGAGCTATCTCCGACTTCGATCCGTTCCTAGCCTAATACGATGAAGGGTGAGGTCACAATTGTCAACGGATCGAAACCTGTGGTTCGCCGCAAATAGCCCAAATGTAACGGTTTGTACAACGTCGGACCGCCCACGACCGGCACTGGTCAAAGCGTTTCCTTGCACAATTCCGGTTGCTGCTGATCGACTGGCCAACTTATCAACAAAGCCATATTGCCACTTGTCGCGGCGCTCGGCACGGGGCTCTTCTTACTTATAATGGCGAGGGCCCAAAAGACGTGATCAAACGCTCGAATCCATCCGGACTGACAAATGACTCGACGATATCTCGATCTTGCAGCGTGTATGTTGACTCTCTGTGGACTGACGCTCACCGGCTCCGCCGTAGCTGCAGCGGATGACACACTCGATCCCGAGCATGCTCGTCAAATGACGGAAGGCCGAGAGCTGTTCAAACGCGAAATACGGACGCTGTTCGCCGGGCGTTGTTTGAAATGTCATGGTGGTAAGAAGGTGGAAGGCGAATTCAGTCTCGCAACGCGCGAAGCGCTTCTCCAAGGCGGAAGTAGTGGCAAGGTGATCGAGCCGCGAAAGTCATCGTCAAGCCTGCTGTTGCGGCTGATCTCGCACGAGGACGAACCGGTCATGCCCGCTGACGGCGCAAAGCTCGACCAGCGGCAAATCGATGCGATCGCCAAGTGGATTGATCTCGGTGCTCCCTACGACAAACCGCTTCGAGCGGCGGGCGAGGCCGATCCGCTCGCTTGGACGACTCGCACGATCGACGAATCGGCCCGCGACTTCTGG
Organism: Planctomycetota bacterium; assembly: GCA_014381825.1. Classification (GTDB taxonomy): domain Bacteria; phylum Planctomycetota; class Planctomycetia; order Pirellulales; family Pirellulaceae. Next base: position 46,866 of record JACNKX010000092.1, read on the forward strand.
TCCTTTCAGCCACTGCAGAAACCCAAGCCACCGGAGGTCGAAGAAGAGTCCTGGGCGCAAACAGACATCGATCGCTTTGTTCTGGAAAAGTTGAACGAAGCAGGAGTTACTCCGAACGCGCCTGCTGCTCGCCGCACGCTCATGCGGCGGGCGTACTTCGATCTGATCGGACTGCCGCCGTCACTTGAAGAAGTCGAAGCGTTTCTCCTAGACGAAGACCCGCGCGCCTACGAAAATCTGATCGATCGATTGCTGGCCAGCAAGCATCACGGTGAACGCGTCGGCCGACATTGGCTCGACATCGCCCGGTTCGCCGAGAGTCACGGCTTCGAACAAGACTACGATCGGCCACACGCTTATCACTATCGCGACTTTGTGATCAAAGCGTTCAACGCCGACATGCCCTTCGACCAATTCGTTCGCTGGCAAATCGCCGGTGACGAGATCGCACCGGAAGATCCATTAGCGATGATGGCGACTGGATTTCTGGGTGCTGGCGTCTTTCCAACACAGCTGACCGAAAAGGAGTTCGAATCGTCGCGATACGATGAACTCGATGACATGGTTTCGACGCTTGGAACCGCGATGCTGGGTGTCACAATCGGCTGTGCTCGATGCCATGATCACAAGTTCGATCCAATCCCCGCTCGCGATTACTACCAGCTGATTTCGGCGTTTCGCACGACGATTCGTAGCAACGTCGAGATCAATCTCGATCCAGCCGGCACGGCCGAAGCGTTAGCAAAATGGGAAACTGACCTCGCTCCACTGCAACAGGCATTGGACAAGTTCGAGAAGGACGAATTGCCTGCTCGATTCGAACACTTCCTTGAAGTGGTCCGCGCACGGTCGGAAGAGGATGTTGAGACAGGGTCGAGCGTCGCGCCTTGGATAACCCTTGTACCTTCGAGTCTTCGTTCCGATGCGGGAACGAGCTTTGTCGCGCAGAGCGACGGTTCTTACCTCGCCAGCGGCACGAATGCCGATTTTGATGACTACACATTTGAGACCGAAACCAGCCTGCAAGGCATCACCGCTTTGCGACTCGAAGCACTCTCCGACGATTCAATGACGAAGCGAGGACCAGGGCGTGCCGTTAACGGTAACTTCGGGCTCAGTCGAATCACGATGGCGATCCAGCCGCTTGAAGGCGCAAAGGAACTGACGGAGATCAAGTTGCTTGAACCCCAAGTGACTTTCCAGCAGAACGACGGCGGACTCTCGATCGCAAGTTCGCTCGATGACAGCCCAAAGTCCGGTTGGGCTGTCGATCCTAAGTTCGGGGAAGATCATGCTGCATCGTTCGGACTTGAGAAGCCGATCGGATTTGCGGAGGGAACGCGTCTGGCAATCAAGCTCGAGTTCAATGTCAACAACAAGCACAACATCGGACGATTGCGACTCGCGCTCAGCTCGGCAAGCGAGCGACCGGCATTGGATGCCAAATCGATCGCGCAGCCAGAGGCCGAGTTGCAGATGCTTAAAATCCCTCCGGGTGTCGAACTCACCGAAGCGAGGCGCAAGTCGCTGATGGCCGTTTACCGGAAGACGGACGACGCATGGCGAGCCTTTAACGATCCACTTCAGACACATATCTCGACGAAACCGCAACCTAAGATGACCACGGTCATGGTCAGCAGCGAAGGCGTCAAGCCGATTCCGAATCATGGCGACGGCCGCGGCTTTCCGCACTTCTACAAAGACTCCTTCTTTCTAAATCGCGGTGATGTGAATCAGAAACAAGGTGTTGCGTCCGAAGGATTTCTGCAGGTGCTGATGCGAACGGATTCGAAGGAGACCGGTGCCGCGACTCCGCCGTGGAATCACTCGTCTCCGGAAGGCTCTAAGACGTCGCTCCGTCGCCGTGCGGTTGCCGACTGGATCACTGATACCGAACACGGCGCGGGCCATTTACTTGCACGAGTCATCGTGAACCGACTGTGGCAACAACATCTAGGACGCGGCATCGTCGGAACCACGAACGATTTCGGGTTTCAAGGTGAACGTCCGACGCATCCCGAGTTGCTCGATTGGTTGGCGGGCGAGTTGATCAGGAACGAGTGGCGGATGAAGCCAATTCGCAAACTGATCATGACCAGCTCCGTCTACATGCAGGATTCGAACCATAGCGATCCCGTCTCGCAGGAGTCCAGGGTAAAGATCGATCCGAACAATCAATTGCTTTGGCGTTACTCTCCGCGAAGACTAGAAGCCGAGATCATCCGCGATTCCATCCTCGCCGTCAGCGGGCAACTCGATGAAACACAGTTCGGTCCCGGTACACTCGATGAAGCCATGCGTCGACGAAGCATCTACTTCATGATCAAACGCAGCAAGCTGATTCCGTTTTTGCAGGTCTTTGACACACCCGAACCACTCGCCAGCGTCGGCACACGCCCCAGCACGACGATCGCACCGCAAGCGTTAATCTTTATGAACAACGTTCGCGTGCGCGAGTATGCAAATTCATTTGCTCAGCGAATTGCGGCGGTTGAAGACGAAGCAATCGACTCGTGCATACGGCAGGGTTACTTGGCTGCGGTCGCACGACAACCAACCGAGGACGAACTTGCCGCCTCGACATCGTTCGTCGAGCAACAGACGACATCGTACGAAAACGAGTCATTATCAAACCCACGCGTTCTCGCACTCACGGACCTCTGCCAAGTGCTGATGAGTCTCAGCGAGTTCGTATACATCGACTGATATAATTTTTGCAATGGAATGCCTTCGAGTTTAGTGGCCAAATGATCAAGAGCAAGAGAACGCCATGACTAAGCAAACTTACAATCGCCGACAGATGCTAGCGCGATCCGGGGCTGGTGCCGGGATGCTTGGCCTAGCGTCTTTGCTCGGCAGCGAGGGTATGTTGCGAGCGGCGAGCAATTCGAGCACGCTCGATCCGTTGGCTCCCAAGCAGCCGCACTTCGAGCCCAAAGCGAAAGCCGTCATCTGGCTCTTCATCAACGGCGGACCAAGTCACGTCGATACCTGGGACTACAAACCGGAACTCGAAAAGAGCGACGGCAAAGAGCTTGAAGGCTTCGACAAGTTCACTGGATTCTTCTCCGGTTCCGTCGGGCCGCTGATGAAGTCGCCATTCAAGTTCGAGCAGCATGGCGAATGCGGCAAGCACGTGTCGGAGATCTTCCCGAAACTGTCTCAGCACGTCGACAAGATGGCTTTCGTCCACTCGGCCTACGCCAAGTCGAATAACCACAGCCCTGCGCTGTTCATGGCCAACACCGGCTTCACGCAAATGGGTTTCCCCTGCGTCGGTTCATGGGCCACGTACGGACTGGGCAGCGAAAGTCGTGATCTGCCCGCGTTTGTCGTCATGTCGGACCCGAAGGGTCGTGGTTTGCCGAAAGGTTACTCAGCGAATTGGGGCGCTGGCTTCTTGCCGAGTGTGTATCAAGGCACATGGCTCAAGCCGAGTGGCGATCCGATCGAGAACTTGAATCGACCGAAGGAATTGAACGAGCCACGGCAGCGAGCTCAGCTCGATCTGTTAGCGCGTCTGAACCAAGGCCACTTCGAGGAGAATCCCGCCGAAAAGGAGCTCGCCGCGCGGATTGAAAGCTTTGAACTTGCCTACCGAATGCAGTCCGCCGCGCCGGAAGCCTTAGATATCGACAGCGAGCCGGAACATATTCAAACAGCCTATGGCGTTGATGATGATCGCTGCGCTCACTTTGCACGCCAGTGTCTAACGGCGCGGCGGATGGTCGAGCGAGGCGTACGCTTCGTGCAAATCTACTCAGGCGGCAACGAGAACCAACGTTCGTGGGACGGCCACAACGACATCTTGGGAAATCATTCGCAGTTCGCCGGCGAAACGGACAAACCCGTGGCTGCATTGCTTGGCGATTTGGCGCAGCGGGGCTTGTTGGATTCGACGCTCGTGGTGTGGGGCGGCGAGTTCGGTCGTTTGCCAGTCGCGCAGAAGTCGGCGAAGCCAGGTCGCGATCACAACCCACATGCGATGACGTATTGGTTCGCCGGAGGCGGCGCAAAAGGCGGAACCTCTTACGGTGCGACCGACGAGGTAGGACACAAGGCGGCCGACGATCGCGTCAACGTACACGATCTGCATGCCACAATACTGCATCTGCTCGGCATGCAGCACAAGCAACTAACCTTCCGCCACAACGGCCGCGACTTCCGGCTCACGGATGTCGAAGGTGAAGTTATTCATGACATTGTTAGTTAGGCAATGGCTTTGTTGAGCATCCATCTTCCCCGCCGTTGATGTTCTGTGAACTTTCAATTCACTAGCGTTGTGCGTTAACCGACTTAACGCACAAGAGGACGATCTCGTCTCTCTGGTCCGAAGCAACCATCGAACTTCCGCTCAAGGCGGTTGTCAGGCCCCTCCATTCAGGGTAACGTCTTCTGTTGTTTGATGGCAGAATTGCTGCAAGCCGAATCTTCTCGCTGCAGCCAGAATGGAGTTGCGAAAAGGGGTTCAAAAGATGTTCGCTCATCTCAACGCACGTACACGCGGCGTCGTCTGCGATCTAGTCTCAGGTGAGGCTGCAACGATCGGAGAACGGCAAATCGACGATTTTGACCCTGACGAATCGCTCGTGCTCTGGGCGATTGCGACGAATCTAATAACGTTAAGAGAATTGAACGGAAGCACGCTCGCAACCGAACTCGTAGACAACTTTCAAAATACTGAACTGCCGGAGATTGAGAGGATATCGACGGATGACTCACTAACGCCGACCACTCCACTTCCCTGGACGATCGGAGCAATTCGAGCTTGCTCCTTTCGAGGCCTCGCACCCGCCGGAATAACTTGGGAACACGACTTCAATTCCGAATCCTATTTACTACACGGACCTAACGGTTGTGGAAAGTCATCGCTACTTGGCTCGATTTCGTGGTGCCTTACAGAAAAGATTTTCCGCGACGAGAGCGGCCCTTCCAGTCCATCGAATGTGGACACATTCACGGCTGGGGAAAAACCACGCAAGGCAACTGTCCGTTCGGACGCACTTACGTTGCTTGACGAGGGTGGCGAGAGTGTTCCCGCGACAACTGATTATTGGGTCGAACTTCAACTGAGTGCTGAGGACAGTTCTGGTGCGGCGCATGAACTGTGGATTCGGAGACATAGCTCAGAAGGCCTGAGTACTTCGCTCGATGGCGCGTCGTGGAAAGACATTACGAGTATCGCCGAAGCCGGAATTAGCGAACTGGACGCAGAGTTACATATCATCATGCCCGCTCGTGTAACACACTTGCGATTCGGCGAAAACCCAGATCTTGTCCGATTGTTCTCGCAGATCATCGGACTGGATGATCTCGAGGCAATTGCAGCGGTTGCCGAGTCCGCCAGTAGAACGCTGAATACCAATGCGACAAAAATCGAAAGAGACTCTCTTGCAACTGAAGCACGAAGTATCACTAACGCCATCCGAGAAATTGAGGATGCTGCAACCGATCACGTTGAATCGTTAATCGGTTACGAGTCAATTGCTGCTCCAGTACGAACTCTTGAAGGCGTGGCGAGTTTTGGCAACAACATTAATAATGAACTTTCACGTTGGCGAGACCAACTATTGCAAGACCTAGGGCTAGCGGTGCCCCCCGAAGGCGACCCGAGATACGCGGAGCTTAAAGGCCAGATGGAAGATCTGTCAGGTCGAGTTCAAGCGGCTCTTGAGCAACTACAGACGCCGCTAGAAAAACAGTTTCCCACAAGCGTTGGCGCAGTTTTTCCTGAGCAAGCGACAATCGATGAGCGTGTTCAGCAGTTGGACGTATTCGAAGAACTCGTGAGGCGTCAGGTTCACGATCGACTCGAATGGGCAGTAGAAGAAGAAAGCGTGGCAAAGGCTAAATTGATGCTTGTCGCATCAAGACATTTCCAGGAGAAGGCTGACGAATGTCCAGTTTGCACGCAAGTCTTGAAACCCGTTCCTGCGATTCGTCGCCAGCTGGAACAGCTGAAACCACTGGCAGATCAACCGCACCTTGAGAAAGATATCAATGACTTCGAGCGAGAACTCATAACCCAGCTCAATGAAATCGTTGCCGAACAGCAGCGAGGAGAGGCGAAAACCTCGTTGCCATCACGCCTCTTGGCAGACTGGACGGATGTAAAGAACAATCGGTTCGGCGGTTTGCTAGCGCCAATCGCTAGCCGACTAGACGAAGCGTTTGTGAGCCTTTCCCAAGACGTACCTGATCAAACACCTTCGGCTATGGAGCCACTTGCGGGAGATTATGCCAAGCGTTTTCCGGATGCTTTCGGTGGTCTCAGCCAAGCACTGAAGGAGTCTCGGACGTACCTTCAACTTGCGACCGTTTTTCAACAGCAGTCGTCGAAAATTCGTCCGGCAATAAGTGAGTTGTTGTTATCGCCATGCGAGGCCTCGCATCCGTCACTTGTTGGAGTGTTAAAGCGAGGCTCGAATGCAAACCGGCAACTCCGATCGCTTGAGTCCGTACGGAAGAGTCTAAAGCAACTGTACTTGGCTCAGAAGAAGCACGATGAACTCGCGTCACAAATCCGACTTTATCGACAAATTGCTGAGTCGAGTGCAGCGACCAAATCACTTGGTCAATTCGTGCGTACTGAGACAATGTGTGCAATTCAGCAAGTTGAGCCACAGATGAAGTATTACTTCGAGAAGTTGTACAACAGCGAGATTCTGGTCTTCGATATGCTAACTCCTGGGCACGCAGCGAATCCAGAAGTCAAGAACCAAATCAATGTCTACTTGCTCAGCGGCGCAGAACGAATTCCCATGGGGCCATTTTCTAATGCAGGTCGGGCTCGCGCCCTAATACTCGCATTTGTATTTGCGATGCTCGATAGATCAGAAGGCACTCTTGGTGTCTTATTGTTCGATGATCCTGCTCTATCACTCGACGACGAACATAAAGCACGATTCATAGACAAACTTGTCCAACCCCGATTAGTGACGAAGCAAGTGATTGTTGCAACGCACTACGAAAACTTTTTTAAGGTCGCAGCTCCTGTCTTCGGCGACGGCCATTGCCTTAAACTTCCACCTCGAAGAACTGCCCAAGATAATGTGGCATTTGAACCAGGAGATCTACTAATGCGACTCGAAAAGGCACTGAGTCTTCCCACGTCTGCGTGGCGCGACCAAGGCGCGAATCTCCGGATATGGGCTGAAAGGGCACTTCGGACGATTAGCGGCTATTGCCCTGACCCGTTTTTCAAATTCAACAAGCTTCAAGAAACCATTGACTTATATGGTCGGATCAAAGACCCGAGAATCGCGACGAATGAAAGGGATCGCATAGTCTCTGAATTGAACAGCGCTGTCGTAAGACGGGTGATTCACCGAGTTGCCCATGATGAGGATCCCGTTGAGTCGGATGTTCGAGACGCGTTGACAGTCCTCAAGAATTGTCAAAAAGATAATGTTACTCACGAAATCGAACGATTGAGGGAGCTGTACAACCACGCGTCGATGGGGCGAGGAATCGCAGCCCGTCCTAGTGTGGAATTGTTGACTTTCGCGGATTGCCTCCCTGATAAAAGGTTGGAGATCAAGGGGGCGGCTGCCGCAGCAACCGGAGGTGTTGGTATAAGCTGGCTGGAGGACGACTCCATTCTCCTGCGTGAACATCCTGCCGTGCGAATCGTCGCTGACGTGCTCGCGCCAGTTGCTCTGCACGGGCAAGTAGTATTGCTCGATCCCGAAGGTACTCCGCCCGAAGAATCCGACTTAGTGGTTGTGGAAACCCGCGATGGTCAACGGCTCGTCCGCCGCTACTGGGTTCATGACGACATCCCTTATCTAGAGAGCGTAAATCCAAACTCGCCGAGTCGACCTGCATTCGTTACTGACGGTGAGTGTCGCATGCGGCGGATCGTTGGAGTGCTTTATTGCCAGCCGTCGACAAGATCTGCGGCCAATGCCATTGGCGAGTGGACGCAAGTCGGAAACGTATCACGCCGTTTGTTAGCGGGACTATTCGGTGTTAGGGTCAGCGGAACAAGCATGGAGCCGATAGCACGCGACGGACAGATTGTCCTTGTCCAACAAGAAGACGCATCTACCACCTTAGCCAATGGAGAACTCGCGTGCGTCGATGCTGAAGAGACAGAAGCAATGATCAAGCGATGTCGGCCTGGAGATCAAGAATGGGTGTTGACGGCGATCAATTCGACCGTGATTGAAGATCCTATCGTTCTCGACTCGCAGAACATTCGTCACGTATATCGGCTGGCGGGTGTCCTCTTCGAGCCACGCGTGCAATAACAATTGCTGGCCGATCTACGGCCATTATCCATCGTCTGGTAGGGGAATTCTCGTCAATTCCCCTACGCAATCGATGACTTACTGGGAATCCAGCTACGGATAAGCGGCTACACTTATCTGTGATCAGCGCTCCCATTTGTGTTAATTTGGCTGGAAGTCATCCATGCCTCGCATCGCCATTCTCTTCGAATTCGATTCGCTTAACGGCGGCGAGCATTCGCTGTTGACGTCGCTCGATCAGTTGTCGGTTGAGCCGTTTGAGTTCGTGGCGATGGCTCCGATCGGTGGCCGGCTTGAGGAAGCGCTTCGGCACCGCGGAATTCAACACGTCCCAATCTCGTTGCGTGACGACTTTGGAACTCGGTTGCCGCGAGTACAAGTGTGTGAAGCGATAAAAGATGCCATCGAAGGAGTCTCGCCGGACATCGTTCACGCTAACAGTCTGTCCATGGGGCGGCTGACGGGTGCCATTGCCGGTCAGATTAAATCGCCCTGCGTCGCCCATTTGCGCGATATCATCAAGTTGTCACGAGCTGCTGTCGAAGACCTCAACCAGAATCGCGTGCTGCTGGCCGTGTCCCATGCGACACGGACGTTCCACGTCGAGCAAGGAATGCGATCCGAGCGAGTGCGCGTGCTTTACAACGGTGTTGACTGCGATCGATTCCGTCCGCGAACACGCACCGGTTCGTTGCATCGTGAACTGGGATTGCCGAACGATTCGTTCCTGATTGCCACGATCGGCCAAATCGGACTTCGCAAGGGACAAGACGTGTTGGCGGAGGCCGCTGTGCTGGCCGCTAATCGCTTGTCCAACGTGCATTATCTAGTTGTCGGAGAACGTCTGTCGTCCAAGGCGGAGAGCATCGAATTTGAACGCGCTCTGCTCGATCGATTTAACGCAGCCGGACTCGACGATCGCCTTCATCTACTTGGATACCGAAGCGACGTGGACCGTTTGATGAACGAAGTGGATTTGCTGGTCCATCCCGCTCATCAAGAACCACTGGGAAGGGTGTTGTTGGAAGCCGCTGCGTCTGGTTTGCCAATCGTCGCGACGACCGTCGGCGGTACCGAAGAGATTCTTTGTGATGGCGAATCGGCGCGGCTCGTCGTCGCCGCTGATCCCAAATCTCTGGCAAATGCCATCATCGAATTGGAAGCTGATGTTTCGAAACGACGCCGTTTCGCCGCCGCTGCTCGGAAGCAGGTGGAAACGGCCTTCGAGGCCAAGCAATCAGCTCGAAACCTGGCTGCCGTATGGAATCGAGTCGTAAGTTAGCGCCGGGCACAACAAAATGTGGGTAGAGGGTCGTTAGTATGCGAACTGCATCACGAATGGGGCGTCTCGTGACCGGTGCGGCAGACGCCGACACCTTACTTGTCAGCCCTTAACAGTTCTTTGATCGTGCTCACGATCTCAGGGTTCGGAAGATCCTGCTTCTGCATTATGAGATGCATAAAGTTGTCGGCGAGGACTTCGTCAGGGTGGATAATATATTTGGTGTTGCCACCGATCTGTTGATGGAAGGATGGCGTTTTCTTTGGGTCGAGTAAGATCGGCTTGCCTGACTCTTCAACGACGGACCAATCGTTGCCGTTGCGCCGGACGACGAGCAGTTGAAACTTCAAGTAACCGAAGAAAGAACGATTCTGTTTGGGATCGAAGCGTTCCGGTGAGTACAGAAGCGGAACCGCCAGCCGATCTTGGCCATCGACATCCAGCTCGATGTAGTAACGCAAAGAAGGTCCGTCGGGATTCGTGATCTTGAAATCGACTAACGACTCAGGAAGTGTGACTTCGGGGCATGGCTTGAAGCCGATGATCTCGTAGAGCGAACGGCGTAGCGGTTCGTTGTGGCTGCTGAGGACATGGAACAATTCGTGGATGAAGATCTTTTCGAGTTGCGACTCGCGAAATCCGACGTGAGGACGAGGGAGGATCACGGCATGGCGCCGGCAGTAGGCTGCGCCGCCTTCTTCTTTTCCCGTTGTTTGGATCAAAAGGATCTCGGGCGGAAATGGCAACGCATAGTCCGCGAACCGCTTGGCGACGCTGGCGATGACTGATTCCATCTTCGCTCGATCGGCATCGCTCCACGCAATGACTTGCTCGGCGGAGAATTTCATCAGGTCTTTGGTGGTGACTGCGTCGTTCGTCTTGAGTCGTGATTCGAGGTCAAAACGGCTGAGAGCCGTGGTGTAGCGATCCGGTGTCCGTAATGCCGCCTGGCCTGCTTCGACGGAAGTGAAGACACAGGATGTTGTGTCGGTTAGCTGAATGGTGTCTGCCGACAAACCATTAAGTGGGTCAAATTGGATGAGTGCAATTACGAGCGATATCGAGATGAGCTTCATCGCGTCTCCAGGTGAAAAACGGGCTGCTAAAACTTGGGCTGCTCTTGGACGGTTCGGACGTGATAGCTATGTTAACGGGCTGTGAAGCTGGGTAAAGCAGTTCTCGCGGATTGAATTAGATATGGCTCGTTGGCCTCGACATGCTTGGACGACGTTGTTCACTTACGGATCAATCTTTGTGTTCTTTCCGATACTAGCGGTACTCGCCTACGGGTATGTACAAGGTTGGTTTTCAAGCCGATAAGCGATTTTAAAAGTAGGATGGAATTGTACTCCGTCTAACGCGGGGTCGGAGTGCAACTCCAAGCCGCGAGCGGGAGTAACGCTAACTACGATCGAACGGCCAGGCGAATCTCGCCCAGAGGAACCATTGTGACACACGAAGAACTCGCCGCGCAGCTGACCGATGCTGGCCAATCACAGGTACTTGCCTTCTGGGATGAATTGAGCGCGGCGCAGCAATCGAGTCTCTTGGCGCAACTCGAAGCCGTCGATTTCGAGTTAATCAATCAGCTCGTCCAAGGCGAGGATGCGGCACCAGATTGGGCAGCGCTCGCGGCCAAGGCAGAGCCGCCACGAGCGATCCGGCTGGATTCGACAGGCAACGAGTTCTCGCCCGACGAAGCGATCGCGCGCGGCGAGCAGGCGCTCCGCGACGGCCAGCTCGGACTGATCCTCGTCGCAGGCGGCCAGGGAACGCGACTCGGGTTCGACCATCCGAAGGGCATGTTTCCGTTGGGACCGGTTTCGAAGCGGACGTTGTTTCAAATTCTGATTGAACGGCTTCGTGCAGTTGCGAATCGGTATGGCGTTTCGATTCCGATGTATCTGATGACGAGTCCCGCGACACACGATGAAACGATCGCTTTCCTGGACCAACACGATCGATTTGGCCTGAAAGAGGACGAGTTACAAATCTTCTGCCAGGGCGTGATGCCAGCGATCGATGCGCGAACCGGCAAGTTGCTGCTCGCCGAGCGCGACTCGTTGGCGCTCAGCCCCGACGGGCACGGCGGAACCCTGGCTGCTCTGGTCAAAGAAGGCTGCATGGCCGATGCCCAGAAGCGAAACATTGAGCACTTGTTCTACTGTCATATCGATAACCCTCTGGCACAGATTTGTGATCCGAAATTGATCGGTTATCACTTGCTGGCCAACTCGGACATGACATCGCAAGCGGTCAAGAAACGAGCGGCCGACGAAAAGGTTGGCAACGTTGTTACGATCGGCGGCGTAACGCAAATCATTGAGTACATTGATTTGCCACCACAGTACGGTCAGCAGAAGCAAGGAGACGGCTCGCTCAAGCTGTGGGCGGGCAACATCGGTGTGCATACGTTCCGGCGCAGCTTCTTAGAGCAGGCCGCCAGTCAAAAGGATTCGCTGCCATTTCATCGCGCGCTGAAAGCCGTACTTCATGTGGACTTCGCTGGCACGGAGGTGACACCCGCATCCGAGAACGCGATCAAGTTTGAACGCTTCATCTTCGACTTGCTGCCGTTGGCGCAGAATGCGATCGTCGTCGAAGTGAACGCTGGCGACGCGTTCGCACCCGTAAAGAATGCGGACGGCGATCCGACTGACACACCCGCTACCGCCAAAGCCGCCATGCTTGCGCGTGATGCGAAGTTGTTATGCGACGCTGGTGCGACGATCACGGACGGAGTTGGTGTAGAAGTCAGCCCACTGTGGGCACTTGATTCCCTAGAAGCGGCGACCAAGTGTCCTAGAGCCAAGATTACGGAAGCGACCTACTTTGGCTAGGCTTTGTTGGAACAATCTAGCGTTCAGCGACGACAATTCAATTCGACATAGGATGTCTTCATGCTACACGCTGTTATCATGGCCGGCGGTTCCGGCACTCGATTCTGGCCCGCCAGCCGCACGGCCCTGCCAAAGCAGCTCTTAAACTTGGTCGGCGAGCGCACGATGATTCAGGAGACACTTGATCGCGTCGACGGACTCGCCTCCGCTGAAAACGCACTAGTCGTTACGAACCGGGCGCTCGTCAATGTGATTCGCGAGCAGCTGCCCTCGCTGCCAGCCGAAGCAGTGATCGGCGAACCGTGCAAACGCGATACGGCTCCTTGTATCGGACTGGCCGCCGCGATTGTCGCTCACGCTGATCCCGACGCCACGATGATCGTGATGCCATCAGACCATGTCATCAGCGACAGAGAAGCGTTTCATTCGGCGATTCGACATGCGTCAGAACTGGTTGATCGCGAGCCAGGCCGAATCGTCACGTTCGGCATTCGACCGTCCTATCCGGCGGAAAGTTTCGGCTACATCGAGCGTGGCGAGCCGCTCACGTCGGATGATGGCACCGAAGTCGAGATTGCGGTGTATCCCGTCAAGATGTTTCGCGAGAAGCCGTCCGCAGAAGTCGCGGAGCAGTACTTGGCGACCGGCGGCTTCTATTGGAACTCTGGCATCTTCGTCTGGAAGGCCAAAACGATTCTTGACGCGCTTGCCGAGCATGAATCGGCAATGCACGAACACATCCAAACGATAGCGGCTTCGTATGGAACTGCCGCGTTTGGCGAGACGCTAGCTATTGAGTTCGCCAAGATCGAAGGCAAGTCGATCGACTATGCCGTGATGGAAAGGTACGAGAATGTCGTCGTCATCGAAGCTCCGTTTGACTGGGACGATGTCGGCAATTGGCGCTCGCTGACTCGGCAACGTGGAACGGATGAAGCTGGCAATACGGTCATTGGTCGGCATTTGGCGTTAAACTCCAGCGGGTGTATCGTCCGCAGCTCCGACGAACATCTGGTCGTGACGCTTGGGATGCAAGACTGTATCGTCGTCCATACGCCAGACGCCACGCTCGTCGCTCGGAAACACGACGAAGAGGCGATTCGACAGATCGTTGAGCTATTGAAAGAAAAGGGCTGGGACCAATACTTGTAACTGCGAACCCAATAGTTAAGCCTCGGTAAAGTGAGCAATCGTATGTCGGTTAAAGCCAAGAGTCGAATTCCATTGATTCTCGGAACGTACCTCATGATCATTCCATTTGTCGCCTCGGGAGACGATCCCGTGCCCGCTTTGCCAAGAGTGGGAGCTCGTAACGTCGAAGGGCCAACTTTCGGCGGCAAGCAGCTTTGGACCGACGAGCTGATCTTTCACGACTGGCGAATTCAACGTCACGTCTGGACCGGACACCATCGCTTGCTCGACAACAGGGACTTTCGTCGCGCTTGGGGCTCGTTCGAGCACTGTCGCGAGCAGCTAGACGCTTTTAAGCGAGAATTGGCGATGCCACCGATGCGTGGCAAAGTTGTTGTCGCGCTGCATGGCCTCCTTCGTTCGCGTCAATCGATGCAGGGGATCTGCGACCACTTTCGTGAGCATGGCGACTACGCGATCGTGAACTTCTCGTACGCCAGCACACGCAAGGAGCTGGACCAACATGCTCAATCTTTTGCCCGCGTTATGGAAAACATCGGGCCTGAAGTGACCGAGATCAATTTCGTCGCTCACAGTCTCGGCAACCTCGTCATCAGACACTACCTCGGCGATCAGACGAATCCAGACGAAGGCAAACTCCCTGACCCAAGGATCAAGCGTATCGTGATGCTTGCTCCGCCGAACAACGGTGCCGAGTTCGCTCGAAAGTTTGCCGACAACAAGATCTTTCAAACGATTTGGGGCAAGACCGGGCTGGAGTTAGCCAACGAATGGGATTCGCTTGAAAAGCATCTTGCGGTGCCCGCTTGCGAGTTTGCCATTATCGCGGGTGGAAAGGGAGAATCGTCCGGTAGCAATCCGCTGTTGACCGGAGACGATGATTTCGTTGTGAGCGTGGAGGAGACACGGCTTCCCGGCGCCAGAGACTTTGCGATGCTTCCGGTTCTACACAGTTCGATTATGGACGATTCGAATGTGCGCGAATGTGCGATGCGGTTCTTTGGGCACGGCTACCTTGTCGCCGCCGACAAGCGGCAGCCGATTCTTCGTGCACCAGCAAACGGTCAACCGCGCGAATGAGTCGACTTCTTCCCAAAGAAGGACGGATCGCTGGTGTCGATTTCGGAACGGTCCGCATAGGCATCGCGATCTCCGACACGCGGCAAGCGCTCGCCAGTCCGCTCGACAACTACTCGCGCGGATCGAAGGACCAGGATGCTGGATACTTCCAGCGACTCGTTAAGGAAGAAGGCGTCGTCGGATTCGTGGTCGGACTGCCCGTTCACATGTCGGGAGACGAAAGTCAGAAGTCTCAAGAAGCCCGGGAATTTGGCGAATGGTTAGCGGAAGTATCGGGATTGCCCGTCGAGTTCTACGACGAACGATTTTCATCAGCGATCGCGGACGAGTTTTTAGCCGCCGGCCAGCTCACGAAAAAGCAACGACAAAAGCGCCGCGACATGCTGGCTGCACAAGTGATTCTCGCTTCCTATCTGGAGTCGAATCGCCAGGGCACGGGCCAGCAATCCATCGATGACTAGCACGTTGCTATCGCGCCAGTGACGGCCAACGGTGAATGAGGCTCACCTTCTCGCGGATCGTCTGCCGAATAATCTGATATCTCCTCTCGGTGATGCGTCGGAAGATCCAGTCCTGTCTTCGAGCCGATGCGGTGTCTTCGCCAATTAAAACAAATCTTCTTTGCGTGCTAGCGTTTCATTTGGTGATCGCCGGATGGAAGACGGAATCTGCTGCGCAGAATTGGATTCGTGCCACGCCAACGCGATTACAGATCGACGAGGACAGCCAGCTAGCACCGCTCGAGCGGTTCGGAGTGATCGAGCCACCGGCCGATTTCGCACCACAGCCACTCGCACCGAGCAGCTCGCTGTTGCTTCGATTGAGCGACATTGCGGCTCCAAACGCGACCGAGATCATCGTCGCGGAACAAGTACCGCAAATCGAAACACTACAACTGACACAGAACGCTCGTCAGGCCACAAGCAGCTCGCGAGTTCGACGATCGCAAGTGGCGATGCAACCGAATATTCGCGGCTTTCAACAACAGTCGATCTTTGCGCAGTATCAAGGGGCGCAATTTGTTCCCGTGCGCTACGACTTGGACAGCATTCTTACGAGTATCGATCCTGGGATTATCGAGAATCTGGTCATCATTCCGGGGCCTTACGGAGTGAAGTACGGTCCGGGTCTGGCTTTCATCGATCTCGTCGCCGCGCCGCTACCGCGCAGCGACGTCTTCGAGTGGGACTCGCGCACGAGCCTGCTGTATCGGAGTAATGGCGGTCAGTTTTACGGTCGTGAAACGGTGACTGGGAGTGGCGCAGATTATGGCTCGCGCGTCAGCTACGGTCATAAGACCGGTAGCGACTATCTGTCCGGCGACAATACTCAGATTCCGGCCAGCTATAACGTGCAAGATGTGAACGTTGCCGTTAGCTTCGATCTCACACCAGCATCGACGATCCAGTTCGAGTATCTGCGACAGAATATGTCGAACACAGAGTTTGCCGGATTGGCC
Source organism: Planctomycetota bacterium (assembly GCA_014381825.1). Taxonomy (GTDB): domain Bacteria; phylum Planctomycetota; class Planctomycetia; order Pirellulales; family Pirellulaceae. The sequence goes on from JACNKX010000092.1 coordinate 62,931, forward strand.
TTCGACGCGCTGCTTCGACAGACGGACGCTTTCTTTCTCCGCTACGAACACACCGACGACACCTCGGAAACGACTTGGCTTGTAGACGCTTGGTACAACCGGACGTTCTTCGAAGGCGACAATCTGAACGCTAGTAAACAAGAATTCTATCAGCCCAATCCCGTCTTCGTTCCGATCGATTCGTTCGTTGGAGTGACCGATGCCGATGTCGCGAGTTCAGGATTCCGAGTGGCTCCGTCGATTGGAAACACCGAATCGGGACAGCTTACGGCAGGTGTCGACTTTCACTTTACCGAAGGCGAGTTGAACGAGTTCGATGATTTCGATGACATCGGGATCTTCGATTCGTTTCCGATTCCTCGGGCGCACATGGCGGATGTTGGGTTGTTCACGGAGCTGTTCGTTCCCGTGCTTGCCGATTCGTCGCTGAAGTTCGGCGGGCGGCTTGATTGGGTCCGAACCGAACAAGCGGCTGTCTATTCGTCATTTGACCCGACGGGCGTCGAACACGTCTTTGATTTCGGCGGCGACTTTACTGCAAACGATCAGCTCTATCATGCCTTTGTGACCGCCGATCATCCGTTAAGTGATACGTTGTTGCTAAAGGCGGGATTCGGGCACGGTCAGCGACCTCCGAACCTGACGGAACGCTTTGCCTTGGACCCGTTTCTGACCTTGGTCCAAAACGCAACGTCGGCGGTAATCGGTGACGAAACGTTGAAGCCCGAGCGAGCATCGCAGTTTGATCTGGCAGTGCATGGGACCTTCCATGCGTTTCGTTTCCAGGTGAACGGATATTGGAGCTATGTCGACGAACACATCACCTTAGCGCCCGCCGTGGGAATTCCGCCTGATCCCGACCTGCGGCTACTAGACTTCGTCAACAACGATTCTGTGTTAGCCGGGGCGGAAGTAAACGGCGAGATCGATCTGTGTGATTCTTGGTTGGCGTTCGGAAGAATGAGTTACGTCGATGGACGTAATCTTGATCGCAACGAACCGCTTGCCAACATCTATCCCTTGCAGAGTCGGTTAGGAATCCTCTGGTACGATCCGGTCGACAATCGCTACGGTGTCGAGTTCGCCGCGATGGTCGTCGACAATCAAGATCGCGTCGCCACAACGCTGCTCGAGTCCACAACGCCCGGCTTTGCGAGGTTCGACCTTCGAGGATACTATCAGGCGACGGACGCGATCCATGTAACGCTCGGATTCGAGAACGTCGGGGACCGTAACTATCTCGAACACTTAAGCGTTCACAATCCGCAGGTTTTAGAGCCCGGCTTTAGCTTCTACATGGCGACTCAAATTGAATTGTAGCCGAGCCCTTTAGAGGTCAAACGCGTCACGACTTACGCTACCTTTGGGGCGGGCTGCAATCAGCGATCTGACGACTCAAGTTCGCTAAACGCTGAGCCCAGCCGAAGCACTCGCGACTGTAGGTCCTCATTCGCCCACGTCCGCTTTGCCGCCTGATCGAAATAGCCTCGGACAAGAGTGACGTATTCGACGGACGCTTTCGCTGAGCCGAGAAAGGCCTCCAAGGCCTCCGCCAACGGCATCTCTTGCTCGGTGTCCACGAATCGACGCACCAATCCCAATCCTCGTACGTAGTGAGCCTTCGCTCGATCTGACGGGTTCGTCGCCAGCGTCAATGCGCGCGTCGCATCCGCCAGGAACTCATTCGATTTCTGTTCGTTGATTGTTTGATCTTGCCGCTCGAATACAAGTTGGCAACGCCCCAAGATCGCTCCGACATTTCCATCGTCTTGTGCGAGAGCCGCCTCGAAGGCAGCGATGGCTTGGTCCAATTGGCTCGCTTTGTCGTCTACGTTCGCTGCGCTGTTCGCCAAGCTCCACTGCGCTAAACCTTTGTAGTAGAAAGCATCGGCAGCAGCCTCTTGATCTAACTTGATCGCCAGTTCAGCCGCAGCCAATGCCTTGCGGAGATTTTCGACAGTTGTAGGAACTCGCCAGTAAGCATTTGCCTGATTGCAGTAGTACCGGTATTGATTCAGCGAGGAGTCGTTAAGGCGGCCGAAACGGACGGCGATTTCGAATTGCCGTCGAGCTTCTTGCAAGTTGTCCTGCGACAGGTAAGTCTCTCCTAGCTCGTTATGAAGTCGTGCGTTCTGGGCATCGCGTTTTTCGGCAGCTGTCAAAAGCTGGACCGCAGTTGCCAACGCATCTTCCCGCTTCGCCGACGTCAAATGTGGCGCTGTTTTGCGATGAACTCGCGCGAGTGATATCGCATAACGAACCTCCGACGTGTTCAGAGCAGCAGCCGCTTTGTGATGCAAGAGAGCTTCTGTTAACAACCGCATGGCAGAAGAGTGATCCGCATCGGCTTGAAGTTCCGCGATGTTTCCTAAGCCATTCTGGATCAAGGCGAGATCACGATGGGCGTCGGTGATGTCTGTGTCATCGTTTGGTGGTTTAACGCGCGTTGGATACTGAGCCATTGCCGACTTTAGATCCGCCTGCACGAGTTTGAATTGATCGGAATTCCGCAAGAACCTCGCCACGGCTCGCCCCACGAAGAAGCGCGAGCGCGAATCATCCAAATCGATCGCGCGGTCGTAAATCTGTATGAGATGGCCAAGTCGGTCGTCGCCGGTGTCGAGGTCAGGCTGTTGAAACAGGAGCCGCGCCTGGGAATCGTACAAGCTCGCCAGTAGTGATTTACTATCGCGACCGGCTCGTTTCTTCTGTTCTTGTTCGCCAAGTGCGATACCTGGCTCCAGCACTTTGTTAATGATATCGATCGATTTCACTTGGATTCGCGTCGACAGGACGGTCGGGTCGAGCTCAAGCAGTTGTAGCTGCTCCGGATCGATTCGCACGAGTTCCCGCGTCCAAAACCCCTCGTCGTCCGATAACGCGAGATCGCAGAACTCCGCATAAGTCTTCAGGGCATCCGCTCGTTTGCCGTCTTCGATTTGTGAACGCGCGTGCGCTGCCACTGCCTCTGCTGAGTAAGCCTGGAGCCACTTTGGAAACGCGAGAAATAACTTGCCGCGTTCCTCGACTGACCGTTTCTCCGCAGTCAGTTGTTGGTTGGCAAGTTGCATCTTGCGATAGTTCTCTTCCGCCGTCTCGCGTTCTGATTCGGCAATCGCGCGGAGTTGGTCTGCTTCACGTTCTTTCTGTTGTGCTTCTTGACGCAATCGAGTTGCCTCGCGTTCGCGCTGTTCGACGATCGCCCGCTGCTGCTGCTCGCGAACTAATGCTTCTTTCGTAGCCTTGGAGGCTTCGATTGCCTTGCCATGCTCACGAGTCGCAACAACCTCGTTGATCTTCGCCAATCGAAGTGCTTCACCGACACTCAACCACTGATAGAACGCAAAGGCGCACGCACCACCTAAAATTAATACAATCACAGCGGCGATCGATGCTGCTCGCATCAGCCCGTGATAAAAGGCCTTTCTCTGCCGCCGTGCTTCCGCATCCGGCATGTTGGTACGAATCCACGCTGCATCGAAGACGGCTTCATAGATTCGGTTTCGGGGGCGAACTTGTCCTTCTTGCGATCGGACAATTCCCGACAACTTTAATGTTTCGATGTTCGCGCTATTGTCGTCGCTTACCGCCTGCCCTCGGTGAATGGCGCGATATAGATCCAATACCGCAGCAACGTCAGTGGAGCTACGCAGGATTCGCTCGCGAACGAAGATCAGATTGTCATCTTGATCGCGAGCACCTGGCGCCAAAAAAATTGAAGTGCAGATCCGATCAACATCTCTTTCGCTGTTGACGTTGTTGTCACGCGCGACAATGCTGCACAATCGTTGCGTCAGATACGGATGCCCGGCAGTCCAGTGGAGTACTCGCGCCAGGAGGCGCGCCGCGCGTTCCGGTTTGTTGCCAAGTCCTGCAGTCAACAGGTCGGCTTCGTCCGCACGAAAATCGCCAAGTTCGACTCTGGTTCCGATATTAAACGGTGTGATGTGTCGATCGGATATCAAATCAGAGGGCGTCGCTACGCCCAACAAACAGAACGAGATGCGGCGCCACGGTTCGTCTTCACTGCGGTGGTTGTAGCATTGCCGCAAGGCCGCAAAGAATTCGTCCGCCGAGAAGGGCAAACTGCGAACTAGATCGATCTCGTCGATGAAGACGACGATCTGATCTTCCACGCGATCGAGTACGATCGACTCGACGGCCAACAGCCAACGCTGTAAAGGATTCAGGTCCCGGCGCTCATCGGCAAACGCTTCTAACTCATCTTCGATGCCCAGTTGTCGTCCCAATCGCAGCAGCAATCCTTCGTACCACTGCTCTGCGGTCACATTCACGCCGATCGCTGTAAGATCGATGACAGCGACGCGAGTATTGGCTTCGCGTAATCGAGCCGCGGTCCGCACCATCAAGGATGATTTGCCCATCTGCCGCGATGTGAGTACGTAGCAGAACTCTCCTTTCGAGAGCGTTTGATACAGTTGCTCGTCGGCATTACGCGGGACATACGAAGGTGTGTCGACACCGAGCGTGCCGCCGGTGACATAAAAGCCAGGAGTCATCAGAGGCTCCTTTCTAAGTACGTCTTGTAGAGCCCGCATCGCGGCTTGCAATTCGCCGTCGAATCGCCGGCAATCACTCCCGCACTTCGTAGCCGGTAGAACTGTTCCATCGAGAGCGATTCTCCTCGCCGGATGAATCGACGCAATGCGTCGCAAAGCGGATTGTCTTGGGCCAGAAGAACGATGATGCGGCGCAGGTGGTCTCCAAAGACTCCTTCGTCGCTCGCGGCTTGGTCGGCGAATTCCGTTACACCCCAGTTGCGCTGCGTCATTTCATACAAACTGCGATTGACCAGATACGGCTGGCCGCCGACAAGGTTTACAAATTGCTCAACTTCGTCTTCGCTGGCAAGCGGCGAATGATAGCGGCGATTCAAATCCGATACTTGCGAGAACGAAAGGTCGTTCAAACTGATCCGAGTACCTACGTTGAAAGGCGACTGGTTGATGTCAGTGATAAACAGATGTGCCTCTGTTGCATAGGCGATTGCCAAGGTCAGTTGCGACCAAGGACCTGCTGGGTCGAGCGCACGTTCGTTGTGCCACGAGCGAAACAGCCCGAAGACTTCGCTACTGAAGTCGCAAGTGAACAGGCGGTCGATTTCATCAAGTCCCCAAACAAGCGGCGCGTCGAGCTTGGCGAGTACTTCACGACGGAGGAATCGTTCGAAGTTGACGCTCGCTCCGCGACGAGCGTTCCAAGTGTCGTGCGGTGACGTGTCGAGATCGAGTTTCTCGGCCAGCCAATCACCGATCGCTAGAAACAGACTTTCCGCAGAAGCAAGATCGGACGCGTTCAGTTTCTGGAAATCCGTCAACGCGACATGCGTGCCGGCGTCGCGCGCTTGTTTCAAGCCGCGAGCCATGAGCGACGTCTTGCCCATCTGCCGAGCGCCACGAACCAGAACAATGCTGTCGCGTCGCGACAACGCTCCTTCGTACAAAGCGTCGGCTTCACGAACGAGATAAAACTCAGAGTCCAAGGGCACTGCACCCATAGGTGGTTCCATCCGCGAGAGCCTCTGCGCGGCGGGTAATTCTTCGTTTGAATTGAAGCCTTGCTTTAGCGAGTTGACGAGTCGTGTGTCATCATCCGGGCCCGTCCAGCGGTGCTTAGGAAGGCCTTCCACATTCCGTGATACTTCGCTTGGCAGCTCTCCATCGTAGTTGATTCGAACCGGAAGAATCCGAGGCTTGCCGGCGCGTTCATTAGTCGCTTGCCACGCGAGTTGAACTTCGTACGCCAACATCTCGCTCGAGACGCTTGCCTCGGAGAGTAAGGGAATCACGACGTCAGCTTCGTAAATCTGGCGATCGATCTCGTGTGCCCATTGGATGTCGACTGACAGTTCGCGGTCAACGAACACGCTGTGTCCGGCGGCTGACAGTTCGCGCTCCAACATTTCAACGATACCGGAATCAGGCTCGGCATTCCGCTTGTGCAAAAGAGCGATTCGTAAACATGTAGTTCCGTCTGGTTCGTGATTCGCGTCGATCGAGCGAAGCGCTTCCGCGAGTTCTTTCGCCGAGTTGAAACGTTCTGACGGGCGTTTCTTTAGACAACGCAGACAGATATCTTCCAACGCCGAAGACACACCAGAGTTTATATCGCGAGGTCGAACTGGTGGCGCGTCGGATAGGACTTGAGCGAGTACGGCGACTTCGCTGCCGTTGCCGCGCAAATACGGATGTTGCCCTGTCAGCAAGTAGTAGAGTACGCCACCCAATCCGTAGACGTCGGCTGCTGGCCCGACGGGGTCGCGCCGCGGATCAGCTTGCTCCGGTGCCATGTAACTGGGCGTGCCAATCGGTTGCCCGTACGCCGAAAGTGTACTCGCGTCTGAGCCAAGTATCTTTGCCACGCCAAAGTCGGTAACGAAGATTTCACCGTCAGTCGATAAAAGTACGTTACCCGGTTTGAGGTCGCGGTGGATGACACCTTGTTGATGCGCGTGGTCGATCGCGTCAGCAACCGTCGCGACGATCGTGGCGGGTTCAAGAGCGAGAGTTTCACCCGCGGCGGTTAACTGCTGAAGATCGGCACCTTCTACTAGATCCATCACCAAGAAGTAGCCTCCCTCCGGAGTTCTCCCGATGCCGTGAACGTCGACGATATTCGGATGGCGCAGGCTTGCAGCGGCACGAGCTTCCTTGAGAAAGCGAGCGACAAGCTGTTCGTTCGATGTCCCGGCATCGCTCAGCAGCTTAATCGCCACCGACTTGTTGAGACTGATCTGGACCGCGCGATAGACGGATCCCATTCCGCCCTTTCCGATCTGATCGCCAAGGCGAAAGTCGGCGAACGATAGCGGTGCGGTCGGATCGGGTTCGCCCGAAGCGGACACAAGCGGGACCGAATGCCCGACCAAATCTGGCGGTAGATTTCGCAACCGGGCCATCAACGAAGACAGGGCCGGATCGCTTGGCGCATTGGCGTTGACGTCAGGCGCTCCGTGCGTTTCCAGATACGGATAGTATGTCAGCTCGTCCAACTGACGCTGACATCGATCGCACGCATCGATATGGCGGGCCAGATCAGGTCGGCTCCGCGCGTCCAACTTTCCCGAGAGCAGTTGGTTGAGTTCGTCGATGGATGGACAACTGGTCATGTCTTTAATAAGTCGAGGGTTTTGCTACGCAATGAGGCTGTGAATAATCGTTGGAGTCCAGGCTTTAGCCTGCCTGCGCGGGCTATCGCCCGTTAAAAAGCGCGCTAAAGCGTATCCGCGAGAAAGGGGACAGGCACCGTGCGGCCACGATCTCGAGCAGTCCTAACGTAGTTCAAGCACGGAGCCAGTCCCCTTTCTCTCTCGACGCGCGGACTCCATTTGAAATACTCCGAGCCGGATCACTTCTTGCAGCCACGGCGAGATTTTCGGAAAATCCTTCCGCGATGTCCAATTCGGTACGCGTTCTTCGCTCAGTCCACCTGCATTTGTTTTACTGCGTCACGGAGCATTTTCAGCACGCGCGACTTTGCGACGTATACCTCCGACACAGGCATTCCCAGCTCCTTCGCGACATTGGTCGCCTTCCGCTGCTCGACCGCTGCGAGCCTATACGCTTGCCATGTATGCGGCTGTACTCGCGGCTCGACCAATCGTTCCGCTTCGGCGAGCAACTCCTGTTGATGGCAAGTCTCGATCTCGGCACTCAGTGCTTGGATCGCCCTTTCGTCTTCGATCGTCGCCAGGACCTGGCCAATCGCGGTGTCACCTGACCCGCGACCAACTCTTTTCCACTTGCCGACCAAATCGCGGACAGCGTTCGCCGTCACGGTTTTTAGCCAGCCTCGGAAGCTTCCTCGTGCCGGATCGTATCGGAAGTCCTGCATGGCTCGAACGAGCTTAACGAGGACGTCCTGTGTCACATCGGCTGCATCCGACTCTTGCAACTGATAGCGGCGGCACCAGTTGAAGATCTTGGGGGCATAGCGATCAACAAATTCTTCCCACGCCTGCCGATCAGCTGGCTCACGAACACGCATCAGTAGCGTGCGGCTCGTGTTGGCTCCGTACTCAGTGTTCAACGGCCAGCTTTTGTTTGCCATACGAGAAGTCGATGTGACGCCAACATTAGGCCGGCTTTCAAGTAGCTGAACTTGCAAAAGTTCAACCTTCACGGAAGACGGCTGAATTCTTGCGAATCCAGCTACGGATGGTCGTTATCGCATTGATTCGCCGCCCAAGTTCTGATGACTCACGCGAATCAGGCAGTCAGAAAAAGTTTTTGGGCTGGTGCAAGAACTCGGTTTCGCACCAGTAACTCCTGTGTGCCAAGCGTTGCACAAGTCGTCACTGGCTCCTTCATGGAATCGTTTTCGAAAGGTCATAATACCATGCTCAGCAAGAAGTTGCGACAGTTAGTCGCGAAGCGCGATCGTCGTCGAAGCCGTCAAACTCGGAACCGCTTGACGGGTATCGAAGGCTTGGAAAATCGAGTCGTCATGACGGCCGGGCCGTTGGGCGCGATCGTCGGAGCGGATGACGTGGCCGGACCTACTCAAGAGGTCATGACGCTTAGTTCGCCGGTAGTCACCGCGCGGATTGTGAATGGGGCACCAACGAGTTCGTTCGCGTCCGTTGGCTTGGTTGGAGACAACAGCGGCAGCTTCTGCTCGGGAACGCTCATCAGCCCGTCGCACGTCCTGACGGCCGGCCACTGTGCCGTCGGAGTGGGAGATTCGCAAGGTCGCTTTATCGTCGGTGGCCAGTCTTACTCAACGAACGATGTCCTCGTACACCCGCAGTACAACGATAACACGCTGAACAATGACATCGCGATTTATTCGCTCTCGTCGTCCGTAGCGAACGTTACGCCGAGCCCAATCAACCGTATTACCCCAGTCATTGGGCAAACGCTGACGCTGGTGGGTTTTGGCGCTGGAGGTACGGGCACTTCAGGGCACAATGGCGATTTTGGGACGAAACGCGTTGGAACAACTCCGATTGACAACGTTACGTCGACACTGATCACGTGGCGGTTCGACAATAACAGTGAGAGCAACACAGCGCCCGGTGATTCGGGCGGACCGGCCTTCCTGGAATCGGGCGGCACGTTCTATGTCGCGGGAGTTACATCCGGCGGGGATAATGCCGATGCTGGTATCGGTGATAACTCGTTTGACACACGGGTCGATGCTTATGCTTCGTGGATCGATTCGATTGTCGGACAGCAGCCCGATCCCGATCCGAATCCTGACCCAGATCCGAATCCTGATCCCGACCCCAACCCGAACTCAGATCCGAGCAGTGATGATCACGTGAATCAACCTGGTGCTAGCGCGACGCTGATCAGTCTGGATAGCAACGGAGCGGCTCTTGCAACTGGTTCACTTGAGGAGGCTGGTGACCGTGACGTGTTCCAAGTTGTTGTGAGCGATACAGGGTTGGCCACGTTCACTGCGACTGGCACAACGGACTTGGATACGTATCTTCGCGTGTTCGATGGGAATGGCGATCTTGTCGCGCAGAACGACGACTTCGGCGGAACGCTGAACAGCCAGACAACCCTTGACATCGATCCGGGTGTTTACTATGCGTCGGTCGGATCTTACGCAGATAGCGAAGCTGGTCAGTACGAGTTGGACGTACAAGTTGCCGTGCGCGTCGACCCGAATCCGCTGCCCGATGCCGAGACGCTGACACTGAATGGCAATGGTCGCGGTCGCGCCGATGGCGAGATCAGCAACGGCAACGAGACGGATCTCTACAGCTTCACCGCAACCGTTACCGGTCGAATGACGATCCGAGCGCGAGCGCGCTCTGGTGACCTCGACACGATGATCACCGTCTATGATGCCCACGGCAACGAAGTAGCGTTCAATGATGACTATCGCGGACGCACAGACAGCCGAGTACGATTTGAGGTCAACGCTGGCGAATCTTATACGGTTGAATTGTCGAGTTGGAGTAATACCACCGGCGAGTATCGATTGAATATCGCAACACGAGCGGCTCGCAGCGCTCAACGCAGCGCCGCTCCCGACTCGCGAATTGTCAATGGCCAAACGACCAGTGAATTCAAGGCCGTGGGCATCGTTAACGATGGTTGCAGCGGAACGCTAATCAGTCCTACTCATGTACTCACCGCGGCTCACTGTGTTGAAGGTGTTAGCGATACTCGTGGAACGTTTGAAGTCAACGGTCAATCGTACTCAACGGTTCGCGTTGTCGCGCATCCGCACTACAACCCGAATAGCTTCGATGGTGGCTATGACATCGCGATTATGGAATTGTCATCGCCCGTGGCAGATGTTCAGCCCAACGAGATCCTGCGTGAAGCACCTCAAGTTGGTCAGACGTTGAAACTCGTAGGCTATGGCGAGGGAGGTACGAGTACGAGTGGATCGAGCTATGACTTCGGAACCTTGCGAGTCGGCGAAACGACACTTGACGAAGTCGATAACTTGCAGATCGCGTGGAATTTTGACAGCCATGACGAAGCCAATACGGCACCGGGCGATTCCGGCGGTCCGGCCTACGTCGAAATCGACGGCAACGTCTACATCGCGGGTATTACTTCCGGCGGCGATGGAGATCCGCACCGCTTAGGCGATCATTCGTTTGATACTCGGGTTGACGCCTTCGCGACTTGGATTGATTCGATCGTTGGCTCGTCAACGCCGACACCGAATCCAACTCCCGACCCGACGCCAAACCCAGATCCAACACCAACGCCGGACCCAAATCCTGAGCCAGCCGACGAGTTCGTCAACGTTGAACTCGATGGTGACATTTTCGTTGGCTCCATCGGAACCGATGCCGAGTCGATCCAAATCGGCCAAGATGGATTCGGCTTCATCGACGGAGTCGTGAACGACGACGGCGACGTTGATGTTTTCCAGTTCGACTTGGATTCGCCGGACCTCGTCTACGTCGATTTGTTCAGCTGGAACGGCGATCTCGATACGCAACTTCAGATCTTTGATCAGGACGGATCGATCGTTTCAGACAACAACGACTCGTATGGCAGTACGGACAGCTCGCTGACGCTTGAACTGGAAGCGGGCACGTACTACGTGGTCGCCGCCGCTAATGATTCAAGTACCGGAGAGTATGGCCTCGACATCTCGACGTCAGGACTAGACTCCAACGAGTTCGACAGTGAGCCCATTTTCGTTGAAGAACCGCCAATCGAGATCACCGATGGTGAGGGCGGAGATGTTGAAGTTGATGACCAATTCTCCGAAGACATGACCGAAGAGGACTTCGTGGATGGCGAATTCGATGACCCCGACTTCGACGACGAGGTGTTTGAAGTCGGAGAGTGCAGCGATCACGGCGGCGAAGATGATTGGATCGAAGGTGATGGCGACTGGTTTGCGGAGGACGATGGTTCATTCACCGAGGACGAATTCGACGAAGGTGGAAACCAATGGGATGACGTTGGCTTCGGCGATGATCCCGGTGACGACGAGTTCTTCACAGCGGATGTTCGAGACCCCTTCGACGTCAACGCTGATGGACGCTATTCACCGCTAGACGTACTTCAGATTCTTAATTACTTGAACGCACCCGATGGCCAGCGCGCAGCGGACTCGACAGCAGCTGCCACCTCGTTGCAACGGTTTGACGTGAACAGAGACGGCAGTGTTACGCCGCTTGATGCCCTGATGGTCATCAACCGATTGAACTCGCCCATGATCGCGGATACGTCGGCTCGTCCTGAGGTGATCGCTCGTGGTACGACAGCACAGGCGGAACCAGTTATCGCTGAGGGTGAGGAGACGCGTGAAGTTCAGCACTCGCTCGTTATCGCGAAGGCGGCTACCTCCAATCGTTCCTCCCACTGCGACGACGGTGACCGGTGGGACGAGCCGTGGTTCGGCGACAACGATCCCTTCTCTGGCGAAGACGACTGGCTGCTCTAAGCCGCGAGCAATCAGTGGCTTTAGGAACCTCGCGCCGGGACCTTCCCGTCGCGACGTTCTCTAGCTTTTCAGTGAGTTTGACCTTCCACGCTCTGCCACCAATTCCAATCCCCTCTACAGGCCGGTGGCGCAATTCGTTTGACTTCGCCAGCCGGTTCAGAAAAGATGAGGCTTAGCTCTGCCCGCTGGGTAGTTAAACGCCGATATCTTCATCTGTTATGGAACTTATTTGTTCGCTGGCGCATCAAAGCGTTGACACGCCTAGAGTGATTGTACGCACTCCGTTAATGCTGGCCGTGATGTGCCGGGTAAGAAGTCATGCGGGATCATGTAACTGAAGAACGGATCAGTGCTTACGTCGATGGTGAGCTGGAAGGAGACGAGTTAGAACTCGTCGAACGCCTGCTTGCGGAATCGGCCGAGTACCGACAACTCCTCGCCGAGTTGCAAGAGCTGCGCGCCTCGCTGCAGCCAAATCCGAGCTTCAATTTGCCCGCAGATTTCCATAAACGGATCGTGGACCAAATCGAAGATTTGGACGGCATTCCCCCAAAAGAACTGCCTATCGCTCTATCGAAAGAGTCGAAGCGAAATCCGTGGCGAAGCGTTGCGGTGGCGGTAGCCTCGCTCGCAGCGATGATTGCGGTCGCAGTGATGCTACAACCCTCAACACCGGATCCTATTATTCCCGGTGGGTCGGGATATGGCATAGCAAAGGTGATGCCGGTTTATCTGCGGCAGGATCCGAAGTACGTCATGGTCTACGACGTCACAGTGACTCCCGATGGCCAAAAGAACGGGGCGGTTGATCAACTGCTCAAGAAGCTGGGGATCGGGATCGATCCAGCTTTAAGGTTGGACGACCAGCTTGAAAAGGAATTGATGGCGATTCGCGAGTCCGAGATAGTCCTCGGTGGGACGGAAGCGACTCTGTACAAGAACGACCAAGCGACACCCAAGAGTAAGGCTGACGATAAGGTCGAGATGATCTATGTGGCAGGGAACTTGAATACCCTTGATCGGTTTGGTTTGGACTTAGAGCAGATGCGGAATGACGGCAAAGAAGTATCTCAACTTCACTATGATATGGTGATCGAGCCCAACAAGCTTGGTGTAATGCATCGTCTGCACGATTCAGCCCGAGAACACTTTGCCGAGAGTTCGACCATCGTTCCTTCGGACATCGGCCAAGCGTTTCGGCTCTCGTTTCACATCGAATTGACGAGCCTTTCGGTTCCTGGTACTGCGATGTTTCCGATTCCGACAATTCGTGCTGAGTCTGCCACTCCTGGCGTGAACGCCGATGGAAAGGTTTCCGCTGTCGATGCACTAGGAGTGATGTCGCGACTCAATCAGAGTGGCGATGAAGATCGCGGGGGCGGCGGTTCTGACGGAGCGGGCCAGCCAAATGGTGGCGGAACGGAAGCGGGGCACATTCTGCTGATCCTTCGCAATGTTGGTGCGAATGCTGACAACAAGAAGTAACTCTGGCTGCTAGTCGATCTGGTTCGATCATGCTGGCTACACTATCCTGTGCCGCATGACGCGGAACAAAAGAGCGAATTCGTCAGACGAAATCCTACCGCCGTGGCGTTCGCAGACGCTCTTTCTTGCAACCATCGCGAACGTTCTAGTCTGGGCGGCGTTCCCTCCACTTGGTCTTTTCCCGCTGGCGTGGTTTGCGCCCTTGGCGTGGGTGCGGTTGATTCAAGAAGAAAAGCTCCCGGGGCCACGTCCCTATTGGGTGATCTGGTTCGTGTCAGCGATCGTGTGGGGAGTTTTGCTGGAGGGAGTAGGACGAGCGTATTGGGCGAACTACTTCGGATTAGTACTGATGGGCTCGTACTTGGCGCTTTATCAAGTCTTATTCGTCGGACTAACTCGCATTGCGACCCATCGCTGGAAGCTCTCCGTTGTGATCGCCGCACCGGTTGTATGGACAGGACTCGAACTAGTCCGCGGTTATATGATTACCGGATTCTCAATGGCGTTGTTGGGACACACGCAAGTCAAAGTCACATCACTGATCCAGATAGCTGACATCGTCGGCGCTTATGGTGTTAGCTTCTTGATCGTCTTCGTTGGTTCGTGTGTTGCGAACTCGATTCGGCAGGCCGATCTGCGCCGTCGGGCAGTGCCATTGATAATCGCTGCTGGCACGTTGGCCTGTGTGTACGCTTACGGTTTGAGCCAAATCGCATCCCTGCGACAGATTCCGGTCAAAGGCAGTCTCAAAGTCGCGCTGATCCAAGGCACTGAAGACACGATCCTCGACAGCGACCCGGAGGCAGCGCAACAACGAGCCATCGACACGTTCAATCAGTACTGGCACCTGACGCTCGATGTCTGTTCAAAACACGACGATATCGAACTGATCGTTTGGCCTGAGGGAGTCTTTTCGGGCAACATGCCACAGTTGGTTGTACAAGGAAACGTCGTTCCGCCTCCAGGCTCAGGTCTCACGCAAGCGGACGTCGAACAGAACATTGTTCTTTGGAAGAAATACTTTGACGAGAAGACGCGAGGCGCGGCTAACGCATTCAATAGCGCAAGGCCCGACAGCGCAGCGGACATACGCGCAACTTACTTGCTGGTTGGCTGCGACTCGCGAGAGTTGAGCGGTGACGTTGAACGGATCTACAACGCCGGTCTGCTGATTGCTCCCCATGGCGAAGTCGTGGGTCGTTACGACAAGATCCATCGCGTGTTGATCGGCGAGTACATTCCATTCGGAGATCGCTTCCCGTGGCTATACAATCTCATGCCGATGCCTCGTGGATTGGCTCCCGGAACCAGGCCGGTGTCGTTCGATGTTCATGGTATTAACGTCGCACCGAGCATTTGTTTCGAAGACACAGTGCCGCACCTGATTCGTCGCCATACTCGAACACTCACCCTGCAGGGCGAGCGACCCGACGTTCTCGTGAATCTGACCAACGACGGTTGGTTCTGGGGATCGGGGATTTTGGACCTGCAATTGAACTGCGCTATCTTTCGAGCCATTGAGCTTCGCCGTCCCTTCCTTGTCGCGGCGAATACGGGTCTCACGGCTTCGATCGATAGCAATGGGATCGTGCAAAAAACCTTGCCTCGACGAGAGCCAGGAGTGGTTATCGCTGACGTTGCCATCCGCCCGCGAGCAAGCGTTTACGAGCGGCTGGGCGACTGGTTCGCGGGGTTGTGCCTGTTGGTTTGCCTGGCTCTGACGTTCTCCGGTTGTCGAGCGCGCTGCAAAATCAGGGAATAACTCGACGATCGTCCCCCGAATGAATCATCCCCGAGGCCAAGGACCAAAAGTCCGTTTAAATCGACCTATCCGCCTTGTCTTTCCCAATTTAAGGCGATTTCGTTGACATTGTGGCTTTCTGGCAATTATACTTGTCCAATAGTCCACGCTCGTTATGTCTAGTCTAGGTAACCAGTTGGATGAGATGGCTCCCTCGCAGCGAGCCATTTGGAGTGGAATTCTAGTAGCTCAACATCTCATCCTGATTGCTCAGGCCATTGATTTCCCGAAGGAATTGTTGCCATGACTCTTGTCGGAAAGATCTTCACCGTCTTGATTTTGATCATGAGCATCTCGTTCATGATGATCGCGGTTACCGTCTTTGCGACGCATCGCAGCTGGCACACTATTGCGCTGGAGCACAAGACGACAATCGAAGAACTTCGTGTTACGAACGATCGGCTGCGCGTAGAAGCCTCGCGAGCGGACGACCGCTTGGCGATCGAGCAAGCCGCGCGTCGATTCGCGCTCGCCGCGCTGCAAACGCGTGAAGAATCTTTGGCTCAGCAGTTGGCTTCCCAATACCAGCAGCTTACCGACAAGCAAGCTGAGGTTGATTTGATCACGGCGACGCTCAGCGAAAACACAACGACGCTAGCCGATCTCGGCAAGGAAGTCAGTGGCTTGCGAGATGAGATTCGGCTGGCTCAAAAGGATCGAGACGCGAATTTTGGGCTCGTTATCGAGTTAACAGACTCGAACTCTGGACTACAAGGTTCGCTTGTAACGTTTCGCGAGCAGGAGGTTCAACTTCGTGATCAGCTAAGTCGAATGAAGCTGGTCATGGACGCTCATGAGTTGACTCAATATACGCCAGTCGTTGATATTCCGCCGCGCGTCGATGGCATCGTGACGAAGGTTGGCGAGAAGACGCTCGTCGAGATTTCTATCGGATCAGACGACGGCTTGCGAACAGGTCACACATTGGAAGTCTTCCGCAACAACTCTTACTTGGGTCGAGTCAAAGTCCAACGGCTTGAGCCAGATCGGGCTGTCTGCGAAATCATTCCTGAGTACCGCAAAGGCATTATCAAGAGGGGCGATCGTGTCGCAACCAAGCTCATTTGATCCGACCGCTGTCGAAGCGCCCAAGCAGAAGCAGAAAATCAGCGTCTACACGGTGATGCTGTTTATCTCGTTTTGCGCGATTGTCCTGGCCTGTATATTGCTTTGGATGGAGTTGCAAATGTGGGGCGATTATCCGTGGTGGAAGACCACCGACGCGATTCCGAAAGGTGCATTCAACTACGGCCAGATTGCCGAACGCATTTCAGACTTTGCCTAGCTCGGGTTACCGCACTTGGCGAGCTGGCATCAACAAGAAGCAGAAAAGGCGGCGAGAGTCAACCAACTCTCGCCGCCTTCTTTTATTCAGGGAAACATCGAACTTGAACTAAGAGCCATATTCGGCGCTAAAGAACTCTTTGCTTGCGTCGGGAGATGGCTTAATGGTGCGAGCGCCTTCTTTCCAGTTGGCGGGACACACCTCTCCGTTCTCTTCGAAGAACTGAAGAGCTTGAACAAGCCGTAGTGCTTCATCGACGCTACGACCGAGCGGCAAGTCGTTGACGACTTGATGTCGCACAACGCCGTCCTTGTCGATCAGAAACAGTCCTCGAAGCGCGATGCCGCCCTCCAGCAGTACGTCGTAGGCTCGACTGATCTCCTTGTCCAAGTCAGCGACCAGCGGATAGTCGATCTGGCCCAGTCCACCCTCGGTTCGAGCTGTGTTTCGCCATGCGAGATGCGAGAAATGGCTGTCGACTGACACGCCCAGAAGTTGCACGCCAAGTTGTTCAAACTCGGCAGCACGCTCCGAGAAGGCAATGATCTCGGTCGGGCAAACGAACGTGAAGTCGAGCGGGTAAAAGAACAGCACGACGTACTTGCCGCGATAATCTGAGAGGTTGATCTCTTGGAACGATCCGTCGGACATGACGGCTTGAGCTTTGAACTCTGGTGCGGGTTTTTGAACGAGTACGCTCATGGTTGTTACTCCCTAATCTATCGAACTAACTTCAGCCTTAATCCGTCAACCTTACCGGCTCTCGATGGCTTCGCAAGGGCCTACCGCTTGCTGCGGATTTGTGACCTCGACCTTGGCAACTCACGGCAGTAACATATACACCCGTACATTAGCCCCTGAGAGGCCTGAGTTTTGTCAGACGTGAATCTCCCCGGACCAAAGGGACGCGGATCGTGGATCAATCCGCAGAGTCGCTTTGAGCGCCGGCGCACAGAGGATGATCTCGAACAAGTCGAAGGAGACGACGAATTCTTCGAGGCGCGGCGTTCGGTCAAAACTCTCTACCTGTCCGACGAGACGCTGAGCATCGTCAGCGAGAACAGCAGCCCGGACATCCCGTTTCGTTACAGCATCAATCCGTATCGCGGCTGTGCCCACGGTTGCAGTTACTGCTATGCGCGACCGACACACGAATACCTGGGAATGAACGCAGGGCTCGACTTCGAGTCGAAGATCCTTGTCAAACATCGCGCCCCAGAGCTGCTGCGCGATTGGCTTGCGAGGCCGAAGTACGAACCAGAGACTATTGTCTTCTCCGGCGTCACCGATTGTTATCAGCCTGCAGAACTGGATTTCCAATTGACTCGACGGTGTCTGGAAGTAGTTCTCGAAGCTCGCCAACCAATTGGAATCATTACTAAGAACGCACTGGTGACGCGCGACTTGGATTTGCTTCGCAAGATGGCGGTCCATAATCTCGCGAGAGTTACGCTGAGCGTCACGACCCTTGAGCCGCGACTTGCTCGCGAGATGGAACCGCGAACGAGCAGCCCGAATGCTCGCCTCCGCGCGATCTCTGAGCTTGCAGATGCGGGTGTACCGGCGAGCGTCATGATCGGTCCGGTTATCCCCGGACTGAACGATGTCGAGCTCCCTCGGATTCTGCAAGCTGCGCGCGACGCTGGTGCGATGACCGCGAGCTACATCCTGCTGCGATTGCCTTTGACTGTGCGGCCAGTCTTTTTGGAGTGGCTTGAACGCACTCAGCCAGCGGCGCGCGATCGCGTCGTGTCGCGGATTCGGTCGGTGCGTGGCGGGGAATTGAGCGACTCGCAATTCGGGACGCGAATGCGTGGCGAGGGTGCGATCGCAAAACAGATCGAGCAGACATTTCGTGTCTTCTCTCAAAAGTATGACCTTGACGGTGATCTTCCCGAACTCGACACGTCGCAGTTTCAGCGACCACGTGGCTCGTCAGGCCAATTGCATCTGTTCTGATTCAGCCACCTCTGAATTGGTCCGTTGCTGCGATACAATCCTGACGCCATGATTCAACTCCAAAACGCAAGCCTGTCCTACGATCTCGCGACGCAAGTCTTAGACAAGATCACGCTCAGCGTCGGGCGGGGCGAGTTCGTGTCCTTGTTAGGCCCGTCAGGTTGTGGTAAGTCGACCCTCCTGCGACTGATCGCGGGGCTTGTGGAACCTTCACACGGACAGCTGACGGTCGGCGGCCAACCTGCTCGACGCTTTCGGCAAACTAGCAACGGCATCTCACTTGTCTTCCAAGAGCCGCGACTCTTACCGTGGCGCAACGTTACCCGCAACATCGCGCTCCCTCTGGAACTCTCCAGGGTCGATCGAGCGGATCAGCAAGCGTTCATCGAAGCAAGTCTCGAGCTGATCGGCTTAGGACCGCAAGATGCGGCGAAATATCCGCGCATGCTTTCGGGTGGCATGAGAATGCGAGTTGCCTTGGCGCGGGCGTTGGTCACCAAGCCGAGCGTATTGCTGCTCGACGAGCCATTCTCGGCGTTGGACGAGCTGCTCCGCCAGCAGCTGAACGAGGAGTTGCTTCGCATTTGGAGAGAACGCGCTCCCACGACCGTCTTCGTGACGCATAACGTCTCCGAGGCAATCTTTCTCAGCCAGCGAGTCGTTGTCATGGCGGACCATCCTGGGCGCATCAAGGCGACCGTCGATGTTCCTTTTGAATACCCGCGATCCCACACGCTGCGTGCGACGAGAGAGTTTGCAACGCTCGTCGGCGAAGTGAGCGATCTGTTGAGGGTGGAGACGACATGAAATCCGTTCGTGAGATCGCCTTGGTCGTGCTGTCGCCGATTGCCTTCTTCTTGTTGGTGATTCTGGTCTGGCAACTGACCAAACAGATCGGACAGATACCGCCATACGTGCTCCCAAGTCCCATCGCGGTCGGCCGCACTGCGTGGACCGGGCGATCGGTGTTGTGCGGCGCCGTTGCACTGACTGGCGCCGCAGCGCTCTGCGGCTTCGCCGCCAGCTTGATCGTCGGGACTTTGATCGCGTTTTCGTTTTCGTTCTCGCGGTTCGTCAAAGCCAGCTGCTATCCCTACGCCATCTTTCTGCAAACCGTTCCCATCGTCGCGATTGCCCCGCTGATCGTCGTGTGGTTCGGCTACGGATTTCAAAGCGTGGCCTTGATTGCGTTCATCATCAGCCTGTTCCCGATCATTACGAATGCCACTACCGGCTTGACCAACGTCGATCGCGATCTTGTCGATCTTTTCGAATTGCACAACGCAAACCGCTGGCAAGTGTTGTTCAAGCTGCGAGTTCCCGCGGCGGTTCCCTATCTGGTGACGGGAGCGCGCGTCTCCAGCGGGATGGCGGTGATCGGAGCGATCGTCGGCGAGTTTTTCGCGGGGTATGGCGGCGTGCGAAGCGGCTTAGGCTTCCTGATCGTGGACGGCACGAATAACCTGAAGACGGACCAGTTGTTCGCGGCCGTCATCGCCTCCACGGCGCTCGGCATGGCCGTCTTCGCCGTTGTCAACATCGTGGGTGCAACGGTGTTAGCTCGCTGGTATCATGCGTGATCTGACTAAAACACAGACTTCGCGAAAGAGCGAGATTGCGTCATGAAGTTACACTGTTGGTTCGTGATTGTTGGCTGGACCCTGTTAGCCGGTTGCGGTCGACCGTCCGGCGATACTGGGTCAACCGGACCTGACGCATCAAAGAGCGATGCCCAGCCGCTCGAACCGGTAAGCCTGATGCTGAATTGGTATCCAGAAGCCGAACACGGTGGCTATTATGCCGCGTTGGTTCACGGCTACTTCGAGGACGCAGGACTCGACGTGACGATCATCCCCGGTGGCCCGAACGCGCCGGTCGTGCAACAGGCTGCGCGAGGTGCGGTCGACTTTGGCGTCACAAACGCCGATCGAATTGTCTCTGCGCGAGCTCAGGATGCTAGGCTCAAGGCTCTTCTGGCACCGTTGGCGAACAGCCCGCGGTGCTTACTGGTTCACGGCGACTCCGGGATTGAAACGTTCGATCAGTTACAAAACGTCACGATGATGATGAGTCGCGAACATGCTTGGGCCCAGTTCTTGATTAAGAAGTTACCTCTCGATGGCGTGAAGATTGTTCCAAACAGCGCGAGCTTAGCTCCGTTTCTGGCTGATCCGCGAGCGGCCAAGCAGGGCTATATCATCAGCGAGCCGTTCGTCGCGAAAAGCGAAGGGGCAAGCGTTCGGAGCTTATTGGTAGCTGACTTCGGATTTAACCCTTACACCAGCGTCTTAATGACTCGCGACGAAACGGTCGAGCAACGTCCCAAGTTAGTGCAGAAAGTAATTGAAGCAAGTCGTCGCGGCTGGGAGAAGTATCTAGCTGACCCAACGGAAACGAATCAGCGAATTCACGAACTCAATCCCGAGATGAGCCTTGAGATTTTGGACTTCGGCGTTCAAGCGCTCAATGAACACTGCATCGACTTGGATGTCGAGACGGGAAAATTCGGTCGCATGACAAGCGAACGATGGAGTACGCTCGTCTCGCAGCTCGTTGAACTCGAAATGCTTGAGCCTGGAGTGGTCGAACCTGCGTCGTTGTTTCTGGCGGAATAGACGTAAAGCGCACGCGTCGCGATTTGTCCGTAGGATGGAGTTGTACTCCGTCACTTCCCGAGTCGGACTACAATTCCGGCCTCCGCGATCGACTACTTCGTCTTGCGATGTTGCGTAATCAACGCATGCATGACGTCGCTGCGACGAACGACGCCCAGTAATTCGTGGGGCTCGTCGCGATTGATAACTGGAATGCAGTCGTCCGTTTCGGCTTGAAACAATTCGAATGCATTCGCCGCCGGTTCGTCGGGATACAGTAATGCATCGGTTTCAGTCGCCAAGTCCTCGGCTCGAACGAGTTGCGTGACGGTGTTATCGAACATGACGTTGCTCAACAGCGGATAGCGGATGACGCCGACGACTTGCATTCGATCATTGACCACCGGATAGGTGTTGTCGTGGCTGTGCTCGATGTACGCGATAATCGCTTCAAAATTCGCCGACTGACTTATGCCCTTGCTCTTGCGGAGCAAATCGCTGACTTTGACTTGGCTGGTTGTCGATGTGGTCGGTGCCGATCTTCTCAGCGCAGTTCTAAAGCGATCAGTGAGAGAGCGAAGTTGACCGAGCGGCGTGCTGCTCGTGTGCCGAATCGCTTGAGCCAAAGGAACTTCACCCGTCCGCAACAACGATTGCCGAATGAACAGCGGACCGATGATCTCGAAGACAACGACGGAACCCAAGATGATGTCTTGAATCGGTTTACCCAGGATCGGGTCGCGATGCACCGCG
The DNA here is from genome assembly GCA_014381825.1 of Planctomycetota bacterium. Taxonomy (GTDB): domain Bacteria; phylum Planctomycetota; class Planctomycetia; order Pirellulales; family Pirellulaceae. Next base: position 84,700 of record JACNKX010000092.1, read on the forward strand.
ATCGTCGCCAAGGCGATTGCAGCACCAGCTTGTGCAAACAGACAACTGCCCAGCCAATGGCGAACCTCCAGTGGCTGCCGCGTCGCACGTGCAGCGCCATAAACACCGAGCCACTTGCCGGCGAGGCGACAAACGATATAGATCGCACCAATCTTCCCGACGGTAATGAACGCCGTGACGTCAAGCTCGGTTCCGTGGACGGCAAAGAACAGCACAGCCAAGAGGCCCGACAAGTGATCCAGCTCGTCGACGATCTTACCTTTCATGTCCGATGTGTTAGCAACCGTTACTCCCATCACGAGGAAGGTCAACATATAGGGAATGTCAAACGTTTCGCAGACACCGAGCAGAAACGTTGTCGCAGCGACCAGCAGAACGAGCCAGCGCTTCATATTCAGCAGGCCGCATCCGTAACTGACGATCAAACCTCCGGCGACACCCAACGCCATCGAACCTGCGATGTTCTGTAATAGCGTTCCCAGCTGATGCTCGAGCGGAACGTGAAGCTTTCCCTGCATAAGATGGATGGCGAGGAAGGCAAGTTCGAACAAGACGATGCACGCAAAGTTGTTTACCGCCACGAGAAAGCCTGTACTCTCGGTGACAGGACCTTCTGATCGGAACTCTTTCAATACGAGAATCGTCGTCGCTGGCGCGGTTGCGACCGCGAGGCAACCTAGCAACAACGCCATGCTGCCTGGACAACCAAACAAGTAAAGGCCCACGGTTACGAGACCACACGTGAGCGCGATCTCCGCCGCCGAAAGAGCGAGGCAATGGGCAGCCACTCGACGCACCTTGGTGAACGTGAACTCACACCCAAGATTGAACAAGACGACCGCCATCGCCAGCTTCAACACCGGGTCGAACAACTCGGCATGCCCATCCGGAATCAGGTTCAGCACGCTTGGTCCGACCAGCAAGCCGACCAGAAGGTACGCCGTCACCTTGGGCAAGTGCAATAGATCGGCGAACACACCTGCTGCTAGGCAAACGCCCAGCAACAGCCCGAGCGTACTTGCGATATGTAGATCAAATCCGACCATCAAGTCACCGAATGTATCAATCAAAACGGCATAGTGGAGTCACCACGCACAATGATCTAGAGTTCTACCCCTAACCGAACGGAGCGAGAATGCCTGTTTCCCAGCTTCTCAAACTTAGGCTGCCATCGGTTGTGCCATAGCGAATCGATTCAGGCTGTAGAAAAATCGGGTCGATGTGCAACGATTACACGGCTGATGACTATTGGGAAGCCAAAGTTGAGCTTGTGCCATACGGTCGTACTTGCCATCAACATCTCAAACAGGAGACTACCGATCACAACATATCGCACAGAGAGTTGTCGGCACGCGACTCATTCATCTCCGCGCTGGCGGATGGCTTCGTAGAACAAGATCGCTGCCGTCACGGATACGTTGAGGCTGTCGCCGATTCCACGCATCGGTAGTGAGATGGGGATGATGCCTTCCCCTCGCCAAACGCTCGAAAGCCCTTCAGCTTCGCTGCCGAGTACAACAGCGGAATGCCCACAGTAGTTGACCTTCGTGTAATCGACGACCGCGTCGACATGCGTCGCGTAGATTTGGAAATCGGCTTGCCGCAGCCAGGCTAGCGCTTCGTCGCAGGAACAGGTGAGCAACGGGATCGAGAAGATGGTTCCAGCGCTGGCACGAATCGAATTGGGGTTGTAGAGGTCGGTTCCTGCGTCGGTGACGATCACCGCAGAAACTCCTGCCGCATCGGCACTTCGAAGGATGGCTCCGACGTTGCCTGGTTTCTCGACGTTCTCCAAGACGGCAACCAGCATCTGATTGTGTATCGCCAGACTGTTCAGGTCTGAGTTTGGAGGCTCTGCGATCGCAACAATTCCATCGAATCGGTCGCCAAAGGCGATCTTCTCAAGGACCGACTGATTCACGAACACCAACTCGCATCCGCTCTCAGCGAGGCACCGTTCCAAGGATTGCCCCTCCTCGCTTAACCCAGATTCGCAAATGAACGTTTCTAAGATGTTGACGCCAGCGTCGAGCGCTCGCCCTATCTCGCGAATGCCATCAATGATGATTCGCTGCTGTTCACGACGACCGCGACGCTCGCGCAGCTTCGCAGCCGTTTTGATTCGCGGATTGTTGCGGCTCGTGATTAGTTCAGTCATTGTTCTAATACGTGGCGACGGCTTGCCGTTATACGAATACGTGTTGGTCGCTCGTAATCCTAGCAAGGCCAACGTGCAACGACACCGCTTGGTAGTTGTCGTCCGTCAATGCAGGTAAGAGTAAGCGGTTTTGCAGTCGCTCCGGCCTGGCAAGTTCCAAACACGGCGTCGGCAAGAATTGCTTCGACTTCAGGTGGCTCGAAACCGGGTGAGTGGCAAGTCAATAACATAAACGCGCGTTGGCCGTCTGTCAGCTCGGCGCAGGTTGTTAGGAGCGAATGCAAGTCACGAGTGATCTTCCAGGTTTCGCCTTTCGGACCATGCCCATAGCTGGGCGGATCGAGGATCACCGCGTCGTAGCGGTTTCCACGCTTTAGTTCCCGTTCCGCAAATCTTTTCGCGTCCTCTGTGATCCAGCGAATTGGCTTAATGTTTAAGCCAGATAACTCGGCGTTACGCCTCGCCCAAGCCACCGTGTTCTTTGCGGAATCAACGTGAACGACCTCAGCTCCCGCAGCAGCTGCCGCCAATGTGCTGCCGCCGGTGTAGGCAAATAGATTCAACACACGCAGCCGCCGTGATGCGCGGGCAACCTGTCTGACAATCCAATCCCAGTTTTCCGCTTGCTCGGGAAATACGCCGAGATGACCGAACGGTGTCGGCTGAAGCTGGACTGCAAAGTCGCCGTGTGCGAGCGTCCACGCGGACGGTAATGCGGTAGCAGGCTTCCACCGTCCTTCGTCGCCTAGCGTGCGTTCGTAACGAGCGTCGGCCTTCTTCCACTCAGCAGTCGCCGCTTTGCGAGTGTCCTCGGCAGCCGGACAAGCTCGGTCGAGCGTGTATGCTCCGAAGCGTTCTAACTTCCGGCCAGCGCCGAAGTCGAGCAGTTGATACTGATCCGCATCGAACATAACGATCGCTCGGCGTTACGCTGACTCCGGGTTTGCTGATTGGGGGCTTGTCGTTTGCTCCGACTTTCCCGCAGTCATCAGGGAGACAACAATTAACGTCAGAAATCCCAATGGGATTGTGACGATACCGGGCTGGCTGAACGGCGCAATTGCGTCTTCGGCAGGAAGACCGTAGACGCCGGTAAACGTATCAGCGCTCAACAGGATCCAACCCAACGAACTGAACATGCCAACCAAAATCGCTGTGATCACACCCTGGCGAGTGACGCCTTTCCAAAACAGGATCATGACGAGCGATGGCAGATTCGCGGACGCCGCCACACTGAACGCCCAACCGACGAGATAGCTTACGTTCATCCCCTGGAACAAAATCCCAAGGACGACCGCGATCGCTCCGACGACGACGGACGCGATCTTCGCCACTCTCACTTTTTCATGGTCGCTCATTTCAATTTTCAAGTAGCTGGACATTAAGTCGTGTGTCACCGCTCCAGCAGAAGCTAGAATCAATCCGCTAACGGTTCCAAGCACCGTCGTAAAGGCAATCGCGGAGATGGCTGCAAAGAGCCATTCATTCATGCTGCGTGCCAACAGCGGAGCCGCCATGTTACTGTTCGTGACGTCCATCGATCCGCTCGTCATTGCACCGAGTCCTAGATACAGCGTCAGCACGTAGAAGAAGCCGATACTGGCGATACCGACGATCGTACTTTTGCGAGCGCTCGACTCGTCTTTGACGGTGTAGTATCGAATTAGAATGTGGGGCAGCGACGCAGTACCACAGAACAGAGCCAACATCAGCGACAAAAAGTTCAATTTGTCGAGTGGCTTCTTGCTGCGAATACCTTTGAAACGCGGATGCTCGCCGGGGCGAAGGATCTGGCTGCCGGGTGTTGGTTTCTGGTAATAGACGGTCGTCTTAACGCCATCCGCGCCAGCGATAACTTGCTTGGGCCAAAGCACAACTTCGCTTTCTTGCAGCGTGCTGAAGAAAGACAACGGTCCCAATGAGCCGGACTTCGCTTCGCCGCCGTGCAACTTGCTCACGTAACCGATCGGATGCAGTTCGGGGTCACCTTTCTTCACACCTTTCGGCTGTCCGTTGACCCAGGTCTGTCCGTCACGTGTTTCGACGGTTTGCGCCTCGCGCAGTCGAACGCTTCCGTTGCCGACATCCTCCTTGCTCCACACGGCCACGATCCCGGCGCTGTTTCGAGTTCGCACGAAGGGCGCGTCGCTCCATTCACCATCCGGAGGAACAACCTCGCTCTCTTCGAATCCAGGTTGCTGGCGAAGTTCGCCTGAGGTCGCCCATTCACTGATCGGGCCGCTTGAACGAAATTCGTGGCCATCGATGCCACCTTGTTTGGTCTCGAATCCGCGAGCCCAAATCATCACGGTCAGGATGGCACTAAACAGAACGAGCAGCGAGCCTTTGAGGAATTGCACCCACGTCGTTGATACCATCCCGGCAGTCACGACAATGATGATCACGGTTGCACCTACAATGACGACGCCCAGCCAGTGCGGAAAATTTAGAAGTGGCTGCACAAGAACGCCTGCGCCGACCATCTGTGGAATCAAGTAGAAGATGCTAACTGCAAGTGTGCTAATTCCAGCCGCGAGCTTGATGCCCGGCGAGTTGAACTTGGAATCTAGCGCATCAGCAAATGTAAATTTTCCGAGCCGCTTCATGGGCTCAGCGACAACAAACAGAGCGACGATCCAGCCAGCAAGATAACCGATCGAATACAGAAACCCGTCGTAGCCATAGAACGCGATCATGCCGCAAATTCCGAGGAACGACGCGGCAGAAAGATAGTCGCCGGCAAATGCGACGCCGTTCACGAACCACGGAATCTGCCCGTGGGCCGCGAAGTAACCCTGCGAGGATTTGGCTTTGCCACCAAGGTAGAAACTGATTCCGAGTGTCACCGCAACAAACGCGAAGAAGATTGCAATCGCGACGTAGGAGGCTTCATGAATCATTTTTTGCCTCCCCGTGCCGTAATCTCTTCATCGGTCGGTTTGCAGAGGAAGCCATAGAGCAACGCCAGCACGAGTGCTGCAATGATCAGACCGAACCCATAGAGAATCGCGAGATTCACGCCAGCGATTGGTGTGGTCTCCATGACATCGGCGGCGAAGGCATTCAAGAAGACGAAGCCTCCATAGAGCAGTAGATAAACTGCGAATAGCACAAGGCCGATTCGCGCGTTGCGAGTATCCATTATTACCTCAGGCACGAGAATTTCCGTTTACGCAAGCTCACTAGGATAGCTCCCGCGAGCCGACGACGAAAGCACGCGTGCTGTTCGCTTTTATGTTGCACGGACCGTTGTTCGACCGTTCGGCTCGCCACTACAATCGGTGCATGGCCGCTGGGGCCGAGGTGACCATTAGATGTGCCTGCTTTTTACTGGAGTCATAAGAGATGAAAAAAGAGACGGGAACGGTCGTCGTCAAGAACGGACAACTTGTTGATGGGACCGGCGCGCCACCAACCCCAGACGGTGCATTGCTGATCGAAGACGGACTGATTTCCTACGTTGGCGACTGCGTTGCACTTCCGCCAGTACCAAACGATGCACGGGTGATCGATGCGCTTGGCGGAACAATCATGCCCGGCTTAATCGAATCGCACTTTCATCCGACGTACTTCAACGTGGCGGCTCTGGAAGACCTCGACATCAAGTATCCAGTCGAGTATGTGACGCTTCTCGCTGCGTGTAATGCGAAGCTGGCTCTCGAATGTGGATACACATCGGCCAGAAGCGGCGGCAGTTTGTTTAACATTGACGTTTGGCTGAAGAAGGCGATCGAAAGCGACCTTGTTCTAGGTCCGCGTCTTGCGGCGAGCGGTCGCGAGATTTGTGGAGCTGGCGGCCTGATGGATTGGAACCCTGAATTCCGCAAGATCGGCATGGAAGGTCTTATGCTATTGATCGACGGGCCGGATGAAGCGCGCCGCGCCGTGAGAAAGCTCGTTAAAGATGGCATCGAATGGGTCAAGACGTATCCCACTGGCGATGCAGCGGCTCCAGACATCAACGATCATCACACGCTTTGCATGACATTCGAAGAGATGAATGCCGTCGTTCAAATGGCGCACAACCACGGTATGAAAGTGACAGGCCATTGCCGCGCGACCGAAGGCATCAAGAACGCGCTCGCGGCCGGGTACGACACACTGGAGCATGGCACGTTCATCGACGACGAGACGCTTGACATGTTGCTCGCGCGAGATGTTCCCGTCGTTCCGGCACTTTATTTTGAGCTGATGAGTATCGAACGCGGTCCCGAATTCGGCATGTCCCAACAAGTGATCGATGGCCATCAGGAGACACTCGACGGCGGGGCCGAGTCGGCACGACGGATTCTGGCGGCGGGAGGGCGGCTCGGCATGGGAGGCGACTACGGCTTCGCGTGGAACCCCCACGGCGATTATGCAAAAGAGTTATCTTTCTTCGTGAATTATGTCGGGCTTAAACCGCTTGAAGTTCTTAAGTGCGCGACGAAGACCGGCGCAGAGATTCTCGGTCGAAGCCACGAACTGGGAACGCTCGAAGTCGGCAAGTTGGCGGATATCTTAGTCGTCGACGGCGATGTGGTCGAAGACATAGCCATCCTGGAAGACCGAACGCGATTCATCACCGTTATGCAAGGCGGCACGAGCAAGGCTGGACGGGTGTAGCGACGGACTCGCATATTCGCCCCGGACGCTCGCAACATACCCGCCTGCTCATTAAATGAGTCGAACCACGAGCCTGTGACTGGTGCATTTGTCCACCCCCCAACGAGAAGTGGAATTGCCCTCTCGTCGATCGGCGATTATTCTCATCCATTCACCATCGCAATCACAAACCCCGAGTGTTGAGCTAGGCGATACTTGTGGGGGCAGTCGGCGTCAATTGGAATTGCTGCCGACACATTCTTTGCGAGCCACACTCCGACACCGCAATGCAACGGAGATTCTGCACGCATGGCTGACGACACCGAGAATAACACCGAGTGGGATGTGTTTGCCGAGAATCACTTTCTTGGTCGCGTCACTGCAGCAAACGAGAAAGAAGCGGTTGAAACCGGGATTCGCCTGTTCGGCAGCCATCTCGAAGGGATCTTGAGAGTTCAGCCCCGAGTCCAAACCGCGAAGGATGGTTGGTCGCGCCCGATATGACGATGTCGTCCGACCCGGATATCGAAACACCCGGAAAGCAGCGGCAGCGAGAAGAACCAAGAACGAAGAAAGATCCTCGAAGCAGGGTAATACTCCGAGGATCTGCTGTGGGCGGACGCTAGTACTGCATAACACAGTTGCAAGGCATCATGGGGTCGTCCGCGACCGCCCAGGCGGTGGGGTGCTTCGTTGGACGCGTGATTTGCTCACGAGATTCGTGAGTTCTCGGTGGAGCAGCGTACGCACGTGCGGTTTCATAAGGATACTCTCAGGCATATTGTGCTGCGCGTTGGCACCGCGCGACGAGGCGCGCAGAACACCAACAACACAGTTACATCTGGAACAAGATAATTCCTTTCGGCGGCCTGGCGATCTCGAACGAGACCCATGGCTTTGCGTCCCGGCCTCACGACCGGTTTGCCTTTGTCGAGGAACTCTGCCTGAGTTCCGCGGACGAGACAAGTATGATGTGCATTAAAACAAATAGGTCGCTTTATGCGCGTTGTCAAATCGGAGCAGATATTTTATTCCGCTCGCGGCAATGAACCTTCCATTTTGTAGCGGCGCGCATGAACCGTGTGCTACTGTTGCAAAGACCTTTGTCGCCGATTCATGTCAAGTGCGGCAATTATCTGAGTTCTCGGCAAGGACAGAAAACATGACGGGTGGAAAACGACGACACCAAATGTTCGCCGACCGAAAGATACAAGGTGCGTTATTAGCGCACACTGCGATCTATTGGTTCTACTGTTTATTTTCCGTAACACTCGTCGCGGTTTGCTGGATCATCTTTACAAAGCAACCGGAAACTTCGGCCGAGTTATTTACGCAGCTTTGGTTCAACTGTGGACCCGCGTTGCTTGGATCCGTACTCTTGCTCCCGCTAGTACTGCTGGATTGCTTACGATTGAGCAGTCGATTCGCTGGCCCGATGGTGCGAATGCAGCGTGTCATGCGAGAAATGGCTGCGGGAGAGACGCCCGCTGCGTTTACGCTTCGGCCAGGCGATTATTGGACGGAGTTTGCGGAGAACATGAACATCGTCATGCAGCGGCTCAGCGAAGCAGGAGCGCAACCAAGCCCGATTCAATCGCCGACGTCTGCCATCTCAGAGTTCGCTACCGACGAACCACAATCAGACGCCACCGGTTTCGATTCAGAGACGCAGCTTGCCTCTTCTCTCGTCGCCCCAGCAGACGGTGAGGACGACGCGCAGAGCATTTATTCCGATTTGTCGATTTGACAACCCAGCAGTAGTGACCTAGCTATTTAGATAGCACTTCGGCTTATTCTGGAACTCAGACAAAGTTCCTCGATAAGGGCAAACCGGTCGCAAGGCCGGGACGCAAAGCCATGGGTCTCGTTCGAGATCGCCAGGCTGCCGAAAGGAAGTCACAAGACACGCAGCATCGTGTTTTCACAGCTGTATGTTGACATCTCTCGTCTGAGGTAAGTCATATGATGCCACGTAGCTATCGTTGGCCGGATGCGCAAACGGCCCGCCTTGCTCTCATGCTCGGTTCGCTTCTTCTCCTCTCCGCCGCTCGCAGCTTTGCTTCGGAACCCGTAACAGTCATCGGAATCGAAGAAGATTGGGAGTTGACCGTCGCAAGCCCCGACCCAAACAGCACAGCTCCACAAGTCAGTTGCACGATCTCGCCGCTGTTACATGTCAGTTCGATCCACGCAGCGTTCGAGCTGAATCATCAGAGTCAGCCAGAGTTCACCGCTGGCGGGTTGCAACTTCAAGTTTGGAACGACGAGCAACCGCTAAGTTCACGAAAATTCCCTGTTGCTGGAGTTCTTTCCACTGAGAGCGAAGAAGTTCGCTGGACACAGTCACTCATGCTCGAAGACGGGGCTCTCCATTTTGAGATCACCGATGGGACGTCCACGACGTGGGGAAATTTTGGCGGTCAAGGTTATCTGAAGGCGGCTATCACGACGAACCTCGAGAACCTGAACGGATACGATCCAGCCGTCTCGGTGCAAAACTCCGGCGTTGCGTACGCCGGAAATCGAGTTACGACCCTCGTACTCAAGCGCGTTCGCGCAACACTCTCTAATGGCGAAGTCATCGAAGACGCAACGGAACGCGTCGTTCATTCTCGCAACTAGGCTCCCCAGCAGCAAACTCTACATCGATTCGAGGCAGATCATGCAACGTCGTCAATTCCGTCGCAAACGCAAAGGCAATATCCTCGTTCTGAGCGCAGTGCTCATGGTCATGATCATGGCGATGCTTGCCTTCGCTGTTGATCTCGGCTTCCTGTACGTGGCGCGAGAGGAAATGCAACGCTCGGCCGATTCGGCTGCCTTAGCAGCCGCGTGGGACTTGGTCGACAACGGTGCGCTAACCGGCGACAGTAACGTTTATCTGATGGAAGATAGCGCACGCTCAACCGCCTCGCAATACGTCGCGCTGAACCAAGTCTTACGCCACTCACCGGAACTCGCAAACGAAGATGTTGTCGTAGGCTTTCTTCCAAATCCTTCCGACCCAAATGAATCGATCGACTTAACCGGGTCAAACACGCCAAACACGGTTTGGGTTCGCATTCGACGTACCGAGTCTCAGAACGGAAACATTCCTTTCTTCATAGCCAACGTGTTGGGTATCGACAGCATCGGTGCAGAGGTCGAATCCACGGCGGCACTCTTGAACAGCTTTCAAGGTTTCAATACGCCGTCGAGTGGAAATCTAGATCTACTTCCGTTCGCCCTGGACCAAGATACCTGGAACGATCTCGTCGGTGGCGTTGGGACAGACGATTGGAAGTGGGACGCGGCAACGGGCGAAGTTCAAGCAGGTTGTGACGGCATTCTCGAACTGAATCTCTACCCTCAGGGAACGGGATCGCCGGGCAATCGCGGCACGATTGATATCGGCAGCAACAACAACAGCACTGCGGACATCGCTCGACAAATCGTCGAAGGAGTCTCTCCATCCGACTTGTCATATCATGGCGGCAAACTCGAATTTGACAGCAACGGCGAGCTTCCCTTGAACGGCGATACCGGAATCAGCGCTGGTGTGAAAGACGAGTTGGAATCCATCAAAGGCGACCCTCGCATCATTCCGATCTTCAGCCAAGTTGCGGGCCCCGGAAACAACGCGATGTACACGATCACCCAATTCGCGGGTATTCGAATAATGGAAGTGAAGCTGACTGGGAAACAGTCGGGTAAGCGAGTGATCATCCAACCGGCCAATATTCTCGCTCGGGGCGGCATCCCGTCCCCAACAAGCGGCACGACGGCATTCGTCTACTCGCCAGTTTGGCTCGTTCGGTAAGGTGCGTCATTGAGTTCGCGCGACGCGATTGTTCTGCCGGCAACGCACTAGCTTGGTCCGACCGAGCTGCGACCGATCGAGTGGTAGGTGAAGCCCTGCTCTTGCATCTGTTCGGGGTCGTACAGATTCCGCCCATCAAAGACGACGGGCTGTTTCATCCGCTGTTTCATCTCGTCAAAGTTAGGGTTCCTGAACTCGCTCCATTCCGTATTGATGGCCAAGGCGTCGGCGTTCTCTAGCACGTCCATGGGCTGGGTCGCGTACGTTAGCTTGTCGCCATAGATCGCTCGAACGTTCCCCATTGCTTCGGGATCGTGAACATGAAGCGACGCGCCCAGTTCGAGCAAACGATCAATCATGACGAGCGCCGGAGCTTCGCGAATGTCGTCTGTTCGCGGCTTAAACGCCAGACCCCAAATTGCGACAGTCTTGCCAGCGAGTTGCCCGTTGAAATGAGCTTCGACCTTTTTGATGAGGATGTGCTTCTGATTGTCGTTGACCTCGTCGACCGAATTCATGATCCTCGGTTCGACACCGACGCTCTTCGCCATACTCGCCAGCGCACGAACGTCTTTTGGAAAACAGCTGCCGCCATAGCCGACGCCGGGAAATAGGAATTGAAATCCAATTCGCTGGTCGTGACCGATACCCCGCCGAACATCGTTGATGTCGCCACCCATCGGCTCGCAGATATTTGCCATCTCATTGATAAAGCTGATTTTTGTCGAAAGCAGCGCGTTGGCGACATACTTTGTCAACTCGGCACTTTCCGGCGACATCACCAAAAAAGGTCGCTCCGTGCGTAAGAACGGAGCGTAGAGCTCTTGCAACGTTTCTGCGACTTCCGGTCGTCGAACACCAACAACAACTCGATCCGGAAACGTAAAGTCCTTGATCGCAGCGCCTTCTTTCAAGAATTCCGGATTGCTCGCCACGTCGCACTCTCGCCCAGTAGCTTCCTTCAGCCGAGCGAAAATCCACGCGTTCGTCCCAACTGGTACTGTACTCTTCGTCACGACGATGGCGTCTTCCGGCAGATGAGGAGCAATCGCATCAACAACCGACCGTAACGCTGACAGATCAGCCGAACCGTCGTCGGATTGCGGTGTTCCAACCGCAAGGTAGACGAGCTTCGCGATCTTTACTGCCGAGCCGAGATCAGTCGTGAAGTGCAAACGCCCGGCGGCCGCGTTTCGGACCACAAGCTCCGACAGACCGGGCTCATAAATCGGAACTTTGCCTTGGTTGAGCTGTTCGATCTTAGCTTCATCGATATCGATACAGGTGACATCATTGCCGCTGTCCGCGAAGCAAGTGCCTGAGACAAGTCCGACGTATCCGGTTCCGACCACCGCAACTTTCATGAATCCATTCCTTCTTCTCGAAGATGTGTTTCTCGCCAATAATTCAAAGTGTCTGCCACCGTTTGTTCAAGCGGTATCTCTGACTTCCACCCGGTTTGTTGCGTCAAAAGCGAGATGTCCGCGATCGGATGTTGTCGACGTCCGGGCTCCAATTCGATCACCTCGCGCTGAGACCCGGCACACTGCTGGATGACTTCCAAGAGATCACCACTCCTCCGGCAGATCCCGCTCCCGACGTTGTATACATTTCCTCGTTTTCCGTCCACTGAGAGTTGACGGTAGCCTCGACAGATGTCGCGTACGTCCGTTAGATCAAGGTAAGTATCAAGACTGCCAACACGAATCGGTTCGTCGTCTGACAACGTGAATTGGCGAATCCAGTCCGGAAGAATCATGCGGTGCGATTGCCGAGGGCCTGTGTGTTGAAAGGACCGGGCAACGATCGCATCGAGTTTGTCTGTTTCTATCGCCCGTTGAATTTCTTGTTCAGCCAACAGTTTCGTCTTGCCATACGATCGCGCAGGGTCGACGGGGGCGTCCTCCGCAACGACCGGCGATTCGATCGAGACTGGTGCATAGACATGGCAACTGCTGGCGAGCAACACGCGCGGCCTGATGGTCAGCGAACGACATAGCTCGATGATGGCTTGTGTCCCGCCCACATTGCTGGCAAGTGCGAGCGGCGTCGGCTCCGTCGTACCACATTCCGACGGGACGCTGATCGCCGCCAGGTGGAACACAACTTCGGGCTGAAAATCATGCACAACTCGGCAAATGGTTTGGTCTGCGGCCGTCGTAAGATCCCACGTGAACTTCGATACGGAATGTTGAACCGCCTCGGGAACGTCACAATTCCACTGTCCACGATGTGAGCTCCCCAGAACTTCGTCACCGCATTCCAACAAGTGCTCAGCCAAGTGCGATCCCGCGAACCCCGTCACGCCTGTGATGAACGCTCTCACGGCGATTCCTTCGCGACGCGTTCCAGATCAGCATCGACCATTCTTCGCACAAGTTCTGCGAATGACGCTTCAGGCTCCCAGCCCAATTGCTGCTTCGCTTTCGTTGCATCCCCACAAAGCGTGTTCACATCGGCGGGACGGATCAACGCCTGATCGACCTCGACGTGATCTTCCCATTGAAGCCCAGCGTGACCAAACGCAATCTCACAGAACTCACGTACCGAGTGCTTCACGCCTGTCGCAATCACAAAATCATCCGGCACATCCTGCTGGAGCATCAGCCACATCGCTCGCACGTAGTCGCCGGCAAATCCCCAGTCACGTTGTGCATCGAGATTACCGAGCTTGAGGCGACTCTGTCGACTGAGCTTGATTCGAGCCACCGCATCGGAGATCTTTCGCGTCACAAACTCCTTGCCGCGCCATGGCGACTCGTGGTTGAACAGTATGCCGCTACAAGCGAACAGGTCATAGCTTTCGCGATAATTAACGGTAATCCAATGCCCGTACGCCTTCGCCACGCCATAAGGACTGCGTGGCCAAAATGGCGTGCGCTCTGTCTGGGGCTCCTCTTGGACCTTGCCGAACATTTCACTGCTGCTCGCCTGATAGAAGCGAATCGCAGGATCGACCAAACGCACGGCTTCTAACATTCGCGTGACGCCGAGAGCTGTGAACTCGCCAGTCAAAAGCGGTTGCTCGAAACTAGTGGGCACAAAGCTCTGCGCCGCAAGATTGTAGACCTCATGGGGCTGTGACTTCTCGACGACGCGAACCAGGGACAGTTGATCTAACAGATCCGCCTGATGCAATTGAATCTGATCACGAATCGCGACGATCCGCTCGAACGTTTCGGTACTCGACCGGCGCACTACACCATGCACTTCGTAATCTCGCTCCAGCAAAAAGCGGGCTAGATACGCGCCATCTTGGCCGGTAATGCCGGTAATCAATGCTCGGCGTTGCGTGGTCATAGATTCTCTTTGTACGGCAGCCCTCGAACGCTGTCGCAATAACGAATCCTAGCTTCCTTACTCATCGCTGGCTGGAGCTTCAGGTGATGAATCCAAGCTGTTCGTTGTGGGATCTATTTGTTCTGGACTTGTCTGATCTGGGGCAGACTCTCCTTCAGCTTCCGCATCTGCAGCATCGTCCCGCGGCACGCGGACAATCGCGGCGAGCTTGTCATCATCCAAGCTCATGATCCGCACGCCTTGCGTGTTGCGACCAATGACGTTGATTTCACGAGCCGCGACTCGTTGGATCTTTCCACGAGCCGTCATCATCATCAACTCGTCCTCATCCGTGACTCGTGTAATGCCAATGACATTGCCGTTACGCTTCGTTGTCTTAATGTCACGTACGCCCTTACCACCGCGACGTTGTGTGCGATACCGAGAACCGGAGCTAACTTCGTCCTCGCCTTCCGCCGAGGACTCGTCTGCTGCTCCGTCTGCTTGCTCGCCGTCTCCTTCTTCTTCAACAGCCAGCGAAGGGCCAAAGTTCGTCCGCTTCCCATAGCCGTTTTCGCACGCCGTGAGCAGCGTCGAATCGGGATCAGCAACCACCATTCCGACAAGATCATCGTCTTTGCCAAGCCGAATGCCCTTTACGCCAGATGTGTTCCGCCCCATCGAGCGGGCATCGGACTCGTTGAACCGGATCGCCATGCCAGCTGCTGTTGCGAGGACAACTTCGTCGCCGGCTTTCGTAACGACGACATCCACCAGTTCGTCATCTTCCCGCAACTTGATCGCAATGATGCCACCCTGTCGCGGTCGACTGTATGCTTCGAGCGGCGTCTTCTTTATCAAACCCTTTCGAGTGGCCATCATCAAATAGTGATCGGGAAGATTGAAATCTCGGACCGCACGACAATCGGCGATTTTCTCGTCCTCGTCCAGATTCAGCAAGTTAACGATCGCGCGACCCTTCGCTTCGCGTGACAACTGCGGCAACCCGTACACCTTTTGCCAATGGACTCGCCCCTTGTTGGTAAAGAACAGCAAGTAGGCATGCGTACTGGCAACGAACAGATGTTCGATCGGATCTTCGTCGTCCAGCTTCGCGCCCTTGAGGCCCTTGCCACCACGCCGTTGTGCCCGATAGGTATTCGCCGGCGTTCGCTTGATGTAACCTTCGTGGCTGATCGAGACCACCATCGTTTCCTCGACGATCAGATCTTCCAGATCAACATCGCCCAACTCTTCCATCGATATTTCTGTCCGTCGATCCTCGCCAAAGCGCCGCCTGATCTCTTCGAGATCCTCTTTGACAATATCCAAAATGTTCTGGTCGTCCGATAGAATACGCAGATACTCGATGATCTCCTCGAGCAACTTGCGATGTTCGCCGCCTAGCTTCTCTTGCTCAAGATTAACCAATTGACCCAGCGTCATTCGCAGAATTGCGTCCGATTGCACTGCAGTCAGCGCGTAGCCATCGGCTTCTCCGCGTTCTTCTTGGAAGTGTGCGAACCCCTCGTCGCCTAGGGCTCGCTGCATCATCGCCGCAGGGCACTCGACGCCCATCAAGCCAACTTTCGCTTCTGCCTGCGTCCGAGACGCGCGAATGATCCGAATTATCTCGTCGATGTTGGCCAATGCCAGCAACAAGCCTTCGACCGTATGCTTTCGGCGTCGGGCTTTCGCTAACAGGAACTGCGTCCGCCGACGAATCACTGTCACCCGATGTCGGATGTACTCTTGAAGTAGTTCTTTGAGCGTCAAAGTTCGCGGCTTGCCATCAACGAGCGCCAGATAATTCAGTGAAAACGTGTCCTGCAATTGCGAATACTGATAGAGCTGATTCAGGACAACTTCTGGATCGGCGTCGCGCTTCAGTTCAATTATCAGCCGCACGGGCTCTTTGAGATCGCTCTCGTCGCGAATTCCCGATATGCCTTTGATCCGATCATCGTTGACCAACTCGGCGATCTTCTCGACCACCGAATCACGAGATTTCTGGTACGGAATCTCGCTGACGACAATACGGCTGCGACCACGCGTATACTCTTCGATCACAGCGCGACCGCGAACGATAACCGTCGATCGCCCAGTCCGGAATCCACGTCGAATCCCACTACGACCGCAAATGATGCCGCCCGTCGGAAAGTCCGGCCCCTTCACTAACTCCATCAGTTCGTCAACCGATACGTCCGGATCGTCGATCACGCGTACCGCAGCGTCGCAAACTTCGCGCAAGTTGTGCGGTGGAATTGACGTGGCCATGCCGACCGCAATACCCTGCGCTCCGTTGACCAGCAAATTGGGGAATTTCGAAGGCAAGACGCTCGGTTCGGTATTCCGTTCGTCGTAAGTCGGAACGAATTCAACCGTGTCGAGCTTGAGATCTTCCAAGATCGTCGCTGCGACGGCCGAAAGGCGAGCTTCGGTATACCGCATGGCCGCGGGCGGCAGTCCGGCGATTGAACCAAAGTTCCCTTGCTTATCGACCAGCGTGTGTCGCATGTTCCATTCTTGAGCCATGCGAACGAGCGTTGGGTAGATCACGCTTTCACCATGCGGATGATAATTACCGCTGGTATCACCGGAGATTTTCGCGCATTTGACTCGACCCGACGCCGGCCCCAGATTTAAATCGTTCATCGCCACAAGAATGCGGCGTTGAGAAGGCTTCAATCCATCACGAGCGTCAGGCAAAGCGCGACTGACGATCACGCTCATTGCGTACGTCAGATAGCTCTGTTTTAGCTCGTCTTCGATCGGCAGATCGATCAGACGCGTGCCTGGATTATCCAGTGAAAGGGGATTGTTTTCCGGATCATTCGGGTCGCTGGAGTCGGTCGACAACGGGAATCCTTTCGGTCGATATCGCCTTTACGAGGCCTTGTCGCAAATAGCGGAACGAGGCGCTTCAGATGAGCGGGATCTAGCAAGAATACGAAGCCGCACAGTTTACCAGTTTTACCGTTGACGAACAACCGGCGTGCGTGATTCTCCGTGTTCGCAAGTCCCCTGGAGAAAGGAGTTTGCGACGACGGATATGGGGGGCTTAGGTTCCCGTCGAACCGGCTCGTCTCGAGCTCAGTTTTCGCTCGCTTCGGCAGCTTCTTCCAGTCGAATATCTTCCGCCAAAACGGCTTCGTCGCAGCACCAAGTCAGTCGGCCCAGCAAGCGAAAATAGAGCGCGAAGACGACGATCAATAGCACCGCAAGGATGAAGTTCATGACCGCATAGTCCGGCCAAAGTATACGTACGGCTGCCAAACAAAGTCCAACACCGACCAACAATGTTGCCATGATTGTAAAGACAATCCAGCTGCCGCACGCCAATCGCAAGCTGCGTCTGATCGGCGTCGAAACAACCGCTAAGGGCGAACCAGACTCAAGCATCGACACAAGGACAAATGGGAAGAGGGCGATGATTCCTGCGGCACTTCCTAGGATAGATACAAGCCAAAACAACGCGTCAGGCGCACCAGCTAGATTCAGGAGCTTCGCGATGAAGCACGCCGGAAACACGGCAATGAACAATCCGCTAGACATATAGAACGCGTCGCCAAGCCAATCTAAGAAATTGATGTCTGGCCAGCTCTCGATCTGATCCTTGCCGTTGGCGGTGTCCTGAAGAATGCCCAGCAAACTAACGGCAAGATTCGTCAAGAAAACAGCTCCCACGGGGATCGCGAACATGCGGTATAGAACGCTCATGAACTGCGACTGTGGACCTTCGTTCGCGCTTACGATCGCTGCCTGAATTGCACCTAGTACGACGAACAATACCAGACCCAGAACTAACAGTCGGGCGATGCTCAGCGGGTCGATCAGGAACTTCATAACACCAGTACGAAGCGGTGCGTCGGGCAATTTCGGTCGCTCGTGCTCATCGGCTTCGTCGAGCGACTCCTTTGCCCGCTGCAAGGAATCTAATACTGGGTCGCGTTTAGGCTGCGAGGCGGCCGGTGTCTCCTGAGCAACTTCGGACTCAGCCTTTGCTAGTAAGTCGTTGGCGATCGAGTTGTACGGAGATGGCGTCGCGACGGCGGCGGGTAAATTCCCCAGACCAAAGTCATCATCGTCCTCATCGCTTGGCGACGCGTGAACCGGCGTGCGGCGTTTATCGGGCCGTGGCGTACGAATGGCGATCGGGTTGTGGCAATCGGGGCACTTCACCTTCTTGCCAATCAGCGAATCATTCACGTCCAGCCGCGTGCCACAGATCGAACACGCTATGCTGAATTCGTAATCACTTTCGAGTGTTTGCTTCTTATGCGTTGGGTAATCGTCGCTCGATAAGTCATCGTCAAGACGGATCGTTCCCGAATCCGCGGGCGTCGCGTCGAGGCTTGGGTTCAACAAGCGTTCGAGGGAATCCGTGTCGGTGTCGAGTGAATTCAGTGTCGGAGCGCTAGGTGATGCGGAAGGCCGCGTTCGATCTACCGTTGGATTCGCGATGAAATCCTCTAAGCAATCCGAACACGTGATCGTCGTGCCGGCGGAAGCCGCTGGCACAGAAGTCGCCGCTTGACACTGCGGGCAATTTACTTGAAACGTTCGGGGCGGTTGGTTCACTCAACGTTCCTACTGATTTACGAATGAAGTTCTTTGGGCAAGAGGGTATTCTAATCTCGCCGGAGAATCTTTCCCATTCGCCCATCGATCTAATCAAGGGTGCGGCGAACGCCACACCCTACGAGAGACTGCGAACTAGACGAGCAGTCTTCCCACATCGTTTTTAGTCAGGAAGTTCATGACCAGGGGTTGAGATAGATCATTCTGCGATTGCTGCCATGTTGCATACAAGCCGTCGCTCGTCGCCAAGACATCAACGTAACGACTGCAGCCCGTGCCGTAGGGGCTAATGAAGAGTGGCTTGTGCCGCGAGAGTCGAAAGACGCGACTCATGTCGCCGCCAAGGAAATAGGCGACGCCTCCAATTTCTTCGCACGAGTATCCACGTGGTCGCTTGACCGCTCGATCGTGCTCGTCCAAGTTGCGAAGTGCTTCACCCCCATCATAAAACAACAAACTGACTTGCTGATGGGCAAACGCACCGATTCTTGGAACGTCGAGGATCGAAGTGCCGCGAGTGATCGCGATATCCCACGCGAATCCACGTGGAAAGAAGTCAAGGTGTGATTCGCTCAGCGTGTCGCTGCGATCCGCCCGAGTCGCATACGCGGTGTTTGAACTGGACCAGCAGTAAGGGTGCGTGCAATACAACAACACGAGATCGCCATCCGGAGCGGTATACACGGATGGGTCTTTGACGTGCAATACTGATGGATCGGTTGATTCGAGTACCGTTTCGATCACCGCATTCTTCAGCTCATCAATCGTGGGCGCCTGAAGCCGGTCGATCGTCCAGACACCAGTGCCGGGCTTGAGGAACGACTGGAACTCAGCCGGATAATCGATTCCCGCTTTCTCTGTCGAGACGAACAGCTCGACACCCCGCTCCGTGATACCAAGCGCGCTGCCTTCGATCGACAACACGTCACGATCACCAACATTCAGCTCCAGCTTCGAAAAGCTAACTTGCTTCTGCCAACTTTGGCCGCCATCATCGGAGCGGAAGATCGCCAGCTCCAATCCTCGCTCCCCAGCACCCAAACCAGTTCGGGAATCACCAAAGTTGCGGTATCGCCCCACCAAATAGAGTTGGCCGTCAGCATCTTCGACCATGTTTCCGCCGCCAAACCAGAAGCCAGTGGAGCTACGTTGCGGAGGGACGGCGATGCGAGCCTTTTGTTGATCGATCAGCGCGAGAGCAAATTCGGTGAGCTTGGTCTCCAGCTCCATCCCAAGACGCGACATAATTAGCTGTCGTCCCCGCCTCGGTCGTCGCCCATCTCTTCGATGTATCGCCGCAGTCGCTCGTTTTCGTCCGTGACGTCCTTCAGCCGGAGCATGTTCTCTACTCGCTTTGTCAACTCGACCTTGTTGACTGGCTTGGAGAGAAAATCATCCGTTCCCGCCGTCACGGCTCGTTCAATGTCGCCAAGTTCGTTCAGCGCCGTAACCATCAAGATCATGATCCTCTTCGACGCGGGATCTTCTTTGATCTTCTTACAGACTTCAAAACCGCTGAGCTTCGGCATCATAATGTCGAGCAAGATCAGGTCCGGCTTGAACGATGCAACTTTGTCTAGCGTGTCTTGTCCGTCGACTGCGATCGCTGTCTCACAATCGACGCCTGCAAGATAAGCGTCCAGCAACTCGCGATTCGGTTCGTTATCGTCGGCGATTAGGATTCGATTTGGCATTGGTCACTGGCCGTTGGTTACTGGTCATTCAGATTCGGTCAATTGTCGATCAGCTGGGACCGGAAACTGCTCGCACATCTCACGGACTTCGCCGCGAACTTTCGTTCGTAATGCTTCGTCTTTGGGGCTCTTGAGTACTTCTAGCATCCAGTTGCCGATGCGACGCATTTCGTCGACACCCATTCCACGTGAGGTGAGCGCTGGAGTGCCGACTCGGATTCCCGATGGGTCAACCGGCTTTCGTTGGTCGAAGGGGATCATGTTCATGTTGACAGTGATACCCGATGCTTCGAGCGACGACTCGGCGATCTTGCCACCGATATTCAGAGGTGTGACGTCGACCAACATCAAGTGATTGTCTGTGCCCCCGCTCACTAGCCGCAATCCGCCAGCTGCGAGAACTTCGGCCAAGGTTTTGGCGTTGTCGATGATGGATTGGGCGTATTGCTTGAACTCGGGTCGCAAGGCCTCGCCGAAGCAAATCGCCTTTCCAGCGACAACGTGCATGAGCGGACCGCCTTGCAGGCCGGGAAACACGCTGCGATTGACTTCTTTGACATACTCTTTCTTCGAGAGTACCAAACCAGCTCTTGGGCCACGCAATGTCTTGTGCGTCGTCGTCGTGACGAAGTCGGCTACCGGCACTGGACTGTTATGCAAACCAGCTGCAACCAGCCCAGCGTAATGCGCCATGTCAACGAACAACTTGGCACCGACCTCTTCCGCGATCTCGGCAAACCGAGCGTGATGGATTTCACGCGGATAGGCACTCGCGCCAGCGACGATCAATTTCGGCTTGTGTTCGCGCGCTAAATTCGCGATTTGATCGAAGTCGATCAGGTGCGTATCGGGCGTTACGCCGTAGCTGACGAAGTTGTACAAGCGACCGGAAATGTTGAGCTTCATCCCGTGCGTCAGGTGACCGCCGTGAGCCAGATCTAAACCGAGAACTGTATCGCCAGGTTGCAGCGCCGTTAGGTAAACTGCCATGTTGGCTTGCGAACCGGAATGCGGCTGGACGTTGGCGTGTTCCGCACTGAACAATTGCTTGGCTCGATCGATCGCCAGCGTCTCGATCGTGTCGACGTGTTCGCATCCGCCGTAGTATCGACGCCCGGGATAGCCTTCGGCGTACTTGTTGGTTAGCACGCTGCCCATCGCCTGCATGACGGCAGGGCTGGTGTAATTCTCGCTCGCGATCATCTCCAAACCATCTCGCTGTCTCTCGACTTCAGCGGCAATCGCGGCCCAAACATCAGGATCTTCTGCTTCGATATGGTTCATTTAGCTTACGTAAAAGAGAGTTCTGTAGCGTCTAAGCCTTGCATTGTTGGGGCTGGGTATAAGTTCGTCAATGAGGGACGAAAGCTAGCTCGCGGGCAGCTTGGTAATACGCACTTCGAGTTCCCCTGCGTTGTCATCGAGTTCGGCGGGCGAGTCGTTAATTCGCAAGTAGAGAGTGCCGCCCTCTTCGATCGGATACTCACCACCGAAACCGATCGGCTTTGGAGTGACGAGCGGAATGGCTCCACCGTCGACCGCCGATTCATCAACGATCGCGCCTAGCAGAATGCCAAGCGGTAACCCTCGGTGGTAGCGAATCGTGACTCCGTTTGGCTCACACCACCAAATCTTTGGCTGGTCTGCCAACTGATATCGGCCAGTTGCTTCGAGCTTATATTTCGATCCGGATTCGAGTCGATAGCCGGACGCCTGCCACCCTCGATTCGCCACAATCGTGACTGTTACCGACTCCGACGGCATGTCGATCGACGGCTTGGCGTCGATCGATTCTCGCGCCACGTCAAACCCGTAATCCATGTTGGCAACAAAGACATGCCATTGCCGCGCGATGCTTGGCCAATCATCCCGTAGCGAATCATAGAACCGTTGCGAGAATGTGAACGTATCGTCCGGAGCGAACTTGCGCAGCTCGCGAAACCGCTCGCTATAGACAGGATGCGCGTCGAAGAACGCCGCCGCCGCCCAGCTCCACGCGTATGGCTCTACGCGCAAATGCGAGTTCTTGTCGTAACGCAAGATCTCTTCGATCGCGAGTCCTTTCCCTGCGCGGATCGCGTCTTGCACAACTTTTATGCGACCCCACATCTCCGTCAATTCCTTGCCTTCGGGGAACCAGCGAAGCGTCAGCTGCTTGTCTTGCCAACGGTGAGTCCCGAACAGCTCGGCGGTCCCTTCCATGTACCAAGGCGGACCGGCACCACCGAGGAATCGCTTCATGAATCCATGAGTTCCTTCGTGCAGTAGCAAATGTCGTCGATAGTAATCAGACGGCTGCTCGTATAACCACAGCTCGGCTCCACGCTGGTAGCCGTGGAGAAATTGCGGCAAGTCGTTCGGTAACAAACCAGCAGCAATGAACCGCCGTTTGTCTTGCATCAAGTATCCGAATTGTTGCCAGGAGTCAGCCGCTGCGGCATCAACTCCAAAGTACTCGGACCAAAACGGAATCGCCGCATCAAACACCTCAGGCAATTCGTCGATCGCGGGCGCGTCTGGCAGGTCCGTATACAGCGTCAAATGCTTGCCCGTTAACGTTCGAATACCTACGGCGGCTACTCGTTCTTCGTCGATCTTGGGAAGCGCCGAATCGTTGGCAGCCAAAATCATTGGAGCTTCTTCGAACGGTTTCGTACCAGCTTCTTCAAACAAGGCTTCCAGCGTGGGTTCTTGCGGCATGGGCTCCGTCGGTTCGTCGGGCGGCACGGGAGATGAATCCGAGAGATTCGAATCCGCGGCTGCTGCTTGTCGGCTCTTGACTGCATCGCCAGCTTGTGTCAGACGGCTGCCCGTCTGTTTGGGTGCTGGTTTCGAACCACCACAGCCGCTGGCAACCATGACGACCAAGACCAGCATCCAACACAACGCCCATCGAAAATCAAACAATTTGAAAGAGCATGGCATTGTCTGGGAACTCCAAGCGACGTGGTCAGCGGCAAACGCAACCGCTATTCTAGCCGCTGTTGTACAAAGTTCGATGGTCAGGAGGACGTCTCGCGTGGTCCGCAAATTGCTTGTTGCCAGTTTGTTGTTCGGAGTTATTGCGTCCACCGCTGGTTGCTGGTCGCGTGCGGAGCAGGAGGTTGTTGTCTATGCGGCGCTCGATCGCGAGTTCTCCGAACCGATTTTGAAGGACTTTCACGTTGCAACCGGCATCGAAGTTCCCGACAAGTACGACATCGAGTCGACCAAGACAGTTGGCTTGGTGAGCGCGATCATCCAGGAGCAGAGTCGACCGCGCTGCGACGTTTTCTGGAACAACGAGATCATTCACACACTGCGATTAAAAAAGCTCGGGCTGCTGGATGTTTACTTTTCTCCGAGTGCGGATGTGTTTCCAGAAAACTATCGTTCTCCAGACGGAACTTGGCACGGGCTGGCCGCGCGGGCGCGCGTGTTGATAGTCAACACGGAGCTTGTCAAACGAGACGCCTTTCCAAGCTCCATTCACGACTTGGCCGACCCAAAGTGGAAGGGACAAGTCGGAATCGCAAAGCCGTTGTTCGGCACCACTGCAACTCACGCGGCGGTGTTGTTCGTGACTTGGGGTGACGAACAGGCGACGGACTATTTTAAGGCGGTTCAACAGAACGCCGAGGTCATGTCTGGTAACAAACAAGTTGCGACTGCGGTCGGTCGCGGACAACTCGCGTTCGGTATTACTGACACGGACGACGCGATCATCGAGATCGACAACGGTCTGCCTGTCGAAATTATCTTCCCGGATCAAGCCGATGACCAGATCGGATCGCTCTTCATTCCCAACAGCTTGTGCATCATCAAGGGAGGCCCGAACACAGCCAATGCACGGCGGCTGATTGACTACTTGTTGTCCGCTGAAGTCGAAGAACGACTCGCCGCAGGCAGCAGCGCACAGTTTCCCGTCAACCCGAATGTTACGACAACTTCACGAGCGTTGCCGGATCAACCAGTTCGTTGGATGGACGTTGATTTTGAAGCTGCGGCTGAAGATTGGGATACGGCTTCGGAAACGCTCCGCGAGATCTTTGTCGCGGTTGACTGAGGATGATCGCAGAGATATTTCCAGGCTAGATTGCCAACTCGCGAATCGGTTCGCCTTGCGGAATGAGTGGGATGCCGCGACCGAGGCGGTCGGGGACCGATTGTCGGTGATCGATTCCGAGCGTGTTGTAGATCGTGGCAAGCAAGTCGCCAGGGACCAGAGGTCGATCGTGTGGCTCGGCACCGTCACGTGTCGTAGAGCCTACGATTTGACCAGCCGGGATGCCGCCCCCACTGAGAACAACCGACATCGCTTTGGGCCAATGGCCTCGTCCTGCATGGTTGTCAATTCGCGGAGCCCGACCGAACTCGCCGTAGGCCGCGACCAACACGTCGTTGGTGAGGCCGCGTTGCTCTAGATCGGCGATCAAAGCGCTGAAGGCTTGATCGTATCGGGGCAATCGTTTCACGAGATTGGGCTCGATCGTATAGTGATCATCCCACCAGTCGACGTCCTTCTCATACAGATTGATCGTGACAAATCGAACACCAGCTTCGACCAACCGCCTGGCTAACAACGCGGCTTGGCCCCAGGCATGGCGACCGTACAACGCGTGTGTCACTTCGGCTTCCTGCGAACAATCGAAGGCGTCACGAGCATGCCGGCTGCCAATTAACTCGAACGCTTGCTGTCGTACGGAATCAGCATCGCGGAGCGCGTTGCTTGCTTCGGTTTCCTCGCGAAATTGATCGAACTGCTTCAATAACCCTCGGCGATCGGCGAGGCGATCGCCGGTAACGTCTTCGGGCAGCGTGAAACCAGGCCCGCTGTACTTTCGGTTATTCGGATCGCTGGCAGCATTCAACGCGTCGTATCGCTTTCCCAAGTACGCCGCCGATTGAAAGAAACCGAGATGCGTTTGATAGTCTTCTGGAATGCAAACATAGGCCGGCATCCCAGAGCGTTGGGGGCCTCGCATGTAAGAAACGATCGAGCCTTCGCACGGATACTGTTGGCCGGCACTCCGAGCATCGAGTTGCGGGTAGCCGGTTTGCATCCAGTGTGCCCCGTCGTCGTGTACCGCATGGCTGTGCGAGATAGATCGAATGATTGATAGCTTATCCGCGATCTTGGCGTGGTGCGGCATGTGTTCATTGACAAGCAAGCCGGGAAGATTCGTTTCGATCGGCTCGAACGGCCCACGAACTTCGCTCGTTGCGTGTGGCTTCATGTCGTACATGTCGATGTGCGACGGCCCACCCGCCATCCAGAACAAGATCGCGGACTTCGCTTTGCCGCGACTGGCACCTTGAACGGTCTGCAATCGCATCATTTGCTCAAGCGTTAATCCACCCAGTCCGAACGCTCCGACGCGGAGAATGGCACGGCGATCGATACGAAGCGGCGATTGAGCGGAGGCAAAAGAATTTGGCATCGAAAATCTCGTCGGTCCTGATCTCAGAGACACTAGCAGTTACCCGATCATACCGAAGACGCGAGGCCCACCGCAACTTGTTATTTCGCCTGCATCCGCATTGCTCCGTCCAATCGGAGGACGGAACCGTTCAGCATCGTATTTTCGATGATATGTTGTGCAAATGCTGCATAGTCTGCTGGATCGCCCAATCGCGTTGGAAACACGGTTTGTGCTGTTAGCGACTCTTGAACCGCCTCCGGTGCGGCGGCGATCATCGCCGTGTTAAAGACACCGGGAGCGATCGATACGACGCGAATACCGACTCGCGCCAACTCGCGAGCGATCGGCAAGGTCATCGAAGCGACACCTCCCTTCGATGCGGCATAGGCTGCTTGGCCGAGCTGTCCTTCGAATGCGGAGACCGATGCTGTGTTGATGATCACACCCCGCTCGCCTTGCTCGTTAGGATCTGAGGCCGACATCGCCGCCGCAGCAAGACGCAATACGTTAAATGTACCGATTAAATTGATGTGGATGACACGAGAGAACAGTTCCAAATCGTGGGGCCCTTCGCGACCGACGACTCGCGACGCCCCGAGAATCCCGGCGCAGTTGACGACGCCGTGTAGTCCGCCGAAAGTATCAACGGCAGCGGCAATCGCCGCTTCAACTTGTTCGGTCGAAGTGACATCGGTCCGGATAAACATGACCGGCGATCCAAGGTCATCCATCAACGTGCCGCCCGCCGCGTCGTTGATATCACAAACAACAACGTTCGCTCCTTGCTCGACAAAGCGACGGACACACCCTTCGCCGAGTCCGGAACTACCACCTGTCACTAAGAACGTATTGCCGGCGAGTTTCATTGTGCGTCTGCTCCAGTCGTCACGGAGATTGCTTCGCGGAGCAAGCCGTTGATGTCATGAGTCGGATTAATCTCGGCGGCAAGATCGGGATGGGCGAACAAGCGGACTCGTTTTACGAAATCGTCAAACTGTTGCCGCGCCAACGTTCGGACAACTGGGGAAACGTCGCCCAATTGCCGGTAGCGAGATTCTTTGGGGTACTGAACTTCGATGTTGAATTCGACCTCTAGCTTGATGGGTGGGGCATCGAACAGGATTTCGTGTGGCGCGACACGGCGACCGAGTTTGCGGCTCAGAAGGTTCGTAAAATGCTCGGCACAACCAACTAGCCACGGATAGGGGCGACGCGCAAGTTGGTCGTAGATGTCTCGTTCCTGGAAGTAACTGTATTGAGCCAATCGCTTGTAGAGTCGGCGTGCCGGGCCGAACAAGCCGTCCAACAGCTCGTTAGCTGGCCCGATGCCGGCACATTTAACCAGCTCGTCGATCATCCGTTGTTCGTGTTGACGGAACAACAAGTCGAGATCGACATCCGCGTAAAGCAAGTAGAAAGCTCGCTGCAGCATCGCCGTCGCTGCGCGAACCGAGTGGTGCCAGTAGACTTCGCTGAACATGACATAACGAGCAAAGACCATCATCTCGGCGGCCGTTCGCCCCTTCTCCGTGATCGCCAATCCGTCACCGGCCTCGTTCAGACACAAGCTGCCAATGAGACGTTGTTGATCGAAGTTCTGGCCATAGGGAACGCCCGCATGCAAGCTGTCGCGAAACAGGTAATCCATCTTGTCGACGTCGATCGGTCCCGACAGCATGCTGTGCAAGATGCTGGACTTTGAGTCGCGAGGCTTTTCGGAAAGAAGTGCGACGACTTCTCGAGGATTAATGCCCCAGTCGTCACGTAACGCGTCGGCGATTTCCCCTTCCAACAGGAAGCTGTTCGCGAACAATTCGTGTTCGGGAACGCCAACAAGGTCCAGGTCTTCGATGGGATGGCAAAACGGCCAATGTCCGAGATCGTGAAGAAGTGACGAGGCAATGAAGACCTCCGCGTCGTGAACCGAGATCGCGTCCGCAAACCGATCGTCGAAAGACAGTCGCTTGAGATAGAGCAGCGCCATGCGATAGACGCCAAGCGAGTGTTCGAATCTTGTGTGATGTGCTGCTGGATAGACGAGCGAGACGAGGCCAAGCTGGCTAATACGAGAGAGGCGACGGAACTCAGCAGTGTCGATGATCTGTCGAACACGCGGCGTGAGCGGCACATCGAGTTGGGGTGGGATACGAAGCAGTTGTTGCCGCGCGTCGAGCCCCTGGATTTCTGGGATCTCACCGATAGTGCTGGACACGGCTATCTCCCGGCCTCGAACTCAGCAAAGGAATCTCGCGCGGCTAGCCTGCCGCCGGCACATACAATTCGATGCCGACAAACAACGCCAGTCCACCGGTGACAAGAAGATAGAACGCGTAGTGAACAAGGCCCATCAAGTAGTCGAGATCGAGACTCGCAAAGGCGGCAAATCCACCGGCCAAAACTAATACCGGCGTGATCATGGCAACCTGCGTAAAACCAAATGGACCGAGTTGTGACGAAAGAAACCAATAGGCTCCCCAGAGAAATGCATAAGCCGCCGCACATGATGCACCTCGAATCAGCAAGTCCATCCCATCGTACGGTTCCAGCTCGTCGCTACGAAGGAATGTATAGCTGCCAATCACCAGCGGCGGAGCCAGCAATACAGCAGCGAGGATCGGAATGATCGCTGGGAGTGGATCAGAATCGGGACCGCGACGCAGGATCACTGCGAGGACCAACACGACGAGAACTGCCGCCCCAATGCCGATCGCAACTTTCGGCGAGAACTTGGTCTCTTCCCGGAGAATTGGCTTCGAGACAGATCGGCCCTTCGAATCCTTCAGGGTTTCCGACTCCGGCGCGTGAACGACGATCTCTTCCCCGAGCTCCGGGATAGTAATCTCGCCCTTACACTTGGGGCATGGTCCCTTTTGACCCGCGAACTTTTCGCTGACGGTAAAACTCTTCTTGCAGCCGGGGCAAACGACAGTAAGCGGCACAGGCAAACTCGATCTGAATGGAAAAAACAGGACGAAAGGCAATGACTTAGTGTTGGCGAACTGAAAGGCGGAGTCAAGCATCCCGATTTCCGTGAGCTTTGCCACTTGTTTGCCGCGCGACAACCGTTCAGAATTAACGGCCCCGCACTCCAATCCACCATAACCAGATCCCCAATAGATGGAGCCTGTTCGATGCCCGTTTCTTTTCGTTGCTTGGCACTCGTGATGATGTTGTCCACTGCCGCCTTATTCGCTGCCGACCCGGACGCCGTTGTTTTCAACGATCCGGCCAAGGCCGGTGTCGATTATGAGCTACAGGGTGAGTATGCCGGCACTGTAAAGACTGACGAGGAGGAGTTGAAGATCGGCGTTCAGATCATCGCACTCGGCGACGGAAACTTCCGGTCGGTCGGTTTCATCGGCGGATTACCCGGTGACGGCTGGTCCCGTGGCGACAAGTCGCACACGTCTGAAGGCAAGTTGCAAGATGGACAACTTCGGTTTGCGGCGAAAGAAAAAAAGATCACTGCCCAGGTGAAGGACGGCTCGATCGTCGTTTATGGTGGTGACACGAAGGTCGCTGAGTTCACAAAGGTCCATCGTCAGAGTCCTACGCTGGGCGCCAAGCCGCCGCAAGGCGCGACCATTCTGTTTGACGGCAGTTCAACTGACGCTTGGGAAAGCGGCGAGATAATTGACGGTAAGTGGCTCGGCGCACAGAACGTGGCGACGAAAGAGAAGTTCGGCGACCATCAGTTGCATATCGAATTCCGTACGCCGTTCATGCCAGCTTCACGCGGGCAAGGTCGCGGTAACAGCGGCGTCTATCTCCAAAGTCGCTACGAAGTGCAGGTGCTGGATTCATTCGGGTTGGAAGGCAAGAATAACGAGTGTGGTGGGATCTACTCGATCGCCGAACCGATTGTAAATATGTGTTTCCCACCTCTGACTTGGCAGACGTACGACGTCGATTTCACTGCCGCTCGCTACGACGACAGCGGCGAGAAGGTGAAGAACGCTCGCGCGACAGTTCGGCACAACGGAGTCGTGATTCACGACGACTTGGAACTCACACACGGAACGCCTGGACGCCACGCGGAAGGACCCGAGCCAGACGGTTTGTTCTTGCAGAACCACGGCAACCCCGTGGTCTTTCAAAACGTCTGGATTGTGAAGAAGTAGAGAATCAGCTGGCGACGACTAGCTAACCGGTTAGGATCGCCAATTACGCCGAAGCCTTCTGCAGCTTGAGCGGCAGCGAGAGCGTGAAGGTTGCTCCGGTCCGTGGCCCATCGCTTGCGACGGTCAATGATCCACCCATCTCTTTGGCCGAGAGTATCGCGCCGTGGAGCCCAAAGCCGTGACCATCTTTCTTCGTCGTGAAGCCGTGTCGAAAGATCTTCTCTATGTTCTCTGCAGCAATACCGATCCCATTATCGACAACATGCACCCTGATCCAGTGCTCTTCGCGAACTATTCGGAGATGAATCTCTCCGTTTCTCTCGCCTGCATCGCGAATCGCTTGCTTAGCGTTACCGATCAAGTTGATCAAAATTTGCATAACCTTTTGTTTGTCAAGACTCACCGGCGGCAAGCTGTCATACTCTCTCTGCACTTCTATGTGATGGCGGTCCAGTGAACCGACATTAATGCTCAAGGCGTCATCGACCAAGTCGTCGAGTGCGACGACTTGGTCCACACCCGACATCCCAGCATACGATTGCTGCGTCGACACGATATCCTTGATGTGATCGATGTTCTTTGTGAGTGAAGCCAGTTTTTCGATCAAAGTCGCCTGCTCGCCACTGAGAGCTTGGCCAGCCTCGATCAAGTAACTCGGCAAGTGCTTACCGCGCGGATCGGTCGTGAGAAAAACGCCCAGATCATCCTTGTTTTGCGAGACAAGTTGGAGGACTCGATTCAAGTCTCCGACTTCCGAATTGCGGACGGTTTCGCTAAGCAATGCCGCGGCAACATTGACGCTATTCAATACATTTCCAACGTTGTGCAGCACGTTGTTGGCGACTTCGGCCATTCCAGCGGTTCGAGAAGCCTCGACAAGTTGGTCGTTCATTTGGAGTAACTGCGTCTCGGCTTCTTTAATTGCAGTCAGATCGCGCACGAAGCCCGTGAACACTACTTGATCACGAAGAGCCGCTTCACAAATGGTAAGTTCCATCGGGAAGTGTGTACCGTCGAGACGAACGCCTTCAACTTCACGCCGTTCGCCTAGCAGCTTGCGATCTTCTGTTCCGATATACTCCGTGAGGATTGCAGCGTCTTGAGTTCCCTCCGTAACTGCCATTAACGTTTGCACGCTTCGACCGATCAATGCATCGCCCTTGTAACCGAAGATAACCTCGGCAGCGTGATTCGCCGATTGGATGATCAAGTCACCGTCGATTGTAAAGATGCCATCACTAGCAGATTCTACGATCGCGCGTACTCGATTCTCGTTGTATTCCAAACTTGCGTTTGCTTGTGACAATTCCTCGGTGCGATCGCGAACATGCCCTTCCAGATCCGCGTTTATTACGCGCAGGTCCTCGTGAGCCCGATGCAACGCACCATCCGCGAATTCGATCCGGGCGAGCATCGCGTTAAATTCGTCATACAACTCGCCGATTTCGTCGTCGGAAGGCCGTTCCACACGAATCGAATAGTCACCATCGTCTTTCACGCGATGAATGGTCGCAGCTAGGGTTACGAGCGGATCTGAGATGAATCTTTGCAACCTCGATCCGATCAGTACGGCGACCAACAACGAAGCCAAGGATACGCCCGCCGCGATTCCGATGTAGCGATAAATCTGCCCCTGAAGCTCGCCAACTGTAGCACGTAGAACAATCACGCCGAGTTGTTCTTCGGCGTCGACAACCGGAACCGAGACGGTCAGGAATCCGTCCTTCGAGAAAGAATGACCCATCGCCGTCGGGCACTCAGGCGCTCCTTCACTTGGATCGGTCGTGTGGTAACGCGCAAACACTTCGCCGTTTGTGTCGAAGAGGTATGCGCTTTCCACGTTGTGACGCTCGTGTAGTGAACGGAGAAGCCCTTCCGCTGAGCCCGGCTGCATGAACGCCAAGGCGGCGGTACTGTTCGATGCCAAAACCTGTGCGACGGACGCCAGTTCGTTGACCTTGTTCTTCCGCAGCAGCGAGATGTCATTGACAACGAAACCGATGCAGCTGAGCAGCAGCGCGATACCGCTGGACAAAGCCAGCAGCATTGTTAGCTTGCTCGTAATCGAAGGTCGCCGTCGTTTTCTTGTGACATTAAGGTTCATCGACCGCTACTCTTCTCCTTGATCGCGGACAACCGTCGCCAGTTTCAAGAGTAGCGCGTTGGCCTGCATTTTGCGTCGGTTCATCGCGTCGATATTGATCTCGATCTTGATCGATCCGTCTTCTAGCAACACAAAGTTTACCGTTGAGCCCTCCACGCCGTACCCCACGTTCTCGCCGACGACCAGTACCGGCTGGTTACGCGTCTGACGGATGATAGCCGCTCGAACATCGGGAGGAGTCGATGCAGCCACGAACAGCATGTGGCACGGCTTATAATCAGCCAGCGACTTGAAATACCTGACGGCAATCGGCCGCTTCTGGGCGAGTTTCGCCGCCGCAAGTTTATTCAGCGTCTGCCCAAAGGGATTTTCACCGATAACACCGATAACGAACGCGCCTTGAGATGGCGGCAAAGCATCAGCAGGCCAAGATACGAACTTGGTGAAGTTATAGAGATAGGCAACCTTCAGGGTATGTTCCTTCGGTTGAGCCGCAAACGCCGCACTGGCCGAGAAGCAAACGGACAGGGTCGCAGCAAGTACGAGAATAGCTCGCACGACCCGCAGGTGGCGGTTCGTCCCAGCTCGCACTTGTTGTCGCTTCTGTTTGCTCATCTTGGATGCGTTCTCAACTGCCCTAAAGAACTAAGGACTCAATACGTCCACGTCGCAACGCCGTAAACGCTACGTTCAACTTCTGTCCCGATATCGCCAGTGAACGGATCGCCTATAAACTCAGGGTGGTGATTGTCGAGCAAGTTGCGACCGACGAGGGATAGTTCAAGCTGGTCGGTCGCCTGCCACCCCAGTCGTGCATCCAGTTCCAGATAGCTTGGAATTGGTACGCCCTCGAAGCTGATTGCGTCGACGTAGCGCAACATCAAGTCGAACTGCACATCGCAACGAATATCCCCGGACAGCCACAGATAGGCTTGATTCTTCGGAGTGGCATCTGCATCGCGATTGGTGGACGAATTCTGGAGTTCAACACGCTGGAAGCTGTAATTCGCGGACAGCCGCCAACAATCGTTAATCGCATAGTTACCTGTCAATTCGATCCCGTATGAGTGGCCGTCCGTGTTGTTGTTAAACGTCGAGACTCCTGGAGCCATAGGTACAGGTGCCGTCGCGATCAGATCGTTGTATTGGTTGAAATAGGTTGCGACATCCCACGAAAACGACTCGCTCGGCTGAGACCGGTAACCCAACTCGTAGGCCAGCAAGTCCTCGGATTGAATATTTCGATTACCCAAGAGTAAATCACCTGACAGTAGCAGTATCCCGAGATCGTCAGCCGTCCGCGTCGGTCGTCGGATCGCTCGCGAGACGGCACCCCAGATTGCCTCGCGTTCATTGGGCTGCCAGACGATCCGACCGCTAGGTTGATATTCAAAGCCGGTGAACGAGTTCCCATCGAACTTCGAACCGACGGTAAAGTAGAGTTCGTCTTCAAGCAGTGTGATCTCGTCCTGAACGAATCCACTGACGACGCCCACGGCCCGCCGCAATGGCGATGAGAACAAGAACGGGGCGGTCTGCGCCAAGCGATCCTTGCTCGTCTGATATCCCGCTCCCCAAATGACGTTGTGATTTCGTCCCATCAGAAAACGATGCTGGAAGTCAAAGTCAGCCGTTTCGCGATCTTCCGAGAAAGTAAATGCTCGCCGGACGGTGCGGTCAAAGTAACTTTGGAAGGAGAAGCTGGAACCCTCACCTAACTGCCGAGTCCAACGCAACAATACATTTTGCCCGTTGACCCGATCATCGAAGTCGCTAACACCGACCCCAGGCACTACGGTAGGCGTCAGACTTGGGTGGGCCAAAGGAAGTACCTGGCGTGTGCCTACCGTGCCGTTGTAGAAGTCGCCTTGAAAGGTTACTTCGTCGCTGCAGGTGGGCGTCCAATCCATTCGAAAGCCGCCTCGCCCTTGTCGCCAATCGTCGCTGACTCTTCCCGGTAACGGGGGCAGTCCCGGGAACGTGCTAAGCGGTCCCGTGAAACCATTGTCGCGATCCGCGTACTTGCCATAGGCCCGCCAGCTCAATTCGTCATTCACGTGTCCGCCAACACGACCGCTGGCAAAAGCGCGTTCTTCCTTACCGCCGCCGGCAGCAACGAGCGCACCCGTCGAATCACGACTGTGCTTTGTCAGAATGTTGATCACTCCGTTTACCGCATTGGCTCCCCATACGGTCGCCCCCGGACCGCGTACAACCTCAATTCGCTCGACGTCTTCGAGCATCACGTCTTGAGCATCCCAATAAGTTCCGCCAAACAGGGGCGTGTAGACGACGCGGCCGTCGATTTGCACGAGCAGCTTGTTGGCATAGCGGCTGTTGAAACCGCGAATCGAGATTGCCCACTTGTTGGCGTCGATGCGAGCGACTTGCAGTCCCGGCACCATCCGCAAGACCTCTGGCAAGGTGCGAGCACCCGAACGACGAATCATGTCCTGGGTAACGACAAAGACAGCTGCTGGTGTCTTCCCGACAGTACTCTCCTGGCGAGACACGGTTGTTACGATTTGTTCGAGTGCCGGCGCGGAGACTCGCGTCTGCGTTAGCTCTTCAAGGCTCAACTCGAGAAGGCCCTCAAGTGAATCGATATCGGAATCGACATCATCGTCCGCGGCATTCACCGGGGGCGGATCTAAGGAATTCACCGTTCCGTCCTGTGCGAGACTTGCCGTCGCTACACATGTGGCAAGAAAGGTGGCAACTCCCCAGCGGCAAATGAATCCGTTCATTTTTTAAACTCATTGATAGCGTTATGTTGAACCGATGTGCTGCACGCGAACTCGCTGCTACCCAAATTGAACAGACAGCTTGCCCCCGAAATCGCCGCATTCGGTTCGATCAGAATTCAAAATCTCTCGCATAAGGTCGTATCGGGAGTATCTACGGATCTCATGAAGCAATTCAGCGGGATGCGGGTCGCCACGATCCGCCGTAACGATGGCGCAAACTTTAACGGCAGCATTTACTCCGCTAAGGATGCTTACTGTGCAGAAGTGGGACGCCAACTTGCGGTAGCCCACTAGTACTGGGCTACCGCAAATCTTACCGCACTTGCTTGATACGGATGGCATTCAGGATCGTCGACGCGCCCTTGCTGGTCGCTTGGAACTGAAGGTCCAAGCGTCCGTCTTTAACCGCCACGCCTCGGATCGGATAAACCATCGGCTTCGCAAAACCGCCAGAAACACGCAGTAGATCGAAGTTCGCAGCAACAACGCGCTGCTCGACAGCGATCGCAAACTGACGGCTAGTTGGCGTCGTGGACCAATACTCGCAGAAGTACAAAGTCACGTCATAAGTTCCATCCGGAACGACCGCTCGAAATGCTGTGACGCCTCGCAGCGCGGAGCCTTGAACTTTGTTGGCGATCAAGTCTTCCGTAACGCTTCGGCCCCCTTCATGCCCGAAAGTGTCGTTGTCGTAGAATTTTGAGGCCAGCCAACGTGTACCGTCCGGCGCTGTGAACTCGCCGCCACCGAGATTCACCGATAGTGAGTACAGCGATTGTTCAATGCCCGCCAGTTCTTCGGAACGCGCGGCCAGACTTGGATCAGGAGCTGACGTTGCGAGTACGCGAAATCGCCCCAAGCCTTCTCTTTGATTCAACTCGAGGTGAACGGTCGCGCCGCTGTCTCGCGAGACCGGATCTTCAACAATCAGGATTGCAGCAGATGCTTTGCCACGACCCGATACCCGCCACAACGTCTTCTCATCGCCATCGATAATGCGGCGAACGTCGTTTCCTTCGCCATCCGCCGCCGAGGCGAATTTCACGGGCTCAACAACTTCCGGCGCGTCGCGGTTGGCCGTAAACGCAGTTATCTCGCCGAGAGTAAACCGTCCGCCGACGCCGCGCCCCGGTCCTGACGCGGGGAAACTCTCGTTCGGAATCGCCTCGACTTGAAGCGCGGTGATGGTCTCGATCTCAGTCTCGAACGTTAACCGATAGGTGTCGTCGCTGCGCGGAGAACCCGATGCCACGATTTGCCCACCTTCGACCAACGCTAACTTCGTTCCCGATGAAGCCTTCGCGGACATCGGAGTTAGCACGACAAACTCAGATTCGTGCCGCGGTGCAATACGATGCTGCACGGAGCAGCAAGCACCTGGAATCGGCTTCTCTTCCGTGCCGTCCGGCAACTTCCAACCGATGCTGAGATAATCCCGCCCCGTGCTTTCTTTGTGAAACGCTTCGAAGTAGTAAGCCTGATCTGCCAGCAGCTCGATCGCCGTCTTCGGTTCCACGCGGCGCTTATTCTCAGGTGTCGCGTCGGTGCTGACGTAAAGCCATCCTTCTGCATTCGCACGAATCGAGAATTCGTAACTGCCGGACGTCGGCGGATGCAGATAACCGCGAAGCCGTTGCCCGTACTGATCGCCGAAGTCCTCAGAAGTCTCAAACCGATCGATCGTTTCTGTCTGATCCGGCTCTGGATGCTCCGCCACGTACAGGATAAACTCCTCGACTTTGTTGCCGACTACTTCATTCCATACCTCTCGCAGCAGCCCGCCGCGACCAACCGCTTGAACCTCCTCGCGAGTCGCCGACAACTCGCCCCTGGACTTCAGGACTTTCGGCTCTTCTCCAGACTCTGGCGTTCCAACGGGAATAGGCTCGTCGCTAAGTTCTAGAATAGGTTCTTTCGCGCTTGGTTCCACGGCGCGCCCTGCCTTGACGCTTGATTGATCTGAGTCCGACTCTTTATCTTCGAATTCCGGCAGCAATGGCTCTGGCTCAGCCGGTTTTGGGATGATTGTTTCAACGTCGGACGAGCGTGTATCGGGACTGAAGGCTTCGTCCTCTGTTGTACTTTGGGTGACTTCGATCGGTCTCCGCACTTCCGAAGTATTTGCGACGCGCTTCTCGCTGTCGGAATCGCCACGAAACATCAAAACGCCAAGACCGCCTGCCGCGATCAGTACGATCGCTAGTCCAGCGGCCATTAACGGTAAAGGCAGACGAGAAGGCTTGAGTCGGCGACGCACTTCCGTTCGATTCGTTGCCACAACGGGCGCTGCCTTTACCGCCGTCAGTGGCTTGGTCGTCTGTGCAGGAGTTTTGTTGGGAGTCCCCGTCCCGCCAGCGCGAAGCCCAGCATCATACGCCTGTTTGTGCGCGGCAATCAGCAAACATCGTTTGGCGGCCGATAACTCGTCGACGACGCGCCGAGCGTGTCTTCGCTGTTCGACGGTCGCGACATCACGAACGTACTTCAGCAAGCGATCCGCGGCACCTTCGATCGCATCGAGGTCGTCTTCAAACGGCTCAAGGCCAAGCAAGCGATAATAGTTGGCCGGCTGTTCGCGCGACGGTATGCCCAGCCACTTGTGATAAGGATCAAACCCATCCGACATCACTACCCCCTTTTCTAAGCGAAGCGGTAGTGATTGTTTTAGCAGAGGGATTCCGCGGAATCCAACAAAATTTCGAGAGGTTATTTCACCGCTTACGATTTCGCATGGGGCACACCAGGACTACTTGCCGGCGACAAGTTGCGCTTGAGCTTTGGAGCCAGGAGCAGGAATCAGCTCCACGCGAAGCGGCGTTTTGCGCGATTCACGATCAACCGAGAGCGTCAGTCGATGGCGGCCTCGATTCAACTCCAACGTCACATCGCCGGTAAGCGGTGTCGGTTTTGAATCGACCCAGAGCGAGAGTGCGTCGATCGAATTGAAACGAAAACCGATCGCTCCACTCGTCGAGACTTCTAGATCGAAATCGACAAAAGTCGTTTGCGGCGTCTCGCGATGTGGCTTCAGCTGGGGTAGACCGTCAAGTGGAAGGTCACCGCCGACCCGACTATACGCCGACTCCCAGGTCAACGCAGGGTCCTCCGTCGCAGCAATGTCATAGCTCGTTCGATTCAATCGGTGATGTCCTTCTTGCGTCCATGTTAGCGCCCGCCAGCGCCGCACGACCTGGGCGCTTCCAACGGCAAAATCACCGACCTTGCCGACCTCGGAGAGGAATCGCACGAGATCAACCAACTCGTCGCGCGTCAGCTGGTCGACGGAACCATCGGGCATCAGCGAACGACCGTCTTTCTTCTCTTCGATCGAGCTGGTTGGGATCGTTAGCTCACGATCTTCCGCGTCGCGAAGCACCACCTCGGTATCATTCTGACGAATCGGAATCCCCGAAACGACTCGCCCATCGTCCGTCGCAATCACGAGCGAATGGAAGTTCTCTTTTAACTTACTGTTGGGCGTGATTAGCGATTGGACGAGGTAGTCGACTTGAGCGCTCGCGCCAACACTGATCAAATCCGGTCCAACGCGGCCACCTGCACCGGCGATCGCGTGACACTTGGCGCACTGAAGTTCTTTGCGGCGATAAATGGCTTCGCCGCGATGCGCGTTGCCGTTCGAGGCGACTTCCGCGACTAGCTCCTCCAACAGCTTGGGCGTCAACTTCCAGCCAGCCTCGGATAATCCGCCCGCCTTCTGAATTGCGGCGATCAGTTCAGGTGACTGTTGGCTGCCGGATCGAACAGCACGCAACGTTCGCTTTGCAGCATCGACACTGAGTTTGCCGTCCGCCAAAGCGGTCGTTAGCTCCGCAGGGCCATTCTTGCGTCCGAGGAGTACTGTCAGCACCAGCGAAGGATCAATTCCTTCAGGGAGTCTACCGAGTAATTCGACAGCGCGCTTTGCGGCGTTTCTGGGAGCAATCACGGACAGACTTCGTACTGCACGAAGTTGGTCGTCGAAGTTGTCGAGCATCGCGAGTTGGTTCAAGGTCTTAACGCCTTCTGATCCACCAAGCGAGGTGACAGCATCAATCGCCGCATCACGTTCGTTTCGATTTGCAGTCGTGTCTAGCGCCAAGTTCGAGACAGCATCACGAAGTGACTCCTGTTTCCACACGCCCGCTGCCCGCAGACCTGCCGCCCGCAGTCGCAGATGCTGCGTTGCAATTAGCTCCTTCAATGCGCCAAGATTTCCCGCTGGAATGACTTTACGCTGAATCGTTGTTGCAACAAGCGCTTCGAGCAATGTTGCTTTTGTCTCGGTCGAGAGCTTCGATTCAGCACTGCTGGCCATTGCGAAGACTTTTCCTAACTCGTCCGCTCCTCCCAACGTCGCGATCAAAGTAAGAACATTCGTCGCGCGATCGTCAGCGACTTTGCCTTGTGCGACCAGTTGCAATAATGGAGCGACAACGGTCGGCGAATCGACGGCCTTAAGCGCGAAGGTCAGTCGAGTGATGTCGCCGTCAAAAACGCGTTCGCCGTCCATTACGGCAGGTAACCAATGTGATTCCAACTCGCGCATCGTTCGCCATAAGGCGAAGTCCAGAAATCGATCCATGGGGCGGTCGAGCGCTTGAATCGCGGCTTTGGCAGCTTCGCGGGAAGGAATCTTCTCGAGCGCGCAGACACCTTCAAGTCGCACACGAGGATGTTCATCCCGCACGGCTCGCATGTAGTACTGTAGGGCTTCCCTACCAAGTTGCTCTTGCCAATCGGACGCAACTCGAACTGCGGCGGCCCGAACTCGATGATCGGTCGAACCAGCAAGTTCTTGTAACAACGATCGGTTGATTCCGCCAATCGTTTGATATGACCACAACGCTTCGAGCCGATGGTGCTCGTACTGCGATTCGCTCTTGTCGAGCTTGGTCAGCCACTGGTCTAATGCTGCGACGACTTTGCCTTTGTCTCGAGTCTTCAGAATCAGCTTCGCGTGTTGCCGATTCCATTCTTCGGGTTGCTTCAACACATCAAGTAACTGCGCGATCGACGCATCCGTCAGCTTCGGTCGCTTCACAGCCGGTCGTCCTTTGGCGGAGACTCGCCAGATGCGACCGTGGACATGATCGCGTCGTGGATCACGGAAGTCGACTTCGCCATGTTGGATGATCGGGTTGTACCAGTCGGCGATGTAGATCGCGCCGTCGGGTCCCATCTTCACGTCGATCGGGCGAAAGGCGACGTGCGTCGATTTGATGACTTCAACTTCTTGCCGCGACGCGTAGCCTGCACCGTCTTCGGACAGTACGAATCGGCAAACACGATGGGCTCGAAAGTCATTCGCTACTAAGCTGCCTTGCCAATCGTCCGGCAAGTGGCGACCACTGACTACCTCCAAGCCACAATGTTTCGGGCTACCCGGATTCAATCCGCTCACGAATCGCTTCGCTCCGGGCGACGTCACGAACACCGACCCTGGGAAGACGTAGTTGATGCCTTCTCGACCAGCGCCATCCGTAGCAAATGACTGGCCCCAGGCATCGAAGTGGTGCCCCCAAGGATTGACCAATCCGTACGAGAGAACATCGAGTTCGAGCGTCTCCGGCCGGAAGCGCCAGATGCCGCCGCCATTCAGCCGCTTCACACCGTACGGCGTTTCGACATGGCTGTGGATGTAGATTGACTGATTCATGTACAGACAACCATCGTGACCCCAGCGCAGCGTATGCAAGAGATGGTGCGTATCTTCGGTACCAAATCCGGACAGCACGATTCGACGGCGATCGGCTTTACCATCATTGTCTGTGTCGCTCAAATGCAGCACTTCCGTGCTATTGACGACATAGGCACCGCCATCACCGGGAATCACGCCTGTCGGAATGAGCAAGCCGCCAGCAAAGACCGACGTCGTGTCCGCCGTGCCATCTTGGTCTTTGTCTTCGATGATCAGCACTTTGTCGTCGGCCTTTTGGCCCGGCATGATATGCGGATAGACAGTGCTGCTTGCAACCCAAAGGCGACCATCCGCATCGAAGTTCATTTGAATCGGTTTCGCGATCAGCGGATCGGACGCGTAAAGATTCACCTCAAAGCCATCCGCGACGATGAAGGAGCTTCGCTCGATCTCTGGATCGGAATCGGGGATGTCTTTGAGGTCCCGTTGTGCGTGGACGCGCGCCGTCAATACGCACGTTAGAAGGCAAAAACACAGAGACACGGAGGTCACAGAGTTGGGAGAGGTATTTAAGTTGATAGTATTCATAAGGTCCAGTTAACGTTGGTAATGATCGGAAATAACGACGGCGGTATTGGGCGTCGCTCTTCCCTCCGGGTGGATTTCTCAACTATCGGCGTAACGTCTTCAGCTTCGCGATCACCTTCTCTTGCTCTTCGACCAGCGGATCGAACTGTGGTATCTCGACCGCGTTGTTTCCTTGCTCGTGCTTACGAAACAGGAACAAGTACGTTTCGTTTTGCGGCCGATAGCGGTAGAAGTACAGCTCGTTCTTCAAGTGGATCGCCGCACGTAGCTTAGTTAAGTGCTCATTGGCTTTGCCAAAGTCCAATTCTGGCACGTCGACTCCGAGACGCTTTGCAATTTCAAAAGCTGCCAACCGCTTTCCGGATTGCGTGAAGTGAATTCCGTTCTCAGTCACAGGCCGTTCATTTCGCCTTACATTCTCTTCGACGACGATAAGCAAGTCGAACAGCGAGACGTATTGAGCGTTTCTTTTTACGGCAACTTTGGAGATGGCGTCGCAATACGATTTCAGAACTGAGTTGTAGGCTTCCGGCGAAGGAGCGCCGGGCGGTCCAGGTCGATATGCGTAAGGTGATAATAGAACCACGCGTGCCTTCGTATCCGCTAGTTGGTTGAGCAACTGATTCAGCCCGTCGATAAAGCGCTGTTGGCCCGCCACTCCCGCGTGGGCTTCGTTTGCTCCGTAGCAGATCGCCAACACGGTTGGCTTCGCTTCTTTGACATCCTTGATCAATCGGGCAAAACCGTCTGCTTGCGTGCCGAACAGCGCCCGCGACTCGCCCCACACGGTATCGCCGCTCCAGCCCAGGTTGCGGAATGTGATGTGCTTGTCAGGATGAGCAACCGTCAGCAGTGTTTCCAAGTAACCGAACTGCTGCATTCGCTCGACAAATGTCCCGCCGACAAAGACGACTCGATCGCCGTCCTGCAGATCCAGTGGAGCCGATTGGGCGAGGGGCAGAGTTCCCGCCAGCAACAGAAATGCGGCAAGGGCAGATTGCGGATGCAATGCACGAATCACGAGAAATGTCTCCAGGGTTAATGCCCGCGAACAATAGAAAGCGAGGACTGGACGATCCTTGAGCTCTTAAGATGAACCGCAATGATACTTGAGTCGCCGTTGAGTTTCCATGATCGAACACACTTCTACCGATCAAACCCATGTCCGTTTAGAATTGAAGAATCAACCTGAAGGAGCGCCAGAAGGAGCGGGAGCGAAATGGAATCGGACTTCCAAAGCATGATCGAACGCCAGCGACGCTCTCGCGCAGAGATTTCCGCCGCCACACGAGCCATTTACGAAGACTCGCTACGGGGTTCGAATCATCTCAGCGGCGGAAACTTCAGCTCGATTCATACCGGCGACCTGGAACGTTTGTTTGATTTGTATGACGAGAGGTGTTTCGACGGTGGCTGTCGGGAAATGCTGGGGGACACACCACTCTCCTTTCGTCTCTCGAAACGGATGACGAGCGCGGCGGGAAAAGCCACTCGCTTGCGACATCGTGATCGTCGTACGAAAGAGGTTTCGACGGAATATGAAATCGCCGTCTCGACGACACTTCTGTTTCAAACGTTTGAGGATGACGATCGATCGATCGTGATGAGCGGCATCGAGTGCCGCAATCGACTTGAGGCACTGCAGAGAGTTCTCGAACACGAAATGGTCCATCTGATCGAGTTCTTGATCTGGCAGAATTCCAGTTGCTCGGCCAAGCGATTTCAGTCGGTCGCGAATCGCTTCTTCAGTCACACTGAACACACGCACCAGTTGATCACCCCCCGCGAGCGAGCGCTTACAAAGTTTGGCATCAAACCGGGCACTCGCGTTTCGTTTCGGCTGGATGGCGAGCACTATATGGGCGTTGTCAATCGCATCACAAAACGTGCCACGGTGTTGGTGGAAGACCGTCGCGGCGTTCGTTATACAGATGGAAAGCGGTACACCAAGTTCTACGTTCCGGTCGCGTTGTTGAACCCCGCCGAGAAGTGAGCGGCAAGAGCGTTGCGAAACTTGAGTTCCTTCAGCAAGAAGCTTGCAGTTGCTTGCATTTCGTGAGGTTTCAAAAGGGTTTGCAATTTGTTCTTAGAGACGATACCCGAAGACATTGTCGACGTGCTCTGATAAAAAACTCTTGTCGCTGCAAGTGCATGCCATATCAGCAGTTCTCTTTCGCGTTCCGTCCGTCGGCAGGCATGCGACGCATGAATTGGCATTCCAATTGCGATGGTTGTAGAGCGTTAGCAGGCAACTTCAACATGTGTACTTAAGGACGAGGAGTAATAATCATGGATGACAAGCAAACTCGAATCGCAACCATCGCCCGCACCACCGAACGAGACATTCTCGATCGAATCGTCAACGCGATGTTGGCCGCCGAACAGGAATTGTGCAACGCGAGCGTACAAGAATGGACGCGAGTATTGACCGACTCGTGCCGCGTTCAAAAACACTCAGACGGCGAGGCATTAGCCACGACTTGTTAGGCCGTGGGGTAAGCTTCTAGCTTGTCGTTTCGCGATCAACCGCTGGCTGAAAGCTTATACGCCACGGAGCTGACTAAATGTCATAGTACAAGCAAAACTCATACGGATGCGGTCTCAATCGAACCGCATCGGCTTCTTGCTCCCGCTTGTATGTGATCCAGGTGGAAATCACATCAGACGTGAAGACATCCCCGCGAAGCAAGAAATCGTGATCGTCGGCGAGGGCATCTAGCGCTTCGTCGAGTGAACCAGGGGCTGTCGGCACATTCGCCGCTTCTTCTGGTTCGAGATCGTAGATATCTTTATCCAGCGGATCGCCGGGGCTGATCTTGTTTTGAATGCCATCGATCGCAGCCATTGTGAGTGCCGCAAATGCGAGATACGGATTGCAACTTGGGTCTGGACAACGGAACTCGACTCGCTTCGACTTAGGACTGGGACTGTACATCGGAATTCGGCAGGCTGCAGATCGGTTGTGTTGCGAGTAGGCAAGGTTCACCGGAGCTTCGTAGCCGGGAACCAAACGCTTGTAGCTGTTCGTTGTTGGATTAGTGAATGCGAGCAGAGCCGGCGCGTGGCGCAACAATCCACCAATCGCATGTAGCGCCATATCGCTCAGCCCGGCATATCCGCTGCCAGCGAACAGCGGCTCGTCGTCTTTCCAGAACGAGATGTGAGTGTGCATGCCGCTGCCGTTATCGCCAAAGAGTGGCTTGGGCATGAAGGTTGCCGTCTTGTTGTTTCGCGCTGCGACGTTCTTGACGATGTATTTGTACAGCGCCAAGTCGTCGGCCATCTTTACGAGTTCGTTAAATCGAAGATCGATTTCCGATTGGCCCGCCGTTCCAACTTCGTGGTGTTGGCACTCGACATCGAGACCGCAGTCAATCATCGTCTGCATCATCTCGTTGCGGATGTTCATCATTTGATCAGCTGGCGGCACCGGGAAGTAGCCTTCCTTGTAACGCAACTTGTGCCCCAGATTGGGTCCTTCATCCTTGCCGCGATTCCACTGACCTTCGATGCTGTCGACGTGATAGAAACCTTCGCGAGCGTTTTGATCGAAACGAACGTCATCGAAGATAAAAAACTCTGCCTCCGGCCCAATGCAGGCAGTATCCGCAATCCCCGTGCTATTCAGGTAGTTCGCTGATTTCCGAGCCACGTTCCTCGGATCGCGGGAGTAGTCTTCGCGCGTGATCGGATCTTGAATGTTGCAGATCATACAGAGCGTAGGCAAGGTGGCGAACGGGTCGATGAATGCCGTTTCTGCCTGCGGCACGATGAGCATGTCGCTTTCGTTGATCGTTTGCCAACCGCGGATGCTCGAACCATCAAAGCCGAGCCCATCTTCGAAGATATCTTCGTTCAAGCGACGGACAGGAATTGTGAAGTGCTGCCATACACCTGGAAAGTCCATGAAGCGAAAATCAACAGCCTTCACATCCTTTTCGCGACAGAGCGCAAGTACTTCTCGGGGAGTCATTTTTCGTCTCCAGGACCAACAACGCAGTGAACGACTTCTGTTATAGCAACACCAATGCCGGGCGTCTTGCCCGAAGAAACCGAACGCGCCCAAGAAACACAAAGCGGTTGCCCAATTGCTTGGACAACCGCTCGCAATCCATTCACCAGAAGGAAATTGAATACCGCCTACGCGATACCTAGCATCCCTGCTTACTGTGTTGTTGCATCAGAGGGTTGTTGCATCAGA
The DNA here is from genome assembly GCA_014381825.1 of Planctomycetota bacterium. Lineage (GTDB taxonomy): Bacteria > Planctomycetota > Planctomycetia > Pirellulales > Pirellulaceae. The sequence goes on from JACNKX010000092.1 coordinate 129,596, forward strand.
GGGTTGTTGCATCAGAGAGACACACCCTTGACCGTCTTGACGATCTCCGCCGCAACTTTGTATGGATCCGCGTTCGATGCGGGACGGCGATCTTCCAGCCACCCCTTCCAGTCGTTTTTGACCGTCGCGATTGGAATGCGAATCGACGCACCACGATCAGAGACGCCGTAGCTGAATTGATCGATGCGTTGCGTTTCGTGCAGACCGGTCAGACGCTGATCGTTGTCAGCACCATAAACACCGATGTGCTCATTCACTCGCGGCGCAAACGCCTGACAGATCTTGTCGTAAGTCTCCTTGCTGCCACACGTGCGAAGTGTTGTGTTCGAGAAGTTCGCGTGCATACCAGATCCGTTCCAATCGGTGGGACCGAGTGGCTTTGGATGGTAGTTGATCGCGTAGCCATACTTCTCGGCCGTTCGCTCCAGCAGGTAACGCGCGACCCAAGTCTCGTCGCCAGCCGCTTGAGCGCCTTTCGCGAAAGTCTGGAACTCCCATTGCCCAGCGGCGACTTCGCCGTTGATTCCTTCGACATTAATGCCAGCTTCGAGGCAAATATCGAGGTGCTCTTCGATGATCGGACGACCGTACGCGTTCTTGGCACCGACCGAACAATAGTAAGGTCCTTGCGGCGCTGGATAGCCTCCGGGCGGGAAGCCTGGGGGCAAGTTGTGCTCGGCATCCCACAAAAAGTACTCTTGCTCGAAGCCAAACCAAAAATCATCATCCGAATCATCGATCGTGGCTCGACCATTCGACACGTGCGGCGAACCGTCAGCATTAAGCACTTCGGTCATCACGAGGAAAGCATTATTGCGGCCAGCATCGGGGAATACCGCGACGGGCTTCAATTGACAATCCGATGATCCGCCCTCGGCTTGTTCGGTTGAACTGCCGTCGAATGCCCACATGGGGCAGTCATCGAGTGAACCACCAAAGTCGCTAACAACCTTCGTTTTTGAGCGTAAGCTTTGTGTTGGTTTGTAACCGTCCAGCCAAATGTACTCCAGTTTGGTCTTACTCATCTTTCTTCTTTCTCCCTTTAGCACTTCGCAATCGGTGTATCAGTTGTTTACTCGCACTGTCTTCGAATCGTTCTGCTTCGAGTCGTACTGCGTTCAACTTACACAATCACGACACGACTGTTCGACCCCGTGAGTACCAAACTCATTGGGGACGAGTTGTTGGAGCGATCCGTGCATCATCCTCGCCAGAACACATCCTCGTGCTCGGCAACGCAAGGGCTGCTGAAGTCGGACAGCGATGAGTTTGAAGAATCGTTGTCCGCTACGAACGCTCAGCACTTTCAAAGAGGCCGAGCGCCGCCGCCTACGGTTCCGTCTCGTTATGCAAGGCCCCTGTAGAGCAAGCGCTGTGCCAGAGAACGGAAGGAACGAGCATGATAGGGAAAACACGCGGGATTGCAATCGCCTAAGCGGTGGTTTCCCCGCGACTTTTTCCAATCGTCGCGCAGGTTGCCTAAATCGCGTGCATCGTCTGTCGCCTTCCTAGGCAAATCCTCCGACTATGCGGAGACCCCACGAAGGTATGAGTCGGACGTTGTAATCGTTGAAGGCACACGCCTTGAGCCTATTCGCCCGTTGCACCTCGCCAGTTGTCTGTTTGAAACGGCGACGCTGGCAGCCCCGCGTCGTTTACGAGATTGGGGTTTGCGAGTTTATGCCAGCCGAACCGAACGTGCTTTGGCTCTGCAACTTGCTCCGCTGAAACCACGATCGTCTTTCCATCGATCTCGGCAACCGCTTCAACAAACTTCCCGTCAGCCCCTGCGATCCTAAACTCCGTCAAAGCCTTTCCGTCTCGCGATTTGAGAGCGGCCCCGGCATGTGCAAACTCGACTCGAATCCGATTGCCATCAATCTTCATCGACTTATACAACGGGCCCGAGTAGACGACGTCGCTTCTGCCGTAAGACTTTGCCAACGCCCAAAACGCAAGGCGATTGCCGACGTCCAGCTTGTTTTGTGGATGAATGTCGGCGATGTTGTCGACCAAGTCGGTGGTCACCGCCATGCCTGTTCCAGGAATCTTCAGGCTCGCAACTTGAGCCTCCCACAATGCAGGTAGCTGTCCCGGCTTGTAAGCGTCTCCCGACCAAGGAGCGATTTGGACGAAGTAGAATGCGAGGTCTTGTCCCCACGAGCTGCGCCAGCCGCTGATCAAAGCGTTCATTTTGTCGTAGTAGGCAAAGCCGTTATTGTGAATGACGTTAGTTTCGCCCTGGTACCAGATAGAGCCTCGAATCGCGAACGGCTGAAGCGGAGCAATCATTCCGTTGTACATGCCGCCGGACTTCCCATCGGCGATTGTCCAGGGTTCGATCGGCGAACCGCCCCACGAGCTGTTAATCAAGCCGATCGGGACATCAACTTCCTCGTTTAACTTGAGCCCGAAGTAGTACAACACGGCCGAGAAGGCTGGCACGTTTTCGGGTGTACAAGTTTTCCACGTGGCGACGACGTCGGCAGCCGGTTCGGGCGCCTGAACCTTTGGCACATGTAACAGACGGATCTTCGAGTGGTCGGCCGCCGCGATCGCCTCTTTGGCACTGTGCGTGTTCGCGAGCGGCCATTCCATGTTGGATTGACCCGAACCAACCCAAACGTCTCCGATCAGAATGTCTTCGAGCGAAATCGTGTTATTACCTTTTACGGTCAACTTGTGCGACTTGCCATCGGCCTTCATTGCTGGCAGCGTAACGCGCCAACTCCCCGCATCATCCGCAGTCGCCGTGGCCGATTGCTCATCGAGCGTTACAGTCACTTCTTCACCAGCATCCGCCGAACCCCATATTGGTAAGGGCATTTCTCGTTGCAATACCATGTGGCTATCGAGCACAGCTGGGAGCTTAACGTCGGCTGTTACCCGGTCGGAATGAAACACAACCGAGACCAAAATGAGTACCGGAAACCAATACAGTAATCTGTTCATTGCCGTATGCTTTCGATGGAGGGAGAGTCGTAATTTACGCCAAAAGCGATCGACCGCGATTCTACACCAGTGGCGGACGCAATGCTCGTCATTAAGCAAATGACGATGCAAATAAGATCGCACGCGCAATAAGAGGCCGACGATGTGTGTTATTGTGAGTCGGGGATGCGATACAACATGCAGGCTAGAGAGCGCCACATCAAACGTAAATACTTGCGGCACGGAAATTGCGGAAATAAATTCACCTCTAGTTGCTGCGCGTTCTACTGCGAATCGTCTGCAGATTAACACACAGGGCGCGCACAAGAATTAATAGTTCGGCAGTCGGAGAATTGGAATGCGGGCGACGATCACAATCATCGTTTTACTCGTACTGCAGAACGTTGGCTCCGGGCAGCTTATACGCCCGATTCGCGAGCGGCTTCCGGGCGAAATTGAACTCGCGGCTGATGTTCCGGCGGAGTTCGTAGGAAAGGCAACGCTCACCTTCGTCGAGTTGAGCGTCATCTTTGATGGTGGATCGTATGGTGCCACATTTCGATGTGACAACGACCGCGATGTTGCGATCTATTTTTTGCATCCGGGCTACTGGACAAAGCAGGCAATAAAGAACGAAACCCAGCCAATTGTCGTTGATCTTTATCGAGACGAAGAAAAGGCGAAACTTGAGGTTGAACGAGATTCACCGTTCGAGAAACGACTTATTGAACTTCTGACCAATGATCTCTCCAATAGAGAACTCAGTCCGGAACAGATCAAGACGTTAATACGGATTCGTGAGTGTATTCGAACTCGCCAACCGCTAACTGAGATTCGAAAACGGTTTCCCAAAGCGTTTGACGACGAATAATGACCAGATCGGCTCGCCCGCCATGCTGCAATCATACGACGACATGCCGAACTTGCGGATGAAAGGGAGACCTCGCCAGCGTCCGTTCTGACCCCAAACTCGATCGCTCGGTCCCCGTTATCCTGGACGCCTATGAAGTCCGTGGTTTGGCAAGTGGGCTTTGCGTCATGTGTTGCTCTTCTTGGTTAGCGCATGGTTCAACGGCGAACCAGCCGTCATCTGCTTTGGTGACATCCAACTTGAAATTACTGTCTATCAAATCGGCCTGCTGGCAATCACTTGGAATACGATCGATTTGTCCGGCCCCGCAAATTGGCTTGGCTGCTGGGACTTGGACGACGATCATTATCGATGGCGCCGCGCGACCAACCACCCTTTCGCCGCTGCTATCGGGCAAGGCATTCAAAACATTCACGTTGCCGATGGTCAATCTGGTGTCGATGCCATCCGATTCGAATGCGACGCGGGTGTCTTGGTGCTCTACAATGCTCGTGATGAATTGGGCGGTTGTGACCAGGCGCTCGATCCCAAGAACTATTTGTTACACCCGATACCCGCGTCAAGCCGTGCCGCAAGTGCAGAGCACATTGGCCAAGCTGTCGTTGTGTCGCACGGCAGCCTTGGGAGGCAGGAAACTGCGTCGCCAGTCGTGCGATCATCAAGGCATCGCTTACAACTCGTGCGGTGATCGGCACTGTCCCGGTTGTCGTGGCGCGATTCCCTCCCACTAACATGCCTCTCTCAAACTTTACGCAAGCCAGCCAACTCTCCACCCCGCTCGCGGTACGCACCGACCGCATTTGCCCACGCCTCACCGGTCTGCACAACCGACTCATCACCATCCATGCGATTGCTCCCAGTCCCCAATCTGTTCAACATCAACTTGCTTGGCGACCCAGTTGCCCATTAAACTAACGCTCAGTACCTCCGTGGTGTGATTGAAATCGCATAGTTGACTTCATCCACGCAGCAGCAAAGTTCAACCCACCATCTATCCGTCTCAAAGCAGCCGGATAGATGGCAATTCGTTAGGCCGACTTGAAGCACGAGCATGGAGTACCCCAAGCCCATGAAAAGATGGTTCGGTAGCGAGCGACTCCAAGAAGTCGATCGCCGACTGGCCGATTGGATGGAACAATGGGGACATCGCATTCACCGTCTCACGTTGGCGATTGTCTTCCTCTGGTTCGGGACGCTCAAGGTTGCGGGCTACAAGTCCGCAACGTCGCTCATTGCTCACACTGTGTACTTCACTACTCCGGAGATTGTGGTTCCAATCCTGGGCGTTTGGGAGGTGGCTATAGGAATTTGTCTGGTCATTCACCCTTTGGTCCGCATCGCTCTGCTACTTCTGGCCATCCGACTACCAGGAACTCTCTTGGCGCTCGTCTTGCGGGCCGATGTTTGTTTTGTTGAATTCCCCTTCGTCCCAAGTTTGGAGGGACAGTATCTGGTGAAGGACTTCCTTCTTTTCGGTGCCGCATTAGTTATTGGCGGCACCATTCGAGAAGAACAACGAAAGCCTGGAATCCGACACTAAACCTACAATTTCGGTATAACACATGAGATTTGACTTCGCGGGCGATGTCGTTTGGATGATGAAGGGGGGTGGAGTTTGGATTGCGGGGCAGAGGTTGAGCTGCGTTGGAGTGAGCCGAAGCTCAAAGTATTTGTTCAAGGAGTCCGGTGGAAGCGAGTCGCACGCCCACTTCTTGCGTTTCGTTCGCACAAGGCGCAGCACGAAGCGACTCGGCGCGGATTGGTGGCTGCGAGCGAAGGATTTCCACGGGTGACGACAGAGTGCGCTCAGCCTGAATCGAGATTGGGCAGCGGGTGGTTGTAGCGTAACCGACCATCGCCGTCGGTGATCGCCACGAGTTGCATCGCGGCATCACACTCGGCACAACGAACCGGCGGTTTGTCGATCGGCTCGGGAGTCGTCTGCCGGGACAGTTGCGTAGGCTGGGTTGCAACCCAGCGTTATTCGTTGCTTGCGCTGGGTCGCGACCCAGCCTACTGAACTACATCATCGCGGTCGATCAGTTCGTTCACAATCAGTTTTCGTACGGTGTTTGTGAACGTCCTAATACCGCCGTCGATTTGCTTAAATTCACGAAGGGACGTTGTGGCGAATACGCGAAACTCAAGCAGTCCCTTCTTCGTTCCGCAGGTATTCCGACAACCGAGCCGATTGACGAGGTACTCGCTGCTCGTTTCATTTGCATGCGAGTAAGTCGCGCTCGGAGGTAGCTCCCTAGTCATCTAGTTTCTGTTTCCAATGCGGAGCGTCTCGTTGCTCGCAGTTACGCACACCCGAGCGTGTTGTGCCGAGTTGCCTGTCTAATTTCTACGCCCGCTACTACGGGGCTATCGCAATAGGGCAATTTGGAGCGTTGTGTAGTGCGCATTAAGAAAGCCCGGAAACGCGATTGAGTCAACGTTTCCGGGCTTTTTCTAGGGGTGGCTAAGGGGACTCGAACCCCCGACCCTCGGAATCACAATCCGATGCTCTAACCAACTGAGCTATAGCCACCGCACCGTTGAAGGTCTGATTCTAGCCGTCGCTTTTGGGGTGGTCAACGGCTTCGAGTTACGGCGAAATCAGCGTGGCGCACTGCCCCTGGCAACTCGTTTTACTGCCAAGAAGCAACATCATTCGCACGACCGACGACGCACGACCGCTTCGATCAGCGGGGCGCGAAAACATTGACCTGCTACAGCGTACCCAACATACTAACGACCTAGCCCACCAGCCGCGCATTCCGCCAATCCTGGCGACCGACGAAAGTCCCACCATGCGTAACTTCGATCGACTAGAACGCCCTCGTGCAGCCAACGTTGCCACGTATCGGAATTCGATTGCGACATTCGTCGTCTTGCTTTTGTCTGTTAACGCAATCGCTGCCAACCAAACTCGACCCAATATCGTTCTAATCATGGCCGACGACTTGGGTTATGGAGACCTTGGGTGTTACGGACAGAAGACGCTGAAAACGCCGAACGTGGATCGCATGGCAGCTGAAGGAATGCGGTTCACGCAGCACTACGCGGGCTCGACCGTTTGCGCTCCATCGCGTTGTGTTTTGCTAACGGGCTTACACACGGGGCATTGCCGCATACGTGGCAACGGCCCAGGGTTGTTGCTGGACGAAGATGTGACGATTGCCGAAGTGCTGAAGCAAGCCGGTTACCGAACCGGCTGCGTTGGCAAATGGGGAGTCGGTAATCCACCACCGCTCGACGACCCGCTACGACAAGGCTTTGACTATTTCTATGGCTACATCAGCATGTGGCACGCCCACAACTTCTATCCTGAGTTCATCATTCGTAACGGCAAGAAAGTGCCTTTGCGAAACGAAGTCGAAGCAAAATGGAAAGACAGCGACGGTCGAGGCATCGCAACAAAGCGAGTCGACTACGTTCCGGATCTTGTCACTGCCGAAGCGCTTTCTTTCATCGAACGCAATCGCGACGAGCCGTTCTTTCTTTACTTCGCGATGAACGTGCCGCATGCCAACAACGAAGCGGGTCGCGGCGCGCGGCCAGAACGTGGTATGGAAGTACCACGCTTTGGCGAATTCGCTGACAAAGACTGGCCAGCGCCCGAAAAGGGTTTCGCCTCGATGATTCGCAACATCGACAGTGACGTAGGGAAAGTACTGAGGCGACTAGAAGAACTTGGACTCGACGAGAACACGCTCGTCATCTTCACCAGCGACAACGGCCCTCACCAGGAAGGCGGGCACCAGATGCCGTTCTTCGATTCGAACGGACAACTTCAAGGCATGAAGCGAGATCTCTACGAAGGAGGGATACGTGTGCCGACGATCGCTCGCTGGCCCCGTCGCATCAAGGCCGGAGCCGATTCGAGTCATATTTCAGGCTTCCAGGACATCCTCCCCACGCTCGCAGAGATCAGCGGTGCAGAAGCACCTGCGACAGACGGTGTCTCTATGGCACCGACGTTGTTGGGCAAAGGCAACCAAACGCAACACGACTACTTGTACTGGGAGTTCTCAGAAAGAGGCGGACGACAAGCGGTGTTAAAGGACACGTGGAAGGGGATCAGACTGAACACCACAAAGAATCCAGACAGTCCCATCGAACTCTACGACATCTCCAAGGACATCGAAGAAGCCAACAACGTCGCAGATCAACATCCAGAAGTCGTTGCAAAGTTGGCGACGATCATGCGGGAGGCGCACGTCGACCAGTGATCAGTAGCCATCACGCTCCGAGTGATGAGCAGTTTGCGGGCAGTTACAGTAAATAGGGACCTGTCATTAAATCTCCGAGGAACGGCCTGGGCTCATCACTCGGAGATTGATGACTACGTTGCAAGCAACTTGTCTAGATGGATCGCAACACATTCGGTCAGCGCTGACGGGTTGTATCCGCCTTCGAGAACGCTGACGATTCGTCCCTCTGCATGCGCCGTCGCGACATCAATGACAAGTTCCGTTAACGGCCCAAAGTCTTCGCGCTCTAACCCAAGTGATCCAATCGGATCGGATCGATGACTGTCGAAGCCAGCGCTGACGATGACTAGCTGTGGTTTGATCTCGTCAGCAAATCGTTCGAGTTCTGCCTTAAATCCTGCGATATAGTCCTCGCGCGAGATTCCAAACTTGATCGGGAGATTACTGGTCGTTCCAAGTCCCGCTCCAGCCCCCGTCTCGTCCGCTGCTCCCGTACCGGGATAGAACGGATAGCGATGCGCAGAGAAGAAGCCTACTTGTGAGTCTTCCCAGAAGATCGCCTGTGTTCCGTTTCCGTGGTGAACGTCCCAGTCCACAATCAGCACTCGCTCCAATTCGAACTCATCGATCGCTAATCGAGCACCGGTCGCCACATTGTTGAACAAGCAAAATCCCATCGGTTTGCCGGCGAGCGCGTGATGACCGGGTGGTCGTACGAGACATAAGGCTCGCTGCTCGTCACCTTGCACCACTCGCGTCATCGCATCACACACAGCGCCCGCAGCGGTTCGCGCAACGTCATACGATTTGGGGGAAACAACAGTATCGGCTTCAATCTGCCCACCTCCGCGCTCGGCAAACGCCTTAACGGCGTCGACGTGTTGCGATGAATGCACTCGACAGAGCCGCTCGATCGAGATTGGTTCCCACTCCACTCGCTCGCATCGCGAACTCAAGCCACTTTCATCCAGGTGCTTAACGACCGGACGCAGACGTCCTGCGTTCTCGGGATGACTCCCGGTATCGTGTTCCAGGAAGATTGGATCGTAATAGAGAAGCGTCTTCGTCACCTCAAGCAGTTCGTTTACCTCGGGCCCGCAGCTTAGACGGGCTGCCAACACCGAAAGTGCTTCGGGTTGTTGACGCGACCGGAGTTGCTGCGCATGGCAGTTCTGTTTTGGACGGCAGGGGCAGCCACCAATCCGCGGGCGAAGTGATAACTCTGTCAGCTAATCGATGCGCTAACATCGCCAGTAGAATTACATCCGACGCACAGTAACGAAGCAATAAGTCGCGAGCTCCATGATCTTGATCGAGTGTCCAGCGATTCCACAAATGGACCGCCAATTCACCGTCAGCGTCTTGCAAATCAAAGGGCCGCGCGAAACCGAGTCGCGCTGTGATACTCTTCAAGCTTCCCCTAAAGCCTTTGTGATAACAGGGCCACCGAAGGTCGAGATGAGGGCACGGCAAATGCGGAATGTGAAACGCATCGAGTACTCGTGGCACATCAAACGAACTGCCATTAAACGAAGCAAGCAAAGTCACGTCGTCCAGCAAACGCAGAAAGTCGTCCAAATTCTCATGCTCGACAAACGTAAGCACTTCTCCCCGATGCCAACACGCGATCACCGTAATCCGCGAATCGTGTTCCAACCCCGTCGTTTCAATGTCAAAGAACGACGTCTCGTCGAGGAATTCAGAAACGATTCGCCACTTATCAAGTGGCGCTAAATGATCGACGAAGTAGCGGATGTTTTTCGTTTCGAGTGCGTCGATACAGCGATCGCATTCTTCGACAAGCGGAGCCGACGAACCGATTGGAAGTCGTTCGACATCGCGCAAGACGTCGTGCCACGAACGGACACCCGCTTCGTGAAGCTGGGCGAGTCGAACGGGCCCAATCCCTGCGCAATGTAAAAGCGATTCCTTGATCAATGGATTCGCGCTCGTTTGTCTTGAAGTAGCTTGCTTGCTTTGCCAAGTCGTTGCTTCAACCGCTCCGTCTCAGGATCAAGTGTGGGTGGGCTGACTGGCGAACTGGTCGCAACTTCGTGGTAAGTCACCTCTGGAAGGATGACTTCGCCGTCAAGCAACGCCGTCAACAAACTTCTCGTGCAAGCGACCGATGCGTTGGATTCGACGAGCAACTGCTCGAGATCTTCGTCCGCGACGCCTGGTGGCAGCGATGTTACACACGACGGACAACCAGCCGCACACGGACACTCGTCGATGATCGCTCGACACAACTTCAAAGCATCGTCGAATACTTCGAAGATCTTCTCCGAGTAGCCAACGCCCCCTTCGATCGTGTCGTACAGGTAAAGAGCGCTATTCCATTTGTTGCCTTCAAGCTCTTTGAGCGAGACGTCGGTCTCGATGTTCTCGACGTCGCCCAGACATAGACTTGGAGCGGTCCGCTTAAGGATGTAACTCAATCCATAAAGCGCTGCGCCGACGTGACGTTTGTCAATCGCTTCGACCGCGCAACGCCAATCTTCTGGTGGGTGAAGACTGAAGCCGGTTGTGTCGTAGATGAATGGGTCAAGCGTGATGGGGCCATACCCAATGTTCTCAAACGTTCGCTCGCGGATCTTTTTGTACAGCTTTGGCTGTCGATTGACGTTGACGTAACCGAACTCCAACTCCGCTCCATGCGTTTGGGTACTATCAAGCGATTCGGTCAACGTCACACGACTTTCCCAAACCGCTTCGGTGTAATAGTCAACGTCCACCGTCTCCACGCGACAAAGCTTCTTCTCCAGATCAAGGTCCATCGACATATAACGATTGCCGAGATGCTGATAGATCGCGTCCTTGTACAACGTGCCACGAGCACCAATCGGATCAAGCTCGCCGATAACTTCCGTGCCGCAATAGATCTCGACGTTATAATCCGTCATCCCTCGAAGATTGACGCCTTTGGCCGGATAGTCGCGCAGCGCATAACGATAGTTGCCGTGATACTCGGTCAAGCTGCCGTCCTCTTTCAGCACCTCCATCGCGGCAGGATACGCCGGTTCGGAGAACGTCGGTTCGTCTTCGCGTAGCGGGTGTTCATGAGCCGCACAGGGCAAGTGCTGAAGCAAGATGTACGGGTTATCGGCGTTCAGCCACGCTCGTTCGATCGGAGCCGACGTGACGAACTCGGGATGATGTACAAAGAATTGATCGATCGGAGTGTCTCGCGCGACGTATACGATGACGGCTCGCGAACCGCGACGTCCCACGCGACCTGCCTGTTGCCAGAAGCTGGCCATCGAACCCGGATAGCCGCTCAGGATACACAAGTCGAGATCGCCGATGTCGATTCCCAACTCTAATGCATTAGTACTGATGATCGTTGTCACGCGACCACTGGCTAAGTCGCGTTCGAGCTTGCGTCGCTCGTTCGGCAACAGCCCGCCGCGATACGGTTTCACCTTGCTGCGCAGCTCTGGATGCCCGTCGGTAACGGCTCGACACAAGCGTTCTACTTGTTGTCTTGCTCGACAGAAACATATTGTGCGTACACCGCGCCGGGTTGCCTCGCGAATCATCGGGATGCTGACCGAACCCGGTCCTTTACGATACAACGCGTGGCCGTGGCTTTGCACGACCGGCGGATTGATCATGTACAAGTCGCGTTGCGGTCGGGGCGCTCCGTCGCGAGTGATCACATGGAACGGACGTTGGAACAGCGCCTCGACATGTTCGGCGGGATTACCGATCGTCGCCGACGAACAAACAAATGTCGGACGACTGCCATGCATCTCGCAAACACGCAGCAACCGTCGCATCACATTTGCCACGTGCGATCCGAAAGCACCTCGATAGGTATGCACTTCATCAATGACAATGTACTTCAATCGAGAGAGAAACGTCCGCCAGCGACGATTGTGATTAGGCAGAATCCCCGAGTGCAGCATATCGGGATTCGTGATCATAAAATCGGCTTGCGATTGAATTCGCGTTCGTTCTTCGCGTGGCGTGTCGCCATCGAAGGTGCCAAGTCGAAGATCCGCGCCGCTGGCCTCAAGCAGCTTGCCGAGCGTTCCTTCTTGATCGCGCGAGAGGGCTTTTGTCGGGTACAGCAACATCACACCAAACGGCGCGTCGGCTTGAAGGTAGTCGTGCAAAATAGGAAGCAGGAACGAGAGCGTCTTGCCGCTAGCGGTTCGCGAGACGAGGACGGTATCGTTGCCTTCACGTATCGATTCGAACGCTTCCCGCTGGTGCGAGTACAGCTGGTTCAAGCCGCCGTTTCGCAGCGCCTCTGCCAAACGCGGGTCGAGATGATCCGGAAGACTTTCGAATTCGCCGCTCGAAGGTTCCAGCACAGAACGCGCGGCGATCTGAGGAGCGAACTTCCGCTCCATGAAGTCCACGACAGATTGAATTCCCATCCTTGTCTCCCATCCTTGGCGTCACACAGCGAAGTGGTCATCCGTCCACGTAAGATATCATGACGGCGGTAAAAGACAAACCGGAAATCAATGAGGCTGGCGAGGAAACTGATTGCCCGGTGATGTAGGATCATGCGTCCCGCCGCGTCCCATTGAGAAGGCACTCCCTCGCATGCATCCACTTGATCACATTGTTGTTGTCGCTTATTTGCTCTTTACGCTGGCTCTTGGCATCTACTTCGGGCGGCGTCAATCGCGGCGCGAGTTCTTTGCTGCGGGCGGATCGATGGGGTGGATGGTGGTGGGCTTGAGCGTTATGGCGACGTTGTTTTCTTCGAACAGCTTCGTGATGTATCCGTCCGTCTCTTACGGCGACAGCTTGCGAGTCGGGCTCGCGCTATTGGCGTTTACGGCCATGTCACCGTTGGTCATTTGGGTGTTCATCCCGGTTTACTCACGATTGGCTTGTTCAACGGCTTACGAGTATTTGGAGAAGCGGTTTCACGTTTCCGTGCGTTGCCTGGCAAGCGGCTTGTTCATCTTGCTGCGAATCGGTTGGATGGCGTCAGCGACTTTCGCAGCGTCGCTGGTCATTGCCAGCGTCGCGGGGATTCCGCAAGTCGCTGTCATCCTATCGCTCGGCGTCGTTGCCATCGTTTACACGATGATGGGTGGACTGCGAGCCGTGATGTGGACTGACGTGATTCAGTTCTTTATCTTCGCAGCGACGATCTTACTCGCCCTCGGACTGTTGGTGTCGCGCAGCGGCCTTAGCATTGGCGAGATCACGACCACGTACTTCGAAGGTCGGTCAAACCTAGTTCTCGACTTCACGCCGTCGATGACGTTGAAGTTTGGCACGTGGGCGATATTGGTGGGATCGTTCCTTGAAGGCCTATCGGCGTTCGGAGCTGATCAAGTCGCTGTTCAGCGTTACATCTCGGCTCGCAGCGCGCGAACTTCGCAGATTGGTTTCGGAATCAATGTGCTGGGAATGTGGCTAGTCATTCCCGGTCTGCTGGCAATTGGAGTCGGCTTGTTTGCGTACTTCGAGCATCATCCAAGCGAGCTGCTCCCGCTGCTCCAAGACGTTAGAAGCGAAGCGGGGGACGAGCTGGCGATGGATCAAGTCGGCAGCACCTTCCGAGCGGCGGAACTGCAGGATCAAGCATTGCCGCAGTTCGTAAGACTACACTTTCCGCCGGGTATGGTGGGACTGTTTCTCGCGGCGCTCATGGCAGCCGTGATGTCGAGCATCGACTCGGGGATTCATTCGGTAACGACAGCAATCATCATCGACTTTCGAGATCGATTGCTACCGAGTTGGCGACCGCAAGATGCCGCGCGGGATGTGACGCTAATTCGATGTCTGGTTGTTGTCATCGGAGTCACGTCGATCGTTCTGGCGTGTTTCGTTGGGCCGCTGGGCGACGTGTTTGCAATTGCGAAGAAGACCACGGCGGCGTTTGGCGGTCCGCTGTTGGCCGTGTTCATTTTGGCATTGTTCTTTCGACGGGCGAGTACGCCCGGCGCCTTTATCGGTGCGTTGTTGGGTGCTGCCGTGACGATGCTGTTATTGGAACGTCGCGGCGATTGGTTTTCGATGTGGTTTTGGCCAATCGGGTTCACTGTCACAATGATCATCGGCTACGCGATAAGCCTCGTCTGGCGGACGGAGGCAGCCGAAGAGCAAACTCCGCTTACGTATTGGGAAGTGATGCGGCACAACCCTGAACCAGTAACCATGGACGGAGTGAGCGATGAAGTTTCATGAGATGACGGCGGAACTTTCGACATCATCATCTAATCCACTTCTCGCGCCCAGATCGCTAGTTAATCCACGTGAACGACGTGAAGTACTGGGCGTCGAATCGCTGCATGTTCGATACTGGCAGCAATACGCCAAACCGCAACTCAGCATGCTCCGTTAGCACATAGCTGATGCCGGGCATGAGCTCGATGAACGTTCGCTCAGCGCCTCCGAGTTCACTCTCGCCTGTCATTTCCAGGTACAAGGACGTCATGCCTGGCGGAAAATGTTGGTGCCCACCTTCATCGGAATGATCGATGTCGTGGTCGTCATTGAGAAGCTCAGGACCGAGCCATGAATGTGTGAGCGAGAGGGCGTAGGTCATTGATGTCTCGCCCGATTCCAGACCGATGTTAGGTCCGAAATTGAATAGCAGCGTGTTCCAATTGCCCAAGTCGTGCCATGTTGTCAGGTAGGGACTGATGACTGTTTCACCGGCGCCCAAGTCGCGCGTCGCATCGCCTGTTGGAAAGGTCATGAAAAGATTAGCGGCGAGAATGAACTTGTCTTGATTAATCAGCATCGCGCGCGGCCCAAATTCGATATCGCCGAAGCCGGCGCTTTGCGTGCCTGTCGCATCTTCCAAACCGAGCAACGGCGCGGCAAGTACGAATCCAAGACGCTTCGTCAACGCCCAGTCGAGATGAGCTTCGGCCTCATGTTCGTTCTCGCCGTCGATTGTGTTGTCGGTGTACTTATAGATAAAGAACGCGTCCTGGTGGATCTGTGGCGGCTCGAAGTTAAACGGATGGACGAATGGCGTTCCCGACTCCGTAAAGTGCGTGTGATGGACGGGTTCAAAGACTTCATCGAAGAAGCCGCCTTGTCCACGAACGGGAAAAGCAGTCGTAGCCATCAACGCTAGCGTGACGATTGCCATGATCATCGACCGATTCTTCATCCCAATTCCCTTGGCATATTGTTTCCAGGCTGTCCGCGCGCACATGCGCGCAGTCCGTCCAGTAATAGATCGGCAGATCGGAGCCCGAATAATCGCCAAACTCCAATTAATCGATGCGATCGAACCCGACGACAACTAGGTGCCGTTCAGCTCGCACCAGCGCTCTTCGGCTTGGCCAAGCTCTTCGGCGAGCGCTTCGATCTCGTTGTGCAAACGCAAGGCTTCATCGGGATCGGTCGCTGTGAGCAGCTTTTCGTTCCGCGCGCGCTTCTCGTCATCCAGTCGCGCGATCTTGCGCTCGATGTTCGTGATCTCTTTGCGGATCTTACGGTGGTCTTTCTCGGAGACTGACGAAGCAGCCTTCGACGCCTTGCCGTTGGGCTTCGGCGGCTTCGATAACTTGCGAGCGTTCAACTCACGCTCGCCGTCATCAATCTCCTTGTTCATGGCGTACAAATACGCGTCGTAATTGCCAATGTAGTTCTTCGCCTGGCCATCACGGACTTCGATCACGGATGTAGCGATGCGCTTCATGAAGTGACGATCATGGCTGGTGAACAGCACGGTCCCTTTGTACTTGAGCAACGCCTCGGCCAACGTTTCGACCGTCTCGACATCCAGATGGTTGCCCGGTTCGTCGAGTACCAGAATGTTGTATGTGCCAAGCAACAGGCCAGCCATACACAAGCGGGCGCGTTCGCCTCCGGACAGTACGGAGATCTTTTTATGGACATGAGCATCGCGGAACAGCAGCGCGCCGGCTTGCGCCAGAATCTCTTGATTGGTCGTGCCGGGGTTCGCTTGGTATTCGAGGTATTCGAGAACAGTTTGATCTTGTGGGAGGCTGGTGTAGACGTGTTGTGCGTAGGTCCCGATCTCGCAACCGAAGCCCCAGCGGACGTCACCCTTGCGCGGATCAAGCGAGCCGACAAGCGTCCGCAGCAGTGTTGTCTTGCCTTGGCCGTTGTCCCCCACGATGGCAGCTCGCTCGCCATGTTCGATCTCAAGAATGATGCCCTTCGCAACATCGTGGTCTGGATAGCCGATGGCCAGATCTTCGCAGCGAAATGCTGGACCCTGGCGCGGTTCGACGACCGGAGCTCGCATGTGAGCCGTTGGCTCATCGATTTCGATCTCGGTCGTACTCAGACGATCGAGTTGCTTTTGTTTCGATCGCGCTTGGCTGGCCGTGTTCGCACCAGCTCGATTCTTGTCGATGAAGCGTTTGAGTTGCTTTTGTTTTGCTTGGACCGTCGCATTGACTCGCAAGTCATGTTCGCGGCGCTCCTTTTGGTACTCGATGAAGCCATCGATCTTTCCGGGATACATTGTCAGCTTGCCACGAGTAATGTCGAGCGTCTGGGTGCAAGTCGCTTTCAAGAAAGCTCGATCGTGCGAGACGATCAGACAAGCTTGGCGAAACCCACGCAGAAAGTGTTCGAGCAGGATTTGCGTTCGAAGATCAAGAAAGTTCGTTGGCTCGTCCAACAGCAGCAGGTTCGGTTCATGCAGCAACAGCGCCGCCAATTTGACTCGTGTTTGCCAACCGCCCGACAGCTCAGCAACGGGCCCTTCGAGGTAAGCCCCCTTTAACTCGAACTGCCCCGCGACCTCGCCACACTTCCACTCTGGCTGACCGCTGTCGCGAATCAGGAAATCGTGGGCCGACTCGCCAGGCAAGAACGGATCGTGCTGACGGAGATAGCCGATGTTGAGCCGTGGATGTGGAATTACTTCGCCCGAATCGAGTTCCTCTTCACCGAGCAAAACCCGAAGCAATGTCGACTTTCCGGCCCCGTTTCGGCCAACGAAGCCGACCTTCACATCTTCGATCAGCGTCGCTTCCGCGCCATCGAGCAACACTTGATCGCCGTAACTCTTGTGAGCGTCCCGAATTTGCAACAATACAGCCATAGCGTCTCATCAGCCCTCGAGATGGTCTCGAAACGACGATGTTAGAAGGACAGGCAAACCTGGTAAAGGGCGGGCATGGAGCCGAGCGATGTCAGCACGATGCGCGAGAGTGGACATACCCGATTCAGGTCCTGGCGTCCGACCCGACCACGATACTTAGCGGCATCATTGCTAGGCAGCATCGTACAACTGTTCCGAAGCACCATCGCGGAGGGCCACGATCGCGAGCTGATGTTGATTGGCGTAGGCAACGACTTCTGCTTGGTCGAGAAAGATCGTTTTATGCGCTTCAACAGCTAAGACTCTCGCGCCGGCGTTGACCAACATCTCGACAGTGCCCTTGCCAAACGTCGGAACATCGAAACGCATATCTTGTTGCGGTTTGGCAACTTTAACGACTGTGAATCCATCCCCTTCGCTTAACTCGCCCGCTCGGTGAATGCATGCATCGGTCCCTTCGATGGCTTCCACGGCAAGAACGACTTGGCCTTTCACCGCGACGCTCTGGCCGATATCAACTTCGCCAATCTTCTTCGCGATTTTCCAACCGAACTCGATGTCCTTTCGTTCAGCTCGACTCGGTTGGCGCTTCGTAATGGTGCCTGCTTTCACGAGAATCTCCGGTACAAATTCGGTGGCGGGAACGAACATAATTCCGCCGTCGGCAAAGACATCAACGACAGCTCTGAGCAGCGTGTCGTCCTTCCGATCTTTGCTCATGCTAAAAAAATGAGGGAAGAAGGTCCGACAGGCTCGCAAGTCCGGTAAGTGCTTGATCCAATGTCCTTTCAACAAGCGTGTCTTGTGAATCTTGCCGGCCATGGTGGCCCGCGTGACACCTTGTTGTCGGAAGTAGCGAATCGCTCCACCGATCTTTCCAATTCCAATATCCAAGTAAGCGTCGCTCATGTCTCGGAGTATGGGGTCGGCGTGCTGCTTGACCCCCAAACAAACGACTTCACAGCCTTGAGCGCGTAAGGCTTCGGCTACGACAATCGGATAGCGACCCCATCCGGCGATGAGTCCTACGCGCGGTACTTTGGAGTGCAGCGCCTTCGAGTTGACTTGCAGGTCGTGCATGATCACAAAAGCGAGCCAGAACTGCGAAGCTTGTTCCGGCCTACTTGTCATTCTTCAAAATCGGCTGAGTTCAGGCTGCTTCGTTGAGCTTCTCGGACAAGTCCGCAACTTGTTTTTGTAACGCTTTGAATTGCTTCCGCATTTCCGGCAACTTTGACCAGGCGGCTTGTTTGAGAAGTTGCTCGCGATCGGGAGTTGCGGGGGTCCCAAAGTAGGAGCTGTCAGCGGGGATGTTATTCATCACTCCGGACTTCGCACCCAAGACCGTTCGGTCACCAATATCGACGTGATCTCGGATGCCAACTTGCCCGGCCATCACGACGCAGTCGCCGGTCGTCGAGCTCCCTGCGATTCCGACTTGCGAACAAAGCAGATTGTGACGACCGATTCGACAATTGTGAGCAATCATGACTAGATTATCGATCTTGGTTCCTTCACCAATCGTCGTTGGACCATAAGTGCCGCGGTCGATCGTCGTACCGGCTCCGATTTCGACATCATCGCCAACAATTACATTGCCTAGCTGCGCTGACAACCTATGCTTTCCGTCGATCGTATCGTAACCAAAGCCATAAGCGCCAATTACTGCTCCCGCGTGGATGATAACTCGATTTCCGATCACCGTGCTTTCGTACAATACAACGTTGGGAAACAGCGTGACGTCGTTACCGATTCGTGACCCAGGCAAAATCTGAACGCCAGGATGAATGATAGCTCCATCACCAACATGGACGTCTTCGCCAATCGTTGCCGTCGGGTGGACTACGACGTTACGCCCGAGCTGAGCAGTCGGGCTGACATGTGCCGCGGCACTAACTCCGGAAGGTTGGATGTCCGCGTGCGGTCGGAAATGTTGCACGATCTTGGCGAAAGATGCGTGAACATTACTTACCGTCACAAAAGGGACGCCGTCGGGAGTCACTTCCGGAGGAACCAAGACTGCGGCCGCGCGGCAATCCGACAACTTGTTCGCCAGTTGAGGCTTATCGGCAAGCGTGATATCTCCCGCATCCGCATCGCGAATGATCGCGGCCCCCGAGATTGGGATGCCTGCGTCTCCATTCAGCTGCCCACCTACTAGGTTAGCGATATCGCCGAGCACCAGATCCATGCGGAATCCTTTCCACATCCAGAGTGATTCATCTGAGTTTGGTTCAATCGCCCCGAAATTCGCGAACGAACGACCGGGCAACGATGTTACCGAGACTCGACGGCTGGGACAAGGTCGCACGTGTGAACGCTGATCGTCCAGAGGTGCTAGCAACGCGAGCGAAGTTTTTTGTAGCTGAAGTCGCCAAGACTTCAGGGATTTGCAATGTGCACCTGAAGTCTTGGCGACGTCAGCTACACAGACGCGCCGATCATCTGGTCCAACGCGGCCAGTGCGACCTCCCACGACGGCTTGGTCGCGCGATACGTGTGCCACCAATCGAGAAGCGTCGCCGAAACGTCCTCGTCAGCCGCGACTTCGATTTGCCACGCGGGCAAGGCTTCAGCGATCGTGAAGGGCGACAGCTGAGACAGCTCGACGGTCTCGCTAGCTTGCAACGTCGCGGGCAGCATGGCGAGCTGTGCGATCAGCGGCAATCGCGATCCATGAACGCGCTCGCTGAAAATGGGCAGCTCGTGATTCAACTGTGACAACAGCCAACCAAGCCTCACCACTTCCGGTAAACCATCAACGACGTTAGTGAGTACTGCTTCGATCCGAACCGCATTGGTAGCAAGACTTGCGTTTCCACCACCTCCGAATGCAGGATGAACGGCCACGATCTTGGCTTGGTCGATCAACAACCGCTCGTCAGTCAATTGCCCGATTTCGTGTAGCAGCCCGGGACCGCGTGCCTCCCAATGCTCCTGCAGCGGACGCATGCGATGAGTGAGATCGTCGAGCATTTGCGGCAGAGCTTGTCGTGCGGCAGCGTCGATTTCGCGGATCCTGTCAGCGACACCCGCCACCATCTCTTCGGAAGTCGACTCGATTCCGATCGTTTTGCGAAGTGTGGTGCGCACCAAGGATTGACGGTCATCCAACTGATGCGAGTAAGCAAGCAAATTCGACCAAAACGCGCGGATCGGAAGCTGGCGAACCGAAATCTCCTTGCTCAGCGCTTGAGAGGCGGCAACAAATTGATCGCCCATTCGCGAATCGGCCAGCGGCAATCCGCGAGCGATCCCTTCGGCCGCGTAGCAACAACTTGCCAGATGATTCGTGACCCACTCGACTTCCATGTTTCGTCCTCAACAAACCGTTTTAGGGGGAGTCCGGCGATGTCGGCTGCGATCGACAGGCGGCTGGTTCCAACCAACTATAGCATGCAACTCGTTTCGCACGGCCGGGCATTTAGCACTCGATTGGCATCCGCTATGATGGCGGGGCTATCGACGGCTTGATGATGTGCCACTGTGGATACGATCCGTCGAACAACTATTGTCGTTGCTCTTTCCGCGAACTTAACGTTTAGATCGCGGAGCGATCAACGACCACTTGGAATCGGCGAATGATCAGCGATCCCGCACAGCGTTGGGTGACACAAGACGCCAGCGATTTGTATGACGTGGCGCGGTGGGGAAAGGGCTACTTCTCGGTTTCCGAAGCGGGAACGCTGCTGGTCCACCCCAACCGTGATCCAAGTCGATCGATCGATATGAAAGAATTGATCGACCGACTCCAAATGCGCGGGATGGACTTGCCAATCCTGCTCCGTTTCAACGGGATCTTGCAAGATCGCATGCACGCAATCGCGGACGCATTCTCGCAAGCAATCAGAGAGCATGACTATCAAGGCAACTACTCGTGTGTCTATCCGATCAAGGTGAATCAACAACGACAGGTCGTCGAGAAAATCGTCGAGTATGGCCGCGAACTTGGATTTGGCTTGGAAGCTGGCAGCAAACCCGAGCTGCTCGCCGTCGTCGCCATGACCGACGCGGATACGCCAATTATCTGTAACGGCTTCAAAGATGCCGAGTTCATCGAGATGGCGATGCTCGCGCAGAAGATCGGGCGGCGAGTGATTCCGGTCGTCGAGAAGTACACCGAGCTGGAAATGATCCTGGACTGTGCCGAAAAAGTTGGCGTCCGGCCGCAGATTGGGATGCGAGTCAAGCTGGCCGCCCGCGGCTCGGGGCGTTGGCAAGGCTCCGGCGGCTTTCGATCCAAGTTCGGTCTGACCGTCAGCGAAGTCCTACGCGGCGCAAAGGAGTTGGAGTCGCGCGGCATGGCCGACTGTTTCAAGTTGCTGCACTTTCACTTAGGCAGCCAAATCACCAACATTCGACACATTAAGAGTGCGTTGACCGAAGCCGGTCGAATCTACAGTGATTTGGTCAAACGAGGCGCCGGGCTCGAAATCATGGACGTCGGAGGCGGGCTCGGCGTCGACTACGACGGATCTCAAACGAACTTCGAATCGAGTGTGAACTATACGCTTCAGGAGTACGCCAACGACGTCGTCTATCACCTGCATACGGTTTGCGAGGACGCGGGCGTGCCGCATCCGAACATCATGTCAGAAAGCGGACGCGCCATCGCGGCCTATCATGCCGTACTGGTCTTCGGCGTTCTTGGTGTATCGGGGCAGGGCGATAGCGATGTGGTCCCGGATTCGTTTCCCGACGACTTCGAGCAACCGCTACACACTTTGCTCGACACGTATCATCGGCTCTCGCCGCGCAACCTCTTGGAAAGCTTTCACGACGCGCAACAGGCCATGGATGTGGCAATGAACTCGTTCGCCTCCGGCTACCTGCCGCTCGACCAACGAAGCTCTGTGGAGATGTTGTACTGGGCGATTTGTCGCAGGCTCCGCGATCATGCACACGAACTAGAGTTCATGCCAGACGAACTAAAAGGCCTGGACCGGATGTTGTCGGACACCTATTTCTGCAATTTTTCGTTGTTCCAGTCGATTCCCGACAGCTGGGCGATCAAGCAGCTGTTTCCTGTAATGCCGATCCATCGACTCGATGAAGAACCGACGCGCCACGCAGTGCTTGGCGACATTACCTGTGATAGCGACGGCAAGATCGACCAGTTCATTGATCGACGTGATGTGAAGCACTCGCTCCGGTTGCACGAATTCGATGGGAAGCCATATTGCTTAGGCACGTTCTTGGTCGGTGCGTATCAGGAGATTCTCGGAGACTTGCACAACCTGTTCGGAGATACAAACACCGTGCATATCGACATCGCAGAGAACGGCGAAGCCGTCTTTGGCGAACTCGTAAAAGGCGACACCGTACACGAAGTGCTTCGCTACGTCAGTTTCAACTACGACGATCTTGTTAACCGCCTGCAAGGAGCGGTCGAGAGGGCCGTCCGGGGCGGCTTGTTGGGTCACGCCGAAGCCGGACGGTTTGTCAAATTCTACGAAGCGGCTCTCCATGGTTACACTTATCTGGAAGAGCCTCAAGAGTCGTAGGTTCCGTTTTCGTTTTCCACCGCGAGACATGCAGCAACACTCATGATCCCCGTTCCCATTGGCATTGACGATCGCATACGTACAACAGGAAAAGGCGCGTTTCACTGCCCGAATTGTGGTCCGAATCGCGAGTATCTTCGGAAACGTCGCGCACAGTACTTCAACATCTTTTTCATTCCGGTGTTCCCGATCAATGAATGGCCTGAACGGGTGACGTGCAAGAACTGTTGCTCGCAGTTCGACAAGTCCGTTTTCTTCTACAATCCAGAACTCGAACGCCAAGAGCGGGAACAACGCCCGGACCGGATCAAATTAGTCATGATTCTGATGCTGATTCGCGGCGATCACATCTCCGAAGCAGCGATGCGAAAGATTGAAGAAGTGTTTGAAGCGGAAGGTGGCGAAACGTTGTCGCGAGAAGACTTGGAACAGGACATCGCTGCAACACGAGAATTGGAGATGGATCCGTTGATTGATCTCATTCAGATTGCTCAGAAGCTTCAACCAAAGGGTGCCTCGACGGTACTCCGACATGCGTTTCATGCCGCATCCTCCGACGGGACGCTCAACGAAGCAGACCGCGACTTTCTCGAGGAACTTCGCGAAGCACTTGGCGTTTCTGAAGTTGCGTTCCATCGAATCACCGCCAAACCCAACTAGACCGGCTTCCTCCGGAACTGAGAAGCGCGTTAGGATTGTGCGAAAGCCGACCCCGGTTGTCCGCGACGCAGTTTCGCGTGGACCCAATTAGCTAACGTGCCGCGAAAACGCCAATGACTTCTGTAACCGCTGTCAATCACCCGCTCGTCAAACATCACCTTGCGCGACTTCGTGACGGCGAGACTCCACCTGCAGAGTTCCGGACGTTGGTCCAACGATTGGCAGTCTTGCTCGCGTATGAAGCAACAAAGGACCTTCAGCTTGCCGAGATTGAAGTGCAAACGCCTCTCACGACAACGCCCGGGCAAGTCTTACAGCAACGGGTCGGCGTGGTTCCGATCCTGCGAGCTGGTCTCGGGATGGTCGATCCCGTGTTAGATCTCATTCCGGATGCCGAAGTGTGGCACCTCGGATTGTATCGCGACGAGGCGACGGCCCAGCCGGTCGAATACTACAGCAAGTTGCCGACGGCCAGTCCGGTCGACGTCGCATTGGTACTCGATCCGATGCTGGCAACGGGCGGCTCGGCGGCTTCTGCGTTGGCGGCCCTGCAACGATGGGGCGTTCCGACATTGAAGCTTCTATCGTTGATCGCAGCCCCGGAAGGGATCGCGGCGCTAGAAGCTCAGTTTCCCGACGCCCAAGTCTATGTCTGCGCTATCGACGACCGATTGAACGACCAGAAGTTCATCGTGCCGGGGCTAGGCGACGCCGGTGATCGTAGCTTCAACACCGTTCCAACTGATTCTTGACTGCGAAATTGCCCGCTCATGGAACGACTCATCAGCCTTCTCGGACTGTTCGTGATGATCGGTTTGGCGTGGCTGATGAGTTCGCACAAGAAGCGCATCAGCGCGAGGATCATCGTTGGCGGACTGCTGCTTCAGTTTGCTTTTGCGGGCTTCATCCTCTGGACACCTCCCGGATTGAAAGCACCGCTAGGACAATGGCTTAGCGACGGTGTGACGTTGTTCTTTGTTCAACTGCAGAGCTTCGTGGAAGCCGGCTCGTCGTTCATGTTCGGCATCTTTCCGCGAGAGAGCGACGAGGGCTTTCCGCCATCGGTCGTGCTGCTCCGTTCTTTTGCGTTCGGAGTCTTACCAACGATCATCGTCTTCTCGGCGCTGATGTCGGTGCTTTACTACTACGGTGTGGTTCAGTTTGTCGTGTCGATCATGGCTCGCATCATGCAAAGGACACTCCACGTTTCCGGCGCCGAGAGCCTATCCTCAGCGGCTAACATCTTTGTCGGACACACGGAAGCACCACTCGTCATCCGTCCGTATCTTGATGACATGACCAAGTCGGAGTTGAACGCCGTGATGGTCGGTGGGTTCGCCACGATCTCTGGCGGATTGCTCGCCGCGTATGCCGGCATGGGAATCGACGCTGGGCATCTCGTCACTGCAGCCGTCATCTCGGCGCCCGCCGCACTTTTGATCGCAAAAGTCATGCAGCCAGAGATCGACACGCCTCAGACGCTCGGCGCGGCGCACGTCGATGTGCCGCGCCGTGGCGTCAATGTCATCGAAGCCGCAGCGATCGGAGCGACCGATGGCATGAAGTTGGCAATCAATGTCGCGGCGATGTTGATTGCGTTCCTCGCCCTCATCGCGATGCTCGACTGGCTCATTGGATGCGCCGGTTGGTTGATCGGTTTTCGCAACGCCACCGGCGAGTCGACTTGGTCGTTGGCCGCGGCACTCGGCTACAGCTTTGCTCCAATCGCGTGGCTGATGGGGATCGAAACTGGTGATTGTTTGCAAGCGGGGCAACTGCTCGGACTGAAAACCGTCGCAAACGAATTCGTCGCCTATCAACAACTCGGCGAATGGACATCCGCCAATTCAACCGCCGACCTCAGTCCACGCACGGTCAAGATAATGACTTACGCCCTATCGGGATTCGCGAACTTCGGCGCGATCGGCATCCAGATCGGCGGCATTGGCGGACTCGCTCCGAAGCGACGCTCGGATCTTGCTCGACTTGGCCTGCGAGCCATGATCGGCGGCGCGCTCGCGTGCTGTATGACGGCCTGCGTCGCTGGCATTTTGATCTAAGACAGATCAAGATAGCCATTTCGTAGCTATCACTTTTATAGCCATCACTCTCCGAGTGACGAGCGCTCATCACTCGGAGAGTGATGGCCACAATCGAATGACTACTGCTTGTTTTCCGAAAGAGCCCAAGAGGTTTGCTCGCGCTGCGGGTGAATAATGTGAACTAAGAAAGAAGAATCATATGCTTCGTCTGATCAATTCACTGATCGCATTTACCGTCCTGACGACCTTCGCGAACGCGGTCGAAGAGACAGAATTCGACCTCGTTCTCAAAGGCGGTCGAATCGTCGATGGAACCGGCGCGCCGTGGTACGTCGCCGACATCGGCATTCAAGGTGGCAAGATCGCCAAGATCGGACACATCGCTGCGGACAAGGCAGAGACGGTGATCGATGCAAGCGGCTTGACTGTGGCACCGGGATTCGTCGACATGATGGGGCAAACGGCAACGCCCATGATGGACGATCCGAAGACGGCTATCAATCTGCTGACGCAAGGAATCACGACGATCAACGCCGGCGAAGGTGCTTCAGCCGCACCGCTCGACAAAGAAGCGGGAGCGGCTCGCGGCTGGACGACGATGGCCGAGTACTTTCAGCTGGTCGAGCTAAAAGGTTTGCCCGTGAACGTCGTGCAGACCGTCGGACACACGCAAGTTCGTCGGCAAGTGCTTGGCGAAGTCGATCGGCGGCCGAGCGATGAAGAACTGAAGCAGATGCAAGCGCTAGTTAGCGAGGCGATGGAAGCTGGCGCGATCGGTGTCTCGACCGCATTGATCTACCCGCCAGCAGTGTACGCTCGAACGGAGGAGATCGCGGCGCTCGCCGAAGTCGCGGGCCAACACGGCGGTCGGTACTACACCCATATGCGCAACGAAGGCGATCTGCTGCTGGAAGCAATCGACGAGGCGCTCGATATCGGACGCACCGGCAACACGCCGGTTCATATCTTCCACTTGAAGGCTGCTGGCCAACAGAATTGGGGCAAGATGCAACTTGCGATCGCCAAGATCAAAGCCGCGCGAGCCGAAGGCCAGCAAGTCACCGCCGACATCTATCCGTACATCAACAACGGACTCGGTATCGCCGCGTTCATTCATCCCCGACACTTCAGCGAAGGGCGCAGCCGATTGATCGGGCGGCTGGATGACCCCAGCTATCGCGATGAAATCCGCAAAGAGATGGAGACAACGGGCGGCTGGGAAAACTGGTATCGGCACGTCGGACACGACTGGGACCGAGTCGTCATCGGTCAAGCCGAAGACGAGCGATACGCCAAGCTAACCGGGCAAACCATTGCGGCCATCGCGAAGACTCGGGAGGAAGATCCCTGGGAGACGTTCTTTAACCTCGTACGAACTGGTGCCTTCGCGCTGCCGCAAAGCATGACCGATGCCAACAAAATCTTGGCGATGCAGCAGGAATTCATCTCGTTCTGCACGGATGTTGGACCGGCGGGTGGTTCCCGAATCGCCTCGCATCCCCGAGCGTTCGGTGCGTTCCCGCGTTTGCTATCGCGTTATGTGCGTGATCTCGGAGCCATCTCCTTAGAACGAGCTGTCGCGCAAGCCAGCGCCGCCGCCGCAAATGACGTGCTTGCTTTCGATCGAGGCCGAATCGCGGAAGGGCTTGCGGCCGACATCATCGCGTTTGACTACAACGCACTGACCGACAAAGCGACCTTCGCCAATCCCAGCGAACTCGCCCAGGGGATGCGATATGTGATCGTAAACGGCAAGCTCGTGTTGAACGACGGTAAGCAAACCGACCAGTTGCCGGGACGCGTATTGCGTGGCCCCGGATATCGTGCCGAGACAGCGCCCTTTGCTGTCGCGACCGGCGAACCAGATCCACGGTTTGCCAGCTTCGATCAGATGATGCGTGAGTTTATGAGACAGAACCGTGTGCCAGGCGCTTCGCTCGCAGTCACCGATCGGGGCAAACTCGTCTACACACGTGCTTACGGCTACTCGGACGTGGCGACTCGCGAGCAAGTCACGTCGGAAAGTTTGTTCCGCGTTGCCAGTATCTCGAAACCAATCACCGCTGTCGCGATTCTGCAGCTTGTCGAGCAGAAGAAGACGAATCTGGATGACAAAGTTTTCGACGTATTGGATTACGAAGACGATATCAAAGCACAGGGCGATAACTTCGACGCGCGACAACGCGACATCACGATCCGACACTTGCTGCAACATCGTGGTGGATGGGATCGAAACGTTTCGTTCGATGGCATGTTCCGCTCCGTCGAGTTCGCTGCAAAGTTCGACGTACCCGCGCCAGCCGGTCCGAACACCGTGATTCGCTCGATGCTCGGCCATTCGCTCGACTTCGATCCGGGACATCGGTACGCCTATTCCAACTACGGCTACTGTTTGCTGGGTCGCGTGGTCGAGAGGTTGACCGAACAAAGCTACGAACAGTACGTCCGCGAGAACGTCCTTGCCCCACTCGATATCCACTCGATGCGGATCGGCAAGACTCGGCTCGACGGACGACAGCAGAACGAAGTTCGCTACTACTACGCCGGACGCGGACCTTCGGTCTTTCAAGACAACCTTGGAGACGATGTCCCATGGCCCTACGGCGGCTGGCACCTGGAAGCGATGGACTCGCACGGAGCTTGGATCGCTTCGGCTACGGACCTTGCGAAATTCGCCGCCGCGTTCGACGACCCGGAGAACTGCAAGATCCTCTCCTCAGATAGCATCGCCGCAATGTTCGCTCGACCACCGGGACTCGCTGGCCAAGATGAAGAAGGCAAGGCAGAGCCAACCTTCTACTCGCTCGGCTGGTTCAATCGACCCGTTGGCGAGGACAAGCAGAACAATTGGCACACCGGTTCGCTAGCCGGAACGGCAACGATCCTGATTCGCCGCCACGACGGACGCAACTTCGTCGCCCTGTTCAACGCCCGCAGCAGCCCCAACGCGTCGCACTTTGGTCGATCAATTGATCCCTTGTTGCATCAGGCCGCCAGTGCCGTTAGCGAGTGGCCGGAGTAAGTCCATGCCGGGTCACGACCCGGTCGACGATGACCCAACCCCCACAATCATGCCCTACGCCGAAGGCGTTACATTCCACAGCCCAGGGTCGCGGCGCGGCCGTACACCCTGGGTTGGTGTTACGCCCAGACCAATCGAACCCCGAGGGGGTTTTACGAAAGGTGGCTATGAAACCCCGTTGGGGTATGCGTTGACTTTTTGTTTCGATACCCAGGGTGTGCTGCGCGACCCTGGGCTTTGGAATGAAACCGCTTCGCGGTAGAAACACCGCGATTCGGGCGGGCGATCGCGGGTAGCTGAGTTTGCAAAAACTCAGAGGTTGGTGCGAGGCGGCTGAGCTTTTTGCAAGCCCAGCCACACAAGGGAGCGTCAATACTTGCCGACCACGATTCCGTCGTCAATAACACAAATCGCCTGCCAGACGCCGTAAGCTTTGCCGGGATTGCGGATGTTGGGAATCGCGTCCAGCGTTGCTTCGTCCGCGCTATCAATCGTGTCGCTGATAAACCGCACCGAACCATCCATCAAGCACATTTGTAAGCCGCCCGGATGGAGGCTGCTGAACGTTCCGACGCAACCATCTAAGTCAGCATGGGGAGTCTTACGATTGCACTTGTTGGGACGGAAGTAGGCGCTGGCCAAGACGTGCGAATGCATCGACCCATACGACCAAAATGTTTGTCCGGCTGTCAGGAATGAACTCAACGGCACTGAGTCCGTTAAGTCACCCCGCCGTTCTCCAAGCAACACTGTGTTGCTGGACCCATCGAGGACGTCCCGCAGCGCAGTATTGCTGTTGCTGTAGAGCGGACCCACTCCGCGAGCGTTCATGTAGCCTGTTGGCGTCAACGAACTAACCCATCCTGCTGAGAGGCGCACGGACAACCAAGTAACGTTCGCGGCACCGTTCGGAATATATCCATTAGTCCCAAAGTTACCGACATAGCTCGAAGCGCCCATGTTTGGGGCGGGCATGTAGTCGGCGTCTTGAGGCCGTCTAGGGTCCGACGGACATAGAAACTCTTCGAGAGGAGCTGTCGTGAGTAGATCTTCATTGTAATTAGATGCCGGTGGCCAACCTGGCATCGCGACGGCTCCCATTGTGAAATCAATACGATCATAGAGCGGTTGTTCTTCAAGAAATGGGAGAAGGAATGTTCCCCACGAGAATCCTCGATATGCCTTGTTGAAATCACCACCATACTTCTTCGCATCATCACCAATCACCCCAGGTGGAAACGTCTTATGAACATCGTGATAGAGCTGAAGCGCAAGCCCAAGTTGCTTCACGTTGTTGCCGCATGACATCCTCCGCGCCGCTTCACGTGCCGCCTGAACTGCCGGGAGCAGCAAAGCCACCAACACACCGATGATGGCGATCACGACAAGTAACTAGACGAGGGTGAAGGCACCTCGATCGAAGCGATTCCTGTTGCTTCGGCTGTCGTTAGAACGATGTACGCCGGATCGAACCGAATGCCCCACTATGCCGCCGCCTGCCGAGAAAACTCTGACCGACATCGTCGGGAATCTGCCATCTGCCGCTTGTTTCGTCATGCCCCATTCCAGTTCGATCAAAACCACTCGGGGAGTCGCCTCGTCAGTTTACATCGTTCGGTTGCGTATTGCCAACGTGGAAACGCCGAGCCGGTCGGTCGGTCGGCGATCGAAGCGGACTCACGGCGAGCTAATGTGAAACCCCGTTGGGGTATGTTCCGAATCGAATCTGGTTCCCAGGGTGCGCGGCGGTGCCGCGACCCTGGGCTGTGGAGTGTAACCGCTTCGCGGTAGAAGCAAACCAATCGAGATCAAGCCCTCGAATCCTACCTGCGAATTCTTCCTACGACGCATCCGCTTCGAGCGCTTCGGCTCGAACGCCTCGGATGTCGTTGATCATGGCTTGCATCGATTGATAGCGATCAGCGGGCTTCTTCTGAATCGCTTTTAGACAGATATCGTCGAGCCGCTTTGGTACCTTGCGACCCTGCGCAGCTTCGCTTGGCGGTTTGGGAGTGGCGTACAATACGTTCTGAAACGTCTCTTCAATCGTGCGGCCGCGGAACGGTTCGCGCAATGCAAGCGTTTCGTAGAGCACGACCCCCATACTGAAGACATCGGTGCGTTCGTCGATATGTTTGCTGCCGTTGACTTGTTCGGGTGACATGTACAGAGGCGTGCCGGGGCGTTGGCCGGGCGAAGTCAGCCGCTCCATCAAGTCTTCGCCTGTGTCTTTCGACCGGTCGTCTTCCGCATGTTCGTCGGGCAGCCCCCAGACCTTGGCGACTCCCCAGTCCATCAGCATCACTTCGCCGAACATCCCGACCATGATATTCTCGGGTTTGATGTCGCGATGGATCACGCCATGAGCATGTGCGTAGGCAAGGGCGTTGGATGCTTGGACTAAGATGCTTAGCAGCCGCTCGATCGAGAATTCGGCGACAGCGACAGGATTCTTTCGCGCGATCTGGCTTAGAATTCGGAATAGATCTTGGCCCTCGATCTTCTTCATCGCAAAGTAAATCGCCCCGGTGTCGTCCTTGCCCAATTCGTACACGGGCACGGTGTTCGGATGCGACATCTGCGCGGTCACGCGAGCTTCGCGCAACAATCGCCGACGCTCTAACTTGTTATTGGTCGACTCTGGCGCGAGCCGCTTGATACAGACCGTTCGCCCGAGATTGCTGTCGTAACACGCAAACAGTTGCCCGTTGCCGCCGCCCGCCATCTGCTGCAGATTTTTGTACTTGCAAAAATCATTCGTGAACCAACTCGGCAAGCCAATATCGGTGCCCGTCAGATGGATCGTGGGGTACTCGTCTTTCGGCTGCTCTGCCATGCCATTACTCCGACAACATCCGTGAAGCTCTAGGCATCGTCGGAAATTAACGTGGCTGGGGCTTCTAGCCGCAGGTCGACACGTGTTCTCCCGATGCTGCGGCTGGAAGCCCCAGCCACAATCGAGTTTTCTGACAAAGCCTGATCGTGAAAGTTTCGTTATGACACAAGCACGTCGCGAAGTAAATCAGCCGCTTGAGGATCGAACGCTCGGCTGTTAAGTTTCAACTTCCGCCTACCAGTCTCCCGCCAATCAATCACGCCACGAGAAAGCCCGTCCACTATGAGCATCACGCAAGCCACACTCGACAAACTTGCCGAGTTCGATACTCCCACGATCTGTAATGTGATTGAGTTGTTTGATATTCGGCCGCGCAACGCTGGCTACATGGATCATCGCGTGCAATCGAATTTCCCGGAGTTGCCGCCGATGGTTGGCTTCGCTTGCACCGCCCAGTTTCGCTCGGATGCGCCTCCGGTTGGTGGCGATGCTTACGGTTCAATCGGCAAACAACTCGAATTGTTCGGCGATTTGCTGGGGCCAGCGGTTGTGGTGTTTCAGGATGCCGACGATCCTGCCGTAGCGGCCGTCTTTGGTGAAGTCATGTGCTCCACTTACAAAGCCTATGGTTCGGTTGGCTTAGTCACCAATGGTGGCGGTCGCGATCTGGAACAGGTACGGGAGCTGAAGTATCCGGTCTTCACGGGCTCGACGATTTGCTCGCATGCTTACTGTCACATGCTACATCTGGCGCTTCCAGTTCGTGTTGGCGGACTGATGGTGTATCAGAACGATTTGCTGCACGGCGATGCCAATGGCGTGACGAACATTCCGCCGGAAATTGCCAGCGAAGTCGCGGACATCTCCGACGAATTCATCGCCGCCGAAGCCATCATGCTCGACTACGTAAAAGCTCCCGGCGAAAAGACCGTTGCGAAGTTCAACGAGCTGCGTGAGGAGTTCCAAGCGGTTGTCGGCAAGCTGAAAGAGCGAGTTGTTCGGACGTAAGAGTGGCCTGAACAGTACTCGCTAGAAGAATCCGCCTGTCGGGTGCGATGAATCAACGGCGGGCGGGTGCATGCTCTTCGACCACGACCTCCACCGAGTCGACATCGTCCCACGT
>JACNKX010000092.1:161803-177131 GCA_014381825.1 Planctomycetota bacterium
CAGCGCAGAATACAAAAAAGCCCCGGGCAAAAGGCCGGTGGAAAAGTACAACGAGTTGCGGGGGGAGTCCCAGGGGGTTGTCGGAAAGCGAAAAGGGGGATTTTTTCGGACGAAAGAGTGGCCAAAACAGTCCTCGAAAAAAAAACCCGCCTGGGGGGTGCGATGAAAAAACGGCGGGCGCGCTGGCCCCCCCGCTCGCTTTTTCGTCCCCCCCACCGCCGTAACCACATCCGAAGCAAGCACTCCCCTGGACGAATCTCGCACCGAGTTCCTCCAGCAAATTCAGCACGCGACGGTGAACGCTCGCTTTGTGTTTCACGACAAGTGACGAGCCCAAACCTTGCACGAATGTCTCGGCTTGATCGTCCCAAGTTCCTGCCTCTGAAGCACGAATGACAAGCATCGCGATCTCGTCTGACGCGCACCCAGACAGGTTCATCGGATAGGACCGGACGAAGAGGGCATTGGGGTCGGAAACCTCGCTATTGACAGTTACCAGTTCTTTCGCCGCCCGCAGTTTGGTGATCAGCTCGGAGATCTCTTTTTGGATGTCTTGCGTTTGCGAAATTATTAATGTCGGTGTGGGCAGTAATGAATCGATCGAACCTGGGCCACCGACTTCGTCCCATGTGTCGGGACCAATCGTCGAAGTGATGACTCTAATTAGAGAATCAAAGTCGCAGTTTGCTCCCGGTGGATCGATGGGCAGTTGTTCCGCGATCTGAACTAAATCACGGACTGGATAGAGTCCGATACCCAATTGGCGTTCGCATGCCTCCGGTGTTGTAATTAAGAGAACCTCATCGCGAATCACGTAAGTCAGCTCCAGTTCGCCCAGTATTCTGGCAAGCGCGAAACGTAGAGGTGTTTTCGTGTATTTTCCGCTAATCGGCGTTGACGTATCGATTCCGAAATCCTCAAGCGCCCGAAAGTCGATCACGACCGGAATGCCCATCTTTTCGCTAAGGAACTCCGCAAACTCTTTCAAAGTGGAATCTTTGAACTCTGCAGTAAACGGTTTATCGAGTGCGGCTTGCGCTGCTAAATTCGGCTCTTGTCCAAGCATGAAGACAATCTGGTCTTGCTCTGGTTTGTCGCTCGCGATGATCTCGTTGTAGGTCGCTAATAATTGTTCGATCTGGTGATGAATGTCCGAAGTCTGCGAGATGACCAACGTGTCGTAGATCCCCTCAATCGATCCCGGTCCACCAACTTCGTCCCACGAGTCTGGATGAATCGAATTCGTGATGGCACCGATTAGTAAGTCATAGTCTGCAATCGGTTCACGACGCGAACGGTCGCGAACCAACAACGGGCCGACAGGGTAGACTTTCGTCGTGAGTCGCGACTCGGCATCTTCGGGGGTCGTAATCCACAACGCGCCATACCGCATCGTGAAGGTCAACTCGAGTTCGTTCAACATCAGCCGTAGAAATGAACGGTTTGATATACCGCTAATCGATAGCGTGATTGGCGTGCTTGAATCGATTCCGAAGTCTTCGAGCGCTTTCGTATCAAGGGCAACATCGATGCCCAGCTTGTCCTGAAACGTGTGGCAAGCTTCGATCAATGGCGCGTCGAAGAAATCCCACTCGCCTTTCGCATCCAAAGCTGCTTCGATCCGCGATTCCCATTCGGGTCGTTGCGTCACTCGGATCGGGCGATCTTCGCCCTTCGCTAGCGGTGAACAGCAGATAAGGCAACCGAGCAGCAAACAGACAGATCCCCGGGAACGTAAAAACATGGAAGACTCTCCTCAACAGACCAGGCCCCTGGTTGTGTCCTTATCGTAGTCGATCGGTGGTCTGTAATTCAATCGAAAGATCGGCGATGGTGTTGAGCAGTACTCGGTGCGGCTTTCGCCGGCACCCTACGGCGTGCGACAAAGAAGCACGACATAATTCCCCGAATTCACGAACAAAACTGAGGGTGAGCCGTCTATTAATAGAGAAGGGAATGGCTCGCCGAACACGGCGGCATAGCGAGGTGGACAAAATGACAAATGAGACAGCAACCCCGATATTCTTCAATTCGCAACGAAGTAACCGCATGTCCGAACCGCAGCAAAATCTAGAGAGGGCCTCCCAACTGAAGGTACTCGTCGCCGAAGACGGTTTGCTGCACCAGCGACTCGCCATGCGATTGCTTGAAAATGCTGGACATGCAGTGACCATCGCATCCAACGGTCGCGAAGCCCTGGAAGCGTTGCGGCACAACAACTTCGATCTCGTCTTAATGGACGTCGAGATGCCGGAAATGGATGGCATCCGTGCGACGCAAGCGATCCGCGCCGAAGAGCGACATGGCGCGAGGGTTCCAATCGTGGCGGTGACAGCGACCGGGGATCCGCGAGCGTGCTTGCATGCTGGCATGGACGATTGGCTGCCGAAGCCGCTGTCGATCTCGCGATTGAACCAAACGCTAGACAAAGTCCTGGCAAAGACCGCCGCCTGACGGACACGTCCTTGCGTTGGCGTCGCCGGTCCTGTGAACGTTGTGGATTGCTTGGAACGCTCGGTTTGAGGATAATCGTGTTGACGACGCTCTCCCGAGCAACTGCTTGCACGACCCGCGCCGAGCGATTTCCATGTTCTCGATCCTGGATCGAAATACCCGATTGTGTGATGGAGTGAATCGACGCGAACTGCTTCGCGTTGGTGGACTCGGCGCATTTGGCTTGTCAATGCCGACCTTGGCCAATGCGGCCACAGATCCTGCGACCCCAACGATCACCGGATCGTTCGGTCGCGCAAAACGGTGCATTGTCCTGTTCCTGCTGGGCGGGCCACCGCAACATGAGACGTGGGATCCGAAACCCGACGCTCCGCCCGAAGTTCGTGGCGAGTTCTCGCCCATCGAGTCGGCAACGCCAGGCTTGCATGTCGGCGAGCTGATGCCGCAAACCGCGAAGCTGACCGATCGCATCGGCGTTCTCCGAGCTGTATCGACCGCCGACAATGCTCATTCGTCAAGCGGTTACTGGATGCTAACAGGCTACCCACACGCACCCAAGAACAAGGAAAACGCGGTTCACGGCGCGCCGAACGATCGGCCTTGCGTTGGTGCTGTCGTACGACATCTTCGCGGCGATACCGCTAGCTTGCCTGGGGCGGTTCGGTTGCCCGAGGAGATTTGGAACACTGGTCGCATCGTTTGGCCGGGACAAGATGCAGGCTGGCTGGGCCACAGCGCTGATCCTTGGCTACTGGATTGCGATCCAAACGAAACGGATTTCAAAATTCCCAATCTCTCGCTTCCCGGAGACATTCCCGCGATGCGATTTGATCGACGTCGTTCGTTGCTGGCGTCGGTCAATCGACACCTGGACGCTGTCAATCGCGATCAGGCCGTTGAGCGCTGGAGCGGTTTGCAGCACAAGGCCTTCGATCTGCTCAGTTCTTCCGACGCCCGACGTGCCTTCGATATTCAGGCCGAACCTGATGCGACGCGCGAGCGATACGGCAGGAACCGTTTCGGTCAGAGCGTTCTGCTGGCACGGCGACTGGTGGAAGCAGGCGTCTCGCTAGTCCAGGTGAATTGGACACGTTGGAAAGAAGATCAGGCCGTCGCACCCGCTTGGGATAACCACGCCGACAACGCGAAACGGCTGAAGACGGTCCTCATGCCGCCGATGGATGCGGCTTACTCTGCGTTGCTCGAGGACTTGGAGCAGCGAGGGATGTTGGACGACACGCTCGTTGTCTGGATCGGTGAGTTTGGGCGAACGCCAAAGATCAACGCTCGCGGAGGGAGAGATCATTGGGGACACGTTTTTTCGGCGGCACTTGCCGGGGGCGGCGTCCGTGGCGGCACCGTACATGGCACATCGGATTCACAAGGTGCCTATCCTGCCTCGGGACGCGTCGAGCCGCAGGATATTACGGCGACAATCTTTCACTGCCTTGGCTATCGTGCAGGTACCGAGATTCACGACGCGCTCGGCAGGCCCATGGTCATCAGCAAAGGCGAACCGGTCGGCGAAATACTTCGGTCGTAAACATCGCCCGAGAACATCGCTGCGTCCTGTTGAATGTGCCTTTTGCCGGCTATAATGCGACGGTTCTCGCTGGCACTGACGGCGCAAGAAAATCGAAGGACCCTTGATCGCCGAATCAAGAGCCCTTCGTAATTGGCTGTCCAAGCATAGATTGACCATGCCCGGAGACCCACAGCCGTATTCTTTCGTATCGACCGGCGAAACCCCCAACTTTAGGTGACGTCTAGATTAAGGTCTCCCAGAAGGTTATGCGTCGAATAACTTGGAACTACTCATGACCACCGCAAAACTTGCTTTGGAAGATGGAACGGTTTTCACCGGCGAAGCGTTTGGTGCGACTGGCGAGGTCGATGGCGAAGTTGTTTTCAACACCTCGATGACGGGTTATCAGGAGATCCTCACCGATCCCAGCTATCGCGGCCAAATCGTCACGATGACCTATCCAGAGATCGGAAATTACGGGGTCAATGACGAAGATGTCGAGAGCGGCAAGCCTCACTTAGCAGGCTTCATCGTCCGCGAGAACAGCCGAATTGCCAGCAATTTTCGGTGTGACCGAGAACTTGGCGAGTACTTGGCCGAGCACGGCATCGTCGGGCTAGCGGGAATCGACACGAGGGCCCTCGTCCGACGAATTCGTATTCATGGTGCAATGAAAGGCGTTCTCTCGACGACCGATTTGGATGACGCGAGCCTAGTCGACAAGGCGAAGACAAGTCCTGGCCTAGTTGGACGCGATTTGGTCAAAGAAGTGCTACCCGAGCAACCGCGAGGCTGGAATGAGGGGCTAAGCAAGTGGGCGAGAATCGCTGATGAAATGTCCTCCGAGTCCTATTCGGAGCAGTTGCATGTTGTCGCCTTGGACTTTGGCATGAAGTGGAATATCGCTCGCCACCTGCAAGAGGCGGGTTGCCGCGTCACGATCTTGCCAGGAACCGCCAGCGCCGAAGAAGTTCTTGCGCAGAATCCCGACGGCGTTTTCCTGTCTAACGGCCCCGGTGACCCAGAGCCACTGGACTACGCGATCAACACCATTCAGAATCTGCTGGGTAAGCGGCCAGTCTTTGGAATTTGCCTTGGGCATCAGCTATTTGCATTAGCTTCCGGCGCCAAGACATTTAAACTCAGGTTCGGGCACCGCGGCGCCAACCAGCCGGTTCTAAACGTCGAGTCCACGCGAGTCGAAATCACGGCTCAGAATCATGGTTTCGCCGTGGAAGAAGATACGCTGCCCGAGCACCTGGAGATTACACACCGGAACTTGAACGATAATACCATCGCCGGGCTGCGACATCGCGAAGTTCCCGCGTTCAGTGTTCAGTACCATCCCGAAGCCTCGTCGGGACCTCACGACAGCGAGTACTTGTTCCGAGAGTTCCGCGAACTAATGACTTCGTGCCACGTCTAAGGCAAATGGTAGTCTTGAATATACGGTAGCTAGATTTGCAAAAATTCAGTGCTTTGGGACGGCTGAATTTTTGCGAATCCAGCTACGACAAGCGGCTACTGGTGAGTTGCGGTGTTCGATTTGTCCACTTGGAAACACACTGGATGAGATTCTCTCGATTGATTGGCTTTGTCGAATAGTCGGCACAGCCGGCTGCCAGACATTTTTCCCGCTCGCCACTCATCGCATGTGCTGTTAATGCGATCACCGGGATATCAATTCCCTTGGCCCGAAGAATGCGAGCGGCTGTATAACCGTCCAATTCGGGCATCTGCATATCAGTCAGAACGACATCAAACGCAGACGGCTCGGTCAGAACTCCATCGACGGTTCCGTCGACAGTCAATTGTTCGATCGCAAGCCGACCGTTTTCGACGACGACAACTTCAGCACCTGCCTTCTTGAGCACGACCGCGATCAGCCGTTGATTGTCAGCGCAGTCTTCCGCCAGCAGAATTCGCGTGCCGGTCAACGGTTTAACGACCGTTTGTTGCTGCATTGCTTGCTCGTTCGCTTCGGCCAAGATACCAGGCTGCTCAGCAACTGGATCGATCAAGCGGACGTTACTCAAGTTGCCCGTCGCGACCGTCGCGGTAAAAGCAGTGCCGACGCCGAGCTTTGAACGGATGGTGATATCGCCTCCCATCAGTTCAGCAAGGCGCTTTGAGATAATCAATCCTAAGCCAGTACCACCGTACCTACGCGTCGTCGAAGTGTCCGCTTGGGAAAGGGCTGGAACAGACGCCGCATATGTTCATCCGTCATACCGATTCCGCTAACCGCTGATATTGCGCGCAATGGAACTCGACGTCGGCCAGTTAAGCGGCTGCTCCACGGGCGGGCCTGGTGCAGCTTCGTAGTTCCACAACGCCGCCATCCCGCACGAGACCGCGATAAGCCAAACGGCGACCAGCGCCGTGACCGCGACGCGTGCCGGCCTCTGACGGTCGCACATTCGATTAATTGTAGATGTTAACGTCATTGGGAATCGGCTGAATGAGTCGCGGGCAGTCTTAACACGAGTGGCGCAAGTTCCGCCCGCGCAGGGAATAAGGCGCTTTCAATCGTAGCTTGCGGCTCTGAGATAGCGGACTCGTCCAATGGCCGGGTTGGCCTTTCCCGCTGCTCCCAGAATTGCCGCCCGTCGTAACCGTTACACGCCCTACGACTCGATTCCCTCGGGCTCAGGGAGGTACATAGCGTCATGGCGAACTAGACTGTGTTAGGATGCGCGCACTTGCAGAAAGTCCATGCCGCACGCGAAGATAGAGTTTCCGGACGACACAACCGTCGCTTTTCCAAATGGCATTGAAGTAATGGCGCTCGTTGACATCAATTGGAATCCGTCGCGGAAAGAGCTGCGAGTCTTCTCGATGTTGTTGATCGGCTTCGGCGTTGTCGTCGCAGCTGTTCTCTATCGACGACTCGAATCCGCTACACCCTCCACATACGCATTGATAGTTGCCGGTGGCGTCGGTCTAGCGGGACTTGTTGTGCCAACGTTGGTTCGACCGGTCTATGTCATCTGGATGGCACTCGCCTTTCCGATTGGCTGGACCGTTTCGCACGTGATGATGCTCGCCGTATTTTTATTGGTGCTGACACCCATCGGCATCGCCATGCGCTTATGCGGTCGCGACCCGATGCAGCGACAGATAGATCGCGACACGAAGAGCTACTGGCTGGCTAGAACGCCGCGTCAGGATCTCAAAAGCTACTTTCGGCAGTTTTAGCGCAGGATGTTGAAGTCGCCATTTAATGGAACTGAAATCGTTCCCATCTTCACTCTTTACCGCAACGCGGTTTCACATCGTAGCCCAGGGTCGCGACGCAGTCGCGCACCCTGGGACGTTGAACGAAAAAACGACATACGCTGAAGGCGTTTCACAAATCGTAGGGCCTGTCAATTTTGTATAACGCCTTCAGCGTAGACGACACGGGCCTTGCTAACTTCGTGGTAACGATAGGTAACATCTCATTCTCAAATGACCATCTATTCACACTCTTGGCACAAGCGTGTCGGTCTGGTTCGATGCTGGAAAATGCTGCCCTCTCCGCGCGACTCGAGGTCCCATTGCGGCGTTCGCGATCGGTTGTCAAACGCCTGCCCGCGCGGGAGAATGTCCTAATTCCGTCGTTCGCCCAGTGTCAACTCGCGATCTTCTTGTCTAATGCCCACAACCGCCAACCAATCAAAGACCGCAACAAAGACCGAATCGTCTTTATTGAGTCGCATTGCGTTCGGCATTTTGGGGCTGCTTCTGACCGGAATCGTGCTGGTTTATGCGGTGTTGTATTTTGGGAGCGTTACCGGCGAAGAGTTTTCGCCTGACACATTTAAGCGGCGGAAATTCTCCTATCTGGAGCTACCGCTGTTCCGAGTTCAGATCTCGCCGACTCGCCGTACGGATAATACGAACGATCTCGAAAAGTACCTGGTTGCACAAAAGTTATTGGCAACCGGGGCAAAGCCGGAGAACCGATGGGATCTTGTGTTTGGATCGCAAGGTGTGCGCTACGGATTCCAAGGCGACGCACGCATCTTGTGTCAGTATTTGGACGCCACGAACAAAGATGGCGATAACATCTGGCTGAAGTGGTCCGAAGAACACGTCGAGATGGCGAAAGTCGTTTGGCCTGCGATTGCTAAAGTCGCCAGGCAGGAATTGTATAGCTTCATTCCAGAACTGTTTGTTCTCGCTCGATCAGCAACGACGCCCGATCAACTTCAGCAAAGCATCGACCAGACGCTGGCGGACAAGTATCTCATGACTGCAGAAACGTTCAAAGCTCTGAACGAGGACGATTTCGCCGCCGAGTTGTTTGCGGAAGCGCTAAACCATGCGCCCGAGCGAACAGAGTCTCTCCAAGGCCGTGAAAAAGCAATCGACGAGGACGCGACGGCACAAGACAAGGAAGAGTCGAGCGACGACCATCCCGACGACAGCCAGTGATGTTGGTAGACGCTAAACTCAATCATTGTCATCTTTTAGGCCCACTCGCCAGTGCCCATGGAATCTATCTATCTCGATAACAACGCGACGACCACGATGCTTTCAGAGGTTGCGGAAGTAATCAACGAGGCTAATCGGGCGGGCTACGTGAACCCAGCCAGCCAGCACCAGTGTGGTCAACGATCTCGTCGTGTATTGGAGGATGCTCGCGAGCGAATTACGCAACTCCTCGGCGGTGCGACCACCGGCATGCAACCCGACCGTTTGATCCTCACCAGCGGCGGGACCGAGTCGAATAACTTGATCCTCCGCGGCTTGGCGGTCGGCACCAGCGATACAAACATCGTTATCTCGCCCATCGAGCATCCCAGTATTTTGGAAACGGCTCAGGAACTCGAGCGGACCGGCGTCGAGGTGCGTCGTTTACCGGTCAATCGCGA
This sequence comes from Planctomycetota bacterium, assembly GCA_014381825.1. Taxonomy (GTDB): domain Bacteria; phylum Planctomycetota; class Planctomycetia; order Pirellulales; family Pirellulaceae. The sequence goes on from JACNKX010000092.1 coordinate 170,642, forward strand.
TGGCGTCGTTCATGCGGATGCGCTCGACAAGCTTCTCGATGAACGAACCCGAATCGTCAGCGTGATGCTCGGAAATCATGAGACCGGCGTTCTTCAACCGGTCGAGGAGATTGCTCGCGTCGCTGGCGAACACAATGTACTCTCGCACTGCGACGCTATCCAAGCGGTTGGCAAGGTCGACGTCGACTTTCGATCGCTCGGTGTCGACGCACTATCGGTGTCGGCGCACAAACTACATGGTCCTGTCGGGATCGGTGGGCTTTTATTGCGACCAGGGGTCGCTCCACTACCTATGATGACCGGCGGATTCCAACAGCAAGGCGTCCGGCCAGGGACTGAATCCGTCGCGCTGACGCTGGGATTCCTGAAGGCGCTGGAACTTTTTTCCGAGCGAGCAACCGACAGCGAACGGCGGATGCGAACCTTGCGAGACATGCTTGAAGATCGCCTACGCGCAGAGATACCTTCGCTAGTAGTTAACGGAATCGGGGCGGATCGGCTGCCACACACCTCGAACATCTCGCTTCCGACGTTAAATCGACAGGCGTTTGTCCTGGCTCTCGACATGGCTGGAGTCGCCTGCTCAACCGGTTCAGCCTGTGCGAGCGGTTCCAGCGAACCGTCGCCGGTGCTGATCGCAATGGGGCTAGAACCGTCGGTGGTTGAGGGCTCGATCCGCATTAGCCTAAGCAGGTCGACAACCGCAGACGACATCGAAGAATCTTCGCAACGCATCTCACGTGTTTACAAGATGTTACAGCGACTCTAGACCGCTCAAAAAGTTGTTTGGACGGCTCGCAAGTCGGACCGCGAGCCTATATAATCTGCGGTTCGTCTCAAGGCTGAAATTTCAAACACTTTACGCACCAGCGGACGGAGTCGGTGTGGTTGGAAGCGTCTTCGCCATTCCTAGAGAAGACTCAAAAGGAGTACATCACGTTGCCGGGTCTCCGAGCAGTGGAATCGCTCCGCGCGATCGAACTGCTTTGCCGCTAGGCCGCTTTATCGCGGGGCCGGAAAATGCTCTCGCGAAGTTGGCGGCATCTTCTGTTGGCGATCAATGGGTGCGATTCAATCCGTTGTTCATTTCGGGACCAGCTGGCTTTGGTAAAACGCATTTACTCCATTGCCTGCTCGCGGCTTCGCAAGTCGCCTATGCAGATCTCCGCAGCTTATGGCTGACCGGTGCGGACTATGCGCGCGCAATCGCAAATGGAATTGACATCGACTCGTTAGATGAAGTTCGCGACGCCCATCGTTCTGTCGACCTCTTGATGCTCGATGGGCTTCACGAACTTGCCGCGAAGACACACGCACAACAGGAACTAATACACACACTTGACTATCTAGTGGCGAGCGATTGTCAAGTTGTCATTACCTCGCTTTCCGCGCTGGATGAACTCGACGCGCTGTTACCGACGTTATCGAGTCGACTGTCGCGCGGACTTCAGATTCCAATCGTTCCACCGACTGCGACAACTCGCAGTGTGATACTGAACGAACTAGCACAACAGAATGATGTCGTGATACCCACTGAGGTCAGTCAGCGTCTGACATCGGATGCGAGACGCCAGCGATCGAAACCCTTGCTAGTACATGATCTCTGCGCTGCGATTACCGAGCTGCGTTGCCTTAACACTCATGACGGCGATTGCCCACCCAGCGCAGTTGAGCGAATTGTGTCTCGAACCGACTCAGTCCGAGAAGTTACTGCAAAGGACATCAACAAGCGTGTAGCAAAATACTTCAACGTGACGGTTCGAGAACTGACGGGCGACTCTCGACGAAAAACGGTTGTTCGCGCTCGCGCACTGTCTGTTTATCTAATCCGTACTCTCGTTGGCTCTAGCTTCCAAACCATCGGCCGGAACCTAGGTGGACGCGATCACTCGACCGTGATGCATGCATTTGGACGCGCAAAAGAATGGCTTGATGACGATGTCGGGTTTGCTCGGGCGGCGACAGCGTTAGGCGTTGAGTTCGATTAACAAGCAATTTCGAAATTCGCAGTGACCAACCTTCGAAGGGGAAAACCTGTGTGCGGTCGGTTAGATAATGTTCATCGTTTCGGTGCCTGTTGACACAGTCAATTTCAACCACACATTAAGTCGAAAACAACAAACACTTCACCCACGTTTTGGCAACAGACTATCGACCGGTTATCCACTATTAATTCTGCTCAAATTGAAGTTCTAATTACGTATACACACACATGTTAGCGCGAGTCGATTGTGTCTGTCGACGATCTCTGGCCGCGGAACATTATTACTACTAATAAAGAATAACTATTAGAGCATACAAAGCCAGCTTTAAGCACCAAAAGCGAAGTGATCAGAAATCCGCTTTGCACAGATTCGTAGAAAGACGAACTCATGAAGATTACATGTGACCGAGAACAGCTCTTAACTGCATTCATGACTGCTGCCACGGTTGCTCCTAGTCGCAGTCCAAAGCCAATCCTGCGAAACATCAAACTGGAAGTAACCACTGCAATGACAACCTTGATGGCAACTGATATGGAAGTCGGAATTCGCATTGAAGTTGGTGGCATTGAAGTCGAACAAGCGGGGACGATTCTCGCGCCAGTTAGCCTCTTGGGTTCGATTCTTCGCGAAAGCAACGACGACAAGCTCACGATTGAATCTGACGAAAACGGGACGGTTGTTCGAGGTGAGCGGAGTGAGTTTAAGTTGCCGGCAGAGAACCCAGACGAATTTCCAGCAGTTGCTGGCTTCAGCGACGAGGCGTATCACGACGTACCAGTTCGGTTGTTCAAGGAACTCGTACGACGGACACTATTTGCGACGGACGCTGAGAGCAGTCGCTACGCACTTGGTGGTGTGTTGTTGGAGATGGAGGAAGAGAAAATCACGGCGGTAGCTACCGACGGACGTCGCCTCGCCAAAATGGAAGGCCCAGCGAGGTCCGTTGGTGGTCACGGCTTGGGTGACACAATGACAATTGTTCCGTCTCGGGCGATGCAGTTAATGGAACGAGCTTTGACCGACACAGACGCAGAGATTCAGATTGCTGCTCGCGCCAATGACGTCGTGGTGCGTAGTCCTCGAGCGACGATCTACGCTCGACTGGTCGAAGGTCGCTTTCCAAAGTGGCGGGAGGTTTTCCCATCAAGACAGGAATCAGTTCAGATCGAAGTTACGGTGGGCCCGTTCTACTCGACGCTTCGTCAGGCCGCGATCGTAGCGAGTGATGAAAGTCGAGGAGTCGATTTCACGTTTGGCGATGGTACGCTCGTACTCGCAGGTTCGACGGCTGAAGTGGGGCAATCGCGAGTCGAGTTGCCAATTGCCTACGATGGCGACGCGATCACGGTTACGATGGATCACCGCTTCGTCGCAGACTTTCTAAAGGTGTTGGACAACGAGAAACCGATAACGATCGATATTTTGGATGGAGAGTCGGCCGCGTTATTCACAACAGATGACGGATACGGATACGTAGTGATGCCATTAGCGCGAGAATAGTAAGAAGGAACTTGCTAAGGATGGAGCCAATAAACGAGGACGACTTTGCTCAAGTGCTCAAGGAAGCACAGCAGCGGCAACGCCATCCGCGGGCTCCAAAGCGAATCGCTGACGTGATGAGCCGACTGTTAGCTCGAAAGGGATACGCACAGCTGCAACAAGGACTCGAATGGGAAGCCGCGTGGTCGGAGGCAGCTGGGGAGCAATTGTCCAAGAACAGCCGAGTTGGCAAGACGAATCGGGGAGTACTAGAGATAACGGCTCGCAATTCGGCGGTATTGCAAGAATTGACGTTCCAAAAGCGAAAGTTGCTGAAGAAGTTACAAGCGGCAACTGGAGAAAACAACCCTAAAGATCTGCGCTTTCGAGTCGGCGAGATCGATTGAGTGGCTTGAACGCGGAAATAGGAAACGAACAACGATGAGTGACGAGAATAAGCCGGACGAGCAACGGCCCGAACAGAACTTCGAGCTTCAACGTCCGGAGGATACCCAGTCGTTGACGCCGAGTGCCAATTCTGAATATAGTCCGGAGGATTTGCAACACCTTTCGGATTTGGAACATGTTCGCAAACGACCGGCGATGTATATCGGCGATACAACGGGACGGGGTCTTCACCATCTTGTCTACGAAGTTGTCGACAATTCGATCGATGAAGCGATGGCCGGATTCGCTAAGCACGTAAGCGTCAAAGTCAACAACGAAGGCTCAGTGACGGTGGAAGATGATGGTCGTGGAATTCCGGTGGAGATTCACGATCAACTCTCGGAAGAAACAGGTCGAGAGATTTCTACGCTCGAAGGCGTGATGACCGTTCTCAAATTCGGTGGAAAGTTCGAGAAAGGTGCTTATCAGACGTCGGGCGGTTTGCATGGCGTTGGTGTGACGGTTGTGAACTTCCTTTCGCAATGGAGCGAGGTGGAAGTGTTCCGCGATGGACACGTGTTCCAACAGGAGTACGAACGAGGCATTCCAACTGGCCCGGTGCGCAAGTTGGGCTCGACGTCCAAGATTGGAACCAAGACAACGTTCAAACCGGACAGCCAGATCTTTCAGACCACGAAGTTTGTCTATGACATCTTGCACAAACGCCTGCAAGAGCTGGCATTCTTAAATCGTGGAGTTCGAATCAAGGTCGCTGACGAGCGAAATGGTGAAGGTGAAGAATTCTGCTACGAGCGTGGCATCATTGAATTCGTCGAATACCTGAATCGAGCCAGTGAGCCACTGCATCGCGACGTAATCTACTTCACCGGTGAATCGGAAGGGATTGGCTACGAGATTGCGCTGCAGTACACAGGTGAATACACCGAAAATCTTCATTCGTATGTGAACAATATTCATACGATCGAAGGCGGTACACACGTGTCCGGTTTCAAGGCAGCGCTAACACGAACGTTGAATACCTACGGGAAAAAAGAAGGGATCTTCAGGGATCTCACTCCGAGTGGAGATGACTTCCGAGAAGGTCTAACGGCCGTCATCTCGACGCGCGTGCCCCATCCGCAGTTCGAAGGCCAAACCAAGACAAAGCTCGGTAACAGTGATGTCGAGAGTGTCATCACGACAGCGACAGGCGAGTTTCTGGCGAAGTACTTAGAAGAGAATCCACGGACAGCGAAGACGCTCGTTCGCAAGGGAGTGTTGGCGGCCGAGGCTCGAGAAGCGGCTCGTAAAGCGAAAGACATCCTGCGTTCACGCAAGACAGCGCTCGGTGGTGGAGCGTTACCTGGGAAGCTGCGGGATTGCAGTAGTCGAGAGATGGAGAAGTGCGAAATATACTTGGTCGAAGGTGATTCGGCGGGTGGTAGCGCCGAAGGCGGTCGGTTGCGCGAGTATCAAGCGATCTTGCCACTTCGCGGTAAAATAATCAACGCCTACAAAGCGCGCGAAGACAAAGTCCTTGCGAACGAAGAAGTGCAAAGCATGATCCGCGCGATCGACAGCGGGATCGGCGAAGACCAAGACGTTAGTAAGCGCCGCTACAACAAAATCATCATTATGACGGACGCTGATGTCGACGGATCGCATATCCGCACCCTTCTGCTTTGTTTCTTCTACCGGCAGATGTATCAGTTGGTAGCTGGTGGTCACGTTTTCATCGCTCAACCGCCATTGTTCCGAGTGAAGGCCAAGAAGAACACTTACTATGTGCAAACCGACGAAGAGATGAAGACGCAGCTTCTGGAACGCGGCTTGGAAGACGCAGCGTTTGATGTGGGCACTGGTGAACTTATCAGCGGCGAGACAATGACCAAGCTCTCGACAACACTTGCCGGTATGGAGGAGGCGATGTTAGCGTTGGAGCGTCGCGGTATCAGTCTCCGCGCACACGCCGAGCGCATGGATGCACAGGGCAAGCTTCCCATGTTCCATGTCTTTCTCGGGCACGATGAATACTGGTTTGCATCGAGAACGGAATTGGACGAGTTGCTGCAGCGACAAGAAGCAGCAGTTGGAGAAGAAGTTCGCGTAAGCGACCAGCCTGAGCCCGAGGACGACGAGACGAATGGGCCCGAACTCCATGTCACCGAATTGCACGAAGTGCGTACGATCAACAGCGGGTTGGGCGAGTTGGCAGAGTTCGGGTTCGACATTCAGTCTTTGATTCCACAGGAGCGAACCGGAGTCGAAGATCCACGCTACATCTTGCGGCGGGGTGATCATGAGGGCGCGTTGGAAGATCTTCGTGGGCTGCTTCCCGCGATCCGGGCGGCTGGCGAGAAGGGGCTTCAGGTCACTCGCTTTAAAGGCCTTGGTGAAATGAACGCCGAAGAGCTACGCGAGACAACGCTTGATCCCAACAACCGCACGCTCGTCCAAGTCAGCATGCGAGACGCCGGCGCCGCCGACGAGATGTTTCGTGTGTTGATGGGCGACAAGGTCGAACCACGTCGCGAATTCATCGAGAAGCATGCGTTGGAAGTTAGAAACCTCGACGTCTAGGTGTACCGTTTGGTATTTGACATAAAGGTTGTCATTTCGGACACAAAGGTTGTCACGCT
>JACNKX010000118.1 GCA_014381825.1 Planctomycetota bacterium
TTCGTGCTGCACGACGCGGATCTGTACGCATTCCGCTTCGCCAGGAATTGAGCAAAGAGTGTCGCACGAAGACTTGTGGTTCGAGACGGGCGCTCGCCGGGCACCGCAACATGGAAGCCATGTAGTTGGAGGCCGGTGATGGATTGACCGGTACAATTGTCGCTGATCGGTTACAATCTCAGTTGATGAATTCCTCCTTTGATCGCTTCATCCTTCTGTTCATTTGCCTCGGCGTGACGTTTCCGGCGAACGCTGAAGATGCGCGCGATGTGACGGCGGGGATCGAATTCTTTGAGTCGCAGGTGCGGCCGTTGCTGGTGAATCGTTGTTACAAGTGCCACTCCGCGAAGTCGGATCCCATTGAAGGTGGGTTGCGACTGGATTCGCGCGAGGCTTGGCGGCGGGGCGGCGATTCAGGCGTCGTCATCGTGCCGGGGGAACCGGGAGAGAGCCGGTTGCTTAAGGCAGTTCTTTATCAGGATCCAACCTTGGCCATGCCGCCTGACGCGGCTCTGCCGAAACGCGACATCGAAGTACTGAGACGATGGATCGCGATGGGAGCGCCGGATCCGCGGACCGAGCAAACGCCAATGACGGTTCGCAAAGTCGACTTCACCACGGGACGGCAGTTTTGGTCCTTTCAACCGATTCGCGACCCGCAGCCGCCACGCGTTGCGAATTCAGCGTGGCCACAATCGCCAATCGATCGATTTGTGCTCGCGCGACTTGAGCAGCAACAGTTAAGGCCCGTGCGGCAGGCGACTCGGCGAACCCTGATCCGACGGGCGTTTTTCGATGTGGTCGGTTTGCCGCCGACGCCGCGACAAGTGCAAGCGTTTCTCAATGACAACTCGCCTGATGCCTGGCCGCGGCTGGTCGACCGCCTGTTGGCTTCGCCGCACTATGGAGAACGTTGGGGGCGACACTGGCTCGACGTGGCTCGTTACGCCGACGATCAACTCAAGGCAGAGTTTTACTATCGGCCATTGCCGCATGCCTGGCGATATCGCGATTGGGTCGTGCGGGCGTTGAACAACGATTTGCCATACAATCAGTTTGTGACGCAGCAGTTGGCGGGCGATATGTTGGTCGAGTCCCACGGACCGCAAGCGACAACTGCAACCGGGTTTCTCGCATTGGGGATGATTTATCAAGACGACGGAGCCACGCCCGAAGGAATCGCCGTCGCGAAGGCCGAAACGACCGACGACCGCGTCGATACCGTGACGCGAGGTTTGCTCGGACTGACGGTATCGTGTGCCCGCTGCCACGATCACAAGTTCGATCCTATTCCCACGGGGGATTACTACTCGCTGGCAGGCGTCGTTGAGAGCGCGAAGTACGTCGAGAACGCCAAGGTCGTCAGCTACCAAGTTCATGCGATGGTCGAAGGCGGCGGCCAGGACATGCGCGTCGCGCTGCGAGGCAACCGGCTCAAGCCGGGCGAGATCGCGCCGCGCCGGTTTCTGCAAGTGATCGCTGGTGACGATCCGCCGCGTTTCCAACAAGGCAGCGGCCGCTTGGAGTTGGCTCGGGCCATCGTCGATTCCGACAATCCAATCACGGCACGCGTCATTGCCAATCGTGTTTGGCAGCATTATTTCGGCCGCGGCATTGTGGCTTCGGCCAGTAATTTTGGCATGACGGGCGAGCGACCAACACATCCGCTGCTGCTCGATTGGCTGGCGCGGCGGTTGATCGAATCCGGGTGGTCGCTCAAAACCTTGCACCGCGAGCTTCTGCTCAGTTCCACCTATCAACTCGACACGCAATACGACGAGCACAAGGCCCGTGTCGATGGCGACAATCGCTGGCTCTGGAGAATGAACCGGCGGCGGCTGGATATCGAAACGTACCGCGACAGCCTGCTGAGCGTCGGTGGAGAACTCGATACACGGATTGGCGGCCCAGCACAAGCCAATCTTCTGTCCAGCCGTCGACGAACCATTTACGGAGCCGTTCGCCGCGACAACCAAAACGCTTCGGACGAATTGCTGCGCATGTTCGACTTTCCCAACCCACGGCTCAGCAATAGCGGCCGGATGGCAACGACGACCGCGGGGCAGCAGCTCTTTGCACTCAACAGCAAGTTTGTGATCCAGCGCTCGCGTGAATTAGCGGCTCGCACGAAGGGCAATGTACGTCAAGCATTCTTGCTCGTGTTTGGTCGCGAGCCGAGTCGCGCAGAGCTTGCGCTGGCCACGTCGTTTATTGACGACAACTCGGGGGATACGTCCGTCTCATTGTCGCCTTGGGAACAGTATTGCCAAGTGTTGCTCATTTCAAACGAGGTGCTGTATCGACCGTAGAGCGGCAACGAAAGACATTCACAATCACCATGCCACACGACTCCAAACTCACTTCGCGGCGCAACTTCCTAACACGCTACGGCGGCGGCACGGGGCTGTTAGGTTTGAGCGCCTTGCTCGCCGGTCAATTCCCTGCTTCCGCAAACGCCGCGTCGAAGCCACCCCACTTCGCACCCAAGGCCAAACGATTCATCCATCTGCTGATGAATGGCGGACCGTCGCACGTTGATTCCTTCGACCCCAAGCCGCTGCTGGCCAAGTACGAAGGGCAACGGCCCGCCGCCGTCAACCTACGCACCCAGCGCAAAACCACGGGGATTCTCAAATCGCCGTTTCGGTTTGCTCAGCACGGCGAATCGGGTCTTTGGATCAGCGAGCTATTCCCTCACGTGGCGCAGCACGCCGACGAGCTGTGCGTCCTCCGATCGATGCACACGGACATCCCCGAGCACGTTTCGGGACTGCTGATGATGGACATCGGAGCCAACCAACCCAATCGGCCCAGCATGGGATCCTGGATCACCTACGGCCTCGGCACGGAAAACGCGGACTTGCCAGGCTTCATCGTACTCAGCCACCGTGGCCACCCGCGTCCAGGTCCGACGGGATGGAGCAGCAGTTTTCTGCCGGGTTCGTGTGCGGGAACGTTTGTCGATACTTATCGAATGAATCCCGACCAGGTGATGCGAAACCTGCGCAATCCGCACCTTTCATCGTCGCAGCAACGGAGGCAGCTCGAACTGCTTCAGCGAATGAATCGGCTGCACCTGGAACAGGCTGAACGCGATCGGGCTCTGGAAACGCGAATTGCATCGCTCGAGTTGGCGTTTCGCATGCAGCATGCCGCGCCCGAGGCGTTCGACATCTCACGCGAGACGCAAGCCACACTCGACATGTACGGCATCGGTCCGGAACCAACATTCTTTGAAGCAGGCCAGCGGAAGTGCGGCGGTTTTGCCGAGGGCGCATTAGTCGCGCGCCGGCTGTTGGAACGAGGCGTCCGGGTTGTACAACTCGCCATGGCCCCTGACATTCCGTGGGACGATCACACGGATATTCGCGATCATATTCCGAAGGCCCGCGAGTGCGATCGTCCGATCGCGGCTTTGCTGACCGATCTGAAGTCGCGCGGCATGTTGGAAGACACGCTCGTGCTGTGGGGCGGCGAGTTCGGCCGCACGCCCACAACCGATGTGACCTTGAAGAAACCGGGCCGCGACCACAACCATTACGGTTTTTCAGTTTGGATGGCTGGCGGCGGCGTGAAAGGCGGCTTCGCGTTCGGCGCCACAGACGAATTCGGAATGCGAGCGGTCGAAAACCGTATGCACGTTCACGATCTGCACGCGACGATCTTACACCTGATGGGCCTCGACCACGAGCGGCTCACCTTCCGACATTCCGGTCGCGACTTTCGCTTGACCGACGTCGAAGGCAACGTCGCACACGAAATCATTGCTTGATTTCATTGGTCCGGCGGATGCCGCCACGAAAGTCGTGGTAAGCGACGAACGAAAACGTCAACGGCCGTATCGGCGCACGTCCGAGATTCTAATCTCACCGATTTGACCGAAGAAGTTGCCTTCGCCGAGGTAATTGAAGCCGCCACCGTAGCGGGAATAGCCGGTGAGTCGAGTGCTCACGCTGAACTGGGCGTCGTGCTGGCGGTTGTTCACGAGCTTGCGACCGTCGGGACTTTGCATCTTCCAGATCAAACGTCCGTCGAGAAACAACTCGTGCAGGTCCTCGGTGTATTTGTATTGCCAAGCCAGGGGATGCCACTCGGCGTCTCGAATGCCGTCGTCTGTCCGATTGCCAACGAGTCCCCCAGGGCGACGCCACAGACCCAGGTTCTCCAGGCCCTGGTCCCCCTCGGCACCGAAGAAGTGACCGCCGGATGTCATGCTCCCCTCCGTGGACTCCCTGCCC
>JACNKX010000129.1 GCA_014381825.1 Planctomycetota bacterium
AAAGTCGGAGGGGGGTTAGGCGTGGCGATGCGGGAAAACGATTACATAAGGCCGTAAGTAAGAGAACAGCGCCACGAGCAAGCATCATAACTTCTAGGACGATCTGACTTAATTTCATGGGAAGTCGACAAAAACGAACAACGTGACGATGATCGTCGTTGACATAGCGGTGGTCGGCGGTACGATGATGATGATCTGCGGCGGTGTCATCTTCGGTGTCGTTATGTCGGTGCGCCAGGCGCGACAGGATTTCGAGCTGGGGATGGACGACGTGCAATGGGACGTTTCACAGGCGCAACCCAATGTCAACGAGTCCATGGAGTTCGTCGCAACCGGACGATACTCGGACGCGATCGTTAGCATCGACGAAGGGCTGCAACTCGAGCCGGACAATGCCTTCCTCCACAACGGCAAGGCTTGGATTCTTGCCACATGCCCGGATGACGCTGTCCGTGACGGCGAACTCGCGGTCGAACATGCCACCAAAGCGTGCGATCTGACGAATTGGAGCAGCTTCGCCTATGTCGATACGATCGCCGCCGCCTATGCCGAGTCGGGTGACTTTGAATCGGCCGTTGATTGGCAGGAGGAGGCCATCCGACTGGCAGGCGAATTGGTTTCAGACGACTTCTACGAACGACTTGAGCTATTCCAAGCCGACAAGTCATATCGCGAAGGCGTATCTCCTTACAAAGAGATCATCGAGCAGCCAGCCACCGAAGAGGAACCGATGGCAGCAGAATCCTCTGACACGCCGGAGGAAGGCTCGGCGGAGAACGACGACGACGAAAAAACAACTACCAACGAAGAACCCAACTCATAGGATACAAAACCGACGATGAAAGCCGCTTATATCGAAGAGACCGGCCCAGCCGACAACATCACCTATGGAGACCTACCGAAGCCAGAACTCACCGGCGCGCACGTACTCGTCAAGACCGCCGCCGTGGCCGTGAACCCCGTTGATACGTACATCCGCAACGGGGCAAATTACTGGGAGCTTCCAAAACCCTTCATCATCGGTTGCGATCTAGCGGGTAAGGTCGAAGCCACGGGGCCAGACGTCACGCGATTCAAGATCGGCGATCGCGTCTGGGGTACGAATCAAGGGCTAATGGGACGGCAAGGCACTTTCGCCGAATACTGCGCCGTAGACGAATGTTGGCTTTATTCGACGCCGGACGATGTGTCTGACGAAACTGCGGCGGCATGTGCATTGGTCGGAGTGACAGCTCACTTGGGCCTCTTCAGCAAAGCCAACTTGCAAAGCGGCGAATCGATCTTCGTCCACGGTGGCACGGGTGGTGTCGGCTCGATGGTCGTGCAAATGGCGAACGCCGCGGGCGCTCGAGTGATCACAACAGGCGGAAGCGACGAGAAGTGTGCCAGGGCGAAAGAGTTGGGAGCTGACGTCGCGGTCAATTACAAGGCTCAGGATATCGCTGCCGCGATTAAGGAGTTCGCTCCCAACGGAGTCAACGTCGTCTGGGAGACATTGCGCGAGCCGGATTTTGATGCGCTGACTTCGTACTTGGCCGAGCGTGGTCGCTTGGTGTTGATGGCCGGTCGCGACGCAAGACCTCCGTTCCCGGTCGGTCCTTTCTATGTGAAAGAGTGTTCGCTACACGGCATCGCGATGTTCAAAGCATCGCCCGACGAGTTGCGAGCTTGCTCTGTCGATATGAATCATTGGATGTCGGAAGGAAAGCTGAAGGCACAAATCGGCAAGACCTTGCCGCTCGCCGAAGCCGCCGCCGCCCATAAGTTGCAAGAAGAGAACACGCTTCAACAGAGCGGAACTTTGGCGGGAAAGATTGTGTTGAAGCCTTAGCGCGTGTCTTAACAATTCGAGTATGGAAGGATGACTGATGAGTAAGACGGTTAATGTTGCCATGGTCGGTTTGGGGTTTGGTGCCGAGTTTATTCCGATTTATCAAAGCCATCCGAATGCTAATGTTCATGCCATCTGCCGACGCAACGAAGCAGAAATGAACAAAGTCGGTGACACGCTCGGAATCGACCGTCGCTACACAAAGTACGAAGACGTGCTCGCCGATCCCGATATAGACTTCGTTCACATTAACAGCCCAATCCCCGACCACGCTTGGATGTCGCTGCAAGCACTCGACGCTGGCAAGCATGTCATGTGTACCGTTCCGATGGCGACAACGATCGACGAGTGCCGTCAGATCGTGGCGAAGGTTCAGGAAACGGGATTGAAGTACATGATGGCCGAGACGGTCGTCTACAGCCGCGAGTACTTGTTCATCAAGGAGTTGTATGAGAGTGGCGAACTCGGCAAGATCCAATACATGGCGGCTTCGCACCCGCAAGACATGGATGGCTGGCCTGAGTATTGGGAACGCATGATCCCGATGCACTACGCAACGCATGTCGTCAGTCCAGTACTCGGTCTCGTTGACGGTCTCGCCGAACAAGTCTCGTGCTATGGATCAGGTACCGTACGTGACGACATCGCCGAGAAGTCCGGCAACAAGTTCGCCGTCGAGTCCTGCCAAATCAAGATCGCCGACAGCGATGTTGCGGCTCACATCTGGCGATTTTTATACGACACGGCTCGCCAGTATCGCGAGAGCTTCGATGTCTATGGCACGAAGAAGAGCTTCGAGTGGACGTTGACCGAAGGTCAGCCTCACGTGTTACATACGGCGAAGAAGCCGGAGCCGGAGATCGCCTCGCCCGTCGAAGTTCCGGACTATGCGCAATTGCTCCCTGAACCGATTCAAAAGTTCACGCAATCGATCGAAGATGCCGACCACCTTTCGTTCGTCCAAGGCGGCGGCCATGGTGGCTCGCATCCGCACTTGGTCCACGAAATGGTTTCCGCCTTACTCGAAGACCGAGATCCTCGACCAAATGCGAAGACTAGTGCAAACTGGACTTGCGTCGGCATCTGTGCGCACGAGTCGGCTTTGAAAGGCGGCGAGGTCGTCAAGCTGCCGGAATTTACTCGATAGCAAGGAGCAACTTTCGTGAGTCAAGTCGATCCGGAAATCAAGGCGCTCCAAGATTCTATCTTCTTGTCGAAGGTCGCGCGTGCCCGGCGTGCGCCCATTGATGAAAAGATCTTTGACGGCCCACGATTATTCGATCAATCATGCGCGCGAATGCGTGGTGGGATTCGACACGAGCACCCCGACTACACCGAGGAGCAAGTGGATCGTGAGCTTCGCCGATTTCTAAAGATCAAACGGTTGCTTGATGAGCGTGGTCTTTATGTCGACGCAGGGTATATCGATGAACAGCTTTGAAGCGACCGCGCATGTGGTTACTCAGCTGGAAGACAAAGGCGTGCCGTACATGCTTGTTGGAGCTCTGTCGAGTAACGCTTATGGGATTCCACGCGCGACAAAGGATGCGGACATTGTTGTGTCGTTTGATTCGATTGGCGTTGTCGAGTTCGCGAAGAGCCTGGGAAGCGGCTTCGAACTAGATCGTCAAATGCGAATGGAAACGATCACAAACTCGATTCGCAACATCATTACTTATAAACCCACGAATTTTGACATCGAGTTGTTTCGGCTCAGTCACGATGAACACCACAAAGAACGTTTTGATCGTCGGAAACGTCGTTGGTTGGACGAGATCAAACGAGAGGCTTGTCTTCCATCTGCCGAAGATGTTGTCATTCAAAAACTGAGATGGAAGCGGCGCAAGGATCTGGACGATGCTGAAAACATTCTCGCAGTCCGAGCGAAACAGTTAGATTGGGACTATCTCACTCACTGGACGAAGATTCACGGCACGAATGATTTACTCAATCAACTGCGTGACGAATGTCCGAATCTCGATTCGCTCGATGAAGAGTGATGCAACCGCAAAAAGCGAGCGAGCAAATGCCGGCCAAACGAGAGCAATCATGACCGTAAACGTTTGCGCCTTTTCACGAGTAGCAGTGCCATCCTTTGTTGTAACGACGTTGTTGCTCGTCACCTTGTCGTCTGTTGCTAAGTCTCAATCCGTTAACGATCTCCTTCCCGACGACACGGGATACCACCGCACGGTCGTTCCATTCTTCAAACAGCATTGCCTGCCTTGCCACGGCCCAGATGATCAGCAAGCAGATTTGCGAGTCGATCAACACTTGCCGAACGACTTCCTCGACCTCGTCGCGAAAGGCAAGTGGGGCGAGGTGGTGAATGTCTTGAACAGCCACGAGATGCCGCCGGAAGATGAGCCGCAACCGAAGGTGGAAGAAGTCGCAAAGGTTGTCGATTGGATCACACAGCAGATGGTTCGCGCCGAGTTGCATCGTCGTGATTCCGCAATCGTCGTGCGACGAATGAACCGCGCGGAGTATCGCAACACGATTCGCGATCTGATTGGGATCAATTTTGACACCGCCGGTTTCCCTCAGGATCCGCCAACGGGCGGCTTCGACAACAATGGTGGAGCGCTGACGGTTTCGCCACTGCACCTGGAACTGTATTTCGCCGCTGCTCGAAAGATTCTTGATCAGGCTTTGGTTGAAGGCGAGCAGCCGCCAAGCTTGAAGTGGCGGTTCGAACCCGACTCGGGCGATTCGGATTCAAACCGAGTTGTCTACGATGGCCAGCGTGTGATCGTGAATGGCGCGAAGAGTCGAGTCGAGAACGGCTTCAAAGTGATGCATCATGAAAGCTGGGATCGGAAGCTGAACGCTCGCGACTTCGCCTTGCCGCACGAAGGAGACTATGTCATCCGGATTCGAGCGGGTGGGAAAGTTCCAACTCGCGAAGAAGTAGTTAAGTCGGCAGACAAGTTTCTCAAGGAACGAATGGAACGCGAGCTTGCAAAGAAACCGGATCGCGATCGATGGATTCGACCTCAGTACGAGAATGATCTAAAGCATTTTCAGACAGATCGCATGTACGATTATGGTCCGCCGCGACTAAAGCTGATTCAGAATCTTGGTGGCCAGCCGCGTGTCTTGGCCGAGTTTGATGTGGCGGCTTCGGTCAACGAGCCAGAGATCTACGAAATTCCCTGTCGCTTCACGACGCAGAGGGCTGGCATAACAGTCGATTACGCTTATTCGATCCCTAAGGAACTAGAGAATTTCTGGTTTCAAACCGGTGACGAGTTTGCTCGCCCTGAACTGTGGGTGGATTAGTTTGAAATTGAAGGGCCACTCTACGACGCTTGGCCTCCGCAGAGCCATAAAAAGCTCTTGTTCGACTCCACTTTGCGCAATCAAAACGAACGAGAGTATGCACGACAAGTGCTGGCGCGATTCATGCGACGAGCGTATCGTCGCCCGGTGACAGATCAGGAAGTTGAGGCGAAGCTAACTCTCTACGACACGGTACGCAAAGATGCACCTTCGCTAATTCACGCCATTAAGACCCCGCTGATCGCAGTACTCGTCTCGCCGCACTTTCTATATCTTGCGGAACCCAATGTCGCCGTTTCGCTCCGCGAAACGAACTCTTCGACGCCCAGTCGCACGGACGACTTGCACACGTTTTCCGACAAACGCGGCCGCAAGCTCAAAGCGAGAGTTCTAGCTGTCACGAACGGCGACGTAAAAATCGAAAGGGAGGATGGAAAGCAATTTACGTTGTCGGTTGATATCTTCACGCAAGAAGATCAAGCGTTCGTTCGCAACATTATCGAAGCGTCTCGCGCGGGCGACGGGCCTCAAGTGAGCAATAGTGGGCGGTGGCTTGACGACATGGAACTCGCCTGTCGATTGTCGTACTTCCTCTGGAGCAGTATGCCTGATGAAGAGTTGTCGCATCTTGCTGAGCGGGGCGAACTAGCAAACGACCAGACGCTTGCCGCTCAAGTCAACCGAATGCTGGCAGATCCGAAATCAGAAGCGTTCGTTGAAAACTTTGCAGGTCAGTGGCTGGGGCTCAGAGAAGTTGGCGCGAACCCGCCGGCGGCAGACCTGTATCCGCGATACGATCGGCACTTGGAACTATCAATCGTTGGCGAATCAAAAGCCTTCTTCCGCGAGATTCTCCAGCACAATCTAAGTGTAATGAACTTCGTGCGATCTGATTTCGTTGTGATCAACGAGCGGCTCGGGCGATATTACGGAATTCCCGATGTGCGTGGCGATCACTTCCGTCGCGTGAGCGTACCGGAAGGTGTTCACCGGGGAGGAGTTGTCACGCAAGCATCCGTTCTCTCGACGACTTCGAACGGAACGCGGACCTCGCCTGTGAAGCGAGGGACATGGATTATGAAGAACGTCCTGGGCATCGATCCCGGATTGCCCGTCGCCAACGCCGGTGAAATCGCGCCGAAGGTACCGGGGCTCGACAAAGCAACCGTACGGCAGCGGCTCGAGATTCATCGCGAACTGCCACAGTGTGCACGCTGTCACAACAAGATCGATCCGCTCGGATTCGCACTCGAGAACTTTAATGCCGCCGGTGATTGGCGGGATCGCGAAGGCTTTGGCTACAAAGGTCGAATCGGCCCGAATGATCCACTGATCGACGCGTCGTCGAAGCTGCTCGATGGCACCGAGATCATAGGCGTCGACGGCTTGCGAGATGCTTTGATGGACCAACAAGATCTGTTTTTGAAGTGTCTGGCAGGCAAGATGCTTTCGTACGCATTAGGTCGCGAGCTTGGAATTGCCGATCGCGTTCATGTTGATGCAGCCGTTCAGCACTTGAAAGAGAACGGCGACACGTTGAATTCGTTGGTGACATTCGTTGTCACGTCAAAGCCGTTTAGCCAAAAATAGGGGGACAGGATGATACTGACTGAGCAATTATCGTTCGGTACTCATTATTCTGTGACTAGCCCGAAACGGACTAAATCATGAAACCGCGACCACTCCTCTCTCGGCGCCATGTTCTCCGCGGAATCGGCGCATGCCTCAGCTTGCCGCTCCTTGAAGCGATGCTTCCGCGAGCTTTAGCTCGACCATCGACTTACGAGCCACTCGAATCATCGCTCGGCGTGCAGCCACGAATGATTTGCTGCTACGTGCCCAACGGTGTCAACATCATGGAGTGGGTGCCCGAGTCGACGGGTAAGGACTACAAGTTGTCGAAGTCGCTCGAGACGTTGAAGGAGCTACGCGATGACTTCACCGTCGTATCTGGTATCGGTCACCCGGCTTCGAAAGGTGGTCACAGCGGTGCGGATACTTGGTTGACCGGAGCCGATCTTCAAGTCGTGCCCGGAAGCGACTACACGAACACCGTCTCGGCGGATCAAATCGTAGCGGAACTCCACGGTAAACAGACTCGCTTTCCGTCGCTTCAGCTATCCGACTCGTCAGGCACCGGTTCGGCGGGACACAGCCATACACTTTCCTTCGACCGCAGTGGCACACCCGTTCCCGCTGAAGACTCTCCGCGTCGGCTGTTCGAACGATTGTTCGTTCCAGAGAGTGCAGGCGATCGCGCCGCGACACTTCGTCGATACGCTGAAAAGAAATCGATCTTGGACAGCGTGTTGAAGGAAGCCAAGTCACTCAATCGGCGGCTCGGAAAGAAGGACCAAGAGAAGTTCGACCAGTATCTATCGTCGGTGCGCGCAACGGAGCAACGCGTCCAGCGGCTTGAATCCTGGATCGACATTCCGAAACCCGAGATCGATTCAAAGGGTCTGCAACTCGAAAGCCAGCCCCACAACGCCCACGATCGACCGATGTGGATCGACGTGATGATGGATTTGTCTTATCTGGCGTTCGTCACCGATACGACTCGCGTCATTACCTACGAGTGGTCGCGCGAGGCGGGAGGGTACGGCGGTGGCGGCGAGAATCATCACGAACTTTCGCACCACGGTGGCGATGCAGGAATGTTGCAGAAGTTGGGTATCATCGATCGCTTTCACCTCGGTCATCTTGCCCGATTCATGCAGTTTCTCAAGTCTACACAAGACGGCGAAGGGAACATGCTCGACCAGACGATGATCCTGTTCGGTTCAGGCATGAACAGCGGGAAGGGTGGCGAACACTCGCCGAAGAACTTGCCGCTACTCATGGCAGGCGGACATCGGCTTGGCCTCCAGCATGGGCAGCATCTCGCGTTCGACGTTGACGATCATCCGCCGATGGCGAACTTGTTACTGACGATGGTTCAGAAGATGGGTGTGGAAACGGATTCGTTCCGCGACGCGACCGGCACATTGGGCGAGTTGGCCTGAGGCCCGGCGAACTTGTGCGACGCCATGTCTGGACCCCAGAATCGAGAATCCGAAGCTACTGTCTTCGGCTCGAATCACGCGGCTCGCGCCGGGCTAAGTGCTTAGCCAATCGTCGAAACAGCAAGTTCAGCAGGCGGGTTACTGCGCGCGCTGTGTATCGGTAGGCGAATAATAAACGTTGTGCCTTTGCCGACTGCTGTTTCGAAGTCGATTGTGCCACCGTAGCCATCTACGATAATCGAATGGGCGATCGCCAAGCCCTGGCCTGTTCCCTTACCGACATCTTTCGTCGTGAAGAACGCATCGTAAATGCTCATGCGGTTTTCCTCGGCGATGCCCGTTCCGGTGTCGGAAAATCTCAGTTCCGCTAAATCATCGACGACTCGCGTCGCAATCGTTATCTTGCCTTGCGCACCCACCCCGTCGCCTGTGACGTCACTGATGGCATGGGCTGCATTGACGATCAGATTTAGGAACACTTGGTTGACGTCACTCGCATGGCAGTTGATCAACGGCATCGTGGGATCAAAGTTGGTTTCGACTTCGGCGAAGTGTTTCCACTCGGTGCTGGAAATCGCGATCGCGTTTTCGATAGCCCGATGGATATCCGTGTCCATCTGTTCCTTCTGACCGGGATGCGAGTAGACTTTCATACCTTGGACGATCGCGGAAATTCTGCCAATGCCTTCTAGGGATTGTTCGATCGCGTTGGGTACTTCCGTGAGCAAGTAGCTCATGTCAGCGTCATTAATTGCCTTTTCTGTGACCGAAATATCGGCTTCCGTAACCGATCCGTCTTTGGCAGCCTGGAGCAATTCATCGTATTTGGCAAACACGTTGCTGATATCGCAAAAGGCATCCTGGACGAAATGAAAATTGTCGCCAACATATTGCGCTGGTGTGTTGATCTCATGAGCGATGCCAGCTGCCAGCAGGCCGATCGATTCCATTTTTTGGGCGTGGCCGAGTTGCAATTGAAGCTCTCGACGAGCTGTGATGTCATGCACGAACGCGTTGAAGAAACGAAAGCCGTCCAACTCGATTGGCGAGATGGAAAGTTCGACGGGAAACTCACGCCCGTCACGTCGAACGCCGATCATCTCACGGCATTGGCCCGTCGACTGGGCGGCGAGTTCCGAAAGCCATTCATCGAGAGTCTCGTTCGAGTTAGCATCGAGCTTGAGTACGACGCCTAAATCCTCACAGTGGATATCGTCCGCCGTCCAACCGAACAAGGCTTCGGCCTTGCTACCCCAGTCGACGATCTGCCCCTCGCTATTAGCTTCGAGGTAAGCGTCGTAGGAACTGTCGATGATGGCTCTCGCATAAGTTGACTCGCGAGACAGATCCGCGATCTGTTGCTGCACCTGTTGACGCAACTCGTGTTTCTCGAGCAGAGACGATGCCATCTGTCGAATGACCGCAACGTCAAAGGGCTTCTTGAGAATCAGGAATCGATCGGATTGCTCCAGCTTCTCGCATGTCTCCTCCCAGTTATAGTCGGAGAACGCCGTGCAGATGACGACTTGGATGTTGGGATCGATCTTCCACATTCGAGATATCGTTTCAATTCCGTCGATACCCGGTGGCATACGCACATCGACGAACGCCACTTTGAAGTGCGTTCCGTCGGCGACAGATTGGCGAACCAGATCCAACGCTTCTTCCCCTTGATGCGCTGACACAAGTTCGACCTTCAGGTCTGGCTTCTGGTTCGATGGCTCGTCGCCGAGCAGGAGCGCCTTTGCCGAATTCAAGGCTTTCGCGCTGGAGTCGTTGCTACTCAATACTCGCCGATAATCTTCGTGAATCGCTGGGTTGTCGTCCACAATCAGGACACGTCGGACCTGTCCCCGGCCGGTGTTACTCGTATGATGCATGTCGATGTCTCTGCGTTGCAGTGCTGCCCTTGCGTCCGATTTCGATACCAACGTCAACTCTTCTTCAACGTCGGTCTTCGATCGGCTAGCAACTGTACGCCACCGAAAAACGCGGACTTGCCGTCTGCCGACAGGTTATTCGAGTTGTGGCATACCACACCCCTGCCTGCCGTTACGATCGGAACGATCGAATCGATTGGCAGTCGTCCGAGTGGCTCAAAGCCGAGTTGCCGCCGAATCAGCGGCCAGGACGTCCAGCAGATCTCCAAGCTCTTCGAATGTTCCCGACGGTGCTAGCCGGCGGTCCTTCTCCGAAAGATCCTCGCCACGAACAAGCTGCAATCCGATGTCGGCAAACAACTCGTGACGCGAGGTTGCCGTGCGCGATTCGACAGCCAATAACTGGCTGACCGACTGCTGCGAATCCGAGTTCCTTGATGAGTTGCGTCCGTCGCTTAAGGCCAACGCGAAGTGATTGGACGCGGCAACGCTAAGCTGTGCTGATTCTACACTCGCTCCTTCGGAAATGAGGGACGCTTCGGCTTCCGCAGACAAGCCTCCCGCCCCGTTCAAGAAGTTGATAACAATGATGACGTCGACCGGTGCCAAAGCGTCGTCACCGTTGACGTCGTAGTGGAAGCTCTGCGGAAAGACCCCAGGTGTCGGTGTCGGCAGCGAGGTAGAGTTTTGAGTGTTCAGTCGATTGATCATGATGACAGCATCGACCGGCGACACAAAACCGTCGTGATTCACATCCAGTGGATTGGCTGGATTCTGCCACGCGTGTGGTCCGGCAATGAAGACATCGGTCCCATTCAAGTCAACGACATTGTGAAACACTCCGTTGATGAACTGGCCGCTAAGCAGCGAACCGCCACCAAGCAGGTCCACTACGTCCTCATCGCCGAGATGTTCGACCACAATCGTCCCGACTCCGAGTGACCCAACCGCGAGCGTGTTGCCGTCGACGGTGCCACGCAAGATGACACCCAGAGATTCGGCGACCGCAACTCGCAACAACTCCTCTCCCGTCACGCGGCGCACGACCAGTTCGTCACCATCTCGGAAGACTTCGGATTCGCCTTCCGGGAGATCGACAACTGGCAACACAAGCGTTTCGGCCGTTGCCAAGTTATTGGCTGCGACCGGGTCAGCCATCTGAGCAGACACCGATGCGCTGTTTGTCAGCCGTCCCAGAGTGTTGGCTTGCACTTCGACCGTCACGATTGCGTCTTCGGAAGTGCCGAGACTGCCAAGCGAACACGTCAGTTGATGGGCATCGGTATCGAAGCTGCAACTGTCGGTGGGAGTTGCCGAGACAAACGCGACCCCGGAAGGCAGTCGATCGATCAACGTCACGCCGCTCGCGGCATCGGGCCCGTCGTTCGCGACGGTGATGGTATACGTAATGTTGCTATTGGCGGCTGTAGGATCAGGCGTGCCGATCTTTATGATCGACAGATCCGCTGATCCACCGACAGGCGAGTCGTCTTCGGGAATCGCAATTCCACCCGGATCGAGAATCTCGCCGTTCATGGTGCCGTCGTGATCGCCGCGGCGACCGTCAACGAAATGAAGCAGGATCTGATCAACGTTGCCGTCAGAGTTCGTGTCCTGGAACTCTGCACCGGTGCAGTCATCTGGACCTGGATTCGTCGCGCTGCACTTGCTGGGGTCATAGAGGAATGAATACCAATGCGGGCTGGCGTTGTTCGGTTCTGGTCCGAACTTGTAGTACGTCGCCGAAGCCACCGGAATCGTAACGCCCGTTGGCACTTTCATCGTCACGGCCGTCGAGTTGCCGTTGGCGATCTGAACTTTGAACTCGAAGAACCCAAACGGGAAGGTTACGCCCGAGGGGACATTGCCGGGCGACGGATTGGGAACGTGCCGGGCATCCAGAAGTTGATGGCCCAGAGGAACTGACAATGCCGGTCCCGTCGCAGTAACTTCCGTGCGGTCAAAGCTAACGAGCGGCATGCCTGCGATTTCGTAGGCTCCCTCGTCAGCTTGCGGGCCCTGGTGCAGCGTCGTGTTGAATGCTTGTACGTTGATCGAATCGCCGAAGCCTATCGGTGCGCCGCCATCAAAGAAGATGCCGCCCGCAACATTGACAAGCCCGTTAGCAGTGTTGACGACAAACTCATCGCGTCCATCGCCGCCGAGAACTCGCACTGATTCCGTGCTGGTGGTCAGGAACTGAATCGGCAGCAGCGACGTGTGCGACTGGTGATTCTCAACGAATATCGTGGACGTTGGCGGCGGTGCCGGAGCGAAGATGAACTTCAGTTGTTCAAGCTTGATTTGGTTGTCGAGGTCGTTCGCTTCGACAGTCAACGAATCGGACCCGGCTCCAAGATCAAGAGCCAGACCGGCGACCTGCACGAGCGTCAATTCGCCAGTCGTTCCTACTCGCTGTAAGACACCTCCATTAATGTCCGTTGGCTGGTAAGTCACATGGTCTGTCTCGTTCGTGGAGCTGGCTTGCACTTGGTTGCCCTTGGCGTCGACCGTAATTCGTTCCGTGCCGCTCACGGTCGTGTCGGGCAAGTCACCTTGCTGGATGATTGATTGACTCGGGAAGAGTCCAACGTTAACGTCGCTCGTCGCGGTTAGTTCGAGTGAGTCGTCGCCTTCCGCGAGATCGATCTCGACCGCGTCAATACTCGTCAAGTTGAAGCTTTGATTGTTCACGGTGACAATTGCGCCGCTGAGAAACGCCGAGTCAGCATGAGCCGTACCATCGATCTTTAGCGTATCGGTCAACGCATCACCATTGATCGTCACATCTTCAATCCCGATGAACGTCACTGGCGAATGCGAATTAACTCTGAAGTCACCAGCAGCCGTGCCACTGGGCGAAAGCAGAATCGTGTCGTCGTCGACGCTACCGGTGATCATCAGATCATCCACCTCGCCAAGGCCAACGAGATGCAACGCCTCTGTTCCGTCAGCGTTGACGATGGCGTTGTTCACGCGGACGGTCGCTGAGAGGTCGTCTGCCCCAGGTGAGTAGTTGAACGAGCCGAAACTCTGAATGGTCTCGACTGCGACAGTGTCCGCAGAAACGGATCCACCAGAGTCGATAGTGATCGAGAAATTGGTGAGGCCAGTTGGCGCAACTCGCGTCGCGTCGTCTCCATTCAGAGCCGCCACCGCCACTGAGCTGTTTGCGGTAAAGTTCACCAGACGCACATCAAGTCGATCGTCGATCGTCACGCGCGGAATGAGCGTACCGTTCCCGTCATCGACGGCTACGACGGCGATGCTGTCCGGCCCTTCGGTGGCCGAAATGGTGCTCGCCAGCGTTGTTCCGTCTGCATCGAGCACAATGTGTTCGATGTTCTCGAACTGTGTGACGTCGTTGCCCACGGAGCTGTCAGCATCGTCGAAGGTTACGGCTCCCGTACCGATCGCCGATCCCGGCACGACCGAGAATTCGGACACGGCTGTCAAACCGCCGCCGATTGGTGGCGGTCCTCCGCCAGTTAGTGTGGCGGCTGGTCGCTTTATCGTTAGTTTGTCGCTGGCGAACGGCTCACCGCCGTTGATGGTAACTGCTGGGCCGCCAGCGCCGTTGACGTTGATTGCGTCGTTGCCGCGTTGTCCATCGATGATCAGTGCCTCGGTCGTGTTCGCTTTGATCGCGATCGTTCTCAGCGAGTCAACTTGCACAGTCGTCATCGCACCGCGAACCACATCGATGACGTTGCTGTCGGCGTTGCCAAGCACTAGCACCTCATCCGCTCCATCAGACGGATCGATCGTGAGGCCGCTCGTTTCGTTAAACGTGAAGAGCGTGTTGCGTCCCTCGACTTTGAGCTGCTCGGTGTCCGCATCGACGGTCATGTAACGAATGCGATCATCGAGAGTCGACGCTTCGAAGACGACAGCCGTGTTCAGATTCGAGTTCGGAATGGGTGAACCGCCGACGCTGACGAGTTCGGCACCTCGGACTTTGACTTCCGCTCCCGAAGCCGTCTCGATGCGATCAACGATCTCGATCGCGCCGACCGCCGGCTGGATGACAGCGGTTTCGGCGAGGAATCCGCTGCCACGATAGACGACGAGGTCTTCTCCCGAGTCATCTCCCGCGTCGATCGTCATCGGCACGGTCAGCGACGCCGTGACTCCGGCGAGGTCGTCGCCGTCACCAAGATTTAGATCGAGTTCTTCCTCGTTGATGAAGTTGAACTCCTGCCCATTGGCAGTAACGCCCGTTTGCGAAAGCTGAACATTGTCGTGATCGGTTTGTGTATCGACAACGATGGTGTCTCGACCGCCTTGTGGATCGACCATGAAGACTTCAAAATCCCGCACGTCTAGCGCCGTCGACTCATTAAAGCGAATCTGCGATTCATCGTTGCCGAACGGGGTTAGTACGACGCGGTCATCAGGGCCAGGTTTGGTCGCGACGCCCTTGCTAGGTGCCGTGTAGATGACACTGGTCGCGGCTGCCGTCGATTTGTTGCCCTGTTGTTCTTGGGTTGGTGCTCCAGAGACCTTAGTCTTGCCGATCAAGTAGTCATCAGGATCGGAACCATCTTCCAAGTTGGTTGCCCTGCCATAATACGTACCAGTCGACAGACGGATCGGCGATATGGCAGGCGCGACGCATGGCCCGGTCGTCCTGACCATTGCCAGAACATTGCCCGCCGCGTCGAGCAACTCGAGTTGCAGCAGCGGATCAGCGCCAAGTTCGTTTGGGTCGTTGTCAATCAGGAGACTAACGATGTCTCCTTCTTCCGCTCGGAACTCGAAGAAGTCGACATCACCCGCAGCGACGCTTCCCGATGCGAGCACGCCGTCGAATTGCACGGCTGTTTCGGGGGTGTCGTTCTCGCCCGATCCATCTTCCGACTCGTTCGTGATATTGGCCGAGTCGCCGACGGCGGTGAGCAGTAAGTACTCTTCGTACGTGGAATGTTGACCGGTGTCGACGATGAGGAAGGCGTTGCTGTCCGTCGGCGCAAGCTTCACGATTAAAGCCGCACTGAAGCCTGCTCCGCTGTCGTCGTCGATCTTGATGGATTCGCCGTTGGCGTCGAGCAACTCCAGCGTCGTATCGCCTGCCGGTGTCGTTCCGTCGAAGTTCGAACTCGCCGGCACAGTCGTCGCAATAACAATCGGGTCGCCCTGGATGCCGTCGAGTGGCAGTCGCCAGTAGTCGCCTGAACCTTCGTTGGGATCTGCAGGAGGTTCGCTTGCTTCACCGCCAGCCGGATGCCCAATCGGCCCCAACGTCGTGATCTCATCCCGTCCTTCAAGGCCGTTCACAACGAGTTCTTCGATTCCGTCGAAGTGTAGCGCCCGTGCTGGATCACCTTGCGTAAACGAGCCGGCATGCGGCGCAATGCCCGGCTGGTAGGTGAACGTGTCGTCTTCCGGTGTACCGCTGAGGATTAGCTTGTCCTCATCACCGGCCTCGCCGCCCTCAACGATCAGCTTGCCGCTGAAGCCGATCGACGTGTTCTGAACGCCAATCGTATCTGTGCCGGCACCTGCGTCGATCGTGACATCTGTCGCGTTGCGGAAGTGGACGGGTGGGTAGGCATCTACTTCGACAACGCCGAAGCTCTCGTTGTTGAAACCATGGATGCTAGGCCGCGTCTCCTTTTGAGCGAAGTTGATGGCGTTGGCAGCGCCATTCGCAACAACGGTTGCGGCAGCCGACGCTGACTGAAATACTCCTTCGACGTTCTTAAAGTTCGTTTTTTGCGGATCCCTTTCCTCGTTTGTCGGGTTGGCTGAAATGTCATTATGAATCGCTCGGCCATCTTGTGGGCCATCATCAAACAGGAAGTGGGAGTCTACGTCGGCACCGCCGCTGAAAAGCAAAGAGTCATCGCCATCCCCACCGTCGAACAGGATTTCAAAGTTGAAGTGCCGCGGTACAAGCAGACCGTTGTTCATGTCGATCGTGACGAGATCGTGCCCGCCGGCACCGAAGAAGGCAACGGCGCTGATCTCTCCCATTGGAACGCGGACTCCCGTCGGCCCGCCAATCTCTGCAGAGGCTCCCCGGCGAGTTACATCAAACACATTGTCTGCATCACTCCCATGAAACGCGACACGTGTCGCCCCATCCGCAGAACCAGCGACATCGATGCCAAGCGGCGCACCAAATACCTCATAAACCGTTTCATCGTGGCTGCTCGTCAGGCGGCGTAAGCCGTGAAAATCGAGAGACGTTCCAAGATCGACGGCGATGCCGCGGTGCTGTACACCTGGCACGATGGTGAGCGAGCCCCCGGCTTCAATCGTTACTTCGGCGAGACCGCTGAATCTCACTTCTTCACTACCATCTGACCTCGCCAGGATCTGATGCTCTTCAACATACAACTGCTGCGATTCGCTCGAGCTGTCATAGATCAGGCGATCTTCATCCGCCGCCCCGCCACCGTTCACTTCGACGATCAGATCTTCAGGGTCAATCGAGTGGCCGACACGGGCAGTGTCATCTCCCCCGCCAAGGTTCACGACGACGCGTTGGGTGTCAAACGTGAGTCCGAAGGTCGTGTTGTTGACGACAACCTCTTGCACGGCAAACCCTTCGTCGTTTTCGTAGGACTTAACTTCAACTTCGTCCTTATGCTCGGTTGCATTGACGACAACGTTGCCGAACTCACTGATGCGTACTTGGCCTGCGCCAATGACGGTCATGGGGGGGCCAAACTCTGCACCCGAATTCAGAACATCGAGATGGAAGGTCTGTGCGCAGTCACAGTTGGTGGTCAACGTTTGGCTCGGCTTCAGCACGATCGTCTGGGCCGGATCCGAATCGCTATTGAAGACATTAAACTGTTGGCTTTCGGCGTGCGTTACTACGTCTTCGAAGTGATCAAGTTCGATATCGATGTTGTCGAGATGCACCATACTGCGGAATGGGTCATAGTCGATGTTCGCGTTTGAATCACGGGCAGTCACAAACAGCGAATCGTCGCCCGAGTCTCCGCCGAAGAGTTCGAACTTCGGAGCTCCGAGGAAGCCCTCTTGTTTTGGCGGAATTGTAACGGTGTCTCGCCCTTCTCCAGTATGAATCTCTACGGCGTTGACATCAGTGAAGAGAATCTTCTCGTAGTTTTGGTAACGGATAACCCCATAGTCATTACAGATGAAAAAGATACATTTCTCTTCTTCGTCATAGGCGAAGTTTTCGTCTTGGTCACTGCCCTGCACTTGCAATTCATTCAAGATGACTCGATTAAGCACCGGTTCTAGACCATGGAACTCGATCGCCATGCGTCGAGTGCGCGCTCCTGTGCCAGCGTCGGTGCTGTCATAGTAGAGGCGACCCTCGGTGACCGTTGGGCCAGCGTCGTAAGTGAGCACATCGGCGGTTGGCAAGGAGTTCGATCCTGGATCGCCATCGATTGCGAGATTATCGTCGCCAAGTCCACCCAGATACGTGATCGGAGTGCTTACGAATCCGTCGTCAACATTGATCAGAAACGTGTCGTTTCCGTTACCGGTGTCAACTGTCAGCCTTCCCGGACTCGCGCCGCCGCCGTTCCAGCCAACCGTCGCGCCGGAAGCCCGGTCAAAGAAGCTGTCGGCAGAGAGAGTGAACGATTCGTCTATTGCATCTTGACCGACAAAGTTGATTGTGTCCGTGCCCAATGCGTTGATCTGGTAGCTCGTCGTCGAAGACAAGCCAGCGGGGACAACGTCGAACTGACCGAGACCGTTGATGCTTTCGAGGGTCAAGGTATCGAGGCCAGACGTGACGACTGCCCAATTGCCGACCCTCGCCCAGTTGCCGACGCGCGCCCAATTGCCGACACGCGCCCAGTTACCAACTCGCGCGATGGTGTCTGTGCCGTTGCCGTCGCCAGCGAGTTGCAGACCTGGGGCTTCCGGCCGGAAGGGCCATTGCAGATTGACGTTGTCGTCGCCGTCGCCGTTGATGGCGACTTGTCCGACTAAGACGGCGATGATCTTCGCGCCGTCGTTCAGGCCCGTGAGTTCGAGTGGCGAGTCGACTCCATCGCCTTCACCAACCACAATCTCGAATTGACCTCCGGCAAGATCCGTTTCCAGCGAGCTTAGCTCGCCGTCGATCGTTAGTTCGCCAGCAAAGTTGTCGATGATCAAACTTCGATTTGCTTCGCCTGCTTCTCCGGGACTGAGCGTGCTGAACTCGACGCCGCTGATTGTGCCTGGCTTAATTCGAGCGGATGGCGGCGTCTGGCCGCTGCCACTTCGCGGTGTGTACTTCACATTCGGCGATGGGCCCGACGTGGTCGTGGCCGTCTTGACTTGTTCCATCTCGTCGAAGCTGACTTGCATTCCGTCGATCACGACGCTGCCAGCATCAGCCTCCGGACCATCTTCGATATCGACTTGCACGGCTCCCGCGGGAACATTGACTGTTAGCACGTCGCCGGTTTGTTCCCCGATTGGGTCACCGCCATCGATGTGGAACGCGGTAAGAGCGGTCGGCGTGACGCTAAACGTGTCTCGAGCCACTCCGCCGTCGACGCGCACCGAGGCGACGTTCAACAATCCAATCGTCCGATTTACACCGCCGGTGAAATCGACTGCCGTGCCACCGATATCGATCGTGTCTTCGAAGGCAGTGCCGATCACATCAACGTGCCGAATTGGTCGGCCTGAGCCAAGTGCTGGCGTGACCGCCGAGACAGTGACGTCGCCGGTTGTGTGCAGATCGAACTCCACCGATCCACCGCGAACATGAACGTGATCGGTTGCGATTGGAGTAACCGTGACTGCCGCCGTTTCGTCGGCAGCGCCACTTACGACGATGTCTGATTGATTGCCCAATTCGTTTGCCGTGCCTGTCACAGAAAACGATTCGACTCCAATCGCGGCGAAGTCGCGTGAGTCTTGGACAACGTTTGGCAGCATGACTTGGCCGGTGCTGTCGAGTGTTACTGCGACGTGATCGGTACCATCAGCGCCATCGACGATGAATTGACCAGCAACTTGCAACGCGCTGTCGATGCCGATGACATCGTTGCCCGACTCGGCACGAACTTCAAACGATTCGAACGACTGCTGCACGAAAGCCTGCCCGTTGACGGAGACATCATTGCCTGCGAATCCAATCGCATCCGAGTGCGACGAGCCGAAGAGCTGAAGATGGTCGCTTCCACCAAGCGGATCGATCGTCAACGTGTCAGCGCGGCGGATGTCTAACGGTGTGGCTTCGTTGAAGCGAAGCGTGGCGGCTTGGTTTCCAAGCGGCGTTAGTTGCACGACATCATCGTTGCCGGGTGTCGGCGGGATACTGCCACGACCGTGTTCACCTGGATCGATATCGCCGTTGATCGGGATACCTTCTTCGCCATCGGTGACGGCCGAATCGTTGTTCACATCGAAAACGATCAGCTCATAGTCTCCATCGCCCGTCGTATCACTGTTGCTCAGCCGAATGAAGTAGGTACCGGCGGGGAGTGGGTCGGTGACCGCCGCGTTTCCAACCGAGCCAGCGATGTTCGAGCCGCTCGCCAAAACGGTCTCACCGTCCATGTCGAGGATGCTCAATAGCGACTGCATTGGCGTGCCGCTATGCGTAGGGTCATTGCTGACGACGGCCGCAATTCGATGACTGTTGTTGACCTTGACGGCGAGCAGGTCGGCATCACCAACGGGAACGGAGCCCCTTCGAGCGATTCGCCTGTTGACGTTGAACTCCTCCTCAGCGCTGTCAGTTGTTTCGTCGTTCGGTTCGATCTCGGGAGTAAACTCCGTATCTTCGACGATCGCAGCAAACAACTCGAATTGCGGCACGGCCTGCCCATCGTTGCTCGATACGTCAAAGAACACGTTGTCGTGCAATTCGAGGCCACCATTGATCACGATCACACCGCCGTTGTCGATCGATGGCTGACTCGGATCACTAACGACCGTCTCGGCGTCACTCCCCAACAACCGCACGACAGGCAAGCCGCTACCCGCGCCAGGCGTCACAAAGCCAACGGCTCTTGCTTCGGGATCATTCGTTCCCGCCGTGCGGTATCGACGCGTGGGAGTCGTCTCGCGACTGTTGGCAACGATCTCATCGGCTTCCACGATGATCTCGTCGAACCCGCCAAGCCGCAATATAGCTTGGCCGTTAGTAAAGCTGGCGTCGGGTTTGTAAGCGAGATTCCCACCGCTGACGTGGACCACGTCATGCTGATCACGATCACCCGCGCCGAGGTAGATGTCATGTTGGCCGAGTGTTGCTGCGAAACGATCTGCGCCGGCAAGGCCGTCGATGAGGATCGATGAATCTGTGCCAAGCGAAAACAGTTGGATGCTGGGCCGATCATCAATATCCACGACCGGCAAGCCAGGGTTGCTGACGCGAATATCATTGTCGCCCGAATCAGCATCGATGTTGATGTACGCATCGGAGTTGTTGAGTCGCGTCTTGATCAAGTCGATTCCGGCATAGTCGAGATGCGTGCCAGGTGCCGAGAAGCTATCGCCTGCAAGTTCGATGCGACCGGCATTCGAATCGTCGAACGGGATGAAGTCGACAGCCACCGAACGGCCTTCGATATCAAGTTCGTCCAAGTCGCCCGAACCGCCATCGAGATGAAGATCCAATGGAAGCGGATGGAAGACTTTGATGATGTCATCGCCACCACGAGCGTCGACGCTCACAGCTTCATGGTTGCTAAGCATCACCGGAGTGGCTAGCTGGCCGCCCAAATGTACTTGACCAGGTTTGATCTCGACGAAGTCATCTTCAACCGTCCCGACTGCGACAAACTCATCGACACCGGCTCCTAAATCGGCGGTCACCGACTTCACGGAATAGACGTTCAGCGAATTCAGACCGCTCGGGAATGTTGGGTCAAACTCAGTGTGCAGAACGTCGAACTTACGGAAGCCTGTCTGCAACACGTTCGCATCAATGACCGGTTCAACTTCAAGCCGCTCATTGAATGCATGGCCTTTGATCGATAGCGTGTCTGCGCCGCCTGAAGCGGGAATCGTAATGTCAGTGATGTTCGACATTTCGAGTTCGAAGCGATTCGTCGTTCCAGCTTTCGTGACGAACAGGTCAGCACTCTCCTCAAGCGACGATAGCTCGAATTCGAACACATCATCGTTCGACGAAGCATAGGCAACGAGTTCGTTCTCCGCGTGCGCAGAGCCAAGCGAGTCCTCGCCGCTTGCCACGATAAACCGCAGATCATCAATACCCGGTTGATGCGGAATCTCGACAAAGAAACGATCTCGACCTTCCAGTCCACTCAGCAGGAGCGCGGGGGTTGCCGAGACGCTTTCGACTTGGAATTGATAGACTTCTTTTTCCATAACTGAAACCTGCCCGAAGCGTTTGATAGGGCCAAGGAATCCGGCCGTCTTCGAGACGGTTTCGTAGGTGATGTCTTCGGCTTGCGACGTGCCATAGACATGATGGTTATTGGAATTCACGCTGTTGCGAACGGGCTCAAGCCCCGTGAATTCGACCGTCATCAGCCGCGTATTGCTTGCGTCTTCGAGATCCAATCGCCCATTGTGCGAATCCGGGCCGGGACGATAGATGGAAGTCTCGACCGCGATCGCTGGACTGCCGAAGATTTCCAAAGAATCAAAGCCACCCTCGCCGCCATTGAAACGAATCGGCACACCAATCACATCCGAACCGCGAGACTGATCGACGTCGATAAACAAGGTGTCGTCGTCGTCGGAGCCGTTGATGGTGAGATTGCCAAGTTCCGACAGCGGGATCGTGCGAGTCAACTCGCCGTTCACCGATGCTTGGACACGACCGTCTTGGATCGTGAGGAAGAACGAATCGATGTGGCCGTCGTTCATCTCGGCTCCCGCGTCAACCGGGCCGAGGCCGGCTGCTTCCAACGTCACACCGCCGTCGAGGTTCGCATAGGTGATCGGCGGGAAGCCTGCGGCATTGATCGTGCTGCCGTCATCGGTCAAGTTGGCTCCGCCGGCGTTGAAGACCAGCGACGTTTGATTGTTCTCGCCGTTGATGTTGATTAAGCCAACGGCATCGCGGTTGATTACCATCAACTCTTCGTCTGCGCCAGAGCTTCCAATGTTGGACACCGTTAGACCTCGCGACTCTTGCTCCCCTAAGCCAACGGTTCCCAAGTCTCCAGAGTTGGCAATAGTAATCGTCGAGCCAATCGGCAAGCCGGCTGAGGTTGGATTGACCTGCACCGTCGGTGCCTGTGTTCCTTGACGATTGAAGATCTCGATGTTGTCGAAGGTGATTTGCTGCTGGGTGTCGGGCGGAGTCATCGTGAAAGTGCCTTTGCCCGAGCCGGTCAAGGTCAGCGTCGGTGGAGCATTCAAGAGTCGCAGATCGAGATCGACGGTATCGGCGTGTGAGTTGGGGACACCTGGCTGGCCGAATGTTGGGTCTTGGCCTTGCACGTCGAAGCTGGTTGTTGTCTGTGGCGCGAACGTGAAGTGGTCGCTTTCGGTGTCGCCATTGAGCGTCGTGCCGTTGGTTGAGGCAACATTGCCCGCGATCTCGATTCGCGTTCCTGTCGAGTCGGCGTTGCCAGCATCTCCGTTGATGATGATCGTTGTGGCTGCCGTGAGAGATGTTCCGGCGGAGAAAGTCGCGTTGTCGCCGGCGTCGAATTGGATGTTGTTTGCCGTGGATTGGATTGCAGCTCCGTCCGTGACCAGGATGTCGTCGCCCGTTTGAGCCGAATCAGTTGCGATCCCGTGAATCAAGCCAGCGGCTGTGATGTTGGCTTTGATTGTCAACGGGCTCATTGCCTCAAGCCGCACGCCGGCCGAGCCGCCAGTTGCAGAGATCGCTCCGTCGACAGATATCTCACCTTCGTTGGTCACCGACACATCGCCGCCGCCGGCGTTTGAGATGCCAGTGATGCTGAGCGCGCCGGGCGAGTCGGTGTGGTTGGCGATTTCAATGTTGCCCGTCGTTGTGTTCGTCGCGTTGAAGATCGCAACTTCGGTCTCGATTGCATCCCCATCGCCGATGCCGTTCACCGAGTTAATCACCACGCCACCGCTCTCAGCAATGATGTCGGGCGTCGAGTTGCCGCCGTCAACGACCGCACCTTCGCTCGTGTCGATGGTGATCGCGGCTGTGGAACTGCTGTCAGTTACTACACCACCGAGCGTGACATCTTCATCGGCATCAATGTCGATCGTGCCGCCAGATCCACTGCCCGTGCTCGCATCGATCAGCGATCCGTCGGTCATGAAGAAGTGACCGCTGGCTGCTCCGCCGTCGTCTTCGTCAGCTTTGACCCTGACGTTGCCACCCTTTGTTTGAACGGCGGCCCCCACCGTCAGGAAGCCGAGCGAAACATTGTCATCCGCGAGCAAGGTGACGGCACCGCCTGCCGTGGTGATGCTGTTAACGATCGAGAGGATCGAGCCAGCGCCGTTCGCGTCGAGCTTGATATCACCCGATCCTTTCACGTCCGCGCCGAGGCCCGAGGCGGGAAGCGAGATGCTGGTCCCTTCGGTAGTCAATTCGATGTTGTTGTTGCCGGCCGTATCGGCTTGAAGCAGTTCCAAGACAGAGACCGACGTGACGCCCGCGACTTGATTGAGTTTGATGTCACCGCTAACACTCACGTTCGTCGCGGAAACTTCGCTGACTTTGATCTCGATGTCGTCGGCATCCCCGATACCGCTTGCCGCTTGAAAAACGGCGGAGTTTGCTTCGACGTTAGCGGCTTCACTGCTCAGGTTGTCGATGATCTGACCGGCATTGTTCTGCGCTCCGAGAATCGAACTGTCGGCCGTGACTTCAACCGAGTCGTCGGCATCCAAGATGCTCAGTTTCACATCGCCTGTTGCAAACAAGCCGATACTGCCGCCGGTCCCCTTGGCTTCGATCCTGACTCCGTCTGCCATCACGATGTCGCCGTCGGCGTGGCCGGCAGTTGGCAGGAAGCCACCGTTGTAGTCAGTTCCGGCGAGGATCGTCACACCACCCGCACCGGCGGCGGAGATCGTGCCCGCATTGTGCAGCACGTCGTCGCCCGCGAACAGATTGATGACGCCACTGCCGCCACTCGCTGTGATGTTTGCCGCGACCGTCAAGTCGTCCGAGTCGCTGTTGCCTTCGGCGGCGAGCGTGATGTGTCCGCCATCGGCGTTCGAAACGAGTTGACTGACATTCAGCGGGCTACTCGTCGAGATGACAATGTTGTCGTTCGCCGAGTTGTCATCCGTAGTGTCAACGATCGTCACGCCCGACAAGCCGTTGACTTGACCGAGCGTCAGCGCGCCGCTGTTCTCGATGTGGATGTCGCCCGATTCGGTAGACGCCGCGAGCATGCTCGTCTTCGTATCGAGATCGTTCGCATCCGTTCCGATCCCCAGAACGGCTTCGAGCGCGATGCGATTTGCTTCAATGTCAGTGTCCGAGTCGCCTGCGTCTACGATTGTACCAGTGGAAGTGACGTGTACATCACCCGTCGTCTTAAGACTTGCCAACTGGACGAATCCAACAGCGGAGACATCGATCAACCCGCCCTTGGCGTCAATCGAAGTGCCATCGCTCATAGAGATGAAGCCGTTGCCGATTCCGTCATCGGCGGCTGCTAGCGTGACTGTCGGTGTGCCCTTTCCCGCGTCGATCTTGCCTGCCGAACTGTCAACTAAGATGTCCTGATCCGCTTCGACCGTGACGGCTCCTCCATCCGTTTGCACGATTCCGCGGATGTGAATTGAAGTTTCGCTGTCAAGCGTAACGCTGCCGCCCGTGGATTCGATCACGCTCTTGCTAGGATCGGACGATGCTTCGACAGTTAAGTCACCCGTGCTTCGAAGAACAATGTCCGCACCAGCGCTCACTGCAGGAGTGATGACGGGTGTGAGTCCCGGAAACCCGCCTCTTCCCGGCGTAAGTGGTCCGCCGATCGTAACTTGTTGTGCAAACTCCAACGTGCCAGAGTTGGTAACATAGATCGCACCTTGGCTTGCCGCAGACAGAGTCGTGATCTGACTTTTGACTGGCGTAACTGAGTTGCCAATCGCATCCCCGACGATAGTCAGGTGATCTCCTTGGACATTGGTTGCGGCAGCGCTGTTGCTCGTGATGTTCCCCGTCACACTTAGCAGCACATTTCCACTTCCTGCGGAGATGGTATCGAGTTCAATCCCCGCAGCATGCTCGGTAACAATGATGTCGCCGTTGTTGCCTGTAGAATCAACAGACAACTCAACCGCTTCAACACCGAGGATGACACCATCAGCCCCATCTTCGACTTCAACTCGATGGGCAACGATCGTCTTGTCAATTACTGGGACGATGAACCCACTCACCGCAGTTTGGGAGACCTTGCCACGGTCGCTATCCGCCGCAGCCCCTTCTTCGTCGGCAGCGAGCTTGACCGTGTGTTCGCCCGCACCTTTGGTCAAGATGCTACCGCCATCGATCTCGATGTCGTCGCCCGCAACGAATCGGAGCGACTCATTCGTCGCCGCATCGAGTGTAACTTCGCTCTTGATCGTCAAATCATCATCAGCGTTCGTCGCGTCGTTCCCTGCTGTAAACGTCATGCTGTCGTTCGTCGTGACATCGCTAGTGATCGTCAACGGGCTGTTTGCTGTTACCGATCCGCCACCTTTCGAGAAGGACGAGCTGAGCGAGCCGACGCTGTCGATGTTCAACGCGCTATCGTTACTGATGTTCACGACTCCGGAAGTGCTGTTGTTAAAGGCGACCTTGGGAGTCTTGAGATCGATGTCTTCCGCAGTCGTTCCAATCCCCGTCGCAGCCTGAAGAGAAACTGCGCCGGCGATGATGTTGGCTGCCTCGCCGGCAAGTGCGTCGGTAATCGCGCCGGTGCCGGAACTGTGCCTGTCGGCTTGAACCAGCACTTCGCCTGCCGTGCCGTCGTTGTCGTCGTCGGCATCGACCACACCTAGCAGCACGTTACCGCCGGCCTCAAGGATGATATTGCCGTCCTCTGATTTGACATCGGCCATCGCACCAAACGTGATATTGCCGTCGGCCAACAGCGTAATGTTCGCATTGCCGCGGACGCCGTCGGTGATTTGCAGATTGCCGGTCGTTTCCACCTGAATCGTGTCCTGGAGCGATCCGTTGAAGATAGACACGCCTGATAGGGTACTTACGGACGTGATATCCATGTTGCCTGCGTTTTTCACATCAATGTTGCCCGTCATCGTCATGGCAGCCAGATCGGCGACCGACAAATCGATGTCGTTAACCGCACCAATCCCTGTTTGCGCATTAAGCAATGTCTTTGCGGCCGTGATATTCGGCGTTTCGGCAGTGGTGTTGTCGACGATCTCGCCAGATACGCTCGTCAATTGCACCGTGGCCGTTGAGATGATGCTGGTTACATCAATGTCCTCGCTGGACATGAGACTTACATCGCCACCGCGCGCATCAAGGCGGGACCCATCGAGCATCTCAATGGCCCCTGTGCCATCACCATCGTCGTCCGCGACAAGTTGGATGGCGGTCGTGCTGCCAGCCAGCGGTGCAATCACACCGGTCGAATCAAACTGAATGTTTCCATCGGCATTGAGTTGCACCCCACCGCCACCGTTCTGAAGCAACGCCCGCAGCAAAATGTCTTTCGTAGCATTGAAGTCGACCGCCCCTGCTGTTTGAACCGTATCTAGCTGAGAGATGGTGTCTGCGGCCACGCTTAACGCTTGCAGTTTCTCGTCATTACCGCCATGGTCGCTGAACTTGCCGAGCCTCACAACGAGACCAGAACCCCAATCAACGAGCGACAGCGTTGTTCCCGTGGCCGCCGACGCGACATCGGCGTCGCTTAAGTCGATGAGCGCCAACGACGACCATAGCGGACTGGTGTTGGCACCAACGATCGTCACATCGCCCTGTAGCTTAACGGTTGAGACCATCAAGTTTCCTCCAAGCGTGATCTCCCCACCGTTGGCTGCACTTCCACCGCGCGCATCGACATCGAGAGTGTTGATCGTCTCGATCGAATCGCCACTGCCCGTGCCAGTCGGCAGCTTGACATCACCGCCTGTGCTAGTCGCGTCCTTGGTTGACGATGTATCGATGTCGAGTTGATAGTTGGCAGACCCTCCCGCCGTAATCTCGTCAGGCGAACTAATGTCAATGTTGCCGGCTGCACCAGATGTGGCTGCCAGCTTCGTGTCAATGTTGGCGAATGCATAAACATGTACCGTGTCGGCGTTGATCGTTACATCTGCGCCGTCGGTCAGGATGGTTGTCGCATCGAGAGTCTTTCCACTGAAGTCATCAAACCAGATGTCTTCCCCAGTCAAAGTGACCGTCGCTGATGCGCCACCAAGTGAAGTATCGATCGTCCCGGTGATCCCTTCCATTTTTTCGGCGGTGAAGGCAACTGCGCCCCGCGTTCGCAAATTGCCCGAGAACGTAAGGCTGTCTCCCGTGCCGCCTTGCCCGTCGATGGTGATGCTGGCTGGATAGGCGATCGACGTGTTGCTCTTGATATCAATCTCATCATCGCCATCGCCGGTGTTGATCGTCAGTGCAGTGAGGCCGCTGTTTTGATAGGTCTTGGTCGAGGTCTGCGTGCCGGTCTTTGTCGTGACCTTCGTTGTCAGATCGTCGATCTCGACGGTCACCTCATCTTTGTTGGCGGTGGTCGTGATCTGCACATTGCTGACCGCCGCGCTGAATCTGACATTCAACGGATTCTGCCCGCCGATGTTGAAGTTCGGATTGATCGAGCCACTGATCCCTGAATCGGTCACGGCGATCGCGGAGGTTTCAAACGGCCCGCCGCCGGTGAATTCAACATCTAGCTTCTCGAACTCGAGCGATTGCACGAACTCGCCTGTTCCAGAGAAATCAACCGTGACATTACTGTTGTCTCCGCTACCGGTGATCTCGACGACTTGGTCGAGGATTACATTGTGTATGACGAACGAGGTGTTGCCGTCCCTGATTGTGAGTTGCTCGTCGTCGGAGGCCGTGAGGATCACATCGGATTCATCTTTGGTGAACGTGACTGTGAACGCCTCATTGTTGACTGCCGTCACGCCGGCGGAGGGAAACTCAATGCGATCAAAGCTGACCGCCGCGTCCGATCCGATAACGATACTGCCCTCGTCGTCTTGAGGCCCCTTCTCGACTGATGCGTACGACGTGCTTCCAACAACGAGCAGACTGTCGAAGGTTGTGTTGACATCAGCCTCACCAATCGGATCACCACCATCGACGATGACTGGGATCGAACTCGGAGTAACCTGAATGTCGTCAGCGCCCTCATGTCCGAACAACTCAAGTGCGGCGACGCCCGAATAGTTGACTGGTAACATCGAACCAACAGTGACCATCGTGCCGGTCGCCGTGATCGTCTCTCCAGCAGTTGTACCGTCCACGCGCAATCGATAGTCGCCGGCAACCGCAGCCACATTCAATGTTCCGACCGCGTCCAGGTGAAAGTTTGTGCCAACCCCAGCATGCGACAGATCGGCGGTCGTTGCAGAGACTGGTCTGACTTTAACGTCATCGCCACTGTCAAAATTGATGGTTGCCCCAGAGCCATTGACACCTACTAGTTCCGTGCCTGAAAAGAGTACACGCCGAAGACCCGTTTCCTGGACAAAACGGTCTTCTGGGTTGATAGTCACCGCTGCTCCTGCCCCATTAAACTTTAACGCGTCTTCCTGGGAGCCATTCCCGCCGTGGATATCAAGATCCACGCTCGCACTTGCAGATACAGAGGCGAAGTCCGCGCCATCCAGCATATTGAGCACGTTCAGGACAAAGTTGGTTTGCCGAAGTTCTGCCCGTCCGACAAGCAGAATGTCACCCGCGGAGTTAACGTGAAAAACGTCATTCGCATTCGTGCCATGAACTGTCAATCTACCTAAGCCACCGACTGAAGTTAGATGGATCTCGTTTGTCGAGCCAAAGCCCTCAAATGCCACAGCGACGTATCTGTTAAGGATGCTACCGTGATCGTCAGCCGCACGGGGGATGACTTCGTAATCGTTCGAGCCTCCAAGTGTCAACTCGTCCGAGTCGCCTGCGACGGTCGTCAACAATTCTACGGCTAAGTAGCCGATTGTGCTGCCGTTTTGTAGCGCGCCGGCAACTTCAGCCGCCGCCAAATCAACTGCGAGTATCGTCGCGTTGCCGTTAACGATCAGCTCGTCACCATTTGCAGTTGGGTCGCCGCCGTTGATCGTTAGCTTGCCAGAGAAGCCATCGACATCGTTGGCGATGTGGATCTGATCGGAGCCCGCACCGGCGTTGATCGTGACGTCAGTCTTGTTCGCGAATTCGATCGTCTCGAAGTTGTCGATTTGGACCTCGCCGCTCGCCACATTGCCGACGGTGGCCGTGCTGGAGTTCGGCCCGAGGTTGGCGTTAATTGCGTTGGCGGCCGCGGTTGCGTTGACGGTCAGCGTGCCGACCGTCAAATCAATGACAGGTTCGAGTCCTGTGAATCGAACGCGTTGGGTCACGTCACTGGCTTCGTGCGTGATCAGCCCCTCGCCGGTTCCAGGACCGACGGAGTATGTGGCCGAAACTGCGTTTGTCCCGATCAACTCCAACGTGTCGTCACCACCGTCGCCGTTGTAAATAATCGGAACGGGAATCAGACCGTTTACTTCGTCGATGGTCAGCAAACCATCGCCGTCACCCATATTGACAGTAACTGTCGGCGTCGTCGCGACGGCAGCTGTTTGCAACAGAATATCATTCTCTTCATCGTGCAATTCGATCTGCTCGCCAGTCGCGTCGAGACGCAGCAGCAGGTGTTGGCTCCCAATCGGTGGATGCCCGACGAATGGCTCGTCGAGATCGTTCAAGGTGATCGTCAGCGCGGCCGTGTCGTCTGGATTGCCACCAAGCGTCGCGTCGTCGACTTCAACCGTCACATCGAGCTGCGATGTGGCTTCGAAATTGAGCGTCGTCCCTGCCTTGATGAACAACTCCGCTCCGTCGATCTCAAAGGCGGCTGAGTTCGTGCCGGTCAGCGCGAGCGTTTCGCTTCCCAGCGCATCGTCCGACACAACGATGTCAGCGACTTTAATGCGGCTCGTTGTGCTGGTGTTCTCGTCTATCGAAGTGGTGGTGTTCTGCAATGCGACGGTCGGCGGCTCGTTCACATCGATCACGCTGACGGTTAACGCCTTCGCGAAGTTGTTCGCGCCATCAAAGACGTTGACTCGGATCAAGTATTCGTCGGCTGTTTCGAAATCGACAACTTCGTTCTGCTTGATTTGCAATGTTGTGCCGCTGATTTCGAAGCTGTTGTTACTGTCGTCACCAGCGCCGGGGACTAGCGTAAACGTGGCTGACGGTCCGTCTGGATCAGTTGCCGAAAGCGCTCCGATGGGAATCGGCCCGCCGCTCGTGTCGGCGTTCTCGGTGATCGTGCTGTCCGAAAGCAAGATGTCGGTCGGAGCCAGGTTGCCGGACGTGACGGTGAAGCCCGATGAGAATTCCGAACTGTTGTTTTGATTGTCGGTTGCCGTTGCGACGATGACGTTACTGGCGGCAAGCCCAAGGCCGGTCACATCGATCACGACTCCTGCTTTCGTGGCTTGCGCGCCGGCGACCGCATACGTATCCGTCCCGAGCAACGTTTTGCCTTCCGCGCTGCCAGTGGAATCGACCTTGAAGAACTGGACGGTGATGTCGTAGTTGACCGTGCCTGGAGCGGTGTTCGTAGTGTCGACAACGTAATCAACCGTCAAGTTGTTGCCGCTGAGTTCCGCTTTGCTGACTGTTGGAAAGTTCTGAGTGAGGTTCGAGCCAGTGTCGCCGTCGCCTGAGTCGTTCGCCGTTTGGGCTCCGTTTTGGTCGATATCGATACCGATGCCGGTGTTGTCGAAGAACGAGTTCGACAGCACGCTGTTGCCTGTCTTGGCAAAGTTGCTCATCACCAGCCCGCCAAGCCCGTTGAAGGCGATCGTGTTCCCGTCTCCCGCCCCAAGGCCTCCGACCATCGTGTTTTCAACGTCGACATCCAGGAAGATGCCGCTATCGGTGTTACCGACGTTGCCGGCCCCGTCCTTGTCGGTGCCAATCAGATTGCCTTGAATCGTCGCGCTCGGCGTGGCGTTTAGAAACACACCAATCTCGTCGTTACCAGAAATCACGTTATCAAGAATCTGCGTGTTCACGGCTTGGAAGACGTCGATGCCGTGCTGTTGGTTGCCGATGTCGCTGGCACCAGTGACGTCGGTGCCGATGTAGTTACCCTGAATCTTGTTACCCGACGCTGTGGAATCGGTAACCGTAACTCCCTTCTCCTCATTTCCGGAAATCACATTGCGGGCTCCGGGAGTTGTGCCACCAACCGTGTTGTTGTCTCCGCCAAAGATCGCCACTCCGCCGAATGCGTTCTTCAGAGCGGTCGTGCCTGCTGCATTGAGACCGATCAAGTTACCAGCGATGTTGTTCCCATCGGCTGTGTCAACGAGTTCGATGCCGGCTCCGCCGCCACCCGAGATCAAATTACCGAGTCCGATCGTCGATCCAATTGTGTTGTTATCGCCAGTAACCAGAATCGCTGGTCCGGTGTTGCCCGCCGCCGTGTCACCGGCCGCATTTGTGCCGATGAAGTTTCCCTCGATGATGTTCGTGTCCGAATTGATCTCGATACCAATACCGCCGAAGTTCTGGATCACCAATCCGCGGACTTCGGTCTCGTTGGCGTTGATCGTCAGTCCCACCGCGTCTGGAGCCGAAGTACCGTCCAACACAATTGTTATCGTCGAGTTGAAACCCTGCCCGGCTCCATTCGAGTTGGCTGCCGCTCCAGCAGGCGAATCAACGTAGCCATCGATTTCGAGCTTCTCGGTGATCGGGGGCAGGGCCGCCTGCAGCGCGATCGTTCCGCCCGTCGAGAACTTGATCAAGTCAGCCGTCCCGTTGGCGTTGGCCAAATCAATCGCCTCGCGCAGCGTCCCGGCACCTGCGTCGGCCATGCTGCTAACAACGAAAGTCGCCAGTAGGTTCCGATCCTCGAGTGATTCCATCAGCAATCGGCGGAAGGATCTGCGGTGCCAGGGGTTGCGTTTCCTGTTGCGACGCAAGGTTTTTGTTCGGCGGCCAAGACGATTGCTGAAGTCTTGAGACATCGTGCTTTCCTTCGATTTGAGGGCCAGAAGGGTCCGCTGTCAGGCTGGCGGATCACGTTGGGTGAGACTTCGCGCAGAACAGCGATACGGGTGTTACTGCCCGCAGCCCTCAAAACCGGACTAATAAACTAGATTATTTTTCCGAGATATTTCTCGGTCCGGATTTCATGCCTTCGTGCAGTATCATGAATAGACGGTGTACCCATGAGCAGCGGCATGAATCCTCCCGACGTACAACGCGATGAACGGCCTCACGAGCTGAGCGAGATCTTTGCTCAGCATCGCGATCGCTTGCGCCGGATGGTGCGACTGCGGATGGACCGGCGGTTGCAAGGTCGAGTCGATGCTTCGGATGTGATCCAGGAAGCGTATGTCGAGGCGGCGCAGCGCTACGACGAGTACAAGCTGGAC
Organism: Planctomycetota bacterium; assembly: GCA_014381825.1. GTDB lineage: Bacteria > Planctomycetota > Planctomycetia > Pirellulales > Pirellulaceae. Next base: position 32,424 of record JACNKX010000129.1, read on the forward strand.
CCGGCGGTTTCGCCCTTTATCTGGCTGCGTTTCCTGACCGGGCAAAAGCTGATTCAACTTCAACGTCGCCATTTGGGTGCCAAGGCGCGTGATGCCAATCGAGACGTCTCGATCTATCGCGGTGCCATCCCCGAAGCGACTTCAGCGGCACTGGCTGCACAATTGATCGGCAAGCAGACTTCGCCGACGCAAGCCGCTGCTCGTGCCGAGTCAAAGCTGCGCGTACAAGAGGCGCTGAACGGTATGGAAGACATCGACCGCGAAGTCTTAGCGCTGCGCCACTTCGAGCAGTTCAGCAACGCCGAAGTTGCCCAATTGCTCGATATCTCCGAAGACGCTGCGTACAAACGGTATGTCCGTGCCCTGAAGCGGCTGAAGGGCGTCCTTGGTAATATGCCCGGATAGTTCCAAGGGCCTTGCTTCGACCGCGGTGACACATGACAGGTGATTCGGACTCGAAGACGATTCGCTTTGGCCATTTGATGGACGAGTTTGTCGAACGGTTCCGTAACGGCGAGCAACCTTCGCTGACCGAGTACATTTCGCAGCATCCGGACCTTGAGGACGACATCCGCGAGTTGTTCCCGGCTCTGGCGATGATGGAGCACGCAGGCGACGTCGATCAGACTGGCGATCCAAACAGCGGCAAAGTCACGGCGGATGGTAACCTCCCGAAGCAACTAGGCGACTATCGAATCGTTCGTGAAGTCGGACGAGGCGGCATGGGCGTTGTTTATGAAGCGGAACAAGAGTCGCTGGGCCGCCGAGTTGCTCTGAAGATATTGCCATTCTACGCGTTGATGGACCCGAAGCACTTACAGCGATTTCATCGCGAAGCACGCGCTGCGGCTCAGCTTCACCATTCGAACATAGTTCCCGTCTTCGGAGTCGGCGAACATCAAGGTGTTCACTTTTACGCGATGCAGTTCATTCAAGGCCAAGGATTGGACGATGTGCTTGATGAATTGCAGTTGCTGCGAGCACGACGAGCGGAAGTGAAGGGCAAACCGAATACAGAGAAGCCAAACTCGACACGGGAAAACGAGAGCATTGCGGCCGAGTTGCTAAGTGGCGAGTTCAGCGAGGTCGAATTATCGGCGAAATCGGCAGGCGGTGATTCCGACCCGCACTCCAGCTCTCTTCCAAAGGCAGAGGAACCTAAAGGAGCCGACTCGTCGTCATCGGTCTCGTTACCGGGACACGATAATTCATCTGGTTCAACATCGTCCGATCAGCAGTACTTTCGAAGTGTGGCTCGGATCGGAACGCAGGTCGCTGACGCGCTTGCCTATGCTCACACTCACGGAGTCTTGCACCGCGATATCAAGCCATCGAACTTGTTGCTCGATGCCAGCGGCACGGTGTGGGTAACGGACTTCGGCTTGGCGAAGACGGAAGAGGAAGACTTAACGCGAACCGGGGACTTCGTCGGGACGTTGCGATATATGGCCCCAGAACGCTTCCGCGGTTGGTCCGATCCTCGAAGTGATATCTATAGTCTTGGACTAACGCTTTACGAACTGCTCACCATGCGACCGGCATTCGACGAGACGGATCGTGGGCGATTGGTCAAGCAAGTCACGCAAGATAATCCCGTGACGCCTCGGCGGCTCGATCCACGCATTCCCCGCGACTTGGAGACAATCGTTCTAAAGGCGATCACCAAAGAGCCATATACTCGCTATCAATCCGCGAGCGCAGTTGCCGATGACTTGCGGCTGTATCTCGCTGACAAGCCGATCGAAGCGCGGCGGACTCCGATGATAGAGCGCGCTTGGTTGTGGTGCCGTCGTAATCCGATCGTGGCTAGTCTTCTTGGCCTGGTTTCTTTGCTTCTTGTTGTCATCGCATTTGGTTCGGCGTTCGCGGCTTTGCGTTTGCAAGCGAAACACGAAACTGCTATGGAGAATCTGACGCGTGCAACAAGTGCGGAAGCCAAAGCGACTCGAAACTTGTACGACGCCTACTTAGCACGTTCTCGCGCCGAACGAAGAAGCAATCGGCCGGGTCGGCGGCTGAACGGATTGAGTGCTGTGCGGAAAGCGGCTCAGCAGTTAGCATCATTGAACGTGACTGAGGCAGAGAAATTCGAGCTTCGCAATGAAGCCATCGCGTGCATGGCATTGATGGATTTGAAGCTTCGCGTGAAGCATGTGCATGATGATGGCTGGGAGCAAATTGCGTATTCGACGTGGGCTTTTGATTCCAAACTCGAACGCTATGCACATGAGACGGATACCGATATCATCATCCGTCGCACCTCGGATGGTGTGCAGTTGCACAAGCTAAGAGGGACGGAGCAGTTCGCTCATCGTGGAATGCGACCGTACATCCGTTTCAGCCCTGATGGTAAGTTTCTGGTTGTCCGCGGTTTTATTGAAGGTGATCGCAATTGGCTATGGATGTGGGACATCGAGAAAGAAGAGCTAGTCTGGTCGGTTCATTCCGGTGGTCACGGACGATCGCTAGAGAACTTTAGCTTCTCACCCGACTCTAAACAGTTTGTCTATCTTGCTCGCTATGCCAAACTCACGATCTGCGATACAGCCTCGGGTAATTCGATCAAGCAGGCGAATCTTCAAAGCCTGCCACGTTTCATCGTATGGTCGCCCGTTGGTGATCGGATGGTCCTCGGCTCAGATGAGCGAAACACTTCGCAAGATGCTGCGAGTCAGGTGATCCAGCTTTTTGACATCGAATCGATGGAGCTACTCGATTCGATCCCTGTCCCAACGGCGGTGTTGTCAGCCGCGTGGAGTTCGGATGGAAGGTTCGTCGTCACGCCGTGCTTGGACACTCGGACATACATTTGGGACACCGAAGACTTGGATCAGCCACACGCCGTATGTGAAGGTCATCGAGGTCGCGTGATGCATGCGGTTTATAACCAGCAGGGGGATCTGCTGGTGTCAGCCGGGCGAGATTTAGAGTCGCGGATTTGGGATCCCGTTACGAGTGATGAACTTGTGGTCTTTGATGCACCAGCGCTTAGATTCTCTCGTGATGACTCAGCGATCGCATCTGCTACGCCTGGGGATAGCGTTTCCGTCTGGGATGTCGTTCGTTCTCGCGAGTGTCGCGTCTTACGTGTTCCCGAGGTCCAAGAACGAGACAACACCGTCAGAAGTATTGCCTTCAGCCGTGATGGCAAGCTCATTGCATCGGGCAGCTATGTCCAGGGCACATGTATTTGGGATGTCGAGTCTGGAAAGTTGGTTCAACAAATTCCCGAGTGGAACACGAGCCGCGTGTTTTTTGATCGGCGCAGCGAGTGGTTCTTTGCGGCCGGGGCGACGGGACTGTGGCGTTGGCGTTTGGAAACGCTTCGAGATCCTAATCCTGAACCGTTTCTCGTAAATCCCGAACTCCTACTTGGCGTAACGTCCATGGACGTGAGTTCCGATGGTCACACGATGGCGGCGCAATCTGGCGAAACGATCCACATATTTGAACCGGATTCACCGGAGAACGCTGTGAAGATACCAGGCGTACGACACGAGCGGTTGGCTGCGGTCAGCCCGGATGGGGATCACATTGTCGCAGGCACTCCTTATCGACCGAACATTCGAGTGTGGAACCGCAAGACGCAAGAATTGGTCACCGAGATTCCGGCGTTGCGAAACGAAGTACAAGCGATTGAGTTTAGCCCTGATGGTCGTTGGCTTTCGGTTTGCATGCCGGGCAGCTATGTGCTCTATGACGCTGAAACCTGGCAAGAGCACCGACGGATCGACCGTAGTCAAGTTGGTTCCGGTCAGATCGCGTTTCGCGAAGACATGAGCATCGTTGCGGTCACGGATCTGTGGTACACGCGATTGTTCGATGTAGAAACCTGGCGAGAATTCGCTCGTTTACGAGGTCCGCGGGCGCCACGCCTCAATCGCCATGGAAACGAAGTCGGATGTGGTATCAGTTTTAGTCCTGATGGAAACCTTCTGGCAGTAGGAACAGAAGACGGAGTGATTCAACTGTGGGATTTGCAACGCGTGCGATCCAACCTCGCCGAGATGGGTCTTGATTGGCAAGTCGACGTTGCGATGGACTAATCGTCAGCCGTATAAGGCCACTGAGCCGCTGTCCAGAGCCCGCCGTCTACATAAACGGTCTGTCCTGTTGTGAACTCTGCGGCATCACTGGCGAGAAACACGACGACAGCAGCTACATCTTCGGCTTGGCCGATGCGACGCATTGGTGTGATCGAGCCCCAAGTTCCAGCATAGTCGCCTGCTTCGAGCTTTGTTCTCTCAATCTCGATCGCGCCTGGTGCAACGCAGTTGACTCGGATACCGAGCGGTCCTAGTTCAACCGCACAGACTTTCGTTAGATTTTCGATGCCGCCCTTGGAAGCACAATAGTCAACCAGCGATGGGAACGGTTGCTTGTTGGCTCCGGAACCTATGTTGATGATCGAGCCGCCGTTGCCAAGCTCTTTCATCATCTTTGCGGCCGCCTGAGAACACAGGAAACAGCCTTTCAAGTTTGTTCGAATCGTGCGATCAAAGTCCTCCTCTTTGAGATCAAGCAGCGAAGCGAACGTTTGCACACCGGCGTTGTTTACGAGCAAGTCGATTCGCCCAGCTTGTTCTCGCAACTGCTCGAACATCGCCGTGATCTGTTCTCCGTATCCCGCATCGGCTTGCAGAATCCAGCTGCGCTGCCCAAGTCCTTCTACCTTGGCTGCCGTTTCCTCGGCACCAGCTTGATCGCGATTGTAGTTGATCGCGATATCCCATCCGACCTTTGCCAAGCCGTAAGCAATGCCACGACCGATGCCTTTACTTGCCCCGGTTACCAACGCAACTTTGCTTTCGCTGTTCACACCGATTTCCTTCATTCAAAGTCAAGCGATTTGCTTTGACAAAGACAATGTAGAACGGAATCTATTCCGTTCCTTGAGATTCGCAAACGGAATGAATTCCGTTCTACGATTTCAAACCACGACCATCCACCTTTTTGCCAACTTCCAAAATGGCTGGCAGTTGAGATAGATCAAGATTACCACCAGACAGAATGCCGACAACCCGTTTGCCTGCGAAACGCTCACGCTCCTTGCAAGCCGCCGCGAGCGTACCTGCGCCGGCTCCTTCCGCAAGATTGTGCGTGTGTTTAAGAATCCAATATGCCGCGAGTCGCAACTCGTCTTCTCCAACGAGTATCACGTCGTCCATCAATGCGTGCATAATCTCAAGCGTCATCTCGGCTGGAGCACGCGTGGCGAATCCTTCGGCCCACGTGTTTGCCGTTTCTGTAGTGACTAGATCCTTCGTTCGCCACGAATTGGCGACCGCCGGCGCGTTCTCTGATTGAACACCAATCACCTTTGCTTTCGGATAGCGATGCTTCGCCACGACACAAGTGCCACAGACTCCACTGCCCAACCCAACGGGAACGAGAATCACATCGGGCTCCGGCAGCTTTTCTAGGATCTCCCAAGCCATTGTGCCAACACCAGCGATCAACAGCGGTTCGTTCGCCGAATGAACGTAACGGCCGCCGCGCGTTGCGACCAACTCTTCGACGAATGCTTTCGCTGCATCAAAGTCGCGACCGTGTTCGATCAGTTCAGCACCGAGGTTGCGAATTGCTCGGCACTTATCAGGATTAGCCCGTTCGGGAACGATGATCGTACACGGCACGTTAAAGTGCCGGCACGCAAACGCGAGCGATTGGCCTTGATTTCCCGTCGAGACACCAACGATTCCGGCTGCGCGCTCGTCGTCGCTCATTGTGCTTACATAGTTGATTCCACCACGAACCTTGAATGCTCCGACTGGCTGGTGGTTTTCGTGTTTCAAATGAAAGGGAAAGCCCAGCAACTTTGAGAGGCCAGGCCATTCAAAAAGTGGTGTTGGGTCGAGCAACGAATGAACTCGAGGCAACGCGTCAAGCACATCGTCGTAGGAAACAGGCAGTGTCATTTGATCAGGATGTTAGGTGCGGGTGACCATTCCACAATTTCGTCCCACGGCGAAAGCGGGCGAGGAATGTTGTTGAATGTGTAGTTCCAGAAATCTGACGGCGCACATCCGGGCGCTTTCACGCTGTAGATCGCGGACGCATGATTCTCATAAACGGCTCGGAATCCGCACGGACTCTTCGCCACGACAAGCGACGCTTCGAATGGTTCGAATCCTGCTGAGCGAAAGAACTCCGGCGCGAAGTGTGGACCGCTGCGAGTTGTAACGATCACGAACGTATTGCTATCGTGACGCAACACGACGGAACGTCCCATCTCGATGGGCATGTTTTTGCCAATGTGCCCCGTCATCGTAAATCGAGCATCGAAACAATGTTCGACAATCGCATTCAATTCGACAATCGTTCCAAAGCGGCTGTCGCGGACGCCACCTAGACGAACCGTCAACTCCGTGCCAATCGCGATGCTCTCACATCGCTCAACGACTTCCGGAGCGACTACCGTAACGAGGGCTTCACGCGGCCAACGGCATTTCAATAGCTCCTTCAGTATCCAAACGCTGTCGCCTGGCGCTCCGGACGTTGTTGCGTCGGCGGCGTCACTTAACACGGCTAGTCCACTCGCTGCGTGGCCAAGCCGAACGGCGTCTTCGGCCGAATAGAGCTGTGGCATGTATTCGCGTTTGCGGCGCCAGAACTCTTCGGCAACCGAGACACAAGCAGCACGAGCCGCCTCCGCATCGTTATCGGTCGTCACAATAACACTCGACCCGAGTTGCGGAATGTCCATCCAAGGTTGTACCGGAGCGATACCGGCTGCTAAGACGATGGGGTTCGCTTCGAGTTCCACGACACGACGCTTCAAGTCAACCGCGATCCCCGCATCCGCTTCCGTATTTGAATTCTCTGCCGGAACAATCGCGGGAATCTTGCAGAACGCCGTCGTCGGCCTCGCACCTTCGAACAGCACTCGTCGCAAGGCTTCAGCCCCGCGCTGACCTGTTTCAAAGATATCGACGTGCGGCATGGAGTGGTACATGACGAGTACGTCCGCCGCAGCGGCCATCTCCCGCGTAACGTTCGTATGCAAGTCAAGTGTGGCTACAATGGGCACGTCCGGACCGACGCGTTCGCGCAATTCCTGCAAGATCGCACCTTCGACATCAGGATGCCCCTGAGCGACCATCGCCCCATGCAGGGCGAGCAGAAACGCATCGACAGGTCCGGCCGCATCGACCGCGTCGAAGAACTCGTTTCGTATCCAATCAAAACATTCAGAAGTTGCCATGCCACTCGGCCAAGCTGGCAAACGAACAAGTCCCACAATCTCTGGCGGCTGTGCCCACGCTCGCATCGATTGAATGAACCCGCCGAGTTCATTCACATTCGTCATTTGTTCGACGAGTTCATTGCCGCGACAAATGCCAAACTCCTCGAAGTCCGCTCGCGTCGTCGCCAGCGGGTTCAAAGTATTCGTCTCTTGCCAGAGTTGGCCGATAGCAATTCGCATAATGTGAACGGGCTCGTAAGTGAAACAAGATCAGCCGGTATAGTTATTCTGGGACCGAAAACGCGAGATTCTAAAGCACGTCGGTGAGGGATTGAACTCACACGCATTGAATTCATCGCCGCAGCAAAAGATAATGGTCTTGCGAACCTCCTCCCGAGAAGAGAATCCATGAACCGTTTGCCGCCGAAGTCAGTAATATACGTCGCATTGGCTCTGCTTGGTAGCTTCCGTCACGTCGCATCTGCCGATGAAGAGATAGGTTTTGGTCGGACAATCCGACCGCTACTTGCCGCTAAATGCCTGGCCTGCCACGGCCCGGACGAAGAAGAGCGGGAGGCAGAACTTCGGCTCGACGTTCGCGAGTCGGCGATCGACGTGGGCGCGATTGTTCCTGGGAACGCTAAGGAAAGCGAGTTGCTTCGTCGTATATTTTCTGACGACCCGGACGAACAAATGCCGCCACCAGACTCCGGCGAAACGCTTAGCACCGAACAGCGCGAGCAGTTTCGCCGCTGGATCAGCGAAGGGGCGAAGTACGAGCAGCATTGGGCATTCGTTCCCCCGAAACGTCCGGCAACACCGACAATCAGCGATCCGTCGTGGGCTCGCAACGACATTGATCGGTTTGTTCTTGCCAGACTCGACGTAGAGAAACTATCGCCTTCCGAGGAAGCGGATCGCTATACACTCGTTCGTCGCCTGTATCTCGACTTGATCGGCTTGCCACCAACGCCGGAAGAAGCGGACGCGTTCGTCAACGACCCGGACCCGTTGGCATACGACAACTTGGTCGACCAGTTGCTCAAGTCAAAGCACTACGGCGAACGCTGGGCGCGATTGTGGCTCGACTTGGCTCGCTACTCCGACACGAATGGCTACGAGAAAGATCGTCCGCGCACCATGTGGCCGTATCGTGACTGGGTTCTTAAAGCGTTGAATGACGATATGCCGTTCGACCAATTCACCATTGAACAACTCGCAGGCGAGATGCTACCGAACGCGACGATCGATCAGCGAATTGCCACCGGCTTTCATCGCAACACGATGCTGAATGAAGAAGGTGGAATCGACCCACTGGAGTACCGCTTCTATGCGATGGTCGATCGAGTCGCGACGACGGGCACGGTTTGGATGGGGTTGACGACCGGCTGTGCTCAGTGCCATACGCACAAGTACGACCCGATCTCGCACACCGATTACTACAGTCTCATGGGGCTGTTGAACAATGCCGACGAACCCGATCTGCTGATCCCGGACCCGGCGACACTCAAGCAACGGCAAGAACTCGAATCGCAGATTGCGGAACTGGAAGCGAGTTTGCCGAGTCACTTTCCGCCGACCGAAGGTGACGAGCCGGAGGAGACGCGACGCACGAAGAATCTTGAGCGACAATTCAACGAATGGCTGACGAAAAATCAAACCACGGCAATCGACTGGTCCATTGCTCGCCCGACGACGATGAAGACGAACTTACCGCGATTGGAGTTGCTTGATGACGGCTCGATTCTCTCAACGGGTGACATCACAAAACGCGACGTGTTTACGTTGACCTTCGATCTCGCGGCGTTCGAACTTCCTGTCACGGCGTTACGGCTGGAAGCATTGCCGGATGAACGGTTGCCGTCGAGCGGACCGGGACGATGCTACTACGAGGGACGCAAAGGCGATTTCTTTTTGAGCGAGGTTGATGCTTCGGTTGGTGACGTAGCGGTTGAGATTAACTCGGCTTCGCACAGTTACGGGAAGATCAGCATCGGTAGCGGAAGTGCCGGCGCGACGAACGTCCTCGATAGCGACGGTTCAACCGGTTGGTCAACTTCAGGTCGCGAAGGGCAAGCGAGCCAGTTGGTGCTTAACTTTGCGAAACCACTCGAACCGACTGGTACGCTGATGATCGAGCTGCTGTTCGAGCGACACTTTGCGGCCAGCCTTGGTCGCTTTCGGTTTTCAGTGACCGACCATGAATCCGCCAAGGCCACCGAGGCCCCTGTCGAAGTCGAATCATTGCTGGGTCGCGACGCGACGTCTTGGACCGAGCAGGAAGCAGCAACCGTTCGATCGTACTTCCTCAGCGTGACGCCGTTGCTTGCCGACGTCCGCAAGCCAATCGACCAGTTGCGAGGCAAACTGCCCGCCGCTCCGATCGCGATGGTGATGTTAGAGCGACCTGCCGATAATCCTCGTCCGACGCACCGGCATCATCGCGGTGAATACTTGAGTCCGAAAGAAACGGTGGAACCCACCATTCCTGCGGTCTTCGCTTCGCTCACTGAGAATCCGCCGAAGAACCGGCTGGAGTTTGCGCAGTGGTTGGTAAGCGATTCTAATCCGCTCGCCGCTCGCGTGACGGCGAATCGAGCGTGGCGAGCGTTCTTTGGCGCAGGTTTGATGCGCACCAGCGGTGACTTCGGCACTCAGTCCGATCCGCCGACACACCCAGAGCTTCTTGATTGGCTCGCGATTGAGTTTGTTGAGCGTGGTTGGTCGATGAAGGGGCTGCATCGATTGATCGTCAGCAGCGCCACATATCGTCAGAGATCTCAAGTGGCAAAGGACATGTACGCGCGCGATCCAGGGAATCGGTTGCTGGCCCGCGGCCCGCGATATCGAGTCGACGCCGAAATGGTGCGCGACATGATGCTGGCGGCCAGTGGCCGTTTGTCAGCGAAGATGTTCGGACCAAGTGTCTATCCGCCGCAGCCGGCGAGCGTGGCTGCTTTGGCTTACGGCAATGCGAAATGGAATGCATCGAGCGGTGAAGATCGATATCGGCGTTCGTTGTACACGTTCAGTAAACGAACCGCTCCGTTCGCCGCCTACACTGTCTTTGACGGGCCAACGGGCGAGAACTGTGTGCCGCGTCGCAATCGAAGTAACACACCGTTGCAGGCGCTGACGCTGCTGAACGACGAGATGTATATCGAGCTGGCTCGCGCTCTGGCGGAACGTCGAACATCGAACGTTGAACTTCCAACGTCGAAGGAAGAAAGGGCGACGGAGATTTTTCGGCGAGTATTGACTCGACCGCCGCACGATGACGAACTTGCGATGCTGCTGGAATTTCAAGACGGGCAGCAGAAGAGACTTGAAGCTGGCGACTTGGTGCCAAAGACGATCCTTAGTTCGCAAGAGGGTGACCAGCAAGCCGAACGAGCTTCATGGGTGATGGTCGCCCGCGCCGTGATGAACTTGGACGAAGCGATAACGAAACAGTAATAGACAAGGCGAGCGGGGAACGTCAGTCCCCTGATCAAACCCAACGTGGCGCAATCAGGGGACTGACGTCCCCCGCTCGCCATTGTGATTACAGCGTAGAGAACGAGAATGCCAAACTTACCTTCCGACGTTCAACGTTCAAAGACTCGTCGCCACTTCTTTCAGAACTGTGGAGTTGGTGTCGGCAAAATCGCGCTCGCATCTTTACTGTCACAACAAGCCTTCGCCGATGCCTCGAACCCGACCGCTCCGAAACCAACACACTTTCCCGCGAAGGCAAAACGCGTCATCTACCTGTTCATGGCGGGAGCGCCAAGCCAACTCGAGTTGTTCGATCACAAACCAAAGCTGACCGAGTTGGAAGGAAAGCCAATCCCGCCCGAGGTCATCAAAGGGCAACGCTATGCTTTCATCCAACCTGACGCCGCCGTTCTTGGACCTCGCTTCAAGTTCAGTAAGCACGGTGAATGCGGCGCAGAGATTTCTGACGTATTGCCGCATCTGTCAAGCATCGTCGATGACATCGCATTCGTTCGTTCAGTCCATACCGATCTGTTCAACCACTCGCCGGCTCAATTGTTCGTCAACACCGGCAGCGGGATTCCGGGACGACCGAGTATGGGTTCCTGGTTGAGTTACGGTATCGGGAGTGAGGCGAATGATCTGCCTTCGTTCGTCGTGCTGAACAGCGGCGGGAGTCTGAGCGGTGGAGCGGCGATGTGGAGTAGCGGGTTCTTGCCGGGGACGCATCAAGGCGTGCCATTTCGGGGCCAGGGCGATCCGATTCTGAATGTCTCCAATCCGAAGGGGTTTGACACACAGGCGCAACGCGACTCGCTGGATCTGATTCGCAAGATGAACGAACAGCGATTGGACGTTGTCGGCGATCCAGAAATCGCGACACGTATCAACGCTTACGAGATGGCGTTTCGAATGCAATCGCGAGCTCCGGAGTTAATGGAGTTTTCCCAAGAAAGTCAGGAGACGTTGGATCTGTACGGTGCCAAACCAGGCGATGGGAAAGCAGCGTTTGCAAATAATTGTCTATTAGCTCGTCGCATGGCCGAAAGGGGTGTGCGTTTCATTCAGGTCTATCATTCAGGTTGGGATCATCACAGCAACGTTGAAGGCGGTGTCCGGCAGCAAGCTAAACTGACCGATCAGGCCGTGGCTGGATTAATTCACGATCTGAAACGAACAGGTTTGCTGGACGACACGCTTGTTGTTTGGGGCGGCGAGTTCGGTCGTACGCCGATGGTCGAAGCGAGTGTAGCGCTCGGTCGCACTAAAGGACGCGACCATCACCCGCAAGCCTATACGATGTGGTTCGCCGGCGGCGGAATTCGCTCCGGCGTTTCCATCGGAGCAACCGACGAATTGGGCTTTAACGTCGTCGAACACCCTGTGCACGTGACGGACATCCAGGCCACGATTCTTCACTGCCTGGGCATCGATCATCGTCAACTGGCATTCCGCTTCCGCGGTTTGAACTTTCGACTGACTGGTGTCGAAGAGCATCATCCAGTGGAAGAGTTGTTGGCGTAGGGCGGAAGTCGGGTCGTTTAATGAGTGCCGTAGCGAAAGTCGCCAAGACTTTCGCTACGGTTGAATTCTCATTGGTCGATCATGCAACTACGACTGCTCGCGCAGTAGCGGAAACTGCGTGTATGCCTCGGGAAACGATCGCATATTATCGGGCCAGCAGTAGTCTTGGAGAGTCGCGTCGTCACTTCGGCGCCCGACGGCGCGGATGTAGCCAAGACATCTCCCTTCGTCGGCCTTGACTCCCTCGATCTCCTCCTTGTTGTCTGGATGAGCCGTCTCGTGCCATTCGACCCAACGCTTCCAACCGTCTTCCATCGTGTCGGCAACTTCAACATCGACGATCTTCGTACGGCCCCAATGTCGCTTCCACCACGCCGCTGAATGCAAGCACCAGAAATCCTCTGACCACATCTCAATGAGATGCTCGGGTGGCGATTCGAATTCGTCGATCAATCCCGCACCGGCAATTCCAATCTGCCCGCCGGGTTTTACAAAATTCGCGAGATAGTTCAAATAAAGGTCATCCGTACCGTAGTAAGAGAATGAATCAATGACGACGATCGCATCGAAGAATTCTCTGGCGAATGGTAATGCCCGAGCGTCGCAGTGGAAAGGGAAAACACAATCTGACAAACCAGCATCATTGATTCTCTGCGTGTTCTCCGACGCACTGATCCACAAGTCAGTGGCCCAGACTTGCACGTCGAACTCACGAGCCAAAAAGATCGACGACACCACGCGACCGCAGCCAAGATCCAAGACTCGCATCCCGGGCTTCAGATCGACAACTTCGGTCAGCCACTCGGTCAACCACAACGTATTCGATCCCATCGCGCTGCCAATCAGCCAATCGGGATGATACTTCGCCGATCGAGGAAAGCGATCCGAGACTAAACGAGTGTCACTGTCCGGTTTTCCTTGCTGATTCATTCGGCCTTCTCCTGAAGAGCCTTCGACATAAGCTCCGCGATCGAATGTGACTGTGCGCTGTCTCGTTCTTGCAATGCAACAATGACCGGCAAACGACGTTCGGGCGTGTGGTTCTGGCTGAGTTTCCACTTGCCTTCGATGCAAGTGATATCAATCTCGAAGCCGATGATCGAATCCAGCAATCCGTCGACAAATGTTTCGTCCGGCTGGTCGATTGACCATGATTGAGCCGTGCCGCCTTCGTACATCTCGACGGTATCGCGGAGCGTCTGAAGCAGCGCTTCGTGATCCGACACGATACGAAGTGTTCCATACACATGAACGGCAACGTAGTTCCAAGTAGGAACGACGTTTGTCGCTTCATACCAACTCGGTGAAATGTAGGCATGCGGCCCCTGAAAGATCACGAACGCTCTCTCCCCGTCAGCGTCCTTCCATTGCGAATTCGCGCGCGCCATATGCCCGATCAGCTTGCCTCTGCTACTCGCATCCCGATCAAGCAGCAGAGGAAGATGACTCGCGACCGAACCAGCGTCCTGGGTTGTGATCAAAGTGGCGAAGCTATGACTCTCGATGAAATCGTGAAGCCGACCGACGTCTGTCTCAGCAAAACTCGAAGGGATGTACATCGAAGTATCCAGGGGGCGAGCGTAACGGAAGTGAGCGGAGGGTGTGGTCGAATCTGCGAGCCCCACCAAGAACGGTCTCGAAGAATGGTGCGTCTCATACCTCGACACATCCTACGAATCTTGCGGAGCTTTCAAACGTCCGACTGAACGAAACTCGAAGGAGTATAGAGCAAACTCTCCACGACCTGGGAATCAATCGCCAACAGAGTACTGGAGACACAAAGACCCCTAAAAGGTTCATGCAAGTCGTAGACCGAACCGCGCCAGATAGCTTATCATCCGTCCGACATCGCTGCTGCGTTCCCACTCCACATTTTAAGGTAATTTGATGTGAGCGATCCTCGCACTATTCCGCCTGAGCTGATTGAGCTGTTAGGTGATCGACTGACAATCGATCCGATCATCCGCGAGAAACACGGCAGCGACGAATCGTCGCATGCGCCCCACCCTCCAGACGCGGTGGCATATCCAGAAAGTACCGAAGAAGTCGCCAAGATCGTCGCAATTTGCGCGAGCCATGCGTTACCGATCGTTCCGTTTGGTAAAGGGTCCGCCGTCGAAGGTGGCGTCGTTGCGATTCATGGCGGAATCTGCATCGATTTAGGTCGCATGAATCAGATTCTGTCGATCAACCGTGAGGACATGGACGCTGATGTCCAAGCCGGTGTAACCCAATTCCAGTTGAACGAACATCTCGACGGTACTCCCTTGTTCTTTTCGGTCGATCCAGGCGGCGAAGCGACGTTAGGAGGGATGGCTTCGACACGCGCATCAGGAACGAACACCGTCCGGTACGGCGCGATGCGTGAGAATGTGCTACGTCTGACGGTCGTCTTGGCGGACGGGCGAATCATCCGAACGGCAAGCCGTGCTCGGAAGTCTTCGGCTGGTTATGACCTCACCCGGCTGTTTGTCGGAGCGGAGGGGACGCTCGGAATCATTACTGAGGTTACGGTCAGGCTTTACCGTCGCCCGGAGGCCATTTCGACCGCGATTTGCGCGTTTGATTCGATCGACAATGCTGTTCGAACGGTCATCGAAACCATCCAATCCGGAATTCCCGTCGCTCGTGTGGAGTTACTGGACGAAGTTTCGATCGATGCCGTCAACCGCTACTCGGACCTAGACTATTCAGTCGCACCTACTTTGTTCTTTGAGTTTCAAGGCACATCCGCGAGTGTCACGGAGCAAGCGGCGTCCGTTGAGGTGATCGCGCAACAGCACGGAGGTCTCGCGTTTCAATGGGCTACCGACGAGGTAGATCGCGAGCGGCTGTGGCATGCGCGACATCAGGCTTACTACGCCATGCTCGCATTGCGGCCTGGCGCTCGATCGATGACGACGGACGTGTGTGTCCCTGTCTCACGATTGGCGGATTGCATTCGTGAAACGAAGCGCGAGGTGGATGAGTGCAGCTTGCCATCACCGCTCTTGGGCCACGTTGGCGATGGGAACTTTCACATCTTGTTCTTGATCGATCCGGAACGGCCTGAAGAACTTGCGGAAGCCGAACGTCTGAATCGACGCATCGTCGAACGAGCCCTTTCGATGGATGGGACCTGTACCGGTGAACATGGAGTCGGGCTCGGCAAGGTTGACTTTTTGCCGATCGAGCATGGCGAAGCATTTCACGTCATGCAGCAGATCAAAGCAACACTCGATCCGCAGGATTTGATGAACCCAGGGAAGGTTCTCAAACAGACGTCTTAGCCCTTCGAACGAAACTCGCCCTTGCGCGAGGCAAACGCGAGCGAGATGTTACGGACAAACTGCTTGCCTTGCTCAGTAGACGCGACCGACCTTCGGCGGTTCAAAGAGCGAATCAGGCACCTCGGCGTCGAAATCGACGTAGATCCGCACCAATTGAACCGATTCACCACCGCTTGGGTTCTTGGAGGTAATTCGCACTTGCGATCCGTACCACATCCCTTGAGGTGACTTCTCCATTTTCTCGATCACTTTACTGCTCGTCACGATCTCTTCGCCGTGCTCGTCGGTATCGAGCATTTCCCAACGGGTGATTGCATGATCTCGAAGCGGATGGAGCCAAAAGCGGAAGGCGTCGGGTTGCCGAATCTTCCGCTTGTCCTTTGGGTCAGGCGCTGCCTGTGGCCTGCGGCCACTCACTCGCACATGTAGAAGTACCGTGTCAGGTGGCCCAGTCGTTGGATTCATTTCCAAGACGGGCTCCATATGTTGATTGGGCACGCCCATTGGTGGACGACAGATGAATTCGGGTCGACGAGACCAATACGGAGGAAAGCGTTCACCGAGTTCAGACTGCGAAGTCCAGTTCTTTACACCATCAATTCTCACTTGAGTTGCACCGTCATTGTCCGTCACGAAGCTGCGTTCAAAATGAGTCGTTTGCACAGCCAGCGGATCGTCAGCACCGGGTTCGACCAAGTACATTGGGTAGTAATTGAAGTCATTTGCACGCCGCTGCCACCAAGCAGTCATGTCTTCGTCTTCCGCCGGCCTTTCGACACTACGAACTTCGCCTGATGAAAAGGACTGGTCCGACCGAAACTTGTCGCCTTTGCGATACATGATCAGTGGACGCTCTAGCCACCACTTCTGGTTCGGCCTGTGCGTTATAACAATCGCCCGATAGTTGTCCATTCGATCTCGACCGACACGTATCGTCTTCAGAATCCGTTCGATATCTTCTGACGGAACGCGATCCACAAGTTTGGCGGTCTCGGGCACACCAAGCTCGTACACATCTGCCGGCCCCTTCTCGGGATAATCAAATCGCTTCTCGCTGACCATCTCCTTGCCTTCCCAACGGCCTTCAAAGCGACAAAGTTGGGGCAACTTCGTATCAGGATCAACACGAAACAGCATCTGCATCGGCTCTTCCCGAAACTGAACCTTCAAGTCGAATTCGAGCCATTGTCGATCACCGTCTTCGACACGGCGCAGCGTCTGTTCGACAAGCTTCATCTCTTCTCGTAGTGGGCCGAGAAACTCCATTCGTTCAAGAGGCGCGTCGACCAACTGCTCGTCTTGCAGCAACAGAGGAAGAATCGCGGTCATCGATTCGCTCATTCGGCGCGGCGAGCTTTCGGGAACACGATACAAGACTCCTTCTTTCATGTCGTACGAATAGTAGACCTTCAACTGATGATCGTGATATTCGGTCCATCCCTTGTGTCGCGAAGCAGAAATGCCTTTCGACGGCGAGTACCAGGTTTCATTCGACTCGCCATTTGAATGAGTTGTCGTGACGTGAATCCAAGGAAGCTTGAGAGCGGCGGTCGCGACGTCCGCAAAGCTGGTGCGCGGTCGTAAACTCCACGCGACGATCGCAGTCAGCACGATCGCGACAGTTGCCGTTGCGGCAAGACCCGACCACGCTCGATGGCTCCAGATTCCTTGCCGAGGCGTCGGCGATTTATCCGAGAGGACTGTCTGCGACCGAAACTCTGATAGTTGTGAACGCAGTTTCTGTTCGACGTCGATGGGCACATCAACGTCCATGACCACATGAAGCAGCCGATCGACGTCATGATCTTCTTGAGAATTCATCGTTAACTCCGTACTGCGTTTGTCGGATCTAAATGTGAAAGAAATGTCTGTAGCCGAGTGCGCCCTCGCGCAACGTGAGTTCGTGCAGTCGCTTCACTGCATTCCAAAGCCGTTGCAACATCCTGATACGACTGCCCTTGAATCACTCGCATCAGTACAGCGATGGCTTGCTGACGAGGCAGACGATGGATGGCGGTGGTGACCTCGAAATGCAATTCCTCGTTGATGGCACCTTCTGTAGGCGATGTCGCTTTGTCTGCTGGCTCTTCGGCGGCATCGGCTGGTTCGTTCCTCTTTCGGTCCCGCACTTTGCGGCGCGTCAGGTCGTAGGCGGCATCGGCGCACATCTTTAACACCAATGCCTCGGGACAGGGATGCTGAGTCACGCGATCCCACCGTTTCCAGATCGTCACCAGCGCATTTTGCAGAGCATCTTCCGCATCCTGCGAGTTTCGGACGATTCTCCATATCGACTGGATCATGCGATCCTCGATCGGACGCAGGATTCGGTCATACGCTTCTTGCGATTCATTCATGGCAAGCGGTCTAGCCTCGTGTCATGTGCCGTCAAACCAACATTGTCACTCAGGTAACCGAATCGCAAACACGATTTGTGTACAGAAAAGTGCGATCTCGATTAACTTTTATTGCCTTTCCTCCGAAGGCGAACCGGTTTCGCCACTCTATTGCGCTGTCAGTAGCCAGATTCTAGAAGGGTGAGTTGCCACGCATCGGGTGGCGTTGAGATGCCCACAATTTGATATGCTATCCACGATCTGACCATCGCCCCGTCAATCGCTATCGCACCACGCATGCCCAAGCAACCTTTACAGCAACGACTCGAGCAACAGCATTTCGACAACGGTTACGAGCTGGTCGATGGTGTCGCGATGCATGCAGAAAACGGCGATCGCTTTCAGATTCCGCACGACGTCTTGAAGAAACACGTAAACGTCGGTCATTTTGTTGAAGTGCGAATCGATTCACCACGGTTCTCCGTCCATAAAGATGCACCCATCAAGTGCATGTGCCCTGTCTGCAATGGCGAAGCGACCAAGCCAATCCTCAGTCATGATCATCCGGCAACGTTCGTCGAACTGCCCAAACGGGATGTGCCGTCGCGCGGCTGGGGCGAGGATTTTTGGGTACAGGTAACTCAGCGCAACGGCGATTACTTCGCAGCTCGAGTCGACAATCCACTTTACGAGACCAGGCTGCACGGCGTGAATGAAGGAGATGTGATCTTGTTTCACGCCGATCACATACTCGCCGTTCATCCCAGTCATCGCGAAGAGATCGTACTCGGGATGGACGCGGTGGATTTGAAAGAGCTGGCGACATGGCTTGCGTCACAACGTCAATGAGAGGTTCAAAATGTGGCCATCACTCTCCGAGTGATGAGCGCCGTAGCGGCCGTTCGGAAAACAAAGCCAGCTCACACGATTCGAATCTAATGTTGTGGGCTCATCACTCGGAGAGTGGTGGCTACGATCAAGAAAACGACTGATATGAACAATCTGTTCTCCGAGATTCCCGAAACGCTGCAAGAAGAGCTGAAGGAGACTCTCATCAGCGCCAAATCGATTCGAATTGAGCGTATCGTTTCGCGCGGTCAGGCGTCGCCCGAGGATTTCTGGTACGACCAAGATGAACACGAATGGGTCGTTGTGCTGCAGGGAGCCGCGCGTTTGCAATTCGAGAACGAGCTTGTCGAGCTATCGCCTGGCGCCTTCGTAAACATTCCAGCTCACCAGAAGCATCGCGTCGAATGGACAACGCCGGATGAACCAACCATCTGGCTTGCTGTCTTTTATGAGTATGACAACCTGGTGTAGGCATGCGATATTTCGAGAAGACCGATGAAAGAACGTGTTCATAACAGCTCGAATTTGATCTATTCGGTCGGAACGCAAGTCGTGACGCGGAAACCCGTGCAGGGCTCGCATGGACAAAGCATTCATCCGTCGGGAGCGGTCGGCGTCATCGTTCGATCTCCGGTCGATCGATCGCATTCATATCGCATTCGCTTCGTAGACGGATTCGAATCGGCCTTGCAACACGACCAGTTCGTGCAATTGGCTGAATTTAAGGAAGGGGTCATTAACGATCAGGATCAAGTTCTTTCTAACCATGGGTTGCTTGACCGCGTCATCTTTCGCTGCGTGATTGGATCGCAGGCGTATGGCTTGGACGACGAGAACTCCGACGTTGATCGTCGTGGAGTGTATTTGCCTCCGGCGAATCTGCATTGGTCCCTGTACGGAGTGCCAGAACAACTTGAAAGCGACGCGACTCAAGAAGCTTATTGGGAAGTTCAGAAGTTCGTGACGTTGGCGTTGAAGGCGAACCCAAACGTGTTGGAGTGCCTCTATACTCCCATCGTTGAAACCGCGACGCCGTTGGCGCAAGAGCTTATCGGGATGAAAGACATCTTTCTGTCTCGCGTTGTGTACCAAACATATAACGGTTACGTGATGTCACAGTTCAAAAAGATGCAGACCGATATTCGCAACCAGGGGCAAGTGAAGTGGAAGCATGTTATGCATTTAATCCGACTGCTGCTGTCCGGCATCTCGGTGCTGCGTGACGGCTTCGTGCCGGTACAAGTCGGCGAGCATCGCGAATCACTCTTGGCTATCAAAGCAGGTCAAATGCCCTGGGGCGACGTGGAAGCGTGGCGTTTACGATTGCACGAGCAGTTCGACGCAGCTTTCAGCAGCACCGAACTTCCCGAGCGGCCTGACTATGAGCGAGCAAACGCTTTTCTCATTAAGGCGAGGCGACTGGCACTAAAGGATTCGCTGCCATGATCGACTACGAACTCTTGACCAAACAGGTGGAACGGCACCCGTACCCATTGCTGTTCGCAACGATCAGTGGCGCACACCTGTACGGCTTCCCATCGCCCGACTCGGACATTGATCTTCGTGGCGTCCATTTGTT
This sequence comes from Planctomycetota bacterium, assembly GCA_014381825.1. GTDB lineage: Bacteria > Planctomycetota > Planctomycetia > Pirellulales > Pirellulaceae. Next base: position 52,644 of record JACNKX010000129.1, read on the forward strand.
GCCGTTGACTCACGTCATCGGTTTGGACCTCGCTGATGAGACCGTCGACAAATCCTGCATCGAGGACGGGCTCGAAATCGATCTGGTGACTCACGACGTCAAGAAGTTCTTCGGTCTGATGCTGAAGAAGAATGGCTACGTGCTTGAACAGGTCTTCTCACCCCTCGTCGTGCATACGTCGCCCGAACACGAAGAACTCAAACAGATTGCTGTCAACTGTATCACGAAGCACCACGCCCATCATTATCTAGGGTTTGCCGCGACGCAGTGGAAGCTGTTTCAAAAGGAACCACCACGCGTAAAGCCGTTGCTCTATGTCTTTCGGGTCTTACTGACCGGGATTCACCTAATGCAAACAGGGAAGATTGAGGCCAATCTGCGAGTACTAAACGAAGCGGCACGCTTACCCTTCATCGACGAATTGATCGATCGCAAGTCGGCTGAACCAGAGAAAGGCGGGCTACCGGATGCCGATATGACCTTTTACGAAGCCGAATATGAACGGCTCACTCGCGAGTTGGAATCCGCTTCGCAAGTATCGAAGCTACCGGAAGTCCCGCGTGAGAAGGCTGCCCTGAACGACTTGCTCGTGCGAGTACGAATGAAGGAGATGCCATGAGCGACGAAGCCGACGCGCGAACAGCTCAAGCACAACTCTTATATACTGAAGGCATCGCGCTCGTCGAAGCGGCTGAGTTCGACCAGGCGATGACGAAGTTCGACGAAGCCGCAGTGCTTGCTCCCGACTTAGCCAGCCCGCACAACGGTCGCGGCTCCGTCCTGTTACAGCGAGGAGACGTCGAGGAAGCATTCCTTGCTTTGAACGAAGCACTACGGGTTGATCCCGCTTTTGCAAAAGCGTACTGCAATCGCGGAACCGCGTTTCAAATGCAAGGCGATCGTGAGCGAGCACTCGCAGATTTCAACGAGGCGTTGCGACTCGATTCGTCCTTGGAAGGAGCAATCCTTGGTCGAGCACGTTGCTTGCTCGACCTGCAGCGATTCGAAGAATCCATCGCGGCATTCTCTGTGTGCATTGATTCAGAATTGCAATCCGCGTGGGCCTTTTCGATGCGGGGATCGGCGTTCGCCAATTTGGAGCAACACGATGCCGCGATTGCTGATTACGATCGCGCACTTCAGCTCAATCCGAAGGATTCGTGGTCGTACAATTGCCGTGGCTGCTTACATTACAAACTCAATGACTATGAAGCAGCCATCGCTGATTGTGGCGAATCCATCCGTTTGGCTCCTGAATACGCGAATGCCTATATGAATCGCGGTAGGGCCTACGATCGACTAGAAGATCACGAGGTATCCATCGCCGACTATGACAAAGCGATTCAATTCGATCCAAGTGATGCCGGAGCATACTACTACCGCGCGCGAGCGTGGGACAAACAAGACCAGTTACAAAATGCCATCGACGACTTGACTCACGCGATTCGTATCGAACCGACATTTCAAAAAGCCTACAAACGCCGAGCAAAGCTGCTCGATGCTGTGGGCAAATCGGATGAAGCGGAGCAAGACTTCATCAGAGTGGCGGAATTGGACCCCGGAAACCAAACCGAAAGTGGGAATATGACGCAACGAAAGAAGCCGATTTGGCAGATACTTGAGAAGCATTTCGCACCGTCACCGCTGGATGACATCACGATCACGGAGCGTCGCTTTCCAGACCGCGTTCGTGCCGACTTGCAACGCGCAATCGACAAATTGATCGCGGAACAGGCGAATCTCCTTCACTTTTGCGGTGTACGGAAACAGCATAGTTTCGATGGCATGCCGTTTTCGGAGCTTCTGATTCCCGATCGCAACGATCCGGCGCTGTCGGTGCCGCCGCAGTATGAGGAAATCGATATCGGAGAAGCGGACACGGTCAAGTGTCTCAAGCTTGGTCTTTGGCTGCTCGAACAAGGCGGTCATCGGTTCGCCTTGTTCCTTGAGCCACCAAGTCGATTCGGTCGCGAAGGCGGACTTCGCTTTCAGATGGCGACGATCAATGATGAGCCGGGCACGGCGATCTCGAATACATTCTTTAAACACTTGGAGAATGCGGTCTTCGAGTCGACTTGCTATCGCGGCAAGATTCTTTCGCTCCGAGTGAACGAACATTACTCGGGCGTCTCGACGGGCATCTCGGTGCATAAGCTGAAGACTGTTGCACGAGAACAGGTGATTCTGCCACGTACCACGCTCGATCTACTCGAACGCAATGTCATTCAATTCGTCGGACAACGCCAGCGTCTCAACGAGCTGGGGATATCTACAAAGAAAGGTCTCCTCTTCTACGGACCGCCCGGTACGGGTAAGACGCATACGATTCACTATTTGGCGGGTGCTTTGGAGGGCCACACGACTTTGCTCGTTTCTGCTGAACAGGTCGGACTGCTTGGAGAGTACATGACTTTGGCGAGACTACTTCAACCGAGCGTCGTCGTCCTCGAAGACGTCGACCTGATTGCACGCGACAGAACACACATGGAAAGCGCTTGCGAAGAAGTCCTACTCAACAAGTTGCTGAATGAGATGGACGGTCTGCAAGCTGACGCCGACATTCTCTTCGTTCTCACGACGAACCGACCGGAAACGCTTGAAGCCGCTCTCGCATCGCGGCCCGGTCGAGTCGATCAAGCGATTGAGTTTCCGCTGCCCGACGCTGAGGGACGTGGAAAGCTAGTCCGCCTTTACTCTCACGGCATTCAAATCAAGAATGATGTCGTAGAGACGACCGTCAAGCGCACCGACAAAGTCAGCGCCGCGTTCATCAAGGAACTGATGCGTCGCGCGATGCAATTCCACCTGGAACGCGACGATTCGCCTGCAATCGAGATTGAGGACATCGACCGAGCGTTAGACGAATTACTTTTCAGTGGCGGCACTCTGAATCGAAAGTTACTTGGCGCGCACGTAGAGCCGCCCGGCAGCAACGGCTAAGGAGGACTGCCTGCCATTTCCTGACGAGCCAACGTGATCAGCATCGCATCGGGCAGATGTTTGTGCCCTTGCTGTCGAAGCATGTTGACGAGTTGAGCAGTCGTATATTGAGCGTGAGTACAAACGTGAAGCAGCACATCTACGCGTCTCGTGCCGTGAGGCTTGCCCGGCCCTGAACTCGTACTGACTTTATACACGACTTCATCGAGTGATTCGCTAGCGAGATGGGAGAGATATTCGTTCCACCGCCGGTCGAGTGCTCCCCACTTTGATGCCAACTCGTCGAGCGACGCAATAGCAAGTTCTCCGTCCTGATTTCCCGGCAGCTTTCCCCGCACGTCACCTGGAAGAAGAGGGTCTTCGTTGCCAAGCAACGCTTCCAGCCAAACATACTCGGCAGCCAGTAAGTGTGTTAGAGTTTTCCAGATCGAACCTTGGCCGATCTCCAAGGGCTGGCGCAACTGCTGATCGAGCAGCTGTCTGGCGGCTTCAAGCAACTGCGTGTTTACCCACTGCCGGTGTTGGTGCAACCGCTGTATCAGCGCGACGGCTTGCATGACAATCCTCCTTATAAGATTGATGGTTTTCCAGGTCATTCACTTTCAAGGCAATGCCGCAATTGCGACTAAAGGCCAACGATGCCAACGCGAACTTTCCAGCTACGTGTCGTGTCACCGATGCGGCAGCTCACGATTTTGGCGACACGAACTACATCAATGAAGTTCACTCGATAACATCACTTCCTCCGGACAATCCAGCGAGCTCGTTTGAACCGATCCAGTCTTACACGGACTGCACTGAACTACCATCCATGGCCAGCACCACATTGGCCAGATCCTCTGGATCCGGAATCAGCAGACTTGTTAAACCAAGGAGGAAGACAATGCCGACCCCAACCGTGATCAACCTAAAAGACAAGTTCGCTCTCTTTTCTGAGCAGTGGTCGCCAAAAATCATCGCCGAGATGGACGGCTTTCATTTCAAGCTGGCCAAACTGGAAGGCGATTTCGTCTGGCACTCGCACCCAGACACCGACGAGGCGTTTATGATCCTCGAAGGCCAGTTGCGGATCGACTTTCGCGGTGGTGCCGTCATGTTGAACAGAGGCGAGATGCTCGTCGTTCCGAAAGGCATCGAACATAAACCGTTCGCGGAATCAGAGTGCCATGTCATGGTCCTCGTCCGTGAAGGCACGGTAAACACCGGCGACAGTCCAGCACACGAAATGACCACCGATCCAGACGCGCGGATTTGAAATGAGCGAGCCCTAGGGTTTCCCAATTAAGACGTCTCTCCAAAGTGAACCAATCTCACCGTTGGGTGTCCTGCGTCCGTGTGACAATCTTCTTCCCGTACGCTTCACGCCGCCACTCCGACGACTATTGGAGAGTAGATGACCGACGAACTCGTTGTCCGCCAGTTTCAGGCGTCTGATACGGATGCTGTGACTTCGCTGTGGGAAGAAGAGCTGCCAAGTTCTCAACCTTGGAACGACCCGAGACAAATCATCTGTCGCAAGAGGCAACACAACGACAAGCTGTTCTTTGTTGGCGAGAAGGATGGCCAAATCGTAGCGACGGTCATTGCCGGCTATGACGGAATTCGAGGATGGATTTACTCGATGGCCGTTTCATCCCGCTGTCGGCGACAAGGTATTGGCCGCAAGATGCTCGTCGAAGCCGAGAACGGTCTCCTGGCCCGCCGGTGTCCAAAAGTCAATCTGCAAGTACGGGGATCGAATTCAGAAGTCATCGAGTTTTATGGCCGCTGTGGTTATGCCATTGAGGATCGGGCAAGTCTTGGCAAACCCTTACGCACCGATTCCAGTTCGATTGTTGATCCCGTTCCGACAATTCAAGTCAACAACGACATCACTCTATCGCAGATTTCATTGGATGATCGGCCTGCCTATCTCAAGCACCTGAACGAGACCAATGCCTTTCGCGAAAACATGGTGTCGATGCCCTATCCGTACGCGGACATCGACGCCGAGCAATGGCTCTCGAAAGTCGCTCAGGAAACGCTCGATCACGATCACTGCCGCAACTGGGCAATTCGCACGAACAGCGGCGAGTTGATCGGAGCAACGGGCCTCGTTGGCATCGGCCGACGCGAGAAAGCGGAGATCGGCTACTGGCTTGCCAAGCCGTACTGGGGTCGAGGCATCGTGACTGAAGTAGTTGGTCGCCTTTGCGGATTCGCGTTCGAAGAATACGAGCTGCGCCGGATCTACGCTCGGGCCCTCACGTCCAATCCAGCCTCTGCGCGTGTTCTGAAAAAGGCCGGTTTTGAGTTAGAAGGAACGCTCCGCAGCCACGTCTTCCGCGACGGCAAGTCGTACGATGTCTCGTTCTTTGGTTTAATGAGGTCCACATGAAACTGCTCATTGTTGATGCCTTTACGAATCGCCCGTTTGCCGGCAATCAGGCGGCCGTTTGCTTGCTCGGAGAGGAGCGAGACGGCGACTGGATGCAGTCTGTCGCAGCCGAAATGAACCTATCGGAAACAGCGTTCGTTCGCCCGCTCGCGAATGGCTTCGAGCTGCGTTGGTTCACGCCGGCGATTGAAGTTGAGTTGTGTGGTCACGCTACGCTAGCGGCGGCTCACGCCCTCTGGAATGAAGAGGTTGTGAACGCGAGTGAGCCGATTCGCTTTCATTCGAAGAGTGGCGTGCTGACTTGTAGAAACGCTGGCGAGTTCATCGAGCTAGATTTCCCGGCCCTACGTGTCGAGGAAGTCTCTCCACCAATTGGACTCTTGGAGGCATTAGGCGTGACGCCTACATTCATTGGCCGATCAAAGTTCGACAAGTTCGTTGTTGTTGATTCCGAGCAAGTCGTTCGCTCGCTAAATCCTGACTTCACAAAACTGCGACAGCTTTCGATGCGAGGCGTCATCGTTACGAGTACGTCGAGCGATACGCGGTTCGACTTTGTATCTCGCTTTTTTGCTCCTGGCGTTGGTGTCAACGAAGATCCGGTTACGGGTTCCGCCCATTGTGTGCTTGCGCCCTACTGGGGCGATCAACTTGGAAAAACAGAAATGACGGCGTTCCAAGCCTCCGTACGTGGTGGAGTCGTCCAAGTCAAAGTGAACGGCGAGCGAGTCATCCTGGGTGGGCAAGCTGTCACATTTCTGAAAGGCGAGGTTTCGGACGTAGGTTGTCGTTTGCCGTAACGATCGTTCTGGTGCTCTTTCGTTCCTGAAACAATCGAGGTAGGAACACTGATAATCGCTCATCAACACTGATAAGACACGGTCCGGTAACGGCTCTACAATTAGCGTTAATTAGTGCCGATTAGTGTTCCCACATTTCCACGCTGCAAGTAACGCCAAGCTACATGACATTTGATAAAACTGATCGCAACCAAGTCAAGCGATCCCCGCAGCGAGGTCACTACGACCGCGAGACGATCTATCGCGTTCTCGACGCTGGCTTTTTATGTCACGTTGGATTCGTTGTCGATGAACAACCGTTTGTAATACCGACGCTTTACGGCCGTGAGAACGACAACGTCTATCTGCACGGTTCCACAGCCAGTCGGATGGTTAAGAATCTTGTCACTGGGGTTCCGGTCTGTTTGACAGTGACTCACGTCGACGGGCTTGTACTGGCACGGTCCGCGTACCATCATTCGATGAACTATCGCTCGGTCGTCCTCTTTGGCACAGCGGTCGAAGCGATGGATGACGAGAAGGATCGAGGCTTGTTCGTCATCTCCGAACAAGTGTTGAAAGGCCGTTGGGACGAGTCGCGTCTGCCGAACGAGAAGGAGTTGAAAGCGACGACCGTTCTTCGCATGACAATCGAGAGTGCGTCGGCCAAGATCAGAACGGGGCCACCCAACGACGAGGAGGAGGATTATGCTTTGCCGATCTGGGCCGGAGTGATCCCCCTACGACAGTCGTACGGCAAACCGGAAGCCGACCCAAAGCTGAGTGACGGAATCGAGTTGCCAAAAAGTGTTGCGAATCTATCGGGAGTTACAGAATGATCAACGAACGGCCAGAAAACTCGCCGCCGCAAGACATCAAAGTCGCCGTTATCGAAAGCGTCATTGCTTCGTTTCAAGCGAACAAGGAATTCGCGGACAAAGCGGTGCGCCAATTGCCGGATGACAAACTTCACGTATCTCTCGATGCGAATACAAACAGCATCGCTGTGATCATGAAGCACATCGCAGGGAATCTGCGCTCGCGTTGGACCGACTTCTTGACGACTGACGGCGAGAAGCTTTGGCGGGATCGCGATGACGAGTTTGTGGATTCCTTTGCAAACCGCGAAGCGTTGCTGGCGCACTGGGAAGAGGGATGGAATTGTCTGTTTGCGACTCTCGAAAGTCTCCAATCGGAAGACTTGTCAAAGGAAGTGACAATCCGAGGCGAGTCGCATTCCGTTCCATTGGCGCTTCACCGTTCGTTAGCTCATTGCGGATATCACATCGGGCAAATCATGATGATCGCTCGCATTTTAGCCGGTGATGAATGGGAAACGATTACGATTCCTCGCGGTGAGTCAGCAAGCTATAACCGCAAAGTTTGGGGCAGCGATTCCGTAGACGCTCAGCAGTAGAACGGAGCCGCGATGAACGTTCCAGAAGTTCCGTTCGACTTCTCATGGTTCGCGAGTCGCGCCGCGGTTTCGCGACAAGATTGAGGCGACTCGTGGACCAAATCGCCGACCCGCTTCACATGTCAAGAACAACCCAGGTGAAATATCCAGATGAAGCTTCCACGGTTTGAACTCGATCACTGGTTCGCGGTCGCCGAAGGCCGATTCGATCTCTCGCTGAGCCACTCGGCGTGCGAAATTCAATGCGCTGCAGACGTTCTCGATAATGCCGAGTTGAAAGCATTCGCCGAGATACCACTTGGCTACGGGCCGTTCGATGGATTGCCGGAGTTACAACGTGCGATCGCCCGGCAATACGAGTCGATTGAGCCGGCGAATGTGCTGACTTTCAATGGTCCGAGTGAGGCGATCTATACGTTCATGCAAGCGACGCTCGAAGCCGGCAATCAAGTTGTCGTTCAGTCGCCGTTGTTTCACACGCTTCACGCAATCGCACGACAGATCGGTTGTGAAATCAAAGAGTGGCAACCGACGGACGAGTTATCTTGCGAGTTCGATGTGGCCTCTCTTGCTGCCGTCTGCAGCTCATCGACCAAGGCGATCATCATCAACTTTCCGCATAATCCGACGGGGCAGATGATTTCGGAACGCGCACTACGACAAATCGTCGACATCGCCAATTCGGTCGATGCCATTCTGTTCAGCGACGAGGTATTCCGCTTGCTAGAACTTCCACCACAAGCAACGTTGCCAGCCGTCTGCGATTTGTACGATAAGGGTGTCTCCATATCAGGCATGTCCAAACCGTTTGGTCTGGGCGGGCTCCGAATTGGTTGGATGGCAACGCAACGTGAAGACATTCGTCAGGCCGCCAAGGAGTATCGCTATTACACGGCCGAGATGACGAACACACCCTGCCAATGGCTTGCCTGTCGCGCGTTAGAACGCAAAGACGATGTACTTGCACGCAATCTGGCGTTGATTGCTGCCAACCTCAAACGTCTCGAATCGTTCGTCGAATCGCATAGCGACACGCTGCGGCTGTTTCGACCTAAAGCAGGCACGATGGCAGTGGTCGAGCAGCGAACGGCGATGACCAGTACGGAGCTCTGCGAGCGGATGCTCGACGAGGAACGGGTTTTTCTTGTACCAGGCAAGCCGCTCGGCATGTCTGATCGATTGTTGCGAATTGGGCTGGGCCGGTCAGACCTTGAAGCTGGCTTAGCGCGATTCGACCGATTTCTTAACAGGCTCGCGGAATCGGGGGAGACACAATGACTGACGCCGAGTTCCTCGCCGCTTTCGAGAGTTGCGCGTTGCCACGCGAGCAATGGACGCATCAGGCTCATGTCCGAGCTGCGTTTCTATATGCCTCGCGATCTGATTTACCAACTGCAATTAGACAGGTGCGAACAAGCATCAAGGCATACAACAAGGCGACCAAGACTCCCGAAGCAACTGACCGAGGTTATCACGAAACCATTACTGTCGCATTCATGCAAATCGTCTTTTCCGCAACGGTGCAGACGGGCCCGCATAACTCTTCGATTGAATTTTGCGAAGCCCACCCCGAGCTGTTAACGAAATTCGCCTTGCAGCAGTACTATTCCAAAGAACGGCTAATGACGCTTGAAGCCAAACGCGACTTCGTCGCGCCGGATCTGTGCCCGCTGCCGATTTCCGCTTCCGACTCGATCACAAAACTCAACCCGTAGGGTGCATCGCCATTCGCCCACTCAACCATTCGGAATGTGAAATGAAACGGCTGCGGGTAGATGGTGATTCCCGAGGCTTGGGTCTGGGAAGAGTGCTGGCTAGAGCCGCGCTCGATGAAGCCAGAGCGATCGGTTATACAGTCATGGGCCTCGATACAGCCGCGGAGATGGTCGCCGCGATCTCGCTGTACCAATCACTTGGCTTCACCGAGACGACACCGTACACGCACTGTCAACTTGCGGGGGCGATGTTTATGGTGAAACGACTGGACGACTGATCGGCTCTGGAATAAGCCAATCAGCCGGCAGGCTTCCGAGTTTGCCAAACCCAATACAAAACACCGACTAAAGCGCCGAGTGACTCGCCGGTGGCGTGCATGTAGTTCGTGAGTCCAGGTGTTGATTGGCCTATGACGTGTTGTAGCAGGGAAAGCAGAATGCAGATGGCCGCGAGAATAATTGCCGTCGTGACTCGCGATCGCGACGCCATTAATGCGCCAACGAGTGAGAACGCAAGACCACTCGGAAGTAATTGTACGAACGGAAAGACAAAGGCAGGATATGCTGGCCCCCGCAGATCGACACCGATACGCGAGAGCAGAAAGTCGAAAACACCAGCAAACAACCAGCTGGAAACCATCGCGGCTGGCACAACGCTTATCCACCGTAAAATGTTGACCCAGCGGCGACTGGGCTCCGATGGCTTGAGCTGGTTCATGCTGGTCACTTTGAAATCAGTTCTTCGCTGACTCGATGAACTTTGCCAAAATCAATCCTGTGATTACCCACGCCGAGACGTGATAAAGAGCGTTGTACAGCTTCCAAGACCAGTCAATCTGCCACCAAACTATATCACCACAATCGATGAGAACGGAAGCAGTGACTCCCGCCAAAGCAATGAACTTCACACGATCAACATAAGTTGGCAGAGCTGCCCGCACCTGAGACATCAAGATACAGATCAGTCCGATCACGACTACGTTCAAGAGAAAACCACCGACCATGATCGATGGGTCCATCATGGGTCTACCATTGGCCGCAATCATATGGACCATCGCCACCGGCCCTTTATCGAACAGCCCTTCTGCAGTTGCTTGATCGTGGCCAGCTCCTGGCACGAAGTACGTTCCGTTCTCTGGGAAGTGGGCCAACAACGCTTGACCAGCGGCAGCGTCGTCGGGCGCGTGCTTCCAGATCATCGTTGGGTAGGGGCCAAGTCCCCAATAAACGAAACCCCACATATAGAGCACGACAGACGCAATCACGATTCCAAGAATCATCTTCTTCATGAGAATTCGCTCCCGCCAAAGTACTTCTTCATCGGTTCAAAATAATGCGTCGACCAAGCCCAGTAATTGCTTGCGACGTTCGACGAGCGCTCGGAGCTTTTTCTCTTCTATCGATTTGGCGACCTGGGCATTCGGCTTAACGACCTTCCCGTAGAAGGCTAGTACCTGGGCATCAATGGGATCGGTCTTGGCATCTCGGCCGATGCCGTCCGCGAAGTCACGCACGCGCCGCGGATTGACGACAGCCAACGCGATGTTGTGTTCATGGAGCAACGCGACGAGTCGTTCCTCAACGCCTATCCTGAGATACTAGGTCCACCGACGGCCACGTGAATCGAAGGGTGTGAATCGCAGTTCTATTTCGTCCAGCTTTCGGCTTTCATCCAGAGAGAGATGGAATCTCAGTCGGGCGTAGATCGCGGAGAGTCTTCAGTCGACGAGTACAACCAGTGCCAGCGAAGACAACACGATCGCTTCATGATTGATGTTGATCGTGGCACTGGGGCGAACTACGGCACAAAGAAGAGCCAGTCGCCAAATTGATCACTCTGGCAAAGACAGCTCATCGAGTTTGCGACAAATGAGTTCCTTTTCGGCGTTCGTCGGGGCTAACTTCCAGGCTTGCCGGAGCGACGTTTTCGCCGTTTCGATATCGCCAGTTTGTCGCATTAGTTCTGCGCGAGTAGCGTGCCAAAGGTAGTAATCCTTCTTGAGTTTGTCAGACTTGATGGCTGAGAACGCTTCGAGTCCAGCCTCAGGCCCGTCGCGATGACCGATGGCGATGGCTCGGCTTAGCTCATGAACGGGCGACGATTCGAGCGAGCACAGCACATCGTAGCCGGCGGCGATTCGTTCCCAGTTCGTCTCGCTTATACTGGCGGCTCGGCAATGTTCGGCCGCGATCCAAGCTTCCGCATGGTATCGAGTAACATCGTCACCCGACGTCGCAAGTCGAAACCACCGAAACGCTTCTAGCAACAATCGATGATCCCACAAGCTACGATCCTGTTCCTTCAGGAGGAGCATTGCGCCACTCTTATCGATTCGGGCGTCGAGGCGGGCGGCGTGAAATAGCAGCAACGCCAAAAGCGCTGCCGAACGCGGGCCGCGTGTTTGAGGATGCTCTGCGAGCACTAACGCCAGCCGTACCGCCTCTTCGCAGAGCTCTTCGCGAATTAGTTTGTCGGCGATCGACGAGCTGTAGCCTTCGTTGAACAGCAGGTATACGACGGCTTGCACATCAGGAAGTCGTTCTGACAGCGAGTCGGGCGTTAAATCTGCCGGCTCGACACCCGATTCACGCAGCTTCTGTTTCGCCCGGGTCACACGTTTAGCCACGCTGACCTCAGTTGCTAATAAAGCTCGTGCGATCTCAAGATTCCCAAAACCGCAGAGGGTCTTCAGGGCGAGTGCGACTTGCGATTCGGCGGGCACTTCAGGGTCACAACAAACGAAGAACATCCGCAACATGTCATCCTGAAGCTGTAGCTCGTCAGCGTCTGAGTCTACACTCGAGCGCTTCGAGGCGATGTCGGCTCTCGAATCAAGTTCGTACCAGCGGGAGTCGCGACGCAGTGTATCCAGCGCAAGATTCGAAGCAACTCGGTGTAACCAAGCCGTTGGATTCTCTGGAACCCCGCGCAGCGACCACGAATTGAGCGCCCGCTCCAGTGCGGATTGAACGACATCTTCGACCAGTTCCCAATGCCGCACACCGAATTTGCGAGTCAACGTCGCAACCAGTTTGGCGTATTCATGCCGAAAGAAGTGATCCACTAACTGACGCGGCTCGGACGAAGTTAATTCTTCGTCCGCAGCCGCCACCATACTTCCGCCAGATCGATCCGACGCTTCGTTCATTGAACGCAATCTCCGCAAGATGACTAGCCACCCTTTTCATCGAAGCCCGCCAACTCACGAACTTCAACCGAACCGCCATTCTCGATGATCGGGCAAGTCTTGGCGTATTCGACCGCTTGATCGTAAGTGTCGGCTTGAAGGATCGAAAAACCTCCGACCAACTCTTTGGCTTCAATGAGAGGCCCGTCGGTGACCGTGCTGCCACGGACAGTCTTGCCGGTTGGCATCAGTGCATCACCGCCGTTGACGATCCCCTCGCCAACTTGCTGAAACCATTCGCCCCATTTCGCCATTATCGTCTGCATTTCCTCTGGCGACGGCTGCTCGCAAGGTCGCTCCGAATCATTGCGATAAACGAAGAGAAACTTAGCCATTTTGAATACTCCTAACATGAGGACAATTGTTAACTCTTGCGGCCTCCATCGACCGCGTTCACTGTATTGACGAACGCCATTCGTGATTCGGGACAACTACGTTTCGATTTTCCGATAAGTTCCTGTCTCGCGACGAGATTCCCATGTCATGCCCGCAGCAACGGCCACTTCAAATGGTTGCGGATAACTCCAGCGAGAAGACGTTGGCGCTCTGAATGTAAGTGCGGATGTTGCAAAGGCCCATTTCCTCGAAGCAACGCCAGAACCGTAATGATTGTTCCGCGATCCTCTCAAGGCAGCAATACGTTTTCAACGAACCAACGCGAGACGGGCCACATGGCTCTGTAATCTTTCACACATTCCACAATGAACTTCTTTGAATGAAGGTCGCCGGAATGCGGAATCTCTCTCGAGACATGCAACCCCTTGTGCTTGAGCAACTCACCCAATTCGTGATCGGCGTCGTACTCACGAGGAACTCGCTTTAGCTTGTCGCCGCCGACAACAAAGCCGCTCTTCTCAAGCTTGGCGATTGCCCGCGCGAGCTTCGAACCCTCGGTACTATCGACCGCGTCGAGAAATCGCGAGCGGCCCTCTTTGGAAAAGCAATGGATGCCCGCTCCACGGATCACATGAGTGCCAGCCAACCGAAAGAAGAAACCCGTGGTTTCCATGCTCTTCGTGCCGCCCTCCCAGAACCACATATCCATGTGCGGCTTATAGGGCGTCTTGTCTTTGCTGAAACGAATGTCACGGTTGATCCGAAACAAAGAACCACCAACTCGCGGTTCGCAGTTGACGTCGGGCGAGATCTTTTTCAGTGCTGTGCCCATTTCTGCAGCGAAAGCTTTCGCGACGGGCACATAATACTCGTCGTATGCGGCGCGATGCTTCGTAAACCACTCCTTGTTATTGTTCTTTCGCAGGCCTTTCAGGAATTTGATCGTTTGCTTGGGGAAGCCCTCGAACTCCGGGTGATCGCTTAACACGCGGTGATCTCCTATTCGCGGTACTCGTTGTCGATGCACACTGTTGTAACGACCGGCGAAGCCAATTCGACGATCCGGCAAGAGATCAGCGTAACCGGTTCTGTAGGCGGTGGAAATCGCCGTCAGCTGGGAGTAAATTCGGATCACTTGAATCAATAACAACTTACAAGGGTCCAGCGATGAAGCTCGCAAGAGCCCGCCTGACCTCCAGCATCGGAGCAATCAATCGTGAGCGACGACTACGACAAAGGCTACGCACAGTTTGCCCGCATGGTCGGGGAAGAGAACATCGAGGCGTTAACCGCACGCTTTCGAGCTGTCTGCCCGGACTTTGAGACCGAGGTCGTCTCGGTCGTCGGTGGTCGAGTATGGACGCGGGGCGGCATTGATCTCAAGACTCGGTCGTTGTGTAGCATCAGCGCGCTGGCCGCATTGGGTCGCAACAACGCGTTGAAACTCAACATGCAAATGGCGTTGCGGAACGGAGCTTCCGTTGCGGAGATCTGCGAAGCACTTTTTCAAGTCGCCGTTTACGCGGGCTATCCCGCTGCGTGGGACGCGTTAGAGATGCTGGAAGACGTGACCAAAGACTAAACTCCGAAAGGCGATTTCGCGGCTGCATCAGCGGAAGCGTTGAGAATTCTTCATTTCGCGACGCGTACTTGGCGAAGGCGAACCGAGAGCGAATAATCGATGCCAGCAACCTTTCATAATTGAGTTGGCTAAGCATCGAAGTCTAGCACCGGAGCACCGTCACGATGGCAATGACCAAAACGAAAGTTCTCGCACTTCTCAAAGAGAATCAAAACGAACGCGGTATTGCTCATTGGAAGAAACGCGGGCAGAAGAACACGAAACTCAAGAGCTTCGGCATTGGATTGACGCAATTACGTAAGCTCGCAAAGCAAATCGGGCGAGACCACAAGCTCGCACGACAGCTATGGAAGAGTGACGTCTATGATGCAAAAGTCATCGGTCTGCTTATCGATGATCCAAAGCAACTAACGCGCGAGCAAGCCGAGCAGCAAGTCGAAAGCCTTCATGGCGGTTATTTGTCGCACGTATTCTCTTCCTGTGATGCGACGCTTGCCAAAGCACCCTTCGCGTTCGAGTTAGCTCGAGAATGGATGGACAGCAAAGATGCGATGCGGCGCAGATGTGCGTATGGATTACTGTACGAACTATCAAAGAAGAACCCAAAGGGAATGGACGACGACTATCTCAGCGAACGCATTGCACACATCCGCGCCGTCATCCACGACGAGCAAATGTGGGTCCGTGAAGCAATGCTCGGAGCGTTAGTGGGAATTGGTAAGCGGAACAAAAAGCTAAACAAATCCGCCATTCGTGCCGTCAAAGACATCGGTCCTGTCGACATCGATTACGGCAACGACAACAGTTGCGAACCGGTGGACGTCCTCAAGCATCTCACGAGTGGCTATCTGAAGAAGAAGCTGGGGACATGATAGTCATTTGCCGCGAGCATTCGTCGTTGTGAGTTTGCTTGCTCCATCGAGCAATGAGACCGTCATGATATCTTGAAAAACGGTGGGGGTAGCGAGCCAAATTTCATCGTATTGGATTCGCGGCGCTTTACTCGCGCCTCGCCACGTTTTACGATAGCTTTGAACTTGCACACGGTGCAAGGAGAAAGAATTCCAACATTCATAACGGAAGGAACGAGATTATGCGTCGAGTATCAACAATCGCCTGTCTTGCACTGGTCAGCGGACTGCTTGCGTTCGGTAGCGTCAATTCAGCGTCTGCCGCGGACGAGTATGATTACGACCTCGTACATTCATCTGTCAGTTTCAAAGCACGACATCTTGACATCAGTTGGATTCATGGCCGATTCAATGAAGTCTCAGGGAAGTTCTCGATCGATCGCGATCAACCCGCCAAGTCAACTTTTGCATTGACGATTCAAGTCGCCAGCGTCGATACCGCAAATGAAGCTCGCGACGAACATCTTCGACAACCCGATTACTTCGACGCAAAGCAATTCCCAACGATCGAGTTCAAAAGCACGAAGGTGAAACCGATCAAAGGCGGATACGCGGTTACCGGCGACTTTACGATGCACGGTACAACCAAAGAGGTCACGATTGTCTTGATGGGTGGCAAAGAGCATGATTTCAAAAAGGTTAAACGGGTTGCGTTTTCTACTGAATTATCGCTCAAACGCAGTGACTTTGGTTTTGACAAGAACGCCATCGGACCGATCGGCGACGAAGCTTTGATCCTGATCGACTGTGAGGGTGTTCGAAAGTAGACGATGCCCGAGCCGCTGTTGTATTTGAAAGCGACGGCGGCTGCCGCCATCGTCAGTGCAACCTTCGTACTGGCGATGGCTGGGGTGCGACGGTCGGCGATCGCGACTTGGTTGAATTCGACGTGCGTCCTGGCGATTGGCGTTGGTCTCGCGGCGGGCTACTCCGTGTTGTCTTTGCATTTGGCTTGGCCACCCAGGAACGGCCTTGACCGGTTACTAACGATCGTTGTGCCGCTGGCACTTATCATCGAATTGATCTCTGGAGTCGAGCGCGTGCCACGCTGGGTCGCGTGGTTCCTGCGAATAAGCCTGACCGCCACGATCCCAAGAATTTTGCTGCACGGATCCGTTTACTTGAGTCGTTCTGATAACGACTGGACCTTGTGGCAGGCCAGCCTAGCAATGGCCCTGTGCGGCGCATTGTTAGCAGGTGCGTGGAGCCTGCTTTCCTGTTTATCCGAGCGCTCCCCGGGAGTTTCGATTCCATTGGCCCTATGTCTGTCGATCCAGTGCGCCGGCCTGACCGTGATGCTGGCAGGCTACATCAAGGGCGGCGCGGCGGCGATTCCGTTGGCTGCAGCGCTCGTGGCAACGAGCATCGGAGCCAAGCTCGTTTCGAAACGCACCAGCCCGCAAACAAACATCGGCTGGCCAGCAATCCTTGGAATCGGAGTCGTAGGTTTGTTCGGCCTGTTGTTCATTGGGCGTTTTTTCGGTCGCCTCTCGACCGAGCGTGCGATTGTCATGCTGCTCGCCCCGCTCTTGTGTTGGGTGACAGAAACGTCGCTACTCCGAGACCGGAAGCCGTGGCTCGTGGGATCGATCCGGTTGGTGTTCGTCGCGATTCCGCTCATGATGGTGCTGGCCGTTGCAAAACATGATTTTGACCGCGACATGGGCCCGTTGTTGGGAGTCGTGGGGGTATCCAATGTTTCCCCGGCCCTGCCGCTTACCGGAGACATCTCAACGAAAGGGATATTTCGACGTGATCGACAAGAAGACACCCAGATGATCCAGACCACCTCGAAGTAGTCATCGTACATTCAATCGAAGTGATTGGCACGAGACGGAGCGTGGCTCTGGTACTGACGATTCAAGTAGGGAAAGCATTTACCAAAGGGAAGCAACAACTTCGGCTCAACAACGCCCAGACGATACTGCGTTCCTTCGCCAGGAAGCCGAGCCACGTAGCGCTTGTCGGCAGTTCCGATGCCCAATCTTCGTTCATGACTCGCGGAGAGCGGAAACCCATATGTGCCGGTTCATGGTATCCCACAAACGAGAACGTGTGCCTTGCTATGCCATCAGATATAAGAGCGCATCTTCCGCGTTCTTACGCGTCACGACGTCATCGATGAATTGCCTGATGGTGTAGAAGCCGTACAACGTCTTGATCCGATGCGTCAGTCGAGCCTCGTCGCGTTTCAGCATGCCCTCCCAGTAAACCGGTTCGCGCGGATCGTGTTCCGCTTTAACGACGGCGCCCAGTTCGCTTTCGACGTCAGGCAAAGAACGCCACAATCGGATGTGGTCGTGATGCGCTGGCAACGCCATTGCTGCGACGCCCTTATAGCCAAGGCGATTAAGCTCCGAGATGGCGGCTGCATGGTTGATAATATGCCACAGACCTCCAAAGCCCTGCCTCCTGATTGCCGCCGTGTCGACGAGTTCAGTGATCGTGACATCCACCATCTGTTGAATCGACTCATACATCGGGAAGTCGTTGTCGGCATCAACCTTGACTTGATTCCCGTTCAACCAGCCTTGGTTCTTCCCGTAGTAACCTCGACCGGCATGAACGCCGTTGAATCCCTCAGTTAACTTGCGAATTCCCGCGACGACCTGTGGCGTGGCATACTCCTCGTGGTCGTGCAACGCGCGAATCGCAATCGAGGCGAAGATGATATTGTGCCCCGATTGCCTCGTCTCGCCGACATTTTTCGAAAGTGCAGTCGCGATCGAACTTATTGAATCCGGTTTTGCAGGCTCCTTCGGCAAGGGATCGAACAACTCTTGTGACGTGATCCCGGCCTTCTTGGCATTGAACCAAAGCGCTTCCTCGCCACCGATCACTCGTTTTAGTTCACTTTCGATCCCACCGTAGACCTCGTCCGGTAAATCAGCTTGGTCTTCACCGAAAAAGTATCCAGCGGCGACGGCCGCTCCTAGATGCCCGGCCAGCGTGCTCGCCTTGTGAGAATTTGCGAGTCCGCAGATGCCCTGGTAAAGGTATTCAAACTCAATCATGGTCGCACTCCTAATTATTGCTCATGCTTCCCTGCGTATCTCTTCGGTCTTGTACTCCGCGAACCCGGCCTTCTCGTAGTTTGGTAAAGCGGCCGGATGATCTAGCGAGCAAGTGTGCAGCCAAAAGCGTTTCGGCTTGTAGCTCCATGCTTCGTCGACGATCCACTGGAGGAACCACTTTCCTAAGCCCTGTCCGATGAAGTCGCCGAACAGTCCGAATTGCACCATTTCGATATCATCCGGCTGGCGACGATTCAGATCGGCGAATCCCGCTGGCGATCCATCCACGTGCAGAACATACACCTCGTTTGCCGGATGATGAATGATGCTCGCCAGATCGTCGTCCGAGAGATCTCGACGACTGTGCCAGCGGTAGTCCTCACCGACTGCCTTATAGAGAAATCTGTAATATGGGACCGATGGCGCTTTCACATGCAGAACAGCGAGACCATCGCGAGGACTCGGCACTGATTGCCGCGACGGCGAAAGCATTTCGAGGTAATACACGGTGACATCGACGAGTTCCACGAGTCTGCTTCTCCTGTTATCGACGCAAGGATTTCAGTTGGACGTCACTCTGTTTCGTTCAAGAGGCTGAGTGCTGTTGGTAAATACAACGGGTAATCAGTCAAGATGGCGTCGATTCCAGCCGCGGTCGCGCGCCGCCAATTCTCAGGACGATTCCCGCTGACAGTGGCCCCCGCGATGAAGGCTTGTTTTCCGGCTTGATGCACGTCTCCCATTTGACCTCTGCGCGGCACGAATCGAAAGTAGACCCAATCGGCGTTCGGTTCTGCGAGCGCTTTCGAGAACTCAGCGACATCGTTCGCGACGGCAGCCGTTTGGGCGTCTTTGGAGGCTTCCTTGATATTCTCTCGAACGCCCGGCTCAGAAATTGTTCTGCCGATGAAGAGTAGCCGATTCAAAACCATGTGCTTCTCGGCGAGTTGTACGACATCTTCTTCGACATTCTCGGCCTTCAAATCGACGGCGATCAACACATCATGCTGACGGAACTCGGCAACTAACTTCAGAACTTCTTCGACGGTCGGAACTTTCTCGCCGGCAAACTTCGCATTGAACCAACTGCCCGCATCGAGTTCTTGAATTTCAGCCAGCGTGAGTTCAGAGACTTTTCCCGTTCCGTTCGTCGTTCGTTCGACGGTGTCATCATGGATGCAGACCAAGTGCCCATCCTTAGTTCGCGCCACGTCAAACTCGAAGCCAAGTCGGAGTTCGAGACACGCACGGAAGTTCGCCAGCGTATTTTCGGGAGCGTGACGCAGCAGACCACGGTGGGCCACGATTAATGGCTGAGGCCGTTCCGCTCCTTCTAAGTCCGCCCGAAGGAAGACGAGGCAAGTAACGGTCAGTAGATAAACGCTAGTCTTCTTCATAACGACTCCTGCGCCTCGCCGTGGTCATTTGCGTCGTCGAGCATCACCTTGAACCGATGCTGTATTTCTTCCGGCGTAACGCGCCGTGATATGCTGTTCCTGGGCGGTTACACTATACACTTAACGGCCCCCGCCCACCTAAAGGCGAAACTTCAAACAGCATTCGCAAGCCACTACAGGATACCCGCCTCCATCATGCGATCTCCACACACTCGACTTGTTGGTGCGTTCCTTTTTATCAGTGTCGCAGCTCACGGTACTGCCGCGGAACTAGAGTGGGTGAAAGTCTCCCACGATGGCAAAGGGTTTGTACTCACCGATTCCGGAGCGTCTTTTGTGCCGTGGGGGTTCAATTACGATCACGAGGGCGACGGAAAACTGATCGAAGATTACTGGGACGACCAGTGGTCAACCGTTGAATCGGCTTTCAAAGAGATGAAGCAGCTTGGTGCCAACGTCGTTCGCATTCATCTTCAGTTCGGTAAGTTTATGGAGAGTCCAACCGAACCTCGGCAACATTCTCTGGAACAACTCGCGCGATTAGTCAAGCTTGCTGAGTCGACAGGTCTGTATCTCGACATCACCGGTCTTGGTTGCTACCACAAACAAGATGTGCCGTCTTGGTACAACAAGCTCGGCGAACAGCAACGTTGGGCGGCGCAAGCTGCGTTCTGGGAAGCGGTGGCTCAGACGTGCTCCGCAAGTCCGGCGATCTTCTGTTACGACCTGATGAACGAGCCAGTCGTGGGCGGGGCAAAGAAACGAGACGATTGGCTCGGCGGCGCCTTCGCCGGCAAGCACTTCGTTCAGTTCATCACGCTCGAAACAAAGGGGCGTGCGCGACATGAGATCGCGCAACAATGGATCCGCACGCTCGTTCCCGCGATCCGCAACCACGACGAGCGACCTTTGATTACGGTTGGCTTAGTGCCATGGAGCTTGGATCGTCCGGGCCTGACATCCGGGTTCGTCCCGGAGCAGATCGCCGACGATCTCGATTTCATTGCCATGCACCTCTATCCCGAGAAAGGCAAAGTCGATGAAGCCATCGAAACTCTAAAAGGCTTTGCAGCGGTCGGAAAGCCGGTTGTCATCGAGGAAACATTCACGCTGAAGTGTGGCGCGGAGGAGCTTGGTCAATTCATCGACGAGTCACGTCAACATGCGACGGGCTGGATCGGTTTCTACTGGGGCAAGACGCCCGACGAGTACCGCCCTCCAAAAACGATTGGCGAAGCTCTCACGTTGAGCTGGTTAGAATTATTCCAGGAGAAACGCGATGCGATCCTCGCTGGGAATAAATCTGTAGCGGAACGACGCGAACGATGAAGCTGGTTGTACTTCTTGATTGTTGTGAAGTCAGTGACGCAATGCGAAGGAGCGGCACTAACGACCTTGGCGATGTAGATCAAGAAACGCCTCGGCAAATAGCCTCTCGACTTCAAGTTGCCCCGCCGCATCGTAGCGGACGTTCTTCGGATGCGTTTCAATGTCTCGAAGGATTACGATTCGACTGTGAAGAATCTCCCGTTGAGCGTCCCACTGGACTTTCAACTCATATTCGACAGCCGGATAGGGCCCGCCTACTCGCATTGGTTCGAGATTAGAAAGGTCATCAGGGTCTTCCAGAAAACAAACGAAGCCCAACAGTAACACTAAAGCCAAGCAAGTGAAATCGCGGTAGGGACCGCCGTTGCCAGCGGCCCCCCGCATAGATCCGTACGTGAGTGTTTACCTCATACGGCTCCTACCTTGAGTCGAGCGCGAAA
>JACNKX010000151.1 GCA_014381825.1 Planctomycetota bacterium
TCACGGAGGAACTCACGTAGCCGGATGGAGGAAAGGTCAAGTTCGAGCGAGTCGGCGTACCAATTGTGCAATCGGATATACGTGTGAACCTTCTTCCAAGCCTGCACTAGAATTGCGGCGTCCGAGAGAAGATCAATCGATGGCTGAATGTCATCGTATTTTGATTTCCAATGCGCCATGCTTACTCAGCCCCAACTCGTCCGAGATGTTCATCATGCAGTTCTGAACAACGATTATGTCTTGTGGCAGGAGCAGATTGAAGCACGTACAAGTGTTTGTTTCAGAATTGCGACACCTATTTGGTGCCAAGAAATCAAAAACAGCCCCGCCGGGCATCCGCCCGGCGGGGCTGTTGATTCTATCAAGTCCTGCTGAATCTCAATCGAGAAACGCCACCGACTCCATCGCCCTCGACTGGTTTTCGGTATTCATGGCCACACGATGCCAGCCGTGCAAGTAGATCGTGGCGTGGTCAGCGTGGGAAACCTTGCCCCGAACGAATACAGTCGGGTCACGTTGCATGGCCGTCCAATTCCACTTGGCCGCAGCAGTGTTTCGCTTCAACAACGCCTTGCGTTCCTTCTCGGTCAGACCGTTGGGGTACTGGCCGCAGACATAAACCGTCGTGCCCCCGACCCGGTATAGGGACTCGCACACGTGCGGCTTGCCCCGGCCACGGCGAAGCGGTTCGTGCTGGAGAACCAGCTTCTCGTTGGCGGGCACACCTGGAGCCGGTAAGAAGAACCATTCTCCCTGACGAACGAAGGTCTCGGTCTTACGGCGGTGACGCTTCTTCCGCTTGCCCTTCTTGCCGCTCTCCAAGTTGCGAACGAGTTCGGGCTTCAGAGCTTCCTTAGCCGTCACGACGCTGCTAACGGGAGCAGCTTCGGGCACACCTGCGACGAACCAATGGCGCTCATCATGTCCGCACAAGAACTTATCTTTGGTGTCGGGCAATCCGGGACGCTCGGCGGGCTGGCGGACCATGAGCAGCAAATGGCGGTCCCTTGGTTGAACATCTAGGACTTCAACATTGGCGTGGTCCGCCGCCTGGATATCGAAGAATTCGCCACGACGGTCACTGCCGATATCGATCACGACGGGACCGGCAGCCTGTCGCCAGCGGTTCTGCACCAGCGGGCGGACCTTGGCTCTGGCTCCTAGCTTGTCGAATTTAGATTGGATTAGAGTAGCGTCCATGCGGAGATGGACACCGAGGAGACGGCGAGGTTCGGAAACGGTGGTCGTGACGCCTACGATCCGCACCCGACTTGAACCAACGGTTTACAAAACGCCGAGTTTACAGAATCGCCAAAAGAAGAAGCCTCGCAAGTCACAGACCTACAAGGCTTTAAGAAGTCGGGGCGACTGGATTTGAACCAGCGACCTCTGCGTCCCGAACGCAGCGCTCTACCAGGCTGAGCCACGCCCCGAGGATGATTGATTGGGTAGTCAATTCTACCAACAGGAACCTTCGATGCAATGCAGTGGAGAGTGCCTGACTGGGAATCGGGTTCCTCGAAACCTTGCTCGTCGGTTGTGGCTTGACTTGTCGCTGCATAACGAAAGACTATGATCTCGGCGAGATGATAGAGGTTTCTGCGTTTGTTCTTCGAGAGTTTTGTAATGCGAATTCGTCAGCTCGTTGTGCCAACATTACTTTACGTTGGTTGTCTATCCATTTGGCTCATGCCAACACTTGGGCACTGCCAACGCCAGCTTGCCGCGATTCCTGGTACGCCATTCGGAGTTGGGAGTGTCGTTGTCCCGATCACTGCTGATGACGAAACCGACCTATTTTCGGCGAATGGCTTTGCGATTGAAGAGGCGGAAGGGCGAGTATTCTACCCCGCATTCTCAAACACCTTTCGTAGAGGTCTGGTTGGCGCAGACGTTGGCGATGAGCTGACGGTTTCTTTTTTGTTCACCGGCGATGCGCCGCTTCGAGTGACCGTTTATGCGCCGGAACCGCGGTCCATTGAATTGCGGCCAGTTCCGCAGGTACCTCGGTTGTTCAACCGTGAATTGACGCAGTGGTGGCGAAGCTACAACTTAACGGCGCGTCAGCTGGCAAGTGAGAACGACTTTCCTCCTCTCGTCCACACTTACCTAACGTCGATGCTTGCCAATCGGCTTGGTTTACAGCCTCCGCTCCTGACTCGATTGCAAGAGAGCAAGCAACCCACTGAGTTGCAACAAACGCTTGAGTTGCTAGCCGGTACGGAGAACGTGCGGGCGAGTCTGATGCGCGAGACGATGCAAGTGTCGCGACGGTCGCAGCCGGCGGAGTATCCAGTTCCGGGAGATGTGTTCTGGACGCCCGAGGTGTTGCCCGCGATTGGCGAAGTACCAGACGTCGAGCCGATCGCGATGCGAGTTCCAGAAGAATGCTTCTACATCCGCTTTGGTAGCTTTGATAATTATCTTTGGCTAAGCAAGTTGATGCGAGAGTATGGCGGCGACATCGGGCGAATGGTAACACTGCATGGCCACGACGCTGGGTTGAACGCGAAGACTCAGCGGCAACTTGCGTTGCACGATTCGGCCTTGTCTGAGCTGCTCGGCGGTACGGTGATCGCGGACGTTGCATTAATCGGTCGAGACCTATATATGCAGGATGGTGCGGCGATGGGCATGTTGTTTCATGCCAAGAGTAGCCTCGCCGTCGCGACCGACTTTCGACAAAAGCGTGCGACCGCGTTTGCTGCCAACGAAGACCGAGGCGCGACGCTAGAAACGATTGATATCAATGGCAACAAAGCCTCGTTTCTTTCAACTCCAGACAACTACTTACGTTCGTACTACGCAGCAAGCGGAGACTTTCATCTTGTAACAACATCTCGCGAGATTGCTCGACGATTCTTGGAGATTTCTGGTGGTGGTGCTTCGTTAGGCGACTCGCCAGGATTTCAACACGCGCGACAGGTCATGCCGACCGGTCGTGACGATACGATCTTCGCATACTTCTCGGCTCCGTTCTTTCGCGGCTTGGTCAGTCCGCAGTATCAAATCGAATTGTCGCGGCGGCTTCGGGCAACCACGAATCTGCAACTCGTCAAGCTTGCGAAGTTCACGGCGACGGCTGAAGGGAGACCGGCGGATACGATCGATCAGCTGATCGAAGCTGCGATATTGCCGCCAGGATTCGGTCGCAACGCGGACGGCAGCGGACCTATTCTTGAACGAGATCGCGTGATCGATTCGCTCCGTGGCGAACAGGGAACTTTCACGCCAATCCCGGACGTCGAATTGCGCGGCGTTACCCAGAGCGAATCGGAACACTACTCGGAAAGAGCCGTTTACTACCAAGAACACTGGCGGCAGATGGATCCGTTGATGGTGGGAGTTAAACGTTATGCCGTGGGAGATACGAATATCGAACGTCTCGTGATCGACGCGAACATCTCGCCACTCGCGGAAGAGAAATACGGTTGGTTGATGGGGATGATTGGGCCGCCAACCGACATCCGGATCGTGACTCCGCCCGATGAACTGATCTCGATGCAGGCTTCGTTGCAAGGCGGGTCTTTCGCCCCGAGCGTCGTCCCACATCATCTGTTCCTTGGTGTGAAAGACGCTCTGCCTAATACGAATCTGCAGCCAACGGGACTCCTTGAGACGCTTCGTATGATGCGTGAAACGCCTGGATATCTTGGCGCTTGGCCGCAGTTAGGGTTCCTCGATCGGTTGCCTTTTGGCCTGGGTGGCGGCGAACCAGATCCGTATGGCTTCTCTCGTATGCTGTTCGGTCTTACGCGATGGCAAGCTGATGGGTTCTCTGTTTTGTCGTTCCATCGCGACGTGCTTGATCAAACGATTCCAGAACTGCACGTGGAACCAACGGACAATCCGGCCCAGATTCGTGTTCACGTTGGTGACGTTTCCCGGTCGCACCTTTCGCGCTGGCTCAGCTTCCTGAGCTACGAGCGTGCTACCCAGTCATCGGTCGGCAACGCAAAGCTCTTGAATGCGATGACTCAGCAGTTGAGCGTTCCCCGAGCTGAAGCACTTCGAACAGCCGAGGACTTGCTGAACACAACGCTCGTTTGCTCGCTCGATGGAAAGTACGAGTTGGTCAATCGCGGGGAGGAAATGGCGTCGTGGCGTTCTAGTAAGTGGCCGGTTGCTGGCCAGCCGCTTCCCGATGATTACAAGGCTCCAGTGCTAGATTGGTTTAGGGGCCTCAATCTCGATCTTACCAAGTACGGTGACCGCATGGTCATGCACGCAGAACTCGACATGCAACGCGCACCAGAAGAAAAGAACAGGCTCGAACTTCCGCTGTTTAATCTGTTCGGTGGGAATCTGGCTAACGACGACAAGGAGTGATCAATCAGGTCTCAGTGATTTGCGACCTTAACTCGCGCAGCTCTCGCTCGAATCCGCCAGACAGAATGGGGAAACGACACCAGGTTTTAGGATCCAAGTTCTCGTCGTCCAAATGGAACGATGGCGCGTATCGTTCACGCTTCCATTGGTTTCGACTCCAGAGCCGAAAGAACCGTTCGAGCCAAGCCAACAATTGCTCATCAGATTCGTCGACGCGTGTCGTCTTGAGCGTTTGATAAACTTCTCGTGGGCCAAGTTTGTCACGAATCGCGGCGCGTTCGATCTCGTCCAATACATCGTACGGCATTAAGTCTTCTTCGTCCGTCTGTTTGGCGCCTGGGGGTCGCAACTCGGCAGTCGGTTGCTGTGCGTTGACGGCGGCTAGAGCAGGCATCGGGCCGACTTCGGCAAGACCATGCGACTCCATCCAGCGTAACCATTGTCGCAGGAAGGCTTTATCGATCCCAGCGATTGGCGAAAGGCCGCCGCAAGTATCACCGTCCATGGTCGCGTAGCCGACAGCCGCTTCGCTTCGATTGCTTGTCGACAATAGCAAGGCACCCCGCAGGTTGGCCAGCAACCAAACACCCGGCGCGCGTGCGCGAGCCTGAATGTTTTGCAAGGCAATATCATCGTCTTGCCATGTAAGCTCGCGATCTAGAGACTTTGAGACCATCCCAATGTAGCCTTGCACTGAGTCGTCGACGTCGAACTCAAGGAACTGGGCGGCGATTGATTGCGCGACCGAGTTGGCTGCATCGCGAGTCGTCGAAGAGCTGTTTCTCGTCGCTTGATATACGGTCGTCAGAACTTGAGTGACAAGTTCGCGTGCGGTGACTGCATCCGTGCACTCAGAGATATATCGCAATCGATCCTTGACTCCATCCATGCCAAGTTCGGCGGCGGCCAGCTCGATCGATAGCGCGGACAGCGCGGACACGGCCGCCGAATCGGCACCGCCACTCAGTGACACGATGAATCCTCTTGAGCGACTCTTTCGCAAGTAATCGAACAAGCCAAGAGCAACAGCACGAGCGAACTCCTCTTCCTTTAAATGCTCGTTGTGCTCCCATGCAGCGGGGTGTGCAGAAGCTGGTTTAGGCGAGCACTCGGGGAATGGAAACGGAGCGACGATCACGTTCCGATCGTCAAGATTCGGCTTAAAGCTGTCATCGCGAGCGCGGCTCATCCGCGCGGCTTCAACATCAACCGTTACGGCAGTCACATGTGCGTCTTCGAAGGTCAATCGCGGGCCTTGAGCGAGCATGCGACCTTCGCTGGCAATCATCGCACCGCCGTCGTAGATCGCACGGCCTGCTTCATTGCCGACCAGATTCGAATAAAGATAGACGACGCCAAACGCCCGTGATCCCTCGAGAACGAATCGCTCGCGAATTCGATGCTTCGCAAAGGCGAAGTGGCTCGCGCTCGGGTTCAATATCATGTCGACACCGCGCTGCACCAGTTCGTTGCCCGCGCGATCCGCCACC
Source organism: Planctomycetota bacterium (assembly GCA_014381825.1). GTDB lineage: Bacteria > Planctomycetota > Planctomycetia > Pirellulales > Pirellulaceae. The sequence goes on from JACNKX010000151.1 coordinate 5,820, forward strand.
CAAGCGTCTTCACAGATCTCGAAACCGATAACGACTCCGCCGCAATCGAACACGAGATCGCCGAAGGGATATTCGGTCCCATCGACCTCGATTTCGACGCGAGCATCCTGTGGCCAACGCTTGAACCAGCGCGGCTCGTAATGGATTCCCGCCCCCGCCAAGTGCCGTTTGCCAACGAAGCCGGCAATCTTTCCGTCAACGATCAGACACGCGGCATTGTAAAGGCCACCGCGACTGATTACCGGGAGTCCAACCGAAACGATCATCCCACGAGTCGACGGCACGATCTCGGCCAACACCTCTTTTGAAAGCCGAAGGACGTCACCGGAAAAGAACGCGTCTTCGCAGCCGTAGCCCGTGATGCAAAGCTCGGGTAAACAAAGGACGGACACATCTTGGTCCCGCGCCAGTTTGATCGCTGCCAATATGCGATCCCTGTTTCCATCCCAATCGAGGGGAGTTTGGTTGAGCACGCCCGAGGCGACTTTGAGCAGCTTCATCTCGGAATTCTCTCAAACGATCGGCGAATGGTAGTGACGACCGCACCTCTGACTAGCAATTGGCCTCACCATTCTCATCCTATCCGTTGGAATCGACCCCACCTACCGCCCTCGCGACGAGAACTGCTTCATGCCGCCCCTCGGCAAGCCAGCCTTCTTCGTAGCGGACGACCTCTAAATCCGTTGCAAGCTTGGGTAACTCACCGTCTTCAAGTAGATATCGAGACGGCGGTTTATCGTGACGCTCCAAATTCGATCGTGTTGGATGAATGCAGACCAGAGTGCCGCCGTTCGCTAAGACAGCGGGAAATGTGGTGAATAATGGCCGCAGCAGAAAATGCACTGAAACAATCAGATCCCAAGGGCCTGCCGGAAATGGTTCAGTTTCGAAGTCAACTCGCTGCGTTTCGATCGAGACGCCAAATTCAACCGCGCGGGCCTCGACGAGTTTTAGAGCGACATCCGACACATCGGCAACGGAAACATCGAGTCCCCGATTCGCCAGCCAGATCGCATTTCTGCCGGCACCTCCCGCTAGATCGATCGTGCGACCGGAACTCGGCAACAGCGGGGCGAGATTCGTGAGCAAGCTAGATGGATCGTACGAAGCATGCGTACCGAGACAGTACTTTTCGTTCCACCGAAGTCGGTCGTCTTCGGACATTTGAACGAACGCCTCCCTACGGTGCCGCCTTCGCCGGTCCGGCGGCTTTCAGAGAAGTCGTCTTCACGTTGCCTTCCGGGTCAATCTCGAAAACGGCGACGGCTCGCGGATCGACGACGTAGATCGTGTTGCCCTGAATCGCCATTCCCACGGGATTCACAAGCGGCTCACCTTGAACCCACGCTTCTGGTTTTCCGCCTCGCTTGATCTTCCAGATCGTTTTCGCATAACCATCACATACATAGGCCGTCAACTCACCGTCAACGACTACCGTGTGGGGAAACTCAAACGCCCGTTCTGCGACGATCGTCTCCGATTTGCCATCGGGCGATATGCGATACAACTGATCGTTCGTCGTCGAGACGACCCACAAGTGATCTTCCTTGTCAACAAACAAACCGCGACATCCGGAGATCTCAGCGACCTCTTCGGGCTTGCCACCCGCCTTTGGCACTTTCACGACGCGTTGAATCTCGAGATCCGAGACGAACAGATCGCCCGCCTTGTTAACGGCGATGTCCATGGCGATGCCGATGCCGCCGTCGGTCAGCGGAACAGGCTTGCCTTCGTCATCGAATCGGTAAACCTCGCGCGTTGAACTATCGCCAGCGAGGAGCTTGCCATCTGAATCAAACTCGACGCAGCGAATGGCGTTGAGCGGCGTTCGAAACGTTCTCGATCCGGTAAAGTAGTTCGTCAGTTCTCCGTCTTTCAGCTTCCATACGCCAGGAAGATTGCGATCGGCTAGCATGATCGTAGAATCGGCGACCGCAACGGAGAGGGGATACCTGCCTCGCTCATCGCCGTTGGTTGCTACCGGCAAGCTGAGAATTGCGATGGCCAAACTGACCACTTTGGTCAGGCTCAAACTGGAAGATGATTTCATCGGATTTTCCAAAGAGTCGTCAAGAGAGTACGAATAGTCACAGCAATCGTCGCCTTTCGCTCCGCCAAAAGACATTGTGTTCGCAAAGCCAACGACGCCTCTAGTCTATCACGCCACGACCGGAAGCTGGGAGCCCCGACGTGAAATTGAGATAGATAATCACATGTCATTCTACTTGCAAACTGAGCAACCTTTGCGAGAATCATGCCATGCTAATCCCGCGGTTCTCGCTTCGACAATTGCTGGCCATCACGACGGTCAGCTCACTCTTCTGCTATATCATCGCGATGGCAACTCGCGGCCATCAGTGGGCGATCGCAATAACACTGGCAATATCTAGCCTCTTGCTGACGCTCGTCATTCACGCGATCATTTTCTCGGTGGCGTGGCTGTTGACGCTGTTTGGCGGTTCGTTCTCGAAGCAGCGCGTCGCAGTTTCGCCCTTCGCCAACGCGACGCCTCCACCACAGTTGGTGACGCCACCGGAGGATAACGAGTGATGATTCGTCTGATGACGCCACGTCGCTTGACTCGCGCTGCTGCAGTCCGTCCCGCGTTATTTGCGGTCACGACTGTGTGGATGGCGATGCTGCTTGCTGTGCCAGCGAATGCGGGCTCGGGGTCGATCTTGAGTTTGCCACAGCCTGGTGTGAAGGTAACAACGGGCTTGAGTCTGACGATTGACACCGAGTGGCTGGATGGCAACGGCTACCGGCCGGTGACGATATCGGTTTCTCCATTCGGAGGCGTCGCGGCTCCGGCGGATCGCACGGTGGATGTGACGTTGCGCCCGCATAGCCGACAGTGGAGCGTCGTGATGCCGAGTGTCAGTACTTCGATCACGTTGGAGCAGGGACAAACGGTCGTTACGAAGGTGATTTCCGTTCCGCAGTCGCAAGCCTGGGGCTCTGTCGAAGTAGTAACTTACGAAGATGGCCGCCGACGTGATGATCTGTCTCAGAGCTTAGGGATCAACTGGAATGCCAATGCGGTTTGGAGCGAGGCAGCTCCGACGATATTGTTCGTCGACTCCGATGCACGAACCGGTGGGCGAGGCTCTAGATTCGTAATAGGTGTTCCGATGACGGGCACGAGCACGGCGGGTACGAAGAAAGAAAAGAAACCAGATAAGCTCCCTGACTTTCGCCATCTGGCCATGTTGTTTCTGACCGAGAACTACGGCAATAATTTGGCTGTCGCAGGAGTAAATCCGTCCGAAGACATCGACGACTCGGGACTCTTGCGTCTGGCCAGCGTTCTTAACCGGTTTGAGATCGTTCGTCCTGATCGGTTGCCGACAGAATGGTTGCAACTCACCGCGGTCGACATCATTTTTGTTTCGATGCTCGATCTGCAATTAGTGAATCGCAACCCTGCCGCGTGGGAGGCTCTTCGCACTTGGTTGTCGACCGGCACGACGCTCTGTGTCTACGACGTTGGTGAAGAGTTTAGCAGTATCCCGGAACTGGAGCGGCTGTTTGAGATCGCCGTTCCGTCTGCGCCGGATCTCGGTTCTTCGGTCAGCGACTTCATTGAGCGAGGCTGGCGCGCACCGCGCGTCGCAGACTATACCAGCGAAGTGAGTGCGACTCGCAATGCGCAATGGAGTAATCAACAGAACTATCCAGGGCTGATCGTGGCCGCGACTCCAACGAAGAAGAAATCTTCAAACCGAAGGCCTGACAATCCAAAGCCATTTCTGATTCGGCAAGTGGAGTACGGGAATCTTGTCGCGTTTTCCGACGAGAACCCCTTTCCAGGAACAAGCGAAGAGTGGTGTTGGATGTTCAACACGCTGAGCAATCAAGATTGGATGTGGTATCAACGGCACGGAATGTCGTTCAATCGCGAGAATCCCCAGTACTGGAACTTGTTGATTCCCGGTGTGGGCGACGCCCCCGTCAATTCTTTTTTAGTGCTAATCTCGCTGTTTGTGATCGTCATCGGGCCGGTTAACTATTTTATGTTACAGCGACGCCGCAAGTTGTTCTTGCTGCTGCTGACCGTGCCTGTTGGTGCTGGCATCGTTACCGCGGCACTGTTTAGTTACGCGTTGATCAACGACGGGCTAGGCGTTCGCGTGCGGGCGCGCAGTTTGACTCGCATCGACCAAACCAACGGGCGGACGGTTTCCTGGTCGCGGCAATCCTACTACGCCGGGCTTGCGCCTTCCGCGGGCATGTCGTTCCCTGCGGATGCGGCCATCTATCCGATCGACCATCGACCGACGGGACGCTATGGACAACCGAAGAGCCTCGGTCGGCGAATTCGTTGGGGCGGCGAGCAGCGTTTGACTCAGGGCTACTTGAATTCGCGCTCGACGTCGCAGGTGATCGTGATTGAGTCGAGAGACACCGGACTCGGAATCGATGTTGACGATTCCGTAGTCGGTTCGACGACCCCGGTAGTTACAAATCGACTGGGAGTTGACGTCGAACAACTTGTGATTTGCTCCTCGGATGGTCGTTCGCTGGCTTGTGGCAAGTTACCCGCCGGGCAAGCCGTGCAACTTCACGCTATCGATGAGAACGAGTTTCCAATCCGTTGGAACAAGCTCTTCGCGGCACAGCGTCCACAATTCCCAATTGGATTCGATCCAAACCAAATTGAAAATGTATCGGCGATCTTCGGAAACTCGTACTCGTGGTGGCAACAAGTGGATCGCGGTTTGCCGGAACCATCGATGGCAACAAGCGTCCTGGAACGCGGTCTGCGAAACGTCGGTAACCTAAAGCTAGGCGCAATGCAGCCTCGATCGTACATCGCGATCGTCCGACAAGCTCCGAACGTCTCACTCGGAATCGAATCTGTCGCGGAAGAATCCAGTTTTCATGTCGTTACAGGGAGGTGGTGATCGACGAAGGGCGGAACGCAGAGGGCAAGGAGCTGAAAGCACAGCAACCTCTGACTTCTTCTTCCCTCTGAAATCTGACTCATGCCCGGACAACCAGTCATCGATATGCGACGTCTGCACCGCTTCTTTGGAGCAACGCGCGCGGTCAGTGACATTTCGTTCGAGGTGATGAAAGGCGAGGTCTTCGGTTACATTGGTCCTAACGGCGCTGGCAAGACGACCAGCATGAGGATTCTTGCGACGCTCGACATCCCTACCTATGGCGATGCGTTGGTCGACGGATTTTCGGTCATCAACGATCCCGACCGAGTCCGGCGACGGCTTGGCTTCATGCCCGACTACTTCGGGACCTATGCCGACGTGAACTGTCGCGAGTACCTCGACTTTTTCGCGAGAGCTTACGGTTTGCGAGGCCGAGAGCGTCATCAAGCGTTGTCACACGTCATGGGGTTCACAAAACTTGACGGTTTGGCCGAGAAGCCGATTCGCGGGCTCTCGAAAGGCATGAAGCAACGGCTTTGCCTCGGACGTTCGATGATTCATGACCCTAGCGTGTTGATATTGGATGAACCCGCGGCGGGGCTTGATCCCCGCGCGCGAATCGAACTGCGCCAGATGATTCGCGAATTGGCCGACAACGGCAAGACGATCCTTGTCAGCTCCCACATCTTGACCGAACTTGCCGAGATGTGCGACCGCGTTGGAATCATCGAGAAGGGAGAGTTGCTGGCCGTGGGAACGGTTGCCGAGATCCAACGAGGGCAGGTCACACACTGCCAAATCCGGTCGCGGGTTATTGCCAACGTTCCAGCATTCGCTTCGTGGCTAGAAGAGCGTGATGACGTCGAAAACATTCATGTCGATGGGCAACTGGTCCGTTTCTCGCAAATTGGTGATATGCCTGAACAAGCGGGGCTACTTCGCGAGATGATTTTGGCTAACTTCGCGGTCGCCGAATTCGGGATTGAGCAACGTTCCTTAGAAGATGCATTTATGCATGTGACGCGGGGAGTCGTTCAATGAATTCGAGCGATACATCCTCGTCGCCATTCGCCACCGGCGATCCGACTAAGATCAATGCCGATGTGTCTTCAAAAGGATCGTTTTGGCGGGCAATTGAAACGGCCATTGAACTTGGCGGCGAGCGACTGAACCCGATTCTCGTCAAGGAAGGGCGACAAGCTCTTAAGAGCAAACAATTCGTGATAACGTTCACGCTGTTATTGTTGGCCGGTTGGGTATGGTCGATGCTAGGCGTTGCGTTGCTCTGGCCAGGCGTTTACTACGCCCCGGGCGGTCGGTTCATGCTTTGCGGCTACTTCGTGATCCTGGCGATTCCCGTTTTGGTCACTGTGCCGTTTTCGGCCTTTCGTTCTCTCGCCGCGGAACGCGAAGACGGGACGTTCGAGTTACTATCGATCACCGCCTTATCGTCACGCCAGATCGTTACCGGCAAGCTCGGCAGCGCGGTGTTACAGATGCTGGTCTACTACTCCGCGCTGGCTCCGTGCATCGCATTCACTTACCTGTTGCGCGGTATCGATATCGTAACCATTGTATTTCTGTTGTTTTGGACGCTCGTTGCGTCGGTGTTGTTGTCGACCGTTGGGCTTGTAGTCGCTACGATCACGCGTGCGAGACACTGGCAAGTGCTGCTCTCGGTGCTGCTGTTAGTAGGGCTTTGCATCGTTACATTCACCTGGACACTAAGCTTTGTCAGCTTGATTACCGACACCCAAGCGACCGCGTTTGATGATGTCGACTTCTGGCTGGCGATGTCCGCGATTATGACGTTTTGCATATCGCATGCGATTATGTTCGTCATGATTGCTGCCGCTCAAATCAGCTTTGCGAGCGACAATCGATCGACAAGGCTGCGTGCCATGTTGCTCGTCCAACAAACGCTTTGGGTGGGTTGGATGACATTCTTTTGGATTCGTTTTGAAGCGGAGGAATTCTTGTACGTTCTCGTTTCCGTTGCAGCGATCTATTGGGCGTTTGCGGGGGCTTGCTTGATGGGTGAAGCGGCAATCCTTTCTCCTCGCGTCAAGCGATCGCTGCCTCAGAGTTTTCTGGGTCGGATGTGTTTTACTTGGTTCAACCCTGGTTCGGGGACCGGTTACACGTTTGCGATCGTGAATCTTTTGACATTGGTGATCATCATTGTTGTTGCCGGACTGACCGCCGAACTGGAAGGGTTTGCTGGAGCCCGCGGGAATTATGACTGGTTGCTATACGTGACGTTGGTCGCAGCTTACGTGGTTGCTTATCTTGGAGTCGGTCGGCTGATTGTGGTCTTGCTCCGTCAGCTCGGTCGCGTGACGATCTTGCTCACTGTTCTGATCAACCTGCTGCTCGTCGTGATCGGAGCGGCATTTCCGGTCTTCTTCCAGGGATGACTCGACAGGGGCTTCGGTCGCATGTCCTACTCGATTATCCAGACGACGAATTGGTTCTGGACACTGGAAGAAGCGGCGGACGGCGGTCTGCTCACCTTTAGTTCTGCTCCGTTCATCATCTACGTCAGCGCTATCGCGGTGTTCCTGCTTAACCTGCTATTCACCAGCTTCGAAGTCGAGCAAGTTCGACTCGCAACGCCTGAGCGGGTCTTGCAGGATGAACTCGAATTGCATGGACCTCAAGACGATGCGCCGCTGCGAGCCAGTCCCTGGGATGAACCTAACGCTACCTAGCCGGGGGGACCAAAGGATTTCCCAGGTGTCCTGTTCGATAAAGCGTTGTTTCGTCGTAGCCATCTGCCCGCTAAGATAATGACGACGCATTTTGTTCCCGCGTAGGAAACACTTTACACGAGAACACTCCCCACAGCATTGGGCAATTCCGAAGGCTAGACGACTGATGCCAACTGTCCTGATTGTTGACGATTCGCCACTAGATAGACGTCTGGCGACTCGGTTCTTAGAAGAAGTTGGCTTCCATGTCGTCGCCGTCGAAAATGGCAAAGTCGCGATTGAGCAGATCCCCAAGGCGAATCCCGATGTTGTCGTAACGGATATGCAGATGCCCGAAATGGACGGCCTGGCACTAGTCGAACGAATGACCGTCGCTTATCCGACTATTCCTGTGGTAGTAATGACGGCGTTCGGTAGCGAAGCCATTGCGGTCGCTGCGCTGCAACATGGCGCCGCGAGTTACGTTCCTAAACAAGACCTAAACAGGGATCTGGTCAGTACGGTCAAAAACGTGTTGTCCGTTACGCGGATGCGACGCGAGACCCGCACGATGCTCGACTCGATGTGTCGGCTCGAGGCGGAATATGTCTTGAACAATACGCTCGAAGGGCTCGATTCGCTGATCGGTTATATCAAAGAACAACTTCGCTTCATTCGGTTGTTCGGCGAAGCTGATATCTTGCGCGTGGGCACTGCGGTTTATGAAGGGCTCGTCAACGCAATTGAACATGGCAACTTGGAGATTACGTCGGCCGAACGCGACAAGCCAGCCGGTGCCTATCGCCGCTTGGTCGAAGATCGCGCGACCGACTCGAAGTTCCGGACGCGTCACATCTATCTGACCACGACCTTAACGCGAACCGAAGCGACGTTTACGATCCGAGATCAAGGCCCTGGCTTTGACCCCAGTTCTCTGCCCGATCCCACCGCCCCAGAGAATGTCGGCAAAGTGAACGGTCGCGGTATGTTTTTGATTCGCACGTTTATGGATCAGGTGCGTTTCAACGAGACGGGGAACGAAGTCACCATGATTAAGCGCCGGACACAATAGTTCTAGGCAGTACACTAGAACTCGTAGCAGAAGTCGCGAGGCTTCTGATTCCTGGGAAGTCCCACGACTTCTGTTAAGTGATCTGCGGAACGCACACCGGATGTGTCGCGGTTCAACAACACCTTCAGATATAACCGGCATGAAATCGCGGATCTGGCTAGTCCTTGTCATTGTCGCTCTGTCGGCGTTAATCTTCTGGCTCGATTTGTTGGCTCCGGCAGGAGCGGCATGCGGCGTGTTGTACGTATCCGTCGTGCTGCTCTCGCTCCGATTTCCAAATCGAAAGTCGATACTGATCGCTGCGGGATTCTGCTCGTTCCTCATCCTTTCCGCTGCGCTGACGGCCACACTCGCCGAGCCGTGGTTGCGAGATCCGGCGCAACTCATCACGAACGGACTGCTCCAGCTGTTTGCGGTGTGGGTGGCAGCGATATTTGGCTTCCATATCAAGGGGCTCGAACACTCGCTTTTGAGCGCCAAGGACGTGCTAGAGAAACGTGTTGAAGAACGTTCAGCCGCCCTCCATCAAGCCACGCAAGAGTTGCAGACAGAGATTGGCGAACGCGAGCGAGCACAGCGAGAGCTGGGCCGCAGCGAGGCGCATTATTTTTCGCTGATCGAGAACTTACCAATCCATGTGATTCGGAAGGATGCGGACGGGCGGTTCACCTTGGCGAGCCCTTCATTTTGCGAATTGATTGAGACTCCGCTTCACGAGTTGGTCGGAAAAACGGATTTCGATTTTTATCCAGAGAACTTGGCGAAGAAGTATCGAGCGGATGATCTACACGTCATTCGGAATCGCACGGTCATCAACGACGTCGAACGCAATCAGCTGTCGGATGGGACAACGTCGTATGTTCAGGTTATCAAGATGCCCATCATTGATGATCGAGGCGACGTCGTAGGCATCCAAGGCATTTTTTGGGATGTGACCGCGCGGATGCAGGCCGAAGATGAGCTGCGCGAGAGCGAAGCACGGAAGCGCGCGATATTCGAGACGGCTGTTGATTGCATCCTGTTTCTCGATGAATCGGGCACGGTCGTTGAAGTGAACCGAGCCGCCGTGCAGATTTTGCAGTGCACTCGAGACGCCGTCATCGGTAAAGAGTTTGCCGACATCTTTCTCACTCCTGTGTCGCAACAGCGATTTCGAGAGAGCTTGGCTCGCTATCAAGGAGCGGGTGAGATGGGGTCTATGTTAGGACGGCGTTTAGAACTCGAGCTGCAACGCAAGACGGGCGAGAACTTCCTTGCTGAGATTGCAACGCAACCGATTCCGTTGAAGGGCTCGGCTGGATTCGCTATTTTTCTTCGAGATATTACCGAACAAAAGCGATACGAGGAGACGTTGCGGATCGCGAAGGAGGCTGCGGAAGCGGCTAGCAAAGCCAAGAGTCTCTTCGTCGCAAACATGAGCCACGAAATCCGCACGCCGATGAACGCGATCGTAGGAGTCACCGAATTGCTCTTCGACACGCAATTGACGCGGTCGCAAGGCGATTACCTGACGATGATCCAACAGTCCGCGGATTCGCTGCTCTTTGTCATTAGCGACATCTTAGACTTCTCGAAGATCGAGGCTGGAAAACTTGAGCTGGAGTTAGGTGACTTCGAGATTCGCGATTGTATCGGCGACACGGTGAAAGCGTTGGCGCTCCGCGCACATAGCAAAGGCTTGGAGTTGGCGTTGCGAGTGGCACCCTCGACGCCCGTATGGCTTCGTGGCGATCAACATCGATTGCGCCAAGTCATCGTGAATGTTGTCGGAAACGCGATCAAATTCACATCGACTGGCGAAGTCGTTGTGAGAGTCGAGCCGGAGGCTACTCATGATGATCGAGTGTTGTTGCGGTTCTCAGTTACAGACACCGGCATTGGCATTTCCACCGATCGTCGCGATGCCGTCTTCGCAGCGTTCGAGCAAGCTGACAATAGCACGACGCGCAAGTTCGGCGGCACGGGGCTCGGATTGGCAATCGCTTCGCGACTCGTAAAGCTCATGGGCGGTAGGATTTGGCTAGAGAGCGCGGAGGGGGAAGGGGCGACTTTCTACTTTACCGCCCGATTCGAAACCGCGTCGGCTCCCGACGAACCTGACTCGCCGACGAACGCTGCGGATTTCACTAATCTGCGCGGGCTCATTGTCGATGATAACGCGACTTATCGCCAGATCCTGGACCAAATGCTTAGAGATTGGAGAATTCGAACGACGAGCGTCGATGGCGTTGCCGCGGCACTTTCGGAACTGCAACGCGCTCAGCAATCTGGCGAATCGTATGATCTTGTGTTACTCGACGCCAAGCTGTCGGAAGGCGACGGCTTTGAACTCGCGGAGCAGCTTGGTGCTCGTTCGGAAGTCGATGTCCCAATCATCATGATGCTCAACTCAGGCGAACATCATCGCTACGTCGCTCGCTGTGAAGAACTTGGTCTGGCGGCTTATCTCATGAAGCCTGTCAAACAGTCCGAGCTGTTGGATGCGATCGCGTTGGCGCTTCATAAGACGGACGATTTGCTTACCGTTCCGCTGGCCGATTCAACCGTGCCTCAGATTCCGCCACTCGACATATTGTTGACCGAGGACAGTTTAGTGAATCAGAAGGTTGCCGTTGGACTGCTCAAGCGACAGGGTCACCGAGTTCGGATCGCAAATAATGGTCGCGAAGCCGTGCAAATAATCAAACAGGAACGTTTTGATCTTATTCTGATGGACATTCAGATGCCGGAGATGGATGGGCTGGAAGCGACTGAGGTGATTCGCGATCGGGAGCGCGCGAGCGGAACGCATACCCCGATCATCGCCATGACCGCTCACGCAATGAAAGGGGATCGCGAGGAGTGTCTCGATGCAGGCATGGACGAGTACGTCGCAAAACCGATTCGAGCATCCGAGCTCTATCAAGTAATCGCGAATGTCTTTCACGAGCGAACGCCTCCGAAGTCCGTTGATGTGAGTTCACTCAAGTCGTCGGTCGTTGATTGGTCGAAGGCGTTAGAGATTGTTCAAGACGATCACGAGTTGCTCGCCGAGATCATTCATGCCTATTTGGATGAAGTTCCCAATATGGTGAGCCAAATGTACGATGCGTTGACGAAACAAGACGCCAGCACTTTTCAACGAGCCGCGCATACTTTGAAAGGCTCGTTGCGTTACTTCGGCGCCAGTGAAGCGTTCGATATGGCCTATGAACTTGAGTGCTCTGGCCGCAACGGCGACTTTGAAGCGGTGCCCGAGTTGCTCGCCAAAGTGGAGGCCGAACTGGCAAAGATCGAGCCAGAATTGCAGAGCTTTCTTCAGGCCGGTGAGTTTGATAGCGGAGAGTCTAGAGCTGAGGACTGAGGGAGACACACAACACTATGAAGATCGACCGTATCGAACTGTTTCACGTTGCGATGCCGCTGCTTTACCCGTGGCGGACGGCTTATGGCGAAGACGTTGCAATCCACAGCGTTCTTTGTCGTATGACAAGTGGCTCGGTCGACGCTTGGGGAGAGAGTTCGCCGTTGGCCGCTCCGTGTTATAGCCCCGAGTGGGGCGGCGGCGTCTTTGCGACGGCTCGCGATTGGTTCGCGCCAGCGATCATCGGACACGACATTGAAAGCGGCGAACAACTACAACAAATACTGGCACTCTATAAAGGCAATAGCTTTGCGAAAGCAGTGCTGGATACGGCTTGGTGGAGCTTGCAAAGTAAGCTGTCCGGCGCGCCGCTGCATCAGTTACTGGGGGCGACTCGCGACGAAGTCGTTGTCGGCGCGGACTTTGGCGTCATGGATTCCATCAGCGAGTTGATCACCGCAATCGGCCCTGCCGTCGCCGAGGGTTTCCCTCGTGTGAAGTTAAAGTTTCGGCCTGGTTGGGACATCGACATGTTGCGGGCCGTCCGTCGCGAGTATCCCGATCACACGTTTCACATCGACTGCAACAGCGGTTACACGCTGCGCGACGCCGGGTTGTTTCAAGCGATCGACGAGTTCAACCTCGCTATGATCGAACAGCCACTGCCACATGACGACGTCCATCAACACGCCCAACTCCAGACCCAAATTCAAACACCGATCTGTCTCGACGAGTCGATCACCAACCTGCGCCGAACGGAATCGGCGATCGAGTTGAACAGCTGTCGTTACGTGAACATCAAGCCGGGCCGAGTCGGCGGACTGACAAATGCGTTGGCGATTCACAACGCCTGCCGCGACGCGGGAATTCCCTGCTGGGTCGGCGGGATGTTAGAAAGCTCAACGGGCAGCGCTCACTGTGTAGCCCTAGCAATGCTAGACAATTTCACCTACCCCGCCGACATCTTCCCCACCAACCGTTTCTACGCCCAAGACCTCTCCGATCCACCGCTAGAACTCCACTGCTCTTCCAGCGGTCAACCCTCCGTCCACGCCTTCGCAGAACTACCAGAGCCAGATCCTCAACGATTGGAACACCTCACACAGCAAAAGGCGATTATCGACGGCTGATCCAGCTTATTCCGGTCTGAAATTAGATGTCACTGAAAACTGACGAATCTGACGAGCGTCATGCTCAATCATTCGTATACGAATCTGCAACGCACGAAGAGGGCCAGCATAGGGTGGCGATGTTTCTCGTTCACCTGCGTCATCGACGATCCCTGTTGTCCCTCCGTTATCGATGCCATCACCTCCTTCGTCGGATGTTCCGTTACCATTCTGGTCCCGCCCGTCATACTCGTAATGCGAGGACCAAGTGTCATAAGTTGGAGTTGTCAACTTCGACTTTGAGGCAACCGAACTACTAAAATGCGACGAGTAAGCTGTTGAACTAAGGAGATTGTACGTGTACGTCGTACTGCCAGCGGCGTGCGATTTACCTGCATAGTTGAGGTCGACGAACGCACCGCGACCTATCGGCAGAAAATACCGAGCAGTTCCCCCCGACGAACTGAGTTGAATGGACTCTGGGATTGACGTTGTATTGAAAGCCGTCGTCGCAAATCCACGTTCACCGGGCGATACGCATTCATCATCGGAATTCGGTGCGGCAGCCTCAAGTACGTCGTCGGTAGGCGCATTGTTATCGTCGTCGATGCCTTTCACGCCCCAACTCGCATCTTCGCCCCAAAATCCACCCAACGGCGCTAGCGGATCATAAGCGCGAATGTCGAACGCCAAAGTGTTTGCGAGCATCACATCCTCGCCTTGATGAACGCCTGTTTTTACGACGCCAGGGTTTGCGACCGTGTAGCCTCGCACGATATTACCAGGCAGTCCCGTCGCACTCGTTGCGTCCCGATTTATTTGGTAGGGGAAACCCCATTTGGCCTCAGTCATGAAGTATTCCAAGGCGCTGCCCGAACCAACGGCGACAATCTTTCGATGCGCAAATCGACGTTCGCGCATGGTGAGATCTTCCAACGTATTCGCAATGATATAGAAACGAAATGAACTTCCGCCGGCAGAGATCGGCTCAAAATGGACTGACAAGTCGTTCTCAGCATAAAACTGTCGTAGAGCATTTCGCAGATCGACCAAATCCTGCTGCACGGTAGTGTCGAACGTATTCTTGATTCCGGCGGTCAGTTGAATATCTAGGAGTTTCCAATATGGATCACCCGCCAACGTATTAGTGTTCAGATCGGGTCGAATCAATAGGGAACGTCGATACACGGTGTAACTGTCATTTGTTTCCGCGTTGAGACTCCCGTTACCGGAATCCAAGAATCCGTCCGCAGTTGAATCGATAACTGGCGTGTCGATCAAGGTCGTCCACCAAACGATTTCGGCAAGGTCTGATTCAATCTTCGTCGGAGTTTTAACACCGCCAATTCGGACTGTATAAGAGCCTCGAAATGGCGTGTCTGCGCTTCGTGATGTCAGCATCAAGATATCGTCCGCGTCCCCGAACGAGGTGTTTTCACCGGGTGTGCCGTCTCCATCCAAATCAAGCGTGAGTCCCGTACCGTCGTGATTTGATCCTTCAAAGTATTCGAGGTATCCACTGCCAGACTCCGGTCGCGGCCAGGGGAGAGCCGGGAGGGTGAGTCCTTCCAAATCCTGCTGTAGACGTAACGCAACGCTTCGCATTTGGGTCGACATCTCCACAGATGCTCGGTTCACTGATACCGTTTCGCTGACGACTGCGAACGCTTGCGCCAGCCCATACACCAACATCAGTGTGATGGCGGCAGACACTAGAAGTTCAACGAGTGTAAACGCTAATTGCCGCGATCCCGATGTACTCGTTCTTCGTTGCTGCATTACGGCCACTTTCACTAAAAATGAAACTCACGATCGAATGTTAGGTGCATGCGACAGTCACTCGATGAATCGCTGCATTAGGATCGCACGATCAATGTTATGGTTCTTGTCGGGTTCAAATGCGACAGGGATCGACCGGTCGACGATATAGAACGCTCGGTGGCGTTTTACTTCGCCAGTGTCACGGCCTAATTCGATTCCGAGTCGATAGCCATCGGGATGTGCAGCGTCGGTTACTCGTGAGCCAGATACTAGATTCTCCTCGACCTCGAAGAATCCAACTGTCATCCAGATTGCGAAGACGTTGGAAGTGGTTGACAACTTATTTCCGAGTTGCTGATACCCTTGATATCGAAAATAAGCATTTCGATCTGTGTTGATGTGGTCATCCGTGGTTGTTGTATTCGCTGTATATGCGAATAGCGGTACTGTTGTTTCGTCCAAAGTACTCGTTGTCGTGTCATCGAACGGGCCACGTCTAAACCACGTAGCATCAACTCCTTGTTTCCGCATGTCTTCAATATCCGGCATCAAGTCCGCTGAAAACGCTGAACGGAAAGGATTTGCAAAGCGGGTCGGATAATAGACGTCTGGTGGACTACCAGTCGGTTGCCAGCCAAACGCGAGTATGTCGGACACATCGTCACCATAACCTTGTCGACTCAAATTCAAATTGTTTAAGAGAATGGTGCTACTCGTTGGATCCATCCCGGGAAAAGTTTTAGCAATTCCCTCCCAAATGCGAGAATCAAATATCGTATTGATATTCACGCGACCCGGGTCACGGAACCTGGAGAGCCTGTTGTAAGGTGGGCGAAACGTATTGCCTCCCGCAGCAGAACCGGTGAAGGTTGCTGGACGATACCATTTCTCTGTTCCGGGATACTGCGAAGGAGTCTCCACAAAGTCCAGCAACCTGTATAAGTCCGCCGCCGTTACGGTGGTCGGGGGCATGCTTGTGGTGGTCGTCTCGTGAAAGAAATTCAATAGATGAGAGTACGGAGCTGCGCCGGTCGTATCCGGATAGGGATCAGTCGGGACAGCACCGGTTTGGTCGAGGACGCCGAACTCTTGAAATAGTCTTGATGGCGAACTCGATGGAACGAGCAAAAGTTCCATTGGACTCGCGTAAGGACGATTGTTAACGGTCAGCCAGGGGAATGGACTGGTGGGGTCACCACGATACTGATCCGTACCTGGGCGGCGCGTCGTTCCAAATCCAGCGTTGGAATTCAGATATCCGAGTGAGTGTGATAGATTCCGACTGAAGTATGCCGCCGTTCCCGCGCTTCCTGTCGTCCCTTGGCTTGTTGGTGACCGCGTCGATTGCGCCCATATATTCGTATCAGTTCCATTTCGATCACGGGTATTGAACTGTACGGTAATACCGGGCGGATCATCGGGATCAAAATCAGTGCCCGCTGGCACGATCATCATCGGATCCCAACCGGATGGTGGATTTTGTTCTTCACCGTTAAACACCGTCAGATCGATCGGAGACCAATCGATCGTAATGTACGGATTCGTTGCTAAATCGAACGCACGTGTTGGATCTGCTAACCGTTGAACAAACGCTGTTCGGTGGTTCGAACTCGTGTCGGTACTGAGGATTCCATCTGTGACCAAGGGCCGCGTAGAAGCTGGTGCTTCTGGAACGGCTGCACCGAGGCTATCCCGAATGATGTCACTGTCAAATGGAGCGTCGGGCAGCGTGCCGGGGGATATGGCACCGCTGTAGGTGTGATAGCTGTCAAACGGCAATCCGGCAACAAACCGGTCCGTCGGTTCCTGATAGTAGACTCGAATTGGCTGACCGTTGCCCGCGTCAACTACTGCGGCTCCCATTGCGTCTCGCACAACGTTGATCGGCAAAGGCTCGGATACGTTTACGCCAATTCCCTCAGGTGCTGTCGTTCCGGCATTTGTCCAAAAGGGTGGAGGATTGGCGGCAATCACTGCCGAGAGCGCAGTTCGTATGTTCGACGGCGTCGAAGCAGTATCTGCCGCGTTATAGTAGGTCAAGCCTTTTACATCATCCGATCCAGGCCAGCCGGCTTCGTCTGCCTCGTCCGTCACGCCGTCGTTGTCATCATCGGTGCTCGCAATACCCCATTCCGCATCAGTGCCCTTTGACCAGTCGTTGATCACGATACGTTGGGGTGCAACTTGAGGCATGTCGATTGTCGTGATGTTTGAACCCACTCTCGTCGTTTTTCGTGGGCCAACCACCAAGTATCCACCCGCTCGCATTTGCACCGCTGTATTCCCAGATCGGTTATAGAAGATCTGCTCCGCGTCTTGTGCGGTAAACCCCAGACTGGTGGGGTTTTGGGACGTGAACCAGATCTGGCGTTCTATCGCCAGCGTCTGTGGATTTACAGGAGCGGTGTTCTGATACGGATCGTCCCCTGGCGCCAGCGTTGAAAGGTACGTCGGCTCGAACGAAGTCGTATGTGGCATCACTGCGGTACGTTGTAACGGACTAACTGCTGAAGTATCAGCGGCATCACCCTGGTGTGACGCACTGATCGCGACACGCCAGACCGGGAAGCTGCGACCGCTGGTGTTAGCGGGCGCAACTCGAGTGAGATCAAGCGCGATCTCATTGTTGGTAACGGTATAGAGTTCACCAGGGACGACTGGATTGTTCGCACGTCTCGGACGCGGGCAATAAAACTCCAAAAACAGAGAACCTTGCGGAATTCGATATTGGTCGAGGTCATTGTCCGCCTCGGCGGTTTCCGCCGCATTCAGACGCTTCAGACCCGTCGTATCGAGGTCAGTGTCCTTCACGCGACGATCGTGGAACGCAGTCGCTTCAGTTAGCAAGAGGTCGGGATACTCGACTCCCCACACCACGGCCCGTTCATCTGCTTCGTCGACAATGGTGTCACCATCATTGTCGACGCCATCCGTGCCCTCGTTTGTCGCCAAGTTACCGTCGACCTGCCATCCGTCGAACGGATTGGGATCGTATTCGAAGCCGGTCATGATCGCATCAGAGTCTCTAAAATCTACGGCATTCACAGCCCATTGGGCATAGCGCCGGACTGTAAGCGCGACGAGTGCGCGAGTCCTAAGCTGGTTTTCCGCCAACGTTGCTGCTGTTTGCGGCAGAGTTGTGTCAAGCGCAAAGGACCCGACTTCTGGTGTTGCCATCGGTCGGACAAAACCGTCGGACGACGGGAGAGTGCTTAAGTCTCCTGCCGAGTAGCGGGGTTCGTCAATAACGGCCATTAACAAGCAGAACAAATGCCGAGCCAATATCTGCCGCGTGTCGTTGGTTACTGGATCATCATTTTGATGCTCGAACTTCACCGCAAAACCAGCGGGCCCCGTTGGCCAAGTTTGTTCGTTCGTACCGCTAGTCGTCTTCTCGCCTCGCTCATCAACGGTGCCGTCACCATCATCATCAATACCGTTGCCAAGTAGCCGGTTTATGTTGAGTAATTCGCCGTGTTGTAGTTCAAACGGCAGCAGTATCTTTATCTCACTCGGAATGTCCGCTTCGGCGACACTGTTGTCGCGTAGTTTGCCGACAAACAAATCGAGAATCGACAATCGCTGTCGGTCGGTCGTCGGCGTAGTGGCACCCGATCGAGCCCACAATTCTCTGGGAACGCCGTGCTTGGGTGCGGGAAGGTAACTGCTGTGAACTGTTATCAGGCGGCGCACCTCGTTGTCGGAAAAACTGTTGGGAGCGGTGCGAATGAGACGAGTTGGCAACTTCCATGCATCATAGTCGTCGAAGCGTAACACTCTCTCTAATTCGGCGAACGTATAGGGGCGATCATAGCGTCCGGTATCGCCATACCCATTCATCTTAAGCAGTATTTCGTACGGATCATCCACGCGTTCGTTGCCCGCCCAGCTTCCTGCAACTTTCGGATGCCCCGTATGGTCGAGGTATAGACCACCAATTCCTCGCATATCCGGACGAGACGAAAAGGAGCTTCTTGCGTTCGCGGCGTACGTATTCGGGAGATCCCTCGTCCGTAAACTGCCGATCGACGTATCGTCGGTCCCCTTGCGCCCAGGCTGAAAATCTGCACTATCCGTGACCGCACCGTATCTGCCTTCCAATATCGCTTTGTGTTCAGCAGACGAAGGAGCAATCGCAAACGCTGGCGCCAAGGCAACTTCGGCTGGCCCAAAGCTAGTTCCACGCGGTAACGTAGGGGTGGTAGTACCTGCAGAATCGGTTGCTGTGACGGATTTCAATGTGAACTCGTCTGCGGTGGCGTCGTGAGTCAAAATAGTGTCGTGCGCAAGATTGCCGTGGGCATTTAGGTTCAGGCGTCCATCGAGATCCTGACACAAGATCGCGACCAGTGGCTTGTACAACTTTCCCGATGGCGATGTCTGAACCGGCAGTCCGATGTCAATCCAGATGCTATCCGCCGTCGCGTCCCCATCGTTGTCGACGTCCCACGCACCCGCACTTCCATATCCAGTAGGCGGCGAATTGCCGAGAAAATGAAAAGCCGAGTTCGAACCGCTGAAGTTGGGATGGTCTTCGGGTAGTGGACGAAACGTGCATGCCCGCTTCACATCGACGATAAAGTCGCGTTGGGCTTGGGTTAGTGTGTTGCTAGTGGTGTAAGGATTATTGAATATTGACCATGCGGCACCTGCTCCGCTCGCTCCGAAATCAACCGGCAGCGGCGAGCCCGACGATCGAAGCTCTTCAAAGACGTAACGCAACAACGATGGCCGGTGAAACGAAGGAATTATCTCGCCAACTGTCGCAAGGTCGGGAGGGACCATCGCAAGATACATATTCTGGAAGTCGACTGCGTCCCAGCTTTCATCGGCACCACCCGAATTCAGCCCACTTTCATAGTAAGTCGCAACGGCATGTGAGAATAAAGCCGCCCAATTTGTGACCTCCTCATCGTCTCCATTTCCTCCTTCATCGATTTCATCGATGATTCCGTCGCTATCGTCGTCGACATCTGCATCACCCCATTTCCGATCGGGTCCAGGCAGAAAAATATCGCCGTCTAAGTTCTGAGACGTCGTGTCATAGCCGTACCCCGTTCCATTGAATGGGCGGCCATTGATCAGAAATGAATCACCGTTACCTGGTGTGGCGGCAAGATGCGTATCCGATCGAAACGCTTCACACCTGAGCTGAACGAAATCGTCAGTACCCGATGCCAGAAACTCCTCCATTTCATCCATCGTACCGTCCGAGTTGTCATCGACTCCGGCCTCTCCCCACTCCGCGTCCGTACCAGGATCTGCATCATAATCGACGATGCGTGAGCTAAGCCCTCGCGCGTCGCCGTTTAACATTGTGATTACGCAACCAACAAATGAATCATCGAGTACAGAGAAACCGGATGTTGGTGAGACGCTGATCAACAGGAATTCGCCACCCATCTCTGTAGTAGCGGTGTTAATCTTTCCCTTTGCAAAATCGGTACCGTATAGATCGCGCAGCAACGACTGCGAGTTCAGGGACGATCTCGTACCGGTATCGCGAATCAACTGGCTGATCGCAACGTCGAAGTATTTCCGAGGATCATCTCCCGTCTTTCGATACCGTTCTGCTGCAATGGCGGCGTTGCGGTATTGCGCCGAGATAACGACAAAGGTGACGGCCATCAGTGTAAACAACACTAACAAGCTCAGTACGATCAACAGGACGACACCGCGTCGTCGGCGAAAGCGTTTTTGCATCAGAACAAACTCCCCGATAATCCGTTTCCAATTTAAGTTTTCCGAGCGAGCGCCTGACTGCTGTCAGGCTGATCGGGAAGAACGGTGCTAAGGCACCAGGGAAGCGATAGCCTCCCGCTCGCAAAACAGTAACGTCTACAAATCCTCTACCTTCAACATGATTGCCTGCTCAGTAGCTCCACATGCTCTGATCTTCGAGCCGAATCGTCTTCTCGTATACGCTAACCACGTTTCTAACTAACATTGCTGTCGTCGTCACATCATCAGGCCAATCGGGCCCTTGCAACGTCACGTCGAGGTTCCAAACGGCGGGTGACGTAAGTCGCGGAGCGCTTTCCGTTTCGAGAATGCGGTACCACCGAAAAAGTGGAGTATCGTCGGAAGAAGCACTTGAAGCCGCTCCCGTTGCAACAATTCCCATCAGCATCAGCCAGTCACCGCGTTTAACGTCAAGAGCTGCCGCACTGCTCGCCTCCAACGCAACATCGCCTCCCGCAAGTCCGCTCGAGTAGAATGAAGTGACGTTTGCCACGCGTTCGTTCACCGCATCCATGGTCATGCTACTGTCTCTGTCATTGAACACCACGACCGAAAGCGTATACAAGTCTCGATACGCGTCCGTGGCATCTTGTACTGGAACGAGCGTTGCCAGCCACGAAAAATTACCGTCAAATTGCCGTCTTGTTTGCGATTCACCATACTGTTGAATCGGTGCGAGTGACTTGTCATCGGGTAGATCGAACACCAAATCGTCAGCTGTAACAAAGACCGTCTCAGCTTGGCCAGCTGTCATGATTGCGCTGCCCGCAGGTTCTTGGAGTAGCGAGATTCGAAGCATTCGAGGATCGCTCGAAGTCGCACTCGTGTACGGAAACAAGTCGGGATTGCCGCTGGCCCCTGCGGTCGTGTCGAAATGAACTGCAGCAAAACGCGGATCAATACAGAACGCTGTTCGATCGCCATTTCGCGGTGTACCGGGAACAGCAGCACCGCTACGAGTGATCCATTGGTCTGTTCGTCCCATGCCACGAGCCGTAAAGGCTTCAACCGCGTCTAAACCAGTTCTCGACGCCGAATCCGCAATTGCGCCCTTTCCGACATGCGATAGGCCGACTGGAATAAGCGCCATAACTCCTAACAAACCGACGGCGATCACACCGAGCGAAAACATGACCTCCAGTAGACTGACGCCACGACGAACCATGCTTTAGATCCCCCCGCTTCCTTGGCCAGAGATCACGAATTCTCGAGCGTCCACCAATGTCGCGCCACTTGCATTTTCCGCCGTCGTGATGGCACCCGTTCTGTCAGCAATCGACACCCAGCTATTACCGGTGTCTTCAAGATTCGTTTGAGTTGCGTTTAACGTTGGAGAAACCGCCGTCGCCAAGACGGGCGGCGGGACGGATTGATCGAACTTGCCGAGCAAGAAATGGATCGTGCCTTGTACGGGCGCACCCACCAATGGAATTGTCCCCGTCCCAGCGTTGTAGATGCCGGTATATACCTTCGAGACCGCGCCACCCGGATCGAACATCACGATCACGGGTTGTGAATTAAGTACGCCAGGTTGATTCTGAAGGCTCGCGTCAAATTGCGATCCACTCGCACCAATTCCGGAGTACTCGAGATCGATCGCTACTCCTCCAGAAAATAGCAAGGGCGCTACCTTTGACCGCCGCGGCTGACGGTAGATTTGGAAGGAAACGACAGTACCGGGTGGTGGTGGATTTGGCCCATCATCTGACAACGCCCAACCAGCTTCGCCGCGGTCGTCGGTTCCATTCTGTCCGTCATCGTCAACCCCCGCGTCGCCCCACTTGCCGTCGGGACCTGGGTTCACGATCGCACTCGGAGCCTCAAAAACAATCGTGTAGACACTTGGCACTCCGACGCCCTTCAAATCAGGAATCGGTGGCACGGATACTAATTCGAATCGAGCTCCCTTATAACCAAACCGTATCGAATCGCCCGCTTGGACAAGGAACGGGAGCGAGAGGCTCAAAGCTGGATCAATATCTGCGCTTTCTGATCGACCGTCGCTGTCCGAGTCCACTAGAACGGCTGTCGAGCTGATGAAATCACCTGAATAGGGAGCTGGCGTCTCCGCCATATATACGTTCAACGCGGCATTTCCACCGGCGGCGTCACGTTCCACCCAGACTCCCGCCGGTCGACCGTTTTGGATTGCTCGCGCTTTGGCGCTCGTAAGAAAGACGTTAAACTGCCGAGAAGCCTCTCGGCGTTTTGCGTCGTCCACCGCCGGCTTCATCATCGGCACAGAAACACCGATCAGCAGAACGGCAATCGTAACGACAACCATCAACTCGACCAGAGTCATTCCCTGGTTTGCAGTATTCGATATTCTTCGAAGTTTCGGCGTCATGAGAAACTAGTTTGCATCAAGTAGTAGGTGATTGGTGATATTGTCGACGTCGTTCAGCTGGCCATCCAAGACGCCGCCCTCCCCCGCATCAATCGAATCGCCAAGTTGATGTGCGATACTGGTCGCAGCGTCAACCCAGGACGCATACGGGTCACTTGGCGGGTCGGTCGCATCGCCAGACTCAACAGCAGGCGTCACACCACTCTTGAAGCCGACAAAGATATCGTACAAACCGTCTCGTCCAGCGGAGTATATGAGCGGAACCAACCGGTAGGTCGAACGTGTATCAGTGTCAAACGGATCGAATGGATCTGCATCGCTCTGGCTTTGGGCCTCGCTGAAAAACCCAGGTGCCCATCGCAAGAATTCAATTGGGTTTCCCCAACCGTCGAGAATTTCTGGCATCCCGTCGGCATCGACGTCTCCGATTTCATTTTCTCGGAACGAGTCAATTCCAGTGGCGTCGCCGTCTCGTATTGACGCAGCGATTAAGTAAAGACACTCAGCGCCTTGATGACCGGTCGTCCAAACTGTTGGCCAACTTGCTCCAGCTAATGCCTTGGCGCGTTGACGGTACCCACGATGGAGGGATGGCTGAGGCACCTTGATCGAACTCAATGGAGCGGCGTAACCCGGATAGAGTGTCGCCGGCCCCTTTGCGATATCAGACCTTCGATCAGGCAACTCCATCCGCATAAGGTCTCGCAACATATCGAGCCGCAAACGGGCGATCCCAGATTCGTAACTGCCACCTGTCGGATAGAAAGTTTCTGCCGGCGTCGGATCCCAGCGTCCGTTTCCGTTCGTATCGTCAAACCTCATTGGAATAACGGCGAGACCTGTGGAAAGGGTGTAACGCAACGACCGAGTTTCATATCCCTCGAGTCGCGCCATAACCATCTCGTGAAGCTTTGCAATCTGAGCTTCAGTACGCGTGGCCTTTGCATCTTCCATGACGCCGTTCAACGCAAACAAGACTGCGCTTGCCAACACCGAGACGATCGAAATCACGATCAGCAGCTCAACGAGAGTGAACGATGGACGTGACCGATAACTTTTTGAGACCCGACTCATGGCACGCTGTCCCCCATCGTCTTCCCCTCACTAAAATCAGCCAAGTTATCGTCATCCTCATCTGCTAACGTGTAATTTGGATCGGGATACTGTTTGTAGTTAGGAGACGTAATAGAGATACTGCCAAAGTGTTCATCTAAGCCGGCGCTGATCAGTTGAAACTTACCCGGATTGAGCCAAGTTGTATTGTTTGGAGACGCGGACGGCGTTGTTTGCGATTTGTCCAACGCGACATTAATGGCGGAATTTGACCGGTAGGGTCGCACTGTTCCACCGCCAGAAAGCGTATAAGTCGGAACGTTGTATGCATAAGTCCCTGAGTTAACCCGACCGTCAAAATACACGTATGGGGCCTCAGGAGCCTGCTTGGGCGCGTACTCAGGCCATCCGTCGTCATCGAGGTCAGTTAATCTCGTCTCGTCGAACTCAAAGAAAGAGACGGGCTCCCCTGGTCCGCTGATAACCTTCGCGCCACTAGTCGTTTGCCCACTACCGACACTATCGATATTCAGCGGCGCTCTCGGGTCTGTACTAACAGCGCTTAGCCAAAACACTAGTGCTTCGGCCGGATCAAGATCCGCCGGGTTAGGAACCGGAGCAGCACCGGCTGGCCCCGCATCCCAAGGCGGGTTCGTGTACCAAGTCGAAAGCGCCATCGTATTGCGATTGTATGCTTTCCGCAAATGAGCTTGAACTGCAGTCGAACTTGAGAAATCCGGAGGGTAGTCTCCAATTTTTGACTTATACGCCTCGATGGCATTCGCCAAATTCTTCGTCTCCAACGCAATCGCCGCAATCTTCGCACTCCGGATTGCTCCCGCCAATGTCGGAACTAAAATCGCCGCCAAGATCCCAATGATCGCGATCACGACCAACATTTCGACGAGCGTGAATCCAGTTTGTTTTTCAGGATGCGTGGTTCGCATCGGAACTCTCCTAATGTAAGCGGTCGGTAGTCAGCTCTTCGCGTCTCGCTCCGAGCGGGCTCATCACGGCGAAGCGTGATGCTACTTTTATGACAAGCCGGTGATCAAGCTGACCAATGGCATGAACAGCGAAATAACAATGAATCCAACGGCTCCGCCTAAGAAGCAGATCATCAGCGGCTCTAACAAGGCCATCAAACCATCCGTCAGCGTCTTGACCTCTTCGTCGTATTGATCGGCGACTTTGTAAAGCATCGTGTCCAGTTCGCCCGTCTCTTCGCCAACGTCAACCATGTTCACGACGAGATCATCAACGACGCGGCCCTTGATCTTCGTCAAGTACCACAGCAACGCCAGCGTCCCAACACCGCCCGCCACGCCAGCTCCAAGTTGAAGCATGCCCTCCATCCCTTTCATCGGGGTCAGGCACATGATCATCATGCCGGGGACTGCACCGAAAACGAACCAGAAGAATCCGGCCATCGGGTGGAAACCAAGTTCGGAGTAATCCTTCATCGGTCGAGAGACGGTATTACCTTCGCGAATCGAGTCGGTGACTTTGCCGTAGATCTTTTCAAACAAGGCGTTGCCCGCGGTTTCGCGAGTGATTGTCAATCCTTCGAGGATTGGCACGCCGCTGGATATCAAAGTTCCGAGCGTTCGTGTCGTTCGGGCGAGCGTGTTTTTCTCGACCAGCATTCCCATAATCGGAAGTCTGAGAATAAAGATGTCCCAGCCCATGCGGCCATGCTTGAACTTCCGCATCAGCTTGACGAACACCACCAGCCCAATTGGGACGGCAGGTATCAGGAACCAAAAGTTCAGCACGAATTCAGAGATTGCAACCAGCAACTGTGTTGGGAGAGGAAGCTCCAGTCCAAAATCCTCGAACATAGTGGCGAACACCGGGACGATCTTCCACATAATGAACGTCAAAATACCGACCGCGACCAAGATCACGATCACCGGATAGATCATCGCGCCCTTGACCTTCTTCTTGAGCGATTCAGATCGTTCCATGAACTCGGCAAGCCGTTGCAGAATCACTTCCAAGGCGCCACCAGCCTCGCCCGCTTTGATCA
This sequence comes from Planctomycetota bacterium, assembly GCA_014381825.1. Lineage (GTDB taxonomy): Bacteria > Planctomycetota > Planctomycetia > Pirellulales > Pirellulaceae. Next base: position 31,852 of record JACNKX010000151.1, read on the forward strand.
TGTTCACGTACAGACGTGAGAAGACCTTCGGACACTTGCTCATCGCTTCGGACAGCGTGGCTCCGGTTTCAATCTCTTCGCAAGTATCTTGCAACGCGAATTTCAATTTGCCGGACGGGGCGTTCTGTTCGAGGATCTTCAAGCTTCGGAGAATCGGCAGACCAGCGTCTTGCAGAATCGAGAGCTGACGTGTGAAGGAACAGACGTGCTTCGTCCCACCACCACCCAGCGCAAAGCCTCGCTTCTGCTTGACTTTCCCACCCGCAGCGGTCGCGGCAGCTTTCTTGACGGCAATCTTCGTGACGAAGTAGCCCATTTGCCGAATGGTCGTCTGTGCCTCTTCTTCGGTTGCCGCATCGATGACATCACGGATTTCTTGACCCGTTGCATCCATCGCTTCAAATTGAAATGTCGGCATCGCTTCGTTCCTGAAAGGGGAGTGGGAAGTAAGTGTTAGTCTGTCGTTAGACTTCAGTAATCAAAGTTCAGAGGTCGGGTTATGCGTCAACAATTGTTTCTCGAATGACTTCGTCTGGTGTCGTGGTACCGTCGAACATAAAGGACGTCGCTGCGTCGCGGAGCGAGACCATGCCATAGCTGCGCGCGGCGTCTCGTAGCTCATCAATCGACACGTTGCCGAGGATCATGTCTCGCAAGTTGTCGTTCATGATCATCAACTCGAACAACCCGACACGGCCCTTGTATCCAGTGTTGTTGCAGATGTCACAGCCGCGTCCGCGATAAAACTTTTGTTCAGAGGTTAACTCTTCGCGATTCAGCTCCAGATCCACCAGCATGTTCTCAGTCGGCTCGATTTCGTCGCGACACTGGCTGCAAATGCGCCGGACCAAGCGTTGGGCAAGGATCGCCTCGACGGTGGCCGCGATCATAAACGTCGGTACTCCCATGTCCTTCAAGCGGCTGATCGTGCTGGGGGCGTCGTTCGTGTGCAGCGTGCTAAAGACCATATGGCCGGTCAGCGAAGCTTGAATCGCGATCTCAGCAGTTTCGATGTCGCGGATCTCGCCGACCAAGATACGATCGGGGTCTTGTCGCAAGATGGCTCGTAAAGCGGCGGCGAAAGTGACGCCGATGTCAGAATCGATTGGCACTTGAATGATCCCATCGATATCGTATTCGACGGGATCTTCTGTGGTGATCAGCTTGTCTTCCATGGTGTTCAAGTCACTGAGCGCCGAGTAGAGCGTCGTGGTCTTCCCCGATCCGGTCGGTCCTGTGACCAGGACGATTCCATTTGGTTTCCCAATGACTCCCTTGAACTCCTTCATCGTCGGAGCGTCCATGCCGACCTTGTTCAAGTCGAGCGAAACGACAGAGCGATCGAGGACTCGCATTACAACGCTCTCACCAAACATGGTTGGCAAAACGCTGACGCGAAGATCGATTGGGTGGCCGCCGACCGAAAGCTCGATTCGACCGTCTTGCGGCATTCGTCGTTCCGCGATATCCAGATCCGCCATCACCTTGATGCGAGTCGTGATCGCAAATGCCAAGTGGCGCGGCGGCGGCACCATCTCGAACAGAACACCGTCGGCTTTGATGCGGATGCGGAATTCGTCCTCAAACGGCTCGAAGTGAATGTCGCTGGCGTGATCTTTGATCGCCAGCAAGAGAATCATGTTAAGCAGTTTGCGAACGGGAGCGCTGTCAGCCAGAGCTTCGGCATTGGTGAGATCGAATGTTTCCTTTTGCGCCATACTCTTCTCAGCCATGGCGATCAGTTCTTCGTCATTTTCCATATCGCCGATAAGCCGCTCGACGCTTTCGCCACCCGCGTCATAGAACTTCTCTAGGCACCGAACGACTTCACGCTCTGTGGCCACGACGATTTTCACGTCGAGTCCCAAAAACGTTCGCAGTTCGTCTTGGATCTGAAGGTTCTGGGGGTCACAAGTCGCGACCGTCAGCTCGTCGTCCTCGCGTTTGACCGGGATAATGCGATACAACTGCGCCATCGTCTCGGAGATCTGATCTTTCAACTCTGCCGATAGCTCAAATTCGGCCAGGCTGATGACTTGCATATTCATCTGCTCGGCGAGCGCTTGGGCGATCTGCTCGTCGGTGATCAAGCCCATTTCTTCAGCGATGACGCCTAGCTTCTCGCCTGGCTGGCGATCCTGCTCTTCGAGCAACATCTCAAGCTGGTCATCACTGATGAACCCAAGATCTACCAGTATCTGTCCAATTCGACGTATAGCCATTTAAAAAACTCTCAGCAGTTAGCAGTCAGCTTACTTCTCGCCTCACAGGATTACGCGGCAGACCCTTCCGAGTCTTCTTCATCTTCATCCAGGATCCCGCGGCGTGCGTTCACAATACGTTTCGCGAGGTCATCCGGGTTCTGAGCCTTGCCCAGAACGTCCTCGAGTGTGCATCTTTCGTCTTTCCACAGCGTAAACAGGGCGTCGTCCATCAGCTGCATGCCGAACTTCGCACCCGTTTGAATCGCTGAATTGATACGGAACGTTTTGTTTTCACGAATCAAGTTCGAGATACCCGCGGTTACGATCAACACCTCGTACGCGGCACACCGACCGCCGCCAATGCGCGGGATCAGCGTCTGAGCAACGACACCGATCAAGGCGGTCGAAAGCTGCGTCCGAATCTGGTCCTGCAAGTTTCCAGGAAACGCATCAATCACGCGATTGACTGTACCTTGAGCACTGTTTGTATGAAGCGTGCCAAATACAACGTGACCTGTTTCAGCCGCCGAGATAGCAGCTTCGATGGTTTCCAAGTCTCGCATTTCACCAACCAGAATCACGTCTGGATCTTGCCGCAGAGCCCGCCGAAGCGCATCCGAAAAACTCGGCACGTCGACGTGAACTTCACGTTGATTGATCGTCGACATTTTGTGTTCGTGGTAAAACTCGATTGGATCTTCAATCGTGATAATGTGATGATCAATGGTCTCGTTGATGTAGTTCACCAAACTCGCGAGCGTCGTACTCTTGCCGGAACCGGTTGGCCCGGTGACGAGAAACAGCCCGCGCGGGCGCATCACCATCTTGACGACGCAGTCCGGCAAACCGAGTTGCTCGGGAGTGAGTTTATCCGTCGGAATCTGCCGAAGCACCATCGACGTGACACCGCGTTGTTTGAAGACCGAAACGCGAAATCTCGCCATGTCGCCGAAAGCAAATCCAAAGTCAGCACTGCCGTTTTCAGCCAATTCGCGTTGGCAGCGCTCGGGCGTGATGCTTTTCATCAATGCGATCGTGTCGTCAGCCTCTAGCGTCTTCGTTTCCAATTTGCGCATACGTCCGTCAAGACGGAATACGGGCGGTTGCCCAACAACGATGTGGATATCGCTCGCGCCCTGTTTTACGGCTGCTTGCAGCAATTTGTCGATTAAGACTGTTTTCATCTCGCCGGCCTTACTTCAAAACTGATGATGGGAAGATTCACCGAGTGGCAAGCCATTGCTCCTCGATACTGGTTGGCGGAAAGCCAAAAGCCTGAGAGTTGAACTAGCTGCGAGATTCGGCCGGGAAGACTTTTGTAAATCTTGCATCATCATCGTCTCTGTCCGCCTTGTACCGCCCCTGATGCGATACTTGGCGTGCAACCGATTATTTGGCAGTTGCAGGCCGAGCGGCAAACCACGAACCGAATTTCGCGAAGCTCGTTCAAAATCCTTCTCTCATGCAGGGCAGCACCTCAAGTGCCTTGCAGGCTCGAACGTCATCGTCATGCTCTCTAGTGTCGTCATGCTCTCTAGTGATAGTGCGATGGGGCGGCGAACTTGATAACCTCCTGCCTGTCCTCATGTGGTACTCCCGCTGCCTACGGACCTGCTCTGTTTGGGGATCCATTTGGGTTCGCCTTGCTCCGCAAAACAACCATTAATACTTGCTTAGACGGGAATTACGTCCTGTTCGCTCCGTTTCGCGACGCGGTAGACCTCTTCGAGGGTTGTGAGCCCCTTCATCGCCTTCTGCACTCCGTCGACGTAAAGCGTTCTCATGCCGTCATCTATCGCTTGCTTCCGGATCTCTTGGGTCGACGCCGCTTGGAAGATTTGCTCCCGGACTGCGCCGTTGACGATCAAGAGTTCGTGAATGCCATTTCTCCCACGGAATCCCTTCTTCTGACAGTAGTTACAGCCTTTGCCGTGCGCGAACTCCGCGTTCTTCGCCGCTTCGAGCGGAATTCCCGCCTCCACTAGCGCCGCCTCACTCGGCATGTACTTCGTCTTGCAGCGACTACAGATCACCCGGACGAGCCGCTGCGCGAGTATGCCGATTACGCTGCTCGCCACCAGATACCCAGGAACTCCCATGTCTGTCATTCGCGTAACAGCACTAGGCGCATCGTTCGTATGAAGGGTACTGAAAACCAAGTGTCCAGTCAAAGAGGCCTGTATTCCCATCTGAGCAGTCTCGGTATCACGCATCTCTCCAACCAGAATGATATTGGGAGCTTGCCGCAACATGGCGCGAATGATCAGGGCGAAATCTAGCCCGATGTTATGTCGCACTTCGCATTGATTGATACCTGGGAGGTAGTACTCGACGGGATCTTCCGCAGTAATGATCTTCGTGTCCGGGCGGTTCAGAAAGTTTAGCCCAGCGTACAGCGTCGTGGTCTTTCCTGAGCCGGTTGGCCCAGTGACGAGCAAGATCCCATTCGGTCGCTTGATAAGCTGGGTAAATTTGTCAAAGGTGTTGTCTGAGAACCCAAGTTGCTTCACGCCGACCTTGATATTGTCCTTGTCGAGCAGTCGCATCACCACAGACTGCCCGTGGTTCGTAGGGAGAACGCTGACTCGCAGATCCAACTCCTTTTCGCCAACAGTGACTTTGATTCGACCGTCTTGCGGGCGCCGTCGCTCGGCAATGTCTAACTTGGAGAGAATCTTGATCCGTGAGAGGATGGCCGAAAGTAGCCGTCTGGGGGGGCTGTCGCGTTCCACGAGGACGCCATCAATTCGGTAGCGGATGCGAATGTAGTCCTCGAATGGTTCGACGTGGATGTCGGACGCACGAAGCTGAACAGCTTCGCTGATCATCAGATGCACAAGTCGAACGATTGGGGCACTATTCTCGTCAACGACCTCACCGCCTTCACCTGTTTCGCCTTCTGTTTCGGTGAAATCGATTGCGGTATCGGTGAACTCCTGGAGCATCGAGTCGGCACTTTCGCCTTCGACCTGGCCATAGTAGCGGTTGATTGCCTCTTGAATCGCTTCATCTGGGGCTAAAGCCACGTCGACGCGCCGATTTAGAATAAATCGGAGCTTCTCGATGGTTTCGATATCGAGCGGATCGCTCATGAGGACGACCAAAGCGTCCTCGTCATCAGACATCGGCAAGATGCCGTTTTCACGCGCGACCGATTCGGGGACCAGCTCGATGATATTCTCAGGAATACTGACTTCGGAGAGATCAACGTAGTCGAGCTTGTGATGCTCGGCCATCGCTCGCATCACCTCTTCGCCGGTCGCATAGTGCAGCTGGACCAAGCAATCCGCAGTCTTTTTGTTGTTGTCTCGGGCCATCCGCTCAGCTTCGGAAAGCTGATCTAGACTGATAGTGCCTCGGCGGAGCAGTAAATCTGTGTAATCACTCATCGTTGTTGTGATACTCTTCCGGTGTCCAATGAATTAGACGGTCTGGCGGTACGACGACACAGGCGAACGCTGATCGCAGAGGCGTGCCGCTCCATACATCTTGCCCTATCCGGAGTTCCTTTGTCAATAAACTAAACTCCCACAGGGTAAGGATCTGCGTCGATTTCTTGAACGCCGCGGCTTCGATAGCCCGAGAGCCTGCAGAGCGGCCAACAAGCGACAGGGAATTACTCAAATTCGGCCTGGCGGGCGACCGCCGACACCTTGTTGCTTGATCCGCGAGTCGCCCAGATCGGCTCTCATGTCGTCTGCTAGTCGCTTGATTCGGTCGACAACGTCCGGATTCTGCTCGGCGACGTTCGTCTTCTCGCCGATGTCGCTCTCCAAATCGAAAAGCGCGAGCGGGATCTTGGCCTGACTATAGTTGGTCGGCGTACCACCGACACCGCCCGGTCGACCGTCCAGCGTTCGATAGCCGTGCGGAAAGTGCAGCTTCCACTTCCCCATTCTGACTGCTTGCAGCTCCTTGCCGTAGTACATGAAATAGGCTTCATGTGGACTTTTCGCACTAGGCTCGCCTTTGATCAGTGGCAAAATGCTTCTGCCATCGATCTTGTGGTCCGGCAACTGGCCTCCGCAAAGCTCTGCGACGGTTGGGAGAACGTCGATGGTCATGGCTGGTTCGCTGCAAGTTGTGCCAGCTGGGACGGTTCCCGGCCACCACATGATCGTCGACTCGCGACAGCCGCCATCGAACATCGTTCCTTTGCCTTCGCGCAGCGGGCCAGCCGTGCCTGCATGATCGCCGTAGCTTAGCCAAGGTCCATTGTCAGCGGTAAAGATAACAAGTGTGTCATCGTCGATTTCGTTCGTACGTAGCGCATCCAAGATTCGGCCCACGGACCAATCCACTTCCATCATGACGTCGCCAAAAAGCCCTCGTGCGCTCTTTCCCCTGAACTTGTCAGATACATAGAGCGGGACGTGAACCATGCTGTGCGGTACGTAAAGGAAGAACGGTTGCTCCTTATTCTTGTTGATGAAGCTGACGGCTCGTTCGGTGTATTGGGTTGTGAGTTGCTCTTGGTCCTCTCCCGTAACGCGCCCGTTGATCACTTTGTTCTTGTCGATCAGCGGTAGATGTGGCCATCGTTTCAACCGCTCTTCCATTGGCAGATCGGCGACGCCTGGATGATAGGGCCACATGTCGTTCGAGTAAGGCAGGCCGAAGTAGTCGTCAAACCCATGTTGCATCGGGAGAAACTTTTGATGGTGCCCGAGGTGCCATTTGCCGTAGCAGGCGGTGGCGTATCGCTGCCGTTTGCAAACTTCAGCGATTGTCACTTCGTTTGCATTGATGCCGATGTTGGATTTTGGACCGAGCGCTCCCAGAATTCCCACGCGAACGTTGTAACAACCGGTCAACAGCCCGGCACGCGACGCTGAACAAACCGCTTGAGTCACATAAAAGTCCGTGAACTTGCGACCTTCCTTTGCCATGCGATCAAGATTCGGAGTCTCGTATCCTTCCGCGCCGAAAGGGCCGATGTCGCCGTACCCCATATCGTCAATGAAGATGACCACGACATTTGGCGGTCGATCAGCAGCGTTGGCGGGGTGGGAGATCACTGCTAGAGATGCAATGATGAGGAAGCAATAAGTAAGACAATTCGGTTTGATATGTTGGCAGCAAGACATCGGCGACTCCTGGGTGATCGGCATGAGGTGGCGTCACCAGTATCTTTGCTAACTTGGGGCGCGTCAAACACAGTTCAGACGAGGAGAAACGGTTGTGGCTGAGAGCTATCATGTGCGGCTGTGCAAGGAAAGCATGGTCTTCAGCGCCGCTCACTTCATCACGTTTAACGGCGATGATTGCGAGCGGTTACACGGTCATAACTATCACGTCGAGGTTCACGTCTTCGGTGATCTCGACGACAACCAGTACGTTGTCGACTTCATCGCATTGCGAGATTCGCTTCAGCAACTTGTGACCGAGCTGGATCACTTCATGTTGTTGCCAACTGAGCATCCGATGATTCACGTGAAGGCCAACGAGGTGGAAGTCGACGTGACGTTCGAGGATCGGCGTTGGCTGTTTCCTCGCGGAGACTGCGTGCTGCTGCCAGTTTCGAACACGACAGCCGAGCTTCTGGCAAGCTACATCGGTCGACGATTACTTGATGATCTGGAGCGAAAGACAGGGAAACGCCCCGGGCGCATGCGAGTTGCTATCGATGAGAACGGAGGGCAGTGGGGCGTGTGCGAGTTGTTCGACGAGTGAACGAAGAGCCAGAAACGCCGACAGCCTGGCCACGCAATGTGACCGGGCTGTCGGCAAATCTATTCTGTAGGTACGTTCCTATTCCTTCTCGGTCCATTTGAGAATTCGGAAGCCACCATCAGCTCCTTTGAACTCGTGAGCACCAAGATCGAAGACTCGGGTCTGCGGTCGTTTTACTCCATCAAGGTCGGTGTCCAACAACAGCAAAAGGTCTTTGCCGGAGTTAATGGCGGCGGAGCCTTTCACATGTTGGTAGTCACCGTTGCTGGCGTTGCGGAACTTCGGTGCCGTGGTGATCTCCGTTTTATGTTGGGCGGTTCGGTAGAACGGTGTCCGGAACCCTGACACAAGATTATGCGTATGCTTCATTCCAGGGTAGACACTCGTCAACCCATATCGACCGCTTTTACTTGTGATGATGTTGTTGTATACACCCAAATTTCCTCGAGTCAGATAGACGCCGTAGTAGGTATTGTCCACCAACGTACTGTTGACGATCATCGCCTCACGGGGGCTGGCTGAATAAATGCCGGAACTATTATTGGCAACAACAGAATTCGCGACGGTCAGATCACCATAGACTTGAGCAATGGCCCAATTCTTTCCGTTTTTCACCTCACTCTTGCGTAGCGAGACATTTGCCCGATAGCTGTAAATACCGTAATTGGTGCAATCGCGAATCTTGAGGTGGCTCAACGCCACTGTACTTTCACGGGCGTAAATGCCGTGATTGTAGCGGCTGGGATTACGAATCGTCCCGTTTGTTAACGAAACGTTGCATCCATAGAGAATCACGCCTTCGCCCGAAATCTGTGTCCCTTCTCCGGTCGCGTCCCCATCAACGCGATAGAAGCTGATACCCTTTTTCTCGATGTTTTTGATCTTGATGGCGGAGACCTTGATGTCGCCTGGGCGATACACACCAGACAAGGACATTCCGTACGTTGAATCTTGAGCGGTACTGTTCTTGACTGTCCCACGTCCGGAGATTCCAAACCCCCAGTCAGACATCCCGCTGACTGAGACCTTGTCAATGGCCAAGGTAGAGCCTTCCAAGTGAATGCCGCGGCGTCCCTTGGTCATCGAGACGCTGCTAAGATTGACCACACCATATTTGTTATAGATCCCGACGTAACTGGAATTGTCGATCCGCGAGTTCCGCATATTGATGCTGCCGCGATCGGCATGCACACCGTTGTTAACATTGGTGAATTGGCAGTTCGTGATTGCGACTTTGGGGTTCCCAAACGCTTGCAACGCCGTGCCCATGTTCGCGAATGTGCAGTTTGTTAACGTTGGATGCGAGGCGTTGAAGTACAGCCCGGAGCCGCGCTTTGAACGGTTCTTGATCTCGCAGTCCGTGAGCGAAGCCGTCGAGTTTTTCGCCAGCATGCCCCATTCGGTGAAGTCAAGAAGCTTGATGTTGTTAAAGCGGTAGTTGCCGGAATTGGTGCGAATAGCATTCCTTGCATTGCGAACCGTTCCGTTGCTGATGTTCACGTTGCAAAGGACCAGGTCAAGGGCGGCATAACCGCCGCCAGCGATTTGCGTTCCGTCACCGCTGATGTCACCATCCACGCGAGTTAGGACAAGGCCTTCCTTGGTAATGTTCTTGAGCTTGACGTTAGAGAATTTGATGTCGCCAGGACGATAGCTCCCACCCACGTGATATCCCGCCTGCGAATCCTGAACAACGGAGTTGGTCAGCGTACCCTTTCCGTTCCACTGGAAGCCCCAATCCGTCATGCCAGTGATGGAGACGTTGGCCACTTTGGCATTGGAGCTGTCCAGGTAGACACCTTTGACACCCTTGCTGGCGGTCAGGTCGTCGATCGTCGCGGTGCCATACTTTTGGTAGACCGCGCGACTAGTGCTGTTGGTGACGGTAACCTTGGAGAGGTCCATCGTGCCACGATCGACATACACACCGTTGGTCACGTTCGCAAATTGACAGTTAGTTACTTTGACCTTGGGGTTCCCAAACGCTTGCAACGCCGTGCCCATGTTCGCGAATGTGCAGTTTGTTAACGTTGGATGCGAGGCGTTGAAGTACAGCCCGGAGCCGCGCTTTGAACGGTTCTTGATCTCGCAGTCCGTGAGCGAAGCCGTCGAGTTTTTCGCCAGCATGCCCCATTCGGTGAAGTCAAGAAGCTTGATGTTGTTAAAGCGGTAGTTGCCGGAATTGGTGCGAATAGCATTCCTTGCATTGCGAACCGTTCCGTTGCTGATGTTCACGTTGCAAAGGACCAGGTCAAGGGCGGCATAACCGCCGCCAGCGATTTGCGTTCCGTCACCGCTGATGTCACCATCCACGCGAGTTAGGACAAGGCCTTCCTTGGTAATGTTCTTGAGCTTGACGTTAGAGAATTTGATGTCGCCGGGGCGATAGCTCCCACCCACGTGATAGCCAGCCTGCGAGTCCTGAACAACGGAATTCGAGAGCGTGCCTTTTCCGTGCCACTGAAAAGCCCAATCTCGCGTGCCGCTAATGTTCACACCATCGACAGCCGCCGTGCAGTTGTCCAAGTAGATGCCCTTAGAAGCCTTGTCGACCTTCACATTCTTTATCGCTGCTGTCGCGTACTTCGCGTAAATTCCGTATGTGCGGCTGTTGCTAAACGAGCTGCCGGTAATCGAGGTCGTTGCACGTTCCTGATGGATGCCTTTGCTACAGCCGTTGAACGTACTGTCGGTAATGTTGGTTGTGGCCCCGCTGTACCCGAACACTCCAGTACCCTTGGTCGTTACCTTACAGGCCACCAGCTTGACGGCACCACGATTCTGTTGAAGACCCGTCGCTCTCCCCGCGAACGTGCAGTTCCGGAACGTCCAATTCGTGTTGTTTCCATAGACCGCATAGCTACGGGCTCCTGAGAACGTAAATCCATTCCACGTAATATGGGATGTGTTCCACATGTACAGGCTCGCGGTCGTCACGGCACCTTTGTCTCCAGTCGCGGCCCCGGAAAGATCCGCGACCATCAACACGGGCTTACTTGCTGGGATTCTGACGTTGCCACGCTGGAGCGATTCTTTGTAGTTGCCAGCTCCGACATAAACCTTCTCACCGGCCTTCACGACTCGCAAGGCTCGGGCGATTGTACGGAATGCCTTCTGAGGTGATTTTCCGTTATTGCGATCACTGCCCTTGATTCTTACGTAGTAGTCGCCACGCAGCGGAGGATCGACCGGGCCACCCGTGGCACCACTCTCGTAGCAACCAAACTCAGAGCGTGGTCCTGCAGGTCGCTTCTTGCTGTCGAGATCCAAGACAGAATCGGTGCCAACTGCTTTATTGATCGCAGGCGAATCATTGCGAAGATGGAAATCCGCTCCACTGACGAAACGTGGATCTACGTTGATTTCGCCGGTTCCAGCTCGAGTGTTTTGATAGTTGCCTTCCCGATTTCTGTAGAGGAGATTGTAACTGTGCGAAACGCTGCCGTAGTTCTCGATTCCGTGGCTGCGGTTCAACGCGATGATGTTATTTCGAACAGTACCGGTTGGACCCCGCTCATAGATTCCCACCCCTTCGTCGTCGTTCCCAACAACCGTGCAGTGGAAGAGGTCCATGTGCGCCCCTTTTTCCCACTCAACACCATCATCGCCGTTGGAAGCAATCAGACAATCCGCGACGAGTGCGCGTGTCTGCTCGACATCGAGACCATCGTCCCCATTATTCAGGATGCTACAACGGCGCACGACCAACTGACCGACTTCATGAGGTCTAATCCCATCATCGCCGTTGTCCACGATATTGCAGTCTTCGATCGTTACGGATCGAGACTTATGCAAATGAAGGCCGTCTTTCCCATTCTTCGAGAAGACAGACTTCTTGACGGTGACCGTCGAGAGCTCGTTGAACTTTGCTCCATCACCTCGCAAGTTGTGAAACGAGCAACCGTCGATCGTAAGCGTCAAGTTTTTGGTTTCGAGACCATTTCCACCGCCACTGATGTCACAGCCTTTCAGCAAGCCCCCGCTGCAATTCCCCCATTTGACCACAGTTGACGAGTGCGTGAACTTCAAGCCCTCTAGCTGTGTATAGTCACCGCCATCGACAGTAACGCCACCACGTACCAAGATTGTCCCAGCGTCTCCGGTCTTAGCACCTGTCTTGTCACCGATGAACCGAATTGGTTTGCTTGAGGTTCCATCGGCCCGATGGTTAGGACTTTCCTTGTAAGTTCCCGCACCGATGTAGACTGTGTCGCCAGCCCCTGCGACGGAAGTTGCCTTGACGATTGTCCGAAATGCTTTTTCCTTTGAGCGACCGTCGTTGCTGTCATTTCCACTTCGTCGGACAAAGTATTCGTCGCTGCTTCCGCCACCGCCGCCGCCGCCAAGACCACCTTCGTAACAACCGATGTCAAAGCCCGCACCAACCGGTCGACGCTTACCTTCCAAATCAACTGCTTGATTTCCCGACCCCTTGTCAATCGCGGGTGAACCATCCTGCAAATGGAAATCACTTGAGCTAACAAACTTCGGATCGGCAAAGATCTCCGAACTGGCTCGTGAAGTACCCTCCAGGTCATTGCTGCCATTGCCAAAGAAGACGTTATTGCCATGAGAGACGCCTGAACGTCCATCCAAACCATCGTCCTTGTTGAACGCAAAGATGCAGTTGGTAACGAAACCAGCCCCTTTGTCCATGTCGAGACCGTCGTCGCCGTTGTACGCGAATGTGCAGTAGTGAATTCTCGTCCGGCGATCGGTATCCTCGATCTCAATTCCGTTATCTTTGTTATGTGAGATCAAGCAGTTATAAAGAGACACATCCCCTTTTTCGATCTCGATGCCGCTATCGCGACCATTCCTTATGACGCAACGGACGATTCCTACGCTGCTCTCGTCTAGCTCGAACTCCTTATGCTCGAAGAAATCGCACTGGAGAAACTGAATTCCGTTCGCTTTCTTGACCTCGATCTCGTCTTTCGTGAATTGAAAGTTCTGGAATTGCAGATAGTGCTTCTTCTCGACTTTTAGCTTACTCGAGTGCGTCACCTTGCCGCTATCGCCGGTGCGAGCGCCGGTTATGTCGGCGATGAAACGGATGGGCTTCGCGGCTGTGCCGCTATTGAATTTCTCCAGTTTATCGCGATAGCTTCCCGCCCCCACGTAGATCGTACTTCCCGCCTCGGCGACTGACGCCGCTTTCTTAATCGTGCGGAATGCCCGTTCCTTCGATAGACCATCGTTACTATCGTTGCCACTTGTTCGCACGAAGAAGTTCGTCGGCACGCCGACGGCACCCGCGCCCCATTCGACGGCATATTGAACGGTGGCACCGTACGGATTGGGACGTAGATCGTCCCACTTACCACCCCTGTACGCCTTGTCAAACGTAAACAGGCAAGGTTCGTTGCCACCGTAGTTGTCTGGTTTGCGAGGATACCAATTCGTATACATTCCATTCACGGCGCGGCCGCCATTCGAGAATTGCCTGCCGTCGCTCAGCCACACCCAGCGACCTTCGTGCCCGGCATCCGTCCCGCCCAACCAGCAGAAGTTCTTGGTGTTGTTAAGAATAAACGCTTGCTCGGCAGCCGAACGGCTTTCGATTAGTCGACCGTTGACGCCTTCTAATTTCGTCGATTCAGCAAGAGAACGTGCTCGGCTCCAGCTGACTCGTTGGTTGACAAATTTGTAGAACTTGTTGCTTCCGGCGAAGTACGTAACGCCTGGATTGTCGCGAAGAACTTCGTCGACAGTTTTGGCTTGCGAAACTGCTGGCACGCTCAAGAGAGCTAACACAGTGGCCAGAAAACCAGCGGAACGACTACGTTGTTTCAAAGAGTTCAGAAACATAACGTCACTTTCCCGTAAGTTAAGCGAATGTTTTGGACGCGAGCCTAGAAACGGCTCGTGAGGAGAATCTTTACCCAATAGACAGTTGACCTTGCATTTGAAACCTATGTCATAAACGTCCTGAATGCGGGAAATACTCGCAATCACCGCTTGCTTTGGCGAAAGAATTAAAGTGTGGAGTAAAGGCAACATGTTCATGTCGCTACGAGTCACCGATCCGCCACACGATTGATGCCTTCGCGCAACAGGTCATGCGATTCGGCTACAATGTTGATGCACCGCAACGCTGGAAACTCCTCATCGGGACAAGCTCAGCGCAACTCGCGCGCATCCATGTCATCAATCAACAACCATCGCCGTCTTGGACGGACAGACATTCACGTCTCCCCCGTCGCCTTGGGCTGCTGGCCGATCGCCGGAATGACCAGCATTGACGTCAACGATGCTGACAGCCTCGCGACGCTGAACGCAGCCGTTGACTCGAGTGTCAACTTCCTCGATACGGCGTACGGTTACGGCGCAAACGGAGAAAGCGAACGATTGATCGCCAAGGCTCTCGGCCATCGTCGCGACGACTTGGTAATCGCAACGAAATGCGGGATGCACTGGAATAACAAAACCGAGCGGGCCTTCGACGCTCGCCCTGAGACAATTCAACGAGAGTGCGATGAGAGCTTGCGGCGACTGAACACGGATCGTGTCGAGTTGCTCTACTTACACGCTCCCGACCCCAAAGTCGCCGTCGCCGAGTCAGCCGGTGCGTTGAAGGATTTGCTGGATGCGGGCAAGACTCGCTCGGTCGGCGTTTCCAATTTCACGGTCGAACAGCTCGAAGCATTTCACCAAGTGTGCCCAATTACAGCGTTTCAACCACCTTACAATATGTTGCAGCGAGACATCGAAAGCGACACGCTCCCTTGGTGTCGCCAACGCAACGTCTCGGTCGCGATCTATTGGCCGTTGATGAAAGGCCTGCTCGCGGGAAAGCTTGCTCGCGAGCACGTTTTCCCTCCAGAAGACGGCCGCGCTAAATACCCGATGTTTCAGGGCGACCAGTGGCAGAAGAACCAGGACTTTCTCGACGTATTACGCGGTCTTGCAGATCACATCGGAACGTCGGTTGCGCAGGTCGTCGTCAACTGGACGATTCAACAATCCGGAATCACGGCGGCGCTCTGTGGAGCCAAACGCGCGTACCAGATTGAGGAAACGGCGGGTGCGATGGATTTCGAGCTGACAGCGGATCAGCTACGACAGATCGATCAAGCCATTACCGATCGCGGTACCGTCATTACTCGAGCCGCCGTTTGAAGCAAGTACTAACCCGATACGTAACTGAGGAGGGAACTCCGCTGAAGATCCACGCTGACGGTTCGCATTACATCCGAAATCGTGCCTTTGCCCTGATTCGTTGCCGTAAATCGGCTTGCACCACGCCGCAGAACCAAAGAGAATCAATATATCCCTCCTGCCAATTCCCTCCCTCCCCAGAATTCGCCTCATGGCACGAATCGTTTGTCTGTTCCTCGCGATCCCGTTGCTTGTCAGTAGCGATCTGCATTCGGAAGAACTCACCTTCGAGCAACATATTAGGCCGATCCTGAAGGCCAATTGCTTTCAATGTCATGGCGAAGAAGGAAAACGCGAGGGTGGATTGGATCTTCGGTTGAGGCGACTGATTGTTGTCGGTGGCGAATCCGGGGCTAGTCTAGTTCCTGGCAATACAGAGGCCAGCGTGATATGGCAGCGAGTTCGCAGCGGCGAGATGCCTCCCGTCGACAAGAAGCTCTCGGCGCAAGAGTTATCACTACTCGAGCAATGGATTGCCAACGGTGCAAAAACCGCGCGATCCGAGCCTGAGCAAATCGGCGACGGCCCGTTGTTTACCGAGGAGGAACGCAACTTTTGGTCGTTCCAGTCCATCCGACGCCCGGCGTTGCCGCCGACGGCCAACGCCTCCCAGCTACGCACACCCATCGACCAATTCATCTTCGCAAAGCTCGAAGATGCCGAGTTAGGTTTCTCGCCAGACGCGAATCGCCGCACCCTGATCCGTCGTGTTTACTTCGACTTGCTCGGACTGCCGCCACCGATCGATGAAGTCGAAGCATTTCTTAACGACGAGTCGCCGAACGCCTATGAACGTCTGATCGATCGGCTGTTGGCATCACCTCACTACGGCGAACGTTGGGGGCGGCACTGGCTCGATGTTGCGGGCTATGCGGATTCGGAAGGCTACACCGACGAAGACACGCCCCGAGACTGGGCTTACTTCTTTCGCGATTACGTTATCGCATCGTTTAACGCGGGTAAACCGTTCGACGTATTCATTCACGAACAACTGGCCGGCGACGAGCTGGTTACACCCCCCTACAAAAATCTAAAGCAAGACCAAATCGAACGACTCGCTGCGACTGGCTTCCTCCGCATGGCACCCGACGGTACCGGGGCGGGCGGAGTCGACCAAAATGTTGCGCGCAACGAAGTCGTGGCCGATACGGTCAAGATCGTCTCTAGCTCGTTGATGGGACTGACCGTCGGATGCGCTCGCTGCCACGATCATCGCTACGATCCAATTCCAATCGTCGATTACTACCATCTACGAGCGGTCTTTGAACCCGCGCTCGACTGGAAGCAGTGGCGAACTCCGGCCGCTCGACGAGTGTCGCTGTACACGGACGCAGATCGCGAATCGGCCGCGAAGATCAATGCCGAAGCCGCTGAAGTCGATCAGCAACGCACAGCCAAGGCCCAGGAGTATATCGATCGCACACTTGAAGAGGAGCTTGCGACGCTTCCTGACTCCGTGCGAGAGCCGTTGCGAATCGCTTACAAGACTACTGGCAAAGAGCGGAACGCTGAGCAGCAAGCGTTGCTGAAGGAGTATCCGAGCGTCGCTGCCATCAGCGTCGGCTCGCTCTACTTATATGACCGACGCCGAGAAGTCGAAGCCGGAAAAATCGACGCCGCCCGCCGTGAAAAGGAAAAACGGCTCGCCAATGAAAAGGATCCAACCGCTCTTGCCGCCGAGATCAAACGCGACATCGAAGCCGCCGCCAAGATTCGTGCCGAGAAGGCAGCTGACGATTTGAAGCGGTACCAAGAGCGAGCAGATGAGATCCGTTCGACCATTCCACCGGAACAGTTCCTGCGCGTTATGGCGGAAGTCCCGAATCAGGTCTCTCCCACTTTCATTTTTTACCGTGGCGATCACGAGCAACCGAAGGACGAAGTCGTTCCAACTGGTTTGTCCGTCTTGGAGGCACGCCTAGCATCCACGCTGCCAACGAATGACGACTCGTTGCCGAGTACCGGCCGCCGCTTGGCCTTCGCAAAGCGATTGACGGATCCTCGCTATCCGCTGACTGCTCGCGTGGTCGTGAATCGGATCTGGCTGAATCACTTTGGGCGCGGGATTGTGAACTCGCCGAGTGATTTCGGTGTGCTCGGTGATCGGCCAACGCATCCGGATTTGCTCGATTGGCTCGCCGCTGAACTCATTGACAGCGGATGGCAAGTGAAGCAGCTCCACAAAATAATCATGTTGTCGACAACGTATCGGCAGTCTTCGCATCGCACAGAACAACACAATTCGGTCGATCCGGACAACAAGCTGTACGCTCGAACGTTGGTTCGTCGTCTTGAATCAGAGTCGGTGCGTGACGCACTTCTGACGGTTTCCGATAAGTTGAACCGAAATCTCTTCGGGCCTCCCGTTCCGGTGATGGAAGACGAAGTCGGTCAGATCGTGATCGGAAAAGAAAACCTTGATGGTGAGCGAAAGCCTGGCCAAACGGTACCGCTGCACGGCGAAGAGTTTCGACGGAGCACCTATGTTCAAGTCCGACGCAGCCGACCGCTGGGAGTCCTTGAGACGTTCGATAACCCCACGATGACTCCAAATTGCGAACGACGAAATGCGTCGAACGTCGCGCCACAATCCTTGTTATTTATGAACAGCGACCTCGTGGTTAAGTATTCCGAACACTTTGCGGCACGCGTCAATCGTGAGGTTGGAGCCGATCTTGCTGACCAAGTAAAACTAGCGTGGCAACTCGCTTTCTCGACGCTTCCTTCCGACCGCGAGTTGGCCCGTGCCGTCGACTACATTCAGCAACAGCAGCAACTGTTCGAGGAATCAACGACCAAGCCCAAGGAGTCGACAGCGGAATCATTAGCGCTGTCGAGCTTTTGCCAGGCATTACTTAGTTCGAATCGTTTCTTATATGTCGAATAAAATAACATGGTGAGATAGGTGACCACTTCCCCATCATCAACTCGTCGCCATTTCCTCGCGCAAGGTGCGATGAGCCTGACGCCACTCGCGTTGAGCTGGCTCTCGGAGCGCGACAAAGCCAAGGCGGCTCCGTTCAAACCGAATCTCGAGCAACCGGTTTTTGATCTTGCCGCGAAGCCAGCGCATAAGCCGGCACAAGCCAAGGCGATGATCTCGCTGTTCATGCAAGGTGGCCCAAGTCAAATCGATCTGTTCGATCCCAAGCCGATATTGAACAAGCTAGATGGTCAGAAGTTCCCTGGAACGATCAAGTACGACAATGCCGCGCAGGCGAGTTCCAAAGTGCTCGGATCGCCTTGGCGGTTTGAGCGACGCGGCGAATGTGGCACGGAGATCTCTGAACTGCTGCCCCATACCAGTACAATCGCTGACGACATTTGTGTGATCCGCTCGATGCATACAGGCGTCAACAATCACGGCCAGTCGATCCACGCCTTGAACACGGGTCGAACTCAGCGCGGTCGACCGGCGCTCGGCAGTTGGTTTACTTATGCACTTGGTGCCGAGGCGGACAACTTGCCGGCTTACGTCGCGATGACCGATCCACAAGGCTTGCCGGTCGAGGGTGTGCTGAATTGGAACAACGGTTGGCTGCCATCGATTTATCAAGGCACTGTGATTCGACCGCGCGAACCTCGAATCTTGAACCTCGATCCGCCTGTCCACTTACGCGGCGACGTTCAACGCAACTACCTGAACTACCTGTCACGGCTGAACAAAGAACACTTGGAATCTAACCCTCGTGAATTGGACCTTGCCGCTCGTATCTCGAACTACGAACTTGCGGCTCGAATGCAATCAGCCGCCAGCGAGGCACTCGACATTCAACAAGAGACTGCCGCGACGCATAAGTTATACGGAATCGACGAACCGGAAACCGAGGAGTATGGCAAGCGTTGTTTGATCGCGAGACGGCTAGTCGAACGTGGCGTCCGCTTCGTGCAGGTGTTTACAAAGAACCAATACTGGGATCACCACGGCAGTATCAGGACGTCGCTGCCAGCGTCGTGTCGCAAGACTGACAAGCCGGCAGCCGCGCTCGTGAAAGATCTCAAACAACGAGGATTGCTCGATTCGACGATCGTTCATTGGGGAGGTGAGATGGGACGCTTGCCGGTAATTCAAAACGACGCTGGCCCCACAAAAGTCGGTCGGGATCACAACACCTACGGCTTCAGCATGTGGGTCGCTGGCGGAGGCTTTCGTCGCGGGGGAACTCACGGTGCGACCGATGAATTCGGTCATCATGCGGTCGCAGACGTCGTGAATCACTACGACTATCATGCGACGTTGATGCACCTTTTTGGTCTCGACCCGGAACAAGTTGTCTATCGATATAACTCACGTGCCCAAACGTTACTCGATGGGCAAGGTGGAGACGTCGTTAAATCGATACTACAGCGAGTCTAGTTCCTTTTTAGATCACGTAGCAGAAGTCATGAGACTTCTGAGTTTCAGGAATTCTCGAGACTTCCGCAACATAATTCGAGGCGAAGAAAGCTGATGAACCACGTACAACGCTATTTGCATTACCTCGTGTTGCCACTACTTCTGAGCCACCTTTTGTCACTCAATGTCGCAGCTCAAGACGACGTCTACGACTTGGTGTTGCGTAACGGACGAATCATCGACGGTTCGGGGAACCCTTGGTTTTCCGGAGACGTGGCGATTCTTGGCGATCGAATTATTGCGGTTGGCCGTATCGGAGACATTCGGGGCAAGCGAGCGATCGATGCAGCGGGACTCGTGATTGCTCCTGGATTCATCGACATTCACTCACATTCAGACTTCGTGCTGCTGGAAGACGGCGACGCCAACAGCAAAATTCATCAAGGCGTAACCACCGAAGTTCTTGGTGAAGGAAGTTCTGCCGGACCGCTTGAGGGCAAGTTGTCACCGCGACAAGTCACGATTGGCAACTCGGTTGAACAGTGGTCAACGCTCGGCGAATACTTGGATCTTATCGATCGAAGCGGTGTCGCCACGAATGTCGCATCCTACGTTGGCTTAAACAACGCGTGGCAATCCGTCATGGGCAACTCGTTTGATCGTCCCAGCGACGAGCAGATACAAGCGATGCGTAAGTTAGTTGATCGAGCGATGCGAGACGGCGCATTCGGGTTATCAAGCCAGGTGATGATGCCTCCCGGTTCGCTCGCAACAACGGACGATATCGTCGAGATCGCTAGGGCCGTGGTGCCGTATCAAGGTATCTACTCGACCCACATCCGCAACGAAGGGACAGGCGTCTTTGAGTCGGTCAAGGAAGCGATCGAGATCGGCGAACGCGCCGGAGTTGCTGTCGACATCATTCATTTGAAGATCGCCGACCAAGAGTATTGGGGACGAATGGATGAGGTCGTGGCGCTGATTGACGCCGCGCGCGAGCGAGGCGTGAACGTCCAGGCGAACGTTTATCCCTACACACGCGGTAACAACAATCTCGTCAGCATCATTCCGCCATGGGCGCACGAGGGTGGGCGAGCCAAGTTGCTGGAACGTCTTCGCGACCTCGAGCAGCGAGCAAGATTGAAGCACGACATCGTTAACGGCGTCCAGGGTTGGTACAACCACTATACGGCTGTGGGAGGCGATTGGAGCCGGATGCTCGTTAGCGGAAACAATCGTTTCAAAGGCCTGACCATGGATCGAGTCATGTCGCTGAGGACGCAAGGCAAGTCGAACGCTGACCTATTGGACGAGCTGTTCGATTTATTGATCGAGGAACAGGGTTCGGTCAGCACGGTGTATGCCCATCACACCGAAGCGGACATGAATCTAGCGATGTCGCAACCTTGGTGCTCGATCGGTTCAGATGGCTCGGCCTATTCGATCGAAGGCCCGTTGCGTCGAGGGAACCCGCATCCTCGCAACTTTGGCACGTTCCCGCGTGTGCTGGGTGTTTATGCGCGTGAACAAAACTTACTTCGATTGGAAAAAGCCGTGCGTAAAATGACGTCGATGAACGCCGCGAAGATCGGATTGCACAAGCGAGGGTCGCTCGCACCCGGTTTCTTTGCCGATGTGACCGTCTTCGATCCGAAGACGGTCAGGGATCGAGCCGCTTACACCGACCCGTTTCAATACAATGACGGAATCAGGTACGTAATCGTCAACGGAACGATCGTCCTGGATGGCGGAAAGCATGTCGGAGCGCGTCCCGGTCGCGCCCTGCGCCGCGAACAGATTGACTGAGCCAAACGAGTCGCCCGCAATGCGGTTATTGACACTCACAGCTTGCCTAGCATTTGCCGCCATCGCGGCGGTGCAGCCCTCTGCCGTGATCGCTGATACGAACGGCGAAGTGCATTGGTCGTTTCGCGCGACAGTAAATGCTGACGTTCCAACGATCCGCCAGGGTGATCTTGCCGGCAACGCCATCGATCGATTCCTGCTCGCCGACTTACAGCGTGAATCATTGTCGGTTGCGCCGCCCGCGACGCCCCATGTCCTCGTCCGTCGCCTTCACTTTGATCTGATCGGTTTACCTCCTAGTCCTGCCGCGATTGATGAATTCCTCGCCTGCCATACGCAGAACGAGCACGTGGCGGTTAGCCAGCTCATCGACCAACTCCTTGCGTCGACTCAATTTGGGGAGCGATGGGGAAGGCATTGGTTGGACCTCGTGCGGTTTGCTGAATCTAACGGCGGAGATCGCAACGTCCTCTTTCCGCATGCGTGGCGATACCGCAATTACGTTATCGACTCGTTGAACTCGGACAAGCCGTACGACCAGTTTGTACGAGAGCAGATTGCCGGAGATCTATTGGAAGCGAAATCGCGTGAAAGGCGGGATGAGCAACTTGTTGCGACTGGGATGTTAACGCTTGGCCCGAAGTTATTCATGGAGACCGATGCGGAACAGTTCCGTATGGATCGTGTCGATGAGCAAATCGACGTTGTCTCGCGCACAATACTCGGGCTGACGATCAGCTGTGCTCGCTGCCACGACCACAAGTTCGATCCTATCACCGCGAAAGATTACTACGCGCTCGCCGGAATCTTTCGTAGCACTTACTTGCTGTACGGCGAGGCCGCTCCGGCGGGTAACCAATATGGCCATGATCGGCCGCTGCAACCAATCGGCGAGGACGGCGAACAGCTGCAAGGACCGGCCAAGGCTTGGAAGAAGCAAGTTGCCGACAAGACGGCTGAGCGAAACAAAGCTCGTTCCGATCGATATCGGATCGTCCGACAGAAGGCCGCGTTAGAGAACAGACTCACGATGCTGAATGGCAGCAGTTCAACGACAGAACTCAAGACGCAAATCGCGGCGTTGGCAGGTGAGATCGAGGCCTGGGATGAAAAAGTCGCCGCACTCGACGAAGGGTTGGCCGAGTTGGTAGGCAATCCTCCGCAACTCCCAAATTATTGCATGGCAGTTCGCAACGGTGATGTCGAGAATAGTCGAGTCAACGTCGCTGGAAACGTCAAAGATCTTGGTGAGCGAGTCTCGCGCGGCTTCCCCGCTGCTATCGCATTCGAATTCAAGCCCGAAATTGCTGATGACGTCAGTGGCCGACGGGAACTAGCCGATTGGCTAACGCATTTACAGAATCCGCTAACCGCGCGGGTGATCGCAAATCGAGTTTGGCAGCATCTATTGGGTGACGGGCTCGTGCGCACGGTCGATAATTTTGGCGTCAACGGAGAAACGCCTTCACATCCATTGCTCCTAGACCACTTGTCCTGGCGACTCGTCCACGAACATCGGTGGTCGGTGAAGGAATTGATTCGCGAAATCATCATGTCCGCCGCCTATCAACGCGCATCGGCCACGACGACAAATAAGGAACGGGCAACGTCAATCGATCCAGAGAACCGTCTGCTCTGGCGGCAAAATGGAAGGACATTAGAAGTCGAACCGCTCCGCGATGCAATTCTCTTCGTCAGCGGCCAGCTGAATGAACAGCGACCAAACGGCTCGCCGATTTCCACGATTGGCAAGCCGGAGCTGAATTCAACCGTCCGCTTGAACGAAGAGAGTTTCGCGGCAAATACTAGGACGCTCTACTTGCCCGTTGCAAGGTTTCATTTGCCGGCCATGATGAAAACGTTTGGCTTCGCTGATCCGAGCCTCGTATCCGGAGAGCGAGAAAGCCGAACAACCGCCGCACAACAGCTGTTTTTCTTGAATAACGTGTGGGTTCGTGAACAATCAAAGTTGGCGGCGGAAAACCTGCTCAGAGACAACGAGTCTGAAGATGTTGCTCTAGTGAATGAACTGTATCGGCGGCTGTTTGGTCGTTTACCAGACGAAGATGAACGCAATCGAGCACTCGATTTTGTTCGAGGAGACGCTGTCGAGAGTGCTTCGGATGGTCCGAAGAAGGATGGATGGCAATCGCTCTGCTGGGCGCTTATGGCAACTGCTGAGTTTCGGACGATCGAGTAGGACGACTTTTAAATGGAAGCATTGAGGACCACGCTAAATCGACGGGGCTTGCTGCGGAACGCCACGGGCGGATTCGGCTTGTTGGCTCTTCGCGCATTGGCTGCTGAAGCGGCACGACCGAACGAATCCCCATTGGCCGCACGAACGCCACATTTGCCGGCCACCGCAAAGCGAGTCATCTTCCTATGCATGCGTGGCGGCCCGTCACAGATGGAGACATTTGATTACAAGCCACGGCTAAATGCTGCTGATGGGATGCCCAGCCGCAACGAGAACCAAAAGTATTTCGGTTCACAGTGGAAGTTCCAACGCTACGGAGGAAGTGGAACCGCTGTCAGCGATCTGTTGCCACATACCGCTCGTCTCGCCGATGATTTGTGTGTCATTAACAGCATGCACACGGATAGCAACGAGCACGCCGCCGCGCTTACGCAGTTGCACACGGGAACCGTCCAGTTTCATCGCCCGTCGATCGGTTCGTGGGTTCTTTACGGTCTTGGCACGGAGAACCAGGATGTCCCCGGATTCATCTCGATTAAACCACCCGTAATTCTTGGCGGTGCGAGAAACTATGGCAGTGCATTCTTGCCTTCCCTCTATCAAGGCACGCCGCTGGGAACGATGAGTCGCTCGATTCGCGAAGCCAGAATCAACGACCTCGAATCCATCTTGCCACCAGACGTTCAACGACGACAGCTCGACATGATTCAAGCGGCGAATCGAAAGACGCTTGAAAGACGCGGAGGTGACGAGGCTGTCGAAGGCATGATCGCCTCGTTCGAGTTGGCGTTTCGAATGCAGTCGGCGTTGCCTACTCTGTTGGACTTATCGCTAGAAACAGCCGATACGCATGAGCGTTACGGAATTGGCGACAAGAAGCGAACAGACGACTTTGGCCGGCAGTGCCTGTTGGCTCGCCGATTCGCGGAAGCTGGTGTTCGCTTTATCGAACTCACCCATGACAATTGGGATCACCACGGTGGCGTTGCCAAGAACATGCCGATGCGATGCGAGCAAATCGACCAGCCAATCGCCGCATTGCTTACGGACCTGAAAGACCGAGGATTGCTAGAGGACACGTTGGTCGTATGGGGAGGCGAGTTTGGACGCACTCCCGACGATCCACGCGGGGATGGTCGCGGACATAACAAAGATGGCTTCACGATGTGGTTAGCCGGTGGCGGATGCAAAGCCGGGTACACTCACGGCGCGACCGACGAGTATGGCTATGCAGCGGTCGAGGGCAAGATTCATGTGCATGATCTCCATGCGACCATCTTACGACTGTTGGGACTTGATCACGAGCAGCTAACGTATCGCTATGCCGGTCGCGACTTTCGACTGACCGACGTTCGCGGGCGTGTCGCTCAAGAGATCATTGCGTAACCACGCCATATCTCTTACGCTGTCGCTTCCGACAAAAGCGATTCGAAGGGCGACAGAATGACGACAGAAGCTGAATCAGCGCCCATCGAGTCGCTGCCACCGGAGATCAAATCGATCCAGCCAGGTGGCGGAGTTTGTATGAGAATCGAGTTGGCTTGGGGTGGTTGGCGGCGATGGTATCTCAAGACGTTTCGTAAACGTTACATCGCCGATATGCTGGCCAAGCGAGAAGGATCAACTAACGCCTGTCCCCATGAAGTGCTCGATCCGCGCGACGTCAAGTTTTATAGAAACCAGGGCGGCTACTATTGGTCGGAGGCGAACGACCCCTTTTGCTGGCGTGACCGCCTGCCGTTCGTCCGCGCGGGACTCGCCGAGCTATTCATTTTAGGTGCGACGTTCTTCGCGCTCACCGCGATTCTGGCCGTCGTATTTTGGCCACTTGCCATTGCCCCAGCATTGGTTGGGCTGAGCATCGTCTGGTTCTTTAGAAACCCAAAACGAATCATCCCGGATGAAACGGGAGTTGTCGTCTCACCAGCTGACGGCCATATTGCTTGCGTGGAAGATGTTAGCGACGAGTTCATTGGGAAGCCGGCAGTATTGATCGGCATCTTTCTTTCGGTGTTTGATGTTCACATCAACCGTGTTTCGATGGATGCAACCGTCATCGGACTTCGCCATCGTCGCGGAAAATTCCTGAATGCGCTCCGCCCCGAGTCGGCTCAAGAGAATGAACGGATGGAGGTTCGCTTTCAACAAAACAGTGCCCCTCGCCGCCGGTTCATTATTCGACAGATCGCCGGGGCGATCGCGCGACGCATTGTCTGTCACGTGGCGCCGGGCGACTCGCTTGAGATTGGAGAACAATTCGGTATGATCAAGCTAGGATCGCGTACCGAATTAATCATTCCTAAAGAGGCAGGCCTAGAACTCCTGGTTTCCAAGGGACAGAAAGTGAATGCGGGGGCGACGGTTTTGGCTCGATATACGTCGACGACCGAGACTCCGGTTTCCCCGGCATCGGAAACGGCCAGTGGAGAAGCAACTTGATCGTCGGACGCCGCATTCGCGGGCGAAATCCATTCTGAGGTTTATACGATGGCAGTCTCACGCAACAAGTCTGGTCTGGTCGTCGTGCCGACTCTGCTCACTTTAGGTAACGGCGTCTGTGGCTTGGGCAGCATCGCGCTGGCGACGATGGGAGCCGAAGAACTCGGGCAGACGAGAGCGATCTTTTGCGCGGGCGCGTTCATCTTCGTCGGCATGGTTTTCGATGGACTTGATGGATACGTCGCCCGTTTGATGAAACAGACGAGTCAATTTGGAGCTGAGTTGGATAGCCTGTGTGATGTCATCACATTCACTGTCGCACCGGTGTTTATCATGCTGACGCTGACCGACGTTGTTCCGTTGCGGTTTCTATGGGGCATCGGCGTGTTATTCATGCTTTGCGGTTTGCTGAGGTTGGCCCGATTCAACGTCGAGTTGGACGACGACGACGATCACGATTGGTTTCGGGGGCTACCCACGCCGGCCGCGGCGGGGACATTGGCGTCGTTTGCCGTCGCGCTTCCAGCGGTCCAACGGTTGGTCGCTGATACTTCGTCGGAAGCTCAGCAACAGCTGGGTTTGCAGATCATGGTAGTGACAAAGTACGCCCTGCCAGTTCTGACGGTAGCGCTTGCTTGGTTGATGGTGTCCAGGATTCGTTACCCCCACATCGTCAGCCAGTTGGCACATGGACAGTGGAGGTTTTTCAACCTGGTGCGCCTAGTCTTTGTGGCGGTTGCTCTTTTCACCGTGCATGAACTGGCGTTACCGCTCGTCCTTTGCTATTTCGCTCTCGGTCGCCCGCTTGCAGTGTGGATGAGATTTGTTGGGATACGTATTCGAGGGCTCACTGCCTTTGGTCGTCTGCCTAGAAAAGGCGTGTGAGTCGTGAGCCGGCAGGTGGAGCGATCGGCTCGCTGCCTCAATTCGCCAACACGTGTAAAAACTCTCTTTCCGACAAGATCGTTGGTCATCGTCGGCAGCGATAGATAAATGCGGGCGGGAAGTTCTTCCACACGGTTGGACTCGCATGCACCTCGCTGAAGTAACTCTGTAACTTTGTTCGAAATCGATGAGCCGACGGAAGCACCATTCCTTGCAGATACGCAAACGTCGCGAAGTACGCTCCCGGCTTCAATACATTCATCATTGCGTCCAGGTACGCTGTTTGATCATCATCCGAAAAAACGGCCCATGGCAGGCCGCAGACAATCGAATCAACTTCAGACACGCCTTGCTGACGGCAGAGCGCCTCGATGTTTCCGACACTGTCCTGGAGGATCGTTGCCTCTGGGAATCGCATGGCCAAACTCGTCGCGAATTGGGAATTCAGTTCGACCGCAAAGAACTCTGCGCCAGGACTCTTGTACTCTAAGATTTGCTCGGTAAATACGCCCGTGCCAGGCCCATACTCGACGACGGTGTCAACCGACTCCCAATCGATCCACCGCACCATGTCTCGTGCCAATGTACGAGAGCTGGGCGCTATCGCGCCTACATGCGTCGGATTAAGCAGGAATTCACAAACAAATCTTCCGTATTCTTTAACAGTCATCTTCGCCTTCGTTTGAGTTTGAACCAACATCTTGCCAGTTGCCTTGGCCGCTTCGCGACAAATCAATTCGCGGCTCACGAGCGTTACGCTGTTCTCATCTTATGGAGTACATACGAATATGATCGCCCTTCTCGTGGAGTCAACGGGCCATCAGCCGCTGGGATCTGGATAAACGGCTGCGGCACACGCAACGACCAGAATCTCCACGCACCCGATCCCCTCGTTTCGTTCCAATTAACTCGATTTACGCGAGGAATAATAGTTGCGTTGTTGCTGCGGACAGCGCGGCCTATAATCACCAGACTTAGCCCTGAGCCTCCGTTGCTCAGCCTAATCCTCAGAGATCAGCAATATCCGTCAATAGTAACAGTCGTGTTTTTTGTGTCAGATTCATGCGACCAGCAAGAGCGGTTCGGAGCGCGCGACTTGACGCCTAGCGCACAAGCTGGGGCTACGCTCGGCCAGCGGATATCACGATCCCTTCTATTTAGCGTCGTCACAAGGATGTTGTTGGTATTGGTTTGCGTAGTGACCGCTGCGACGGGGAAGGCCGATGAAACTGTTGTGCCCTCGCCGGCCGAGCAGGAGGAATACCACGACTTGCTTAAGCTCTTCGTCGAAACTTTCAACATTGTCGAACGTGACTATGTTGAATCGGTTAGTCGCCGTGAACTTATGGAAAGCGCGATCCACGGCATGATCTCCAAACTCGATCAACACTCGAATTACATCACATCAGCGGAACTTGGCGAGTTTCGTCGCGAATTCGACAAGGAGTTGGGCGGGATCGGCGTCCATGTCATGATCGAGGACAGCCAATTGACGATAATCAGCCCGATCGTCGACAGCCCGGCTTACAAAGCGAACCTGACGGCGGGTGATGTCATTACTCACGTCAACGGAAGTCCTACGAAGGGTCTGACGTTGTCTAAGGCTGTCAACTTGATGAAGGGCAAGCTTGGCACGACGGTTGAGCTGACGATTCGTCGCCCCGACAAAAGAGCTTCGGAGAGGGTTACGGTCGTGCGCGACAGTGTACGAATTCGAACCGTTCGCGGCGATCGCCGGCAAGACGACAATTCGTGGGATTTCATGTATGACCGCGAACTCGGAATTGGCTACGTTCGGATCACTTCCTTCTCACGTCACACGGTTCGCGAGTTGCGTGCGGCGATGAACGCTTTGACCGAGCAATCCATGCAAGGCTTGGTTCTTGATCTCCGCGCGAACCCTGGCGGGCTGCTGTCGTCGGCCATTGAAGTATGCGACATGTTCATCGAGGACGGTGTTATCGTTAGCACATCGGGCCGCAATGTTGAGAATCGTCAGTGGCAAGCGCACTCGGCCGGCACCTATACGGGCTTCCCAATCGCAGTGCTTGTTGATCGTTTTAGTGCGAGTGCTAGTGAAATTGTCGCGGCGTGCCTCCAAGATCACGGTCGAGCGGTCGTCGTTGGCCAGCGGACGTGGGGCAAAGGAAGCGTGCAAAACGTCCTGAGTCTCGACGAAGGACGCAGCGCATTGAAATTGACGACGGCCGAGTATCATCGCCCCAACGGTAAGAGCATCGACCGGAAACCCGATGCCTTAAATATTGATGATTGGGGCGTCATTCCTAACGACGGATTCGATTTGCGTTTGTCGGATAGCGACGCTGCGAGATTGGAGCGACAACGCCAAGCCAAAGATCTACTGCGCGAAAAGCCCGTCGTCGAAGGCGAACTTGAAGACCAGCAGTTCACTTTAGCCCTCAGTTTCATGGTTGCGGAACTTGCGAATCATCAGAACACTCGCGGCGCGACAAAGGCCGAACCATGAAGATCCTGACTCTCGAAACAACCTGCGACGAGACAGCTGCTGCGATTATTACGGGCGACTTGGAAGTACTCTCATCCGTCGTCGCCTCGCAGGACGAATTGCATCAGCGATTCCACGGCGTGGTCCCCGAGATTGCAGCGCGCGCCCACGTCGAACGAATTCTTCCGGTCATCGACGAGACTGTGCGTAAAGCTGGGATCACGCTTGGCGAACTCGACGCGATCGCGGTTGCGAATACGCCGGGATTGGCAGGGTCGTTACTCGTCGGACTAGTAGCCGCTAAGACGCTGTGCGTCGCGCTCAACAAACCGCTAGTCGCCGTCAATCATCTGCACGCACACATCTATGCTTGCAAGGTCGCTAGTGGCGACGATGTGTTTCCATGCATTGGGATGATCGTCAGCGGCGGGCACAGTAATTTGTATCGTTGCAACGCACCTTCGGAATTCGAGTACGTGGGCGGAACGATTGACGATGCTGCAGGAGAGGCATTTGATAAGGTCGCGAACATGCTCGGTCTGCCTTATCCTGGGGGACCAGCGGTGTCGCGAGTTGCACTGAAGGGGAATCGAAAGGCATATCGTTTTCCCCGCCCGTTCCTTAATGACAAATCCAAGATCGCATTTAGCTTCAGCGGCCTGAAAACGGCGGTGAGGTATGCGATCACCGGAGGAGCGACATCGGAATTCGCGAGGCCTGAGTTCTCCGATCAGCAACTCGCGGATCTCGCGGCAAGCTTCGAGGAAGCCGTTGTTGATTGCTTAGTAGGCAAAGCGATACTCGCTGCTAAGCAATCCGATCTCTCGACACTTTGTGTTGGCGGGGGCGTCGCGGCGAATCGACGCCTTCGCGAGCGATTGCGAACGGAATCCAAGAAGGCCGCCATTACGCTGTACATCGCGCCCCCCGAGCTTTGTACCGACAATGCGGTGATGGGGGCGATTGCGATCGAACGACTTCGTGCCGGTTTGACCGAAGACCTTGATCTCGACCTGATCCCGGGACTTGTTCGGCAATAGCCCACTGGTGTTACGACACGTCTGCCGCTGAAATCGACGGCAGCCCCCTCACAACCGCGATAATCGTGTAAAGTCCAACTGCTGTTGCGTGAAGCGTGGCGTACAATTACCGGATGTTACTGCAAATCGCGCAGAGGAGTCTTTACTTGTGAGTCGAATGGTCGCAATTCACCAGCATCCTTGTTTACGGCTGCAGCTTGTCTTTGCGTACGCCGCGATCCTATTGTCTTCGGAGGCGATCGCGCAACCGGCTGACGAATGGAGCCGGGCTAGACAGAATCTTGTCGAGTTAATCGCCGAGGGAGTTAAGAATCCTCGCGTTCTTGATGCCGCGCGCACGACCGAGCGGCACTTATTTGTGCCTGAAGAGCACCGCGCGAAGGCCTACTTTGACATGTCGCTGCCGATTGGTGGAGGTGTGACGATCTCCCCGCCGTATGTAGTCGCATTCATGACAGAACAACTCGATCCACATCCCACCGATCGTGTCTTGGAAATTGGGACTGGCAGCGGATACCAAGCGGCGATGTTGAGTCCGTTGGTCGCGGACGTCTACACGATTGAGATTGTCGAACACCTTGGCAACAAAGCCGCCAAACGTTTACAGCGACTGGGTTACGATAATGTCCACGTTCGCGTAGGTGACGGATTTAAGGGATGGCCTGAACACGCTCCGTTCGACAAAATCATTGTTACCTGTTCGCCTGAGAAGATCCCTCACCCATTGGTCGATCAGCTCAAGGAAGGCGGCAAAATGCTGATCCCGTTAGGGAAGCGGTACCAGCAGTCACTCTGCCTAATTACGAAACGTGAAGGGAGACTTGAACAACAAGTTCTTGAGCCAACATTCTTCGTACCAATGACCGGTCGTGCCGAAACATTGAGAAACGTAAAGCAGGACGACGGTATACCGGTGTTGGCCAATGGCAGTTTTGAGCTCTTGAGCGAAGAACAAACGCCGGCCAATTGGTACTATCTACGGCAGGCTGAAATAGTGTCGGAATCAGAGGGTGTGCACCCAAGAAAGTACTTGAAGCTCAGTAATGCGACGCCCGGTCGTGCGGCCCAAGTGCTTCAAGCCACAGGTTTGGATGGCCGGCGGTACCGAGAACTTGAACTTTCGGTCGCTGTTCAACCGATCGATGTCGCCATCCCTGAGGCTGATTCATTTTCAGGAATTTATGTGCGATTTTACGACCAGCAGCGCCGCGAAGTCGGATCAGGAAAATTTGGCCCGTGGACTGGCAGCGCGCCTTGGGCCGAATACGCAACCCGTTTTCGAGTTCCGCCAGAAGCACGAATCTTAATGATCAGTGCCGGTCTGTACGGAGCGACAGGCGAGTTGGGTATCGATGACATTCGAATCGACGCGAGCGCGACGATCGCGAAGGGACCGTTCGACTAAGCTCCTTCACTGATACGCCATTCAGAGCGCGAAGAGTCTTTGAAGTTGCCTCGTGTGAACAACTAGGTGGTCATCAATTTGAAACACGGTCGCGATTTGGATGCACGTCTTCTGAGTGAGCTGCTGGGCGCGATGCCTAGATGCCACCACCACCTCCGCCAAATCCGCCACCACCACCTCCGCCAAATCCACCACCTCCGCCACCACCCTGCGCGCCGCCCTGACCGGTGACGAAGTTGAACGTGTCAACATTCGTGATGCCAGAGGCGATTGGTGCCGATCCAAGCAAGGTAAATCGAACGTACCGACGGCTGGCATCAATGATTGCCATCGCGTTCATCTGGTTGCCTTCCGGGAAAGCCGTGATTTGCGGACGGAAGCCGACACTGCCGCGACGCCCGAATGCTCGTGGGTCAATTCGACCGTCAGCAAGACCTCGACGCACTGCCAATGCGTAGTCACGAAGACTACTTGAATCGCTAGCGGCTCCAAGTTGCTGGGCTAAGATTTGGCGACCGACTTCGAGTCGTCCCTTGTCGATTGTAGCGATCTTCTCTTCTTCCAATGGTTCCATGCGACGTCCTTCTTTGAGATCGAAGTTCACGATCGCGTCTCGCTCGCCGAGTGGAATTTGTTGCTTGCCGTAGGTTTGTTCAGGCGTTCCGTAGTTAGTCCAGATTTCAACGGTCACCTTGCCCGCAGTAACCTCTCCCCACACATTCTTAAGAAACATTCGGTACTGTCCCGTAAAACCTTTGGGACAGACGTAGAACTCGGAGTAGCCATCGAGCGAATTGCCGCCGCTATGGGCGTACGAATCACCTAGCATCACGCCTCCCGCCGTCGTTCGAGGGTTACGCCCCGAGCAAACAGTCGCGGAAGGTTCTTCGATGAACATGTCTACATCCGCATCGCCCGTCCAAGTAATCTTCACGACACAGTCCCGAGTAACCGCATCATTCAACTTGGCGAGGAATTGTTCTGCCTCGCTAGTCCGACCATCCTTCTGCATCTTATCGAAAAGAGTCTTGGCGATTCTACCCGCACGTTCTTCAATTTCACGATGTTCTTTCTCCCAAGCCTGGCTCAGGATGCCGACGCTAGCCCACTGAAGTCCGGCCTCGTCTTGCAATTGTTCGGCTAATGACAAGCCTTTGACGAACGGTTCGGGACGCATTGGATTGACCGCTGAAATCTCACGGTAAAGCTTAAGCGCTCGCGATTCGAGTCCGATTCGCGACATATAAGAAGCAACGTGCAAGATCTCTTCGTCGTTCGTGCTGAAGTCGACAGCGGACATCAACGCACGTTCGACTTCCTCGACCGGCGCATTGCTCGCGAGCAATGCGATCGACATGGCTTCGTACATCCATGGTTGAGGCGCGCCAGCCCGAACAGCGGCTTGCGTCAGCACGACAATTTCCTGGAGCTTTGCACGGGCTCCTTTCTCGTCGTTCGCGTTCAAACGGCTCTTCGCCGAAGCTTGTAACTGCCGAACGGTTTCACGGACTTGCTTCGCGTGTTCAAGCCGATCAACCGCGGAATCACTTCGGTGGGCTTTAAAATGTGCATTCCAGGCGTCATAGAGCGAATCACCGCTTTTGCGATCCAGCTTTATTGGACGAGCAATCGCGCGGAGCGTTTTGCGTGGTACTGCGATTGGTTGTGTGGGAGCAGTTGTTTTCGCTGGTGTGTTGCCACCAAGGGAGAGTTCGTCTTCGACGGCAAAGAAACCACCACCGCCACCGCCGCCAAAGCCACCACCACCACCACCAAAGCCGCCTCCGCCGCCTCCGCCGCCGAAGCCGCCGCCACCTTGCTGGCCGCCACCCTGTTGTCCACCAAAGCCACCACCACCACCACCACCGAACTGGCCGCCGCCGGAGATGACCGGGATGACGAGGTCGCCGACTGGGTAGACCTTAGTAATCAGCTGTTCTTCCGCCTTTTCAGGCGTTGTGATCTGAAGGACTTCATCTTTGATGATGTAAGTCAACTCCAACTCGTTGAGCATCAGTCGCAGTGCCGATCGAAGAGTAGTTCCCTTCAGAGAATGGGTGATCGGTGTTCCCGTATCGATACCAAAGTCTTCCAGCGCCTTTGTGTCGATAACGATTGGAATGTTATGCGTGAACGAGATGTCTTCAATCACATCCTTCAACGGCTGGTCGAGGTAGTCGAACGTCGTTTCGTGGTCGAGTTCCGAGAGAATTCGCGTCTCCGAAGAACCAGACTTGCCCGACAAGTCAACGGAAGCGTACTTCTTACGACGAAGTGTCAGCTGCTCCCAAACCGAGGCATCCGGATAAAGGACCGGCGGCTCGTCGGGGAACGGGTCCGCAGATCGTTCGATTTGAAACATTGCGTCTACGAAGTTGCGATGGCGCAAGTCGCGGAATCGGGTCAAGCCATTGAAGTTCTTTAAATTGCGGGCGTTCCAAATTGCGACACGTCCGGTGGGTAGGCCGGGTTCGAGATCCTGGACTTGGGAGGCAACATCGGCTTCCGCAGCGAAGTAGTTACCTTCGTCAAGCAAAGAGTTGAAACGATCGAGAAGCTGCTTGATCTTCTGACGCTTACGGGCCGTGTCTTCAACTAATCGTTCGGCCTCAACAGCGGCGGCCTTGTTTTCTTCTGCGTGAGCGCGACGATTTTCAACTTCGATCGTGACGCGTCCCACTTCTCGAATTGCCGATTGAATACGACCGGACAGTTGCGATCGGACTTCCGTATCGAGATCCGGTTCAGTGTCGACCCGTTCGAGTAACACCTTTAGTGCTTGGCGTGCGCTTTCCGGATTACTCGACATTCTTTGGCTCGCTTGACCTAAACCGGTTTCAACTTCAGCTTGAATCGCCTCGGACTGAACCCGCTTTGCGGTTTCGACCTTGTCAAGGAAAGCACCAGATTCTCCCTCGAACTCGTGGAGCAAGTCGCTCGCGGCTGACGTACCACCGCCCTGGTGATTGATGAGGTTCAATGACGCCTCGCCAGCAGGTGCCGAAGCGAATTTATCAGCCGCATCGAGAACGGCGACTGCTCGAGGGTTGCCTGGGTCGCGAGCGACCGCCGCAGCGGCGGCGGTACGTGCACCCGCCAAATTTCCGGTTCGCAACGCATGGCCACTGAGTTCGGCCAGTTGCTTTGCGTTGTTTGTCATCACTTGAGCTGCCTCGCGTAGACCCGCAGAACCGATCGTTGGCAAGCGGAGGCCAGCGTCGGGGCGAGCTTTGTCGACCAGTTGCGGGAGAAATCCAAAGTCAGCGCTGGATGCTTCGGGGGACAACTTCCAAGATTGTTCAATTGTTTTGCCATTGGCTTCATACGTTACAGAAAGATCGCCTGTACCAGCCCCATCAAGCATTCCAATCAGGATCGAATCACGATCGGCGCGCAGCGGAGGCAATTGCTTCGGATACGACTCGCGAACGGATGCCGGTATCTTAGAAGCTACGGGCCACAACACAGTGCCTCGTGCGGCGTGTGCCATCGCAACACCAGCGTCTTGGCCGGTGTTCTGATCCGAATCGACATACAACATGCCACCAGTGTGGTTGGCAAGTGTCGCGAGCAGTCGTCCATCGCGGCTTGGTCCGATTGCCATACTCGACACGGATGCTCTGTTGGCAACTAAGTCGTTAACGATTGTCTCAAACTCGTTGCTTTCAATCACATTGGCGCGGCTAACCCCGTCACCGATGTAGACGACCGAACGCGGATTCGCGCTTGCTGGGCCGTAGCTGTCGATCGCACCCTGTAATGCTGCGACCATGTCCGTCGACCCGAGAGGTGCCCGCAGATCGAGCTTGCGAAGGGCCTGCTGCATCTCGGCACTCTTCGGTGCCACGAAGCCATCGGTCAATGGAATCGCGTTGAGATCGACTGCAACCAATTTGACTCGATCGTTCGGTCCGAGCGTGTCGACCATCGATTCGAGAGCTGCGATTGCGTCATCGCGATACATCCCAGTCTGACTCGCCGATGTGTCAAATAATACAACCACATCATGAGCCCCAACAGGCGGACCCAAATGGTCAGGCTTGAGACTTAGGGCGAAATACTTTTCGCCGGTTGAAGAATCGAACGTCGCGAGTCGCGATTCCGCAGCTACAACATTCGAGTGGCCAGGCAGGGACGACGCTGTCACTGCAAAAGCCAAAACGGGTGCCAACGCGAGCAAGAAGTTACTGCGTTTAGACATAGTGAACACTCCCACCACTGAGGTGACTCTAAAAAGGGTTCTCTCTGTTCCGGTCGACAGAACCCTGCCTTGCCCAACAAATTATAATCGGCGCAGTTAGTCCGCCGAGTTCCTCCATTCTATGCAGGTGCTTCGCCAAACGCTACAGAAAAAGACCGGATTTATGGCCGTTGGCTGGGCAGACCGATCCTGCCGAGGCGAACAGTCGGCAAGTGAGCAAACGCAAGAACAACAGGTGCCGAGAGGCAAATTCCCCTCGGCACCCGTCTGGAGTCAATAGCTTCTTACGTTAACTAGCCCCTATTCATAGGGGCTAGTAAGCCATGTCGCCATCAGCTCGTTGCGCCGTCTCAGCGATCTCGGTGGTAGCGAAGCCTCGTAAAATCACTGCAGCACTCTCAAAAAACGAAGCCATTCCGTCCAAAGCCTCCGCTGCATCAAGGACGACCGATGCCCTCTCTTGGTCCGGTTGAGCCCAATGGTCCAATTCGCAATCCCATTCCTGGGCACATTCATCCACATAGAACTCGGAGTTCGAGAGGGTGGGCAATAAATCGTTCGACGCGACGTCATCGACAGTCGTCCAGATGGGGGCGAGCATTCGATTTACTAACTCCGTTAGCCACGCTGGTTGGGGAGACGAGGTCTGTTGCGCGCCCTTGTCGAGGGGAAGGGATGCCTCTGCTTCACTCGGCTTTGATTCGAGTAACTCATCGGAAGTCGGCTCGAGGTCATACAAGTCGTCGTAGAACGATTCGTAATCATCCACGTCAGGCAAAGCGGAGTTGGCCTCCGCAGGATCGACATCGGTGACAGGCTCCACCGTATCTTCCAATTCAGCGGCCATCGCTTCGTCGTAGGCTTGGTCGTAACCAGTTCCTACAGCTTCCGCGGGGTCGTCAACCGCGAAAGCATTTGCGACGCCTTCATCCGGTTCTTGACCGTAGCCATACTCTTCGCGATACCACTCTTCTTCGTCACCCCACGATTCGGCGGCGAATTGAGCATCGGCCGCCTCGTCAATGGCTGTCTCGGAAAGTGCGTCGTATGCTTCGTCGATTTCCGGAATAATCCGCTCCGCGTCTTCGACCGAGTCAACTTCGTACGAGAACCATTCTTCTTTGTACGTTTCATAATCGAGAGCCG
Organism: Planctomycetota bacterium; assembly: GCA_014381825.1. Taxonomy (GTDB): domain Bacteria; phylum Planctomycetota; class Planctomycetia; order Pirellulales; family Pirellulaceae. The sequence goes on from JACNKX010000151.1 coordinate 68,815, forward strand.
ATTGGTCTGGCGAAACTTCGTCGGACACCGAATCTTCCGCTAGTGCGGGATCTATCGGTTCGTAGCTGTCGTACGAATCGAAGTAATCCTGCGGCGACGCATCGTCGTCCGTATACCATCCGAACTCGTCGTACGAATCGAATACTTCGTCGTATTGCGTCGTGGCGCTCGTGGACTCGGTTCCCGACGGCGCATCGACGGGTGGCGCTGGAGACGCCGACTCTTCCGAACTCAAATCTTCCGCATCCGTAGATCCGGACTCGTCTCCGAAGAAGAACTCAGCGTAGTAGTCCTCGTACTCCGACTCCCAGGAATTATCGGACTGATCATCAACAAGCGAATCAGCAAGTTCAAGTTCGGGATCGGCGGGTGACGCGGACTCCGAGCGCGGCACCGAGTCGTCGTCGTACCAATAGTGGTTGTAGTCATAGTCGCTGTACCCACCGCAGACTTCTAGTGGGCCGTGAGCCAAAGGACAGACTATGCATTCGCCGGGATCATGGCTTGGCGACACACCGGTTTCTTGTGCGTGCGTCCTTCCAACTATCAACAAGGGCCCGACCATACAACACAACATTACCGAGAGAGCGAAACAGGGGCGACTCATCTGAACTTCCTCCTGTGAAATTAAGGTCGCGATGGCTTCCTCGCCATCCACTGTTCTTATCAAGTTCACACGAAAGCTCATCACCAAAAGGGGGCTCTCGATACGAAGTGAACGCCAGTGAAGCGGTGGTTTTGGAGCGACACCGCTTCTCACACGAGTTGCTATCGGAGTCTTCCATTTGGGAGCAGTAGGTAATTTGTATGTGAATAGAAAACAAACGGCGAGATGGTCGATATCGCATGACCAGGGAATCCAGGGTGAGATTTGCGAAAGTGTCACTAGTAGCGTTTGTGTGATGTGGCACCCGGCTGCACATACATGACTATTATTCTGATGTTAATGACGTATCAAGGTGGCGACGATTATGATGAGGTCACTACCCCGCGATTGGCTGCGATCATCACGTCTGTCACAACTCGAGCATAAGATATGCTGCCTCAGGAATATCACAGCTGGATTGCTATCGTGGCGACCATCTTCGTCTTCCTTGGGTTGCAGCTGCGCCGCGGTGCCCCAACCGATCTCTTATTCCTTCTAGCACTGCTCGCCGTAACCCTCTGCGGCGTGATTACACCCGAAGATGCGTTTCGTGGCTTCTCGAACCCCGCACTTCTAACAATCGCGGCGTTGTTGGTTGTCGCCGCTGGCCTTCGCTCGTCCGGCGTACTCGACTGGGTCGGTAACAAAATGCTCGGCTCGGTCGAAACCGAGCGAGCTGCCATCTTTCGGCTAGTGCCAGCCTTGATCGCAGCGTCCGCATTCATGCTAAATACTGCTCTCGTCGCTATGGTCGCCCCGGTGGTGGTCGATTGGTGTCGTCGAAAGCGGATCTCGCCATCGCGATTGTTGTTGCCGGTAAGTTATCTCACGATCCTTGGCGGCGTCTGCACGCTGATCGGAACGAGTACGACCTTGATCGCGAATGGCATCCTAAAAACGGAGCAGGAGCGACAGGTTGTTGAACTTAAGGAGCAGCGAGATGCAAATGAAATCAGCGACGAATTGGCCGCCAAGAGGGAAAATTTCATTGAGAGATCAGGCCCCATGGGCTTGTTCGAGCTTGGCAAAGTAGGACTTCCGTGTGCGCTCGTTGGTGCGGTCTTTATGATCTTTATCGCTCCCCGATTGTTGCCCGATCGAACGGATATGATCGAACAGCTTGGTGAACAGCGGCGTGAGTACCTCGTCGAAATGCAAGTGTTGCCGACGTGCGCGCTTATCGGACAAGATGTCGAGACTGCAGGGCTTCGACATCTCCCAGGCCTCTTTTTGATCGAGATCGATCGAGCTGGCGATACACTGACGCCGGTTAGCCCACAGGACGTTATTCACGCCGAAGATCGAATGATCTTCACCGGAGTTGTCAGTACAATCGTTGACCTGGAGAAGATTCCAGGACTCGTCCCGGCCGCCGATCGCACTTACGAGATCCATCCTGAAACACGAACACAACGGCGGCTGACCGAGGTCGTTCTCTCTCGAACTTCGCCGCTGATCGGCCAGACGGTTCGGCAAGCAAAGTTTCGCCGACTGTATAACGCTGCCGTTGTCGCAATGCACCGCAACGGTGTTCGGCTGACCAATAAGATCGGCAGTATCCGGCTGGAGCCAGGCGACACGCTGCTCCTTCAGACTCGCGACGATTTCGTCAGTGCCTATCGCAATAGTCGCGATTTCTATCTGGTAAGCAGCGTAGAAGGTGATTCGTCTCGTCGACACCACAAAGCAAAAATTGCCGGTTCGCTGGTGTTGGCTCTAATTGCGTGGCTGATGCTGGGAGCCGTTCCCGATCTGCTGGGTGACGAGCTCGCCAATCTCGGCTCGCCGGCGGTTGCATCGCTGACCATCGCGATGCTGATGATACTTACGGGTTGTCTGCGTGTCTCCGAAGCTCGTAACGCACTGGACATGCGAGTGCTAGTTACGATTGCTGCCGCACTTGGACTTGGCCTCGCTTTACAGACGAGCGGGGCCGCCCAGATGATCGCAGATGGTATGATCGGCGCGGTCGGTAACAATCCCTACTTACTGCTCGCCGTCGTCTACTTCGTCGCGATTATCATGACGGAGTTGATCAGCAACAACGCGGTCGCCGCGATGCTTCTGCCGCTTTCAATCGCCGTAGCCGCAGCAGCTGGTCTCGATCCGCGGCCATTTATTCTTGCGATCACATTGGCTGCGTCCCTCTCCTTCGCCACTCCTGTCGGATATCAAACCAACCTGATGGTCATGGGACCAGGCGGCTACAAGCCTACGGACTACCTCCGGTGTGGGGGGCCTCTGGCGGCGTTAATGGCAGCGACCGCTCTGACGTTGCTGATGTGGCGGCTTTGAGGCGAGGAAATGATGCCGCCGGCGGCTGTTCTGCGTGACAACTCGACTCCGGCGACCTATGTTTTGCGGCATAACTCGTGCCCTGGAACCCCCTTGTAAGACCGAGCTTATTCCGCGATCATGTGTGGTTTCACATTTTGCTAAGTAGCAGCGAACTTATTCAGAATCAGCGGTTCGACGGAGAATAGACTCGATGGGACGGTACACTGGCCCGAAAGCACGGATCAACCGACGACTAGGTACACTCATTTACGAGAGTGGCGGAGCGATAAAAGCTTCGGAGCGACGGGACAACCCGCCGGGCATGCACACTCGTGGACGACGTCCGTCGAACTACGGCCTGGCGTTGAAGGAAAAGCAAAAGATTAAGCACTATTACGGTTTAGGCGAACACCAACTTCGACGTTACTTCAACAACGTTTCCCATAAAAAGGGAAATACAGGCGAGCAGCTGTTGTTGTTGTGTGAGCGTCGTTTGGACAATGTGATACGGCGTTCTGGGATGACGAAGACTCGCCCGCAAGCTCGACAAGGAATCGCACACGGTCACTTCGCTGTCAACGGTGTGAAGGTAACCAGTCCTTCATTCAGTTGCCGACCGGGTGACGTGATCACTGTGAAGGCAAAAGAAAAGGTGCAGCATCTCTATCAACGTACAATCGCTGAAGTTGAAGTGCAGCCGACGGATTGGGTGACGTTCGACCCCGAAACTCTGCGCGCGACTGTTCAAGGTCTACCCGATCCGAACGACATCAGCCTGCCGGTGAATGTGAATACCGTTATCGAGTTTATGTCTCGCTAGTCGGGACCACTCTGGCAAAACATTATCGCTCAACGAGCCTGCCTAGTGCGGGCTCGTCGTGTATACGGAGCAAGGCACCGCGCGAAGCTTACGGTGTTCTGTAGATTTCACTTCGTCAATAACTTGAAAGACCGATTGGCAGGCAGACTGCATAGCGGAAAACCATGCATACACAACTCGCCGTATTAGGTGGCGGACCAGGTGGCTACGCCGCAGCGTTTCTGGCTGCCGACGAAGGCTTGGACGTTACGCTCGTTGAATCCGAACCAAGGCTTGGCGGTACCTGCCTTTTGCGGGGATGCATTCCTTCAAAAGCTCTGTTGCATGTCGCCAAGGTCATCGATGAAGTCGAAGAGCTTTCGTCGGGATGGGGCGTCGAGTATACCGAGCCGACGATCGACATTGACAAAGTCCGCGCGCGAAAAGAAAAAGTGATCAGCACGCTTTCGGGCGGTCTAAAACAACTTGCGAAGCGACGCAAGGTGAAGGTCATTTGCGCACGAGGATCGTTCAAAAACTCAACGACTCTGCGACTCGAAGGTGACGATGCTTTGATTCCCGAGGGTGGCCAGCTAACATTCGAGAACATCATTCTCGCAACCGGTTCGACACCTGCGATGCCGCCCGCGTTCAAGATAGGATCATCGCGAGTGATGGATTCGACCGGCGCGTTGGAGCTGGCCGATATTCCCGAGAGTTTGCTCGTCATCGGTGGCGGGTACATCGGTCTTGAGATGGGGACCGTTTACGCTCATCTTGGTTCCAAGGTAAGTGTTGTTGAATTAACGAGCAGCTTGCTTCCTGGTGCCGATCGCGACTTGGTAAAGCCTTTGCAGAAGCGATTGCAAAAGCTTTACGAGGATCGCATCTATCTTGACACGAAAGTCGGTTCGGTTGCCGATTGTGGCGATACCGTTGAAGTGACATTCGAAGGGCCTGCGAAGTTTGGCGTCGAGCGATATTCGCGCGTTCTGGTCTCCGTGGGTCGTCGCCCTAACAGCCGGGACATGGGGCTCGAAAACACCAATGTAGCAGTTGACCAACGAGGCTTCGTCGAGTGCGACAAGCAGCAACGGACAGCGGACAACAACATTTTCGTAATTGGCGATGTTGCTGGCGAACCGATGTTGGCTCACAAAGCAACGCACGAAGCAAAAGTCGCGGTCGAAGTCATCCTCGGCAAATCTGCTGAGTTCGACAAGGTTGCAATCCCCGCAGTCGTCTTCACGGATCCGGAGATAGCTTGGGCTGGTTTGACCGAAGAGCAAGCGAAGCGCGAAGGTCGAGCGTACGAGTCGGCGATCTACCCCTGGGCTGCCAGCGGTCGAGCCCAGGCCTTGGGACGAACCGAAGGCTTGACCAAATGGCTGATCGATCCGGAAACAGAGCGAGTGATCGGTTGCGGCATGGTTGGTCCGGGCGCTGGGGAATTGATCGGCGAGGCCGTATTGGCAATTGAGATGGGTTGCGAGGTTCGCGATTTAACCGAATCGGTCCATCCGCATCCGACCCTAAGCGAAACGTTAATGAATGCCGGTGAAGTCTTCTTTGGCACGGCGACTGAGATCTACAAACCGAAACGCAACAAGGATCTGAAGTGAATACCGCATCCCAAGAGGCGATCGAGCATCGCGATCCGTTCGTCGAACATGTTGAGGACATTGATCCCACCGAGACACAAGAATGGCTTGAGTCGCTGGAGTATGTCCTCGGCAGCCGTGGTCCCGAGCGAGTGAACTACCTGTTGTCGGTTTTGGAACAAAAGGCTCGCCGCGCGGGCGTCGATCGTCCGGCAGCGATGCACACTTCGTACATCAATACGATCCCAGTCGACAAGCAGCCGCCGTATCCTGGCAACCGCGAGATCGAACGCCGCATTAAGAGCATCATCCGCTGGAACGCGATGGCGATGGTTGTGCGAGCGAACCGCCAATCCGACGGTCTCGGCGGACACATCTCGACGTTCGCCTCCGCTGCAACGTTGTATGAAGTTGGCTTCAATCATTTTTTCCGCGGACGAGGCGAGGGTGGTTACGACGGCGATCAGATCTATTTTCAAGGGCATGCTTCGCCAGGGATGTACTCTCGAGCTTATCTCGAAGGTCGCCTGACCGACGTGAACCTGACGAACTTCCGTCGCGAGTTACAAGACGAACAGGGCTTGTCGTCCTACCCACATCCTTGGTTGATGCCGAACTTTTGGGAATTCCCAACCGTCTCGATGGGCCTTGGGCCGCTGATGGCCATCTATCAGGCGCGCTTCAATGAGTACCTGCACGACCGCGGCTTGAAAGATACTCGCAATCAACATGTCTGGGCGTTTCTTGGAGATGGCGAATGTGACGAGCCCGAGACGCTCGGCGCGATCACGCTTGCCGGACGCGAAAAACTCGACAACTTGATTTTCGTAATCAATTGCAATTTGCAACGGCTCGACGGCCCTGTGCGGGGCAACGGCAAGATCATCCAGGAACTCGAAGGCCTCTTCCGCGGTGCGGGCTGGAATGTAATTAAAGTTATCTGGGGTGACGACTGGGATCCGTTGTTGGCACAGGACAAACAAGGCATCTTGGCCAAGCGAATGGAGGAAGTTGTCGACGGCCAGTACCAGAAGTACACGATGATGGACGGCGCCGAGATCCGCGAGGACTTCTTTGGCAAATACCCCGAGTTGCTTAAGCTTGTCAGTGGCTACTCGGACGACAAGATCGAACGTATGCGGCGCGGCGGACACGACCCGGAGAAGGTGTACGCTGCGTACAAAGCTGCGGTGGAGTACAACGGCCAGCCGACCGTGATCTTGGCCAAGACAATCAAAGGTTACGGATTGGGCGAGGCGGGTGAAGGACGAAACATCGCCCACGGCCAGAAGAAACTCAACGAAGAGGAATTACTCGAATTCCGCAGCCGCTTTGGGATTCCAATCTCTGACGAAGACGTCGCCAAGGCTCCGTTCTACAAGCCGGCTGCGGACAGCGTCGAGATGAATTATCTACGCGAGCGGCGCGAATCGCTTGGCGGTTTCGTACCAACTCGGCCAACGACTGCCCCTCCTATGGAAGTGCCCGCGTTCGACGAGTATCGCAAGCTAATTGATCGCGACAACGGGAAGAAGATCTCCACGACCATGGGTTTCGTGCGGTTGCTCGAACGTTTGTGCAAAGACAAGAAGATCGGCAAGCAGATCGTCCCGATTGTGCCCGATGAATCACGCACATTCGGCATGGAAGGAATGTTTCGTCAGATCGGCATTTATGCCCATGCTGGTCAGCTCTACGAGCCCGTCGATTCGGACAACTTGTTTTGGTACAAGGAAGCTCAAGATGGGCAGATCCTCGAAGAAGGCATCACGGAAGCGGGCTCGATGTCCTCGTTCGTTGCGGCTGGAACGTCATATCTCCAGCACGGCATCAATATGATCCCGTTCTTCGTCTACTACTCGATGTTTGGCTTTCAACGCATCGGTGATTCGATTTGGGCGGCCGCTGACTGCGGAGCCAAAGGCTTTATGATTGGCGGTACGGCGGGGCGAACAACCCTCAACGGCGAAGGGCTACAGCATCAAGACGGCCATAGCTTGTTGAATGCCATCGCGTTTCCGACCGTTCGTGCCTACGACGCGGCATTTCATTACGAGACGGCCGTCATCGTGTTTGATGGTTTGAAGCGAATGTACGAAGACGGCGAAACAGCGATCTACTACCTGACGGTGGAGAATGAAAACTACAAGATGCCACCGATGCCTGAAGGCGTTGAAGAGGGCATTATCAAAGGGATGTATAAGTTCTCGTCGGTAAGCGCCGAGAAAGAAACGCAGCGAGTTCAACTCTTCGGCAGTGGTGCCATTCTTCGCTCGTCGCTCGACGCGCAGAAACTGCTTGCCGAGAAGTACGAAATCTCCAGCGACGTGTGGAGCGTGACGAGTTACACACAGCTCGCCCGTGAAGCTGAATCGTGTCGGCGTTGGAATATGCTTCATCCCAGTGAAACGCAGCGTCGCTCGTATGTGGAGCAGGTTCTCGAAGGTCACGACGGTCCGTTTATCGCGGCTTCAGATTATGTGCGAGCGGTATCGGAACAGATCGCACCTTGGGTGCCAGGTGATTATTTCGTGTTAGGTACCGACGGCATGGGTCGTAGCGAAACTCGCGATGCACTACGACGTCATTTTGAAGTCGATGCCGAGTTCATCGTGATCGCGACGCTTCATCGCCTCCAGAAGCAAGGCAAGATCGACGCGAGTATCGTCGCTGGAGCAATCAGCGATTTGGGCGTCGATCCCGACAAAGTAAACCCGCTTTACGCGTGAGCGAAACCACAATGATTGAAATTAAGTTGCCAGAACTTGGCGATGGAATTGAATCGGGCGACGTACTCGAAGTCCTGGTTAGCGAAGGTGATGTCATCACCATCGATCAAGGCGTCGTTGAATTGGAAACGGACAAGGCCACTGTCGAAGTTCCCAGTACGCATGCTGGAACCGTAAAGAAGGTGCATGTCAGTTCGGGCGATACGATTAAGATCGGTGCCGCGATGATCAGCATCGACGCCGAACCCGCGAACGAGGCCGTGCCGAAGGATGTCGCGCCAGCTCCCGAGAAAGCGGCGGTCGAACCCCCGGTGCCTACCGCTCCCGAACTGAAGCCCGAGACACCTCTAGCTTCAGAGCCGCAAAAGCCTATCCTCGCGGCTCCAACTCCTGCGCCGGAACCGGTGCCAACGGCGGTCCAACCTGCGGCAAGTGACGTCGAATCCGGAACCGTGGCGGCAGGCCCGGCGATTCGTCGCTTCGCGCGTGAGGTCGGTGTGGACCTAACCGGAGTGAGCGGCACGGGGCCCAGCGGTCGTATCACACGTGATGATGTACTGAGCGTCGTGCGTGAGGCATCTGTAGTTGCTCGGTCGACGAAAGAAGCTAATGGCGGGGGCAGCACCGAATCCGACGCTTGGGGGCCAGTCCGCACCGAAAAGATGCCGAAGATTCGTCGCACGATCGCGGCCAAGATGCATGAGTCGTGGGAGACCGTTCCGCGAGTCACCAACTTCGACGATGCTGACGTGACCGACTTGGAGATGATCCGCCAGTCGAGCAAAGCCGACTACGCTGACAAGGGCATTAAACTGACTTCGATGCCATTCCTGATCAAGTCCGTTGCGATGGCATTGAAAGAGCATCCGACGATCAACGCGGCTCTCGATGTGGAAGCCGGGGAAGTGATCTATAAGGAGTACGTCAACGTTGGGATTGCCGTCGACACCGATCGCGGGCTCGTCGTTCCCGCGCTTCGGGATGTGGACAAACTTTCCATCCCAGACATCGCTAGAAACCTAGCGACGATGGCCGAGAAGGTCCGCACCGGCGACTTTGGTATCGACGATCTGCGCGGTGGGACGTTCACGATCAGCAATCTAGGAGCAATCGGCGGCACGTATTCAACGCCGATCATTAATGTTCCCGAAGTCGCGATCCTGCTGGTCGGCCGCTCACGCAAGATGCCTGTGGTGGTCAATGACGAAATCAAAATCCGGCTCATGATGCCGCTCAGTCTGTCCTACGATCATCGTCTCGTTGATGGAGGCGCGGCCGCGCGTTTTCTGAATGAACTGATCAGCTATCTCGAAGCTCCGAGTCGCCTGCTGCTGGCACCGTAGCTCGCCTCGCGACGAATTCGTGTTGAAAACGGTCAGCAAGTGTGACAGTCTATCGACTAGTAAATGTCGATTTCCCGGCGGGAGGCTGCACGATGATGCAACGACGAACGTTTGTTGGCACGTTGGTTGGTGGTGGTGCAGCGTTGGTCTTCACCGACGAAAGACGAAACTCGGCGTTTGGTAAGCAGCGTGACGGCGTCTCCATCGATCAGATTCGAGCGGGCGAAAGCATCTTTCAATACGTTCATCGTGTCGCTGGCAGCTTCGATAGTAAGTTGTATAAGCAGATTCTGGGTGCGGCGAACGAGTTCAAAGAGGGTGACCAAATTGTCGGCATCGCGGCGGATAATGAAGTCACCCGAGCCCGCGCTCGAGAACTGCTAGGCAATACTCGTGTTCGAGAAATCGATGCACATCCCCTGCTGGCAGATCAACTCTCTGGCCTGCTCCAGCGGACGATCGATCGCAGTGCGATTGATCGCACGAAAGACCTGACGATTCGCGGACTCAAGCAGTTCTTGCTCGACAACGACGAGGCAGAGACCAAATCGATCATGCCCGGTCTCTCCAGCGAAGTGATCGGTTGTGTCGTCAAGCTCATGACGAACGAGGAACTGATCGCGGTTGGAGCGAAGGTGTTTAACTCGCTGCCTGGTAGCCAGATCGGGGCCAAAGGATATCTGGGAGCGAGAATCCAACCCAACTCTCCGACCGACAATCTCGAGGACATTCGCTGGCAAGTGTTTGCGGGATGGGCGTTTGCGGTCGGTGACGTTGTGCTCGGCAACAACCCTGTGTCGAGTAATCTGGAGTCCGTTGCCGCGATCGAAGATACGCTGAAGGATCTTCTGGTGACGTTTGGCATCGACGACGTCATGCCGCACTGTGTCTTGTCCCATATCGACGTGCAAGCGGAAGTCGAGAACAAGCATCCGGACAGCACGGCCCTTTGGTTTCAAAGTATCGCCGGAACTGACGACGCGAATCGCACCTTCGACATCAGCGTCGACAAGATGCTCGACTACGCCGCCTCGCGAACGGGCCCGTACGGTTTGTATTTCGAGACCGGGCAAGGAGCCGACTTTACCAACGGTCATGGCCACGGCTTCGATATGGTGTTGCACGAGGCGAGAAAGTATGGATTCGCGCGCGCGCTGAAACAGCAAGTAGGCGATTCGCTGAAGAATGCCGGGAGCAAGTTCGAACCGTGGGTTCATTTGAACGATGTTGCCGGGTTCATCGGCCCGGAAGTCTTTCGGACTCGCGAGCAACTAGTGCGATGCTGCCTCGAAGACATCGTGATGGGGAAGTTGCATGGGCTGTGCATTGGACTGGACGTTTGCTCGACGCTTCACATGGACGTTTCGTTGGACGATTTGGATTGGTGCTTGGACCAGATCATGCCCGCGAATCCCGCCTACCTGATGGCGCTGCCAACGAAAATAGACCCCATGTTGGGCTATCTCACAACTGGCTATCAGGATCATGTTCGTCTGCGCGAGAAGTTCGGTTACCAGGTGAACGACCGGATGTGGCAGTTCTTTCAGGAGTTAGAAGTGATCGATCGCGACGGACGACCGACACGGCACTTCGGCGATCCGCTTTGGATTTACCAGCAGTACCAACAACGCAAGGGCGATCGCCGTAGCCAAGCTGATATCCTGAGTGATGGGAGAAGGCAAGTTACTGCGATTCGTGAACGCGGCGTGTTTATGACGCAAGGGCACGGCGAACGAACCTGGGATCTGGTACCTCACCTCGATCAAGACATTCGCCGCATCTATGCAGACGCCAAGGAAAGCATCTGGGCTGAACTACCGGTCGACTTTGTTACGCAAGTTCCGAACGGATTTCTCGTCGAGACACTTTCGTCCGATCGTGAAGACTACATCCTGCATCCAGAATCGGGCGAACGTCTAACGGGACCAACTCTAAATGCGCTTGCCGAACTTCGGCGGCATCATGCGAGTCAATACGACGTACAAATTGTCGTTTCAGACGGACTGAACGCGCTTTCAATCACCGATGAAGGCCACTTGGCTCCATTTCTAAGCCGGCTCCGAAAGCAACTCGCCGCCGCCGGGCATCGTGTCGCCCTCGAGAATATCATCGTCCGATCGGGACGCGTTCGTGCGGGATATCGGATCGGCGAAGCACTCCTTCGCGATCTCAGTGGTCCACGGGGAATCCTGCATGTCATCGGTGAGCGACCGGGTACTGGCCATCATACATATTCGATCTATATCACCGCGCCCAATGGCAAGGTATGGGGCACCGAAGATGCGATCGACCACAACATTACGAAAGTCGTATCAGGAGTAGCGACGACGGCACTGCGACCAGAAATCGCCGCCGATGAATCAGTACGTATTCTCGGAATGCTGATGGTTCGTTCGTAGGAAGTAAGCTTCTTGCGCCGCGTACTCTGTCGGCGGACGCAACAAACTCGCCGCAGATTATGATCGCGGACAAGCACGACCGTATCGGTTAAAGAAGTTGCGTTAACGGGTTCGCACAGCCGTCGCCACGCGTTGCGACACCAGACAGCCGTGCATGAGAATCAGTTTACCAAATGATTGATCGTTACCCTAAATCCAAGGCGATTCGGCATGAATGCCGAACTCTGCGGTCGGTGCGTTGTTGGGTGTCACGCGCGCGGGCTAAGCAGCCCCTGAGCGACAAGCCGTCCCACCAGAGCACCAGCTATCATGAAGGTTGCGAGAACCAAGTAATGTGCATTGGGAAACATATAAATGGGAGGAATGCCAATTAGAATTGCGATGGCAAAGTAGACCGCATCGTACTTGTTGGATTTGGCCGGTTTGCCAGTACGACCCGTCACCCGTTCAACTACACGCTCGCCGTGAGTTTGAAGGAATGTAAACCCAAAGATCAACGCAATTGCGGTACGCAAGTGACCCATAATGGCACCCAACGTTTCCTACGACAACCTGTCGCGAGTAACAGTTGAGCAAGGTAAGCTGACTCGCGACTTTGGCAGAAGAACGTCATTATCGCTGATGCCGCAGCGGGGGGCAATCGTGATCAGAGTACGTGGATCGATCACTCCGTGGCCAACGCTGTATGGGAGTACAGAGGTACTGGCAACTTCCGTTCGACCTAGACAGCTCGATGTCGGAGCGTTAGCTTTGCCGGTTGGTAAGTGAAAGCTAAGCAAACAGGCATGGGAAGCTGAGATGATCGATCCTCAAGATGATCTGCCACTGGAGATTGATGTTCGTGGCGTTAAGAAGCTGCTTGATGATGGTACCGATTTCTTCTTTCTCGATTGCCGTGAGCCGACCGAACATGCGATTGCGAAGCTCGATTCGGCAGTGCTGATTCCAATGGGGGAGATTCCAGCGCGATTAGCCGAGCTGGAGCCTGTGCGGGATCAGCGGATTGTCGTCCACTGCCATCACGGCGGTCGAAGTATGCAAGTGACCCAGTGGTTGCAGCAGCAAGGCTTTCCCAAGGTCCAGAACATGGAAGGCGGAATTGATACCTGGTCGTGCGAAATCGACTCAAGCGTCGCCCGTTATTGATGTTTGCTAGGGTTTCTTGCCCAACTGGCTAGTTCCGGGCTGGATTGTTACAGTTTGGCGAAGTAACCTATTTTGAAGCAAACGCACGAACCGTGGAAGCGCCGTTTGGTGCCTCACATGATGTCGCGCCCCAGCCTACCCTGTTACTGATGCCCACCGCCGAATCTTCTAGACGCAACCAACGAGGTACTCCGATGAGATTGTCGATCGTTTGTGCAGTTCTTTCGATCTCGATGTTGTCACTGGTTTCTGACCTGATCGCTCAAGAGTCGATTTTCCCGGACAAGGCGCTAGAAGCGGTCGTTCGCGCCTACGTCTTCGAGAAAAGAAATACCGATGCCCCGATCGTCGAGGCCGACGTAGTCAACATCTCGACGATCAAGGGTAAGAACAAAGGGATTAAGGATCTGACTGGATTGGAGAAGTGCCGTAGTTTGGCGCTGCTCGATTTGGCCGGAAACGAGATTACCAAGATCGATGCGATCGCAGGCTTAAACAACATCCAGTCGCTCGATCTATCGAAGAATAAGATCACGGACATCAAACCGATTGCAGGCTTGAAGAAGCTCCAGTATGTGCAGCTGTCCGACAATCAAATCACCGACCTGTCAGCCCTCGAGAAACTCGAGAATCTCCGCTCGCTTTACATCTCGAACAACAAAGTCAAGAACCTTGGACCGGTTGGTGGTTTGAAGAAGGTTTGGTCGCTCTACGCGGATGGCAACCAAATCGCTGATCTCAAGCCGATCGCAGGTATGGACAAGCTCGATTCTCTAGACCTTCGCGGAAATCAAGTCGCCGATCTGACACCGCTAAAGGGACATGAACGTTGGAAGTTCCTGTTTTTGGACAAAAACAAGATCACCGACTTGGGCGTACTCGTTGAGACTGCAAAGGCGGCCAACGCCAAAGGCGATCGATCTGCCTCCTTCTGGCAAGTGTTCCTCGCAGGAAACCCACTCAGCGACGCAGCCAAGGGCGCGCAACTCGAGGAACTGAGGAAGCAGGCGAAGGTCGTCGACTTCAAGTAAGTAATTAAGCGAGTTAGCTTACTCGGCATAACGTCGACGCCCGCGCGATGTGCCACGTCGAGCAAGCCACCCTTGATCGCAGGCTGTCAGGCTACAAGTACATGCCGACGAAGCCACCGGCTTCATCGCTTGTCGCTTGGATCGTTTCGATCCGTTTCTTTGCTTCGGCCAAGTCGCCAGCGTCGATATAACGATCAAATTCGACGGCGACAGAATGCGAGACCGTCTCGGCGAACCAGGCGACGATCGGCTCCGTCAGCCAGTCGCAAGTTTCGCTCGCCAATTCAACGGTCAGGTCGCAGCGTTCGGTCGCGGCGTCCGACGAGTCGGTCAACGCGACTCCTTCGAATTCGAACTCCAGTATGCCGAGTTCGTCGTGGTTCACGAGATGGTAGACGCATTTTGCCTTATACAAGAAGTAGGCATTGTGTTGGCCATGCTTCTCGATGGCAAGCTTTATGCGTTCGCAGAGCGCCCGATACTTAGGCGACGCATCCAGGGGGATGTCCAGCCGGCTGATCGTGCGGAGCGGCAGACAATCGAAAGTAATTTCGACCCAACGATTCATGGAGCAATACTTGCCGTTTGAACGAGTTTCGTGATAGGCTCCGAATCCGCATCTTCAAGCGCGACATCGCCAACACCACTTTCCTCGGTATCGCTCTCATCAGCCACAGCGTTGACGACCGGCGTCGGGGGAAGAATCTGTTCCCAGCCAATCGAGAGCCAACCGTCCGCGGCGTTCGCGACGCGAGCCTTTAGCTTACCAATTCGCGCCCACCGGTCGTTCAAAGCGATCCCGTCGCCGGCCTCTTCAGGCAACTTTGGCTTCAGCATCGCGTTAAACTTCTTTGAAAGGAAGCCGACTGCACCAGCGTGTCGAGCTCCGTACTTTTCAACCGGTTCGCCTTCGTTATCGATGAACTCGATGCTCAAGTCGCCTTTTGCGACGAGCTGCAATCCGCCGTCGTTAGGTGTCGTCAAATCGTACGCACGCGAGATTCTGATTTCGGAACGATAAAGCTTGTCCGTCTTTTCATCCTTCAGATTTAGTGGCACGGCAGCATATTCTTCACCTTGGTGAAGACTCTGGCATAACACGGACACTTTCACACCGCCGTTCGCGAACTCGACGCGAATCGGTTGCGAACGCGAGAATGTAATTGCCCAAGGATCAGAATCGATCGTGATCGCCAAATCCTCGGGAACTTCGACTCCGCCTTCTTGGTACATTTCGACGATTCGCTCGTCCGTCAGCATCACTCCACCGAGCATGGACTCGGAAAAATTGCCCGCAATCGACTCATGCACGCGTGCACCAAGGTCGTAGTCGCCTTCTAGCTCGGGAGCTGGTCCGGGCGCGGCGAGTTGAGACCTGCCTGCACGAAGCAATCGAGCGAACAGCTGTGTGTTGGTCGTCTTGAGATCAAACAATTCGGGGAAGCTGTTGCGACGAACAAGCGGCGCGCGGAACTTGTCTTGGAATGATTCGTCTGTCTCTGCAAGCGTTTCGTGGGCCTGCCCATCCACACGACCTGCGACACGACTTGCGGCCCGACTGGACGCAATTCGCTCGGCTTGGCTTTTCTTCTTGTAGACTTGTTTCCAAGCCATCTTACGTATCAAACGGCATTTTGCAGCGATCGATGACACGTTTGTGCTCGTCGACGCAGTTGCGGTCGCCGCATCAGAAGTCACACCTTCGACGTCAAAATACACTCGCTTTGAAGCGTTGACATTCGTATAGCCAGTGCTGTAAATCGATACACCCCGGTTGTAGCCAACATTGTCAGAGACGGCATCACCGGCCAATGTGATATCAAACGCCGCATTCTCATCGCTCGGTACTAACTCCAAATCGACATTTCCTGTGAGATGTGACGTGCCGCGAATCGAAGTGCCAAGAATGCACTCGTTTAGCGGCTCCGTGGCATCAACCGTATCTCGCACTGTCGAAGCCAGTAGTTGCTTCGATGCGACGACATGTAGATTGGGATGCGAGTGACGCTCGCGAATCGATGTAGTCACGGTGCCAATCTGCCCAGCTCGCTCGAACCAGCCTACTGCCCGGCCAATTTCAATGGCTTGTTCGGTAGAAGGTTCTGCTTCGTAAGCTTCCAGCAGCGACGCGAGTTCATCAATTCTTCGGTCGTATTGTTCTGCAAATCCTTCGGCGGAAGAGAAGAAGACCTTGTTCATGTATTCGCGAAGCGAACGTCGGACGTCCGTAAACGATTTCGTCTCGAGGCCGTCCTCATCTTCGAGGTAACTGACGAGCGAACGATTCAGAACTTGCAAGCTTGGAGCCTCTTTCTCCAATTCTGCTTGCATGGCATCCAGATGGACCAGTTCCCGCCACGCGGTTGCTTGCTCGTCGGAATTTGTCGCTAGAAATGCTTCAAGCGATTGGACGTCCACAAGAAGTCGAGACTTTGCTCCCGCCACGTCTTCGGAGCCAATCGCCTGGGCTTTCCCTTTGGCTGCACGAACCAATTCGGCTGTAGTTTCTGCTTGAACAAAGTTGCCGAACGATGCCGCAACCAGCGAAAACGCCACCGTTAAATACAGGGTCCGTTGCATCGAGCCACTCCTTTGTGATGGGACTCCGCTGATCGCCGCGGGAAGAATAGTCATAACAGGAAACAAATTCTCAAGCTATGCGAACTTCAGGCGATCTGGGTGGCTTGCCCGGAGTGGGCGGATGCGAGTACTCACGACTGACTCACACAAAACGTACGCTTCACCCGATCGCCGGGCCAGCTTGGACTCCATTATCCTTATAGGGTTCCCTTCCTGCTAGTAGTCTGTACGGTCTGGGATGACTAAAACAGGCATTTACAGGGGGTAATCGACGCCCTCCGCAGCTACTCCATGTGATCGCAGGTGCTGGCGACTTGCAGCCGAATCGGTCATGGTCAGCCACACCGAAGAGCGATAAAATGTCGGTAATTGGCCGAGTCTGGCTCTATGAAGCAGCCCTATCAGCAAGGACTTACAGCTATGAGTGACGAGTTTTTAGGTGAACGCCGCCGAGTCCTGGAGAATTCGTTCTTTGCTCAACGCGACCGCGAGCTTATGCAGAAGCTCAGGCAGCAGGTCCAACAAGAAGCATTGTCCGATGCGTGCGGCATCAAGAGCCCGGAAGTGCTCGAACGTCTGACGAACGCGAATATCAGTGCCGAAACGATCACAGCCCTCACCCTCGTTCCGCTGATCGCCGTCGCTTGGGCTGACGGCAAAATAGCGACGGAAGAACGCGACGCAATCCGGTCGGCGACCGAGTCGGCGGGCATCGAAGCGGAATCCGTTTGCCGACAACTGTTAGACGCTTGGTTGAGCGAAGCCCCTGGTCCGGAATTGGTCGACGCGTGGAAGGGTTACATCCAAGCGCTTGCCGCGTCCGCTTCAACTGACGCTGTCGAGACGCTGCGCAACGACGTCCTCGACCACGCTCGAGAGATTGCGAGCGCGGCGGGAGGCATTCTCGGCTTGGGAAGTATCTCGAAGAGTGAGCAATCGGTCATCGACGATCTTGCCTCGGCGTTCTCGGCATAATCGCTACGTTCGCTGGGACCGCGCAGCTTGACCTAGCTTCGTTGTCTTTTGGCAACATTCCGCGTTGAAAAAACGCCACATGTTGCCAAAACGCGTGCTACGTTTTCGCAGATCAAACAAGATGCGCTGTGCGCGCCGAGTTCCACTCGTACTGGACTCGCAGGCGGCGCGGCGACGATCCGCGAACGAGTACGACGATGCAATCGACGAAACCAACTCGCCATCTCCTATTAGCCGTCGCCATCATCTGGCTGACGAGTTGCGGCTGTTCGAGCATTCGCGTACCAGCGATCGATCCGAGTGGTGCCGGCATCTTCGCGCCAGGCGGCTCGTACACAACGCTTGAAGCTCCCTACGGTTCGCTTCTCCCAGCGTCATGCCTCCCTCGACCTGCGTTCGCGGAACCAGCGTCTGTTCCAGCATGTCAAACGCCTGCCTCGGTAATGCCGCGAGTTGGAAGCATCGCTTCACAGCCGATGCCAACGCGTGTCGTCGCTGTACCAAACGCCCCCGATCGCCTGCTGCTGACGCCTTCCAAGATTGTTGCTCCTGTTGGAAGCGAGGTCGTCCTGCTCGCAGGCTTGTGTGGGGCGGATGGTTACTTTGTGACAAAGCAACCGGTCGAGTGGTTGTTGTCGCAGGAGAGTGTTGGAAACTTCATCGACGTCGGCGAAGACGATCACCCCACGTTGTCGGCCTTGCTGCACCGCACGCCTGAAAAGCGGAGCAGTAACTTTGCGGTTGCGAGGACGGCATCGCAGGCAAAAACGATTACGCGCGGTACGCCCACGGTGGGCGATGACATTGTCCTTCAGAAGGGACAGACTTGGGTCACGCTTACGGCGGCCAGCGAAGGCATCAGCCATGTGACCGCCGTCGCGACAGATGCGGACAACTGGGAGCAGCGACGACAAACCGCGACGATCCAATGGGTCGACGCACAGTGGTTGTTGCCCTCGCCCACGGTCGTTCGCGCTGGCGAGCAACAGATTCTGACGACGACCGTCAACCGCAATTCGAGTCATGCGCCGGTGAGAGGATGGCTCGTCCGTTACGAAGTTATCAGCGGTCCGCCCGTGGGATTTGGTCCTGAACGAGCACAAGCCGTGGAAGTTGCCACGGACGCAAATGGCAAAGCATCTGTCTCGCTGCAACCGCTTGGCAACGAGCCGGGAGTGACACAGATCAAGATCGAGATTCTTTCCCCAGCTTTAATGGGTCTCGACGGACAACCGGTCGTCGTTGGTCAGGGTGTTTCCAGTGTGACTTGGAGCGCAGCGGGACTCGCTGTTCGGATCGTCGGTCCGCCAATGGGGGCCGTCGACGCTACGCTGGATTATCAAATTGAAGTTACGAACCCGGGCGATTTGCCAGCAAAAGACGTCGTTGTTACTGCCGAGATACCGGAAACGTTCAACGTCCTTGGAACCGGGGAAGGCGAAGTCGGTAACACAGTAAATTGGCGGATCGACCGGCTTCCACCACGTGGGACACAACGGTTCAACTTGCAGTGCCGCGCAATGCAGGCTGGCAGCGTCTGGCTTTTTGCTCGTGCGGCTGGAACGGGAATTACCTCTGAACGCTCCCGGCTCAATACAGAGATCACGGAATCTGCTTTGCGATTATCAATGGAGTTGGCCGGTGTTGAGAACGCTGACACGATCAAAGTTGGCGACCGCGTCAGTTTTAATATCGAGGTGACGAATACGAGCAACGTGCCGCTGACAAACGTTCAACTTCGCGACTCACACGCGGCCGGGTTACAAGAAGCTCATGGCGAACCGAATCCGATTTCTAAGAATGTCGGGAACCTAGCACCGGGAAGCAGCTGGCAACTCGGTCTCACTTTCATCGTTCGCCAGCCAGGCAATTTATGCCACACTTTGGAAGCAACGGCCGACGGCGGTCACACGGCGACTGCCGAACGATGCATCAGGGCCGGCGCGCCGCTGTACGACTTCTCGATAGAGCTTCACGGACCGGAAGAGGCTGTGACTGGCGAAACGGTGAAGCATGAGATCGTTGTGACGAATACGGGTGACGGCGAACTGACGGGAGTTCGAGTTGTCTATCGATCCGACGGCGCGCTACTGCCAAAGAGCGCGACCGACGGATACAAGATCGAGGCGGGCGCCGTTGTCTGGACGATCGGTTCACTTCGCCCCGGACCGGCCGAGGCTCAAACGCTGACTGTCCTTTGCGAGACGGTCACTGCGCATCATGCCGCACCGACCAGCGTTCTAGTAAGTACGGACCAGGGACGGGACGATTCTGTACGCATGACGACAACGATCCGACAGGCTCCTCCATCTGGTGTCGCTCCGCCTGCGCCTGCGAGAACAGAGATTCCCGCTGACCCGGTCGCCGAAGTGCCCCTAGCGCCAGCAAACGGCGCGTTGCGGATCACGATCGCGGATACAGACGATCCGATTCGCGTCGGTGAAACCGTCTCTTACATCATCGAGATTGAAAACACTCGACAGATCTCGGATAAGAATGTTGCGGTTACCTTCTACTTGCCCGAAGGGGTTCGCTTTGTCCAACTGTTGGACAACAATGGTCTGGAGGTTGAAGGCCGCAGCGTTAGCCCCGACGGACGTGCCATCTCGATGTCACCCATCCGAGAGATTCGGCCAGGCGAGTCGTTGCCAGCGTACCGGCTTCAAGTTGAAGGTCGCCAGGCTGGTGCAATCGAAGTGCGTGCCGAAGCGACGAGTCTTCTGTCTGGTGACCAGCCAGTTGTCGCAACGGAGGACACGAAAGTGAACGCGAACTAATGAAGACTCGCCAATTCGTCGTCCTGCGGCACGAGCCCGGAAAAGCCGGCCCGCGGGAATTGCATTGGGACCTGATGCTTGAATTCGGTGATAGTCTTCGGACTTGGGCCTTGTTGACGGAGCCTCAATTCGGCGAAGAGATCCTGGCCGACGAGCTACCCCGCCACCGCTCAGAGTACCTCACCTATGAAGGTCCGGTATCGAATGGACGAGGTTCCGTTCGCCGCTTTGATCACGGGACCTTTGAACTCGCCGAAGATTCACCAGACCAACTCTGCGCCAAACTGAATGGAAAGTTGCTCCGGGGAAACCTCCGACTGCATCACGACCAAACAAATCATCGCTGGACCGTGTTATTGACACCCGGCTGAGTCGACGCGTTCAGAATTGGCGGTACGATTTGCTCAGTGTGACCCGCCAGATAAAGCTCACCCGCTCGAAGCTCGACGGTATCCACATAGATCTCGCGATACGCGTAGTCTTCGTGAGTTACTGGTACCGTCACGAGAGCCACCGGGTCGCCATCGATTTGCCGCCATTTCAGCGGTATATCGCCGCGACGTGCCGCCGTCGAAATTTTGTCGAGAAAATGTTTCAGCGGGACCGGCAACGAGCCTGCCCGAAGCTTACGGACTCGAACCGCAAGTGTGTTTGTTTCCGTCGTCAGATCGACGTCCAGGGCCATCGAGATCACTGTCTTGATCTTGCCATTGTCGAATCGACAAGCAACACGAATCGCCTCGGCGTCGATTGCTACACGCGGCTCCTGCGTGCCACGAGGCAATACGCTTGGAAATTTCTCTGGAAGATCTGAGACCAACCAACCATTGACTTGCTCCTCAGTGAACACAGCTTCCCAGGCACCGATGCTGCGGACCTCGTTATGCAAATCGAGAACGCCCTGTTCAAGTTCGTCTCCGGCTTCTTCGTATGCGGACGACTCGACCAGCAGTGCTTGCTGATAAAATGCTGGCTCGCGCTGAGCCGCAACGTACAACACCAAGACGGCGATCCCCAGCAGCCCGAGAACTACTGTTGTCGGCAACAGAACGTAGCGGATCGCCTTTCGCACAGGAGCCTTCGACCTACTAGAGTTTATTCGAACAGTTGGCCGTAAATCGCGGATTTATGCAGCTTGGGAATACTAGCCAGGGGATTGAGGTGAGTCAATGTCGAACCCGAGTCGCGGGTGCAGGTGGCGCACCTTGCGGTTTGCGACTGGCATGGTGCACGCGAGAGGGGATGGAGAGAATCACGGCGAGTTGGGAGGGAGCCGGGTAGTTTGCACGCGACATGGAGGTCTAGGTGACGGGTTTGTCGGGCACACAAAGAGATCGATTGCGGTAGATTGCCGATGAAGTGAACGAAATTGTCGGCGGGTGCTTGCATGACGATGGACGGGCAATGACGATTGCTGAACACGGAGAAGAATGCATCGAGACCAGTGATTTGCTCACCGCCACCGTGCTCCAGCAACGAGTGGCTGAGCGGCAAAGGCCCGAAGACGCTCCCTGTTGTCCGATGTGTAACCGTGAGGGAACTCCCGATGCGGACGACGAAGCTCGCGTCTTGCAAACCGACCGCGGCGAAGTCGGGTGGATGGAAGCGGCTTATCACTGCCGTTATTTATCGTCGGCGCTCTTTTTTTCCCTCGCTCGGCTGAATTGGGATTGGCGGTGGAAGACACGGCCAGCCCACGAGTGCTGGCCAAGATGGTCTATTCGGGAACTTCGGCCGTCAGCTTCGCCGCGGCCAGCGACGACCTCGCGAAGTCGGCTGACCTAGCGATGAGCGACGGCGGTCGGTATCAGTTTCTTGATCGCCGTCTTCCTGCTTCGGGTGGTTGCTCGGCGCGCCAAGGTGAGCACTGAAAAGAAAGCCGTATCGGACTGTTGGCCAGCATGCCGGGCGAGCGGCATGAAGCCGATCCGCAACCGACGTTGCCGCCCGAACTTCGTCACGAAACAATGGCCGAAAAGCTCTCGGAGATCGGAACAACAGGGGCCACACTCGATCGGTCGGAGGATTCAGCGGAAGAAGAAACGGCTTTCGAGGACGTCTCTTCAACAGCGAATTCGGACGGCTTGGTCGCTCCGACTCTGGAGCAACGCAGCGTGGTGGCAAGTCGCGAAAGAAGAAACAGG
Organism: Planctomycetota bacterium; assembly: GCA_014381825.1. Lineage (GTDB taxonomy): Bacteria > Planctomycetota > Planctomycetia > Pirellulales > Pirellulaceae. The sequence goes on from JACNKX010000151.1 coordinate 91,262, forward strand.
TGAGCCGATACCACGCGTACGCTAATGCCCTACCGTCGTCACGTCAAGCGAATGCAAGGTAGTGGTACCGCTTGGACTGAGAAAAGTTCGGTACCTGCAAAGTGGGCAGAGTGCTGACTATCGGGGCATCTTCGCTGAGCTTACCTCGCTGGGAACGAATCGTTGCTGAACTGGAAGTCAAAATCCTTGGTTGGGTACTCGTCAAAGAAACCGCCCGTTACCGGTAACGGTATCGGGTCGACGTCTCGTTCATACGGCATCTTGGCGGCGTGGCCGAATATCCCAACGAGACAGTCGTGCGGATCTCGTGAGTTCCCCGTAGCCCCAGCCGCGGTTGCTTTCGAAGTGCCATTCGTCGGTGGTGATTATCAGCGGGGCGATAGCTTCGGCACTCCTCGGCCACCGCCACGCCGATGGCTTTCCAATCGTCTCATCGATAAAGCTCTGAAAATGCGCTACACCCCACTTCTTCGTCGGTCCCCAGCAAGCGGCATAACAGCAGACGAGCGTGACGACCACCACCAATGTCCTAACCGAGACCCTGGTCGCCAGCGTTTCGCCTTCTTGTTATCGTTACTTTTCAGGTTCGACCACCTCCGATACAGTGTCCCAGTCAACATACTTGCTGAGTTCATTCCTTTCGCTTGATAGTAGGTGCGCCAATAACGGCTCCTCGCGGCCTGGACGTTTGCAGAGTCCGCCCTTAGCGATGTTCTCTCGAACATCTTGGCTAGTCTCGCGTGATCGAGCCGCCAGACACGAGCGACCCCGGCCATCGTTATCACGAAGAACATCTACCGGATATTGAACTTCAACCACCACTTTGGGTTCTCGTGCTGGGTGCTTGACCGCTAGCAGTTGGATTACAACCATCGCCGCATCCACAGTGCATTAGACTATCAAACTCCTGCCGCCTATGCGTCCGACTGTGTTCCTCCGGCTTCGGCTGCGCCTCAGCCTCCGGAACACAGTCGAATTACTTAACCCCGATTCTCTCACTCCTGCTGGAACAAAGTCTGGGGGGTGGTCATTCGGTGATCCGGAACTAATTGACTCTTACGATCTGATGCGTGATCTTAATGAACTCGTATTCGAAGTACGAAATCTTACGGATAACGATCGTGAGGAAGGATTGCGGTATCGTCAGTCCGTGCTTGACGGAATGAAGTCGGCTGGCTGGAGAGAAGTAAACTCTGATTGACATTGCTTGCAAAATCGTCGGATAACACATGAGAATTTGACTTCGCGGTCCATGTCGTTTGATGATGAAGCGGGTTGGAGTTTGGGCTTGAGGCAGGTGTTGAGCTACGTGGGGGTGAGCCGAAGCTCAAATTCTTTGTTCAAGGAGCCCGGTGGAAGCGAGTCGCACGCCCACTTCTGCTTCCACACATCCGAGTCGATCTCGTCAAGCCACTGTACTTCGCACATCGCATCACGAAACTTGGCTCGACAAACCATCGAAGCCGCCTTTTCGGGCAGCAAGAAGTTCGCGGGAGCGGCTTGCCAGCGCGAACCGTCTTGGCTCACGCCTCCGCCCGCAACGACGAAGTGAACGTGCGGATGATCGACCGTCGGGTCGCGTCCCCACGTATGTAACGCTCCGAAGAATCCCAAACGATCCGTGCCGATGAAGCGAGGCCCCGATGCCAGTTCACGAATCGTCTGGTTACCGGCGTCGAAGATCGCTTGATAACAGACTCGCTGGTTGGCGCGCACGATCTTCCGCAGTGCCTCGGGCCCATTGCCACAGGGAAGCGTGAACGTGATGAGGAAGTAAGGCACCGGCAACAACTGAGCGGTTCACTTGGCCAGCCAGCCTTGTGTCTTGTCCGACTGGCAGTTGGGACGATGCAATAGCCCAGTAGTAGCGGACTCCTGAAGATTCTCAATGATCTTTATTAGGAGGACGTTATGAAGGCAAAGAACACTGAATCTGGAGGACGTGGACGACGTAGTTTCACATCTGCCGTACTCCCAGTGTCTTCATGGAGAGAAGTCGGAGCTTAGCCGCGGCTTGTGAGAATAGCTGACTTGTGTATTCTGCAGTCCGCCGCTCGTTTGCGAATATCCTTCATCGCCGCTAATGCCAAAGTAAGAATACATGGAAACCTTGGCAGTGATCTTCGATTGCGACGGAACGCTCGTCGATAGCGAGACGCTCGGGCACGAAGTGCTTTGTCGTTGTATCGCAGATTTCGGACTTGAGCTGTCGATTGAGGAGTCGATGCGGCGCTTTAAAGGCGGCAAAATGGCTGACTGCGTTGTCGAGTTGGAGCTTGAAATCGGACGCAGCCTTCCAGAAGAGTTTGTTCCAAACTATCGACGACTTTGCACCGAACTCTTTGAGGAACGATTAACTCCTATCGATGGAGCACATCAGGTTCTAAAAGAGCTACGGTTGCCTTACTGTATCGCCTCAAGTGGGCCGCGAGAGAAAATTGAATTAAATCTTCGCGTGACCGGACTGGCGAGCTTCTTCGGCGACCTTATCTTCAGCGCCTACGATGTCGGTGTCTGGAAACCAGATCCGGGGCTGTTCCTGCATGCGGCAGGTGTGATGGGTGTGAAACCACACCATTGCGCTGTTGTCGAAGATAGTGTGCCTGGGTACGAAGCTGGCGTTGCGGCCGGAATGCGAGTGTTCGCGCTGCAGGGGGATCAAATCCCTCAGGCACTGGCGCGATCCGTGCGAGCAATTGATCACCTTGCTGATCTCTTGCCACTGCTGAATCCCAGCTCTTCGACATGAACCGAATCAAGCCGTGCCAATCCCCTTGGCGGTGGCGATTTTCGCATTCACCTGATCAACGGCTGTTTGTGCTTCCTCCGCGGTTTTGGCGGCAGCTGTTGCGGCATTCGTGGCGGCGACGGCCGTCGCCTCAAGCGGCTTTGCGGCAGCAGCCCGATCTGTCGCGACCTTTTGAGCAGCTACGACAGCTGCATCGGTATCGATCACTTTCTTCTCGGACGCGACCACCAGCTGCTTGGCCGTCTCGAGCGCAGCTGCTTTCGCCTTGGCGTCTTTACCAGCTGCATCAAGATTTGCTTGTTTCGTCACGGCGATGGTAGCCAATGCGGCGGCCGCATCGATAAGAACTTTCTCGTCACCGGCCTTCGTGGCCGCATCTTTCGCTTTAGCGACTGCTTCATTCAGCGGGGTGAGTACGGCGACATAAGCTGCCACGGTCTTCGTCGCAGCCGCATAAGCTGCTTCCGTTGCAGTCACGGAGGCTTTGGCTTTTACTAGTTCGGCCTTCGTAGTCTCCGCAAGCTTCTGGCCGGCGACGACGGCTTCGTTCGCAGCCACCAACTCTGCTTTCGCCTTATCGGATGCGGCAACCGCCGTCTGAGCTGCCTCGGCAAGTTCAGCGTGTGCGACTTCGCGTTCCTCTAACACTCCATTCGCGTCCGTAAGTTGCTGGCGAAGGGTAGCGAGCTGAGCCGTGAATGTGATCTCTCCGTTCCAACGATTAACTTCGCGCTGTGCCGCAGCCAATGCGGCGGCAGCAGCGTCAGCCGCGACCTTGGCTACCGATGCTGCATCTTCCGCAGGCTTTACCTTCGGCGTTAGGTCGGCAACCACCTTTTGGGCCGCTTTGTAGCCGACATCGGCGTCTTTCGCTGCCTTGTCTGCAGTTACCAGAGCCCGCTTCGCAGTTTCGAGGGTTGCAGCAGCGGCCACCATTGTCTTCTTGTTTGCTGCCAGTTGTGCCGTCTTCTTGGCGGCGATACCTTTAATCGCTTCCGCCAACTTCACAAGTTCGGCGTCGTCTTTCAGCAATTTCGTCGCTGTTTCTGCCATCGTCGAAGCTTCGTTCAACTTTGGCACTCCGTCTGCTAACGCCGCGACGGCTAGCGTCGCTGCTTCGTATGCCTTAGTCGACTGGTCAGTCGTTTGAGTTGCTGTTGCTAAGAGCGCGGTGGCACCATCGAGTACCTTCTTTGCCTCGGCAGCTGCTTTCTGCGCTGCGGCTAGATCCGCTTTAACTTTGTCTGCCGCTGACTGTGCGGCAACGTAAGCGTCTGCAAGCGGTTTATGCTCTGCTTGTTTAACCGTCAAAAACTGTGTCGAAGCCGCCAATCGCTCGGCCAGCGTAGGCGGATTCGGTGTCAAGTCACCGATTCGCGCACCGTCAGCAGCGTTCCAGACACGAATGGCACCGGTCCAGTCGCCAGCAATTGCGCGATTCGTTTCGTTACAGAAGCTAACTTCCAGAGCCAAATCGCCGAAGGCTTCGAAGTCGCGTTGCTTGGCACCATTTTGATCCCACAGTCGCGGCACTCGGTCGCGACCGCAAGAAAATATCCGACTATCACGTGTAAACTCAATTGACGCAGCACCACCGCCATGTGCTCCCCAATTCTTGATCTGGCCGCCGTTGTTCATCTCCCAGAGACGGATGGACCCATCTTCGCTGCACGACGCCACCACGTTCGAGTCGCTGCGCCAGGAAACGTCCGTCACGCATTTCGTGTGTGCCTTCAGCGTCAAGTACTCGCGCCCGGTCCAACCTTCCCAGACATAGAGGCCACCAGCCCGATCACCCGTCGCCAGCAACACGCTGTCGGGGCTGAACTCAAGCGAACAAACCCAATCAGTGTGTTTCCGCAACTCGTGTAAAAGACGACCTGACTCGGTCGAGTAAATTCGCACGACTCTTTGCGGTCCACCGAGCGCGATTAACGTTTGATCCGAGCTTATATCAGCGGCCAAAACGGTATCAAGCTCGTCCCCAACCTCGAACACACGTTCGCCGGTTAGGACATTCCAGACAATCGCCTTTCCGGTCGCGCCACCTTGCCCACCACCCGCCAACAGTAGGCTTCCGTTGCGGCTGAACTTTAGAATCTGAACCGTACCTTCGGGGAAAGGCAATGCGCCGACCAGTTGAAGTGTCTGCGTGTTGTAGAGCAGCACTTGTCGCTGGCTCGCGATGGCCACCAATGGAGACCAAGGGCTCGTCGCCATCGCGGAAATAGCTGTTGTAGCCTCTGTCCGAGTGACAGGTTCGAGGCTCAACCGCGGAGGCATCGGTGACACAGCCGGTCGCTCGGTCGGAGCGCTTTGCAACGCCAGATCGAATGTCTTCTTTTTCTTCAGTTTCGCTTTGCTGCTCTTGGTCTCAAGCACGCCACCGTCAACCCATTTACGGATCGTCTCGATCATCTCGTCCGGCAGCTTCGGCTGCTCGGGGGGCATGTAGGGTTCGCTTTCATGGGTGATCAGCGAATAGAGATAGCTGGCCCCGGAATCGCCGGCATCAACCACTTCTCCTGAACCGCCCCCCAGCATCAAGTTACCGTAACTCGACAAGTCTAGATCACCGCTCTTCTTGTCGGCGTTGTGACACGAGAGGCACTTTTGACGAAGGATGGGCATCACGTCATCCTCGAAGGTAACGATTGGCGGCTTCTTTTTGGCAGTCTCTTCGCCAGAACTGGGCGAAACGGCCACCGTCAGGCCACAAATGAGAATGGGAAGCAAGTTTCCTATGACGTGCCGCGTCTTCATCACGGTCATCCTCCAACGAAAGTTGTAACCCCAGGCGGGCGGCGCTGACATGAAGCCAACGCCGTGGGGCGTGTGTGCCTAATTCCATCCTACACAGACGACGCACCATTACGCCAGTCTTCGCAGCACTCGCCGGGTGCGAAACCCAGCCTGTTTTTCTTAGTGGTTGAATACAAACTCGCGTGCATTCAGCAGCGCCCAGAACACATCTTCCAGAACCTGTTTCTTGTCCTCGACTTCGGCCAAAACAGCGATCAACTCGTTCTTTTCTTTGTCGGTCGGCCGCCGCGTCAGGCAGCGAATGTACAATTCCTCAACGATCTGCTCAGGAGCGATCTTCTCTTCCAGACGCTTACCGATCAGATTTCCTTGGGTGACTTTGCCTTGGAGTGTATCTCCGTTGAGCAAATGCAGCGCCTGTGACAAGTTGGGCTCGACCTTCACTTCGCAAGCACAAACCGATTCGCGAGTGGCTCGCCCGAAAGTCGACAGGAAGTATGTACTAGTATTTCCATTAGCGATCTGAACCGCTCGAGCGCCCAGTGGCAGACCGCCAAATTTATTCTTGGTGTCTGTCACCTGGCTGATCAAATCAAGCAGGATTTCCGCACGCACACGTCGCAACGACGCATGCGAAAAATTCTTTGTGTCCGTCGCATTCGTGTCGTTTGTGGCCGTGCTAAGTTGGTATGTACGCGAAGTGCATATATCACGCACTAGCTTCTTAAAGTCGTACTTGTACTCGGTAAACTTCTGCCCCAGCGAATTCAACAACTCCGGGTTAACAGCAGGATTACTGACTCGGACGTCGTCGACCTCGTTAATGATGCCTTGGCCGAAAAAGTGATTCCAGACAATGTTCGCTAGGTTTTTGGCGAAGTAGGGATTTTCGGCTGAAGCCAGCCAGTTGGCCATCACGACACGGCGGTCTCTGCCTGCGAGCTCCGGCACTTCGCCGCCCAGGAACTTGGGAACCATAACACGGCCACCAACTGGATGGTTTACTTCTCCGCCGCCGCTATTGAAGATGATCTGTTCGCGAGGATCTTCGCCGCGTTTACGGCCAATCTGAGAGAAGAAAGCCGCAAAGCTGTAGTAGTCATCCATCGTCCAGCGGTCCAACGGATGGTTGTGGCATTGGGCGCATTGGATCCGCATGCCCATAAACACTTGGGCAACGTTCTCCGCAACCTTTTTCGGGTCGCCTTCCATCTGGTAGTAATTGGTGGCGGCGTTCTCGAACGTGCCGCCGCTGGCACCGAGCAACTCTTGCACCAATTGGTCCATCGGCATGTTGCTGGCAATGCGTTCCTGAATCCAGTTGTAGTAGCGGAGCATCGGCTTGTAGGCGATTTGCTGTGTTGTGCGAACCTGCAACAATTCGGCCCATTTCATAACCCACATCTCAACGAATTCCTTGCGGCCAAGCAGGTCATCCACTAGCTTGTCGCGTTTTTTCGGGTCGGGGTCGCTGATGAATTGGTGGTACTCCTCGACGCTTGGCAGAACGCCCACGACATCGAGCGACACGCGCCGCAGGAATTCTTCGTCCGTGCAGAGTTCCGAAGGCTGAATGCGGAGTTTCTTGAACTTGTCGTACATCAATTCGTCGACAAAGTTGTTGGCGGCGACCTCGGTCCACTTGAAGTCCAAGCCCTTCGGCAACACGATGAAGTGCGTGCCGACGGTGTGAGTCTCGAAGCGCGCCATAATAAAGGCCTCACCTCGGTTGGCGGCTGTGACGACTCCGTTCTGCTCGATCGGAGCCGAGTTGTCGTTGTTCGACAGGAAGAATGCCAGCGACGTAACGTCCCTGTCAGTACCATCCGAATACTTCGCTCGCACGTTGATTTGTTGAGTCGCACCTTCGCCATCGAGTACAGCGCCCTTGGGGTATATCTCGACGGAAACGACTTTGGGTACTTCACCTTGATCTTTAGGAACACCGGCCCGCAGCCATCGTAACAACGTGTCGGCATACTCGCTGTCCATGTCGAATCGCTTGCCGCCGGTGTGTGGAACGACGCCAGTAATTTTTTCGAGCAATAGACTGGCTTCCGGAATTGCCAGATTGACGCGGCGCCCAGGCATCTCGCGGGTCAGCCGGTCGTAGTCGCCAACCGGGTCAAAGCCGAACAAAGAAAGACGGAAGCCATCCTTTCCACTAGCCGCACCATGGCAACTTCCTGTATTACAGCCGGACTTCATCCAGACCGGCATGACATCAAGCTGGAAGCTGATGGCCGGGTCCTCTGTGGCACGTTGCACTTCGACTGGGACTTTTACCGACAGTCCAGCGTAGGTGATGGTCAATTCGGCAGCGCCGTCGGTTTTTGGATACAGAACGTTTTTGTCAATTCGCGCTAGTTCACCGTTCGACAGCGCAAACGTCGCTTCGGCGGTCACATCGCGGGTGATCCCATCCGAGTATTCAGCTTGGACGATGAGCGATTGGCGGTCGCGAACGGTCGTCAGTTGTACGTCACCCGGATAGACATTCAGCTGGGCAGGCTTCGGTTCTTCGGCCGAGGCAACTTGGGTTGCGGCAACCACCAACAATGCGAGGGTGAAAATCCGTGACGTTTGAAGTCGCATAGTCCTTAAATCCTGTGTTGAGTTCTTGTAGCCGAACTTGCGAGAGTTCGGACACCAGAAGCCTTGTGACTCCTGCTAAGGGAATGGCTGTTACTCGCCGCCACTACTTGCGGCAGCAGCATTACGAGCTTCCTGGCGTTTCTGGGCTGCCAAGCGAAGTTTCTCAAGCCGCGTAAGCGGCTTCGGTGGTGGAGCTGGCTTGGCGACAACGGGAGCCGCCTCGGGCTTCTTCTCCGCCGGCTTTGGCATCGGCGGAGGTGGCGGTGCATTCGGCTCAGGCGGCAGCGGCGCGTCGATTTGAAGTTGAACACCGCCTGCGGTGCTAACAATGGGTTCGCCGTTCTTCATGATTGTGAGTTGGCAAATCAAATTGTGTTTACCAACAGGGCTCGCGGGATCGGTCTTCAACGTAAAGATCAATTCCTTCGTATCCTTATTGAACTTCATCTCCGTGGTCGTAACTTTAGGAGGAGTTCCAAGAAGCCGCGCCGTCGCCTCACCTTCAAACGGCGTGTTGTGATTGAGCTTGCAAAGGACTAAAGCTTCTTGACCTTGCTCGCAAGCGGCGCGTTGCAACTCGAAACGAACCAACGCGTCGGTAATTTCTAAATCGGCAAGCTGCGATGAGCCCCACATGCCACCCGACGTTCCGAGGGCGTAAACTTTCCACGGTTTGATTTGGGCGTTTCCATTAGCGTTAATCGGGTAGTTTACTTCGGTCTGGCCTTTCGGAATGTTGACGGAACTGGCCCCACCCAATCCCGGCGGACGGAACGGTAGCTGAACGTTAATTTGCTCATCCCAGCCTTCCTTCTTCGTGGCGACGACTTTCAACTGCATCGAGCCATTACGCACGACAGGTACCTTAGGAACAACGATATCGATCTTGAAGGGTAACTCGTCAACAACGGCAACGGCCAACTGCTTGACATCCTTCCAGCGATAGAGCGATTGGCCCGGAGCCGAGATGATATAATCCGCGCGGTTTCCAAATCCGCCTCGTATCGCATCGTTCTCGAAATGCTTAGCGGTAAAATTCAACAGTTTGCCGGACAACGGTGCGTCGGCTGCGGCCTCGAATACGACGGGCATGGTGTTCATATTGGCGGGCATGGTGTCGCAGATCATCGTGATTCCCGCCGGCAGGTCAGTTCCTTCAAGAACAATATCCCCGCCAAAATTCCCGCGACCCGCATTGATCAGTGTGGCAAAACGACCGCCTCGAGGCACGTAAATCTGTTGTCGGAATTGACCGTAGCGTTCGACTCGAGGGATTGAAAGCGTGAGCTTCGGTGTGACCGCTTGGAATTCAACTCGATAGACAAGATCCGGGCCTCCGCGACCAAGGTGATCGGTTATGCGAAGAGTGTACTCACCATCTGCGGGAACATTGAAGCGGAAATAACTATCAGGGCCGCGCTGATCATCATTGCCCAAAATTCCGCCACCAGCGGCGTTATACAGGTTCATGACCGGATCAAGACCGGATCGTATCCGACGAGCAAAACATTCAACTTCGAATTGCTGACCCTTCTTGGCGGTGAACTTGAAGAAGTCGATGTCGCCGGGCGATTGAATGATGCCATTGAAAGCTAAAGGCAACTCCGCAGGAGATGCCGTTGCGATCTCGTTGTTCGGCTCGGCTTCAAACGCGTTTCCGTGTTCAAACAGGCGGAAATTGTTAGCGGTCGGCGCGACGCCACCATCGTCCTGCGCGAAGACACCAAAGTCGGTTACATCTTCTGCCGGAAGAGCGAATTTCTGTAAGTGGTCGCCAGATGGCAGGCCGAGGAATTTGACTTCCACTTCCTCGCCCATCTTGCCGCCAGCCGGATAGACGGCGGTTGGTCGTGGGAACGTGCCGACGTGCAGGCGGTAGTTATTGCCAGCAGCGTAGGCACTCTCGCGAATTTCAATAAAGTATTTGCCATCTGCCGGTGCGACGATCGAGGCGTAAGCATCTTGCAATCCAAAAGGCGTGTCGTCGTTTGCAGATAGCTCGAAACGCTTCTCATCCAGAATCGCGACGTAGGGATCAAACAGAGCAGTGCTCAGACGCATGGCGACGACTTCTGCTGAGATCCGCTGGCCCTTCTTGGCTTCGATCACGTAGTAATCGACGTCTTCGTTGCCGACATTGCCGTTGATGACTTTGTTCAATTCGATGGGTTGAGGTACAGCAAAGTCGCTGTTCGGTTCTTTCTCATCGACAGCTGCAAGATCTTCGACCCAGAATGTTCGATAATCGGAGATCCCTGATTTCGTGCGAACCTGCGCGACGTGCTCGCCGAGTCGCATATCGGCGGCAATCTTCAAGGTCACCTTGACGTTACCGGCCGCTGGCTCGAGTTTCGTGACTTCGAAGCCTTCGCCCTCATAGAAAAAGATCTCTTCCGCGTCGGCCAGGTTAGATCCGTTGAACGAAACGGTTAACTCCTGGCCACGCTGTACTCCGCGCGGCGTAACGCTGCTGAGTCGCGGGGAGGCAGCCTGCGCCGAGGCAACAAGCGAAAGGCAAACTAACGAAGTGACGACCATCCGGGCCAGATGATTGCGTCGCGACATGGCTATTCTCCGAGTATCTACGAATTGCGGGCCACGCTTTCAGACGTGGCCCGCATGAAGTTTCATTCACAAGGCGGGCCAGCTAGACAATCAACTCTTTGCGAATCTTGCCGCCGTTAACGATTTCGATGGGGCGATCGCCGGGCGACATTAGCTCTTTGTCAGCGACAATACCCAGTCGACTGTAAATGGTCGTCGCCCAGTCTTCGACCGTCAATGGACTTTCTTCCGGCTCACTCGCGATCGAGTTCGATGAACCATAGACGATACCCGGCTTGATTCCGCCACCGGCGAGAACAACGCTGAACACTTTTGGCCAATGGTCACGTCCAGCGTTGCCATTGATCTTCGGCGTCCGACCAAATTCGGACGCGATTGCGATCAGAGTCGAGTCCAGTAGCCCGCGCTGATCCAGATCACGAACAAGCGTCGCGAAAGCTTGATCGAATTGCGGCACTTGGCTCTTGATCGAACCATCGATGTTGTTATGCATGTCCCAGCCACCGTAAGTCGTGGTGACGAAACGCACACCAGATTCGACGAGACGACGACAAAGCAACAGCCGCGAGCCAGCCGTGTTGCGACCATATTCGTCTCGAAGCTTACCGTCTTCCTTTTCGATATCGAACGCTTCTCTTGCCTTTTGCGAACTGATCATCGCATAGGCCCGATTATAGAACGTGTCGACAGCGTCGAGAGAATCGGACTTTTCCTTGCTCTTGAAGTGATCATTGACCACGTCAAGTACACGGCGACGTGTCGAGAAGCGACCTTCATCAACGCCACTGGGCAGGTTCAAGTCACGAACCTTGAAGCCCTTGCTGGCTGGGTCCGCACCAAGACTGAACCCGGCGTATGACGAACTCAAGTAGCCAGTACCGGCGAACTGGTTCGGCTGATTAGGAACACAAACGTACTGCGGAAGGTTATTCCGAGGGCCGAACTCGTGAGCTACCACGCTGCCCATACTCGGGAACGTCAACGCAGGACTCGGACGATAGCCGGTGAACATATTGTGAGTGCCACGCTCGTGCGCGGCTTCGCCATGCGTCATCGAGCGACAGATCGCAAGCTTGTCTGCGACCGTCGCTGTCTGCTTCCAAGTCTCGTTGATCCGCACACCTTCGACGTTCGTCGCGATGCTGTTCATCGGGCCACGATATTCGATCGGTGCATAGGGCTTCGGGTCGAACGTCTCCTGGTGGCACATTCCTCCAGGCATGTAAATGAAGATCATCGATTTCGCGGGACCTTCTTTGGTCTCGTAGAATTTCTGATCTGCTCGTGCCTCTTTCATGCGGAAGAAATCCGCGAGAGACAGGCCAATACCACCAGCGAAACCAACGTGCAAAAAGTCACGACGTCTCATCGGTGCTCCTCCTAATTTGTTTTAGAGAGTGTTCCGTTCAATATTAAGCTGGATAGAAGGTGTGTATTTTATCCAGCACTCAGGCGTGTTCAATCGGTGAGTCAGGTGGGGTCGGATTAAGCCAATTCCAACAAACATCAGGAATGGTTGATCCGATGGCGCATGATAGCCGCCCGAGGCCGAGTTGTCAAAGACTTAAATCCGAGGATTTCTAAGATTGATTTGAACCTTCAATTCTTATTCTCAGCGGATGTCATTAACGGCCTTCAAGAACGACACAAGCCCCTGCAAAGACGCAAGTTGTGTCTTGTCGCAGGGGCTTGATAGCATCACGCCAGTCGATTGGACAGCTAAACGATTGCGCCGCGCGTCAAAAGCGGCGAGCACGGCGAATTCGTTTGTGATTATGCGGCTTTCGCCTGAACCGCGACTTCGAGCGCCTTGGTTTCGTCAGGGTCGAGTTCTTCACGTAGAACGAGCATGTCGCCGGGAGCTTCAATACCGAGCCGTACGCGGTCACCAGACACGCGCACTACCGTCACTACGATTGAATCGCCCAGCCGGACGCGTTCTCGTTCTTTTCTGGATAGAACCAGCATCTTCAAACCTCCGTGTATGAATGCCAAGGGCCTAGCAGGCCTTGAGTTAGAGTCGGTCAGGTGCTGCTTTAGGCAGCCTGCGTCTGAATCTCGGGCGCCGCGACGAGATGCGTCCGATGCATTCGCTGTCCCGTCGAACCGTAAAACAGGATTGTGTTGGATTCCGTTTCCCAAATCGCCGTTAGCTTGACCGATCTTGGGCCGTGTAGACAGAAGTAGACGCCACAAGGCTTACCGGCACGCAACAGAATTCGCTCAGTAATATCGAATACATTGACCTCCAGTTCGTTGTATTCGCAGATAGTTTGGTGAACATATCGACGTAAGTCGTCCAGGTCGTAAATCGGGAGAGATGCTGCCTTCATCGTAGGTGGAGACTCCTTTACATAGAGAGGCTACGTCTTCATGACGCGGCCATTGTCTGGGGAGTGGTAAAAGAGGGAGAGTGTCAGCAAGAGTAACTATCGGTAGTTTAGGTCGTTTAGCTTTGCTACAAAGAGAAGGAATTATTGGTTGAGTTTACCGGCGCAATTTGGGACGGTATCTTGAGCCACAGGATAATTTTGACGCTTTTTCCGGCAGTTACTTGTGACTTGCCTGTGGCGCAGTTATCAGTAGGAGTCGTCTTACGCCTCGGGCGTTCAAATCGGCCTTGAAGCGGTACGTTCGAGTTCGCTTCAAACACAATCAATTCCTTGGAGAGTGAATCTCATGAAGTACCTTGCGACCACGATCTTGCTTACGTTTGCATGCACTGCGGCAAGTTTCGCTGAGCCATCCGTCAAGTTGAACCAGCAAGGTGAGCAAGTTTCGGTGACTATCGGGGACGCTCGCTTCGCCGTGTACAACACCAGCAAGGAACTTCCAAAGCCCTTCTTCTCGCCAGTACGAGATCCACATGGAACAATTATTTCACGCCCCATAGAGAACCCCGAAGATCACAAACATCACAAAGGTATTTGGGTTTCGATTGATGAAGTGAATGACATTAAGTTTTGGGCGGAGGCCGGCAAGATCGAGAATGCGTCCGTGGAGCTACACGCCGCCAGCGACGGTACGCCAGCGCGACTTGAAGTAGTTAATCATTGGTTGGGCGAAGACGGAAAGCCAGTGGTTGTCGAATCCACGAGGATCGGAATCTTTCCAAACCGCCTCATGACTTACGACATCGTCTTCACTGCGACGTCTGCTCCGGTAACCTTCGGCGACACCAAGGAAGGTTTGTTCGGATTCCGCATGATCAACTCAATGCGAGAGAAGGAATCCGGAATGGTTGTGAATGCCGATGGGAAACAAGGCACTGCAGAATGCTGGGGACAACGGTCGGCATGGGTCGACTACTACGGTGAAGCCGAGGGCAAGATCGTTGGAGTAACCTTGATGGATCATCCAGGTAACTTCCGGCCTTCCCGATATCACGTCCGCAACTACGGCCTGTTTTCTGTGAGTCCCTTCGGCGAGAAGGCGTATACCAAAGGCGCGAGTGAAGCTGATCCGGTCGTCGTCAAGAAAGGCGAATCATTGCGATTGCAGTACGGGCTTTACATCCACAGCGGTGACACGAAGGACGGAAAAGTCGCGGAAGCCTACAAGCAGTTTCTTACTGCGACGAAGTGACTGTTACTATCGAGCAGCAATCGCCGCTGGCTGCATATAGTCGGCTTTGCTGACCTTTTTGAAGCTGACGAGGTAACCGCCGGCCTTGTCGATGCGCCGTCGATCCGTGCCAGAGATCGCCATCTGGACGACGTGTTGACTGCGGGCTCTTTGCGGTTTGCTGAACGGGCGCCCCAGGGAAATCGTGCGCTCGATCTCTTTTGGCAATAGGCCGCGTTCAGCAAGCTCTCGGTTTAATTCTAGTCGCCCGAAGTGAGGTGGATTCGGTGGTCGCATTGAGTTCAATCGCGCATACCAATCGGTAAACTCTCGATATCGTTCGACCGTCGACACAGCAGCTGGCACCATCGCTGTGGCGCTATACGTTATCTTGCGACTGGCAAGCTCTAACAAACTCTGTTCTTCGTCGAATTTAACTACGAACTGCGGAGCCACCAGATCCTTACCTTGCTTCTCGGTGCCAATCGCCTTAATCCTAGCGCTGAATTCTAGGAGATCAGCAGTCGTCACATCTGTTCGCGTGCGCCGCTTTACATCGAGAAGCGTGACCGTGCCGTTCTGAAGATTGAGAATCGTGATCTCATCAGGACCTTTTACCGCGAAATCGTAGACGACCGGCCCGCGAAACAAAGTGAGATGCTCGGAAAACGTCTCCTCATCGCCTCCCAAGAAGACATCCGTGTCGACACGAAAGTCCTGGGCTCTAACAGCTTCAATGCCATTTGTCGCGAGGGTGAATAGGATCGCCGACGTCGCCCATTTGTGCCAAGATGCGGATGAACGAAACATAGTTCGTGCCCTTGAGGCAAGAGAAATCTGAGTAACCGAGACCGTGGCGGGAGAATAGGAGAGCGGCTCGCGATTGTCTACCGCAATGTCACAAATGTGCTAGCGGTGTGCATAACGCGTTCAGCACGTCTAACCGGCAAACTAGCCGGACGTTGCGAAGCGAGAGGCAGTGAGACCGATACTGCAAGGAGCGGGTTTATTGAATTGGCTCCACGAGTATCGCCGGAGAAACAGATGACGACGATTAAGCGGATTTTAGTAACGGGCGGCGCGGGATTTCTCGGTTCCCACCTTTGTGAGCGTTTAGTCGAGGAAGGCCACGACGTCATTTGTCTTGATAACTTCTTTACCAGCCAGAAAGCCAACGTCACGCATTTGCTCGATCACGCAAACTTCGAGTTGATTCGACATGACGTGACGATGCCAGTTTGGTTAGAAGTTGATCAGATCTACAACCTAGCCTGCCCAGCGGCCCCCGGGCATTATCAATTCAATCCGATCAAAACGATGAAGACGTCTATACTCGGATCCATCAATGTCCTGGGCATGGCGCGCCGTTGCCGGGCGCGAGTCCTTCAAGCTTCGACAAGCGAAGTCTACGGCGATCCGGAAGTCCACCCACAACCCGAGTCGTATCGCGGATGCGTGAACCCGATCGGACCGCGCGCTTGCTACGACGAAGGCAAGCGAGCGGCCGAGACTTTGTTCATGGATTACCATCGAATGAACAAACTCGACATTCGAATCGTCCGTATTTTCAACACGTATGGTCCGCGGATGCATCCGTTTGACGGACGAGTCGTCTCAAACTTCATCCGCCAGGCGCTTTCTGGCGAAGACATCACGATCTATGGTGACGGTACGCAGACTCGTTCGTTTTGTTACCGCGATGATTTGATCGAAGCGTTCATTCGTATGATGAATGGTTCAAGTGACTTCATCGGTCCCGTGAACATTGGCAATCCCGATGAGTTCACGATCCGCGAGCTTGCCGAGTTGACGATCGAACTGACCAGCGCGAAATCGAACTTGATTCACGAACCTCTTCCTGCCGACGACCCAACACGCCGCCAACCCGATATTACTCTCGCAAAGAAACACCTCGATTGGACGCCCTCCGTTCCCTTGCGCGAAGGTCTCGCCAAGACGATCGAGTGGTTTCGAGGGATCGACGTCGAGGAATACCGACCGCCGACGCCCAATTATTGACCCGCTAACGCATCACTTTTTCTTCCGAGTTCGCGGTTTCGGCGCATCACTGAACGGCGGCAGGTCGAACGTTGTACCGTCCCCGATGACTCGCGGATCGCCCGTCTCGCGTAGCACAGCCATCAGTCTGTCGGCAAGCTGGCGACGCGTCGCCTCATACGCAGGACTCGCGGCAACATTCCGCATCTGGTGGGGATCCTTACTGAGATCGTACAGCTCTTCGGCTGGTCGCCGGCCGAATGCAAAGTCGAAATACTTTTTCATTCCCGAATCGTCTCGATGCTCAAGCACCCACGCCTTTGTCGGACTGGCATCTAAATCACCGAATGCGACAAAAGTGTTCTGTTCAACTTGTTCGTAGCTTGGCATCGCTCCCGCAACTCCTCCGAACCCCGGCGCGATTCCCATGGGCCAACGATCAGGCTTGAAATTACGGATGTAGAGGAAGTCCTTCGTGCGGATCGCTCGTTGTGGATAGGGCAGGTTGTCTGTTCGAGCCAAGGCGACGTGTCGCTCACGGCCCACCACAACAGCGTCCCGTGATGCGTCGACGAGTCCCTGTCCCTCTTTGTTCGAGACGAGTACGTCGACCAAGCTTCGCCCCGTCATCACTTCCGGTGGTGTCACGCCAGCGACTTCGAGAAACGTCGGAGCGAGATCGGTCAGACAAACAAAGTCATCAAGCGTTCGACCGGTCGCAATATTCTTGCCCCAACGAATCGCAAGTGACACGTGAACGCCGAAGTCGACAAGATTGCACTTGCCGCGCGGAAAGCCGGGAATCCCGTGATCGCCGCTGATAACGATCATCGTACTTTCCAGTTCTCCGAGTTTCTCCAACTCGGCCAAAAGGACTCCAACACCGGCGTCAAAGGCCTGCGCCTCGCCGAGGTAATCGGCGAAGTCTTCGCGAACGATTTCCGTGTCGGGCAAGAACGGCGGCATCTTTCCTTTCAAGTCATCCGGATCGATTCCCCATAAGGCCTTGCCTGAACCTTGAGTCCATTTGCGATGACAATTGGTCGGACCGAACCAGTAACAGAACGGCTGGTTGCCCGTCCGATCGTTTAGGAACGATTGAAAGTTCCCGCGAACTTCGTCGTACAACACTTGCTTGGCCGCTTCGGGGTTCGTGGCCTTGCTGCAAAACTGCGAGAAACCATTGAACTTGCCACCTGCGTTGTTGTATGCCGTAGCGGCTGCTCCATACGGTGCATTTGCCGGCGTTCCGGGACTCCAAACCTTGTAAGTATGGCCGATGTGATAACCATGATCCTTCAGAATCAATGGATAGCTCGGGATGTTCGTGTCCCAAATCGCGCCTTGCAAGATCGCGCCGCGTCCGGTGCGCCAAAAGTACTGGCCGGACAGTAGGCTGCTGCGACAAGGAGTGCAGGAAGGCGCATTGACGAAGGCATTGTTAAAAAGAACACCTTCACTCGCTACGCGATCGAAGTTTGGCGTCTGGACGATCGCATTGGGCGTTTGGTCCTCGGATCCTCTACGGTAAGCGCTGGCGTAACGCCCCCAGTCATCCGCAAAGCAAAAGACGATGTTGGGTCGATCATCGCTCCGTTCCGCGGACTGCAAGTGGGCCGGCAACATGACCAGGATCGCAGCGACCGTCACCAGTCTGCCAATAGTCTCGATCAAGGAAAAACTCGCGGCAAATCGCATTTTAGGAGCCACTTCGCATGGGCCAGAGAATTGTTACTGATTATCAATTTCATCAACGCGGCGTTTCAATCCTACTAGGAAAATCCCAGTAGGGTAGACATCGTTACAGTTGGTGAACACCATATGGCATCGCCGATAGTCGATGAGACCGCTTGATATTCGGCGTGTGTTTTGCACGCGCTGATGTTGAGGCCTCCCAGGTTGCTGCCCCACCTGGGAGGCCGTTTTTTATGTATGCAGCATCGCAGATCATTCTGTGCGTCGAGGTGCCGCCGACTATCTCGTCTTGTTACCCGTAAGCTCACACAAATCGACAGCTCGAGTCAGCTCGACCGGATTATCAACTTCCATCTTTCTGAGGATGTTGTTGCGGTGGAAATCAACTGTCGTCAGGCTGATACTCAAGCGGCTCGCGATTCGCTTGGTAGTACTTCCCTCAACAAGCAACATCAATACCTCTCTCTCGCGAGGCGACAGAGTCTTCAGCCGTTCCCGGATTTCGCTCACTTGCTTCCGTTGCATTCGTCGCGTTTTATCTAGCTCAATCGCGCGCTGGATTACTTCAACCAACGCTTGTGGGCGAAACGGTTTCTGAATGAAGTCAAACGCTCCTGCCTTCAGCGCCTGAACCGCCATCGGAACTTCGGCAAAACCGGTGATCACCACGATCGGAAGGGGAAACGCAGAGTCGGCCAGCCTTCTTTGCAACTCAAGGCCATTCATCCCGGGCATTCGAACATCCGTGACCAAACAGCCCGTCACGTCATCCCAATTGTTCTTTAAGAATTCGTCCGCCGACGCAAATACGGAAACCTCTAATCCAACGGATCGACCAAGCTGTTCTATCGATCGTCGTACTTGCGCGTCATCATCGACCACGTACACTGTGCCCGGAAGGCTCGCACCACGCGTGGACTCAGTCTCGGAAGACGGACGATTCATTTCTACGAGTCCTTGGTCGTCACATCGCAATCTCGGGTCGCTTGCATCGCAAGGGGAAATTGCGCGGTCACTTGCGTCCCTTCGCCCCCCTCACTTGTCAGTGTAATCGAACCACCGTGACCTTCCATGATTCCGTGGGCGATACTCAGCCCTAATCCGGTTCCGTGTTCTTTGCGGCTCGTAAAGAACGGGTCGAACGCGCGTTGCTGTTCCTCCAGCGTCATGCCATGGCCACGATCGGTGACGGTAACCTGTATCGAATCGGTGGAAGTCGACGTAGCCAATTCGACACGGTCGCCCGCTCGTCCAGCCTCGATGGAGTTTCGCATCAGCGTAACTAATACCTGTTGCATCTGCGCATCGTTGCCGTAAACAGGCGGAAGCTCTTCCTCGTTCGTCCACATTAGCGTTTGTTCGTGAGTTTCCGCGTAATGCTCCAACTCTTGGATCGCCTGCCGGATCACGCCAGCGACATCACGGTTGCGCTTTTCAACTTCTCCGTGTCGGGCAAATCGCAATACTCCCTCAACGGTATCGCGGCATCGCAGCAAGGATTGAACTACATTCTGAAGACACTCCGAGAGCATCTCCGTCGCCTCCGGCTGATCGAGTATATTTAATGCTGCCTCCGCCGAAGTCCATGCTGCCACGATCGGATTGTTGATCTCGTGAGCGATTCCTGCTGCTAGAGTGCCGAGCGATGCCAAACGCTCCGCGCGCCGCAGCGCTTCCTCGGCCTGCTTGGCGTCTTCGACATCCGTTAGAGTTCCGACCCATTCACTGACTTCGCGACCGTCGACGATGATCGGGACAACTCGTGCAACGCATCGTCGATATCGATTCGAACTTGCGTTCCAAATTCGCAAGAGAAACTCGCGTTCAACGCGATGAGCGCTGTCGGCTTGCCAGAATGACGTCACACTTACACGATCCTCGACGTGAATCGATTCGAGCCATCCGAACTGGTCGCATTGATCAGAGGATTGACCGGTGTATTCCGCCCACGCAGTTTGTTCATCTTGAATTTGTCCATCGGCATTGGTCGACCACACAATGGATGTCATCGCAGCGACCAACGCCCGATATCGCTGCTCGCTCTGTCGAAGCTGGACCTCAATTCGCTTGCGCTCAATTGCGTATTGAAGCGATCGAATCAGAAGCGCGCCATCGAGCCACTCCTTGGACAAATAGTCTTGCGCTCCGTGCTTCAACGCCGCGAGAGCCGTCTGTTTGTCGTCCAATCCCGTCAGCACGACGACGGCAAGATCGGGCCATGCTTGCGTCATCCTTAGCACAGCCTCCAGCCCATGAGCGTCGGGCAAACTTAAATCTAGCAGGACAACGTCGAATTCCTGCGACTCCAGGTACTCCATTCCCCGCTGCAACGAAGTCGTGACAATTAAGTCGAACTCCGAATGGTGGTCGGCCCGCAGTTCGAGCGCTATCCGATCCCGGTCGGCGGCATCATCTTCAATCAAGAGGGCGTTTACGGTTACCATAAGCCGTCCGGTAGCTGAAGTTCGTCCATTCGGTCATTTGGATCGGAAATCGCGACCAACGCTGTTTCGCGAATACCACGCGTTATAAACAGCGAGCGGGCAAACGTCGACGGTCCTAACAACGCGATATCCTGCCATCATCTCTTGCCGGAAGTCGATTGGGCCGTATACTTTACGCTCCGGATTCGTCCGATACCAACCAGATGGCGTCCTTTGTATCGACGCCGCACATTGAAATTTCAAAGAGGCCTCTTAGCACGCATGGTACAGGTACGATTACCCGACGGAACCGAGAAACAGTTTGAATCTCCAGTAACTCCTCTCGACGTGGCCGCAGACATTGGTCCCGGACTGGCAAAAGCTTCGCTCGCAGCGATTGTCGACGACACAGTCGTAGGACTCGACTTCGTCCTGCCGCCCGACAGCACCGTCCGACTGAGCTTGCTCACAAAGAAAGACGCTGCGGCTCTCGCCGTCATGCGTCACTCCTGCGCTCACATCATGGCTCGTGCCGTGATGCGGTTGTACGAAGGCGTTCGTTTGGCGTTTGGCCCGACGATTGATGGCGGATTCTACTACGACTTCGATCTTGATCACGCGTTGTCGGAAGACGATTTTCCAGCCATCGAAGCCGAGATGGCGAAGATCATTAAACTGGACGAGGCCTTCGAGCGAATCGAAGAACCTCGCAACAAGGCGCTGCAAATCTGCCGAGATCTCGAACAGGGTTTCAAGGTAGAACACATCGAAGGTGGGCTCGACGAACACGATACGCTCTCGTTCTATCGACAAGGCGAGTTCATCGATCTCTGTCGTGGACCCCATGTGCCAAGCGCGGGAGCGATCGGTTCGTTCAAACTATTGTCAGTTGCCGGTGCCTACTGGAAGGGTGATCAATCTCGAAAGCAACTCCAGCGGCTTTACGCGACCGCCTTCTTCTCGAAACCAGATCTCGAAGAGCACCTCGAACGAATCGAAGAAGCCAAGCGACGCGATCACCGCGTTCTCGGCAAGCAACTCAATCTCTTCACCATCAGTCCAACCGTTGGATCGGGATTGATTCTATGGCAGCCCAAGGGAGCGACCATCCGCGGTGTACTCGAAGATTTCGTTAAAAGCGAATTGCGAGATCGCGGCTACCAACCGGTTTATACGCCACACATTGGGCGCATCGAACTGTACGAGATCTCCGGGCACTATCCCTACTATGCGGACAGCCAGTTCGCTCCGATTCAGATGGAGCAAGACGAGCAGTATCTACTCAAGCCGATGAATTGTCCGCATCACATCATGATCTACAAATCGAACCCTCGCAGCTATCGCGAGTTGCCATTGCGACTGGCCGAGTTCGGCATGGTGTATCGCTATGAGAAGTCAGGGGAGTTGTCGGGCATGACGCGAGTCCGCGGCTTCTGCCAAGACGATGCTCACATCTTTTGCACGGATGAACAAGTCGCGGACGAGTTCAAAGGCTGTATCGAGATGACTCGTTTCGTACTTGATTGCCTCGGGCTGGAGAACTATCGGGTACGACTCGGCTTCCGAGATTCGACGAGTGACAAGTATGTTGGCGACGTTGCGAACTGGGAACGAGCGCAGAACGCTTTGGTCGAAGTTTGCGAAAGCCTGGGTATCGAGTTCACCGAAGAACCCGGCGAAGCGGCGTTCTATGGCCCCAAGGCTGACTTTGTTGTCAGCGACTGCATAGGTCGCGAGTGGCAACTTGGAACGGTCCAACTCGACTATAATCTGCCGAGCGAAGAGCGGTTCGATCTCGAATACGTCGGTGCAGATAACACGCCGCATCGGCCTGTGATGATCCACCGTGCCCCGCTCGGTTCGATGGAGCGATTCATGGGCGTCCTGATCGAGCACTTTGCCGGGGCGTTTCCACTCTGGCTGGCACCAGAGCAGGTTCGCATTGTTACGGTGAGTGAGAAGTCTGAAGAATACGGTCGGTCGGTGGAGAAGCAACTAGCAGCGGCCGGCATGCGAGTTTCCGGCGACTATCGATCGGAGAAGCTTGGTGCCAAGATTCGTGACGCCCAACTCGAATTGATTCCGTACATGATGATCGTCGGCCCTCGCGACGCGGAAAACGGGACGGTCAGCGTCCGCGACCGAATTGATGGCGACCTGGGAGCGATGGCGGCTTCCGAAGCAATTGAGAAACTTCAAACCGAAATTGCTGCGAAAACCGTCCGCAAGTCGTATGCCAGTAACGCGGGACTGGGCGAGCGCGGAGCCGGGAACGAATACTAAGGACTTTCTTGGCGGTCCGTAGCTCCCACAAGAATTGTGGCTCGAAGCGGCAGGCTCGTCATTGATACTCACAGTACAGATTGTAAGCTTATAGGCGTGTGAAAGAGTTGCGTAGGTTGCGTCAACTCACCCACGTTCTCTCACTACTTGGAAAGGGTGCTAAAGATCGAACGCGTAAAAACGAAGATCAACGACCATATCAAGATCTCTCCCGTGCGAGTCATCGCGGCAGATGGAACGCAACTTGGAATTCTCCCGACGGAAGATGCCCTCGCGAAATCTCGCGAGGCTGGTCTCGACTTGGTTGAGGTGGCTCCCGAGGCGACGCCGCCTGTCTGCAAGATCATGGACTATGGGAAGTTCAAATACGACAAGAAGAAAAAGACGCATCAACACAGTCACGCAACGAAGACCAAAGAGATTCGGTTGCGACCAAAGACCGGTGAGCACGACATCGATTTCAAAGTGAAGCAAGCGATTGGCTTCCTTAACCACAAAGACAAAGTCCAAGTGTCCGTGTTGTTTCGTGGTCGCGAAATGGCTCACATCGAAGAGGGCCAAAAAGTCATGGAAGCCGTTATCGAGAAGCTTGCAGAATTCGGCAAGGTCGAGACCACTCCCACGCGAACCGGTCGTCGCATGATTTGTACGATCGCACCAAGGTAGCCCTTCAAGAAGTTAGTGTGTTGCAAGGACGAAGGATTGTTTGTCGAAACGCACTCACTGACAAAACGCTACCGCCGAATTGCGGCTCTCGATGCCTGTTCGCTCGGTGTCGGAGCGGGAGAGGTGTACGGGCTGCTAGGGCCGAACGGTGCTGGCAAGACGACGCTACTGCGTCTACTCCTCGGTTATCTTCAACCAACGTCAGGCCGTGCGACAATTGGCGGCTTGGATTGTCAACGAGAATCGGTGGCGGCTCGACGGTTGGTGTCCTACTTGCCCGGCGAAGCGAGACTGTATCGGGGGATGCGCGGACGAGACGTCTTGCGTTTTTTCGCCGAAGTTCGACCGGGCGGCGACTTTCGCCAAGCGTTGCAATTTGCCGAGCGTTTGGACCTTGAGCTAACGCGACGCGTTGCCTTTATGTCGACTGGGATGCGGCAGAAGCTTGCGTTTGCCGCGACCATGTCGAGCGATTCGCCATTGGTTATCCTCGACGAGCCAACCTCCAATCTTGACCCCTCCGTCCGCGCCACGGTATCCGAGATGATTGCCGAGGCGAAGGTTGCAGGACGTACGGTCATCTTCTCTTCTCATGTCCTCTCGGAAGTCGAGGAAGTCTGTGATCGCGTCGCGATACTGCGCGATGGGCGATGCGTTCATACACAAGTCATCTCCGAACTGCGACGCAAACACCGCTTGTCGGCATCGCTTACTGGAGCGATCCCGACAGTGCCCGACGAGTTAGTCGATTCCGTGCGCGTGTCGAGTGGTAGCGAAGGCGAACTCGTGATCGAAGCCGACGAGTTGTCGCCTCTGCTTCAGTGGCTCGCGACCTTACCCATCACCGAGATCAAAGCGGAACCGATTGGTCTTCGTGCCGTGTACGATCAGTATCACGCCAACACGGATACTACCGCATGATCCATGTTCTAATCCGCAGACGCATCGACGAATCGAAGTGGCTTCTCGCAGCCTGTTCGATCGCTATGGTGTGGTTTTGCTGGCTGCGAGTTTGGTTGGTCAGCCGTCTCGACACTGGCCGCTTCAAAGAGATCTTAGATCTGTTGCCCAGCGATTGGCAGCGTTACACACCCGTCGACTTCGCTTGGTTGATCACCTACGAAGGGCGGATCTCGCTAGTGTACGACGAACTCATTGTCGTGGGCTGCGTTTCGCTCTGGGCCATTGCTCGCGGATCGGATTGCGTCAGTGGCGAGTTAGGCCGAGGAACGCTCGAAATGTTATTGGCCCAGCCCTTAAGTCGACGTGCCGTGATGCTCAGCCAGGCCGGCGTCACGGTCACCGGCGTGGCCGTGTTGGCGTTTTGTGCTTGGTTCGGGACGTGGTGTGGCATCCACACGATGTCGGCCAAACAAGTCGTCGCGCCTGCATTCCAACTCCCGATCCCTTTGCCGTTCGTCGGATCGGAGATTCCGATCCCGTTCGCCGAACCGGAGACGCAATACATCCCGATGGTCGATCTCGTCGAAGCCAACCTGTTTACACCTGCAAGTGTCAGCCTGTTTATGTTTGGATTGATGCTCGCAGGCTTCAGCACCCTGATGTCGTCCTGGGATCGGTATCGTTGGCGCACAATCGGTATCGTCGTGGGCGTCTATGGACTGCAAATCGTTATCAAACTCTTTGGCATGTCGGCCGATGAGTTGGCATGGCTGAAGTTTCTCTCGGCATTCACCGCCTACGAGCCGGAGGCGTTCGTCCGGATCGCGGACGAGTTCCCACAATTCACTTGGAGCTTCATGATGCGGCGGAGCGATGGCACATGGATTGGCTATGGTCCCATGTATTTTCATGCGATCATGGCATCGATTGGTGTTGCCTCGTATGCGGTCGCGTTGCGAATCTTCTCGCGCCGAGATCTGCCCGCTCCGCTGTAAAACGCTCCGCTTGAGCACTTGTTTCTCAGTCGTCTCGAGATCTCGCAGACGAAATGTTCATCGAGTCCAATTCTGTCTAATCTTCAAGAGTCCATTAGGGTCTCGGTATCACTGCGAAAATCGGTCAGATCGCGCGGAATCCCGGACATGGCTGTAGCTCCTCTCGGTCCACGGGAAACGAGCCTCGGCCGAAGAACACGCATCGAGCCAGCGACTTGAAGGGTGGGAGGCAGAGGGCGGCGAAGCCGAGTTCCGCGAGCCATGGGCTTCGTACGGATGCGACGCCGCGTCGCATCAACGATCGAGTTCGAAAACGTTTTTTAAACAGTGGACTTTCATAACGCGCGAGCGTTTCCGAGGCGCGACTCCGCAGAAACTGATCGATGACGTCAACGGCTAAAGCGGATTGTCGCAGACATGGGTCGAGTCCGCCTGCCGTCAACGGTGAAACGGCACCTGCCGCATCGCCGACCAAGAGCCCGCGATCGTTGATGATGTTTGGCAGGAGTCCGCCGACAGGGATCCGACCACCTCGCCGTTCGATCAATCGCAAGCCGTCAAAGCCCACGAATCGAGGAACTTCCCGGCGGAAACGTGCCAAGCTGTCGTTTGGGTCAAATCGATCTCCGTAGCCGCCAACGCCGACGTGCATTTCCTCTCCATCGTGTGCGATCCAAGCGATATATCCGGGAGCGAGATGGGGATCAAGAAAGCAATGCAGACACGCTGGCGAACCAATTGACCGGCTATCGTAAACTTCCTCGACTCCCACAATCCATTCGCGATTCGAGCTAAGTGACAAGGCCCGCGCGGCTCGTGAATTCGCACCGTCCGCCCCGATCAGATAGGCGGCCTGAACCGATCTGCGAATTCCATGTGTTTCAAGATTCAATCGCAGGCCGTTCTCGTTTGGCTCAGCATTCCGAAAGCAAGCTTCCGCGTCGAAGCGCACTCCTGCGCCGCGAGCTGCGCCTAACAGATGCGAATAAAGCGGGCCCATTTTGCCAACGCGATACTCGTCGTGAGGACTGGACAGCTCCAACATCCTACGACGTGGTGAATACAGTCGGACATCGCGAACGACGGGTCCCAGGCAAGATTCCGGGAACGCAAAGTCCTCCAGTGTTCGCCGTACGAAGATCCCCGTCGTATGGACAGATTCGTCTAGTCGCGACTTTCGATCGACCAGTAGGACACTTCGTCCACGTTCGGCAAGCCACTTCGCACAGCTCAGCCCAGCCAGACCAGCGCCAACAACAACGACGTCAAACCTATCCACTGATTTGCTCCCGTTCGCCCTTTGACTTCACGATCTACGAAATCACGGCGACAAAAGTTCTAGTCTCGCGTTAACTTCGATTATGATTCGCGGTTGCAACGCTGGTGTCTGGCAACAAGGAAACGTAAATGTTAACCGTACGACGTCCGAACACGGCTGCTGTCACTCGCTGTCTGGAGGAGCGGCAGAACACGCCGTTCACGTACGAGCCACTCGGCATTTCCGAGACGCTTGACATTTCTAGCGAGTTCGACGTTGATCGCCAACAGACATTGCTTGGATTCGGTGAGGAAGTGTATCAAGCTGCGAAAGATGCAATTCGTCGGTGGGAGATGTTTCCCGAAGGGCTCACCAAGCTGTATTGGCCGAACCAGGCAATTCGTGTCGGTGAGCATGTCGCTGTATTGTTTCGAGCAGGACCTCTGTGGTCACTAAATCCATGCCGAATCGTCCATGTTTGCGATTCAGCGAGGTCGGCTGACGGTATCGACAGATTTGGTTTCGCGTATGGAACTCTCGAGGGGCACTTAGAAAGTGGTGAAGAGAGATTTAGTGTCCGATGGAACCGGAATGACGATTCCGTGCATTATGAATTGCTGGCGGTATCACGGCCGAATCATTTCCTGACGAAAGTCGGATACCCGTATGCACGTGTCGTGCAAGCACGCTTCAGAAGGCGGTCCGCTTTGGCGATGAAGCGGGCCGTAGCTCGACTGAGACCGCGAACGAACACCGCTCCACCCTGCGACTTCACATCGCTTTGAGGTGGAGTGGTTCAGTGCGTGGGTTTAGTCGTTGACGTCGGTTTCCAAGAACCGTGCCAAGCTATGAAAGTCGCAACCCGTCTCGATGTAGCGCACCTTCGTGACGAGTGTGTCAGGATCGACTAACTTGTCGAACGATTCGTAGTGAAGTTCGAGCTGACCGGACACGGAAACCATGACTCCATTCAGCTTCTCTTGCACTAACGCTCGATAAGCTCCGACACCAAGTTGACTGCCCAGCATCACATCAAACGCGCTCGGCTTCGCGCATCGCGACTCGTAACCGAGTTGCAAACCATTCACCTTGCGACTCGAGCCTGTCTTGGCTTTGTATGCTTTCGACACGAGGCCCGCGAACATTTTTCCGAGCTCGACTTGAGCAATCGAAATGTGCCCGTGGTCATCGCGGGGAATGCCCTCGAGGTAACTCGCCGGTAGATACTCTGCCAAGCCTTCGGCGATAACGATCACGCCGTACTGCTTCCCTTCCTTGTCGCGGGCGACAATCGTCTGCACGATGCGATCGACTACACGGTCGACGTTCATTATCTTGTGCGGGGTTTTCTCCCCCGTCTCTTTGTCGAGGACTTCTTCTTCGCATGCATAATCACCCGTAATATCTTCGACGCTAATAACAAGACTTGCTTCGCCGGCGATCGCCGCACCGTAGGCTAACCACCCTGCGCTACGCCCCATCGTTTCAGCCAGGAAGTAGGCGCGGCCAGCTTCCGCATCATGCAACAGATTTCGAATCTCCGTTGCCAACGTGTCGACGGCTGTAAAGAATCCGAACGTAAAATCGATACCGTGATAGTCGTTGTCGATAGTCTTTGGAAGATGCACGACAGGGATCCGTTTCAAGCCTTCGGGCAAGCGATCTTGGAACATCTTGAACTTGTTCGCCGTCTTCAACGTGTCGTCGCCTCCGATCGAAATCAACGCGTCGACTTCCAGCGAACACAGCGCTTCGTAAGTGCGTCGGAGTGCCGCGCTTTTATCGGCATCATCCAAATGTGAGGGATGCGAGACGCTTTTGCCAGGATTTGCTCGGGCGGTACCGATCAAAATGCCTTGCGAATTGCGAGTCCTCTTCAGGATCTTGTGGTCGAGAACGATGAAATCGCGACCAGCTTCGAGAGGCTTTTCGGGAGAATAGTCGATTAGGCTAGAGTATCCGTGCAGAATGCCTAGTACCTGAATGTCGTTACGCAAAAACGAAGTCGCGCACGTCGAAATGACCGCGTTTGCGGCCGGGGCGGGGCCACCCGCGAAGAGAACTGCAACGCGTTTGAAATCAGACTCTGATTTGGCTGGCCTGGATAATGTATTGGCCATAGATTCAATCTCCCTTACCTTGCTTGTCGCCACGGATCGCGCAACAACGATTCTAAGTACCTGCAACGGACTCGCCAAGGACGTCGCGTCGCCCGGGAGTCGGTGCGCGAAGTGCAGTAGCCGCCGCCGCTATTTGCTCAGAAATGCCCGCTCGACGAAACTCGTGTCGACGCGACCTTCGACGAACTCGGCGTGTTGAAGAACCTTCTTGTGGAAGGAAGCAGTCGTCGCAATTCCTTCGATACGCAACTCGTCCAACGCTCGCAACATGCAAGCAATTGCTTTCGATCGGGTCGGTTGATGGACGATTAATTTTCCGATCATCGAATCGTAATGTGGCGGGACGACATACCCCTGATGGGCATGGGAGTCGAAACGAACGCCGAGGCCGCCCGGTACAAACATCTGTTCGATGGTTCCGGGACACGGCTGGAAATTGCGATCCGGATTCTCCGCATTGATGCGACACTCGATAGCGCAACCTCGCTGAACGACGTCGTCTTGTGTAAAGGGGAGCGGTTCGCCAGCCGCAATCGCAATTTGCGTTTGGATCAGATCAACGCCCGTCACCATTTCCGATACAGGATGTTCGACTTGAATTCTCGCGTTCACTTCGATGAAATAGAAGTTGTTTTGTTGGTCAACGATAAACTCGACCGTGCCAGCGTTTGTGTACTCGCAATTCTTTATCAATCGCACCGCCGCTTCACACATTGCTTCGCGAGTCTCTTGCGGCAGATTTGGCGCGGGACTCTCTTCGATCAGCTTCTGATGGCGGCGTTGGGTCGAGCACTCGCGTTCCCAAAGATGTACGACGTTGCCATGATGATCGGCGACAATTTGTACTTCCACATGGCGAGGCCGCTCGACGTACTTCTCAAGATAAACGCCAGCATTGCCGAACGCCGCTTCCGCTTCTGCTTGCGCCTGTTGGATTGCTGTTTTCAGGACCAACTCGTTCGCTGCAACTCGCATTCCCTTGCCGCCACCACCTGCTGTTGCCTTGATCAGAACGGGGAAACCGATCTCATGCGCGACGCTAACTGCATCGTGTTCGTCCGTCAGCAAGCCATCACTGCCAGGCACGACGGGAACATTCGCTTCACGAGCAATTGCGCGAGCCGTGTTCTTGTCACCGAGCTTCTCCATCGCCTCGGGTGACGGACCAATAAAGTCGATCTTACAGCTCCGACAGACCTCGTTGAAGTGTGAGTTTTCGGCCATGAATCCGTAGCCTGGATGAATCGCTTCGACGTTACCGACTTCGGCGGCGCTGATCACTCGATCGATCTTTAGATAGCTTTGATTCGATTTCGCGGGTCCGACGCAGTACGCTTCGTCGGCCAAATCGAGATAGGCGCTGCCACGATCACCCTCGCTGTAGATAGCGACGGTTTCAATTCCCATCTCGCGACAAGCGCGGATGACGCGCAGTGCGATCTCGCCCCGATTAGCAATCAGAATGCGTTTGTACATGGAGAGTCGAGAGCGGAGAGTGAAGAGCAGAGGGCCAGAACAAACCGTCAAGCGCCGCGTTTCTTGGCTCTCGACTCTGGACCCTAGACCCTAGTCCCTTCTCATCCTTTCGTGTCGACCTTAAAGAGTGGCTTTCCAAATTCGACCGGCTCTTCGTCCTTGACGAGAATCGCGACGATTTGCCCAGAGATCTCAGCTGGAATCTCGTTGAAGACCTTCATCGCTTCGATAATGCAAATCGTCTTCTCCGGGTCGACGTGATCGCCGACCTTCACGAACGCAGGCGATTTGGGATTCGGCTTGGCGTAGAAAGTGCCAACCATCGGACTCTTGATGACGACGATATTGTCGCCGTCTGCGTCACCTGCCGGAGTTGCGGCGCCAGGTGCAGCGACTGTCGGAGCGTAGACGGGAGCAGCCGGTGCCATCGGAGCCGTATTGCGACGCAGTCGAATTCGTTGAGCATCTTCCTGGAGATCAACCTCGCTGAGATCATGCTCCTTCATCATTTCAATCAGACGACACAAGCGGTCTTCATCGAAGACGTCACCCTCTTTGGATGCAGAATCTGCCATCACCGGCTCCGCGTTTTTTGATTTCGAATCAACTGGGCTATGCGTACACAAACCCGTACAGTAGTTCAACTTGGGTCGGATTCTAATGGCCAAATCGCAGATCGTCAACCCACGGTTGATCGACGCTACGTCCGCCCATTCAACGACTTGCGCATCTTAAAAGGTGGATGAGATCAGCGACTTCCAAGCTCCTCGCTCACTGTTGCTCGCTTGGCAAGCCTCGACAAATCGCACCCCCGCAACACCGTCTCGCACGCTCGGATATCGAGTCGTTTCGCTCCGATCGCCCCCTGTGCTGCGCAGAATCATATCATCGAATGCCGCGTTATAGACATTGGCAAACGCCTCGAAGAACCCCTCGGGATGGCCGCCTGGAATGCGACAGGCCGCTCGACACAGATCGTTCGTGTACGAGGCAGCTGGATGGCGTTCGTAAACTTGCCTCGCTCGCCCAGTTCTACGAACGATCAACTCGTTTGGATCTTCCTGCCGCCAGACCAACGCGGCTTTCGCCCCATCGACTTCCAGCGTCAAATCGTTCAGCCGGCCATGAGTGATTTGGCTGTACGTGATCGTTCCCAACGTGCTTTCGCCGAACGCGATTGTGGCATGGCCGTAGTCGTCCAATTCCGTCTCCGGGTGAAAGGTTCGCATCGTGGCAGAGACTTCGGTGGCGCTCAGCCCGGTGACGTAGCAAGCCAGATTGAAGGCGTGCGTTCCGACGTCGCCAAGCGAGCCCGATCCTGCTTTCTCCGGATCTATCTTCCAGCCACCGCGCGGCGGGTTCGGCTCCACTTTCAGCCCACACATCCAACCCTGGACGTAATTGGCTCGAACCGCTTGAATCTCACCGAGTTCACCGCTCGCGATCATCTCGCGAGCTTGCCGAATCATTGGATAACCAGTGTAGTTGTGGGTTAATGCGAAGACAGCTCCAGTTTCTTCGACGATCCGTACGAGTTCATCCGCATCTTGAACGGTAGTCGTCATCGGTTTGTCGCACAGCACATTGAAGCCCGCAGCGAGCGAGGCCTTTGCGATTTCGAAATGGGTGAAGTTCGGCGTCGCAATGCTAACGAAATCGGCACGTTGGTCGGCAGGCAGTGCCAATTCGGCTTCGATCAATTCGCCGACCGAGCCATACGCACGATCATCCGCGATGCCAAACGAAGGTGCCGCGGCACGCGACTTGTCGGGATTAGAGGACAACGCGCCGGCTACTAACTCGGCTCGATTGTCCAACTGTGCAGCCGTTGCATGGACACGACCGATGAAAGCGTTCCCGCCACCTCCGACGAGGGCCATACGTAGCTTGCGGTTTAACGGATGATTGACAGCTTCGCTCATTCTGAAGTCCTCGACAGTCGACGTTGGAATTGCATTCGTGTATCTGTAGTTGGGAACTCAATGTATCGCACGCCCTAACTCTTGACTGCCCGCCGCTGTAGCATCAGATTCGCGGTGCGGCTACCGCCGACACCCTACTTTGTTGCGAGGCATCGTAGGACTACTCGCCTTCGAGTTGATTCCTTGCCTGCTTCACGATATCCATTCCGACTAGCTCACTCCAAGCACGAAGGAGCCGTTGAACCGTCGGTCCAACATTTCCGTCTCCCACCGGTAAACCGTTGAACTTTGTCGCTGGCATGATGCAATACGGTGTGCTGGTGAAGAACACTTCGTCGGCCGTATAGAGGTCGTATGGCTGAAGCTCTGTTTCCTCGACGCAGATGTCGAGGTCGCGCGCGAGTTGAAGGACGGTCTCGCGACTAATTCCGGCGAGGCAATTCGTCGCTCGCGGCGTCCTCAGCACGTTATCGGACACAACGAAGATATTGCCTCCTTTGTTCTCGGCCACGTTGCCGTGGATATCGAGGATCACGCTCTGGGCGTCGGAGTCAACGAGCTTTACTTCCATCTCGGCGAGCGTGTATGCCATGCGGCTGCGGTTTTTTATGCGAGCATCCAACGACTGTGATGGGATGATTCGACTCATCGGTGTTACCGCATGACAACCGTCGGTATAGAACTTCGCCCAGCCGCGCAGGTCCATTGGCTGTGTATAGATCATCACGGTAGCCACGCTTTGTTGCACAGTCGGATCCGGTCCCGGAACGAACATGCCGCGAGAGATATTGTGAACGATCCAACAATCCTCTTCGCTGCCGTACGTCGGCAGATTCGCCTCCAACATGCTACGCGTCGCATTTAACATTTCCTCAGGACTCAGGCCGGAATCTATCCGAGCGACCTTCAGTGACTTGTACAGACGCGTAACGTGCTGCTCTAACTTGAAAGGGCAATGACCGAACGTGCGCGTCGACTCGGTAACCGTATCGCCCAGCAGTACTGCACTATCAAAGATCGAGATCTTCGCATCCGACTCGGCAACCATCCGGCCGGACAAATAGACTTGGCGTTGCATAGCACTACGACCTCATATATTCCAAACGATCAGACTTCCAAGTAATCCAGTGACGAGTGCGTAATAGAGGAACACGGGTAACGTCTTGCGGATGATGGCCCCTTCCTTCCCTACTAAACCCACGACGGCCGATGCGGCGACGACATTGTGGACACAGATTGTATTACCCGCCGCGCCACCAACTGCCTGGAGAGCCACAACCCAAGTCGGATCGACGCCAATCCGCTCACCGACTCCGAATTGAAACAGCGAGAACATCATGTTGCTCACGGTGTTACTGCCGGCGACAAACGCCCCGAAGCCACCAATGAACGGGGAGAAGAATGGCCATGCCGATCCAGTCAAAGACGCAACGCCCTCGGCCAGCACAATCGGCATCTTCTCATAACCACCAGCGCCGCCCGCCGAGTTAATAAAGACTTGAACCATTGGCACCGTGAACACAAGAGCCACGGAAGCACTGAGCATTGTTTTGGCAGATCGTTTCCAAGCGACGCCAAAGTCGCCTGGTTTCATACGATGCAAGACGAACGTCAGCAGAGACACAACGATGAAGATTGTTCCTGGAAGATAGAGCGGTTGGACTTTTGAATTGATATCCGTGCCGAAGACACTTACCCACTCAAGCGTTGCCATAGGCGAAGTCAACAGTTGCTTGATACCCAATGAGGGAATTCGAGTTGCGACAAGCAGACCTGCGACCAGGACGTACGGGGTCCATGCGACTGGCAACGACATGGATGATGGCGTGACGTCGGCGTCATCCAGCGAAATTGTTCCGTTCCAATCAGAATCCCACTTATCTTTGGAATCGAAATCCCACGGCTCGCCTTTTGGGATGAATAGACCCATCCTCGCGCATGTGATCATGATCCCAAGCCCGACGAGTCCGCCGATCAAGGACGGAAACTCTGGCCCCAAGAAGCGGGCGACTAACACATAGGGAACGGTCATCGAAAGGGAAGATAATAACGCGAATTTCCAAACTTGAAGTCCCTCGACGATCGATCGGTTGGGTCCAAAGAATCGAGTCATCAATACCACAACAATCAACGGAATCAACAACCCGGCGACGGCATGAAGCATCGCGACCTTAAACGCGATCTCGGATAGGAAGCCGTTCCAAGCAAGATCCCCGTTGGCGGCCACGTAGCCAGCTTCGCGAGCGTAAGCCTCGACGTTCGGATCGCCGGTCAACCCGTTTCCGACACCAACCAAAATCGGAGTACCGAGCGCACCGAAAGAAACCGGCGTACTTTGAATCACCATCCCCGCCACCACCGCGCACATCGCAGGAAAGCCGAGCCCAACCATCAAAGGAACAGCAACGGCCGCTGGCGTGCCGAACCCGGCAGAACCTTCGATGAATGAGCCAAACAGCCAAGCGACAATGATCACTTGAATCCGCCGGTCAGGCGAGATGTCGGTAAAGCCACGTCGGATCACGCTAAGTGCTCCGCTTTCCCGCAAGGTGTTCAACAGCAAAATTGCGCCAAAGATGATGTACAACAACGACACGGCCACAATCAATCCATGGACCGAAGCAGCCGCCACTTGCACCGCAGGCACTCGCCAGACGAACAACGCGAGCAGCGCGGCGCTAACATACGACAAGGGCATCGCTCGACTCGCCGGCCAGCGCAAGACAACGAGAAATAGTCCGACGACGACGATCGGCAAGAATGCAAGCAGAGCCAAAAGCATAAGTTTGCCAAGTGATAAAAGAGTACGTGGCAGAAGAAAATCGATTGCCCGACTTCTCGAATGGGCCAACGATGCACGGGACAATGGTCCCATCCCGCCCAACGACGGTCAACCAAGGATTCCTTTAATGACCTGAGATGGCTCGACCCCCGTCAAGCGTTGGAATCGGAAAGCTCAGCTTTTTGTGGTCGATACCAAGCTGGTGCAGGATCGTGGCATGCAAGTCTCGGACGGCAACTGGATCTTGAACGACGTTGTAGCTGAACTCGTCAGTTTCCCCATAAGCGCGACAGACGGCTGATCAACGTCAAAACTTTGGCCACGTAACTGCTTCGGGAGTATCGAACCGTGGTCCCATCCTCGATGGAAAATCTGGACGAAACGAACGCCTCTCTCTACCATGCGACGCGCCAGCAAATAGTTACGCGCAAATTGTCGTACGCGCCGCGAATCAACATATGCGCCGGGCGAGGATCCACCTTCTCTTTCATCACCATCGTCACTGGAATTGTCGCGTCGAACGCTTGTCGTTCATCTTGGGCACTCTTTAGAGCTTTTTTCGCCTGATCCAGCTCCGCCTCGAGCGTTTCCTTCTGCGCATCTTCGACGGCGTCCTTCGCTCGCCTTTCGAGTTTTTGGATGGCCGCGTTCAACTTCTCGATTCGAGCGCTGAATTCCGCGGGCCTCGCGGTCTGCGCATCGCTGGGCAGACTGATGTAGGGTGGTAGCAAACCACCTTGAAAGTCCGTTCCCTGTCGGCCTCCCGTCTCGGGTTCGCTGTCTAAGTCATTGAAAATGGCGAACAAACCGTAAGAGTCATGCATCGTGATCGCGTCATACTGGTGGTCGTGACACACCGCACACTGCACCGTTAGGCCCATAAATGCAGTGCCCACTGCGGTCACTCGATCAATGACGTTGCGCGTAAAGATCTCTTCCGGAAGCGCCGTCCCGCGATCGATGATCAAAAACAACCGGTTAAATCCGGAAGCAATCAATTGATCGTTTGGTCCGCGTTGCCAATAGCGGGCAGCAGGACGATGCCGAATGTAAAGAGGGCGTTCTTCATTAGCTTCTGAGCCTTATCTGCGGCCAATTAGGTATCGCCGACGATGACACACATCTTCCCTAGCGCCTTTGATGACAGAATTTCCGATCCGCTGACGAATCGCGGTGCCGGTGATCGCCGAACAACCCACTTCGCCCGCCAAGAAAGTCGTTGTCAGGATTCATATCCTTCTCTCAATCCGAGTACAAATACACTCAGAGCAGACGAACGCCCCGCATCTTGAATGGGTGAATGGCTCGCTATCTTAACGGTAGCGGGTCCTGCGAACATTCGTCATAATTTGATCGAATCGCGCCGAGTGGCGGCGTTCAGGTCCCATATTACTTTACGTGTGCCGAGACTATTTTGGATGGACGACTCAATTTATCAACAGCTCAAGGACATCGCGCAATGCGAAGGAGTCACGTTCACCGAGCCGGGCCGCCTGGGCGAGGGAGCATACGCCCGCGTCGAAGCTTGTGAGTACAAAGGCGAGAAGTGCGCGGCGAAGATTTCGCTTCACAGCCTCGATGTAATCGATAATTTGAGAAAGGAGTTCGAACGAGGTCCCGAGTTGTGGGCCATTATGAACGGACACGCTGGGCTCACCCGTCACGTCGACCACTTCACCGCGAAGGTTAACGGATATCGCTACCTGGTCACTTTGTGGGAGCAAGCTCGATGTGGGCTAGATACGCTGATCCCGATTCGTAGGCAAGAAGAGCTGAAACGGTATCTTGAACCGACATGTGATGCTATCGACTATTTGAACGGACAGCAGATTTATCATCGAGACATCAAGCCGGAAAACATCCTTGTGTTCGCCGACGGTTCGGCGAAACTCGGTGATCTTGGCAATGTTCGATCGCTTGGCGGACCCAGCGGCTCGGCATCGATTATTGGTACGCCGTTCTATTGGCCACCCGAAGCTTTTGATTTTGTCGGTAAGAACCGACTGCATCATACCGCCGACGTCTACTCACTCGCGGTGACGTACGTCGTAATGAACACAGGTTATTTTCCATACGGATTCGAGTATCGCCAAGACCCCGGCTTCGACGACACCTTGAAATTCAAACGCGATGCCCAGCACATTCGAGATTCACTCTTGAGTCTCGGCTACACCGATAAGGAGGTGACGTTGTTTATGTCGATTCTAGAACCACTCCCAGACAATCGCGATGATCTCGCGGCGCGAGATTTGTTGGAACAATTGGGAGCGTTGGCGGTGGAGCGACAGGAGTAACATCGTGTCGAAAAAAAAACGGCCATCCAAGCAGACATCTCGCTCCGACATCGGGCTTACTGACTCGCTCTTGCGCGAGATCATCGGTCGCTCCATCGGCGTCCCTAACGGACCGCTACCGGTACGAGTTGAACAGTCCCTTGAGCTGATTGGACTGTTCCGTGCCAAGCAACTTACTTTCGAACTATTACAGGCGGTACGGGAGGTGAGGCTGGCGGTAAAAAGAATGAGAATCAAGCTGGCGACTCGTGAGGCCACCGACGACTGGGGCTTGATTCAATACGAATACTTCGAAGCATGGACGGAGCGTGATCGGCTTCGTACGAGAATTGATGAGGACTGCGAGAATTGGAGACAGTACACGGAGATTGCCGTACCGATCTACCGCGGCCTCGACCAGTTTTGCGCGGCGGTTCGCTTGATTTCGCAGGGCTATAAACCGAAGAGTATGCGTTCCCAAGACGATCCCGATTTCTTGCTTGAACCGCCGCTTCAAGAGTTCGTTCAAAAGGTCGAGTTCTACAACGTGGCGATTGAATCGGTCTGGATAGAGTTTGGCGGTTGGCTAAAAGACTGCGAAGCTCTCTACGCAACACATTGTGTTCTATTAGATCTCCAGCCATAGGCGTATGGCCCGTACTCGGTGCCTCTGCTCTTCCATCGTAGAGGTCGTGCAGTTTTTAAGTTGTTTGTTTCGGGCGTTTGCGATCTTCCACTCTCTCCAAGCGAGGTTCGGGGAGGGGCAACAGCGCTGATTCACGTCCGACGATGCGCGGACAGCCCTCCCCGGAAAACTCGCTGAAAGCTTGCTTTCCGACCCTCCCAGCTTCGCCGGGCGGGTGAAGTGAATCGTTGAGACAGCTAAACTTAAAAACTGCACGACCTCCGTAGCCCGGGGGTTGATGAACTTAGGGAGATCGGGTACTTTTTGTCTGCGAGCAGCCGTTCAAATGGAGTTATCCAGGGTCTTCACGAAGGAATCGCGCGTGGCAGGTGAGCAGCATCCAGACGGTTTGGAAAGACATGGGCAGCCTGCTAGCAATGAACTTCCCCCGTCCGTCGATCTTGTAGAACCCGTTGATTGGATTTCAAGACGTCTGTTGCTTCGCAGCGATCAAGCAACTCACGAAAGTGATATCGACCGAGGAGGGGTGGAAACGGTTATTGGCTGGCTGGTTGATGATGAGCACGTATTTGAAC
This sequence comes from Planctomycetota bacterium, assembly GCA_014381825.1. Classification (GTDB taxonomy): domain Bacteria; phylum Planctomycetota; class Planctomycetia; order Pirellulales; family Pirellulaceae. The sequence goes on from JACNKX010000151.1 coordinate 129,513, forward strand.
AAAAGTACCGCACTCATATTTCAAACGTCGGTGGAACGGATGACCCGAAAGAGTTCAACGTTATTGCCGAACAATTGTATCGCCTTCGATACCGCTGTTGCTCTTTGCTCGTCACTGGGTTAGATCCAGCCGATCCACAGCAGCATATCGGGCAAGCCAACGGCCACGATTCCGCATACACCTGCCCCATACCAACGCGGCCAATTTCTCTCGGCAGCCTCGAAGTACTGGATCGAAAACTTAGCCAACTTTCGAAGGACCAAATACAAGACCGATTCGTTTTGACGGGCAAGGCAATTCTCGGGGTAGCGAACTGGATTCAGCGGCGAGAATTCGACGTAACGAGCCAAAATTCTGTTAATGACTGAAACGATGTGTATAATCGACCAATGAACTAGGAGTTTACGGTCATGTCCCAGAAACAGTCTGAAAATACTCGGCGCGTTGCGGCGTTTAAGCAGTTGCAGGCGAAACTGGAACGCAACAAGAGACGCGTTGATGACATGCTGGCAGAGGTCTCGATCCTCGATGCCGGGTACTTGTTTCGTGATCACTGGGAGGACTACACGTCTGGCGTGAGCGATTTGCTCAAAGTTATCGAGCAACTAAGTGACCAACAAATCGTTGAACTCGCTGTCGCCGGTAACTCCGATGAGGTTCATCCCGGGCTCAAGCCGACGTTACGCCGCTTGTGTAAACTTAGCAGAGAGGTCACGTTCTCGATCGACCCGTTACGAATCTCCGTCGAGCTACGAAGCGAACTCGAAAATCTATTTCGGTTCACGGTCGACCAAGTTCCCCAAGACATTGCTGATGAAGCAGCGCGAAGTCACGTGCGAAATATTGGACGGCGGCTATTTACCCCGATCGCAGTCGCTTAGCCCGCGGTACTGCTCGGTACCTTAAACTAGTCGTTACACGACCTGCCGCCACTGTTTGTCCAATCTCTGTGGCGAGACCTTGATCGCCGTTCCATGCTGTTGAGCAAAGAGCGAGACCCGGTATTCTTCGAGCATCCAGCGATATTCCTGCAAGGCCATGAGGCTTTTGCGTTGCGATGGGTAAGCCACGACGAAATCGTCATAGCGCCGCTGATGAGGGACTACCTCTTCCATCGCGGCGCGATCGCGCGCTCCTCCTCCAGTACAGAGTTTTTCAAGTCGAACGTGAATCGCTCGCAAGTACCGGGGATAATGCGTCAACCACTTCCACGGCGTATCGGTCCAAAATCCATCATAGGTGAGAAGTGCGAGCTGTTGCTTGACGTCAGCGACCGAGTCAGCAATCTTAGCCGACCTTGCTTCGCCAAGTTTCACCTTGACTTCGTGATATCGTTTGAGCAAGGGAGCAACAACCTTTGCGAGATCCTGCGCGGCGACAAGCAGCTCCTTTCGTCCGTGCTTTCGGGCAAGTTCAAATTCGTTGGCATCGCCGGGAAGCGCTGAGCCACGCATGAACGCCAGTTCCGCCGCCAATTCAATTAGTTGTTCCCGAAGATCCTTCGAGTGGTTCATCGTCGCCGCGCAAAGTTGCAGTTGGTCGATGTCGGGAAGCCAATGAATCTGCGATTTCAGTTCTCGATGCTCGGCCAAACAGAACAGTCGCCGTACTCCCGCGTGCGTTTTTTGATCAGCGCCTGCGCGGGTTGTTGCCAAACGCAGCGAGACAGAATCACCCGCGTCGACCAAAGAAGGATAGGCCTCCAGGACGAAATCGCCTCGACGAATTGTGATTGTCTCTGGTAATTCGCCGAAGTCCCAGACCTTAATACCGTCGCGTTCCCACTCGCCATCGCTGATCACACTCGCGTTCTCGGAGCTTTCGACGCCGATCTCCGATGCTAATTCCTGGAGGTCGCGACCTTCGGCAAGCAGTTCGCCGGATTCGTCGACGACGCGAACGTTCATGCGCAAATGACTTGGCAGTTTTTCTAGCTTGAATGCGTGTGGCGAAAGTGGTTCTCCGGCGATTCTACTGAGCGTTTGTGCCGCGACCGTCAGGAAATCCCCTTCGGCAAACGGCATCATCTCCGCGGCTTTGCGAGCGACATCCGGTGCGGGAATGAAGCTGCGTCTCTGGGCCTTCGGTAACGATCGGATTAATGCCGTCAGCTTCTCTTCGACTCGCCCTGGGACCAGCCACTCAAGTCGTCGTGAATCGAGTTGCTGCAATCCTTCCTTCGGAACGGTGATCGTCAGTCCGTCATCCTCATCGCCTGGTTGAAAGCGATAGTCGATGTCGAGATTCAGAGAACCCGCGTTGAATTGATCTGGAAATGCCGAGGAATCATGCGCATTCGACTCGCCCATCAGATCGGTGAGCGTCATCTTCAGCCGTTCGGCTTCCTCTGAAGAGGCACCTTTGAGCCAACGATTCAAGGACGCGGCGTCAAAACAGTCCTCCGGCAGGTGTTCATCGTAGAACGCATACTGCGCGCCATCGCCAACGAGATAGTCGGGCGCTCGTGACTTGGCCCCCATCGATTGCAGGTCAGCAAGCAGTTTACGGTTATGCTTCAGAAACTTTGGCTCCGAGTTAAAGTCGCCCTCTACCAACGCGTGCTCGATGAACAGACGTCGTGCCGTTTCCGGATCATGCTGGCCGAAGGGTGTTCTGCGACCAGCGACGATCGTCAGTCCAAACAATGTCACCTTTTCGTTGGCCAGTACCGTTCCACTTTTGCGCGACCAGAATGGATCGGCGTACGAACGTTTCACTAGATGAGCGGCGAGTGGCTCGATCCAGTTCGGTTGGATCGGTGCTACGATCCGCAGGTATCGTCTCGATGTTTCGACCAACTCACCCGCTACGATCCACTTTGGTTTGCGGTTGAATGACGACGACCCCGGCCAGACGAAAAAGCTCGTCCCGCCAGCCCCTTCGTACTCCACACCATCCCGACGCATGGCAACGTTCGACAGCAACCCGCAAAGTAAAGCTCGGTGAATCGAATCCGCGTCATCACGCCGAGTCGATACCTTCAGCCCGTTGTCGCTGGCGAGCCGCACCAGTTGTCGATGAACGTCTTGCCACTCTCGCATTCTGATGTCCGAAAGGAAACTCTGTTGGCATGCCTTGCGGACTTGGCTGCGAGAGAGTTTCTCGCGGAGGTTGTGATAGAAGTCCCAAAGCGTCAGATAGGTAAGGAAATCGGAATCTTCGTGCGAGAACTTCGAATGTGCTTCGTCGGCTTGCTTCTGCTTTTCGACGGGACGGTCACGAGCATCCTGAACTTCAAGCGCGGAGGCGATGACCAACATTTCGTTCAGGCAACCTTCGTGATCGGCCGCCAGAATCATGCGTCCGATCCGCGGATCGATCGGTAAGCGGCTAAGGGCCTTTCCAATCTCGGTCAGCCGTCGACGATCATCGACGGCACCCAGCTCGAACAACGTCTTATACCCATCATTGATGGCGTCCGTCCGCGGTGGATCGAGAAACGGAAACTCATCGACCGCACCGAGTCGCAGCGACAACATACGTAAGATCACTGCCGCGAGATTCGTCCGCCGAATCTCTGGGGTCGTATATTGATCACGTTTCGAGAAGTCGTCTTCGCTGAACAAGCGGATGCAAATCCCTGGACCAACTCGACCACATCGCCCTTTGCGCTGATCCGCCGACGCGCGAGACACAGATTCGATCGGCAATCGCTGGACTTTGGAACGGGGCGAGTAGCGACTGACGCGTGCAGTACCAGTATCAATCACGTAGCGAATTCCCGGCACGGTCAATGACGACTCGGCAACGTTGGTTGCCAGGACCATGCGTCGCTGGCCAGTCGTTTTGAAGGCTTTGTTCTGTTCGGCGATTGAAAGGCGACCATAGAGCGGAAGGATCTGGACCTTCTCATGACCAGCGAATGCGCGGCTGCGCAAACGTTTGGCAACCTCTAAGATGTCCCGTTCAGTCGGCAGAAATGTCAGGATGTCGCCACGACCTTCCTTACAAAGCTCGGACGCGGCTTGAGCGATTTGGTCCGGGACCGATAACGTCTCTTCGTTCTCACCAATCGTCTCAGGAGGTCGATACCGCACTTCGACCGGGTACGTTCGACCTGAAACCTCGATGATAGGAACGGCGACATCTTGCGTCGCAAAGTGAGCCGCAAAGCTCTGCGCGTCGATCGTCGCCGAAGTAATGATCACTCGTAAGTCGCGACGTTTCGGCACGATGTTCTTCAGATAGCCAATCAGAAAATCGATGTTGAGCGAACGCTCGTGAGCTTCGTCGATGATGATCGTGTCGTAACGGTCCAGGAAACGATCGCCTTGCGTTTCAGCGAGCAAGATGCCGTCGGTCATCAGTTTGATGAATGTATGGGGGTTCGTCGTATCGGTGAAGCGAATCTGAAATCCAACGTGCTCACCGATTGTGGAGTTCAGCTCGTCGGCCAGACGGGCTGCGATGGTTCGAGCCGCCACACGCCTAGGCTGCGTATGGCCGATCAAACCGGAGATGCCCCGCCCGATGTCCAGGCAGATTTTTGGGAGCTGGGTCGATTTCCCGGAACCTGTCTCGCCGCATATCACGACGACTTGATTATCACGAATCGAGTTGCCGATCTCATCGCGACGAGCCAAAATCGGCAAATCGAGATCGAAATTGCAGGTCGGGCTCGTTGACTCGCGGCGTTTTCGCAGATCCAGCGACCGTTCGAGTCTTCGTTTCAGTTGCTCGAGTTGCTGATCGAAGGGTTTTCGAGCGCGAACTGCCTCTTGAACCAAACGCAACGTCCGCCGGAGCCTAAACCGATCGGCTTGCATTGCCCGATCAATTCGACCTGCGAATGCCTTGAGTTCTGCTCGGAGTTTGATCTCGTCGTTAACGGCCATTCGATGTCGGCGAGTCTAAGTTCCAGGTGTGACGCGGAGCTTCCTTCTAACAAAGCATCTGTACAGCTCCTAGCCCACGATAGATGCGCATGAAACAGCACACATGCGGGCGGTGCGAAGGTGCTAGCACCTCGCTCAAATTAAACTAGGACGATTCGCCACCCCTTGTTAGACTGCCGCCAGCGCGCCTCGACTACCCGTATAATTAGGCGTGCCGACGAAACAATCCAGAGCGCAGGGAGGTGCTCATGTCAGGCCAGTCGTTCCGGTTCTTGCACGCCGGAAATTTTCATCTGGAGCGTACACTCGCTGGATTCTCTGATCCACCGGAGCACATGATCGAGTCGCTCGTGAATGCTCCGTACGATGCTGCAGAGCAAGTCTTTCAATCCGCGATCCGTGAAGAAGTTGATTTCGTTGTGTTAAGCGGCGATCTCTTCGATCCGACACATGCTGGACCGCGAGCAGTTGCTTTTCTGCGAACGCAATTCGAGAAACTCGGCAGTCGCGGCATCTCGGTGTATTGGTCGGCGAGCGAAGACGATCTGAAAGAAGATTGCATTCGCAATATCGAGTGGCCCGCGAATGTCCGTATCTTCACGTCGGATAAGGTCGAGCAGCTTACGCACTATCGCGGCGAGCATGCGATCGCTGATTTGTTGGGTCGCAGCTGGAATCCACAGATGCCGCTGCACGCTGGCGAGTTCCTGAGTCTCGCGATCGGCGGCTATCAAATCGCGGTGATGCACGGCAAGAGCGATCTGTTCAACGAGCCACGGCAAGGACTTGAGTATTGGGCCGCTGGCGGCGCTGATGTGCCTGATACACCATTCAAAGGTATCGTGACAGCTCATTGCCCCGGGAGTCCTCAGGGCTTTACGCCACGCGACACGGGACCGCACGGATGCACTCTGGTCAGCGTCGCGGCAGACGGCGAAACGCGATTGCGGATGATCGAGACAGATGTCGTCCGCTGGTATCGCGAGAACATCGACGTCGTTGCCGGTAACGCCCGCGGTGAAGTCCAGAATCAATTGCGATCTCGATTAAAGAGTTTGGCTGAACATGATCGTCCGGCTCTCGTGACCTGGAAGCTCAGCGGTATCGGGCGTTTTGACAGTTCATTTGCTCGCTCGATTCAACGTGTCGAGACGCTGAATTGGCTACGGCGAGAGTTTGGATATGGAACGCCAGCGGTCTGGTCGATTGGACTCGATATTGAACCACCACATGCATTGCGGGCTGAGTGGTGTGAAGAAGATTCGATCCTGGGCGACTATATGCAAGTCGTTCGTGACTATCAGGAAGAAGACGAAAAGCCGATCGAGGTGCGAAGTCTGATCGGCGACGAGGAGTTGCCTCGACAAGTCAGTTCCGATACTTGGCTGACCGACGTCTTCGAACGCGACTATGTATTGCGAGAAGCAGCCATGCTGGGACTCGATCTGTTACGTGGTGATGACAGCTACTCTGCGAAGGTCCCGACACCGCAAAGCCACGCTTCGCAGACCCCGACATTACAGGCCCCACCTTCACAGATTCAGCCTTCGCAAGGACCCAAAGCTGAGAGGAACGTAGCGTGAAGATTTCGGATATCCATATCGACGGCTTTGGCGTCTGGAACACAGTGGCTGCGGACGACCTCTCGCCAGAGGTGACGTTGTTCTACGGGCCCAACGAAGCCGGTAAGACGACGCTCATGCAGTTCGTTCGCACAGCTTTGTACGGCTTCTCCGAAGAACGCCGGCATCTGTACTTGCCACCTGTCTTTGGCGGCGTACCCGGTGGCATGCTCCGAGTTCAGAATCACAGTGGCGAGTTCACGGTCGAGCGACGGCTTGAAGAAGACGAGCAATCGCACCTCGGTCGTGCGGTAGTACTTGCCGAGAATGGCAGTCGGCACGGTCAGCATTTGCTTGGCTCGTTACTGTCGGGAATCGACGAAACGATCTTCAACAACGTGTTTGCGGTCGGCATTCACGAGTTGCAAGAGTTGGCAACTCTGAACGACACACAGGCCGCCGAGCAGCTTTACGATCTGGCTAGCGGTGTCGATCGCGTATCGCTCGTGGAAGTGATGCGTCACTTACAGTCAGAACGGCTCCGGATTTGGGAAAGCGATGCGAACGCCGATTCGGAACTTGCTCGATTGTTGGCGAAGCGGCATCGACTGCAATCTGAAATCGATGGCCTCGAACGGCAAACGCGCCGTTGGTCGGATCTCGCTCATCAGCAACGGCTGTTGGTCGAGGAGATTGATGATCTGGAAAAACGGATTGCAACGTCTGAGTTTGATGCACGGACGGTCGAGATTTCGATCCAAGTACGCGAAAAATGGAAGAAGCGTGCGGACTTAACGCGACAGATTTCCCGAATCGGTCACGTCGAGCCGCTTCCCGAAGACTGCATCTCGCGGCTCGACGATGTGAACGACGCCATCGAACTCCAAAACACTCAGATAAAGCCGATCAAGCAGCAACGACTTGAGCTCCGGCGTGAGATGGCAGCTCAACCGATCAACAAAGCTCTCTGGGAGCGTGCCAGCCGAATCGAAGCGATGTGTGAGCATGGCCCGTGGCTCGCGTCGCTTGATCGTGAGATCAAAACAATTCAGAAGGACATCGAAGCTTCCGAGCTGGCCTTATTGGCTCATGACGAAGAGTTGGCCACGAGGGGCACGGTGCTATTGGCTGACGGCGTCGTCGTTTCGCAACGAACCTTCGAGCACCTACTCGCGCCAGCCCACACTCTGCGAGAAGCTTTACGGAAGCGAGAGGTTGCACGGACACATCACAAGAAGAGTCGCCAAGAGAAGGAGCACGCGCTTGATGACCTCGAGCACGAGCTTAACGGTCGCAGTGCCGAAACGTTCGAGGAATCGCTGGACCGCGCCGCGAACACGGTGAAATTAATTCGCCGAAGAATACAACTCGACGAACGTGTTGATGCACTCGAGTCTCAAAACGACGAGCTGGAGCGAGACAATCACGAGTTACTTGACCAGCAGTTTCAGCGAGTGCGGCTGTTCGTTGGCATCGGTGCCGTCTTCGTGTTTGGCGTAACGATGATGCTCGCCGGTATCCTTGGTGAAAACATCTTTTCGCTCGACCTAGAATATCGGTGGGGAATTGGCTTGCTCGGCCTGTTCTGCACGGCGATGGCGGTGGTTTGGAAGTCCGTTGCAGAACAAAGCGCGCAAGAAGAGCTTGATGAGTGTTTTCGACGCCGAGAATCCCTCACTCGAGAGATCTCGGATGCCATTGAAGATCGAGATGAAATCGACCGGCAACTTCCGACAGGGAGCGGCACATTCCCGACCCGATTGACGGCGGCCGAGCGTGAGCTGAAAAGTCTGGAAGAGAAAGTGCCGCTGCAACAAGATCGCGAACAAGCCGAACGACGGACACACGAGTCGAAACGCTATGCGTCCGGTGCGGAAGAAGAGTTGAAAGAAGCCAAGTCGCGATGGAAGCGCGCTCTGCGATCGGCCGGAATTCCCGAGTCCCTCTCACCGACCAACGTAAAGCATCTCAGTGAACATCACGAGAAAAAATCGAAGGTCCAAGAGAGCTTGGCTGCACAACGTGATCGAGTCGAAAAGTTCGTTGAAGATCGGGAGGGCTTGGTCGAGCGACTACAGCAGCTAAACAACGACATCGGTATCGACACCGTGAGCGACGATCCGCAAGTGCAGCTGAGCCAACTGGCAACAGCACTGTCCGGACAACGCGAAATGGTCGATCGTCGCCGTGAGTTGCAGAAGGCCGAGAAGGAAGTTCGCCGCGAGTTGGACAGTTGCTTGAAGAATCTTCGTCGTTTGCACCGTTCGCGCGAGGCGCTGTTCGCGGAAGCACGCGTCACGGACGAAGAGGCCCTTCAAGAGCGGGCTAAGCAATTGCAATTGATTGCCGATTTGACGATTCGTCGCGATTCGCTCAGCGAGCAAATTCAAGCCATCATCGGAACGCATTGTTCGGAGAACGACGTCGAACGCGAACAGGAAGAGAACACCACCGAAGAGCTGGAATCTCGTTGGAGTGTGCTGCTCGCGAAATTACAGGATGGACAAGGGCTGCTCGGTCAATTGCATCAACGTCACGGAGAAGTCAAGCAAGAGATGAAGACACTTGCAGAAGACAGTCGCCTGGCCGCGGCGAAATTCGAGATGAGCTGTCTGGATCAGAAGATCGAGAAGCGTACCAAGGAGTGGCAAACGCTCGCAGTCACGCTGCGGATGCTCGAAGACATTCGCGAATCCTACGAAGCGGAGCGACAACCGGAAACGTTGGGTGAAGCGTCGATCTACCTCAGCCGGCTGACCGGCGACAAGTACACTCGCATCTGGACGCCGCTCGGAAAGAACGAGCTACGAGTGGACAATGCCGACGGACAACCGATGTCGTTGGACGTGCTCAGTCGCGGTACGCGCGAAGCGATCTTCCTTAGTCTGAGGCTGGCGTTGGTCGCAGCATACGGTCGCCGCGGCGTGAATATACCGATGATCTTGGATGATGTTCTCGTCAATTTGGACGCCAAGCGAGCCGAAGCGACCGTCGAGTTGTTGTGTGACTTCGCCAAGGAAGGACGTCAACTGCTGTTCTTCACCTGCCACGAACACATCAAACAGATGTTCGTACAAGCGGCCGTCGACATTCGCCTGCTGCCTGCCCATGGCAAGCCGGGAACGACAATTCCTCGCCTTGAATTCATCGAGGTGAAGCCGAAGGACACGCTGTTGGACTTCGAGCCCCCAGAGGAAGAGGAAGACATTCCGGCCGAGGTGTGGGACGAGACGTTTGTCCCGGTAGATTCGGTAACGGAAATCGCAGCCGTCGTCGAAGAGCCGGAGGAAGAAGAAGTAGCGGAAATCGTCGAAGAAGACGACGAGGAGGAAGTCGATTACGTTTTCAATGAACTTGACGACGAGTCGGCGTTTGACGATGGCAACTGGTGGTGGGAACCGACTACTCGGTGGAGTACCGAAGGGGAAGGGACCGCAGCGTAGCGCTTCGCCGCACCCTGCAGTCTACTGCCGCTCCCCCATAGTCACTTGACCGTCTTCACTGGCCGAAAGCCGAACGTCAAGATGTGATGAGTCGCTTGCGTCCCATTCCGACTCGCAGAACGAGCTTCGTGCGGCAACTGCTGGAATGAACCGCCGCGGCTGAGGCGCACTTGATCATTCTTGACGATGCCACTTTCTCTGTGTTCGTCGATCGGGGCTCCATCAGCGCTGACGTCATAGTGGCTTCGAATTTTTGCGGGTCGTCCATAATCTCGCGGCTGATGTTGCGAAGAACCACGTCCGGCGACGTACAACGGAAATCTAGAAACAGGCAGCACGTCACTCGACTTCTGGGATGTACTTGTTGAATAGCTGGGCGTAATCTTCTCGCACCGGGCTGAAAACGTCGAGTACGACGGCGGGGCCTTCTACAGCGACGGCTTTGTGCGGTGTGTTCGGCGGGATAATGAACATCGCTCCCGCCTCGACGACTCGCGCGTCGTCTCCGATCGTTAGCTCAATCTTGCCTTTCAACAGCATTCCTCCCTGTTCATGCGGGTGATCGTGCATCGGCACGATGGCTCCTTCGTCCATTTCTAGATAGGAGAGCATGAGGTTTTCGCCAAAGGGCGTACGCATGCGACAACCGGGAAGGACCTCTAGCGGTTTGACGGTGTCAATGTCGATAAATGGCATGGCTTCCTGTGTTCCTGTAGCTTCGAATCGATTGGCTTCTTGAGCGCATTAACGACGCAATCATCACTCCGCCACGAATCACCTATTGTTGTGGACTTGGCCGCCATCTTCAATGAGGGCCGTTTAGATGAGCGGCGATCCTAGACGATCCAATGCCTTGCTCACCGATTGGGTGACTTTCCTTTGTGGCAGCCTATCGTAATCGGGGCCACTACCTCATTATCAGATTGTAATGAATGAACGTCTAAAATTCCTTGCACCTTCCAATCCGCTTCAGCGACCTGGCTATCGCTTCCTAATGTCCTTCTCGCTGCTCGTCGCGATGGGAGGCGGGTTTCACTTCATCGGTTCGTATTGGATTCTCTATCGCGAAACATCGTCGCCATCCTCCGTGGCTTGGTTGATCATCGCGTATTGGGTTCCTTCGCTGTTTGTGATGCCGGTCGCGGGGGTAATCGTCGATCGGTCCAACCGTCGGCTGATCCTGGCAGCAACGTGCGCGTACTTGGCTGCGCTGAGCGGAGTGATGACAGTTTTGATGGCGGCAGGGCTGTTTCAAGTTGAGTATTTGTACCCGTACGGCGTACTCTCCTCGCTTGCTCACGGAGTATTCTGGAATGCCTTGCTCGCGTACTTGAAGGACGTGCTGACAACAGATGAGCTGCTACACGCCAACAGCTTGAACACTGCGCTCTTCCAGGGCGGCTACTTGCTCGGCGCCGGCCTAGCCGGTGTCTTGTATTATCGGATCGGCGCGGTCGGTTGCTTCGCGATCGATTCCGCTTCACTATCTGTCGGTGTCATGGGTTGGCTGACGATCAAGCGATGGTTTCCGGATAAGCGGTCTGCCATAAAGGCGCAAAAAGGGCACAGCTTCTTCAGTGACTACTGGGAAGGCTTGCAGCACGTCCGAAGTGACAAATTACTGTTCCTTTTTGCGTTGTTTGCCATTGTTCCACGAGTCTCGGCACAAATGTTGAACGTCCTCGTCGTTGGTTTCAGCAAAGATGTTTTACTGGCCGGGTCAGCAGGATTTGGCGTGCTCGATATGGCTTACGGTGTCGGTGCGATGGGTTGCGGATTTTGCTTGCCGCTCTTATTGCGTCGGTTCAAGTTACGCGCAATGCTGCCGACCGTCGCACTTCTTGGCGCGGCAATTTCGTGCGTCGCTGTGAGCTTCACTAACGACCTGGCGACAGCGGCGATTGTTCTCGTCGGTTTCGGCGCGTGCGCGCACACCGTTGGAATTATTTCGAGTACGGCGTTACAGCGCGCAGTCGCTCCTGAGGTGATCGGTCGTATAACTAGCACGATCCAAGTCTGTCAGTATTTGATGATTCCCCCTATCATTTGGCTGTTGGGAGAATACGCGAGTTTCGACAGCGGTCGCATGATCCACACCTCGGTGCTTCGCGACGGATTCGTCGCGGCCAGCATGATATTACTGCTGCTGGCTGTTTTTAGTTTGTTTACGGCGTACCCGTTTCTCCGCCGCAGTAGCAGTTAGAATGTAGTTGCCGTAGCTGCACTCGTGAGACCTCAGGATTCAGAACCCTCACAAGTTCCGAGACGCGGGTACTGCCTTTGCGCTTCCAAGCTTTGTGGCCACCAGTAACGACAATCAATACCATCTTCATACCCATGTTTCGATTCCCCCTGACAAACGCGATAATTGCAGCCTGTCTTGTTTTCGGTGCGCCGACCGCGCGCGCCGACGATCTCGATTCATTGATCAATCTGGAATTGGCGTTTCGCGACACCATCTTACAGACACCAGCTCCCAAGCGATTTCAGCAGTTGATTCGAGACGGTGAGACGACGATCACTTTCGTTGATGACTTTTCGGATTCAGTTGGTAAAACCGACTTCTTCCTCAACCTCGATTGGTCATTCAAGTACCGATACAAAACACAAACGACTGATTCTGTCACGTCCGTATTGGTCACGCCGGAAAACGTCAAACTGCAGCCGCGGGTGCGACACGTGATTCGTATGCCGGTCGCCTTGTATAACGCCCAAGTCTGGGAGTCGCACCTGCTGGCCCACGAATTCGATCATGTTGCTATCAGTCTCGATCCGCGACCACGTGCACTTCTCGTTCATTTGTGCGGCAATTTGCCGACCTATCAATTTCCGATCAATGGTTCTGAGAAGCCGAGTGACCAGCAGATGCGTGAACGAATCAATAACGACATCAAGAGCCGCGAGTCTGCCGTCTTGGATCTATTACGGGCAAATTACGTTGCCTTGGACAAAGTTAGCAAGCATGGCGGTGTCGCGATTCAGGATCGGCGCGCGTTCTTCGCGAGTCTTTACTCGCGATCGAATCTCGAGGCGACGAAGTTTGCGTATCTGCGAGAAGTTGCGTCATTGCTCGAAAGCGATCAGTATCGTGATCTGCGACCGCGTCAGGTACCGAAGGGAAGGTGATGCGAGTTTTGAATCGATCGCATCAGGGCTGAAACATCGTAACAATTCTGTTATAATCCAGGTCCCTCCGGTTAATTCCGCAAGAGCAGCCTGCCGTGAACAATCTGTTTTACTACATCGCTTCCTCAACTCTGCTTCTCCCTCCCTTGTGTCTGGCTGTGGCCAAAGGTGAAGATCTTTCGGGTGGCGACAGAGCCTTCTTCGAAAACAAAATTCGCCCTGTACTCGTCGAGTACTGTTACGAGTGTCACGCGGCCGATTCAAAAGAAGTCGGTGGGAAGCTGTTGCTCGACAGCCGTGAAGCGATCAACAGAGGCGGCGAATCCGGACCGGCTCTCGTCGCTGGAAAGCCGGATGCCAGTCTTATCATTCAGGCGCTGCGTTTCGACGGTGTCGAAATGCCACCCGAGCAGCCACTGCCGGAGTCAGTCGTGAATGACTTTGTGCAATGGGTCCTGCGAGGTGCACCGGACCCTCGATTGGAACAGTCCTTACCGACACAAGAGTCAATCAACGATCCTGGCGCTCTCTGGTCTCTTCAGCCGATAGCAAATCCGCAGGTGCCCGACATTAACGATCAAATTTGGCCACGTGATCCGATAGATCATTTCGTGTTGGCTCGTGTCGAAGCCGCGGGGCTTTCGCCGACGCAGGACGCGAGTTCTCGAACGCTGGTGCGGCGGCTCTTCGTTGACCTGTTAGGTCTGCCGCCATCCATGGAACAGGTTGAGCAATTCGTAGCGGCACATCTCCACGACGGTCAGCCCGCCGTTGAACAACTCGTCGAAACTCTGCTGACTCGCCCTCAGTTCGGAGAACGGTGGGGACGGCACTGGCTGGACGTCGCTCGCTATGGGGAATCGAATGGTAATGACGGTCTGGGCCGCAACTCGACGTTCCCTCATGCTTGGCGATACCGTGATTATGTAATCGCTGCTTTCAACAAGGACACGCCATACGATCAGTTTCTGACGGAGCAGATCGCAGGCGACTTGCTGGCGGCCGAATCACCGGCCGAACGCGATCGCCATTTAGTCGCAACCGGCTTCCTGGCGATGGCGGCCAAGCCAGCCAAAGCAATGAACAACAATTTCGATATGGACGTCGTCGCTGATCAGATCGATGTTATCGGGAGCGGCGTGATGGGATTGAGCGTTGCGTGTGCCCGTTGCCACGACCACAAGTTCGACCCAATCCCAACTCGTGATTATTACGCCCTGGCCGGCATCTTCACGAGTACGGAGACGATGTGGGGGATCGCGGCTAATGAAGGGCTGACCGCTCCACAAACCGATCTGCACGTCTTGCAGGCCGCGCCGAATGTGCTACCGCCTGAGGACTTCGTCGAAACGGTCTTCGTCCTGGAGTCCAACACGGGCAAGCCCAAGCCGATCCCCAAACCAAAGTGGCCGCTGGGAACGCCGCTGGCGATGGGAGTGCGTGATCGTGGCGAACCTGCTGACTGCAAAATCAACATCAAAGGCGACGCGAAAAAATTAGGCGATGCTGTCCCGCGCGGGTTCCTTTCAACCTGCGAACAGGCAACGTCCGACTCCATTGAGATCGATCCAAAGCAGAGTGGCCGGCTGGAGCTTGCGCAATGGTTGGCTAGCGGCGCGCATCCACTGACCGCTCGTGTCATCGTTAATCGGGTCTGGCAGCATTTGTTTGGCGAGGGCATTGTTCGCACGCCGGACGATTTCGGTGTTTATGGCGACCGACCGACACATCCTCAGTTGCTCGATCATCTGGCGACGAGCTTTGTGAACGATGGCTGGTCGATCAAGCGGTTAATCCGTCGAATCGTCCTAAGTCGAACGTATCAGCTCGCTAGCGATGCGGACGAAAGGACGATCGCGGGCGACTCGACAAATCTCTTTCTCGCGAGACATAGCCGCCGTCGGCTGGACGCTGAATCACTGCGAGATAGCGTGCTGTTAGTCACCGGCGAGTTGGAGCTGCAGCCGAGCGGTGGTTCAATAGTTCGCCATCGCGACATTTTGGTTAATCTGGCAGGCAACTTGCATCAGCCAAGTAATCAGCGCAGCATCTATCTATGTTATCTGCGGAGTTCACCCCCACCCGAGTTGGCTGCTTTCGATTTGCCGGATTTCACCGTCGTAACCGGCCAACGTGACATCAGCACCGTACCCGGCCAGGCGCTGCACCTTTACAACAGTCCGTTTGTGGTCGACCAGGCAGGACTTTTTGCACAGCGGATAATTAGCGAAACAGAAGACGTTGAATCGCGAGTACGACTCGCCTTTCAGCGAGCGCTGTGTCGCGAGCCAGTACAGAAAGAACTCGAACGAGCCCTTGAACTTGTGCAACTAACGAAGTCCAACTTAAAATCCGATGATAAAGCTTGGGCCAGCCTGTGTCAGGCGCTGTTGGTTACGAACGAATTTCGCTACGTCGATTGAAGTCAGACGAGAAACGCTAGGATTACGTTATGCAATACTCACGCCGTAGCATGTTGCAGTCTACCTCATGCGGTTTCGGCTACCTCGCACTGCAAGCCCTCTGTGGCGAACAAGCGTCCGCATCAACCGATGGTCTGGCCGAGCGGACGCCGCCGCTCACTGCGCGCGCGAAACGAGTGATCTTTCTGTGTATGAGCGGCGGGCCTGCTCAGATGGACACGTTCGATCACAAACCGCAGACCAGCAACAAGAGGCATCCCGGATCGGTATTCCGATTTCGTCAGCACGGAGAAAGCGGCGTTCCGATTTCGGAACTGCTTCCAGAAACGGCCAAACACGCGGATGAACTCTGCGTAATCAACGGCATGCATGCCGACACCGGGATTCACGCTCAGTCATTTCTGCAATTACACACAGGTGACCGGCTGCGCGAACGACCAAGTCTTGGCTCTTGGATCAATTACGGACTTGGTACAGAAAACCAGAATCTTCCGGGTTTCATTAGCCTCAATACTTCGAAGAGTTCCATTTATTCCAGTGCGTTTCTGCCTTCGATTTACAATGGCACACCTATCGGAGTTAACGGCGAGGACATGTCCAACGCCACGATCAACAATGTCGCGAGCAAGCACTTGTCACTGGCGGCTCAACGAAAACAACTTAATTTCGTCCAGATGATGAATCGTGATCATCTCGCACATCGACCGGGTGACGAGAAACTTGACAGCGTCATTCAGTCCATGGAACTCGGGTTCCGAATGCAGTCTGAGGCGCCCGGATTGCTCGACATCAGCTCGGAATCGAAAGAGACGCTGGAGCGTTACTGCGTCGGCCAACAGACGGAGTCGGTGGGGACGTGTCGCAAGTCTGATTTCGGTCGCCAGTGCCTTCTTGCACGGCGATTCTCGGAAGCCGGGGTGCGATTCATTGAAGTCAATCACGGAAGCTGGGATCAACACAAGAATCACCGCCGAGATTTGAGAGCAAATTGCGAAGTCACCGATGCGCCAATTGCGGCCTTGTTGGGAGATCTCAAGCAGCGAGGACTGTTAGAAGACACGCTCGTAATCTGGGGCGGCGAGTTCGGTCGGCCAGGTTTGACGCCCGGTGACGGCAAAGACGAGACGGGTCACAACGCCACTGGCTTTACGTTTTGGCTGGCCGGTGGCGGTGTGAAGAGCGGTTGCGTCCACGGGAAAACCAATGAAACAGGTGCTCGCGCCGTCGAAGGTAAAGTACACTTCCGCGACTTGCATGCCACGATATTTCATCTTGTGGGCATTCCGGCAAACGACCTGAAGTTCTGGCATGCCGGACGTAGCCACCGACTGACCGGTCCGGAAGGCGGTCGCGTGGTTAATGAACTCTTCGCCTAAGGATTAACGGATTCGGGCGAGTAACTGCGTGGTCAATATGGCGAGATTCTCCGCGCCACACGTCTTACAACTTCCACTTTTGACTCTTTTGTTCGCACGTCTTAAATCATCAGGGCGATTCTCTGTCGCACTTTCGGATACTATAAAGACGCTGCACCTACGAGGGCACGGCACCGAGAATCATCTTCTAAAGAACCGAAATCATAGGCATCACCATGAAGCGTCTTCTAGCCCTATCAATCATCGCAGCGACGCTGCATTTCGTCACCTCTTCGAATTCGAATGGGGCGGAACAGGCATCTCCCAACATCGTCGTCTTTCTGGTCGATGATATGGGAGTGATGGACACGTCAGTGCCTTTTCTAACCGATGAGGCGGGGGCGCCAAAACGGTATCCGCTCAACGACTACTATCGAACGCCGAGCATGGAGCGATTGGCATCGATGGGGATTCGTTTCAACAACTTCTACGCGATGAGTGTTTGCTCGCCGACGCGAATTTCGATCATGACGGGCCAAAACGCCGCGCGGCACCACGCGACGAACTGGATCAACCCTAGACAGGACAATCGCGGACCTCATGGCCCGCCGCACTGGAATTGGCAAGGACTGAACGCAGATAGTGTGACCCTGCCGCGACTTCTGCAGTCCGCCGGTTATCGAACGATTCATGTTGGCAAAGGCCACTTCGGCCCAGACGACTCACGAGGCGCGGAACCGCTTAATCTAGGGTTCGATGTCAACGTTGGCGGCAGTTCTTTCGGTGCGCCTGGGAGTTACTATGCCGAGGAGAACTATGGCCTGGGAACGAAAAGAGCGCACCATGCCGTTCCACACCTTAAGAAGTACCACGGTACCGAAACGTTTTTGACGGAGGCTCTTACCATCGAGGCAAAGGTGCGTCTTACGGATTCTGTCCGTGCCGACAAACCGTTCTATCTGTACATGTCGCATTACGCTGTGCATGCTCCGTTTCACTCGGATCCGCGGTTCGCTGACAACTACGCCGACTCCGGAAAACCAAAAGCCGCCCAAGCGTTTGCAACGTTGATCGAGGGCATGGACAAGTCGCTCGGCGACATCCTCGATCATCTAGACGAACTCGGTGTTGCCGAGAATACGCTCGTTGTGTTTCTGGGCGACAACGGCTCCGATGCTCCGCTGGGCCATCAGCATGCCGTTGCGTGCGCCGCGCCGTTGCGTGGAAAGAAAGGTGCTCACTATGAAGGTGGTATGCGAGTGCCGTTCATCGCCGCCTGGGCGAAGGCGAACGCAACCAACCCTCATCAAAAGGCTCTGCCCATCCCGATCGGCGTCATCCAAAGTCAAGTTGCTGCCGTCCATGACCTGTTCCCAACGATTAGTTCGGTCGCGGGTATCGATTCGCCGAACGACCACACTGCCGACGGTTCGGGGCTGGCTACGTTGCTGTCAGGGGCTCGTGATGCGTCACGTGATGAAACGTTTCTAATGCACTACCCACACTCACCTCATCGTAGCGACTATTTCTCCTGCTACCGCAGCGGCGATTGGAAGTTGATCTATCACTACTTTCCCTCGAAGGCCTCCGAAGGTTCGCACTATCAACTCTACAACCTTGCCAAAGACCCCTTCGAATCGACGAATCTGGCACTATCCAAACCTGATAAGCTGAGAAGCATGATGGGGCTTCTGATCGCCAGTCTTGAGAAGCACGAAGCTCTCTATCCGGTCTCGAAGGAAGACAACGAAACGCCGCAGAAGCCGAAACGTCCGTAACTCTTACATCGCGGCCAAGTCGATCTTCTTAGCGATCTCCTGCAGTTTCTTGATCGCTTTTGCTTCCAACTGACGGACGCGCTCTCGAGAAATATCCAATTCGTCGGCGATCTCTTGCAGCGTTCGTGGTTCGAACTCGCGTCCCCAACCGAAACGGCACCGAATGATATAGCGCTCTCGCTGTGAAAGTCCATACAGCGCCGTTTCCACCCACTCGACGCCGCATTCCATCGCTTGCAGATATGGCAACGTCCAACGGCGCTGATCTGGAATCGGTGGAGCATCGCGAAAATCGACGGGCGTGGCGTGTACGTGTTGAGACGAAGTGAGGTATCGAGCGAGACGTCGGCGAATCGCGTAGGTTGCATACGTGCTGAAACGAAATCCGCGACCAGGGTCGAACAGCGCGATCGCTCGAATCAGCGTCGCATCCCCTTCACTTACTAGCTCTTCAAGCGAATGACGGGAACAAACAAATCTCTTTGCGATCGATACCGTTAATTTGTGAAAGATCAAGACGAGTCGATTTCGTATCGCATCGCCTCGGGCCAACTCCGTCTGCACGGAGGAATTGTCAAGATATGTTGATTCGTCGACTAGTCTGTCGCGTAACCAAGACGCCAGGTAATAGCAACGATTCATCTGAAGAAAAAGTCGCGATTCTGTCTCGCTCGTCAAAACAGAAGTATGGTCCAATTCTAAGTCGTTGAGATCATCCTCAGGGATCTCATCGTAGTCGAGGCCTTTAACGAACGTGACCTCTCGCGTCGGAATCGTCGAAGTATCGAGTTGCTCCGCGACGTGTACATCAGCAAAGAACAACGCGCCGTTCATGGTGATACCTTCCGCGACCTATTAAGGTGCTCGCTTTTGAAGTTTCCGCTGTAGTGATCTTCGGTGAATTCCTAGTCGGCGAGCGCACTCGGATATGTTCCCGCCACAATCAGCTAATACTCGATGTATGTGTTCCCACTCGGCTCGCGCCAGTGACGGTGTTTCCGGCTCCGTCTCCGGCAACTCTGATAGATCGCTTTCCCCTCGTTCAAGTGCGGCGAGGATGTCGTCGGCGTCGGCAGGCTTGGGCAAGAAGTTCGTCGCGCCAAGTCGCACAGCGTCGATGGCTGTTGAAATGCTTCCGAAGCCACTTAACACCAAGATGCGAGTTTCGGCATGCATTGCTTTGAGATCGCGGACGAGACTCAAGCCCGACGGACCTGGCATCCGCAGATCGACGACTGCCATACTGGGAACGATCCCGTGCCCGACCGCCACTGCTTCGTCGTATTTGCCAGCCGGACAAACATGAAAGCCTCGATCCCGAAAGGCTCGGGCCAGTCGCTCACGAAACGGTGCGCTGTCGTCGACCAGAAGCAGTGTCTGGTGCGTAGTCTCGGTCGATCCAGACAGCTCTGTCGCTGCTTGCTCGCTCATCTCAAACTACCTCGCTGGCGAATTTCATCGGGTCGCCGTATTGAAGTTTATAACCATTTTTAACAGCGTTAAATGTGGTAAATTGTCGCACGCTAGTTTTCTGGGCGGACGACAAGAATCGTAACCACTGTCGTAGTACCGACATCCGGTGCCGAATCAAGGTCGAGGCGACCCCCAAGTCGCTGTAACAAATTTTGCGTCAGGAACAAGCCTAGGCCCATCCCCTGGCCCGGCTCCTTCGTCGTGAAGAAGGGCTCGCCAGCGCGGGCGAGGACGTCCGGCGACATTCCAGGTCCGCGATCCACGATCGAGATTCGCAGCGAATCGTCGGCGAGAGCTACTTCTACGTTGACAAGTGCGTCATTGGGCGAAGCGTCTAACCCGTTTCGGATTAGTCCGCGCAACGCATTCGCGGTTCCGGTAAGCGGCACGAAAATCGAGCAGCAGGCTGCCGCCTCTTCAACGTCGATCACGACTCGATCGCGACGCCGCAGGCCTTCTAGCGTTTCGTCGATTAGGTCCTGTCCTGTCACGGGAAGCATCTCTTCACCGAGCGACTGCCCCGCACCGCTGGCCATCCCGTCCAAAATCCGCCGACAGTGATCCAGCTCGCTGCGTATCAAGCCAACATCTTCGATGACGGTCTCCGGCACATCGGTTCCTTCGAGATGTCCAGACAGATCCTTCGCGATGACGGCGATCGTGGACAACGGTGAGGCGAGTTCGTGGCCCGCGCCGGCAGCAAGCGTCGCTAGTGCTTCGAGGCGTTCGCTACGAGCCCGCTCTATTTCAACAAGGCGCAGCTCCCGCTCTCGTTCTTGCAGCTCACGAGTGACGCGAGTAATGAAGTAGACGGCGACCCCAGCGCAAAGTGCCACGGCGGTGACAAGCCCCGCTTGCTGAAGCGTCAATTGGTTTGCGGAGTTCACACCAACTGGCTGGTTCAATTCTGGAATCGGCAAATGCACGACGAGAAGAACTCCCAGACAGCCGATCGCCAGCACCAGCAGCCACCAGCTTGAACGAGTCGGCAGCACGACTGCCGCGAGCGCGAGATTGACGAAAAAGAAAATCGTAAATGGATTCGCGGGCCCGCCGGACAGAAAGAGGAGTGTCGTTAACGACAACAAATCGACACCCATCACGGCTGCAAGTACCCAGGGGTCGCGGCGCACTCTGACTTGTTCAGGCAGACGAGTGTGTGTACGGAGCCAAAAGGCGAACAAGATGTTGCTGACCGCTGTGAAGCCAACGACCAGCAGCAGTGGAAACGTTGCCAATTCGACTTGAATAACGAACCGGGCGACGGCAATCGTCAGCAGTTGCCCGACGACTGCTACCCAGCGTAACCGCAGCAACCATGAAGCGTTGACTTCAAGACGGTCGATTTGACGGGAATCAGCGGCGTTAGACACGGGCGAGTGGTCTTGAGGTGAAACCAAGCGAGTCGTGGGGCAAATGGACTGGATCGACCTCGATTCTAAGTCGCCCAGGTCGCTTCACACAACACACTTGAGAGAATACGCTAGTCATTGTAGTGTCGAGAACTTACGTCCGTCGTTCCGCATCCATGCGGCGTCCCGCGGCGATAAAGCCGGGACTACCTACGAAAACATTAGATAGAAACAGTGAAAGAAATATCGCATCATGAAAGCTTGGCAAATGAAGAATCTGACAGCCTGCTTAGGCTTGATCATGTCCATCAATTGTACGTCGACCGTTTTGGCAGCCGATGAAGAGTGGCTTCAGTTGTTTAACGGCAAGAATCTGGACGGCTGGAAAGTGAAGCTGACTGGTTATGACTTGAACGACAATTTTGGAAACACATTCCGCGTTGAAGACGGCGTGATGAAAGTCCGCTATGACGCGTACGACAAGTTCGGCAGAACGTTTGGTCACATTTTTTACGATCAACCGTTTGATAACTACGTGATTCGGGTCGAGTATCGTTTCGTTGGCGACCAAGCGAATGAAGGGCCGGGTTGGGCGCTACGCAACAGCGGCATCATGGTTCACGGCCAGTCGCCCGAAAGCATGACCAAGGATCAGGACTTTCCCGTCTCGATCGAAGTTCAATTGCTTGGCGGCGACGGAACGAAGAATAGAACGACGAGCAATCTCTGCACACCGGGCACCAATGTCGTGATGGATGACAAGTTGTTCAAACCACACTGCACAAGTTCATCGTCAAAGACTTACCACGGTGAGCAGTGGGTGACTGCTGAGGTGGAGGTGCGGGGCAGCAAGTCGATCAAGCATTTCGTTAACGGCGAATTAGTCTTAGAGTACACCAACCCGCAACTCGACGAGCGCGATGCGAACGCAGCGAAATTGATCGAACAAGCTGGGGGCGACAAGATGTTGTCAGGTGGCACCATATCGCTGCAGTCCGAGAGCCACCCCGTTGATTTCCGTAAGGTCGAATTGCGGAAGCTCGACGACTAGCGTTCCGCCTTGCGATGTCGCTGAAAGCGAGTAACCGCTCACTCAATAGTGAGGCGGTTTTTCGTCCAGCGGATCGCGTTGGCCCATAGGATTCTCGCTGAGAGAGCGAATCCGACCTTCTTGTTCATTACATTTCGCTTCGACGTGGTCGAGCTCCTTTCGCAATTGAACGACCGCTTCGTTCAACTGTTGAACCGTGTGTTCCTGGTGCGAAACTAGTTCTTCGAGTTGAACGATCCGCCGTTCCAGAGGTTCGGTCTCTGACATAGTGAACACCTATCTGCGACACACCTACTTGGCTGGGATGGGCTTGAATGCGACATTGATTGTGGAGAGGCTTCGTGGCTCTCGCAAGGAGGCCGGACGGAACACCGCAGAGTTACCGCCTTGTTTACGGCGATACGGGATCGGATGAGATCGAGATGTCAGAACAAATACTAAACGTCGACAACGTTTCAGTGCCGGCGCAGCAATTCTACGCGGGAAAGCCCTTCCCTCTTGTTGTTGCATGCCAAACGCCGGACGTTTCGCTCGAATCAACCTCAGCTTGGATAGAGAACCATCGGGACAGATTAGAGGATCAACTTGCCAAACATGGCGCTATTCTGTTCCGGGGATTTCCACTCGCAACCGCTCAAGACTTTGATGCATTCATTGCTGCGTTCGACTATCCGCATTTTCCGTACAAAGACTCGTTGTCTAACGCGGTACGCACTAACTTTACCGATCGAGTCTTCTCAGCCAACGAAGCTCCATCGGATGTCACAATCTTTTTGCACCACGAGATGGCGCAGACGCCGATCTATCCGAGCAAGTTGCTATTCTTCTGCGAGCAGGCTGCCGAAACCGGAGGCGCTACGCCGCTGTGTCGATCAGACGTGTTGTACGAACAACTCGCCGCACAGTGCCCGAAATTCTTGCAGGTGTGCGAAGAGAAAGGGCTTTGCTACACCAACGTCATGCCATCTGTCGACGACCCGGCTTCTGGCATGGGACGTAGTTGGCAGAGTACCTTTCGACGCGAAACTCGTGAAGAAGCCGAATCACGAATGAGCGATCTTGGATACAGTTGGGAATGGCTCGACGATGATTGCTTGCGAGCGACGACTCCACGACTGCAAGCGGTCTATGAAGTCTCGCCCGGGCGAAAGACGTTTTTTAACCAACTGATTGCCGCGTTCAAGGGTTGGAAGGACAGTCGTAATGATCCATCGAAGGCGATCACACTTGGCGATGGCAGTCCGCTTGACCGCGAAGCGGTCATTCTTGCGGCCGATATTGCGGAAGAAATGACATTCGATGTCCCCTGGCAAAACGGTGATGTGGCATTGGTCGACAACTACGTGGTGATGCACGGTCGTCGGACGTTTACGGGGAAGCGAAAGATTCTGGCCTCGCTCGTTGCAGCGGAGTCAGTCGCTGCGGTCTCTTAACAATTGAAGCACATCGGGTTAAAGCGTGGTGACCGTGTTCACGTCGCGCCTCCGACAGCTAGGTCTTACCCGATGAGGTTTCCGTGAGCGTCCCGTCTCAGTTCCTATTTACCGTTTGTCAACACGGAGCAGAAGACGCTCTGAAGGCGGAACTCGCGACCACATGGCCAGACTGGCGGCTCTCGTATTCGAGGCCGGGCTTTGTCACTTGGAAGCTTCCAGACGGCCACAAGATGACTCCAGAGTTCGACATCCGTTCGGTGTTCGCGCGGACTCACGGGTTCTCGTTAGGCAAAGTTTCAGGAGACATCGCGAGCGCGCTTGTCGAGGGCGTTTGGCCGCTAGCAGAGTCTTTGCCGGTCGACCACATTCACGTTTGGCAGAGAGACACCGCCATTCCTGGCGACGGAGATTTTCAGCCAGGGCGGACGGCCCTAGGCGACGAGATCGCTGCGCTGATCCGCGATGCACGACCCGAATCTGTAGGCAAACGGCAATTGCCGGTCAATCGAACAGCTCGATCCGGCGAAGCGGTACTTGATTGTACGTTGGTCGAGCCGAATGAATGGTGGATTGGTTGGCATAGGGCGGCGACGTTACCGACTCGTTGGCCAGGGGGCGTGCCGCTGATCGAGACCGAGTCAGAAATGATCAGCCGAGCGTATTTGAAGATCAGCGAAGCCCTTCGTTGGTCCCAGTTGCCTATGACGAAAGGGGATCTCTGCGCCGAGATCGGGAGCGCTCCCGGCGGATCATCGCAGTGTTTGCTCGAGCGAGGCATGTACGTTCTCGGAGTCGATCCCGCGGAAATGGACGAACAGATACTCGCCAATCCGAACTTCGCGCATATTCGGGCGCGCGCATCAGACATGAAGCGGAGCGAGTTCTCAAACGTCCGCTGGCTGTTCGCAGACTCTAGCGTCGCTCCGGCCCACACGCTCGATTCGGTTGAAGCGATCGTGGCGAGCGACGAGACGAATGTACGCGGGCTGGTTCTCACTTTGAAACTTTCGGACTGGAAGCTTGCG
This sequence comes from Planctomycetota bacterium, assembly GCA_014381825.1. Lineage (GTDB taxonomy): Bacteria > Planctomycetota > Planctomycetia > Pirellulales > Pirellulaceae. Next base: position 154,372 of record JACNKX010000151.1, read on the forward strand.
ACCCACATTCCCGAGTATCTTGATCGAGTCCGTTCGTGGGGCTACAAGTACGTTCGCGTACGACAACTGGCGTTCAATCGGCAAGAGATTTGCGTTTGCGCGCTCAAGAATCGTAGCATGAAGCGATTCAAGCCAAAACGCGGCCCCAAACACCGACGAAAGGGAACATGAAGTGAGCGAGTTCAACACCCAAAAGAATCGAGCCGTTTGGTTTGACATTCCGGTTGCCGACTTGAATCGTGCGACGACCTTCTATGCGAAGGTCATGGCGATCGGAGTGTCCCAAGAAGACTTCGACGGATTTAAGTTCTCGGTATTAGACCACGAAGACGGTAACGGCGGATGCTTAGTTCCCAAGCCAGATGAGATCACTTCGACGGGAGGGATTTTGCTATACCTGAACGTGGACGGTCGAATTCAGGATGCCGTCGCGCAAGTCACCGAACAGGGAGGGAAGATAGTCGAAGCGATTCACTCCATTGGGCCGCACGGCTTTCGAGCGCTGATCCTCGACAGCGAGGGGAATCGCGTCGCTTTGCATTCAGAAACAGATGCGTGAGGCAAGCATGTCAGAAGTGGACGAATCAACCGAAGAACAAGCATGCAAATTGTTTGATCGTCGAGCTGTCTTGGCGTCGCTGGCCGGACTCGGGATCGGCACGTCAGTATTTCATCGCGCCTTGGCGCAGCAACTGACGCCAGCGGTCGCTGTAACTTCCGAGATGATTCGGCAGGCGGAATGGGTTGCCGGATTGGAGCTGGCCGAGGAAGATCGAGCAGTCGTCGCCGGGCGGGTTCAGTCGGCCATGCGCCGTTTCGAGGAAATGCGAAAAGTCGAAGTTGGCTACGACTTGCCGCCTGCGTTGCTGTTCAACGCGGCTCCGACGATGCAGCATGAAGATTCGCTCGACAGAAGCACGGTGCATGCGAACGCCAGCATCATTGACAAGCCTGTAGATGACGAAGCGCTCGCGTTTCTGTCGGTCAACGAACTCGGCTCGCTGATCCGGACGAAGCAGATTTCTTCAGTCGAATTGACGAAGCTCTACCTCGATCGTCTGCACCGATTTGATGAACGGCTGAAGTGCGTCGTCACGTTCACCGACGAACTTGCTCTACGACAGGCGAAGAAGGCAGACGACGAGCTCGCCGGCGGCAAGTATCGTGGGCCGCTGCATGGAATTCCGTGGGGAGCAAAGGATTTGATCGCCTATCCTGGTTACAAAACGACATGGGGTGCAACGCCATTCAAGGATCAAAACTTAGAAGTGAAAGCGACTGTTGCGGAACGCTTGGATCGGGCAGGCGCAGTACTCGTTGCAAAGCTTTCGCTCGGTGCTCTGGCAATGGGTGACAAGTGGTTTGGTGGAATGACTCGCAACCCTTGGAATACCGAACAAGGATCGAGTGGCTCGTCGGCCGGTTCGGCTTCGGCGGTGGCTGCCGGGTTGGTTGGTTTCGCCTTGGGAAGCGAGACGCTGGGCAGCATCGTGTCGCCTTGCCGACGTTGTGGCACGAGCGGCTTACGACCGACCTTTGGAAGAGTCAGTCGGTTCGGATGCATGACACTTGCATGGTCGATGGACAAGATTGGACCGATTTGCCGTTCGCTCGAAGATTGCGCGATCGTTTTCGGCGCGATCCATGGTCACGACGGACGAGACGGCACGGCAGTCAACGAACCTTTCAGCTGGCCGATGGAAGGCAATCTGTCGAAATTACGTGTTGGTTATATCGAAAAGAGCGACGAGAGTGTGGCGGATCGCCCCGACCTTCAAGTCTTACGAGAGCTGGGCGTTCAACTCGTCCCGATCCGTCTGCCAGATTCACTTCCGGTCTGGGCAATGACGATCATCCTGAACACGGAAGCGTCAACCGTGTTCGACGAACTGAACCGCAACAATATCACTGAAGGTTTAAACACCTGGCCGAACTCTTTTCGTCAAGGTGCTTTCGTGTCGGCCGTTGAATACCTCCGCGCCAATCGGTTACGAACGCTGCTTATGAAACAGATGGAAGCGTTGATGAGCGGTGTCGACTGCTACGTTGGCGGAGACGACTTGGCAATTACTAATCTGACCGGGCATCCAACCGCCGTATTACCGAACGGATTCGACCAGAAAGACGAAGTGAGGACGCCGAACGCCTTAACATTCACGGGCCAATTGTTCGGCGAGACGAAACTACTTGCGGTCGCCAATGCCTATCAACAAGCAACCGGATTTCATCGAGAGCATCCCACGCAAGTTTGAAGTGTGCTCGAAGTTCGCAAACGATGTGGCCACGAAGAACACAAGAAGGCACGATAATTCGTTAGAAGCCGATCAATCCTTATCCCTTCTCTCCGTGTCTTTTCGTCGCAACGCTTTCCCTGTCAGGCAACTGAACGCAGGAGTTAGTATGAGCTTTAAAGAACGACTGAGAAGGCAACTCGTCTCCGCTCGCGATACTAGCGAGAGATACTTACAGGATTTCAAGACGCCCGAAGCCTGGACCGCCATGGTCCACGCAAGTGCCAATCACGCTTTGTGGTTTGCCGGGCACATGGCTAACACCGACAACTTCTTTATCTCAATCGTCTCGCCGGACCAAGCCGTCGAACGCTCCGGATTCGCTGAACAATTCGGCGTCGGCTCACATCCAACACGTGAACTAAGCGATTACCCGCCGGTCGACGAAGTCCTTGCATTCATGCGTGACCGTCGCGCCGCGTTGCTCGACATTTTCGATTCCTTGTCAGAAGAAGACTTCGCGAAATCCACGCCCGATGGAACGCCCAACTTTCTTGCCGACATCGGTTCTGTCTTTGAGATGGCCGTCTGGCACGAAGGCTTACATAGCGGGCAGCTGTCAGTCACGCGAAGGTCCCTTGGTTACGAACCGGCGTTTCGGTGACCGTGGCGAACTGTGTGGTTGATTGAAATTGCAGTGGTTCATTGGAATCGCGCTTTGACCTTTGGATCTCTTAGTACGATGATCGCCCAGATGCCAAAGGGAATCCCTATGAATATGCATGGTGAGCAGACAGGAATGACCGACAAGATGGCTGCAGTCATTGCCGAGCTATAGGACTTCATCCGAATCATCTGCACAGCCCCGCAGATGATCGCAAGATTCATCACCGCTGGTAGGAACGTCCCCACAACGTAGGGCAGCCCTCCATTGTCTGCCGCCTCCGACATCACGCGCGGTATTTGAAGCAACGACAACGAGCACATTAGCGTCGCCAAAATGATAAGGAAGATTGCCGGGATCAGCAGACGCGTACGCGGATCCGCCTCGGTGTCCAGTTGCGACGTCGCCGCCGGTCGATATGGATTCGTGCTGTCCCCCTGAAACGTGTCGCCTGCAGCCGAGTCGCTGAATGGATTATCGCTCATTTCTTGTCCTGATTTATGTAGCTGACCAGCAACTTCTCAGCAACCGCCTGCGCTAGCGTCGTGTCGGTGCCTGCGAAAGAAATTGTCACAATGCCGGCTTCCTCGCGGTTCGCCGAGACCTCGCCTTCGACACCTAGCGATAATCCGGTCTCGCTCAAATAGCGAAGGAATTCGGGCGATTGATCTAAGACTCGCACGAGACGAAAACTCTCTCCCGCGCTGGTCTCGGCGAGACTGTGGCTGTTCGTAATCTCGATCGTGCCGTCGGCGCGTGGAATCGGATCGCCATGTGGGTCCGTCGTTGGGTAACCTAAGAATCTCTCGATGCGATCGATTAAATGATCGCTAACTGCGTGCTCCATGTTCTCGGCTTCCTCATGAACCTCGTCCCACGATAGCTCTAACGTTTGCGCCAAGAATAACTCGATCAAACGATGCCGTCGAAGGACGCGAAGCGCTAGGTTGCGGCCACTCTCTGTCAGTCTGACGCCTTCGTAAGGTGTGTACTCGGCCAGGCCGCTCTCACTGAGCGTCTTTAGCATGCTAGTGACAGTCCCTGGGGAAACGCTCAGTGCGGTCGCGATCTGTCCTGTCCCCGCAGGCGAGTTGCCCTGCCGCACACAGGTCTGATACACCGTCTTTACATAGTTCTCAATCGTCAAACTTGCCACGAAGAACTCCTTTCTGTTCGGCAACAGTATAGGCAGTGGTTGGCAATTGGTCATTGGTCATTCGGATTTGGTCATTTCCCTCTCCCCTCATTGTCATCATGAAACGAATTGCCGAAGATGACAGCATGAATTTGAACGAACTTGCGCTCGCCCGCTGTGAGCAACTCATTGACCGTGCGACACAGCTGCACATTGCCGTGTTGCGAGATGAAACGGGTGCGCGAATTATTGATTGCGGAGTCCACGTGCCGGGCGGGTTGGAGGCCGGTATTGGGTTGGCTGAAGTCTGCATGGCAGGGCTCGGTCGCGTCGATCTCGTGCCGGGAAACAGCGACGTGTGGCCTGGACCCGCCGTTGCCGTCCGCACCGATCAGCCGGCCGCCGCGTGCATGGCTTCGCAATACGCCGGCTGGCAAATTGCGGGCGAAAAATTCTTCGCGATGGGATCAGGGCCGATGCGAGCAGTTCGTGGTCGTGAACCTTTAATTGAAGAGATCGGTCGAAAAGAGTCTGCGGATGCGGTCATTGGTATTCTCGAAGCAGGCAAGCTGCCCCACGAAGATGTTTGCCATCACGTTGCTCAAGAGTGCGGAGTGGCCGCCGAGAACTTGACGTTGATGGTCGCTCCAACAGCGAGTCTCGCCGGCTCGATCCAGGTCGTCGCTCGATCCGTCGAAACCGCATTGCACAAGCTTCATGAAGTTGGTTTCAACATTCAACGGGTGCGAAGTGGTTTCGGCGTCGCGCCGCTTCCACCTGTCGCTGCCGACGATCTCGCTGGCATTGGACGCACGAACGATGCTGTCATGTATGGTGGGGACGTTACTCTGTGGGTGACGGGCGATGACGATAGTCTTCGAGAGTTTGGACCGCAGATCCCGAGTTCCGCTTCGCCCGATCATGGTCAGCCGTTCGCCGAGATCTTCGCTCGCTACGACCGGGACTTCTACAAGATCGATCCCATGCTGTTCAGTCCCGCACGCGTCGTCTTGAACAATGTCGAAACAGGGACTTCGCTACAATTCGGCGAGATCAATTCGCAAGTGATCCACGAATCGTTCACCTCCTGAGTCGACGCATGAAGTTTGCAGTACTCGCGGCTCCCGACAGTTGGTACTATCGCGATCTTGCTCGCGCCGGTTCCGCAAAGCATGTAGTAGAAGTACGGTCGTTTTCCGAACTATCTGCTGCGATAGACGGCAACGGCTACCATCTGCGATCGGCGGGAATTGATCTTTGTGATGTCGACGCTGTCATCGTTCGAACAATGCCTCCGGGCTCGTTGGAACAAGTTGTTTTCAGAATGGACGCGCTGGCCCGACTCGAAGCGTCTGGCGTTCCTGTCGTTAATTCCCCCCGGTCGCTCGAAGCCGCAGTCGACAAGTTTCTCTCGACGACGAAGCTCTGCGAGGCCGGCCTGCCGGTCCCGCGAACGATCGTTTGCCAAACGACCGATGATGCGATGATGGCTTTCGAACAACTTGGAAGCGACGTCGTGCTGAAACCGTTATTCGGAGGGGAGGGACGCGGGATTACACGACTGGCCGACGAAAGCCTCGCGCTAAGAGCGTTTCAGATGCTGACTCAGTTGAATGCTGTCCTCTATCTCCAGGAGTTCGTGCCGCATCTCGGTTACGATATCCGTCTGTTCGTGTTAGGCGAGCGAGTGTTCGGCATGAAACGAGTCAACCATCTTGACTGGAGAACGAACGTCAGCCGCGGTGCCGTGACGGAACCGTTTGAGGTCGATGATCGCCATGCCGAAATGGCTCGCTTGGCGGCGCGATCCGTGGGCGCGATGATAGCAGGCGTCGACATTCTTCCTGCGCGGGACGGACGCGAGTTCGTATTGGAAGTGAACGCCGTACCAGGTTGGAAGGCGCTAGCTCGGACTTTGAACATCGACATCGCTCAGATGATTCTTGAAATAGTGGCGGAGATGGCGCGACAGAGAAAGGGCAGTTGAGTTGGCGATGGAAAGCAACGAGGTCGTAAACGTTGGCCTGCGACTCTCGGAGACTGCAAGGCGTTCTCCCAGCGGCGTCGGCGTGGTTGAACCGCTTGCGCATGACATGTCGGGAAATCGCGTTTATCGACAAATGTCATTTTGGGAGTTAGATCAAGATTCAAATTCCCTCGCTGCGGGCTTGCGTCAGATCGGCGTTCGACCGGGGATGAGAATCGCGTTGATGGTGCGACCTGGAATAGATTTTATCTCGCTCGTCTTCGCGATGTTTAAGGCTGGTGTAGTAACGATCCTGATCGATCCAGGTATGGGTCGGAAGAATCTCGTGAAATGTTTGGACGCTGCGGAACCGCAAGGATTCATCGCGATTCCGATGGCACACGCTATTAGAACGCTCTTGCCGCACCGATTTCGGAAGGCTCGCTACAACGTCACCGTGGGGCGTCGTTGGTTTTGGGGCGGCGCAACACTAGAACAACTCAGACGGACCCCGTCAGAATCCTTTGAGCCGAGTTGTATAACCGCCTCCGATCCCGCCGCGATTATCTTCACGACTGGCAGCACGGGACCGCCGAAAGGTGTGCTGTACCGTCATGGCAACTTCAGCGCGCAAGTCGATCAGTTGCGCGAGTACTATGACATTCAGCCAGGTGAAATCGACGTGCCAGGATTTCCGCTGTTTGCGTTGTTTAATGCGGCGATGGGTGTGACGACAGTCATTCCCGAAATGGATTTTACTCGCCCCGCCGATGTCGATCCTCGCAACATCGTCGAAGCAATTCACGATTGGAACGCCACGCAAGCCTTCGGATCGCCGGCGTTATGGAATACGGTCGGTCGCTACTGTGAAGACAACGAGATCGTGCTGCCGACGCTTCGACGAGCTCTTTCAGCAGGGGCACCCGTTCCTTCTCATGTCCTGCAGCGAATGAAAAATGCGATTCACCCTGAAGGAGATGTCCATACTCCGTACGGTGCCACCGAGTCACTGCCAGTAGCATCCATCGCTGCCAGCAGCGTGCTTGCCGAGACTGCCGCTCAGAGTGCCCAAGGCAAAGGAACGTGCGTCGGATCACGATTCTCGGGCATTCAGTGGAAGGTCATCGCTATCAACGACGGGACGCTCGGGAGTATCGAAGACGTCGACGAATTGCCGAGTGGCGAGATTGGCGAGTTGATGGTGCAAGGCGATGTTGTTACGGGCGAATATGTGACTCGGACCGATGCCAACGCGCTACACAAGGTCCGCGACGGCCAGTCGTTTTGGCATCGCATGGGCGACGTCGGTTATCTCGACAAGCAAGATCGATTCTGGTTTTGCGGTCGGATGGCGCATCGGGTCGAGAATGTGCAAGGCCTCATGTTTACGATTCCCTGTGAAGCGATTCTGAACCAACACGAAAGCGTTTATCGGTCAGCACTGGTCGGAATCGGCCAGGCGAAGCATCAGTTACCTGTCATGATTGTCGAGACATGGCCGGAACATCGGCCTCAGTCGCCGAAAGAAGTGGACCAGTTACAGGCCGAGTTGTGGGACCTCGCTAAGTCACATCCATTAACCGAATCGATTCACGACATCCTGCTCCATCCTTCTCTGCCTGTCGACATTCGGCACAACGCAAAGATCTTTCGTGAGAAGTTAGCAGTTTGGGCGGCAGAAAAGCTTCGATAGCGGGTTTCAAAAAACGGTCCCTAATGTCTTCGACGCCTATACGCTCGCCACTTGAACTGCGCGGCGCGGTATGCCATGCTTTTGGCTCGTAATATCTCAACAATCGTCTAACACACGTTCAGGCTATCTATTTGCATCATGAGCCAGCCCTCTCTGCTACTTCCGTGTCGCCTCTTGATTGGCTTCGTGATCGTCTTCTTCGCTCTTCCGACGGCGTTCTCGCAACAGACAACAGCCCTTGCGGGTAGCGAGCAGGCTGCTCCGACAACCGAGCCGGTAGACACGACCGAGCCGGATGTTGCTTCCGAGGTAGCAGCGCCGAAGAAGGAGCAGGATGTCGTTTGGCCGTTTATTCGGTTGGGAGTTGGCATCGCAATTGTCCTCGGGCTAATCATCGCGCTAAAGATAAACGCGTTCATTGCGCTGATTAGCGCGGCGATTGTTGTCAGTCTCATGTCGCCCGGGCCGTTTTTCCAAAAGATGACTCGTGTCGCTGAATCGTTTGGGACCGCAGCCGGCAATATTGGAATCGTGATTGCACTGGCCGCGGTCATCGGAAGTTGCTTGCTCGATAGCGGAGCGGCTGATCGTATTGTGCGAGCATTTTTGCGGCTGCTCGGTGAGAAGAGAGCGCCGATCGCTTTGATGGGAAGCGGATTTGTGCTGGCCGTTCCCGTCTTCTTCGATACGGTGTTTTATCTCTTGGTGCCGCTGGCGCGTTCGCTGCACCGCACGACGGGCAAACAATATCTGAAGTACATCATGGCAATTGCAGCAGGTGGCGCGATCACGCATACGCTTGTTCCGCCTACGCCGGGCCCGCTGGTCATGGCGACGACCCTTGGCTTTGACGTTGGCATCATGATGTTGGTCGGTGCGATGGTGGCCTTTCCAGCTGCCGTCGCGGGACTGATTTGCGCGAGTCTGGCCGATCGTTGGATGCCAGTACCGATGCGCAAAGTTGGCAATCAGCCCGATCCGCCGCAACTGTCGGACGACGAACTCCCGTCGCTCTGGCTGAGCGTCTTGCCTGTCGTCCTGCCCGTGTTGCTGATTTCAACCAACACGGTGTTGGGGACATGTGCCAAGAACGCGGCCAAGCCGCAGTTGATTCAATCCGGAATCTCTCGCCCGTCTGACAAAGAGTTGGAGGCGATCATTCGCCAGCCAGAGCAGTTGACGGATCCGATGGCCCAACGTCTTGCCAACGCGGCCGGAATAAGCAACGTATTCGGAAATGCGAGCTTCGCGCTGTTACTTTCAACGATCATCGCGATGTGGACTCTAGTCAACCAGCGAGGATTGGCTCTGAGCGAGCTGGCACTAGTTGTTGAAAACTCGCTCATGAGTGGCGGTGTGATCATTCTGATCACCGCCGCTGGCGGTGCGTTCGGGGCGATGTTGAAAGCTGCTGAAGTTGGAGCGGCTATCGAATCGTTATTCGCGGTCGGCGGATCGGGCATGATCTTGTTGATCCTTGGCTTCTGTCTAGCCAGCGTCCTGAAGATCGCACAAGGATCGAGTACGGCTGCGATGATTGTTGGCTCAGCGATGATGGCCGCGATCTTGGAGGGCAGCGGTGTGCCGGCGAATGAGTTACTCGGATTCCATCCGGTTTACTTAGCGACTGCGATTGGTGGCGGTTCGCTGGTCGGTTCGTGGATGAATGACAGCGGCTTCTGGATCTTTGCCAAAATGGGTGGGCTGACAGAAGTTGAAGCGTTGAAATCGTGGACGCCGATGCTCGTTGTACTGGGCGTCGTTAGCTTCTTAATGTCTTTGCTTCTCGCAAATGTAATGCCGTTGGTATAGTGGCCATCACGCTCCGAGTGATAAGCCTCTGCGGTGATCGGCTTGCAGAATCAGAGCGTTACGCAATTGGACCGCGATGCGTTGGGCTCGTCACTTGGAAGGTGACGGCTACATTCCAAGCCACTGCTGAGCGCCGAAGCGAAGAATCAGCAAAACGGCATATATCGCCTCACGCGAGTTGATCTTCGTTTGCCCTAGTTCGCGATCAATGAAAGTGATCGGCGTCTCGCCGAATCGGGCTTGCTTGCGATGAAGGAGCCAGAGCAGCTCTTCAAGGTACGAGTAGCCGCGTGAGCGGACATTGTCGAAATCGAGCTCGCTGAGTTTTGAAATGCGATAGCAACGGAACGCACCGCTGCAATCGTTCACACGAAGTCCAAGTAGTGAACGCGCATAGGCATTAATGGCACGGCTCATTATGCGTCGATGCAACGGCCAACCCTCGACGCCTCCTCCGGGCACGTAGCGCGATCCGATCATGACATCGCATTCCGCATTGTCGGCCTCGACCCCGGCTCGTAATGCAGAAAGATGTTTCGGCTGGTGGCTGAAGTCGGCGTCCATCGTCAAGACGAACTCGTATTTCCGCTCGATGGCGTACTTGAAACCCGCGAGCGTCGCGCTGCCGAGCCCTAACTTTCCAGTGCGATGGAGGCAGGTGAGGCGCGGTTCGCTATTGACGCGTTCGTCGCACCAACGCCCTGTGCCGTCGGGCGAGTTGTCATCAATAACTAGCACATCTACATCGGGTGCATGCTGAAAGATCTGATCGATCAAGCGCGGCAGATTCTCGATTTCATTGTAGGTCGCGACTGCGACGAGTGTGCGAGCTGGATTAGACAATGCGGAGTGCCAGGCTAGGAGGTTGCTGAACCTTCGGACGTAAATCGTGTCGTCATTATTGATTGTACCAAGCGAGTTCCTTGCGTCGCCCGCCCCTGCACGACCGGCCGTAATGGACTATAATCTTCGTACCGTTCAGCGATATTGCTCGAACGCGCCCACCGAGTTTTTCATGCCCCACTCATCCCGACGTTCTCTCGATTCGCCTTTCGCGGGCGGCTCGCCATTCGATTCGCAGCGTAACGCCCCGACCGAACGCGGCAGTGCGTACGGTTCGATTTTTTGGGCGGCGTACGTAGCAAACGCGTTGACCATGATTGCGATCACGCTCTTGGTTCGCTATGCGGATTTCGTGATGCACCTGGGTGGAGCCGAAGGACAGCTAGGGTTAATCGTAGGGGTCGGCATGGTCGGCAGTTTGTGTATGCGTGTTGCACAAGGCGTCGGCATCGATCGCTATGGGCCGCGGCAGATTTGGCGTTGGTCGATGGTTTGCTTCATCGCGAGCCTCGTTGCTCACTTGTGGATCACGAGCGCGACGGGCTTCGAGATCTTTGCCGTTCGAGTTTTTATGCAGACCAGCATCGCTGGAATCTTCGGCGCGTCGATTACGTATATTTCGAGGCGCGTGCCTCCAGAACGAATGGCTGAAATCATTGGCACGCTCGGCACGTCCGGCTTCATTGGCTTTCTCGTTGGCCCACAATTGGGCGATTGGATTTGTCGAGGCGACGTGATCCAACGCGTGCAGTTAGACAATCTCTTTTTAACGGCCGCAGCATTCGCGAGTGCCGGCCTTGTCGCCGTGTGGTGGGCGACCCAGGGAAAGACGATCAAGTCGAATCGGCGGCAGCCGCGAGTTGTGCCGCTCGTCCGGCGTTACAACCCAGGCTTTGTGATGATGGTCGCGATCACCGTTGGTGCGGGCATTTCGATTCCGCATACGTTTCTGCGACCGTTCGCCGAAGATCGCAACATTCCGCAGATTGGCCTCTTCTTCGTTGTCTACGCGTGTACGGCTTTTGTAGTGCGAATGTCGGCGAGGCGGTTGTTCGTGAAGTACGGCAACCGTCCATGGGTGGTCTGTGGCTTAGGACTTCTTGCCACGAGCATGGCCTTGTATCTGGTCATCGATCATGTCTGGCAGTTAGCGATCCCCGGTGTGTGCGCCGGGGCAGCACACGCTCTGTTATTTCCCGCTATCGTAGCGACTGGGAGTACTCGCTTCCCTGAACGATATCGAGGGCTTGGAACGACGTTGATGCTTGCGATGTTTGACATCGGAAACTTGATTGGCGCTCCGTTGGTAGGCGGAATTTTGAGTGGGTCGCGGTTGGTTGGATGGCCTGCCTATACGATGATGTTCTGCACGGCTTCGTGTTTGGTTGCGATGATGGCAGTAGCGTACTGGTGGCGAACTCGGACACCGGCGACTGCCTTGATCGAGCGCGAGGGAGACATTAGCGTGTCCGACGAAACGGAACTTGCCGGCTGCGTTCAGGCGGCAATAACGGACCGATAGTAGGTGATCGAACGTCGCAGCCCCTCTTCGAACGTGACCTTGGGTTCGTAGCCGAGTGTCGTTCTCGCGGCAGTAACGTCAGCCAAGCTTTCACGAACGTCCCCAAGGCGAGGAGCTTCGTGGACTGGATTCACGTCGACATCCAATAACTCTTCGAGCAGACCGAGCAGGTGAAGCAACGTCGTCGACCTACCGTCTGCGATGTTGAAAGTTTTGCCCGGTGCCTCGGCAGCTTTCGCAGCGAGCAGGTTTCCGTGAACGACGTTCTCTACAAACGTAAAGTCCCGAGACTGCAAGCCGTCTCCATACACCACGGGCGACACGCCCGCCAATAGCTTTGTGATAAACAACGGTATGACTGCCGAGTAGGCACTGTTGGGATCTTGTCTTGGACCGAAGACGTTGAAGTATCGTAGGCAAACTGTTTCCAATCCATGCGTGTGATAGAACGCTTGGCAATACAACTCGCCAGCTAACTTCGCGGCTGCATAAGGAGACAGAATCATCTGCATGTCGGTCTCTCGTTTCGATGCGTTTGGTCGGTCGCCATAAGCAGCGCTCGAACCCGCATAAATAACACGGTGCACGCCCGCACGGTGCGCTTGATCCAATATATTGAGCGTCCCCGTGACACAGGCACGGTTCGAATCCAATGGCCGTTCGACACTCAATGGGACGGACGCGAGAGCTGCTTCGTGAAAGACATACTCCACACCGCTCAACGCCTTGGCAACGATTTCAGGATCGCTGATGTCACCTTCGATGAATTGGACGTCTTTCTCGAACGCCGACAAATTCCGGCGAAATCCGGTACACAAGTTGTCGAGGATGCGAACTTGATCACCTCGACGCACCAGCGCTTCGGCAATATGGGAGCCGATGAAACCGGCTCCGCCCGTTACGAGAATGGTTGCCATCGCAGTGCTCTAGTGCCTCAATCGTTCCAAAACAATCGGTTTCGTAGCGTGGGTCTAACCATGCCTGAGTTGTGAGAAGAGTGTTTGGTACTCGACGCGGTGGACAGAACCCTCGGGAGCCGTCGACGGCGCGGTCATGGCATCATTCTCGACGACGATGATTTCACGATCATCGTTCGCTTGAGCATCGGGTTCGCCGGCGACGAAGTTACCATCAGGGACTTCGGCGTCGGAATGATCCAGCATTTTAACGGTGGGCTGCTCGGGAGCATCGTATTCAGATTCCAGATCGCTAAGGGCAACATTGACATCGCACAAAGCTTCGAGCGCCAAGTCAGCAGCAGAATTCGGTTCGAAAGCCGTATACTCGAACATCTGTGCGCCGAAGGCCTCTTGCGACTGCCATATGTCTTGCGTTGGCGCTGGAACGACGTGTTCGTCGACGTCATCTGCCGCTTCAACAGAGACGGGCTCAGCTCCCGTCTCCGTTTCGCTCTCAACGGTCGTCTCACGCTCAATCGGTGATTGCTCCTCAATTGGTTCTGATTTGGATACCGTCAACTCTTCCACAATCGCTCCGTCTGTCCCCCGCGCCGAACGCAGCATCGACGCACTCAGCTCGCGACCTTCCGCGCTGACCACACGCGTTCTGTTCGCGAAGATCTCCGAAGACTGAATCACCGCCTGATCAATGACTACCTCCTCCTCGTCAAACCCATCGCCAAAAGGATCAGCCACCGAGGCAGGAGTCTCGATCGTCGGCGAAGGCCCTTGCAGTTCGATAACTGCTTCATCGATCTGTGATTCTTCCGCGGAGAATCCGAATGCCGTATCGCTGCTCACGGACACGAGCGCGCTCGTTTCTTCGATCGGCTCGACATCAGTGTCTGCGGAAGCAACTTCCGTGAAATCGGACTCGCCATCAAGTTCGCCGAACTCGATCGATGTTCCGGGCGATTCGGTTGCGGCGGTATCCTGCCACGGACCAGGCAACTGCTGTAAGTCGGCCCAGGCCTCTTCGATCCCCCGGCCATCGATTTGCTGCCGTCCGCCGGCAAAGGCCATCACCAGGGCATGGTCGCAAACTTGGTTGATCAGACGCGGGATGCCATCCGTCGCCTGATAGACAGCTCGCAACGCTCCGTCATCGAAGATCGCGTCCGCGTTACCGCCGGCCGCCGCGATTCGCGAGAGTACATAATCAATCGTGTCATCTCGGCCAAATGGTTCCAAGTAACAACGCGCCGCAACTCGTTGGTTGAACGATTCTAGCTTTGGACTGGCGAACTTCTCTTCGAGCTTCGCGCTGCCTGCCATGACGAGCCGGACGCGCGGCTGACCGTCGCGGACCAGATTCGTGATCATTCGGATTTCCTCGAACAAGCGAAGCGGTAGCGAATGAGCTTCGTCGATGATTAAGAGAATCCCATTTGGACATTCGTCGCTGGGTTGCAAATGATCAAGCAGCGAGAGACGCAATTCGCCCTCTTCCAGGTTGCGATATGGTTGGTCAAGTTCGAAAAGAATATTCTGAAGCAACGCTTTCCGCGTGAGAATGCGGGTACTCGAAAGCATGGCAACTTGATATGTCTCCTGAAACCGTGCTGCGAGTACTCGACATAGCAACGTCTTTCCTGCTCCCGCTGGCCCAACGATCAGCCCCGGGCCTTCAGCTCGATCAATCGTGCGAATCAATGTTTGGCGGGCGACCTCGGCGGATTCCGATGCGAAGTAGCTCGAGACGAGCGGCGCGGCGACGAATGGACGCGAGGTGAAGCGGAAGAACGATTCGTACATGGTCGGACGATCCTGTGTAATGTGTGTCTCTTCCCGGGAGCTGCCACCTTGCTTTGATTGCACGATGGCTGGCAGCGAACGACTGAGAGTCGCGATATCTAGACTCCTCGTTCCAATCGGCAAAGTCGCCCTGATCTCTTCAACCTGAACGAACCCAAGCGCTCGATTCTCCGTAACTATTCGAATTCCGTCCTCCCAAATCGCAACAAGGCTGTATTTTCGTGAGCGGCGCATCCGAGGCTAACGTGGTTTTCGAGAACACCGTTTTCGAGAACGAGCGTGTCGGGAGTAATGACAGCATCCCACCCGCCCGTATAATGGGGGCTGGTACCTCGAGGGACAGTCGAGCGCGGAAGCGTTCCACGCACCGGATCGCAATATTGTTCAAAATCAAGATATGCGGCATTAACAGCATCAAGGACGCCCAGCTAACTGGATTGGCTGGAGCGGATGCCGTCGGCTTGAATTTCTATGAAAGTAGTCCTCGTCACGTCGATTTGCCGACTGCGGAGAAAATCGTCGGCGTGCTGCGACCTACCGTGAAGCGTGTCGGTTTGTTCGTGAATTCTGCTGCCGTTGAGATCAATCAGGTTGCCGAGCAGTTGCAACTCGACTACATCCAGCTGCATGGAGACGAACCGCCCGAGCTACTCGCCGACTTATCCGAACGGCCAATCATTCGCGCCTTTCGCTTTGGCGAAACGGGAGCCGATGACATCGCTCGCTTTCTCGAAGCGTGCGGAGATGGTCGGCGGCCAGATTCGATACTGGTCGACGCACTGAAACCCGGCGAATTCGGGGGAACTGGCGAGGTCGCTGATTGGGACGCGGTTTCCAACGCAAAGGCCGCGTTTGGTGACATCCCGCTCGTGCTAGCAGGCGGCTTGACGCCGTTTAATGTGGCAGATGCGATAGAAAAGGTTCGGCCAGTCGCGGTGGACACCGCGAGCGGAGTCGAACGACGGCCCGCCAATAAGGACCCAATGCTGGTCCGGGCGTTCGTAAATGCGGCTAAGAAAGCATTCGCGGAGCTGGAGTCTGAAGCGAGCTGACGATGTCGGCGGGTTGTCGAAAACACCCCACTCGCAATATCATACCTCTGAGGTCATGGACCTACTAACGCGCGGGGTGTCGCCGCGCACCGAGCTATCGCCAAGGAGATCATAGTGTCACAGGTTGAAACGAGTCGTCTGCCGTACAAAGTAAAGGATATTTCGCAAGCAGAGTTTGGTCGTAAAGAGATCATCATCGCCGAGCAAGAGATGCCTGGGCTGATGTCGCTGCGCGAAAAGTACGGCGCAACGAAACCGTTGGCTGGAGCGAGGATTGCTGGCTGTTTGCACATGACAATTCAGACGGCTGTGCTCATCGAAACACTGGTCGAGCTTGGTGCCGAGGTCACTTGGAGCAGCTGCAATATCTTTTCGACCCAAGACCACGCTGCCGCTGCGATCGCCGCGACTGGCGTCCCAGTTTACGCCTGGAAGGGCGAGACCGACGAGGAATTCGACTGGTGCATCGAGCAAACGCTCTTTTTCCCTGACGGAAAGCCCCTGAATCTGATCCTTGACGATGGTGGCGATTTGACCGCCATGGTCCATCAGCGTTTCCCGGAGCTACTCGGAGACATCCGTGGATTGTCCGAAGAGACAACAACGGGAGTCCATCGCCTCTACCAAATGTTCGCCAACGACGAATTAAAGATGCCGGCAATCAATGTGAACGATTCGGTCACGAAGAGTAAGTTCGATAACCTATACGGTTGTCGCGAGTCTCTGGCTGACGGGATCAAGCGAGCCACGGACGTGATGATTGCTGGCAAGGTGGCGGTCATTGCCGGGTATGGTGACGTTGGAAAAGGCTGTGCCCATTCGATGCGGAGCTACGGCGCTCGAGTGATCGTGACCGAGATCGATCCCATCAACGCCCTCCAAGCCGCGATGGAAGGGTTCGAAGTGACGACGATGGAGGCGGCAGCAGCGGAAGGCAATGTCTTTATCACGACGACTGGAAATCGGGACATCATCACCGGCGAGCACATGAAGGCAATGCCACACGATGCGATCGTCTGTAACATCGGCCACTTTGACTTAGAGATCGATATGGCATGGTTGAACGGCCAGAGCGATGTCGTTCGTGAGAACATTAAATCCGACGCGGATCAAGGCGGCCCCGTTGATCGCTATACGTTCTCCGACGGCCACTCGATCCTGGTTCTCGCCGAAGGACGATTGGTGAACCTTGGTTGCGCCACAGGACATCCATCGTTTGTTATGTCGAATTCGTTCACGAACCAAGTTCTAGCTCAGCTAGAACTTTGGCTCGAAGCAGACAAGTACGAGATCGGAGTCCATGTACTGCCCAAACATCTCGATGAAGAAGTGGCGCGGTTGCACCTCGAAAAGATTGGCGTCAAGCTCACGAAGCTGACGGCGGCACAGTCGGAGTATGTCGGCATTCCAGTCGACGGCCCCTTCAAGCCAGATCATTACCGCTACTAGACGTACTCGCTACATTTAGCGTCAGAAGCCGCTGGGTCCTTCAGCGGCTTTTTTCGTATCGTTTGGTCATTGCTCATCGGTCATTGGTCATTTGGAGTCGCTGTCTTATGATGGACACTTCACGAATTACAAGCCAGCAACAACAAAGGACCGTATAAGATGCCCCAGATCGCTGCTTTCCGAGGCCTTCGATACGACTTGGGCCATGTTGGCTCGCTCAGCGAAGTCATTGCACCACCATACGACGTCATCGGTCCCGAATTGCAAGACGATCTGTATAAGCGGCATCCGTCAAACGTAATCCGGCTGATCCTTAATCGCGACGAGCCCGGCGACGACGACAGTAACAATCGATATTCGCGAGCTGCTCGATTCTTAAAGAACTGGCAGGAAGAAGGCGTTCTGCAAACAGACCCCTCTCCAGCTATCTACGTCTATCATCAAGTGTTTCAATACGGCGACGAGACGTTTACGCGCCGGGGTTTCATGGCACGAATGGGCCTAGAGCGATTCGGCGAGGGTACGATCTACCCTCACGAAGAGACGCACGCTGCCGCGAAGGCCGACCGTTTGAAGTTGACGCAAGCCTGCCGCGCAAACCTAAGTCAGATCTTTGGCATCTATCCTGACGAAGAAAACAATGCTCAAAATCTTTTGGAAAATGCCATCATCGGCGTCACGCCGCTTGAGGCGACTGATCACCTTGGCGTCGTCCATCGGCTGTGGCCCATCACAGACGTCAGCGTAATCGGCGGTGTGTCATCGGCCATGGCAGCGAAGCCGATGTTCGTCGCAGATGGACATCACCGTTACGAGACTGCCTGCAACTTCCGCGATCAACTGGCGGAGGAAGGCCCATTAGATCCAGCGAGTTCAGCAAACTTCGTCATGACGATGTGCGTCAGCATGAACGATCCAGGAATGATCGTGCTGCCAACGCATCGTCTGTTCCGCGGTCTCGAATCCCTGACCTCTGGACAGCTCCGAGCCAAGCTTGATGGTTTGTTTGATTGCCAGTCTGGTGGGTCTGGTCCTGGCCAGGCTCACGAGATTTGGGAAGACATCGCGACCGAGAACAACCAAGGCAAACTTGGCCTCTACACGTCTGAGGACGATCAATGGACAGTCGCAGCGCTCTCAGATGCTGGACGGGCGAAGATGGCTGGGGTCGCGGACGATCACAGTTCGGACTGGCAAGGCTTGGGAGTCAGTATCCTCCAACGCCTGATTCTCGAAACTCAACTCGGTGCGACCGTTCTGCCTAAACCAAACTACGTCCATCAGGTCGAAGAAGTCGTCGAAGGCCTCACCCAAGGTGACAACGACGGATCCAAATATCCGCTCGCGGCATTGGTGATGCCTGCCACACTAGACCACATTCGGTCAATCAGCGAACACGGCGAACGGATGCCCGCGAAGAGTACGTACTTCTATCCAAAGCTGCTCAGCGGGCTTGTCGTCAACCCGCTTGATTAGCTATTTCCAAGCGCGGCCCACTCTGAGTTTATCGTGTTTCACGTGAAACGCGTTTGAGGAAGATGCGTCTAAAGCGGGAAATGCGCGTTTCACGTGAAACAGGAGGTTCGCGTTGACTGTTTGTTTCACGTGAAACGCGCGTCTTGTAGGCCGAAACAAGTCTGCGCCGTTGCGGCAACTCTTCAAGCAGGCGCGAAGTCGCTTTCCTGGCAACTGGCATTTCAGATATCGGCGGCGTCTGGTTACAATCCGCGCCCCAACTCCAGAAACGAGTTTCTGCAGAATGGACGGAGGCGTGGCGTGTGGCTCGAATTGTGTGTGTGGCCAACCAGAAAGGTGGCGTGGGCAAAACGACTACGGCCGTTAACCTCTCAGTCGGGTTTGCCAAGGCTGGGCGACAGACGCTATTGGTCGATCTCGATCCCCAGTGCAACGCGACGACCGCTGTCGGTAAGCAACCCGAGGAGAGACATCCATTGGTGTCACGAGATCCGCTGCGCGAGTCGTTGAGGAAGACCAACACGAAGGGACTGTCCCTGCTGCCTGGAAGCCGGAGCTTTCAGGACGTAGACACGCTGGAGCAACGCGAAGCTGAAACCATTCGCAGCCATTTGTCGGGCGGCGTTAACGCCTATGACTTTGTCTTGATCGACTGCCCGCCATCGCTTGGACGGCTCACGGAAGCCGCTTTGACCGCTTCGACTGAGGTCCTGATACCCATCCAGTGCGAGTACTTCGCCATGGAGGGGCTGACACAAATGATTCAGGTAATTCGACGTGTGATGCAAGAGGATTCGAATTGCCTCGAATTTGGCGGCATCTTATTGACGATGTATGACCATAACTTGGAATTGACACGTGAAGTGGACGCTGAGGTCCGAGACTTCTTCGGCCAAATCGTATTCGATACGGTGATACCGCGCGACGTAACCGTTTCCGAAGCGCCCAGCCATGGGCTTTCGGCGATCGATTACGCTCCTCGATCAAAGGGAACGCGTGCGTACATCGAACTCTGCATGGAGGTGCTGGAGCGTGAGTAAAGACCGAAGACTAGGGCGTGGACTCGCTGCATTGTTGGGAACGTCAATCGAAGAAGAGGCCGCAACCGATTCGGAGACGTCCGCCACATCAAAAGGCGATTTGTCCGTACACGGTGCTAGCACTCCCGCTCGCCATATCTCTACGAACTCAGGTTTATTCGATCTGAACGTCTACGAGATCGACGACAATCCGTTTCAACCACGCCGAGAGTTCAGTGAGCCAGAGATCGCCTCGCTTTCTGAAAGCCTTCGCGAGCACGACATGCTGCAGCCCGTGCTTGTTCGCCGCGTCGGTGATCGCTATCAGCTGATATCCGGAGAACGCCGCTTGCGAGCTGCGATCCAGGCAGGCTGGTCGACCGTCCCAGCGCGGCTGCGTGAGGCGGACGATCGACTTGTCGCCGAGTTGGCGATTGTCGAGAACTTGCAGCGTAAGGATCTGAACCCCATCGAGAAGGCGATGTCGTTCAAACGCTATCTAGATGAACACCATTGCACCCAAGAAGATCTCGCCCAACGGCTAAAAATTGATCGGTCGACGATCGCTAACCTGATGCGATTGCTTGAGTTACCTGGCGCAGTGCTGGACGCAGTTCGTAGCGGTGTGATCACGGCTGGACACGCGCGGGCACTGTTACCGCTAGGCGACGAGGCAGAACAAAACGAGTTCTGCAAACGAATCCAATCGGAAGGGATGAGTGTTCGAAATACGGAACAATCGGTCAGCGATCATATTCAGAAGACGGAACCAGACACGATTCAGTTCCCCACCGGTGGCGCTCAGCGAAAGCGAACCAAGACTGACCAAATCGCGTCTCTTGAACAGGAACTTCGAATCGCGCTGGGGACCAAGGTCGAGATTAAACAAACCGCTCGTGGTCGCGGGAGAATGATCATCCACTTTTCCAGCGCGGATGAATTCGATCGAATTCGGGCCGGGTTTGGGAGGGGCGAACTTGACGGACGAGAGGTCGGATAGACGGATTTAAGACACAAGCAAAAGTTTGTAAACCTTATTCAGAAAACATTCCCGCCGGATTGCCCGAAACGGACGATGGCGTTAGAGTGTGGCAAGTCGCGGGGCGTAGCTCAGCCTGGCTAGAGCGCCTGCTTTGGGAGCAGGAGGTCGCATGTTCGAATCATGTCGCCCCGACTTGACCGAGAATGAGCCGTCACATTTCTGCGATCGTTTCCAGCACGCTCGTCATTCGTACTGCAAGGCATTGCTCAGCTTCAAGCGGGTAGCGCGTTCTGCTGGTAGATAAGCTGAGGCAACCACAATTACGAACGCGGCAGCGAAACACACGGCCAGTAGCCAAGGGCGGAACACGAACTGAATTGCGTGTCCCGTGGTGGGAAGCGTCGACAGGTTGATCAAACGGGCGATCAGTAAGCCCATCAACGCACCAGGAGTCAGACCGATTAGGCCCATCATCGTGGCCTGAGCCAGAATCGTACGGCGGACTTGACGGCGAGTCATCGCGACAACTCGCAATACACCGATCTCGCGCGTTTGCTCCAGGATGTTCATTGCCAATGTATTGACCAGTCCAAACGCTGCGATGACGAATCCCAACGCGAGCAAGGCCCACAGACTGCCGATCACGCCGCTCATCATCTGTTCGATGAAGCCTACCAGGTCGGCGTACGACTGCAGCAGCAAGCCATGTTCGCTGCACAGTACCTGCAACGCGGTTTCGACCGCAGGCAATTGCTTGTTGTCCGCTTGAATGACATACGCATCGACACCTTGGACATCAAGAAGTTTCTCCGCCACCGCGCGGTGCATATAGATGGTCATCCCTCCGGCCAGATAGTCGTTCGCGATGCCTACGATAGGGAGTTGCCGCGTCCCTTCGCGTGTCTCCAATGGAATCACGTCTCCCAGCTTCAATGCGGCCCGTTGCGCCAACACACTGCCGACGACCACCGCACCTTCAGGGAGCCGGCGAAGTGCTTCGTCGCCATCACCGTCGATGAGATCAAAGTATACTTGACGTTGCTGTT
>JACNKX010000229.1 GCA_014381825.1 Planctomycetota bacterium
AGGTCGGTTAGGTCCGGCCGCTGTGGGTTGCGAGCGGCGGGCTGCGTCGCGATCCACTCCCCCAAACGTTGGGGCATGCCAGCGACGCACTGAAAGCCCCCCTGCCCTGCCGTGGTGTCCGTTAGGCTCAGTGTGCCCTGTACGTCAAACGGAAGCGGGACGATGGATGTGTCGATGTCCCAGTGAATGAACCCGCCGAACTCGAAGTCGGATCGATTGGGCACATTCAAGTTCGCGCGGTCGATCGTCACCCACAACTTTTCAGTGCCCCAGATGTCGGCGAATGCTCCATGGATTCTGGGGAGCTGTCGATTCGCCCACAAAGCCGGATGGTGGTACATCTCGACCATTCCGGAACCATTCAATTCCGGCATACCATTCAGTCGTTCGGGAACGCGATACCATGTTTCCGCGTCATCGGGCTGCATTTCCTGAAACTTCCAAATCGCATCGACGACCGCTTTCAGGTTGGCGGGTGGAGCGGCTTCCGGAATGATGACGTAGCCGAATTCATGCCAGAATTCCATGGCGTCTTTGCTCAAGACTCTCATACTCAACGCTCCATTAGTATCACTTAATCGCTTGCAGCGCTTTGCGAAATGCGTCCACGGTCTGCTCTAAATCCTCATCCGTGTGGACCGACGAGACCGTGCCGCCGGGCCAGCCGAAGATGTCGACGCCGTGGATTCGTAATGCCAAGCACAGTTCGGGAATCAACGGGTGCTGAGCGGCTGCTTTGATCTTGCGGTAGTCAAAGCGCCCACTGTCCAACTCGGCCACCTCGACTCGCTCGTCGTGCCCACTCGCATAAATATGAAAAGCCGAAAACGCCCCGTACGCACGCCAGGTGAACCCTATTTGCTCGAACAGTACGTTCAGTTCGTTGCGGAGGCGAGCGGCAAAGTTCGACGCTCGCTCACACGCGTCGGTGGAACCGATGATCGTCAAAGCGGCGATGCCAGCCGCCGCCGATGCCGGATTGGCGTTGTACGTTCCGTGATGCGGGACTTTCTCGAGCCCCTCGCGACGGCAGGCTTCGGCGTCGAGCAATTTCAGGATGTCACGACGTCCCGTGACGGCTCCGCCAGGCATTCCGCCAGCCAGAACCTTGGCGAGCGTGGTCAAATCCGGCGCGACGTCGTAGAGCGTCTGCGCGCCGCCCGGCGAGCAGCGAAACCCGGTCACCACTTCGTCAAAAATCAGCAACGTGTCGAGTTTTCTAGTTATCGCCCGCAACTTATGCAGGTCGGACGCCGCGAACGGGACTTGTCCCCATGTGGCTCCTGTCGGCTCCAAAATGACGGCCGCTACATCGCCTTCAGCCAGCAAACGCTCGACCTCGACCATGTCGCCCGGGTCGCAAAGCAGCACTTGTTCACTCAGCGCGGTCAATACTCCCGGTGTTGGCGTGCCGTCATGATGTGACGAGATCCCGAACGCAGCGTGATCATGCCAGCCGTGGAAATGTGTGTTGAAGCGGAGGATCTTCGCCTTACCCGTGAACGCGCGTGCCAGACGAATCGCCAACAACGTGGCTTCGGTTCCTGAACTGGTGAAACGAACCAGTTCGGCAGCCGGCATCAGACGTTGGACCAATTGGGCCCAGCGTAATTCAAGTTCGCCGCAGGCCCCATAATGCGTGCCGTATTCTAATTGTCGCTGCACGCCTGCAGTGACTTGAGGATGAGCGTGCCCCAGCAGCATCGCGCCGTGGCCACCTACATAGTCAACATACTCGTTGCCGTCCACATCCCATTTTCGAGAACCGGCGGCCCGCTCGACGTAGATCGGGTGTGGTCGAAAAAACCGCGCGTCGTGGACAATCCCACCGGGAAATGACGCCAAAGCCTCTTCTGCGAGTTCACGCGACCGACGCGTTCGGCTGCTGTATTCTCCAACGAGCGTGGAAGCGAGGGACATAAGGTATCCTGTCGAATGTAGGGAGCTGAGCGTCTCGCCAGGGTCAACGGCTCCCGGCTTGCGAGGAAGCCTAACATCCGAAGATCATATCAGTCAATTATTCCACCGGGCAACGCCCGGTCGTGAATACGAGCTACCGCTCGTTCTTGGATAGCCCGTTCCCGTTGGTCACTGGAATCGAACTGCCATGCCCAAAAAAATCACAGCCTAGAAACGCCGGGCAACGCCCGGTCGTGAATACGAGCTACCGCTCGTTCAGTACGGCTGCGGCGTTTGTGACTGGTGACGGATTGGAGGCTACAATCGGAGTCTGGGCTATCGAGACCATAACGACACGACCTTGACGAACTGATCAACGACTAGTCGATCCCAGCAACCCATTACCCGCTGTAGTAGGAGTGCCATACCATGTTCGCATCACGTTACCTGTGTCTCCTGTGTGCATTCTCGATCGGAACCCTCTTGGCTCAGTCCCCTGGATCTGCACTCGCCGAAGAAAGTCTCGACTCTCTGCTCAAGAAGCAGGTGGAACTGAAAAAGGGGGATCGAATCCTCTTCGTGGGCGATTCGCTGATTTATCTGGCAGGTAAGGAAGAGCCCAAAAAACAAGTCAAGAAAGGTTACGTGCGGATCGTCGAGGAGACGCTGCAGGAAAAACACAAGGACAAGGAGATCGAAGTCTACTGGGCCTCTACGGGAGGCGGGACGGTGTACACCCTGCACAACCTGTTGGAGAAAAGTGTTTTTCCCAAGAAGCCCACGATCGTTGTGATCCAGATCGGCTGCAACGATGCCCGCAGCGAGATGACCTCCGAGAAGTTCAGGCAGGGTCTTGAGGATCTCATCGACCGCTTACGCGAAGCCGACATTAAGGTGGTCCAATGTACGCTGACGAGCGTGGGTGAAAAGCACGACGGGACGAATCCCCATGACGAGAGATTAGAGGTCTTTGCCGAGACCGCCCGCCAAGTTGCCCTGAAGAAACAAGTTCCTCTCAACGACCTCCGCAAGGCGTTCGTGGCTTACTGGGTGAAGAACAACAGGAAAAACAAACCCAGTGGCATCCTGACCTACGACGGCAATCACTTCATCGATGCCGGCCATCGCCTCGTCGCCGAGAAAATGCTGACAAAGTTTAAGTAGCCGGTAAATCGGTCGGATCGGCGACAGCCGTGATCGAAAAACACACATGTTTGTTGAAGGTGTGAGTTTTTGGAGTTAGTCTGGCCATTCAGGACGATTATCGGGAAACTCATCGAGGCCCTGGACGTGCCGGCAAAAAACAAGCTGATGCGGCAATGTCGGAATTTTGGCGGTGGTGGCTTCTGTGAAATAACACCAAGGGACATTTAACATGCAACGACGGCAATTTCTGAAAAATTCGGTAGCAACGACTGCCAGTCTCACGTGCGCCTCGCAACTACCCGCAGCCGATCAGACGACTGGTCCCGTAATCGACGTTCATCAGCATGTGAACTTTCGTGATCGCCCGGACGCGACATTGGTGAAACACCAAAAACAGATGGGCGTGGCCAAAACCATCCTGCTACCCGCTGGGAGTCCGATGAACCGTGCGTCGACGCGGGATGGCAAGGGAAACGGCTTGGCGGCCGATGTGTTCGGAACGCAGGAGGCAGCCAGTTTGGTCGAGAAGCATCCGACGGCCTACGCATTCTTCTGCAACGAAGTTCCTGATTCAGAAGGTGCCGTTAAGAAAATCGAGAGCTGGTTGGAACGCGGCGCTATTGGGATTGGAGAATCCAAATTTCATCTGGAAATCGACTCGCCACCCATGCTTCGACTCTACGAAATCGCTCGAGCCTGGAAGGTGCCCATCCTCATGCACTTTCAGCACAAGACTTACAACATGGGTTTCGAGCGATTACCAAAAATCCTGGAGAAGTTTCCGACGGTCAATTTTATCGGGCACGCGCAGACCTGGTGGGGCAATATCAGTGCCGGACACGATCAGGCGGTAATGTACCCGAACACGCCAGTTACTCCCGGTGGCATTACCGACTCTCTATTGCGCGACTTCCCCAACATCTTCGGCGATCTCTCTGCCGGGTCAGGATTACGAGCGATGCAGCGTGACGAAGACCATGCGGCCGCGTTTTTGGATAGGCACCACAAGAAACTCTTCTACGGAAGCGATTGCAACGACAAAGACGGACAGGGCAACAATTGCTCGGGATCGAAACAACTGGC
>JACNKX010000150.1 GCA_014381825.1 Planctomycetota bacterium
CCTGGCACGTTTCGCGCACGACGACTGCGCGAGATCGGAGTTTCACGTTCGGTCCGAGCGTGGTTGCGGCGCGATCATGACGACAGCACCTCGGTTGGAAGCGCGGGCTACTGGGAATGCAATCTCTGTCGCACGCGGGCGACGTTCCAAAAGTGCCTCGGTCTACGAAGCCGAACGCAGTCTTAGATGACACAAACACATCCAATGTCGGTTAGAACTATGCGCACAATGATGTCTTGAGTGTTGGCGGAGGATGTTGTCGATCTCAGCGCTACGCACGGCTGTGGCATTGGACGCAGTGGGACGCCTCGGGCATAAATTC
This sequence comes from Planctomycetota bacterium, assembly GCA_014381825.1. Lineage (GTDB taxonomy): Bacteria > Planctomycetota > Planctomycetia > Pirellulales > Pirellulaceae. The sequence continues at coordinate 323 of JACNKX010000150.1, forward strand.
CAATCGCTCTGGCGGAATGTCAACGCCGCAACGGGCACACTTCCCGTACGTGCCGTCCCCGACCCGCGCCAGCGCTGCATGTACGCGTCCAAGTTGAGACTCAACGTTCCGACGACCGTGTTCAGCCATCTGATGCTGTTGGTACTCGTCCATAAAAGTAAGACGACCGACCGCACTGTCCATCTTCGGACGGCTGTCCGAGCGATCCATCTCTTCCAGGCGTTGCGTCAGTTCGAGTTCGAGTTCGAGAAGTTCAGCTTTTGTGGTGGCCAATGGATCGTTGTTAGTCGTCATAACTACTCTCCAGCGAGCTATCGTCAAATGTCGTGTCGGAATGAATTAGGCAGCATATTCCTGTCCAGCGAGTTCTCGACTACTTCTTTCGCAGAGTCTAGGTATCTCGGTGGCACAGCAGTTCCGTCACCATTCTCTCCGCCATTCATTGTGTGATGGCAGAAGTAGTTTCGCAATTTCTGGCTTGTCATTGGTGTAGTTCTTCCGCGCTGGTCGGGGGTCGTTCAGATTGCGGACGGATTCAATATCGACTTCCATTCACCTTCACACATAGCCAGCGTATGCAGGATTCGAGCAATCGCGCGTCGACCCGCCGCTGAACTATTGATTGCCTCGGAGTATACCGGAAGGCGCGTCCGGTGCGCGCAATCGCTTTCCTGCTGCTCGCACAGGATGACAACTCGAATGGCACTTAGTTCTTTCGCAAGTCGCTGAGCCAAAATGACATATGCAAAAAAGCCTCGCTTGCGTAGATGGATCTTGTCAACAGATTCATCACCGGCAAGGCCCGTAAGGTCACTTCGCGATTCTGGACAGGATTCTTTTGGCTCCTGTGCTAGGTCCGCCGATGCAAGACATCACAAGTTTAGCCGTCGCAGACTGGTTTCCGAACGATACTTGCCACCATTGTGAGGCACTCCGCTGCATCCTGCTCGGTGGCACGTTCGCGAGGGACGTATCGCCGCTACTGCCCCGGCTTTCGGTGTCCATTGTCCCGCACGACCGAATCTGGTTGGTGGCCGGAGTGCCGCGTTTGCAATACGGAATACTGCGGGTGCGACGATTTCCACGAACACCGAGACTTTGATCGGAAAGAACAAAGATTTCGACCCGGTTGCGGACTTGTACGACTTCTTGGTGTCAGTCGATTCGGATTGCCTTGTCCATTCATGATTCGCCGATACATCGTGTAGAAGCAGATGCGCGACAGACTAAATGCAATTTCACCCCCGACTCTATCCGTCGGTCGGCGGTCCGTGCTCGCCGAATTGGGAATCTGACCGATGGGAACCTGCGTGCAGCATTACTTCTTCGGGAACTCCTCAAAAGCGAGGTTACCGATACGGTACTTCTTCCAGTCCTTGAAGTCGAAGTGCCACCATTCGTATTCGTAGATCGTGAATCCTTCCGCTTCCATTGCGCGGCGGAGTAACTCGCGATACCAACACTGCTGACTCGTTCCGCCGGGATACAAGGGGAAGGAACGTGGTGAGAATTCGTCGTAGCCCGCGACCATTTGAATTGGCTCACCAGACTGCAAGTCGTACAACGTCAGGTCAACCGCACACCCGCGGTTGTGTCGAGATCCGTTCGCTGGGTTGGCAACGAAGTCTTTCAATTCGGTCGGCGTCGCATCCCAGAACATTTTCGTGACGTGCCAAGGGCGATAGGCGTCGTGAATCAGCAGACCAAGACCTCGCTCTTGCAGTCGCTTGTTCGCTCGCACCACGGCTTCTGCGGCCGGTCGCTGCATCAAGGCGCGAGGTTGTTTGTAAAAGACCGCTCCGGTGAAATTATTCGTAGTCGCGTATCGAATGTCGAGCTTGATCGTTGGATCGAGTGACACAAGTTCCACCAGCTCAGTTTCGCGAAAATCACCTTGTTCGGGTGGCGGCGACGCAGCAAGAGCACTAGCGCGGAGATCATCGATTGGTCTGACCGGCGTGATTTTGAAAGTACCACCGTCTTTTGTGCCGACTTCGCGACGAACGAAATTCACCTCGGCGGCGTTGACTTCCGTGGCGACGCCTGTTGCGTTGCGAGTGAACGTCAGGCGTTCGCCATGATACAGGCCGTAATCAGGGAATTCGAATACGTTCTCACTAACTTCCTTCAAAGGATAGTAGTAAAACCACTCGATCAGCGCGTAAAGCTGCCCAGCATCTTCCAAGATATATAGCGTGTTGTGGTCCCAGCCGTATTCGCCGATCAATCCTTTCCAACGATCAGCAATGTTGACTGGCGGTCTATCTTCGGCGCGCTGAAACATTGTGTCTTCGACAACGAGCCGGTCGTTGTCTTGAAGCTTCACTTTGGTCCCAAAGCCAATCTCATCGTCAGTGATGATGCTGCCGTCATCCGTCGCGGCACGCAGTTGGTATTGGAACGTGCCTCGTTGCATGAACACGTCACCGTTCAGCTCCGTGATGCGAGCGAATCGATCGCCGTCGACTTCGCGAAAGGTTCCGATCAGCTCGCTTACGCGTTCAGGTGGTATAGCCCCGGTTGTGCGGTAAGTCGGTAAGGGCTTGCCGTCTTGCGCGGCGATCATCAATCGCAACGCGTAATCCGCTAGTCGCCGCACGACTCCGTTCGTGCCATCGAGCGAGGATGCGGCAGCGACACCCAGCTTGCGTTCCGGAAGTGCTTCTAACTGCGTCGAAAATCCGTACACGGCACCGCCGTGACCAATCTTTGTGTGACCGTCAAGCTCCTGGATATGAAAGCCGAGTCCGAATCCCTGCGACTTGCCGTCAGCGTCCTTGATGGGTGTTGTCATTAAATCGAGTGTTTCGGGCTTGAGTATCTGACCGCCGTCCGTCTTCCCGTCGTCGAAAAGGCAAGTCAGAAACCTCGACAGATCAATGACACTCGAATACAGATTGCCCGCCGGTCCGGTGCCCAGTAGGAAAGTTGGGGCTTCAAACCGTCTGCCGTCATACGTCCGCATCCAACCCGTAGCCAGTGTCGATTTCGCGGCGGGCGTGACAACAAAGCTACTACCGTGCATTTTCAGCGGAGTAAGAATTGTTTGCCGAACACGCTCTGGGTGGGATCTGTCAAGTTGCTTCTCAAGTACCGCACCAACAACGGCGATCGCGGCGTTAGAGTATTTGGTCTTTGTTTCTGGTTTATAGACCAATGACGTTTCGTTCAAGCTCGCCACGGTGGCCGCCAGCGTCGGTTCTTCTGGATCGAAGTAGTTGCCCACCGGCGACTCTCGCACAAGACCAGACCGATGCGACATCATCTGTTGCAGCGTCAGTGGAACTTCGTAGGGGTTCTTTGGCTTAAAGTCTGGGAGGTAAGTTTGAACTGGCGCGTCCAGGTCGAGCTTTCCTGCTTCAACCAGTTGCAGCACGGCGATGTCCGTAAACAGCTTGGACACGGAACCAACGCGATAGACAGTTTCTGCGGTTGCAGCTACCTTCCCATCAGTATCCTGATGGCCGAACCCCTCCGCCCAAACGACGCGATCTTCATCCACCAACGCGATGGACAGTGCGGGTAGTTGCTTTTGATCAACTTCGTGCCCAATCGCTGATCGAAGTTTTTCTATCGCCTTCGAGTAGTCCAGCGGAGCCTTGGGTGGTTGAACGACATCGGCGATCGCTGCCGCCGTGTTGCGGAGGCCGGCTCCCTGAAGATTGCACATAATCGCGACGCTAGTGCCAGTCTCGGGGACGAGCAGTAGGATCGTGGATGTTCCCGCTTGACCGCCGCCATGCGACACAACTTTGCGCCCGGAACGCATGCCAACTTGCCATCCAAGACCATATCCTGTCTTCTTTCCGGCGGTCGTCTGCTGCGTTGTCCACATCTGCTCCAGCGTTTCTGCCTTGAGCAGTTTCCCCGAATTCGCGGCGATGGCGAATCGAACCAAGTCGGGAGCTGTGGAAAGCAATCCGCCGCCTGGGATCTTCATGCTCGTGTCATGTAGCGAAGCGTTATAGATCTTGCCTTCCTGCAATTTGTGACCGGCAGGAAGATCCTTCAACAACGAGCCCGTCGCACGCAAATAGCCGCTGGTTCTACCCGCGATCAGAGCAAACTGATCATCGGCGACTGTGTAATTCATGCCAGCCGGTCGGAAGACGTTTTGTTCGAGTAAATCCATAAACGTTCGATCGCTCGCGCCTTCGGCAACCGAACCCAGCAGGTTGTATCCGAAGGTGCTGTACAGATACTTCGTCCCCGGTTCGTGCCGCAGCGGATCAACGGCGAAAGTGCTTAAAGCCGATTTGAGACTGAAGAAATGCCGAGTCGATTTCGTCTCAGCTCCATTCTTGTAATGACGAACGCCGCCGAGGTGACCTAGCAACTGCCGAGTTGTCACTGGCCAGCGCTTGGTTGGATACTCGCGGCAGTAGTGCTGAACTTCGGTATCCAAAGCGATCGCTCCGTCTTCCACGAGCGACATCACAACCACTGCCGTCATGGATTTTGCGATCGAAGCGGTGCGAAAGCGTGTCTCCGGCGTTACTGGCACTTGATGTTCGATGTCGGCCAGACCGAATCCTTTCTCGTAGCAAAGCTGATTGTTTCTGGCGACGGCAACCGAAAGACCTGGAGCGCCGGTCTGATCGACTAGCTTCAACACAAGTCGCTCGATTTTTGCTTCGACTTCCGGCGGCAACGCTTCGGCGTGACTAGATGCATCGCCCGTTAGGAGCGACAGCGTCACCGCAATCGCGACTTCCAAAATGAAGAGCTGGCTGATCCTCATGGCTGACTGCTTTCAGAGTTCTGTAGAAAAGATATCATTCCGATTTTCTACCCGAAGACATCTTGAATGACTTCCCCACCAAATACAGTCGCGATTTCCTCACGATTGTTGTGATTGAAAGACAGCCGATGCTGGTCGATGCCTAGAGCGTGCAGCAACGTCGCATGCATGTCGGCCGGTGTGAGCGGTCGCTCCATGGGAACATAACCAAGTTCGTCAGTGGCACCAATGATTCGTCCGCCTTTCACGCCACCACCGGCAAGCCACATCGTGTAACCGGCTGGCGAATGATCTCTGCCTCGGCTGGCGCCAGTTCTCGTTCCTTCGATCGTCGGAGTCCGACCGAATTCTCCGCCCCACACAACGAGCGTCGTTTCTAGCAACCCTCGTTGCTTGAGATCGCCGAGCAATGCTGCGATTGGCTGATCTGTGCTCTTTCCGCCGTTCAGATGATTCGACTTGAGACTGGAGTGAGCGTCCCAGCCGCCGTTGCGGAGTTGAATGCAACGCACGCCGCGTTCGACCAATCGCCGCGCAAGCAAACAGTGTGTTCCGAATTCGGAGGTCTCCTTTTGGTCGAGCCCATACAACTCGTGTATCTGGGCAGATTCCTTCGACAGATCAAAGACCTCTGGAGCCGACGCCTGCATCCGGTAGCCAAGTTCGTAAGATGAGATCCTCGCTTCAAGTTCCGAATCGGGGCCCAACCGCTGCAAGTGCCGCCGATTCATTTCGTTGATGAAGTCGAGTTGCCGGCGTCGGTTCGATTCCGTGTAGCCGCCCGGCATCTCGGTGTACGGTACGCCCTTGTTGCCATCGACAAGCGTTCCCTGATATCGAGCCGGCAGAAATCCCGCGCCCCAGCCAGGCAACTGAGGTGGCGGGCCGGTGACGTTTGACAGGAACACCATAAAGCCTGGGAGATCCTCCGACTCGCTCCCCAATCCGTAGTTCATCCACGCGCCCATGCTTGGCCGATCACCGACGCCCGTCCCTGTCAACGCGATGCATTCGCCAGGACCATGAACCGGAACGCGATGGTTCAACGATCGCACGACACATAAATCGTCGACCATCTTCGCCGTGTGCGGGAACAGGCTAGAGACGGGAATACCACTCGCGCCGTACGAATCGAAAGAGAATGGCGATCCGAACAGTTTCGAGTCGACACCCGAGCGGGGAATACTCGGAACGGTCGCAGCAATCGAATCGGGAACGCGTTGTCCGTCCAACTTCGAGAGCGCTGGCTTCGGATCGAACGTGTCAGTCTGGCCCGGCCCTCCAGACATGAACAGAAAAATGATGCTCTTAGCCGTGGGCCGGTGATGTAGCTGTGAACGATCGAGCGACGCGCGCTCTTTCGCATGGGCTTCATCGCAGAGCATCGAAGTTAGCGCTAGGGAGCCAAAACCCAGAGCACTTTCCTGTAGCATGGCTCGGCGGTTAATCAGCATATCTGTCGGTTCACAATTACGGGATATAGACGAATTCATTCAGATTCAATAGAGCATGGCAAAGCTGCATGAGGCGACTGCTCGACGGGCTGTCTTCGTTTTCGGAGCCGAGGATCGTTCTCGCAATTGCCAGCTCATCCAATTCCGGTTCGCGCGATAGCGTGCGTTGGAAGGCGACTGTAATTTGACGGTCCATCTCGTTACCGGCGACTTCCATAACCGACTTCGCGAGGGCGGTCGCACGTCGCGCCATGAACTTGCTGTTCAGCATGAATAGCGGTTGCAGAGCGACGGTTGAAACCGAACGTCGCGAGCAACTGGCGATTCCCGTTGGTGCGTCGAACATCTCCATCACTGACGGCATGGCACTCCGTTGCTGGAACAAATAGATTGTCCGACGAAGGTTTCGTTCTTCCGTCTCTGGAGGAATGCTGACGCCGCCTAACGACCGATCCAGTTCGCCTGTAGCGACCAATACAGAGTCGCGGATGGATTCGGCTGCCAAGCGGCGGCGCGGCCAGCGCCAGTACAATTTGTTGTTGGGGTCGATCACTGCATTGGCTTCGTTGTGTTTGCGTGCTTGTCGATAAGTGCTGGACAAAACGATCTGACGATGAATGTGTTTCGTGCTCCAACCGTTGTCGATCAACTGCGTCGCCAGCCAATCAAGTAGCTCCGGGTGCGTCGGCTCGGCGCCTTCGACGCCAAAGTCGCTTGCCGTTTCGACGATGCCCCGACCAAAGTGATACTGCCACAGTCGATTGACCCAAACTCGAGACACAAGCGGGTTGTAGGGATTAGCCATCCAGTCGGCGAGTGCCGAGCGTGACCTCTCGCCGAGTGAACTCGGTGTTGCTCCCAAAACCTCCGGCCAGCCCGCTCGCACTTGTGGGCCTGGATTCGACACGTCACCCCGAACTAGCATTCGGGCTTCCGCGTCTTTTAACACCATCGGTCGCCAGGGGATCGGTCGGCGATTCACGACCGGGTATCGCTCGATGCCCGGGTCTCCCGTTTCAGCGGAGAGATAGCCCCAGGTGTGCGGCTTCTCCGTCGGCGCGAACAATCGCTTTTTGGCCAGTGATTTAACTTCCTTCGCGTAATAATCATGGGCTGGCTTTGGAATCCATCGCTCAAGATCCGTGGGGTTGGACACGCCGCTTTCCCGTAGCGACAGATTTCCAAGCTGTCCTTTGACGAAGAAAGCTTGCAGTCGGTAGTAGTCTCGCTGGCTAACGGGATCGAACTTGTGGTTATGGCATTGAGCGCATTCAAGCGTCAGTCCCAGCATCACGCTCCCAGTCGCATTGACGATATCAACCAGCACGTCGTTCCGCTGAATGCCGTCGTCTTCTTGATTACCGCTGATGCGAGCCGCTCCTAAAAATCCCGTCGCGACCAGATTGTCGTCTGAATACGGTTGCAGTTCGTCGCCCGCGAGCTGTTCTTTTAGAAACCGATCGTAGGGCTTGTCCTTGTTGAAGCTGTTGATGACATAATCGCGATACCGCCACGCGTACGGTCGCACAAAGTCATGCTGATAACCTTGGCTCTCCGCCCATCGCGCTAGGTCTAACCAATAGCGGCCCCAACGCTCGCCATAGTGTGGTGAATCAAGAAGCCGTTCGACGAGATGCTCGTAGGCTTCCAGTGAGTCGTCCTTCACGAACGCGTCGACTTCTTTTGGCGTGGGCGGCAACCCGATCAGATCGAGATACAATCGCCGAACCAATGTGTTTGGTGTTGCCTGCTCGGCGTGTTGCAGTCCGGCCTTGGCGTGCGCCTTGGCAATGAAGGTGTCGACCGGAGTCCGCGCCCACTCGACGTTGTTGATCACCGGAACCTCGGCGCGTGGAATCGGTCGAAATGCCCAATGGTCGGATTCGACCTTCAGTGGCGGCAGGAGTTTATCATCCCATTTCAGACCCTGATCGATCCACGCTCGCAGCATCGCAATCTGTTCGCCGGCCAGCGGCTCAGCACCATCGGGCGGCATCCGGTGTTCGTCAGACTTCGCGCTGATCACCTCGACCAACCGGCTCGCCCGACTGCGACCGGGTTCGGCAAGCACCTCGCCGCTGCTGTACCCCAGAAGCTCTCGATGCACGTCGAGCCGATAGCCGGATTCCGGCTTCTCTCCCGAATGACATTCAAAGCAACGGGACTTCAGTAGGGGATAGACATCTCGTTTGAAATCAACCGGCTTGTCCCAGACAACTCCGTCGTGATCTGGACTGTCTTTTGCGGCGATTAACGTAGCAGAGGTATGCACAACACTTTGCCATGTTTTACCAAGGATCAAATTCGTGACGTGAATCCGATCGGTTGGCTCAGTCTTCAGACCGGTAGCAAAGCCGATCCATTGAATGATGCCGATGCTCTGCGCGCCAGAAACGGTGGCCGCCGGAGATCCGATGTCCACGGGCATTGGATCGACCCACAGATCGAATCGATCGTAATCCGCCCTTGCGCCGTCGCCGGATTTGGAGAGGCGACCCACGACTTGATAGGTCCGATTCGCTTGAAGTTCAATCTTGCTCCACGCGGTATGCGCGGGACCGATACGAACCATGAAGACATTCTTCCCCTTCTTGGGTCCTCGGTCCGCGAGATGCACTCCGATGTTCGGAACATTCGACGCGTGGGTCGCTCGATCACCACCGTCCAGTCGGTCCAACCACAGAACAAAGAACTCCGGATCAATCTTCGTCGGATTGTTCACTGGAACGTCTCGATAATGCAAGTCGAAGCGAACGAAGACTTCCTTTCGCGTGAGCGGCTCCCTCAGTTCTCGCCGCAGCGGGTTGTTACGTGTACCGGTCCCCTGAATCAAGAGACTCCGCTGCAACGCGTTCGGGGATGTCGAAGGTTGTGCAGCCACGACCGCAGGTGCAACGCGGGACCACCGCCACGACTGCTTCCAGCCAACTCCACCGTCCGCTCCTCGCATCGTGCCGAGTGAGTAGTCGAACGCATCAAACGCGACCACACTTTGGTTCGCCAGTGCGTCCAGTGATCCGGTGCTATCGTCGGCGTGCGTCGGCGAGTACGCCGCCACCGAGCCGAAAACGATTAGGGCGAGCCCGATTCGAGAGACGGACGGTGATGGTCCGAAGAAATCGCGTCTAGAGTTCATAAACAATTTCTCTTGCACTCGTCGATCATCGCTCTGGTTCAAATCTTACCCTGAAAACCAGGTCGTTCGCCACATGATCGCCTGGCAACGGCGCCATTTCGTGGCGCATATCGACTAAACTGTCTTTCTATCGCACGTCGAAAGTAAACGCCGCCTGACTTACACCGCTGCTAAGATTGAAGACGACTCCGATACACAACGCGAAATGAACGGAAGGTCCACTGCAATGCGTCGCATCGTAACTGTTGGATTGATGATGATTGCTGCGGTGATGGCGGGGAAATCCTCTGTATTCGCTGGCGATCTCAGTACGTACTTTCATCACGACGGAATTCTGCGAGGAACGCTAAAGAGCGACACACCCTTGCCGATCTACGATGCTGATCCACAGCACTTGTGGAACGGGCTGTTTGCCGCCTTCTATATTCGTCCGCGAGCGCTTCCTGCGACTGAAGAACAACCGGAGACGGTCCGCTACGAAGGTGGCGATGTGATCGAGTTCTTGGCATGGGGCAAGACGACGTACTGGTCGAGTGAAGCCGTCTCACGGAAAGTCAACCCGCTGCTTGACGAGTTCCTGAAGGCGGACGGCTCGAAACTAATCAAGGAGCCCTTGAAGCGAGCTGTCTTTCAACATGATCTGTGGGCCGTCTATGACCATCTCATCGATTTGAACATCAGACGCATTAGTGATCTACAAACTCGGTTGCGACGCGATACGTTGTGTGGAAAGATCGCACGGTGTATTGAGCAATTGAAGTTGACGCAACGCGAGTTCGAGCAACTACCTGACACGTATCCTCTGGCGATCAATTCAGGCGAGTTTGTGTCAGATCACAACTTCGATTCCGCGGTCGATTACTTGCCGCGTGGGCTGCTCACCGAGCCGGACGAGTGGGTCGAAATCGACTTCTATTATCCTAAGATGCACGAAGACATTATGGATCGTTTCATCTCGCTCCACGCGAGGTCGCTGCAGGGCCGTTCGCATTACCGCATTTTCTATCGCTTTCCGGAAGGTCGACAGCAGGTCGTCGACTATCTAAAAGAAATCGAAGAAAAGGCGATCGACTGGAAGCGGGCCGCGCAGTTCGGATTTATCCCACCACCTACAACCGCGCCGCAGATTCCGGTTGGTACGGAAGTCGTTCTGCTACAACTGATGATGTCGATGGACGAGCAATTGCGCCCGGTTCCGACTCGCATCGTGGAATCGTTTCAGTTTCGAGTCTTCCGCAACCTCGACGGATCGAGTGAGCCGACAACGAACACGGGAGTCGGAATCAACGTGCTTGACTACCGAATGAAGCGGCATTTATTGTTCGATAGGCTGAAGTCAGGCGGCCTGGAACGCGAGCCAGAAGACGAACTGCAATATCGAGTGGCCATCGGCGGCCTGAAGGCGACCGCCCCCGACTGGGGCTTTGACGGAAAGAAAGTCCTGTTTCAACAATGTGCAGATTGTCACATGTCGCCGAAGCTGCAACGGCTCGGCGTTGCCAGTATCCCCTCGATCACGCATTCCGGCGGATTCGACGCGGGCGCGATGATGGGTGTTTCTCGCCCCTTGGATCCGGAACAAAGCGGCGTACGCGCGAAGCGAGTCGCCCGATACAAGTCGCGTCATGAGAGCTATCGACGATTGCTCGAACACCTCGGTCTTTGAGTGATTACGTCTTAGGATAACATGTCTTAAGATCAGTAGAGTAACCACTTACGTTCCGCTGACGGGAGATTCAGTTGGTGTCGTCATCGATTGTCGGATAGACTGAGGCGTAGACACTTGCCCGCTAAATGAACCCCGCCCCGCTTGGTCTGCCCCATGACTCCCGTTGATTCCTGGAAGGCCCATTCTTCAAAGTTGCAACGCTCTTTGAATACACTGTGCTGTGCTACCGTAATCTCGCTGTCCGCTGCGAGTTCATGGGGTGCTGAATCTCCGCTCCACCAGCGGATCGACGTCGCGATCGGCGCGGGACTCACTGAGTTCGAAAACCTAGCGGCCGACGACGCTGGCGACGCAGCATTCGCTCGACGACTCTACCTTGATCTGGCTGGCACGATTCCTAGTGCCGAGCAGGCGCGACAGTTTTTAGCAGACGGATCGCCTGACAAGCGTGCCAAGCTGATCGACCAGTTGCTCGGCTCACCCCACCACGCGCGGCGAATGCAATATGCGTTTGACACGATGTTGATGGAACGGCGGCCTGACAAACACATCAAAGCAGACCAATGGCGAAACTTCCTCCGGCAATCCTTTGCCGAGGGTAAACCGTGGGACGAACTCGTGGCCGAAATGCTGACCGCTGATGGCAGCGACGAACAATCACGACCGGCCGCCAAGTTCCTGCTGGATCGCGAACTCAAAACCGACGCCATGACGCGCGACCTGGGGCGGATCTTCCTCGGACGTGATTTGCAATGTGCCCAATGTCATGATCATCCCAACATCGACGACTATCTCCAACGCCATTACCACGGACTGGCTGCGTTTCTGAATCGCAGCTACTTATTCACTGACCCTGAATCGAAGCAAGCCTCGATCGGCGAGAAGGCGGACGGAACGGTCAAGTTTACGTCGGTCTTTACGAGCGAGTCCGACGAGACCGCGCCGCGAGTGCTGGAGTTGCCGCCGATCGAAGATCCGCCTCTCGCGGACGAACCCTATACCGTCAAGCCAGACAAGAAGGTTCGCTCGGTCCCTGTGTACAGCCGGCGATTGCAATTGGCATTGGCCATGACGGATTCATCGAACGTTGCGTTTCGTCGGAACATCGTCAATCGATTGTGGGCGATGATGATGGGCCGCGGAATCGTCGAGCCGGTTGATATGTCGCATTCGGGGAATCCGCCTTCGCATCCCGCGTTGCTCGATCTGTTGGCCGAAGAATTTCACGAACACAACTACGACGTGCGCTACCTACTTCGAGAATTGGCCCTGACGAAGACGTATCAGCGAAGCAGCCTATACAAGGTTGGAGCTGAGAACTTAGCTGACGACCGTTTCGCGGTGGCGTTACTAAAGCCGTTGACGCCCGAACAACTCGCGTGGTCGATGATGCAAGCCACTTCGTTGACGGATGCAACGCTTGACGATCTGAAGACGCAGTATCTTTTGGCCGACGCGGAGAACGATCCGGCACAAATCGAGGACCTGCTTTGGCAGGAGGAGGCATTGCACGACTCGCTCAAGAGCCACGTTGACACCTTCGTCGGCTTCTTCGGTGTCGCGGGGATTCAGACCTCGCAATTTGACGCGTCGGCAAATCAAGCGTTATTCTTGCGGAATGGAGCGGAGCTGCAAAATTGGCTGGAACCAAGCGGCCAGCGGCTTACAGCTCACCTCGCGACGCTCGATGGCCCTCAATTGGTCGACGAGTTTTATTTTTCGGTGTTCTCGCGACCACCGAACGCCGAGGAAGTTCAACAGGTAACAATGTTTTTAGAAGAGTACAAAGAGAACCGGGACGCGGCCATCGAGCAGCTTGTATGGGCTGCTCTTTCGTCTGCTGAGTTCCGATTCAATCATTGATAGTCGTTGTTCGCTCCGCGAACAGAACGCACTCTTTCGCCGATAGAACAACGACATTGAGGGAAAGACGATGCGAAGAAACCAAGGTTGTAATCCACTCGAACATGTGATGGCTCGACGCCAGTTTCTTGGTGGCGCTGCTGCCGGTGCCATTGGGATGGGCGTGCTTGGACATCACGCACAGGCGGTCCAACTCAAGCGCCAAGAGAAACGTATCTTGCAAGTCTTCCTGCAAGGTGGTGTGAGCCAGCTGGAGTCGTGGGACCCGAAGCCTGGCACCGTACACGGAGGACCGTTTCAGGCAATTCCAACCTCAGTCCCCGGCATTCATATTTCTGAGCTGCTGCCGAACATCGCTCAACGGATGCATAACCTTTCGATCGTGCGAAGTATCAACATCAAGAGCAACGATCATGAGCAAGGTCGCCAGTTTATGGAGAAGGGACGCCGCGTCGGAGACTTTCCGTACGTCGGCGCGGTCGCTTCGAAATACTTGACGCCAGCGGACAGCCAGCTGCCCGGCTACGTTCACGTTTCCACTCGCGGCATTACCGACGTCGCGGGTGGTGCGGCGTTTCTTGGTGCGAGGCACGGCCAACTGAAACTTGAAGGAGTCAAACCGCCAGGCAACCTCGCCCCGCCCGAAGGCGTTGATGCTTTGGCCGACGCCGGCCGTGATCAACTTCGACTTCAGTTCAATCAGCGCTTCGTCGAGCGACGTTCGAAAGCTCTGACCGAAGCCTATGACGCTTCGTACCAACAGGCTGCGAAGCTGATGAGTCGCAAGGAAATGTTCGAAGGCCGGGCGTCGAAACAGGACCTCGATCGTTACGGAACGCACGACTTCGGACGCTACTGCCTGCTGGCACGAAACCTTTTGGAGAACGGTGCCGCTTGCGTCAAAGTAACTCACCATGGTTACGATTCGCATGCCGAGAATTTCAACTTCCATCTCGAGCAACTCGGCGAGTTCGACAAGCCGTTCTGTATGTTGCTCGACGACTTGAAGGCCCGAGGCATGTTGGAGAGCACTTTGGTCGTAATCTATTCGGAGTTTGGTCGCACGCCGAAAGTGAATGTGCGTTACGGCCGCGATCACTGGGGAACGGCTTGGTCGGTTGCACTTGGCGGCTGCGGCATTCAACCCGGTGCCGTGATCGGTAAGACGAATGACACGGGTACTGCTGTCGCCGATCGTGAAGTTGATGCAGGCCATCTGTTTCACACCTATTTGCAAGCGGTCGGGCTCGATTCAACTGCGGACCACGACATGCCGGGACGCTCGATTCCGATTGGTGATCCGTCGGCCGAATCGATTAAGGAGTTGCTGGTATGACCACCGATGCACCGAACGAAGCCACTATCGACCTCAACGCGATCGATCCGACACAGACACATCAGATCGCTGAGTTCAAGCATGAGATTGCTCTGACGACCATCCGTGTCGATCCGACGGATCGATTTGCAGCGGCCGGTGCCGAAGATCTCGATGTCCAACTGTGGGACCTCGAAAGTGGCGATCGGCGAACGTTCAAAAGCCACAAAAGCTGGGTTCGTTCGATCGACTTCTCCGCAGATGGCAATCGTATGTTTACGGCTTGCTGGGGCGGGGTCATCAACGTCTGGGATACGTCCCAGGCTGACCCAACGCCGCTACAAACGATTCACGCACACCAGGGTTCGGCGCGTTTTGTTCGTGTGAGTCCTGATGGAAAGTATTTAGCCACGTGCGGAAACGACCTGTTGGTCAAAGTATGGAACCTCGCCGACGGTAAGCTCGTGCAGGAATTTGCAGGTCATCCGCGACACGTGTACGGCGTCGACTTTCATCCCGGCGGCAAGCATTTGGTTTCGCAAGATATAATGGGCGGAATCAACATCTGGGATCTGGTATCAGGCGGCCACAAGCAGAGCATCGATGCGAGTATCATGACAGGCTACGACAACAAGTTCGCTGCCGACATGGGCGGCTCTCGCGACTTGCACTTCAAATCCGACGGTAGCCAATGGGCAAGTGCGGGAATCAGCAAGGTGACCAACTCGTTCGCCGGCGTTCAAGACCCGATCATTGTCTTGTTCGACTGGGAGAGCGGCAAGGAAATCAAACAAGTCAAATCAGCTGATGACAACGTCAAAGGAGTCGCGTGGGGTGTACGCTTTCATCCCGACAACTTCCTCATCGGAGCGATCGCTGACCGCAGCGGCAAGGGCGAGCTGTGGTTCCATAAACCCGAAGAGGAGAAGGCGTTTCACACGATGAAGTTAACCAGTGCAGCGCGCGGACTAGATCTTCTCTCCGATAATCGACGTCTGGCGGTAGCCCACGCCGACGGACATGTGCGGCTCTATCGCATGACCGCCCAGCCGCCGAGCGAGGAGAAGACGTCGGAGAAGACTGCGACGTAAAGGTTCATCAAGACGTTTGACCGCGCGCGTCCCGTTCCCTAGGAATCCAAAGCTATGATTTTCGACCAGCAGTTCTTGAAAACGTCGGCTGCGGTATTGCTGTCGGCGATCTGTACCATCACGCCAGGGTTCTGTGCCGAAGCAATCAACATTGGCAACCGATTGGAGTTGTTCGTTGACGATCACTTGATCGAGAGCGTCGAGGGCGACGTTCATCAACAGATGTTGAAGCCTGAGCCGCAAGAAGTCGTATTCGTGGCCGACGAACCATGGGAAGGAAACACTAGCGGTTACTACACTTACTTTCAGGACGGCGACACGTATCGCATGATCTATCGCGGCTGGCAACACGACGCACAAATGAAGGCGGCACATAAGGAAGTCACCTGCTACGCCGAAAGCAAAGATGGCATCCACTGGACGAAACCAATCCTCGGTTTGCAGGAGTGGAACGGATCGAAGGAAAACAACATTGTCTGGCTAACGCCCGGCACGCACAATTTCACCGCATTCCGCGACGACAACCCGGCTGCACCAGCCGCTTCGCGATACAAGGCGTTTGGCGGCGGTCGTGGCGGCTTGCTGCCGTTTCAATCGCCCGACTGTAAGCATTGGAAACTGACTCAGGCGAAGCCAGTTATCACAAACGGCGCGTTCGATTCACAGAACCTCGCCTTCTGGGACACGGATCGCAACGAGTATCGCGCCTATTGGCGTTACTTCGGTGACGGGGTGCGAGCGATTCGTACTGCCACTTCCAAAGATTTCATCACCTGGGAAAATGAAGCTGACCTGACCTATACCGAAGGCGCGCCGAACGAGCATCTTTACACCAATGCCATTCAAAAGTACTTCCGTGCGCCACACCTATTCATCGGTTTTCCGACGCGCTACGAACCGAAGAGCCAGCAGGTTGAACCGATTCTGATGACGAGCCGCAACGGGCAGAAGTTCCATCGCTACGCCGAAGCCGTGATTCCGCGAACGGCACCAAAAGACCGCAACCACAACCGCAGCAACTACATGGCCTGGGGGATGTTCCAGTTGCCAGGCAAACCAAAGGAGATCTCGGTCTATGGCACGGAGAACTATTACGAACGTACGCCCGGTCGCGTCCGACGATTCGTCTACCGGGTCGACGGATTCGTGGCATTGCGTGCTGGCGCTGCGGGCGGCCAAGTGACGACCAAGCCGCTGCGATACGAGGGCGGGCGATTGCTTTTAAACTATGTGGTCCGCGGGGGCGGCGCGTTATCGATTGTTGCTCTGAACGAAGCGGGGGACGCGATTGGCAAGTCGAAGCCACTTACCGGTGACGACGTGGATGCAGAGGTCGCTTGGGAACAAGAACCCGATTTCACTCAGGGCGTACTTCAACTGCGTTTCGTAGCAAAGAACGCAGATGTGTTTTCACTTCGTTTCGACTAGGTTCTGGCCTTGCGCACGTTATCCCGGTTGTTGGCCGGCGCGCTGCATCGCCGCCGCGACTTCGCGTTCAATCACGTCCATTGGGTTGAGCGGACTGACAGGATCTTCGTAGGGCGTGACCTCGTTGGTCTGCGAGTCCCAATGAACAGGGCCATAGCGTGCCGGTCCTGGCTGCTTGCTAAGGATATGACCCATCGAGTCGCCTTGGTTGTAGTGCCAAAACTCATACGGAAAGTGGATGAAGCCGTGTGCTTCCATCATCTCCGTGATATCCAGTCGATTCCGCAGATCATCCGGCTCGATAAACGGCGACCGCATCGGTGTCCGCTCGCTCATTTCCAGATAGGGCTTGCCGCGCCAAACCTCGCTGCCGTCATCGCGTCGAAACACGGAGATGTCGACGGCAGACCCGGACATGTGCGTGCCGATCTTGGGAATGTTTGCGATCAACACGATCGCACGGCGAAAGACCAACTCGATGGGCGGAAGCTGGCCACCATTCTCCCAGATGCACTTTCTAAGAATCGAGTCGAACACGTCGGGCTTGCGCACTAGTTGACTCTGCATTTCCATTGAACGGTAGCCGTCTTCGATTTTCAACATCCATCCACGTTCATTCATCTCGCGACCGATGGTCATCAGGGCATTTGCAAGTCCCTCGCGAATGAAGAATACGCGTTCCAGATCACCAGCGATCTTGGAGTCGGAGAACGTCATCTCAACGCCGGCTGCTTCCGCGGCATCCGGTATCGACGCGAAACCTTCACCGCATTCACGCACTTCGAACGGTAATACTTTCCCGATCAGGTCGTAGCCAAGCTGCATTTGCTCGGCCCAATAGTCGCGTCGTGCTTGGTCGTCTGAAGTGGTCATGATTCATTGAGTCCGTAGTGTCGATTTGGGAGTGCGTGCTTTCTCCAGCTCTTCGCGGCGTTTGACGTCTTTAGGATGCTTTGAAAACGACTCGAACACGTCGCCCACAACGCGATCAGCGAGCTGGCTTAACTCACTCAAAATGATCGCTTCAGCTTCCGGTGCGAGCTTCGACGTATTCGGTTCGTATCCGCCGACGGCGTAAGCATCCTGCGTCGCGATGTAGCCGAGGTTGCCGTTCGCGTAGCCCACGATGATCGGAACGGCTCGATCTGCAATCGCCTTTTCTAGCTTGAAACCGTACTCGACCATCGGTTCGCCCGGCATCGTCAGCAACAAGTACGGACCGATCTTCATCGCCTGTAACTCTGCGGCGATCCGCTGTTCTTTACCTGGCAGCGACACGATCGAACTAGCGACGCGGATCGCGTAGTACGACGGTCGCTCGCGTAACTCCTCACGTGTCACACTGCGAGCGAGTGTCCGCACAACGGCACTGCCCAAGTCGCGTCCCGCCCATTGAATGTCGGCTTCGTCTGCGCAGCGATATGGATATCCCGGCAGGTTGGGACGGATATCTCCCGCACATCCCTGCAAGAACAAAGTACTCGTCTTTTGTCCGTAACACATCTCGACGAACGACTGCGCTTCGCCGGGAAAGTCCGCGCTCATCTTCGGGTAGCCGTTTGGATACGGTGATGAACCCTTGTCGCCCCACGTGAAGAAACATGGGTGACAGACTGCATGCATGACGACGGCCAACGGCGTCAGTGAGCTGCCATCGTCAAAACGCAGCACTTTGACGCGTTGATCGTTCGGGCCGTCCTCGTTGAGTCGTACAACGGCTCGACCGTTGATCACCTTGCGACGATTGATGCTGAATCCGATCCGATCTTCGCCATAGCCGATCGTCACCGGTCGCATGTTGCCCGCCGCTTGCTTCGCCGCCGTACCTAACCGGTCGATCAGTTCACGTCCCCATTTCGACTCGGCGTCGAAACTCGGCCCAGAATGGTTGTGCGAGGCAGTGACCATAATGTTCGCTGCTGGCACACCGGCCAGACTTTCGATGCGCTGTCGCGCCAGCTTTACCATGTCGTCCCAGGCACCGATCGTGTCGAGCGTTACAATGGCCGCTTTCGTATCACCATCATCCAGCACTAGCACGCCCGCGCGCAGCGGGTCACGGACGCCAAATACTCGGCGGCGATGACCGGTCACCATCACCCCATCTGTCTCATCCGGCGTGATGTCGACTTTCGCCACGCCCGCTCGCAGATTGGATTCGATGGGAATCTGACCATCAGCGACATCGTCGGCGCGGCCCGATTGCGACAGACAACTGACGACGGGGCCTAAGAGAATCAATATCATCGTGCGTGAAGTCATGCGATTCAAGTTCCTGTTCTTTGTCCACTGGGCTTGATGGGGCTCGAAACTGATTCCTTTAAGATCGCCAGAACGTCGACTCGCGTGGCGCATCGTATTGGACGTTCATGTAAGGAGTGTCTACGCGCCTGCCACGATGAAGTGACTGAATGTTCGCTTCGACCAAACCACTGGTCAGCAATGTCCGCTCGACGGGATAAGGTGCCTTGCCGGTGAGAAACGTTTGCTCGGCGTTCGACATAAGCGCCGCCGAATAGACCACGTTGGGAACTGGTGGAAGATAAAACAGGGTCGAGAGCGGCTGTGATCGCCCCTTCACCCGAGCAGCGAAAGTGAAATCGCCAACGAGTCCGTTCATCATTAGCATCGTGGCCCGCAGTCCGTCGTTGTATTGATAGCGATACATTACAGGATCTTTGACCCACTGCGTCATCTGATCAGTCGTTGGATAACGATGACTGAAAGTCTCCGGCTGTGCCAGCGTTTGGCTGCGGCATAAACAAGAATGGAACAGTTCCGGATCCCAACCGCCTTTTTGCCATGAGCCGGTATCCATCGCTTCCCAAACCGCATCACCGCGTAATGCCTCGACCCAAGCGACACCCGTCTCGCCACCTTTGCGGCGTTCCGCCATGCACTGAATCGCTTCCAATGCATGAAAGTCGTAACTGTCGATGCTGCCGATGGAAACGCTCAGTACTTCGTCCACTTCCGCGTCGAGCGGCATGTCAATCGAAGGCATTCGCCATGTGACGGGCAACGAAGAACCTGCGAGATAGGGAATGTCCATTGCTCGCGCGGTGTCGACCATCTCCTTGGCCCAGTCCCATTTCCACGACAGGTGCTTGTCGTTGAACATCGGAACACTGCGCCCGTCAGCTTGGAACACGTCGACGACTTGCTTGAAGAACTCGTAGCGAGGATAAAGCTTTTGACCAATCTCGTTTGTCGGGTAGTTTCCGTGTTCGCCAATCACGAGTACTGCATCGACGGCCAGTTTGTCGCCGCCACAACGTAATGCTTCCGCGATGGTTGGATAGATCGGAAAACCGAACTCCTCCGATCTGCCACGACTGAGATCGTTATCGGGTTGTTGATCGACATAAGCCGCGACGACATCGAGAGGCGGTTGATGCCAGCGCCCTTCGATTGGATAGCCAGCCAGAAACCGCTCGCCCATGTGCCAAGCGTGAGTCGGATAGCGCCACTCGGTCGTGACAATCGCCAGCTTCTTGCGTGGTGCCGCGTCGGCCAACGAGAACGAACTCGCGGCGAGGCCGCCGCCCACCGCTCCCAAGAATGTTCTTCTGTCAAGCATGATGCTCCTCACTGGATCTTCGTAGCGCGACCGCTGGCCGCAGCCGAATAGATTGCGAAAACTGTGTTCAACGCACGCAAGCTGTGCGCGTTACTGATTGGCGGATCACTCATGTCGGCACACGCCCGAATCGCCTCATTGACGAACGGCGTGTAGCCGCGCGGCTCTTTCGATCCTTCCCACACCTGGACGGCTCCCGCGAGGTCGCCTTGGGTCGTGTACCAACTTAAGGGTTGGTCCTTCATTGGTTCGAGGTGAATCCAGCCGTTCGAACCCCAGATCTTAATGTGCGAGTGGTAACCTTTGTCGAGATAATAGCCTGATGTGATCGTACCCAAAGCGCCGTTATCAAATCGGAAAGCAGCAGCGGTCGAATCTTCGATGTCGATGGGCTGGCCGCCGACGTTCGCCGTGAAACCCGCAGCTTCCACGATGGATGCTCCGGTTATGTGCATCGCCAGATCTAGCCAGTGAATGCCGAGCCAAATGAGATGTCCGCCGCCGGAGCGTTCTTTTTGAGCAAACCACTGCTGGTGATAGCTTGGCCGAGTCAATCGTGTTTGATCGGCGACGAGATGCATTTCCAATCCGTACAGTTTGCCGACACTGCCGGATTCGAAGATGGCGCGCGCGGCGACGATCTCAGGATTGATTCGATTCGCGAGCGCGAGCATCAGGTGACGATGTTTGGCGTCCGCCTTGTTGGCAAGCGGCGCAAAGTCCTCGGCGCGCACGCAAGACGGCTTTTCGGCAAAGACGTGACAGCCTGCTTCTAGTGCGTCGTCGATGACCGGCGGAGCGAGTCCGGCCTCCATCGTCACGAGTACCATCGGTGGACGATGGTCGCGAAGCAACGTTTTGTGATCGCGTACGACGTGCTTCAGCTTGTCGCCCAGAACTCGGCGAGCCTCGTCGTCCCAACGACCGTCAGGATCGACAAGAACAACCTCGTCGCATTGCGCCGCGGCAGCGAGTGCCTGTAAGTACGCACCGACGTGCGCCCCTGCGGCGTGTGTGATCAATCCGATCTTAATGTTCTTGGCCATCGCGTGGAGGCTCCAAGAGCCGTTGTCGTATGGCCACGACTATAACCGCTTCGGGAGCTAGATGCGATTAACGTCGCGCTATTGCTTGTAGATCTTGTGCTGCGGTCGGCCCGATAGAATCTGTTCCTTGCCCCAATTGGTGACCGCGCGAAAGGCATCGCTACGAATAAAGGTCGTAAACGCTTCTTCGTCGGACCATTCGCTCGTGATCAGGTACGAGGCACCGTCGCTAACATCCTTCCACAAGGTCGAACTGGTATGACCTGCGGCTGCTTTCAGCGCGTCGATCACGCCAGCGAATTTGTCCTCAAAATCCTGTTGCTTACCTTCGATAACGTGATAATTCATGCCGACAGTGATCATGGGCCGAGTATCTCCATTGGAATCTGTGGTTGCTGAAAGTAGATCGTCGATGATAGTGCATGGCGGAAGCATTGGTAACCGTGCTGAGCCGGTAGGCTGGGCGGGCACACCTCATCTGAGGCGGACTCGAAATTGACTATTGTCGATCGACCGTCGACAATGTCACGAACTGCTAGGAGTTGAATAAGGTCGACGAATGCTATCTTTTCGAAGTGCTGACGCGAATGCTTTGTCCGGACGCCGTGAGTTTCTGCGCGTCGGTTCGGGACTCGCGGTCGCTGGCTTTTCCCTCCCTTCGATGTTGTGGCAAGGGCAAGCTGACGCCACGCCGGTCTCGTCGACCAAACTCGCGAGCGGAGGGGCCAAGTCATGCATCTTGGTTCATTTGTTGGGCGGGCCTCCGCACCTGGACATGTTCGACATGAAGCCGGATGCGCCGGCGGAAATCCGAGGACCGTTTCAACCGATCGCAACTCGAGTCGCGGGGCTGCAGATTTGTGAGCTGATGCCACGCCTGGCAGGTATCGCCGACAAATACGCGCTCGTTCGATCGGTCAGCCATGGCAACAGCAATCACACGCCGATGATTTACTACACGCTGACGGGCCGCGAAACGGCTCAGCCGAGCCGCGACAACGATATACGCCCACCTCAGCCAGATGATTTCCCTCACACGGGCGCAGTATTATCGAAGTTCAAACGGTCGGCTGCATCACTGCCGGGCTACGTCGCGCTTCCCGAGGTTGCAATTCGAAGTAGCATTAGTGGCGAGTACAAACGCGCGCGATCTCTGCTCCGAGGCGGCGGCCCTGGTTTCCTTGGGGCGCAATTCGCGCCGTTAGCAGTGAACGGCGAGCCGGGTACCGCGAACGCGATACCTGCGTTAACGCTTCCCAAGGAAGTGTCCGCCGAGCGATTCGAACAACGCACCGCATTGTTGTCGTTGTTGGACCGAGGACGCCGACCAGAAACGCAGTCTCTACAGGCGATCCGCGGACAAGCTGTGACGCTTACCGGTTCATCCAATCGTGGTCAGCTTGAGGTCTTTTCATTAGACGACGAACCGTCCAGCGTGCGAGATCGCTACGGAAGGCACCGCTTTGGTCAAACCATGCTCCTCGCGCGACGATTGGCCGACGCCGGTGTCCCAATGATAGCCGTTCATTTTAATGAGATGACAATTTGCGATGGTTGGGACACACACAGTAAGAACTTCGAAGCTTGCCGAACAGAGCTGCTGCCGATGCTCGATCAGTCGCTCTCGGCGCTGCTTGAAGATCTCGACCGCCGCGATCAACTCGACGAGACGATGGTCGTTTGCATGGGCGAATTTGGCCGCACGCCGAGGATCAACAAGAATGCTGGCCGTGACCACTGGGGAGACTGCTCTTCCGCCCTGTTAGCTGGCGGCGGCATCCGTGGCGGTAGCGTCTTAGGCGCTTCGGACAAGCATGCAGCGTATCCGGTGTCGGATCCGATCGACCCTGCAGATATCCAAGCCACCGTCTATCACTGTATGGGACTCGACCCCCAGCAGCTGATCTACGATCGATCGCAACGGCCTTGGGAAATCAGCACTGGCCACGTTATCGAGCAATTGATGTGAGCCATGGTGAGTTCGGTTGTATTCTGGTTGATATTGTCACCAACGCCGAATATTTGATTGCGCCTGAGGGATCTCGTCGCTGATACGCGCGCCATAAACGTCAACAGGCCACCCGAAGTGGACACAGAATACGTACCGTTGATCTACCGTGCCGTGGCCTGCTTGCGAACTTCTCGGACGAAGCGAATCAGGTCACGACGACTGACAATCCCGACCAGCCGTCCGTCTCGGACGATCGGAATCCGACGGATTGTATTCGTACTGAAAATGGTCGCCGCGTCGTCCAGCGATGCCTCGACATCAAGGGAACGTGCGTCCCGAGTCATGTAGTCGCTAACGAGACTGCCCTCGATATCGGCCTCGTACACGAGATCAATAACGTCGATCTCGGTGATCACGCCCAGTAATAAACCCTCGTCGTCGACGACAGGCAAACCGCTGATTCGATGATCGAGTAGTAAGTCGATTGCCTCGTCGATCATAGTCTCAGGGCCGACGACGACAGTGCGATCCGTCATGATGTCTTTGACTTGGTACATGAACGTGCCCCGTTCCAGATAACGGCAAATCGCACAGTGCGCTGATTCGCCCCGCGAAACTATAGCTCACAAACGGCGCTCCGCCGGCTGGTCCAATTTACGGAGTAGCAAAAAAGACCTTTCTCGGAAAGCGGCAGCGCCATTTTGAACTTGTTAAATTCTGATATCACAGCGGCTTGCGAAGAAAGGGCGGGGTTCTAAATCAGTAATTCCGCAAGTTCACCCGTGCTGTCTGCGAATGAGTCACTCGGGATACCGAGCTGATTGAGCATGGTCAGGAACAGATTGGACATCGGCACTTCCGAACCAAGCTTCAGATACCGACCGTGCTGAAGACCAAGTTGCCGACCTCCAGCAAGGATCAGCGGATAGTTATTATTGTTGTGCGTTTGGCTGTTGCTGCTGCCATACAGAATCATCGAGTTGTCCAGGATGCTGCCATTCTCTTCCTGCGTCAAATCCAAACGGTCCAGAAAGTAGCTCAGCTGCGACGCCATGAAGCGGTCCCACTCGCCGAGTTTGACCGCACCGTCAGGCTTGTTCCAAGCATGAGCCAACGTGTGCAGCGAGTCCTTGAAGCCTTGGAGCTGTGGGAACTTGGCTGCTTTCGACGAAGCGTCGGCCATGTTCGTGATTTGATAAGTCGCGACGCGCGTCGAATCCGTACGGAACGCCAGATAAATCAGATCGTACATCGTGCGGATGAAATTCTTCGGCGCGGTGTCATCGGAATCGAGATGCAGCATGTCGCGTTCTTCATCGCGAAGTTCGGGCCGGGGAATCTCAAGCCATTGTTGCGATCGGGCAACACGCTCCTCGATCTGCCGAACCGACGCGAGATACTCGTCAAACTTCTCGCGGTCTTGGCGGCCCAGTCGACGACGTAGCGATCGCGAATCTTCTAAGACTCGATCCAGCATCCCGGCCGCACTTGTCAGACGGCGGCGTTTTGCGATTAGATCCGCGTCGCCCACACCGAAGAATCGATCGAAGATCTGCTGTGGCTGATTGAGCGCCGGAATTGGGCGGCCTTGATCGTTGTATGAGAGTGTGCTTGATCGCGTCGGTTCGCCAACGCCGCCGTCGGTCGATAGAACGAGCGACGAAAATCGAGTTTGATCGTGGAGGGCGTTTGCGGCAACTTGGTCCATCGAGATGGTGTTGCGGAGATCTCGATTGTTCAGAAAAGCGCCGGTCAAGAACGTGTCGCCCGTGTCATGGGCTCCCATCTTCCGGCCGTTCGGATGCGACAGCCCACCAAGTATCGTTAGGTTGTCGCGCTGACAAATAAGTGGGCTCAGCGTTTCGGTGAATTGATAGTCGCGTCCCTCGCCATTAGGAAACCAACGCCACATCGCCTGATCACTGTCTTCTTTCGGCAGACTGACGCCGAACCCGAAATACATTGTGCACAGCCGGCGCGGCTGACTCGCTGGCTTCGGAGTTTCCGTCCCGGCCATGCACTCCAGCCAAGGCAGGCCAAGTGAAACGCCCGTGCCGAACAGAAAGGTGCGCCGATCAAGATGCCAGGATTTCGAAGCCATGAATAGTTCCAAGTGTTCTGTAGTAGAAATCGCAAGACTTCTGGGTCGTTTCGCAAATCCCCGAACGGTTGCGAGTTCGGCTATTCTATTTTGTCAGAAATGGGCTACTGGATGCAATTCCCAAAATCAACTTCCGCAATCGATAGTCGTCGGCAGCAAAGTCCGTCGTGAGAGTGTCAACTGCGGTTTGGTCGCTCAATTCCAACCGCCGACCAAGGGCATAGGTAAGTAAACGTGTGACAAGGGCTCGCGCGAATTGATCCCTACCCTCTTTCACGAGGAACTCTCTCAATCCGTCGACCCCATTAATCTCGTGTCCATTGGTCAGGACGTCGGTCGCGTTAACGGGCTGGGTCTCGAAGTTCTTATCGACTTTTCGTCGTACTTCGTCCCGCCACAACCCGACAGCGTCGAAGTTTTCCAATGCGATTCCCCAAGGATCGATATCTCGGTGGCAACCGGCGCACGCCTCGGTTCCTCGGTGTATTTCAAGCTGTTCACGAATCGAAAGCTTAAGGAACTTCGGATCGGCTTCATCCAGCGATGGCACATCGGGCGGCGGCGGAGCGGGTGGATCATTCAGCAGGCGGTCACGAATCCAGACGGCGCGACGGACTGCGTGCGAGTCGGAACCTGTGGAATTGCTCAACAGCACGCTGGCGTGGCCGAGCAGTCCTCCCCGATGATGCTCTGGCTTCAGCGGTACTTGGCGGAACGAGTTGCCTAATACACCGTCGATTCCGTAATGCTTTGCCAGTGGCTCGTTGAGCATCGTGAAATCCGATGCCAGCAAATTCGTCGAACTCAGATCATGGTGTAATAGTTCGGCAAAAAATTGCTGCGTCTCGTTGCGCATGTCCACCTTCAAGTCATCTTTAAACTGAGGGTAGTAATCGCGATTGACGGCGACTTGATCAAGCACGTCCAAATGCAGCCATTGTGCGGTGAATTGCTTGACGAAACGTGAAGACCTCGCGTCGCTCAACAGGCGTTCGACTTGCTCGGCCAACACGTCGGGTTCGTGAAGTTTGCCAGCAGCGGCTAATTCCATCAAGCGTTCGTCAGGCATCGTGCTCCACAGAAAATACGAGAGCCGCGACGCCAACTCCCAGTCGCCGATGGTCCGCTTCTCGTCACCGGCCGGCTCCATTAGGTAGAGGAAGTCGGGCCGAATGAGTACCATTGCCAACGTCTCACGTATCGCTTCTTCGAACGTCGGAAATTCCGAGCGAATCGCCTCGAAGAAGTCCACCATCCGATCGAGTTCTACCTTCTCGACGGGTCGTCGGTAAGCTCGCTCCATGAATTTCTTCAATACCCCGGTGACGTATACCGATTCGTCGGTCTCGCGAAGTTCCGAATGAAACAGAATGTTGCGATGCAATTGAGGCGGCCACTCGTCAAAGACCGGCGCTTGAAAACCGACCGATTGAATCGTGATCGCAGGCAAGTATGGCTCGTCAGGATACTTCTCGTTCTTCTTGTCGTCTGTGCGTGCGGGCAACGGCGAGCCATCGTCGTAGATATTGCGAGCCATCACGACCAGACCGGGATACTTACCCTGGCCACGAACGGGCAGCGGATGATTCTCCAGCCGACCACGAAACTCATGCACTTGTTCTTCGCCCGAGGTGATTTCAACGACGCCTGCCGAGCGAAATAGAATCTGTGTGTCTGGACGATAGCCCACGGAGAGTTCCAGGATGGGGAAACCGACGTCCGGTTTCAGATCAGCGATCAGCTTTACGCGGATCGAGAACTCGCCTTCCTCCGGGTAGTCCTTCGGCATCGTTGCGAGAAACGCTTGTTTCCGTTGCAGCCGGCTCGATCGCTCCGTTCCGCCGAGCCAACCGCCAACATTGCCCTCTTTAAACTCGTGTACGTAGACAGCGGGAGCGGGACCGCTGACGATGACTTGATCAAGTGCGCGTCGCGCAGTCTTCAAATAATACTCAAGCTGCAACGCCGACATCTGTAGCGACGAGCCGTCATTTCGGAAGCCGTCTCTTGACGCTGGATCGGGAGGCAAATCTCGCGCGTAATCCATGTCTAACCCAAGCAAATCGAACATCGTGTTTTGATACTCGACGCGGTTCAGCCGCCGCAAGACGATTCGTCCGCTGGTAAGTTGCTGAGCTTTCACTGCCTCGGTGATTGCTGCCGACACCCAACGCGTCAGAGTGTCACGTTGCTCCGACGAAAGCTGCAGTTCATCCTTTGGCGGCATCTCGCCTGCGTTGAGGACGTTTCGCACCTCATGCCAGTGCTCGGCGGCTGCGCGATTGTTGATGAGATCGGTGGATAGATTATCGAGCCGAATCCGAGCTTCCTGCTTCTTTGGTCCGTGACAACGAATGCAGCGCGATTGCAAAATCGGCAGCACATCCTTGGCGAAGTCTGGCAAGTCTGCTCCCCCTTCACCGTGCAAAGGCGAAGACGAAGCGATCAGTGCCGTGATCAGAGCAAGAGCAACGAATCTTGAAATCATCGTTAAGTGGTGCCGAGCCAGTCTCATGGAGCTGCAGAAATACCGCGAAAGAACCGCCATTATGCGTCACTTCTCGCCTCAGAGCGAGTCTGCGTTTAACCCATGCGTTTTGTGCGATCTCCGAATTGCGTCTTCCGGTTCACCGCGTGGCGAGCAACGGTCAACAAGTACTGCGGTATCAGAACTCGCATGGTATGATCACCCAAGCGTTGCGAACGAAACGTCGGAATCGCCCTCCTGGTAACCGGACATGCTTAACCTGCTAGGCGAGAATCAGCAGTATTGCGATGGGTTAACCCGTCGCGCATTTATGCAGGTCGGAGGCCTCGCACTTGGTGGGCTGAGTCTGCCAAGTCTTCTCCGCGCGGAATCGGTTTCCGACAAACCAAAACGCCACAAGTCAGTGATCATGGTGTTCTTGCCGGGTGGACCGTCGCACTTGGATATCTGGGACATGAAACCGGAAGCGCCGGTCGAGATTCGCGGCGAGTTTCGACCGATCCAAACTGCTATTCCGGGAGTTAACCTCTGCGAACATCTGCCACGATTAGCGCAACGCTTGGACGAGTTTGCGATCATCCGTTCACTTGTCGGCGCTAAAAACGAACATGCGTCGGAGCTGTGCTTTAGTGGGTACGGCTATGCCGACTCCCTGTCGCGGAACCAACCGTCTCTAGGCGCGGCCGTGTCGAAACTTCTAGGCCCAGTTCATCCCGCCATCCCGCCGTTTACGAGCCTTGTCCACTCGACTCCGAACGGTTGGCAAGATCCTGGCAGACCGGGGTTTGTCGGACCAGCCCACATCCCGTTCCGTCCGGCAGATGAGCACAAACAAAGCATGTCACTTGGTGAACTCTCCTTGGAACGCTTACGTGACCGCCGGCAGCTGAGAACGTCATTTGATCGTTTCCGCCGCGGTGTCGACGCTTCTGGCTTGATGGACAGCGTGGATCAGTATACTAATCAGGCGATCGAAGTGCTGACATCCAACCGCCTGCTGACGGCGTTGGAAGTCGAGCGAGAAGATCCTCGTGTGCGAGAGCGCTACGGTCACGGTTCCTTGGACGCGGTCGATGACGGTGCGCCGATGCACAATGAAGACCTACTGGTCGCCCGCCGACTCGTCGAAGCTGGTGCACGATGCGTTACGGTTTCCTTTGGTCGCTGGGATACTCATTCGTGTCGCAAGGCTGGTGACCTCGCATACAAAAACAACTTTATGCAGTTGCGTGAATACTTGCCTCGATTGGAACAATGCTTGTTGGCGCTTGTCGATGATCTTCATGAACGAGGACTGGTAGAAGATGTGTCCGTGGTCGTTTGGGGTGAGATGGGACGCACGCCACGAGTCAACGCAAATGGTGGTCGCGATCATTGGCCGCAAGTATCTGGATGCATTATGTTCGGTGGTGGGATGCGAACTGGACAAGTGCTTGGCTCGACCAATCGTTTGGGAGAATTCGCGAAGGATCGACCGATTCACTATCAAGAAGTGTTTGCAACGCTGTACCGCCAACTCGGAATCGACGTCGCCAATGTCAAGCTGCCCGACCTCAACGGTCGACCACAATACCTTCTCGAACATCGCGATGTGATTCCGGAGTTGATCTAGCGTCGCATCTTTGTCAGCGCGGAGTTGCTTGACCAAATGAGCAGAATCCTGTTCTCCGACGTCCGAATTCTCGATTGCCTCGGGACAGACCCGTTTGTTGGCGATGTCCTAGTGGAAGGGAACCGAATCACCCACGTGGCGAGTTCGTCTGGCACTTTACCTGACGCGGACGCGCATATCGTTCGAGGTGGTGGAACTAAAATCCTGATGCCTGGCCTGATCGAGTCTCACGCTCATCTGACCATCGACAATACGGATGACTTGGCGAAGCTTGGCGCGATCCCTGTCGAAGAACACACACTCATCGCGATGCATAACGCGCGTCTGTATCTCGATCATGGCATCACGAGTTGTATTAGCGCAGCATCGGCCAAGCCACGGCTGGACGTCGTTATCCGAAACGAGATTGACGCCGGAAGAATTCCCGGACCGCGA
Source organism: Planctomycetota bacterium (assembly GCA_014381825.1). Taxonomy (GTDB): domain Bacteria; phylum Planctomycetota; class Planctomycetia; order Pirellulales; family Pirellulaceae. The sequence goes on from JACNKX010000150.1 coordinate 30,233, forward strand.
CTGCTGGCTGCAAGTCCTTGGCTGACCGTCACCGGCGGGCTGGGGGACATGAGAACGTTGCACATGCCGCACACCGAGTCGATGGCGATCTTTGCGGACGGTCCGGAGGAGTATCGCCGGCTAACGCGCGAGTTGATTCGCGAAGGCGTCGATATCATCAAGCTGGTCGTTTCTGGTGACAGCTTCGTTCCCCACGCCGGATCGGAAACGACCGTGATGAGTGAGGCCGAACTAGCCGCTGCCGCCGACGTTGTTCACGCTCACGGGAAACGCATGAGCGCACACGCCCGCAGTGCCGAGTCGGTGAAGATGTGTGTCCGGCACGGTGTGAAGGTGATCTATCACGCGAATTACGCGGACGAAGAAGCGATTGACTTGCTCGAAGAGAACCGCGACCACGTTTTCGTCAGTCCCAACATCGGTTTCACGGTCGTTGCGGCGTACGAAGGGTCAGCGTGGTTCACCGAAGAGCAGGTTGTTGAATTCGGCTTCCGCGAAGAACTGGCTAGCGCGGTGAAGGTCGTTGCTAAATTAAAGAAGCGCGGCGTGCGAGTTCTGGGTGGCGGGGACTATGGATTCTTTGTCACTCCACACGGACGGAACGCCCGCGACATCGACCACTTCATCCACCACCTCGATTTCAGTCCGATGGAAGCGATTCAGTCCATGACACGTTGGGGTGGAGACGCGATGGACCTGCCCGGTGAACTTGGCGTGATTCAAGAAGGGGCGTTGGCGGATCTTCTGCTGGTCGATGGAGATCCACTCCTCGATCCGCTTGTCTTAATGAAACAAGACAAGTTGATGGTCATCATGAAAGATGGCCGCTTCCACAAGTCGCGGAATTGAGCGGCTTCGCGGAGTTGGTCGCGCGCTAAAGCGGCACTCCGTATTCTTCGGCCAAGCTTCGCAAGGCGGCCATCGTCGCGGCGTTAATAGGGATGCCCTCGCGACGTCGTTCCTGCTCAGTCGCGTGTGCTCCTTGGCCCGGAACTTGAACCTGTTCAAACCCTTCGGCAGGTGGCGAGTCGTTGATGGCGTGGATCATCGCGTCCATGCCTCGTCGAAAGACCTGTGGGTCTCCGAACTGGTCGATCCGAATCGCGGCGAAGGAGTGAGCAATACCCTCTTGGGAAAATCCGTGCTTTCGCTCCGGTGTGTCGCCTAGAACACGGGCCCGTTCCGCATCGGTCCGCCACGCTCCCGATAACAGTCCAGTCAGAATCCAACTGGCGATTGCCAGGCCGTATCCTTTGTGCCCACCAAAGGTGATCGCGCCGCCTAGAGGATTCACGCTATGTACCTGATCCGCCTTCGCCGTTGGATCGCCGTTCGTATCCAACGCCCAATCGGACGGAACCGGCTTCGCTTCTTCCTCATATAACTCAATTCGATTGACTGGCACGATCGAAGTCGACATGTCCAAGACATAAGGAGGCATCTTGTCCGCCGGACATGCCATCGCCAGCGGGTTCGTCGACAACATGGGCAGTATGCCACCGAACGGCAAGACGGATTTCGCTTGGCCGTGAGGAAACAAGTAGCCGCACGACGCGAAGCCCAGCATATCGTGTTCGACGGCCATCGACGCGTAGTAGCCTGCGGCGCCAAAGTGGGTCGAGTTGCGCACCGTCACCACACCAACGCCCGATTCGCGAGCCTTTTCGATCGCGCACTCCATTGCCTGCACCGACAGCGACAGAGCAAGTCCGCTGTGGGCATTGAAAGCTGCCGTCGTCGGCGACTCGTGATCCAAGGTGAGTTCCGCGTCCAACTCGATTTTTCCATCTCGTCGACCAACGCCTGACGCATCCAAGTAGTACCGTTTCAGATTGCGTATCCCATGTGTGTCGACTCCTCGGAGGCTGGCCCAAATCAAAACATCCGTAGCTCGCTCAGCATGACCGCGCGGCGCACCAGCCGCTTCGAACACAGCGATGGAAAACTTACGGAGGCGGTCGGCGGCAACTCTTTCAGGTTTCATTTGGTCTCAGCGATGGGATCGATTCTCGGCGCATCTTCAGCAACAACATCCGATGGTTCAACTACTCGGCATGGTAGCCGCGCCAAGTCCAGACAAGCGTATCGGCCAGCGTTTGCTCGAACACTTTGCGATCACAGTGACGCGTTGCGCGGCTGTATACGAACCGATAGTCATAGCCTTTGGCTTGCAGTGCCGCGGCAGTTCGCTTGTTGGCCATCACCCAGTTGTGATAAGTGCTCTCCGGATCTTTGGCGCGGTTGTCGTTCTCGGAGACGTGGGTGAAGATGCGCAGCGGTTTCTTCTCCGTGCTTTCTATTAGCTTCATGCTGGAATGGTATTCCCAGGCACCCAATGGGTACGTGGCTTCTTCTGCCGCGTCGTCGTCTTGTTGATCGACGAACGTTCCGGAGTAGGTAATCAACCGACGAAACAAGTCGGGACGAAACCAGCCCATGCTGAGTGCCGCCGCACCGCCCGAGCTGCACCCCATCGTGGCTTTGCCCCAAGGATTCTCCGTGAATGCGATGTTTGGATACGCAGCTTTTATCTCTACATTGTTCAGCACTGCCGGCAACACTTCGTTATTGATAAATCGGGCAAGGCGATCGGACATTGTGTCATATTCCAGACCACGTTGGCTGCCATAGCTGTCATTGCCACCATTCTGAACGGCGATCGCGATGAAGGCCGGCAACTTGCGGTCGGGGTCGGTTGAAACCGTCAAATTGTCCAACGCATTTCGCACTAGATTCAGGCGACTCGGTCCGTCATGTGTAACAAGAATCGGTGCCTTCATGCCGTCTTTGTAAGCGGCGGGGACGTAGACAAAGATCTTTCGTTCTTTACGCACTTCCTTTCGAGCGTCGAGCGTTGCGTCATCGCCGCGAAAAATCTTACTGTCAGCCAGACGCATCGAGAACTCAAAGTATTTCCCTTTGGGATTGCCGAGATCCGTCAGATCGGGATCGATCTTGTACTCCGGACCGATCGTGAAGTCCCCATTGCCTTGAGTGCCAGGCGTCTCTGAGTAATCGTCGGCGGCGAACGCCAAGCTAACGAGGGCAATCGATAAACAGAAGATGCATACTGCGGGGAATTGTGACTTGAACAACATGGTGGCGGTCCATCAAGAGAAGGTGGTTGGTGTATCGAGTAGCGGTCTCATGGTAAGCCGTACTGCTAGCGCCACAAGATGAGCGGGGTTTTGTGATTGGCAGTTAATATAGTCAGATTGGTGGCGTCATGTTGAACGGCTGAGAAAAAGTTGGTTATTTCTGGCGTCAGGATCAGGCGACAACGAGAATGAATACGACCGTCGCGCGTTGCCAGTTCCTCGGCGTTCCGACTTTGGTATTCTCCCGCGCGCGCACCGCACTTGGTGCGAAGCCAACGCTCGAATGCTACAATCCCTCGCTAGTACCCGGCGTCACTAAATGAAACCGCAATCGCGAGGTGTACAGCGTGTCGGAACCTAGAGCGTGGTCGTTGTCTCGGATTCATCATCTCGGACTGACCGTTCGCGATATCGAGCAAGCGATTGATTTCTATCGTGATGTTCTGGGGATGGAAGTGGTTGGTCGTCGGCCTAGCGTCAAGACCGATTACGTGGCTCAGCAGACGGGCTATCCGGACGTCGAGCTGAACGTTGCATCGTTCCGCATCAGCCCAACAAGTCAGCAAACGCTGGAAGTCGTCCAGTACATGTCACACCCGGTCGAGCCCAGCCAACCTGCGACCAATCAGCCCGGCACGTCGCATCTTTGCTTGTTAGTCGACGATCTTCGAGCCAGCTACAATGACTTGGCTGCTCGCGGCGTGCGGTTCAAGTCAGAACCCGTCACGATCACGGCTGGCCCCAATCAAGGCGGATTGGTCGTCTACTTCTTTGATCCGGACGGCTACACGATCGAGCTATTCCAACCAGCCAACCTTGATGCGTGAGAATCTTCAACGATGTCTTCCAATGCGTTTGATCTAACCGGAAAGGTAGCGTTGGTGACGGGCGCAGCACAGGGACTGGGGGAGGCGATCGCAAGCACGTTCGCGTTCCACGGTGCGACGACTGTGTTGTCGGATATCGATCTCGATGCAGTGCAGGCGACGGCGGAGAGAATCAGCACCGAGCGCGGAGTCGAGGTCGCGAGTCTCGCCTGCGACGTCCGAGACTCGGACCAAACGCGGGCTTGCGTTAGCAATGTTGTTCAACAACACGGTCGAATTGACATCCTTGTTAACAACGCGGGAGTCCATCGCCGCGTCGATCCGGTCGATTGGTCGCAAGACGATCTCGATGCGATTCTGGCCGTGAACTTGCTCGGCAGCTTCTACATGGCGAGTGCTGCGGGCCGAGCGATGATCGAGCAGCGGTCGGGAAGCATCGTCAACATGTCGGCACTCGGTGGCGGGATCGTCGGCTTGGGGCGAGCTGGCAGTATGTACGGCATGACCAAGGGTGGCATCGTCTCGCTGACTCGAGATCTCGCCGCGGAATGGGGAAAGTACTCGATCCGAGTCAACGCACTCGCACCGGGTTGGATTCGCACTCCAATGACGAGCGCGCTGCAAAACAATCCTTCTCGCGCAGCCAAGGTGCTTGAACGCGTGCCGCTTGGGCGTTGGGGCGAGCCCGAAGACGTGGCAGGCGCGGCGTTGTTTTTTGCGAGCGACGCCTCACGTTACATCACTGGTCACACGATCCCGATTGATGGTGGAGCGGCAAATGTGCTTGCTCTGAGTAGCGAATAAACGAAGAAATGGACTACCGATATGCGAACAACAACCACGACGAATCAACCGACAAACGTGACATCGCGGCGCAGCATGCTCGCCACGGCAGCGGGTACAGCGGCTGGACTACTCGCGATGCCCCTCCTTGCGCAAGACAAACAGATCCCGATGGTCCAAACAGTGCTCGGCCCCGTCGCGCCTGATAGGCTCGGCGCGACCTTGATGCACGAACATGCACCGATCGTTGATTGGTCCGAACTGTACGAGACGGACCCCGCGCCCGTTGCTCCGGTTCGAGATAAGATGTTGGCTAAGACGGCGAGCCTTCTTGATGCGTACCACGGCACACTCGCGCCGGATGAAGGACCTGGTGCGATCGTTGAAACGACTCCGATTCGTGTCGGCCGGTATCCGCAGCTGTTTGTCGACCTCGCGAAACGCACGAAGGTTCACATCATCGCGTCGAGTGGATTCTGGTGTGAAGCGTTGGCTCCTCAGCATCCTTGGGCGGTGCGATTGGGCGTTAACGAAGGTGGGATCGACCAGATGGCTGGCTTGTTCATTCGTGAGGTCACCGAAGGGATGGAAGACCCCGGCGGCAAGTGGGGCGAGAAATTCACGAACATCAGAGCGGGCATCATCAAGATCGGAACGAGCACGTTTCTACGACCGAGCGAGCGGGTGTGCCATATTGCTGCCGCGATCGCCAGCAAAACAACGGGCTGTCCCATCACGACCCACACCACCAACGGTGGCGGACTGGAAGAGGCCGAGTTGCTGTTGAAGCATGGCGCAGCTCCCTCGAAGGTGATCATTGGTCATCAAGGAAACCAGGATGATCGCGAGAACGACGAAGCGGGTGATTATCACAAGTTGATCGCCCGCCTCGGCTGCTACGTTCAGTTTGATCGCGTTGACCACGAGAACTATGGAATCGACAAACAGGCTCGACAGATCGTAGAGCTGGTCGAGGCTGGATTCGTCAAGCAAGTTCTGCTCAGTCACGATCACGCGCCGTATTACTTCCCCAACTATACGGCCGAGCAAAAACGCCCCGAAGATTGGAAAGCCCTCGAACCGGATTACACGACCGTGACGACCAAGCTGGTGGCTTCGCTGGCAACGCTCGGCGTTTCGAAACTCGAGATTCGTACGATGTTGATCGATAATCCCAAGCGTGTTCTGCCGTTTTAGAAAAGGACATGTAGATGCCAACGGCAACAGTTCAGCAACTGGCGATTCCTGACGACTCGTTCGGTGAACTGACGGAGTACGATGGTTCCACTGAAGACAGCGACTTGCTGCGCTCGCAACTCGACGAACACGGCTACGTCTTGTTTCGCGACGTCATGGATCGCGACGAAGTGCTGGCCGCCCGCGAGGAAGTTTTTCGCCGCTTGGAAGAAGTCGGCGAAGTGAAGGCTCCGGCGATTGACGGAATTAAGACGAATCAGAGTCGGCGGCCTGAGGTATCAGGTGGTCTGCATGATTTTTGGCGTTCGGTGAGTGAAGGGCCAGCGCTTCGCGGGGTCACTCACGGCCTTGCGCTGCACGACATCATGTCGATCGTGCTCGGCGAACCTGCCCGCGCTCACGACATGATGTATGTGCGGCCCGTGCCCGTCGGACGCTCGACAAAGCCGCACTACGACTTCCCTTTCTTCGCCCGTCGCTCGTTGCGGATTCACACGGCCTGGATCCCTTTCGGTGACACCCCGCTAGAGGATGGCCCGCTCTTGATCATCGAAGGATCCAACCGCTTCTACGACTTGATCGATCCGATTCGTGAGCACGACTACGACAGCAACTATGCCGACGCAGTGATTCAGAAAGCGGCCTACGAAAAACCGAACGAAACCGACGTCATCACCTTCGCGCGTTCGCGTCGTGCCCGCATTCTCTCAACAAGTTTTCGAGCCGGCGACTTGTTAGTGTTCGGAGGGTTTACGCTGCACGGCTCTCTCGATAACTGCTCGCCCATCGACCGCGTGCGACTTTCGTGTGACGTGCGGTATCAACCCGCCAGCGATCCGTGTGACGACGAGCGCTACTTCGGCGCAAACCCAACCGGATCACACGGCGGCGGTTACGGAGACATGAAAGGTGCGAAGCCACTCAATGAGCCTTGGTGATACATCGCGATCCTGACGTCACTTCGACGGCTTCGCGCGTTCGGTCGAGAGGTTCTCGTAGATGTGTGCCTGGTCCTTACAGCCGACCGCCATGTCGAGGTCGCCGTCCTGATCGATGTCGGCGAAGACCGCCTCATGGGCTGGTCCGCTTGTCTTGATCGACCACGCGGGAGTATCGGCGAGTTTGCCCCGATCATTTAGGTACATCGAGACCTTGCCGCTGTGACCGTAGTCCGCACCGATTAGGTCAAGGTCTCCATCGTTGTCGACGTCCTGGAATTCGAATCCATGAAATGCCGTTTGCGGTGAGCTTTGCCAGGCGACTTTCATCGTTGCCGTGCCATCCTGCCGGACCAGTTGCAGACTTCTCCCGTCTCGTCCCCACGGCCCCTTCGCACAAAACAGCTCGGGTTGATCGTCGTCATCGAGATCATGCCAGTACAGTCGTTGAGTCCACGGACTTTGTTTGTCGTTAAACACGTCCATGCCATTATCAAAGGCTCCGTCCGAATTGAGGTACGCAACAAGTCTTCCAGCTCGGTAGCCTGCCACAATATCAAGGTCACCATCGCTGTCGAAGTCGGCAAAGATGGCGGTCTCCGAATACTCGGTATGGCCGAGCTTGCGTGTTGGTATCTTTGACGGAGTGCCGGTCGTGTTCTCAAACAGAGCGACGCCGTTCACTGGATCGCCGGCAGCCATCAGCATGTCGAAGTCGCCATCTCGATCGAAATCACCGAAGTCGATCTGATTCGCGTTGGCGATGATGCCCGTTTCCCAATCCGGCGATGGATTGAAGATTCCGGAGTGATTGAAGTACAGCGTGCAATGGCTCTCGTGCGTGGCGGCCAAGTCGATCCAACCGTCGTGATTGAAGTCTAGCACGTCGACATGATCACAATCGGTTGTTTCCTCCGACTCCCACATGGGTTTCTCAGCGAGCTTTCCGCCGTCGTTCCGAAACAGAACCCAACGTCGTGGATTCGGTGCACTCGTCAGGAAGTCCGCATCCCCATCGCGATCGAAGTCAATGAAACGAGCGATCCCATCGCCGCCCGAGTTCGCCGACTTACTACTCCAGATCGGTTTCGACGAAAACAACTCCTCGGTCCAAGCGGTACCGACGAGAGACAGAACTAGAATCGAAGTTGCTGAGAGAACTCGCATTGCGTATCTCATTTCAGTTCCGTGTCGCAGAATTGTTGTGGATTGTCAGACTCGATAGGTCATCGAACGCTTCGCTGAAACCGAATGTCACCGCCTCTGACACTCCGGTTACTGCCACGGATCACTATAACAGCAACACGTTCTATTTCGGCAGCGTTACTATGTCGAGAGCTTTCTGGTTCGGGACATAAAGGCTGTCACGGATTTGCGCCATGGTGCACGGATCTAGCCAGTCCGCTGAACCAAAGAATGATTGCATCTGGGGCGAGTCCATCGAAGACATCCCAATGTGCTTAGAGGAATGTTGACCAACTGGTTGTTCGCACGCGCGTAGGCACGGGTTCGATGCCGTGTTGCTTCAAGATGTTTGCAACGGTGCTTGAGCAAATGGGGTATCCGAGATTCTGTAGCGCGCCCTCAATTCGTTTGTAGCCTCAACTCGTATTCTCGCGGGCCATGCGAACAACCAGATCCACGACTTCTTGGTCGATAGGTGGTCGACCCATTTTGTGACCTACCGTGGAATCGCGTTTGGGATCGATGGGTTCTCGATACCAACGAAGAATCGTGTCCGCTTGAACGATCGTCGCGATCTTTCCAAGCTGTTGCCTTCCGACAGCTTTACCCTTCACTGCCAAGACACACTGCTGATCGTCATTCAGCAAGACTCGTTTGCCCCCAAGCTTCTCGCGAAGTATTTGCTTCTCTAGCTGAAGGTATTCGATCACCGTTTGCTGTTCCTTGCGCATGGACTCACTGAGTATTGCAAGGACCAACTGCAAAGGCTGGAGAAGAAGTGACATGGGCATGTTCCCGGTCGAAAGACGACCTCAGCATCCGACGGGTCTGGTGGAATGTCAACAACATCCCGCGATGTCGGATGAAAACGCCAGACGCCGACGGCGAAAGACCGTTACAACGACTAGAGTCGCAACGCGGATGAGTTTTTGGACACTACGGTCTCTTGTCCCGACAGTCAGCGGACAGACGATGGCCTGATCCGCATCATCTACGACTACAGCCGCCGCGATACCCGGCACATACTTATGGCGACCTTCCGTGAGGACGACGTCGCCGCCAGAAAACCAGTCAGCGACGACATCCCGTTAAGGCAGGTTGTCAGCGACGCCTCTGGCGGTCAGGAAAGGAACTAGTCATGCGCCGACTCCCCTGATCGGTCACTGTGAATCCGGCCAGGAATCGATTGGTAGTGATTGTCAACTGATAGTTTCAGGCAGGATGCCCGTGCTGTCGCCGTGGCGATCGGCCTTGACGCCGACTCCGCGGAGCAACCCAGGCGTTGCAAAGTGGCGCGTCGTCGGGCACAACGATGTTCTCGCCGAGTTTTACACCCGCTCCATCGCCGGTTACCCGTTCCACCGCCGGTTACCCGTTCCACCGCCGGTTAGCAGCGTGGGACAATTCGTGAGGTGGTCAGTCGGGCGTCAGGTAGGGATGAGCGTGCGTGTATTGCGGCCTGCCCTGGCGGGTGCGCGAATCGCACAGCTTGAGGAACCGGCCGGTCTCGACGCTGCCGATGTGGATCGTCTGGGTGCGGTAATCGTCCACGATGAAGAAACGGCCATCGTCGGAAACGGCGAGGTGGTTGAACGGCTGCCCGGACGCGATTTGGAAGGGTCTGTCCTCTCCCAGGACGAGTCGATAAACGCCCGTACTGGCGAGTAGGCTTCATGCACCCCCGGCGCAGTGGTGAACACCACGCGCCCGCTCCGTCCGGCCCGGGTGGAATGCCCGGAGATCGCCGGAGTGTCGGGCAGACCCACGGGAAGCGGCGCGACCTCGCCGGAAGGCACGGCCACAAGGCACAGCGTGGCGCCGAGCAGCCCACTTCGCCGGGTCAGCCCCGCGGACGATGTGTATTTGGAGCCCCGGTTGACCTGCACCAGAAGCGGGCTGGGGTTGCCGGGATCGAACTGTGGGTGCGGGTTCGGGATGTCCTCCAGCTCACACAGCGTCGTTCGCTTTCCATTGGCCAATTCGATGAGATCAAGTCGAAACAGGTTGTCCCTGACCAGAAACGGCCCGGCGACGAGCCAGCGTTCATCGGGTGAGACGGCCAGCTTGCGCGGCGCCGGGTCGTCCGGGATCGCCATGATCTTGCGCGTGGAGAGATCCGCGAGATTCAATCGCATCAGCCGCGCCTCGGGCGAGGGCGTGAGGTAGAAAATCGCATCACGCGAGAAGCTGGCCGTCGTCGCCCTACCCGCGCCGATCCGGTAGAGCCGGTTCGTGTCGAGGTCGCATACCCACAACTCCGGCGCCTGCCCGAACGGCTGCCGCTCGATGGCGATCCGCCGCCCGTCGGCCATGGCGAAGCGCTGTTCCATCTGCACATTGGTACTGACGACGGGCTGGCTGGTGAACTGCACGACTTCAGACCCGCTCTCGGCATTCACCCAGGCGGGGATCGACTCCACGAAAGGCTTCCGCTCCGCCGCGGTCGAGGCGGCCAGCGGCGCCAGCAGCAGGACAGTGAGGAAGTGTTTCATTTCAGCGGTGATTCAGCATGCGGAAGTTGAGATCAGATTAACGCAGTAGTGGTTTAGTATACCTGGATACGAATTCGATACGCCGAGCATATACCGAATGTCCCGCTCTGGCGCGGGCATCAGTCAGAAGCTGTCGTATCTGGTTGAGTGTTTCTGGGGCCAGATTCAATGGCGAACTAAACACCAGTCTTCGGCCCGCTTGCACAGAGAGGCGCACAGCGGATTACGCTCCTTGTACCGCAATAAGATGCTTGGCATCGCCTGATTGTCGCGTTCAGCTTCAGGCGATGATGTCGTGTGCGACGTTGCCATACACGTCGGTGAGTCGAAAGTCGCGGCTGGCGTAGTGCCAGGTCAGATGCGTATGGTCCAGACCAAGCAGGTGCAGGATCGTGGCGTGCATGTCGTGCAGTGTCATGCGGTCCTGGATGGTGTAATAGCCGAACTCGTCAGTGGCGCCGTAGCGGATGCCACCTTTCACACCGCCGCCCGCCATCCAGATCGTGAAGCCGTCTGTGTGATGGTCGCGTCCAATATTCTTGCCACCACCGGCCTGTGACGTCGGAGTGCGGCCAAACTCGCCAGCCCAGATGACGAGCGTTTCGTCGAGAAGTCCGCGAGCTTTCAGGTCCTGAAGAAATCCTGTGATTGGCAGGTCGACTTGAGCCGCGTTGACGGCGTGTCCCTTTTCGAGATAGCTGTGCTGGTCCCATTGCTCGTTGGTGGGGATGCCCTGGCTCTTCAGTGAGCCCGCATGATTGACCTGCACGAACCGCACTCCGCGTTCGACCAGTCGCCGTGCCAGCAGACACTGACGCCCGAAGTCGTCGGTCGGTTCCGATCCGATTCCGTAGAGCTGTTGAGTCGACTTTGATTCGGATGACAGATCGAGTGCCTTCGGAGCCGCCATCTGCATGCGAAATGCCAGTTCAAACGACTGCAGTCGCGCGTTCAATTCGGCATTGGTGTCAGACTGCTCGGCAGCCAGTTTCTGCATCAAGTCGATTTGCAGTCGTTCCAGGCGAATGTCCGCGGACGGGTTCATATACTTGAATCGTGCGGTGGAGACCGGAGCGCTGGGGTAGCCGGGAGTACCAAGTGGAACACCTTGATGGATCGCCGGAAGAAATGCCGCTCCCCAGTTATTGACTCCTCCGTGCAGGCTGGACGGGCAGATGTTGATGTAACTCGGCAGGTCCGCGTTTTCCGTTCCCAGTCCATAACTGATCCACGAACCAAGACTCGGCCGCACGCTGAGGTCGCTGCCGGTAAACAGTTTCATGGTGGCTCCACCATGAGCGACGTTGGTGTCACACACGGAATGGATCATGCACAGCTCGTCGGCGACCTTTGGAAGGTGCTGCCAGAGCGAACTCATGGGTAGCCCGCTTTCGCCTGTCGGTCGGAACTTCCAGGGAGATTTCAACAGGTTGCCGCGCTTGGCGAACTTGACGCGTGCCCGCTGGAATGGCGGTTCCCTGCCGTCGTATTTGTCCAGCTCCGGCTTTGGATCGAACGTGTCCACATGCGATACGCCTCCCTGCATAAACAGGAACACGACGTTCTTTGCGCGCGGTGCGAAATGTGGCTGGCCGGGAGGCAGACCGGCGGACTTCGTCGGTTCTCCGATTGAATCACTCTGCAAAAGAGCATTGAAGGCGAGGCCCCCGAATCCGAGAGCGAGGCGATTCAACATCGTGCGGCGACTGGCAGGTTGTTGGAACAGCATGGTCACCTCAGATAGACAAACTCATTACCGGCCAGCAGGGTGTGGCAAAGCGCAGTCCAACTGCGCTGTGGATCGGGAGATTCCAATGCCGCCTGATAGTCAGCCAGGAACTGTTGGGCGATTGCTGATTCGTTTGAAGTTGGCAGTCGCGAGTAGAGCCGAAGATAAGTCGCTCGAAGACGTTGTTCGTTCGACTCCAGTGATGGATCGCTGAGGATGATTGAGGCGACGCGGGACGCCGCGTCTTTCACCAGAGGACTGTTCATCATCAGCATGGCCTGCGTGGGAACGGTCGTGGTCACCCGGTGGCCGGTCGGCAGATCGGGGTTTGCAAAGTCGAGCAGCGTCAGGAAGTCGTACACGTTGGTTCTCAAAACTGGCAGATAGACCGTCCGCCGGTGGGAATTGTCGTAGTACTGCTGTTGTTGTTCGAGAACCTCGGCTGACAGGTTGATCGTCTTCAGTTTCAACGGAGATCCGCCCGACTGAGTGTCGAGCCGGTTCGAGACCAACAGCAGTGCATCACGTATCGCCTCTGCTTCGAGGCGGCGTCGACTGGCCTGCCAGTAGAGCGTGTTTTCTGGATCGAAGTTCACAGGGTCTTCGTGACTGTCGCTGCTTCCCGCACCTGTTCGCTGGCCCATCTGCCATGTCTGGCTGAGCATGATCTCGCGGTGCATGGCTTTGATTGACCAGTCGTTCTCGACAAAGCGTCGGGCGAGGTAATCGAGCAACTCGGGATGAGTCGAACGTGCTCCCTTCGCCCCGAAATTGTCCGGGGTCGAAACGATGCCTCGACCGAAGTGCCATCGCCAGAGCCGATTGACCATAACACGACTGGTCAGCGGGTGGTCGGGCCGCGTCATCCATTCGGCGAGGTGAAGTCGGCCGCTCTGGTCAGTGGGCAGTTTTGTTTGAGGTTCTGTGTGAGCCACGCGCAGGAATCCTCGTGCGACCTTGTCTCCCTGCTTGTGTGCGTTGCCACGGATCAGGATGTGAGCATCCGCAATGTCACCTTCCTGGACGGCCATCACCTGTAATGGCGGTGTGATACTGCGCTCAAGCTCATCAATGTCCGCCGTCAGTGAGGCCTCTTCGCTGATCAGTTTTTCCAGCGGGGAATTGTCATCGACCTGTAGCAGTCTCAGCTTGTCGATGTGCGACATCAACGGTTCTGATTCCAGACGAAACGTGTTCACTCCGGCCTTCAACGTGTGGACACCCTCAAAGTGCCAGCGTTGCCCGGCGGGATGCCAGTCACCAGTGACCTCGGTAATCGCCGGATCGCGGACCACCTTGCCACCCAAGAGTACTCGACCAGGCCGCGCCGTCTTTGCGGCGTAACGCAACTGCAGCACATAACGGCCTGACTCGGGCACGGTGATGTCGAACTCGGCGAAGTTCTTCTGAGACCCAGCGTCACCAATAATGCCGATGCCCTTGCCGTAATTATCCTTGTCGACAATCACGTTACCCCGCGCAAACGTTTCCGCTTCGAGTTCAATGGACTTCGCATCAGACAGTGACTGCTCGATGTGAGTCGTGAGCTGTTTGAGCCGGTCGCGAAGCGGCGGGAGCTTGTGGCCCAGACGTCGAGCTGCGTCCCATGTCTGTCGGGTATGCGCAGGGCGTTCAACCCATTTGCCATAACTGACGAGTGTTGTCGTGCTGCGAAAGATTCCCGCGAGTGCGTAGTAGTCAGCGGTGGGAATCGGATCGAATTTGTGATCGTGGCAACGGGCACACGCGATGGTCATTCCCAGCATGGCCCGACCGAATGCGTCGATCTGTTCGTCGACCAGATCGGCGATGCGTTTCTGTGCATCAAGCTGCGTGAGAATCTTTGTCCCGATGGCAAGGAAACCGGTCCCGACGACAGGCTCATACTCAGCGTCGTCATCAAACTCGAGCAGATCACCCGCGAGGTGCTCGGCAATCATGCGATCGTATGGCACGTCGCGATTGAAGTTATCAATCACATAGTTTCGAAAGTGCCACGCGTTGGGAAACGGACGACTTTCGTCTCCGCCGTTACAGTCGCCGTACCGCATCACATCGAGCCAGTGACGTCCCCAACGTTCTCCATACGACGGAGACGCCAGCAGTCGATCGACCAACCGCGCAAACGCATCCGACCGATCGTCGTTGACAAAGTCCTCGACTTCTTCCGGCGTGGGTGGCAGCCCGATGAGCACGAACGAGGCTCGCCGAATCAGCGTACGTCGGTCTGCCCGCGGCGCAGGTCGCAGTCCGGCATCCACGAGTTTCCGCAGCACAAAGGCATCGATGGGCGACTGTACCCAGTCGTCATTGAGTTGCGGCGGCGACGCCTTACGAACTGGTTGAAACGCCCAGAACTGACGCCCGGCTTCGATGCTGGCCGCCGCCGTTTCGCTGGCCGGCTCGTCCGGGTCGTTGATCGCTGGTCGAGGATCGGCGGCGCCCATCTTCACCCATCGTTCAAAGTCGGAGATAACCTCTAACGGCAGGCGCCCGGAAGGTGGCATCTGGAGGTCCGAGTTTCGATACCGGAGTGCCGTGATCAGCAGACTCTTGTCGGGATCGCCCGACACGATCAACCGTCCAATATCCGTCAGCTTCTGATCCAGCCGCACGTCGCCGCCATCTTCCGCCGTGTCTTTGGAGTGACACTTGAAGCAGTGTTGAACCAGCACCGGTCGAATCTTCTTCTCGAAGAGCCCAACGGCGTCGTCCGCGCCAGCGAGTTCCGATTGGGAACTGACCAGCACGAGCGCTGCGATGCCGATCAATGAGTATTTCGGTGAGCCGTGATGATTCATCGTGTTTCCGTGCAGTACCGGGACAAGGCTGTCGCTCATTTGTTGTCTGTGATGACAGCCGGATTGCTGATTCGCGAGTACGGGCTTGTCAGGCCTGAATGTTCTCGGGCGCGGACGGTGTAATAGTACTGTCGTTCGGGATCGGGGAGCTTCGTGTCGGTGAACCTCATCGCGCTGAGACTCCACACGCGAGCGCCGCTCCAGTGCATGGCCGGTTCGCTGGATTCCCCGCCGCGCTGGCATTTGAGAAATGTAGTTTCGGTCTTGCCGGTGTACGTCACGACTTCAGGTTCGGCCATCGAGTGATTGCCGGCGATCAACAATTGTCCGCTGTTCGGAAAGCCCTCCGTGGACTCAACAATCAGCGTCGCGGCCTTCGCGTCGAGGTATTTTCCGGTGAGGATGATGTCAACCACTGGAACCACCCCGACTTTTTCAAACACGCCGGTGCAGTCCAGCTTAACGCCCCGCAGGTTCGGGCGAGGCGAAGGCACGCTGCGCATGATGACGTATTCCTTCGTCTCCCCGTGACGGCGTGCGGGTTGCCATGTCAGTAGTGGGCCGTCGGCGCGGTTGTCGGCGACGTGTGGCTGGCGAGGCGCCTCTGGCTGTTTCGCGACAGCGAGATACATGTCGCCTTTCTTCTTGTCCGGCGAATCCTTATCGGAGATGAACAGCAACTTCGTGCCATCCGGGCTCCAGTGGACCGTGGGATGAGTGATGTGGCCCGACTCCCACGAGGCATGGTGGTAACAGAGCACTCGCAGCGCCGGGGAAGAGCCGTCAATGGGCACGATCACGATCGCTCCGGGGTAACTGTGTCCGGCGTTGTCCGCTGCAACGTACCTGCCATCGGGACTGATCGCGGGATGACTTCCCAGCCACGTCAGTTCCTTTGTGACATCTCGCCGTACACCGGTTTCGAGGTTGTAAAGCCCCGCAGAACACTCACCGAGCCACTTCGCGGGATCGCCGCCCTTCGGATCACAGATCAGCATGTTCTGTCCGTCCGGCGTGAAGTATTCGTGCCCGCCCTCGCCGATCAGCCGCGCTCCGGAGCCGTCCGGCTGAACAACGTACTGCTGGCGAGAGGACTTCATCCGCCGAATGTCCATGCGTCCGGGAATCCAGCCGATGCGACCGTGTTTCGTCTCGCCCGTGAAATCGAAGAAACCCGTGCCGTCCATCTTCACAAACGACGACATCACGACATCCTGCTTGTCACCGCCGGGCTGCTTGATGACACGAGTGAATAGGACGCTTTCGCCATCGGGACTGACGCCCATCTTGTTCAACTGCGATTCGAACGGCCCGGCAATGCGGCGTGAAGCACACGTCTTCAGGTTGATTTCGTGAAGCTCGTATTTGTTGTTCACCAGCGGCGTGCAAACGACTTCCCGGCCCGAACGAGACCACACGCCGTACACCGTCGGCCCTCTCTGGTCAGTGACGCGAGTGATCTTCGATCCATCCGCCGTCATCACGAACAGATGCCATGCTCCTGTCCGCTTTGACCGAAACAGAATCTGCGATCCATCCGGCGACCAGGGATCCTTAATGCGATCCGGTATGATCTCGACCTCAGGATCCGTCGTCCGTCGCCACACTTCAGTGCCGGTGACTTCGTCGCGGTAGTCACTGCGTTCCGACTTCCAGGCGCGGTCGGCGGCGGAGCAGACAGTGGCCGTCGCGGCCAGAACGGCTATTAAGGTGATTTTCATGGTTTCACTATTCGTGTGGCTCATTGGGGAAAATCTCTGGAGCGCCAACGTCGTCAGTGATGAGGAACTGATCAACGAGGATGCCCGTATGGGTGGTCGTGAATTGCAAGGGGACCTTCCCACTGCGAAGCGGGAAGGCCTTGACGCTGGATCGGATCCATTTCCACGCAGTGGTTTCGACGGCCATGTGTCCGCCATTCGTTTCGCCAACGGTCACGTGGAACTTGCCACGATCTTCGGTTCGGCGGCATTTGACTCGTGCCCAGACCATGTAATCCCCCCTCTTCGGAATCAGCAGTTGCTGTGTGGCGGTGGCGACGAGGCCGGACTTCAGCTTATCGCGAAACAGCAGATCACGATCGAGAACACCGACAGCGTAGGCGTTGCGAGCGGTTCGCTGGTCAAACCACGGCTCGAAGGGTTTGGTGAAGTCGCTGAATTCTGCTTCGAGAACGATGCGAGTCGGGCCGGTGCCGTTTACGGATGTTTCATTGGAAAAGGCACGGCTTTCCAGACCCGAATGCTCGACAGAGGTCACGACATAGTAGCCATCTAATGAAACGTCGTAGTGTGTTTCATCCACTGGAGTGTTTGTGAGTCGTCGATAGCCGTTTCCGCCGTTCGTCGAGTGATACACGTGGTAACCGGCGATCTCGCGCGAGTAGCGAGGCGGCGACCACACAAGTCGTAGGCCGGACCGAGGAGCGGAGCGACGCTGTTCCGGCAATTCCGAGTTTAGAGAAGACGCAGCATTGCCGGAGCTGCACTTCGCTTGATCCGGCCTACGAACTCGCACATCGACCGGTGGTAGCGGATAACGGGCGATAGCGAAGTAGACGTCACCCTTTGATCGCCGGCTGTCGGACAGCATCGGCGAGGCGTAGGCGACTTTGGTTCCGTCGGGGCTGGTTGCTTGTCCGGAGAAGAAGACGGTTGCATCGCCTCGCTTTTGACGGAGCGACTGCAAACGCTCGCCGTAGTCGTGATAGTTCATGGAAACAATCGGCCACATTGAGCCGTGCCGCATGTCGAAAAAGAACAACGGCAGTGGCCTTAGATCGCCGCGCATGGTGCCGAAGTCGCGATGCCAGACCCATTCGGGGTGATCGAGATACGGGAAGTTGCCGAAATGCCAGACCTCGCCGGTCTTGCGCGACCGCACGGCCATCGTGCTCGTTTTCTGGAACGATTCGAGCAGCAGTTCGCGATCCGGCGACAGCGCCTGATGCCCGCTGCCCATGTTTTCCGCGCGGCGCACGGCGACGCCGTTAGAGAGCACGCGCCGTTTGATGCCCGGCCTCAATCCTTCGATGACCCGCACCGGTTTGCCGATCTCCGGCGTTACTGGAATCATCCAGATTTGACCGGGGTTGATGCTGTTCTCCGGCGTCTTCGGAAACGAGTTATGCAGCTTCAGCCAGTTCATGATGTAACTGACATACCAGCGTCCCTTGTCGTCGATCGACCAGAACGGATCGTTCAAGTAGTCCTTGGTTGGATCGTCGGAATCGGTTGCCGGTTTCAGCTCGCGGAATCGTTCGCCGCGCGAGTCGGAAACCGCCAGCAACTTCCGGTCGCGGGAAATCCACAGGCAACGCAGGTTCGGATCGGCGTTGACGTAAGTTCCGGGTTCGTCCGGTGCCATCTTCACCAGTCGCCAGTCGTCTCGTTTGGGAAGTCCAATGTCGACTTTCGCCTTGGTGACGATGTTCGTCAGCCCGTAACCGTTGTCGCGGTATTCGGTGATCATCCAGTCGGACGAGTCGCGGTCGCTCGGCAAATGGTCGCGCATCCACTTTGCCGGCCACGGCAGATAGCGCGAGTCAATCCGCTCGGCTTTGAACGGGCCGAATCGTGCCGAGCCGTCGGTTCTCAGCACGTAGCCGGGCGTGGTGAGATAAAAGTATTTTCCGTCGTGAGTGAAATTCGGCGTGCCGGGATATTGCAGACGCGATCGAAGCCCCTGCGAAACGAGCCAGACTTCCGCGCCGGTCCATGTGTCTTCGAACTTTTCGAAATGGGTTTGATCGGGTTTGGGCGCGGCCTTCAACTTCGTCAGGCCGTGAATCGGATCGACCGGCAGATTCTGTCCCCAGCGATGATCCAGCCGCGTGTCGCCCAGACGAAGCAGCTCGACTGAATCCAGCTCGATGGAGCCGCCGCCGCGTTTGATCTCAATCGACGCGGTGATCGTGCGCGGTTCGCTGCCGTTCTCGATGACGAAGGGGAGTTCGTGAACCGTGAACTCTTCGGATCGTGCGAACGGCATGGTGTACGCACCGTAGTACGGCGCGGTGAACGGCGTGCCTTGGGTGTCGTAATCCAACGCGCCTTGTACGGACATTTGCGCGACGATCGCATCGCTCTTCGCGCGAGCGCGCAAGATGTAATGGCCGGGTTTCGTCAGTTTGATCTCGTGCGTGAGACGTCTTTGGTTTTCATTCAGAATCGTGTCGCCGGAGCTGGGAAACAGATTCGCCCGTACCGTCGCGTCGAGCTTCCGCAACGGCCAGACTTTCACATGCCCATACCGGCAACTCAGCGTGTGTCCCATTTGTCGAAAGCCGATCCAGCCGGGCAGGTCGAGTGGCTTGTCATCGTCGCAGGCGACCGCGACCACATCATCGACCATCACGCGAATCGTGCCGCCACGTTTGTAGATCCGCACGGTTTGAAACGTCCCCGTTTCGCCGCCAGTGATGAGATCGTTACCGCTTGCGATCAGCGTCTTCCCCTTGTTCTTCCGCAGATTCGCCTGCCCGCCGCGCGTGCCCGCGTTCGCTCCGGCTCCCGCCCAGTAGGAAACGTGATAACTCTTCAGGTCCCCGTCCCAGTACTGCTTGAACGAGCCATCCCGCGGCTTGATCGGTGACTTGAAAATGTTCTCGCCGCTCAGCCCGGTCGTGTTGAAGAAGACGATGTTCAGCCCTTGTTTCCGATCGTGTGGCCGCACGGTGAACTCAAGCAGGAAGTCAGCGGGAATCTGCTTAGCGAGCCAGAAGACCTGATGCTTCTCGCTCTTCAACAGCAGGTCGCCGTCGTCGGTCACGCGGGCAACGTCCCCGCCTTCCAGCTTCCAGTCGCCCAGTTCATCGGGATCATCAAACAATGCTTCGTAAACCGGACGTCCGAAATCGATGTCGCTCGGAACGAAACGTTTGCCGACTAATTCATGTGGTGGAACCGTTTGCTGTGCCTCGACGATTGCTGGCAGGAGCAGGACGAGGGCGATCGTTGAAGCACTGTGGAGTTGTTTCATTCGGAGTATCTCAATCTTTGCGCATACTTCCCTCGAACCAAGCCAGTATTCGCCGTAGCTTGTCGGCTCGGTGGCGTGGTTGCGCGATGGAGTGGCGTTCGTTGGGGTAAATCACAAGTTGCGTTTGCACGCCGGCTCGCAGCAGGGCCTGATGAAAAGCTCGGCCCATCGGTAGCGGACAACGGCGGTCGTTGGCGGAGTGCAGGATCAGGGTCGGCGTCTTGACTTTGTGGGCGTGTGTCAACGGGCTGTGCTGACGCATGGCGTCGGGAACTTCCCACGGCCGGCCGCCGAAGGACCACTCCGTCCAGCTTTGCAGATCGCTGAGCGTCCACATCATCGTCAGATCGGTCACGGCGTTCTCGGCGACTGCGGCCTTGAAACGATCGGTCTGGCCGACCAGCCAACTCGTCATGTATCCGCCGTAGCTGACTCCGTAGACAAAGAGTTGATCCTCGCCTGCGACACCTTCTTTGATGAGATGATCCACACCAGACAGGATGTCGCGCATATCGCCGCCGCCGAGATCGCCTCGGTTGGCGTCAAGGAATCGCAAGCCATAGCCAAGGCTGCCGCGAAAGTTCGGTTTGAAGACCGCGTATCCCCGTGACGCGAAAATCTGATCGTTGAAACCAGCTCCCAATGAAGCTCGCCAATGCGGTCCGCCATGGGGATTGACGATCAATTTGTAAGGCGGTTTGGCGATAGCAGGGTGCGGCGTAATCAGGGCTCCGTCGATCTTCATTCCCTCGCCATTGTCCCACTCAACCCGTTGGCTCTTTGCATTGAGCCGTGCGGGCGCTGACTTGCCGCGCGGGCGGAAACGACTTTCCAGTTTGCGGCGTTTGGAGAATTTTGATTTCGTATTCGCCACGCCGGATTCCGTGATCTCACCGGAATCGACGTTCAGCAGAAATCGTTTCGAGCCGAGACCCACATAACCGTCATAGACGATGTGCGAATCGTCTTCCCAGCAATCGGCGTGCGTCCGGGAATTCGGGTTTCCGACAGCTCGATAATCGGCGTCGGGAGCATGGAAGTCGAAGACCAGTCGCGACGTCGGCTGCTTTCCCGTCATCACGAGGCCGAAGCTATAGATATCGAAATGCGGGCCACGATGACGGGGCGACGTCAGATAAATCAGCCGTGAACCGTCCGGCGAGTATCGCGGAAAGAACTCCGGGCCCGGCCCAGCGGTGAGCTGCCGAATGGCGTGCGTGGTGACGTCGATTTCCCAGATGTCGAGGTTCTGGTTGAAGCTGTAGCGGATCGACTCCCGCTCGGCCGTGCGATTGGCATGGACGGCGATCTTCTTTTCGTCGGGCGACCATTGCGGCTGTCCATACCAGAACTCGTCGTCGGTCAGTCGGATGATTCGATCTGCCGCATGGTCGTCCGGATGCTCCGCCAGTTCGGCTACCCAGACATCACCCGGTCCAAACCCCTCGTAACCTTCCCCCTGATCTTCGCGAACGACCGTAACGTTGGCCGCGATCTCTGAAGCGGATCGAGGATCATCGCCATCGTCCGCGATGAACACGAGCTTGCGTCCATCGGGCGAAAACGCCACGCGTCCGTAGTTCTGATCGGGATAGACGCGACCGTCCGGTTTCTCCGGACCGGCGAGTGGAATCGCCGTTTCACCATCCACGGAAATCAGCCAGATATCTACGGTCGGTTCTGAGTACACCGGTGCCGGCGGCGTCTGTTTCCATCCCTTGGGCCGCGGTCGAGTTGAAAGAAACGCGATCCACTTCCCATCTGGCGAAATCAACGGCGCGCGAGCGTCTGGTTCACCCACTTCCATCGGCCGAGATCGCAGCGGATCACCGGCAGAAAACCA
The DNA here is from genome assembly GCA_014381825.1 of Planctomycetota bacterium. Classification (GTDB taxonomy): domain Bacteria; phylum Planctomycetota; class Planctomycetia; order Pirellulales; family Pirellulaceae. The sequence continues at coordinate 52,106 of JACNKX010000150.1, forward strand.
CAGTGAATGCCGTTGTAACTTCGTCTCCGCGTCGATCCAGTTACGAACCGCAACACCGAATGTTTTGTCCGGCGCAACCGCCACCGAACCGAAACTCGCATCCCGATAAAGATCGTCGATTTCCCAACGCCGCGCTTCGTCCGCAACGGTTGAGTGCTGGCCCAACAGGAAGACGAAAGCAAGAACTGAACAAATCCAGAGCCGCGTCGCTCGAAACATGTCATTGCGAGACAGGAACATTGGGGACAGGAAGATGCGTGGTTTGTCTTTCATAAATTTCTGTCCTCAGTTTTCCTGTCTGTTTGTGTTGAATACGGAAGATCGAACACTCATTTCATTCCGCTGCGTACTGCGGGCATCCTGTCAGCGAATCCGGCACCGGTGCGTTTGAGTTCGACCACCGCTGCGGCCCTGAAGTCACTCACCGTCTTACGAAACTCCGGATCGGTTGCGAGATTCTTCAGCTCTTCAGGTTCGGCCTTCAGGTCATACAATTCTTCCAGCTCGCCTTTGACTAATGGCCGGACGTATTTGTATTTGCCTTTACGAAGCATCACGTACCACGGGATCGGTCCGTGAAAGATCTCTTCACCGGTCGGTAGCACATCAGTGTCGGAGCCGTACTTGCGACCAGTTGCCGCCAGCAGCACGGGATGCGGCCATTCAGCCTGAGGGTTCTTCAAGAGAGGTGTCAGGTCGTGGCCGTGCATTTCCCACGGTTGCTCAATCCCGGCAAAGCTGAAGATCGTGGGAACAAGATCGACGCCGCCCACCGGATTGGGACAGACGCGTCCCTGCGGGACTCGCCCCGGCATGCTGATTATCAACGGTGACCGGATGTTGGCATCGTATGCGGCGACTTTATGCCGGAAGCCATGCTGTCCCCAGGCGAAGCCCTGATCCGACGTAAAAATCACAAGCGTGTTTTCGAGTTGTCCCGTTTCTTCGAGCGTCGTCATCAGACGTGCCACACCCTCATCGATCGCTTTGACCGCCTGATGGTACTGCTGGACCCACGAAGTAAGCGTTCGTTTCCTCGACATCGGAACGCCGTCAGGGCCTTTCGTCCAGAAGTCGATCTTCTGCATCCAGTCCGGTTTGCCAGGCCGAGGTGGAAATACATCCGCCGGTGTCGGGACGTTGCTGCCCGCGTATTCCTTCAAATGCCGATCGGCTGGCGTGTAAGGACTGTGTACGGCTCCGTAGCAAAGCCACAGATACCAGGGCTTCTTCTGATCGCGTCCTTCGCCTTTCATGAAGTCGATGGCCCAGTCCGTGTATTGGTCCGTCGAGTAACGCTTCAGAACCTCCGTCTTCCCGCCGTGGTAAGTGATCGGCTGATCGTAGTAGTAGTTCTGGTGATTGGTCGTGTGTTTGGGACGATTCCAGACGATCTGGTAATCCCAATCGCGACCAAAGCCTGTATCGACGCCCGTATGCCACTTTCCGATCTGAGCCGTGAAGTAACCATTCTCCCGGAACACCTTCGGCCAGAACGGACACTTTTCCGGATCGTATGCGCTGCCCGGGTACGGTCCTTCCATCCGCATCGACGCGACACCGAACTGATGATGTCCGGTAAGCAGCGTTGCCCGTGAGGGCATGCACCACGTTCCAATATACGCGGACTCGAAACGTACGCCCTGAGAAGCGAGCCGGTCGATGTTCGGAGTCTTCGCCCACGGATACGCCTCGGGATAGCAACTGATCGTCCGGTGCGAGTGGTCGTCGGTGTAAATGAATAAGACGTTGGGATGCTCTGCGGCAGACGCGATCTGCGCTGAGATGACTAAAAGAATTGTCGTCGCGAGTTTCATGGTTGTGGTCCCATCTCTCGAACAAGTCGGTCGAGTGTTTCGAAGACTCGCTCTTCAATAGTGTCAGTGAATGGCCCCGGAAACTTCGTGTAGATCATGTGGCCGCCGCCTTCGTAGCCGCCTTCTTGCAGGACTCGAAGTGTCGGTAAATAGCCGAACACATCATTCGAGTAACCCGCGACCCAGACTGCTGGGCCGCCGTTGCGTGCGTACCGTAGTTTGGTTCGCACGGAATAATCCACGACGCACTCTCCGCCGATCGCAACCATCATCAAGTCATCGCCAAACGCGACAGCTTGTATCGGCAAGCCGTACTGGCGAGAAATCCGTCGGCCGGCGTCCAATTCGCTCAGGACGAAGTTTGCCTTCCAACGCTCGTATTGGTTCGACGACTTGGTCTGCTCTTGCAGTGTCCCGAGATCGGCATGAGGCTGAAACTCCAGCGGCGCCTCAGCCAGCGCCGCGCGGAGCGAGCCAGACACTTCGCGGCCCGGCGCGTCCAAAGCAGTTTCTACGGCGTCAGCCAAAGCTCGGCCATACTGATGCAAATATTCAACCTTGCGGCGAGGCTCCGGGTTTTGGTCGCCACCCGCGCCCATCACGAACATGGCGACGGCCTGCGGATGTTTTTCTTCGATGTATTGCTGGGCAAAGCCGGCGTAGTCTCCAGACGTCTGGTAGAACGACATGATCGTGTTGTGACAAGCGTAGCCAAATAGAATCGCCACCACCTGGCCCTCGGCGTCCGTCACTTTCAACACCGGAACCGAGTGATCGACCGGGCCGATCAGCTTGCCTTCTTTTCGCAGTCGCGGCACGTCGGCCGCGCGGTTATTGCGGCGGTTTACGGCGAACGCGGCCTGGCTCTCGGCGTAACTCAGGCGAGCAGACTTCTGATTGGCGATCGCATCGCCGACGAGCTTGACCAGCTTATCTTCCAACTGCTTGACGTACGCATGCATTTTTCTAGCGAGATCCGTCGGAATATTGTGCAGCGACCCTCGATACAAACGAATCTCCGGGCCGCAATGGGTGTGCGAACAATTCAGCAAAACACGTGAAGGCGGCAGCTTGTACTTTTCGGCGGCGCGCCGTTTGACGGCTTCGCCTAGATCGCGAGTGATCACCAGCAGATCCGTGGTGACGATCACAACTCGCGAGCCGCTCGCATCGTCGATGGCGATCGCCTTGGCATACAAATCTTGGAGAGTCCCCTCGGATGGCCGCTTGCGACTTGCGTAGCCGCCCATCCAATAGGAGCCATCGGGAGTGATCTTCGTCCGAGCCACACCAGCCCGCCAAGATCGTTCCGCGGCCCTGCCGCTTGAAGCGAATGCAACATGCAGAGACAGGACGATCGCTGCAACTGCAATGAAGTAGCGTCGGCATTCAAATTGGAAATTCGGAACTGGCTTCTTTCTTAGCGTCGCCAGATTAGTGAGCGTTCGGATAGTCTGAAGTTTCATTGATTCAGATGCCTCTGTTGCACAGTGTGTCAGCGATTCTATACTCGAACGTTGTCTCCCTCGCGGTCGTTCGTCTGTTCAGAAAAAGACTGCCAGCAGACCGTCATTATTGTAAAGGTTTGTCATGGCATTGTCTGACCATCCGTAGCGAATCACAACGGCGTTGGTGACGGCGTTAAGCATCTGGAGCGCTTGGCTACTATAACGCACTCGCAATGTAAGGTGACGATCTTATGACAACGTCGTTTATTGCGTGCAAGCTCGCCATCGTGCTGTTGCTGGTGGCAAGCGCTGACTTGCTCGCACAGAGCGGGGACTCCGCGTCTTCCATCCCAGTCGAGGTTCAGACGCTCCAGCGTGAAGGGTGTGGAGCCACGAGCAAAGGTGGTGATGGCGGCCGCGTGGTCTGGGTCACCAACCTGAAGGATTCCGGTCCGGGTTCACTGCGTGAGGCATCGGCGATCGAAGAACCGCGTATCGTCAAGTTCAAAGTCGGCGGCGTGATCGAACTGGAGAGGCCCATTGTCGTCAAGTTCGGCCGCGTCACGATCGACGGCCTTTCAGCAGCGACGAATGGCGGTATCACGGTGCAGGGCGGGTTTCATATTCGCGGTTGCGAAGATGTCATCGTGCGGCACATCCGCAGCCGCGGCGGTTACGACACGTTGCTGATCCTGCAAAGCCGTCGCGTTCTGATCGACCACGTCTCCACGGCGTGGGCGCTGGATGAGAACATCGACGTGTGGGATAGTCGCGACGTCACGCTGGCGTGGTGCATCGCTGCCGAAGGGGCGGTCGAAGGGCATCACGAAGGAGTTCACTCCATGGGAAGCCTGCAATCCGGTGGCACCGCCCGCGTGACAACTCACCATTGCCTCTTCACCGGCAACCTTGATCGCAATCCCATTATCACCGGCCCGAAGGAAGAACCGAAGTATCCGCTGGACGACTATCGTTACGATGTCATCAACAATGTGATCTACAACTATTGGAACGCATCGAAGTTTGCGGGCTACGGGCGGATCAACTTTGTCGGCAACTACTTCCGACCCGGTCCAGATTCCAGTCTCGGTAAGTGGGAAGTCAACATTCTTCCCAGGCACAAACGCTGGAAAGATGTGAGCATGGAGCCGCAGGTGTTCTGTTCGGGCAATCTGGGGCCGCACGGCCCGTCCGATGATCTCGACGAACTGTCCATGGTGATGATCTACGGCAAAGAGAACCGGAAGTCGAAGACGGGAATCTATGGGCCTGAAGCCGAGCAGTTCATCGCCCGCGAACCGTTCGGCGGCCCAGAGGGTACGATGCTCAAAGCGCAACCGGCCGAGCAAGCATACCGACAGGTACTGGATCAGGTCGGAGCGTGGCCGCGGGATAACATTGATCAGCGACTGATTCGCGAAGTGCGGGAGAAGCAAGGCAAGATCGGCCGCGTAGGCCCGCGCTGGCGTCGAATCTACGAAGAGTTTCAGAAACGACAGAAAGCAAAACAGCAGCGTTGATGTTTGCGTAGACCAAAGGAGTGAGCCGCGGGCCGTAAGGCGGCGAGCCCGGCCGCTAATTTATCGACGATTGTCGTCATTCAAACTTTGCACCAACGGTCATTTGCCAATGCTTCAACTTGCCGAGCAGGCTCGCGGCCAACTTCGGCTGCTGCTTGCTTAGGTCCGTGTGTTCCCCGATGTCGGTTTCGAGGTCGTATAACTCGACACGGTCACCCTTGAAGCGGTGTACGAGTTTGTAGCGTCCCTCGCGGACAGCGGCCTCGTGGCGGTTGTGTGGGTAGTGCCAGTAGAGCGCATCGCGGTCGACCGAGTCGCGTTCGCCGAGCAGCACGTCATTGAAGCTGACACCATCTGCGTGTTGTTTCTTTCTCAACGGACAACCAGTCAACGCCAGCAGCGTCGGATAAAAGTCGGTGCTGATCAGCGGCGTCGAATTTCGGCTACCCGACGCGATCCGGCCCGGCCAGCGGATGATCGTCGGTACGCGAATGCCACCCTCGTACAGATTGTGCTTCATTCCTCGCAGGGGTAGGTTTGACGTCACCGAACCTTTGCCGCCGTTGTCTGATGTCCAGACGACGATTGTGTTGTCGCTCAACTTCAATTCATCGAGTCGCTGCAGCAGACGTCCGACATTCTCATCCATGTGCTCGACCATGCCTGCGTAGGCCGCGTTGTTTTGAAAAGCCTTTTCGCGACGGTCTTCTTCTTGCTTGCTGTTCAGTCCGAGTGCGGCAATCTTCTTCTTGTACTTCTCGATCTTCTCCGCTTTCGGCTGGAGCGGAGTATGTACGGTGTGGAATGAGAGGAACGCGAAGAACGGTTCTGATCTGCTGTCTCTTGAAGCAGAGTGCTGCTCGATGAACGCGATCGTCTCATCAGTTATTCGCTCGGTGAGGTATTCGCCGTCGGGACCGTTTTCGAGATGTGTCATGTGATAAGGACTGAAGAATCGCGTGTGCTTCTCCGGCAGCGGCGATTCGCGATCCGGCCACGCCAGCTTCCATGCGTGCGGAGAATCAATCCCGCCCTTCGCCGTCTCGAACCCCTGATGCGCGGCCCAGTGTTTGCGTTTGTAGCCCAGATGCCATTTGCCGAAGTAGCCGGTCGCGTAGCCGGAGTCGCTGAACGCTTCAGCAATCGTGAATTCTTCCAAAGGCAAGTGATGCGTAACAAACGGCGGATCTTTCTCTGGCGTGTAGAGCCACGTCGTCAACCCAAGCCGAGCCGGAGCCTTGCCCGTCAGGATGGAAGCCCGCGTTGGCGAACAGACAGGCCCCGCGGAATAGAAATCGGTCAGCACCATTCCCTGCCTAGCTAGCCGATCGACATGCGGCGTCTCATACACTCGGCTGCCGTTGTAGCTCACATCGCTCCACCCCAGATCATCCACAAGAATGAACAGCACATTCGGCCGACTCTCAGCAGCGGCAGGCACTGCGAGTAGCAGGAGCAGATAACTCAAACCCAAGACTGTGGAGATGTATTTCATGGACGTTGTCAACTCACTTCTTCTTTGGCTCGTCAAACGAATCCAACGCAATCCGCGCGATCGTGACATCCTCTTTGTTTACCGAGTACGCGACGAAGAGCGAGTCCTTCCAGACCAGCGAACTTGGATACTGCCAACCGTCGCGTTTTCCTTTGCCTTTGAATCGCTGCGTCGTTGGTTCTCCGCGGATGATCCATGCGCGATCGAAGACGATGCCATCGCCGCTCAACGCGATCGTCAATAAGCTGCGATTCATTCGGCCGGGGCCGGGGTTGTTAATCACGTAGATCCTACCGTCCGGCAATCGGCCCGTGTTGAAACGAGCCATCGAGTCGGGGAAGTTCGTCTGTTCTGGAACACTCCATGTTTTCCCATTGTCGCGACTGACACTTGCGTAGAGGAATCCGCTTTGGTTTCGGAACGGGCAGACGACCGTTCCGTCCTTGCGGATGAACGGACAGGGCTCGGTGTAGCCGAACAACTTGAGGCCGTTTGGTTCTGCTGCGGTCGGGTCGATCGCAGCCTGCTTCCAACCGTCGGTTCCGTTGGCCGAGTCGCTATACAACAGCCGCATTCTTGCCTGATACGATTTCCAGATTTCTCCCGTATGTTCGCCGCCGAGAAACAATCGGCCGTTCGACAGCAGTCGCGGGGCTTCAATGTAGAAACCGGCTGCAACCATTGTCGGCTGACTCCAGTTTGCGCCGTCTCGCGAAGTGATTGCCCACACGGCGTTCTTCTCGTTGTGGAGATTGTGAGTCGGATATTCGTGCGTCAGCGTGAAGTAGCCAACCAGCGTGTCATCGTGCACGTGAACTCCCGCAGCGACACAACTGCCGTAAACGCCTTCTGCCGGTTGGGCAAGAATGCGCGACGCCGACCATGTCTTGCCGTCGGAACTCGACGAATACAGCACACGCTGATCCGGCCAGTCCTCATGCGCGCGTCCATTCGACCACGAGCAATAAAGCCGATCCTTAAACACGATCAATCCCGGATGATGAGCGAACCGGAATCCGCTCTCTTCAGTCGCGTGATGAATCTCTTTGTGTTCACCGGCAATCGCCGTCAGTCCCGACGATTTCGAGTTCGAGAGATCGAACAAGCCCTCGGCCGCGCGAAACGGCGGCGCGGCGCTGGCGATCGCAGGTAACGAAAGGATTAGTATGCCCGCACGTAGATTCATCGAAGCCTCAAAGTTCATCGTTGTTGGCTCTTCTCATTAGTACTGCGAATTTGTCTATGCAATTTCCACGGCAGGCACGCCAAGGCGCAGGTGCCGATGATACAATCAGCCGGAACGCGTTAGCGTCCCGTTCCTCGAAACCGTGGGCTAGTGCCCAGCGGCTAATCGGTTTTGAACGTTTCCATAACAACTTGCCAAATGGCCATCTATCAAACATTGATTTTTCGAGCGCTGTTGCCTTCATCGTTTTACTAGTTCGCGATTTGTTGTCTTCTTGCGCGCATTTTGTAGGCCAGACCAAGCGAAGCGCAGTTCCGACAGACACGACACGCCGGAACTGCGCTTCGCTTGGTCCGGCCTACGTTTGGTTGCGGCTCTGCCGCGCCGTTAAATAACTACCGCGCCATCGTCTTGAAGAGGAGGCCAACCATGATCAAAACTTTGCCGTCGAGCCTCGTATTAATGCTTCTCACTTTTTGCAGCATCGCAGTTGGCGACGAAGCGGAAACGCCGGTGGATTGGAAAATCGGCGTGGTGTCGGTCAAGATCACGCCTGAGCGGCGGTTGCACATGGCGGGCTATGCCGGCCGCAAGGAACCCGCCGAAGGAACCGAGCAAGATCTGCTCGGCAAGGCGCTGGCCGTCGAGGACCGTGATGGAAACCGAGTCGTGATGGTGACGTTGGATCTGATCGGAGTGGTCGAGCAACTCCGCACGGATGTGGCCAAGCAAGTCGAAGAGAAGTACAAGTTGCCACCTCACGCCTTGTTGATGAATGCATCGCACACACATTGCGGACCGGCGTACGGACGTGACGACGCCAAGGACTATTTTGCCACGTTGACAACGAAGCTGGTCGCCTTGGTCGGCGATGCGCTGGAGCAACGTCAGCCCGCGCATCTATCGTATAGTTTCGCCCGTTGCAGCGTGGCGATGAATCGACGCACTCCTTCGGACGATGGATTCCTCAATCATCCAAATCCAAACGGGCCCGTCGATCATGTGGTTCCCGTGCTGAGCGTCCGTAACCCCGACGACGACGCGTTGCGCGCGGTTGTATTCGGCTACGCATGTCACAACACCACGATGGGCTTTCGCCGCTGGCTAGGCGATTACGCTGGGTACGCCCAAGAGTTTGTCGAAAAAGATCATCCCGGCGTTACGGCGCTGTTCATGATGGGTTGCGGCGGCGACCAAAACCCGTACCCGCGCAGCGAACTGAAATACGCGCAGATGCACGGCCGATCTCTGGCGACCGCCGTCGCAGCGGCCTTGGAAGTGAACCAGCGAACGCGACGGCATCAACGTCCCGTGCGCGGCAAGCTGAGCAGCGTGTTGGAAACGGTTGACCTCGAGTTCGCCACGCCGGATCGTCCTGATTTCGCTTATCCGGTACAAGTCATTCGTTTCGGCAATGACTTGATGCTCGTGGCCTTGGGTAACGAGGTCGTCGTTGATTACGCGCTGCGGCTGAAACGCGAGCTGACAAAACCCGACGGTCCAGCCGTTTGGGTTGCGGGATATTCGAACGTGTACTCCGGATACATCCCCAGCAAGCGAGTCCTGTTGGAAGGCGGCTACGAAGCACGCAGCCGGCCTTGGAAACCAAAGCTCGAAGAACGAATCGTTGGCAAGGTACATGAACTTATCAAGTAGCTTACTCCGACTGACTGAACTGGCTTGCGTTGGTTGTTCATTTTGCTTCCTTCTTCACAAATTGGAACGAATACAAGTCCGCGTCCTTTAACTCGAAACGCATTCGCACCGCCTTCCCCGATAGCTGGCTGACATCGGTACCTGATTTCCACGACACGACACGGTCGAGTTCATCACCGAATTGCTCGTGGCTGTCATCCAGCGTGAAATCGGGAATGGGTTTGCCGGCGGCGTCCTGAAGTTCGACGCGGATGCTGCCAGCCGCGGATGTCGAGAAATTGATCGCAAGCTGCGAGCCGTCGAACATGAGCGGCTTCGTGACCAACTGACCGCCGCTTAAATGTGCCTGCGCCGAAACGAATCCGTCCATGCGAAGCGTGTAGCGGCGGAAGCTCGTGTATTCGCCTTGCCAATAGCCTTCCGTCGCGTAGAGCGAAATCTCATCGGGCGCGCCCTCAAGATGCGACTTCGTCTGGACCATGCCCCAAAAGATAAAATTGTCGCCGTAGACCCACGTGTCTTTGCGCGACGGGCCCGGCCGAATGAACGCTTCGCCCCAACGATGAAAAGTCACGCCGTCGCGACTGGTCATAAATGCCGCGTCGGTAACCGTGGTGCCGTATCTCGCGGACTGCTTGGAGCGAAACTGTCGCTCCTCCAAACCGGGCAGTGCGGTCATCGATGGTGACCAGCCGCGATCGTTGTATCGCATGGGGAAGCCCATGAAGATGTGCGGCGCGCGAAAGTACGGCTGAACCTGGTTGGTGTAAAGAGCCTGCTCGGTTGCGCCGGGATACTTGAGCCACTGCGGCTTCGGAAAATTGCTGCAGTCCTTCGACACGGCGGTCACGATGCCGCGCACGCCTTTGTCGAAACTGCGGTGATACTCGCGATAAACCCCACCCACGGAATCCCAAAACATCAGGTTCTGTGAATCAAAGGCGCCGTCGGTCGCGAAGGGTTTGTCGCTTTTCAATCGAAAGTGGAATCCATCCGCCGACACCATCAAGTACAAACCACGCGGACTGCCTTTGATCACAATCTTGTAGCGTTCCGAATCCGGGCAATCGGGGTTTGTGTCCTTAAAGACGGCAGTGTGCGCCGGGCTACCATGGATCTCCTCTGCCATTGCCTTGTCGAGGATCAAGTTGTTCTTCGTTGAACCAGCAAACTCAACAATGCCCACTTCGGGACGCGTCCAGTGAATGCCGTCTCTGCTCTCGGCTACGCAAAGCGTTTCCCAAGAGTTCTCGCTGGTCTGATATGCTTTCGAATTGGGATGATGCCCGCCGCGATAGTAGATCAGAAAGCGGTCCCCGTCCTGAAACACACTCTGATAAGCGCTGCCATTTCCTTCCCAAGCTGCATCAGAGCGGAATACGACTTCGCGGCGTGTTGGACGATGCAGTTGCAGCCTCACTCCGTCGAGCCGCTCGATCAAATGCTGATCAACGAAAAGTTCTCGCCGGCTCCCAATATCGATGGGCTCGACCGCGCGGGAACTGGCGGTGTCCAGCATTAGAATCGCAGCCACGCTGAGGGTGGCGAGTGCCGATTGAAACTGTTGGCTCATCATGGCGAATTTTCTATCCAGAACGCGTAGAGGTCAGCTTGACGAAGGTGGATGCGCAGAGCCACCTTTCTGCCGGTCAGTAGAGCCCAGTCGGCTTCATTTTTCCAGCAGACAGCCTGTTCCACATCCTGCCCTCGGAGTGGGACGCTGCTGTTGAGGTCGAATCCACGAGCGGGATCGCCGGATTCGCCGAGTACTTCGACGCGTGCCTCTCCGTTTTCATGCACATCGACATTCAGCACGAGACGTCGGCCGGCAGCGGCGAACGGCTGCGTGACGACCTGCCCTGCCTTCTCACCGGCTGTCAGTGAAACGAATCCGTCCTTTCGGAGCGTGGCGAGGCAGAGTGCTTGGAAAGGCTGGTTGCCTGTCTCGACAGGCACGGTTCCTGTCTTACCGCCGTAGTAGATCATCAGACGCCCATCGCGCTCGATTGGCGGATTCGCAAAGATCTTGAAGACCTTGTGGCGCCAGGTGTCTTCCGGACCGTCCGCGAAGAACGGCTGCCGAATCGGGCGTGACCAGTGTCGACCGTCGCGACTGCTCAGCAACTCCCAGTTGATAATAGTGCCACGGTCCAAAACCCCCGTCTGGTTCTTTCGCTCGCGACGTAGCTCAGCGAAGCCCACCCACTGCGAACCATAGGGAAATCCATAGGCCGCTTCCGCCTCATCGCCGGGATGGTCGCGGTGGTCGGCCACATGAACCCAGTCAGATGTGACCGTCCACTGAAGCATATCACGGCTCCACGCGTAGGCCTGAGCCCGTTTGCCGTCATGGCTCCGTTTGGCCGACCCTACAAAGATTTGTCTCTGAGCATCAAACCAGAACATGCTGCGGTCGGACACTCGCAGTACCGGCTCGTTGTTATTCAGCTCTTGCCAATGAATCCCGTCTTGCGATCCAAATGCGTAGTGCCCATGTTGCTCGATGCCGAACGGCGGCGGGTCGCCCCATTGCTTTTCGACCAGTTCCTCTTTGTACGGCCAGCGCCCGATAAACGTCATCATGCGGTAGGGCCACTGCCGGTCGTGCGGGAGATACATCACCGACGTACTGTCAAAGTGAGTGCCCGGCGAGACCAGCACGATGTTGTTGTTTTTCGAACCGCGAAACTCGTGCAGCCCGAGTTCCGGCTTCGTCCACTGCACGCCATCCTCGGATTCGGCGTAGCAGATAAAGGCGGCTTCATTAATCGGTACATGATGCTCTTTCCGATATCCGCGAAATCCCGGTCGCGAATCGTAGATGTTCATGGCCAGATACCAGCACTTGAACTTCTGTTCGTCTGGAAACCACAGGACCGAACCGAACGGAATCCGCCGGTGCTCCCACGGATGTTCGGGTGTGATTACCGGATTGGCGCTGACGTCGTCAGGCTGATGAAGTGTCCGCATCAGTCCATCCGCACTCTCGATGATCTGATCGTCAATAAAAAGTTGCGGCTCGTTCAGTCGTCCGTGTGCATTGGATTCCAGATATCTGCCGAGAGCCATTCCTAGCTGAGCCCCGACCGTCATGTAGCCCTGCTGAGTGCTGTGCGGCGCGTTCCAGACAGTTTCCAAAGTCGTCGACAGCACGTGACTGGCCGTGTGGTTTCGAACCCAGTTGGCACTCATTCGATTTCGTTCTTCGTCTGTTCGCACGTATGTAGCGAACTTGTATCGAGGTTCCAATGGAAGCGGGCCCGAGATGGCTGATGCACAAAATGCCTGCCAACGCGCATGGTTTTGCTGTTGAATCGCCGGGAGCTTGTCGAGATTGATCGGACCAAAGAAATAGGGGCGGCGTTCACTGCCTCCTGGGTTGTGAAGATCAATGAAGACGTCGAACTTGCCGTCGGCATCCAGTTTGAGGATTCGCTCTTGTGCGGCGGCCACTTCCGGATAGTGCGGCTCGTCGTCCCAATCCCGATTGTGATCACGAGGTACGGCATCTTTGCCGCCGGCCCCCATAGCAACATTGTCCACATCCATGATCGGCACGTAGAAAACTGTGACGTTGCGGCGCAGTTTGGCGGCGGCTGGATCATCGCTCGCCAGCCACTCGACAAACCCCCGGCCTACCCAACTGGAACCAGCCTCCCAGGCATGCTGCCTCGCCTGAATCCAGACGCCGTATCTGGCGGAATCTTTCTCGTTCGAATCGCCGATGCGAATTCCCTGCACGGATCGTCCTGCACGAGTCTTCGCTAACTCGAAGATGGTGGAACTGGGGAGTCGTGACTTGAGCGACTGCAGAAGCTCGTCCGCGTGCATTGGTAGAAATGGTGGTCCCCACGCCAGCCAGAATACTTCGGCGGGGACATCGATTCTGTACGTTGCTGCGCCCTCTTCTTTCCGACATGTCGGGGTCTGGGTCCAGGTCACGCTATCGACACTTATGGCCGCCCGATCGGGTTGAGACCAATCCGCTTTGAGCACCCGCCCCGCTTTGTACTCGCTCTTGCTGGCAGTCAGCTTCAGTGTGATGAACTGTCCTTTCTTTGCGCCTTCGACTTTCAAATACCACCAGCATGGCCAGCCCCGTTCCGATCGAGTCTTTGGCGTGATGTGGATGACTCCGGATTTCCTGTCGATGGACTTCACATTTGCAGAGCCGCCCGGAAAGTCAGTCGTCACGGTAATGTCTGCAAACTCAGTCTCGGCGTACAGCGGCAATGTCGCGCAGACAAGACAAGCTACAAATAGAAACTTCATGGATCTTCTCGGCTCGAGGTGAATTCAAGGACGGGTTAGTGGAACGAGATTCCGGACTACGGACGCCAATTGACATCGACGGGATCTGACACATCCGCCTTCGTCAGCTCCAAGAGATCCGGCAGATCGTAATGCTTAAGCACGCCGTGAACCGCATTGACCAGTTGATTGTAGTGCTCCGGTTCCGACACCACTTCAGTCCATGAGCGAATCATCTTCTCGACCCTGACCCGTTGGACTTGCTCGGGGGCGAGCGCGGCGGCATGCAATGCGGGGATGGCCGCCTCGCCGATGCCGAGCAGTTCGACCTTTGCATCACCGAAGTGGCGCGTCCACGAAAGCGCGTCGGCAACTCGCATGCGGACCAAGGAATCACCCATGAGATAGGCGGTGAAGATCTCCTGGTTGTCGCGGCCAAAACGACCGTATCCCCACGTCCTCTTGTCGCGCGGCACATCCGTCAAGCCGATCCCGCTCAATTCGGCGGACAGGACCTGGTGCCCCTGTTTCACCAACGCGATCGAACCTTCATCGGCCGACATGCCCTCGCCGTGCAGGTAGAGGACGTGCCCGGTGATTTCGCCGTTCGGAACATATGACTTTGCGGCGAGCTGAATCCCATCCGTCCGGTGCATCAAAACGTCGTTGGTGGTGTAACCGTTCCCTTCCACCGATCCGGTCGTTTCAAACCGGATGGGGCCAATCTCATGCATACCGATCGCGCGGTGGACGATATGTCGTTTCTCTGTGGCGGACGCGGCTCGCCACGTCTCTTGCCGGAGCCGCGTCAGGGTGGTTGCCTTGTCAGAGTTGATTTGAAAGACCGAGCGTTCGTCATCGATCAACATCACTTGACCGCGCGGCGAACACTGAAGTTGTTCGGGCGTCCAGACGGGTTCGCTGAGAGAGCGAAGGAATTCGTCGGTGACCTGCGGAGGCCATTCGGAACGCGAATTCTCCCAGATCACTTTCTCGTGACCGACCAGCCACCGATGCATCCAGCGGGCCACGGCTTCGCGATGCTGGATGTAATAACCATGCGGCGCATCCGCCTCATGTAACGCGATCCGCTCAGGATAGCCGAGATGTGAGTAGAAACGGTTGGCCTGCTGAAAGACCTCGCGGGCACCCCGGATGTCAAATGTCGCATCGCGCGTGCTGGCGCAGATCAGAATGGGAACCGGCGCCCGCATGATGACGTAGTCGGCGGCGTCCATGCCGAAGGCGATCTGCGCGAAGATGTTCTGCTCCGCATCCTGTGGTCCCTTCACTTCGATCAGCCTTTGAAAAGTCGTCAGGTAGCAACCGGGCGACGCGGCGATGATCCGGTCGTCTAACGCCATAAGGTACGACGTCAACGTGCCGCCGCCGGAATTTCCCGTGCATCCGATCCTGTCCGCCCTGATGTCATCGCGGCTTTGCAGATAGTCGATGGCGCGCATGCCGTCCCAAATGCGATACTGGGCAATGTTCTCGCCGAGCAGGATGCTGCCGCCCCCCATCAACGTGTGCTCGGTCGTGCAGAGATGTCGAACGGCGGGATGCGGCACGGCGAGCTTGCGCGGGATGTCTTCGAAATGCGAATTGCCACCGTCAGGGTCAATGATCTGATAGCGTTCACCCTGACTGACCGGGTCATAACACAACGCCGCCATACCGTTGCGTGCGAAGAGTATCGCCGCACGCTGATACTGCCCCGAAGCTTTGCCTGTATGGCTGTGACCGCAAGGGATGAGAATCGCCGGGAACGGTCCCTTCGAATCGGGCAGATATAGCGAAGCCGTGACATGATGCCGCGGACGACTTTCAAACATCACTTTCTCAACTCGATAACCCTCACCCTGCAAACGCCCCGTGACGCGTGCGTTGAGTGGTGTCCGTTCCGGAAACGCCCCAATCTGCCGCCGAAAGAACGATCGCCGCTCATCCTGCCACCGGCGCATATCCGCTTGCCCATTCAGTTCATCAAACGCCTCGTTCCGCGCCGACGTCATCGTCGAGAACTGCGTCTTCAACGAATCGCCCAACGTCGTCGCCGACGGTGTTCCTCGTTCGGAAGAGTCGTCCGCCGCATGCGAAGCGATATGGGCCATGTAGAAGATTGCGAACACTAAAACGCTAGTGAGTGAGCAGGTTGGCTTCATGATTTTGGCTTGTAGCGGATAGTCACTTCGCGAATTTCATATTTGCTTCGCGCTGCCAAGAATTCAGGGCTCGCGCGCCGTCAAGATGATACAGCATAATCTCGCGTCGTACATTCGATGATCGCAACCGAAGTTGCTAAGCGAAGATATTTGTGTGCACCGCACCATCACTCTGAGGCGGATTACAAGAACAGCCTTGCACCGATACCCGAGCAACTTGAAGCTATTTAAGAGAACCAACATCGTCCGGGTGGGAGGTCTCGGTGCCGTTAAAGGCGAAGCGGCGGCGATCGTGTTACAATTGGCGGACGCACAATGGACTCACTTCAACTGGAGGCGAAGTGTTGTTCGCGTCGCTCGGCGACGGCACGTGATCTTTCCTGCGGACGGCGAACGGAAGAGTAGATTGTATGAAGGTGACTGGGACGTTCTTCGCCATTTTGAATTTGGTGTGGCTTGTCAATGCAGTTGTTGCAAGTGCCGAAGACAAGGGTTCGTCGAGCCAGATTCAGGTCACGAAGTATGCGCCTAGCAGCGATTCGTTCCCAGGATGCACGCACATCGCCTTTAGCGGCAAGACCGAGATTGTGACCGCGGGCGGCCGGCTGTTCTATCGCGCCGATTCACAGTCACCGTTTCGCGAGTCGGCCATCAAAGGTTTGAAAGACGCACATTCGGTCGTTTTCAATCCGCACGAACGGCTATTCTATACGACGGATACGGGAAACCATCGGCTTGTCACTTTTCGTGATCCAGCGAGGTCTCAAGTACAAAGCAGTCTGGCCTCGCTGGCGGATACTAAGCTCCAGCGTCCGCACGACATCGTGTTCGATCAAGTCACCGGCTGGCTGTACTCGCTCAATCCAGACAGTAGCCAGGTGTTTCGGTTCAAGACTGCGGGCAAGACAGCAGACTCGCTGGATCTGTCCCGGTACCTGGGCTATTCACGCGCACTGACGATCGCGGGCGGCAGGCTCTACGTCATTGGTTCAAGTGCTGGTGCTGTGGTCGAAGTCATGGACTTCGGCAAACAGCAGTACAAAATCCACAACAGCTTCGAGAAGAAGAAAGACGCGCCGGCTGGCAGTTGGCAGTCGACCGGTCTCGTGTTAAACGACGTGGACCTCTTCAACGGCCACTGGTACGCAACATCCTATTTCTGCCCCACCTATGCTGGAAACCAAAACTACGATGAGAACAAGTTCATCCGCTTCAAAACATGGCAGAACTTGAAGGAAGGAACCTGGGATGATCTCAGTCAGTTTCTTCCCAGCAAGGTCGTGCCTTACTACCTGACGCCGCGTGAAGAAGAACTTTTCATCGCAGTTTTCAACCACGAAGATCCGGGCGCTTTTGACAAGATCTACCGGTTGACGATATCCGACTAGACCAGCGTCCTGGCAAACGAAGAACATCTCAGATCGGAGACAAACATCCCATGCCTGTAATCGCTCGCCGATTCCTCTTGCTGATTCTGTGGATAGCTATCGTCAGCCCGGTCCTACCCTGCGCATCCGCCGAAGACGAGTCAGAGCCGGTCAGACAATCCACGCGATCACGGCGAGTGCTCTACAACTTCGACGGTGATTCGTGCCTGTCGACGAAGGCGGACAGCAAGGGGCCGGTACCAGTCAACATCGACGACGTGAAGCGGCTGATCGAGGAAGTTGCTTATGAAGGAAGCCGAGTCGATACAGTGCTGGTCTGCATCAACGCCCAGGTCATGTACTACCCGACGAAGGTCGGCACCATGCGTGGCACGCTGTCGACGCCGGAAGAGCGAGCGAATTGGTCAGAGTCGGAAAAGCAGCGGTTTAAGAATCTCAAAGCCTTTTTCGATGCCGGAGTCGATCCGTACGCGGTCATGCTGGCCGAAGCGAAGCAGCGCGGTTGCGAGGCCTTACTCACGTTTCGCATGAATGACGATCATGGCACCGATTTTCTCACCACGCAGTTTCTGGTCGACCATGCCGACTGGCGGCTGGGCACAAAGCAGTATCAAGGCAGCGGCGCGATGGACTTCGCACGCGACGAGGTCCGCGATTACACATTCCGACTGATCGAGGAAGCTGTCGGCCGATACGACTGCGATGGCATTGAACTCGATTTCAATCGCTTCCCCAGATTTTTCAAGGACGGCTCGACGGACGAACGGGTCGCAAAGATGAATTCGCTTGTCGAGCGAGTTCGCAAAATGCTCGACGAGACCGGACACCGGCGCGGTCGGCGGTTGGTGCTCTCGGTGCGGCCGCCATCGAACTTCGGCAGCACTCCGCCCACACCCGAAACTGCAAGAGAACTCGGCTGCGACGTGCCAGCGTGGGTGAAAAACGGCTGGGTCGATTTCGTGGCGGTTTCTGAATTCCTGTTCGAGCGCGGCGATTTGCCGATTGATAAATGGAAACAAGCCATCACAACCGTGCCGGTTTACGGCGGCATCGAATGCACGAAAGGCGGCGGTGCAAAGAATCTCAACGCCGACGAATATCGTCACGCGGCGACTCAGCTCATCAAAGCAGGCGCCGACGGCGTTTACCTGTTCAATTTCTTCACATCGCGTGAAGGTGGCAAAGCGGCCTATGAACCTCCGTTCGAGGTGCTGGCCGAACTGGTTGTGGCGAATGTCGCAGAGCCCGAGCAATTCGTCGTGGAAAAGCTCGGAGTCTCCTTTCAGCAAAAAGATCCCACGCAAGCGGTCTATGAGTTTGTGAACTATTCCAGCAACCACGGTCCGAACATGTTTCGAGTTCGCTTTGAGGAACTCAAAGATGACATTTTTTCGAATTTTGAACTTGCAGTTTCGGCCGATCATGGAAGGACATGGACCGACACGGAAAAGTGGAAGTCGGTCAAACGGCGCCCGGATGGTCAGGAGCGTCGGCTGTTCATTTATGGCAGTTTCTTCGATCCGCAAAACGGGCGGTTGCTGTTCATGGGCAACGAGGGAGTGCTTCGCAATGACCATCCGTTGGACGGTCAGACGAATAACTATCCGATCTACCGTGTCTCGAAGGATGGCGGCCGCACCTGGCTGTTTGAGGAGCGCGTCATCCAGACCGGAGAAGGATTTACCAGGGAGCATCCGTTTGACGGAGTGCGAATTGGGTCGAATTCGCTGACGGTTTCGAATGCTCTGGCACACCGCAGCGACGGCGCCGTTTTAGTTCCTGTCCAGGTCAGCCATGTGGGCCCGGACGGAAGACTCTATCGACCGCCCGGCGCCTACACGTATCTCGATGCGGCTGTTCTGATCGGCACGTGGCGCGACGACGGACGGCTCGACTGGCAGCTCAGCAAGAGGTTGAATCTGCCGCCGGACAAGTCACTGCGAGGCATCTTTGAGCCAACGTTAGCAGAGTTTCCGGATGGACGCCTGCTGATGGTCTGTCGGTCCAACAGCGGCCGCAAATGGTTCAGCGTTTCCAGCGACGGCGGCCTCACTTGGGCGACACCGGATGTGTGGAGATACTCGGACGGAACGCTGTTCTACTCTCCCAGCAGCATTTCCAGGCTCATTCGCCACTCCAGCGGCGAGTACTGCTGGATCGGCAATATCTCGCCGGATCATCCGCGTGGGAATGCACCTCGCTATCCCCTGGTCATCGGCCGCGTTGACCCAAAGTCGCTTCGTCTGATTCGTGAGAGCGTGACAACGATCGACACCCGCGGGCCGGACGATGTCGCGGGTCTGCAGTTATCCAATTTCTGTGTCCACGAGGATCGCAGGACGCAGCATTTTCATGTCCGCGTAACCCGGTGGGACGGACGTGCCAGCGGCAGAGGGCCAGTGGATGGCAGTGTGTATGCATTCCAGGTCGAACTTTCAAAGTCGTACGACCGTGCGGAGCCTTAAGACCATCGGAAACATACCATGAAACCACTCGCTATCTGCTTGACGATCCTCGCCGCCCATGCATTGATTTCGACGCGCACTGAATTGAGCGCGGCCGAACCGATCGACATTGGCACTCGTCGTGAGTTGTTTGTGGATGAGCATCTCATCGAGCGGATGACTGGCGGAGCGCGTTTGCAACTGCACCGACCCGTGGAAACGGAGGATGTCTTGGTGCACGACACTCCGTGGGAAGGCAATCGCACGTTGTACTACACCATGTTCCAGGACGGTGACATCTATCGGATGTACTACCGCGGTTCGCAGATTGACGTCACGAGCGAGGGCTATTCCATTCCCTACAACGTGACGTGCTACGCAGAAAGCAAGGACGGAAAACACTGGACTCGACCGGACCTCGGCCTGGTCGAGTTCCGTGGATCGAAGAAGAACAACATCATCCTGTCGGGTGAGATTTGCCACGCGTTCGTGCCGTTCAAGGACGCCAACCCAGCATGCCCGGCCGAACATCGATACAAAGCCATCGTCGCGATCTACAAGCCGGTGCGCGGGTTGCATGTTTATTCGTCGCCGGATGCGATCCAGTGGTCCCCGATGACCGACAAGCCGGTCATCACGAAAGGATATTTCGATTCACAGAACCTGGCCTTCTGGGACACCGAGCGACGGCGCTATGTCGCATACCATCGAGCACTCCGTGGCGGGCTGGACAGTCTGGAGCCGCCGAGCCACGAAGCGTCGACCAAGGATGTCATGACTGCAACATCAACCGACTTTCTCCACTGGACCGAACCGGAGTGGCTGAAGTACTCGCCCGAACGCTGGACCCGGTTCTCTACGAAGGAGACTGGCCTTTCGCCGTACGTTCAGTTCTACACCAATCAGATTCAGCAGTATCACCGTGCGCCACATATCTATCTGGGCTTCCCTACACGATACGTGGCTGGACGTGAGAAACTCACCGAATTGAACAGGCGACTTTTCAACAGCGTCGAGTACTTTGGTGCCGACTATACGGACGGCGGTTTCATGACGAGTCGTGACGGCCGCCACTTCAAGTTCCGGGACGAAGCCTTCATACGCCCCGGGCCGCAGCACAGGAAACGCTGGGTCTACTGCGACAATTTTCAGGCGCTGGGGATTCTCGAAACGAAGTCGACGACCGAGGGAGCGCCCACCGAGCTTTCCATCTATGTCAACGAGAACTTCTGGCGGCAGTGCCGGCTGCGACGGTACACGCTTCGTCTTGATGGATTCGTTTCGGTTCAAGCGAAGTTGTCAGGAGGTGAAGTCATCACGAAACCAATTACCTTCACTGGGAGGGCACTCTGGTTGAACTTCGCCACGTCCGCCGCGGGAAGCCTTCAAGTCGAACTTCAGGACGAGCAAGGCAAGCCACTGCCCGGGTTCTCCCTGGACGATTGCAAGGAACTCTTCGGCGACACGCCCGACCGCCGCGTTCACTGGGAAACGATGGCCGATCTCTCTCCATTGATCGGCCGGACGGTTCGAGTGCGATTCGTGTTGCGCGACGCCGATCTATACTCGTTCCAGTTCCGCGACTGACTATCGAGATACAGCCAGCAGTTTTAGCGATGCACGCGCGGCACATGACGAAAGGATCACATCTACATGCGACTGATAGGACTCCCATCTGTTGGGTTAATTGCTGTTTCCCTCGCGGTCGTTGTGCATGGAGCTGACGCGGAACCCGCCAGGAATCCGTCGAACTGGCAGCCGCACGAAGTCCGGCAATTGGCCGGCAAGGCCGGTAGCGTCCGGCTTCCGGCGAGATTTCAGATCGTCACCGAGAGTTGGAATCG
>JACNKX010000230.1 GCA_014381825.1 Planctomycetota bacterium
TGGGATCGGCGCTCATGTTATTCGCCAAGATCGACGCGTTGATCATCCCGTGAGCAAACACGGCAAAAGAGTTGGGACCACCATAGTAATAGTCTTCCGTTCCCCAGTAGCCTCCGCCCCCGATATTCCGCCCCGCATCGATCGTTCCCAAAATGTCTTCCCGCGCCCACACGAACCGCACGTCACGGCCCGTGGCCGTCGAGGCGTTGTAGGTCCCGTACGTCTCGACTGCCGCATCCCGGCCTGCCGTATAGGTGCCGGTTACATCGCCGATCGCCCACACGTCGATATCTTGCCCGGCCGTGACACCCGCATTGATCGAGCTTTCGCTCACCAAGAAAGCACTGTCGCCCGCCGTCACATAGCCATCGTAAGGACCAAACGAAACGACACCGGCATAGTCGCCTGCATCCACATCCCCAACGAAGCTGCCCAACACATAGGCCAACGCGTCCGTGCCACCACGAACAGCGCCCGTCGCGTTGCCATAGACAACGCCCACTGCGGGACCGTTCGTCGATTCAATAAAACCGTTCAGGTCGCCGTAGACCCAGCCAAACGCACCTTCAGGGCCTTTCACGGTCACCGGGCCCACGGCAGCGTCCCAAGAGAAGACACCCGCATCACGTCTCGCAAATCAGTTTCTTGCCGGCAACGCTATTCCGCTCGCGTTAATGCGACGCGAAAGCCCACAGTTCCCTGTCGCATTTCCGGCTCGATCCAATAGCGAAACGCTGAGCGGGTGTAGCGACCGTCGTGGAACCAGCTTCCGCCCTTACCGATGCGATACGTGCCATCGGCTGCCGGCTTCGGATCAACTTCGCCACGAGCTTCGTCCGTGTACCAGCCTGCACAGAACTCCCAAACATTGCCGTGCATATCGTGTATGCCCCATGCGTTGCCGCGATATGTTCCGACATTCGTTGGACGAAATAGGAACGGTCCTCGCTTCGCTCCGTTATACGGGACGAATCCCTTGAAGTTGGCATTCACACTACTCAGCTGATCGCCGAAAGCAGTCGCTGTCGTGGTCCCGGCGCGACACGCGTATTCCCATTGTGCTTCGGTCGGCAATGTGTAGGTCCACGCTTGTGGCAGCCTACTGGCAGCTCGCTCTTGCTCTGTTAGCTTTTGGCAAAAGTCCATCGCCTCTTCGACGAGCAGGCCTTCAACGGGGAATTGCGAGGTTGACTTGCCGATTACTTTATACTTCCCGAATCCCGTCGGCAAAAACTCACTCGGATTCGTGTCCATGAGATGCAACCACTCGGCTTGTGTGACCTCGTATTTGCCAATCCAGAATCCACGAGAGAACGTTGCTTTCACCTTGCCCTCGTTTTGACGATAAACGGTTTCGCCGGAGTTGCTGCCCATTGTGAATGTGCCTGGTGGACACCACACCAACTTCATCTTCAGCTCATTGTCCTCGCGTACCTCGCCTGTTTGGCGGCCCTCGATCGTACGTTGGCTGTCCGCGATCTGAGTTGTCGATACGTCGTTTTGTTGTGCTTCACCATCGCCGAGAGCGCGAAGAATTTGATCAGGTGTCTCCGCAGATACCGGATCCCCACTCAGGCTGGCCAGCGAACAAACTGCAAATACAAACAGTCCTTCTCGAAGAAGTCGGCAACGGACTGGAACATTGTGACCGGACATTTACGGAAGCCTCATCGAGTAATTGATTTCAAGTCGTTCGTAAACGCATGCGACCTACACACAGATCAAGTCGCGGAATCAATCGACCAACCTCACCGTCGGCGTGAAGATGATGTCCTTGAAGATCTGAGTCAGGTTGTTCTCGTACTGAGTCGGGTTTCCACCAGCTTGAAGTCCTTGGCCAATACCGGATGTGCCCCCGAGGGTTGCTATTCGATTGAGGAAATCGCTGTCCGCTCCAAATCCCAGGCCAACGGCGAAGACATCGTAGTTGTCTGTCTTGTGCATCTTGCGAGTTTGCATCAACGGCCCGTTAAACCAATAGCGGCTGTTCTGCCAACTGAGAGGATCACTCGAGTAGAACTGCGCGGCTTCGGCGCTTGGAAGTCCGCTGATATACGAGTCGATAGTTCCGAAACTGGATTGCACGAGATTCGGCACTCCGTCAGATAGGACGATGATCACTTTGTCAGTGTATTGCCGACCGCTCGACTGCATGTGCGAGTAGGCTAGAGCCATTCCGGCCTCCAAGGCCGTCGTCGCCAGCTTGTCTCCTGTCGGTTGTAGCGAGGTGCATGAGTTCATCGCGGTGTTGTAGCTACTCGTAAGCCCTTGGAACAGTGACGGCGTCATTCCAAGACCAGGATAGTCCCCGTCAAATCCAACGATTGCAACTTTGTCGGCGACTTCTGCCGGAACTCCCTGGTTCCATTTCTTAAGTACCTTGATGGCGCGAATCAACGATCGTCGTGCCGCGTGGACCGGCTGCTCTCGAGGCGGAAACATAAATGATTCGTAACCGGTTTCTGCATCGCCGACCGACTCAGTATGCAAAGGGCAGTACTGACTTTGTGCTGAGAGCGGACAAACGGCTGTCAAACCCTGGACCGTACCTGGGATGAAGTTGCGCCCGAAGTCAGCTTGGAATTGTGTGTAGGTCTTATAGCCAATCTTGTTGGCGTGGGCTGCTGGAACCGATGACGGAAGATTCGTCAGATCGGAGTTCGGGTTGTTGAAGTCGTAAGAGTCGAATCCGATATCTGCAATTCGATCAACCATTCCGTATTCGTTAACGGGAGGATTCGGAGGGATTTGTCCACGATTGTAGGGCGGTGCACCCCTCTTCTTCGCTTCCGCTAGGAATGCCGGCAAGTACACGTCGTAGTAATACTGCGTGGCAACCTCCCACGCTGGGATAAGCACGTCGTGCCAGTTAGCCCACGCGGCCTGATAGACAATGTAGGCGGCGTTGTATGCTTCGTCGACATCGTCGACACAGTCTTGATCGTAGTAGCCGCCTTCTTCCCCCATCGCGATTCCGGCGATCGCGGCGCTCCGTAACGCTGTCGTCGAGACTGCAACAAAATCTTGTTCGGCGCGGAGCGGACTCTTCGCAGTGTCCAAGTTCAACTTGTTCACTTGCCGAGCCGCATACCAGTCCGTCCCCTTTGGTCGCGAAGACAGCGGGCCACCGCCACCAAACGGAGAGTGGTGCGCAGGAACGTGGGCCGCAACGTGAGCAGCAACATGTGAAGACACGTGCGAAGAGACATGTGAGGAGACGTGCGAGGAGACATGAGAAGAAACGTGGGAGGAAACATGACCCGATGACACGTGTGTTGGGACGTGATGTGTATGATGTGGCGGTGGCACCCAACATGGCCCGTAGTTTGGCGGGTTTGGCGGTTGAGGCTCGGGCGGCATTGCGGGCGGTGGATCGGGTGGTGCAACACTGTGTTGAATTGGACGAATCACATAATCGAGATAGTGATTCCAATAGGCGGTTTCCGTCGTTGGTGGATTCGCGCCAGTCATTTGTAATCCGATGACTTGCTCGCGAATCCAGGTATAAGCTTTCGTTTTGCGAGTCGGCTCGTTGTCGCCAGGTAGAATCTTGTAGCTAGGATTCGGATGCGTCGAGAGCGGGCCCTCGTCCATTGTCAGCACGGCATAAGCGTATTCGGGCGCGGATAGTGTGAAGCCTGTATTGGTGAGAAAAGTCGCAAGGTCCAGATCATTCCCCGGGACGACGCCGTAAAGATCGAAATACAAGTCGTTGAGCAGCGCTTCGCCCGTACCTGACGGCACGCCAGATTGACCGTTAATCGCGTCCGCCGACCAGGCGGGCTCGGTGTCGCTGTTCATCGATCCAGACAAGTCCACGACGAAGATTAGGTCGCGTGGGACGGCTGCTGCAATTGCGGTCGCACCTGACGAGAAAGATTGTGGACCGAAGGCTTTTGCAAAGAAGTAGCCGTGGTTCGTGCCTCTGGTTGTCACTTGAACCGCGTTCCCATTCGTTGCCGCGGGGAACGGTTGGTTCCCGCGATTCCAGATTCCGATCTTGACTTCATTGGGATTGTGTTCTGCGCCGGAACCACCGTGCTGTTT
>JACNKX010000153.1 GCA_014381825.1 Planctomycetota bacterium
ACATCCAATGAGTACGGAGTCGATAGAACTACGACGACTCGATTCCGGCGCAGCGGCTGTGAAGTCTGCTGCCGCCCGCTTAAATCGTGACGTGCGATCGTCTGCTCTGGCCGATCTTCATACCATCCAAGCCAAGCGATCTTTGTCTTTCAGAACAACAGATTGAGTTTTGGCAACGATAGCAGAGCTGACGAAAGTTCTTGGGATTGGAAAAGGTAACAGGAGTCGTCCCCAAGGAATGAGCGGCGACAACACATTAGCGCCGTTCAAAAGTAAGCGTTGCGGCCACCTCGCGCCTGAATTCGCGAGAAGTCAGATCCGTAGCGAGCGGAAGTCACTTTATTGTCCCATCGATTGCTGCGCCGTTGAACCGACCGTAGATACCATCGCCCCATATTGCGGGCTTGAGATCGGACAGGGCGTTAAGGCGTTCGGCTAGCGGACCAGTCAGCGTTGCGCTGACGAGTTGTTGGCCGTCCTGAGCGATCGAGACCTCGGTACCACGGATGGTGAA
Organism: Planctomycetota bacterium; assembly: GCA_014381825.1. Lineage (GTDB taxonomy): Bacteria > Planctomycetota > Planctomycetia > Pirellulales > Pirellulaceae. The sequence continues at coordinate 515 of JACNKX010000153.1, forward strand.
CTCGATCGTTGTAGGACCTTCGGTCCAGTTCGTGGTCGCGCCGAGATGCCCAGGCATGCTCATTCGGTAAACGGAACCGTAGGATTTCCATTTGTCGGGAGCGAGGAACGGGAAGCTCTTCGCGTCCCACTCGCAGGGCCATTTGGCGGACGTCGAGATGAACAGGTCCGGCCCGCTGGCCACGAGGCCGGTCACTCGCTGGCCCCACTGATTGCCGACAGAGCCGCCTTTGTTTTCGATGTCGTAGGGATGGACGATCTTGTCGGAGATTTCAGGATGGTCGAACATGCGACGTGCGAATTCCCACGAGCCGCTGTCCGTGTTGTAACGCCATAACTCACCCCATGGCCACACGCCTACGAAGACATCGCCGCCGTAGATGACCGTAGTCTGCGCCTCGCGCGCACTGCCCGAGACGCCCGCGATTTTTGGCGGCCAACCGGCGAGGTCAGTGATCTTCTCGCCGTCGTATTCGAACACGTGGCCCGTGGGATACTGACCCATCAGCAATCGATCGTGAAACGCCATCGTTGAATAAAGCTGATAACTAACGCCCAAGTTGGGTTCCAGAAGCATGCGCCATGCTCCGTGTTCGAACACATAGAACCCGCCAATGTTGGAGCCCGTGACGATCTGCTTATCGAGTTGGCCCCAGGCAAAGGTAGTCTCGCCGACAAAGGGAAGCGTGAGGACGACGGCTTGGGAGAGGTCGACCGTTGCCTCGTCCGGGGTCCACGGACAGGCGTGGAGTTTGCTGAATCCATCCTCCTCATCTGTGTAGGCACGATAGCCGCCATCGCCGCGATTGACGTGATAGAAACACAGATGTCCGTTCGCGTAGAAGAACAATTGATAGCTACCCTTGTCCGGCGGACCGAGAATCGTCTTGCCGCTGTACTTCACTGCACTGTCACCGAACTCAAGTACGCCGTTGCCGACACGCATGGTCTCCTCGGTTCCACCGAACTCGGACACCTCTCGCCACTTCCGCGAATCCGAATTCCATGCCTTGACGGTACCGTACGTGGAGTGAACGACACCGTCGCGACCATAGAGGTAAGTGCCGCAAAGGTCATTGGGTCGCGGGAGCTTTTCGGTTGTGATCGGGCGCTGGCCGCTGGTGGGCCGGATGAAGAATTGAACAGCGTGACGATCGCCTCGATATCGTGTGTTGTAAAGGTTTTGGAATCCGGCTCCCACGACAAGTGAGCCATCTTTGCTCCGTGCTTCGAACAACGAGCCGAAGTTCTGGCCGAGGTCTTGGCCTCGGTCGATCGTCAGGGAGATCTTCGTCACAACGCCATCGTCTCCCCACAATGGTATACCGCTGACCCCGACGATGCATGCCGCGAGGGCGGCGGACTTCAACCAGACGTGTCGTAAAGGTTGTGAAGAGTTCATCGTTCTAGTACTCCGATACAATTCGAACTGACCGACTAGCGCGGCAAGGTCGTGTTGGGCTACTTCTTAGCTAGTTATCTTAGGTTCCGCAAAAAGTTGCACGTACGACTTCATTGTCAGCCGGTGCGGCTTCGTACTCGGTAAACTCGGGCTGTGCAGTGAACGGCTGTTGCAGAACTTCGTTAAGGCGATGAAAGGGCGCAAAGTCGCCATCGTAGCCAGCTGCGATCGCTTCCTCGACGCGATGGTTGCGAGGGATGAAGACTGGGTTGGTCCGCCGCATTAAAGCAACAGCTTGGTCGCGGTCAACGTCATACAGTCGTGCCCGCCAGACGCTCAACCACTCGACGATGGCTTCAGGCTGGTCAAAGAGGCGCGTGACGGTTTCGTCATCTCTGCTATCGAGTGCGTCGGACAGATGGCGGAACACCAGCGTGAAGTCGGCCTCGCCATCGGTCATCGCTGCGAGCAAACCTTCCACTAGGTTCCAGTCGTCTACGTCGCCATCGTTGATGCCGATCTTCGCGGTGAAACGCTTTTGCAATTCGGTGCGATGGATGTCGGCGAAGGCGTCGAGGGCCGCTACGGCTTCAGCGACGGCTTGAGTCGGATCGTCGTCGAGCAGAGGCAGGAGGGTTTCGGCGAAGCGGCTGAGGTTCCAGTGGCCGATCGGGCCCTGGTTGGCAAAGGCGTAGCGTCCTTGATGATCGATCGAGCTGAATGTTTTCGCCGGATGGTAAGCGTCCATGAACGCACACGGGCCGTAATCGATGGTCTCGCCCGAAACGGCCATGTTGTCCGTATTCATCACGCCGTGGATGAATCCAAGTTGCATCCAATGGGCGATTAGTTTGGCTTGTCGTTCGATAACTCCGTCAAGCAGATCGCGATAAGGATTTTCAGCGTGCTGCGCCTCGGGATAATGACGTTCGATTGTATAGTCGGCGAGGACCTTCAAGCTGTCGTGATCCTTGCGCGCGGCGAACCACTGAAAGGTGCCGATGCGAATGTGCGACTGAGCGACGCGAGTGAAAACTCCGCCAGGCATGAGGCCTTCGCGGAGTACGTTATCACCTGTGGCTACAGCAGCCAACGCACGAGTTGTCGGCACACCAAGGGCGGCCATCGCCTCGGAGACAATGTACTCTCGCAATACTGGTCCTAGGGCTGACCGTCCGTCGCCACGGCGCGAGAAGGGCGTCTGGCCGGAGCCTTTGAGTTGAATGTCGTGGCGAACTCCGTCATGGCGGACGACTTCACCAAGCAGGATCGCGCGACCGTCGCCGAGTTGCGGTGAGAAGCCACCAAACTGGTGCCCTGAGTAAGCCATCGCAAGAGGCTCGGAGCCGTTCGCGAGTTGGTTACCTGCAAGGATGGCGAGACTTTCAGGCGAATCAAGTCTGGCAATATCGATGCCAAGTTCAGTCGCCAAGCGGTGGTTCAGCCGGATCATTTCTGGCGCGCTGACCGGAGTAGGTTCGATCGCTGCAAAGAAAGCGTCCGGCAGACGCGCGTAGCTGTTGTCGAAGCGGAAGGGCATTAAAGGTCAACTTGTGTCAGATTAATCATCATCATGTTGAATCGCTACTAGTCTTGAGCAGCGTGCGCACAGACCATGCGTACGCGCCGAGAACCACTGTACCCCCGATGACAGAGAACCACGCGGGTGGAATCTCAGGAAGGCCCCATTGAAATCTCCCGACTTGATAGATGTTCCAGCCGCTATTGATAAAGGCGTGGCAACAGGCACCAGGCCAAATCGAGTTGGTTCGCCAAGCGATCGCCCCCAACCAAACACCGATGATAGTGGCGAGTGCAATGCCGTGGGGCGTGACGTGAAATAGTCCGAAGACCAGCGACGTGGCTCCGATCGCAACCCATGGACGATAACGCTGGAGCATCCGGCGTTGGAAAAAGCCTCGGAAGAACAACTCTTCGCTGAATCCTGGCAATACGCCGATCAGAATGATGAACACGACGGCCCATCCGTTAGTCATGTTTTTGTAAAGCGCCAACACAGATTCGTCACCCGGTATCACCCTTTCGATCAAGATGACGACGCCGACTGAAGCGAGCAGAACGGGAACCGAACCCAGCAGAAAGCCAACAAGTGAAAGCGTCGAGATCGGCGGCCAACGCAAACCAAGACGTTCGACGACGGAGCTGTGGCTATGCTTCGCACTGATCCATCCGAATAGAAGTGCGCCGGTCGTAATCGAGAACCCCGAAAGTATGATCATCAAAACGAACAGCGGTGGTTCCATTAGTCGCGTCGGCAGATCGCGAGCGGCATCTTGAATCGATTGGCCGTCGACTCGTGTCGTGAACAGAATCACGACTGCCGCGATACCTTGCAGCGTCGAAACGAACGCTAACTCAACCAGACACAATACAAAAAGTGGCCATACCCTCAGCTTATCGGATACTAAGACCTGCTCATCTTCTACATCGACGGAAAGAAAAATTGCGTCATTTGAATTATTGTCCATTGGCTCGGGCGATGTAGGCAAATTGTGTTCCTTCGAGCTTGATGGGGCCGTTTAGTCGTCAGGGAGGCGGTCACGATACCAGAAAACCGTCAGCCGCAAGGCTCTAGCCACGGGTAAATCGCGTGTAAATTCCAGCGGCTATTCACCCGCGCCGCTCGCAAGAACATCGGTAGCCGGACGGCCTCTAGGATTTCTTCAGCGATCCGTCGCTATCAATGGATCCAAGAACCGAAACAGCTCTGTGGTGGCTGGGTCATCGGGCAGACCGAGGTCGGCGTTGAGTTTGTTGTGAGTTGTCTCTCTCGCGCCAAACACCTTCGTGGGGACTTCGGCTTCTTCGAGCACGGCGCCGAGACGTCGCGCCTGGGCGGTCGTGTCAGGATGCCCGGCCACATGGAGAATCAGGAATGGCGGGATGCCTTTATCTTTAGACACATGTGTGACAGCTGAAAAATCGATGTGCTTCTTCGGATCGTTGCCAAACTTTTGGCGATGGCCGAATGTCGGCAGCGGCTGGCCGTAGATCCTCTGACGAAACTCTGCAGTCATGATGATAGGCGGCAGATCGTACGTGTCTCCGTCCACGGGCACACATCCCTTGAGGACATCAAACGAAACGCCTTCCGCTTTCAAGTAACGGTCGTCGATACAGAGCAGCGCGGCCAGTTGGGCACCGGCGGAATGTCCCATGACGAAAATGTGTTTCGGATCACCTCCGTGTGCGGCGATGTTCTTGTGTACCCAGCCAAGCGACTTGGCAACGTCTCGAGTCAACACGTCCATCTCGACATGGGGCAGAAGCCGGTAGTTGGTCGAGACGAATACAAAGCCGCGATCGGTCAGGACGCGAGGCTTGATTTGGACATCTGTCTTGTCTCCTTGCTGCCAGCCGCCGCCATGAATCCAGAATACGACGGGCAGATTCTTTGCAGCGTCGGGTGCGTAGATGTCGAGCACGTGTCGCTCATGCGCGGGATCGGCGTAAGGGACGTTTGATTTGAGATTTTGCGCGGCGATCTTCGGCAACGGCGCAACGGTCAAGAGCAACAGAAGGGCGATTGCAGTTTTCATGATTAGTACCGTTGAGGTTGTGACTTATCAAATCTTGTAACGTCTGGACGCTGAGCGATACCGCAGTCTAACACTGGAGTTCATTCGTTTCACCTTTCGATCGATCAAGCCGAACGAACAAGGTTAAACCGTACAGGGGCAACTCTCTTTGCTTCTGTGGCGAGTCCCAAAGAACAGCTTCCTCACTCTGGCTTGGCGTCAACCTTCCAGTCCTGGTTGCGGCGAAGTCCATAGTACGGATAGTAGTCCCAGAGAGCTTCTTTGCCAGTGGCTCGTGGATCTTCGGTGTTAATCTGGTAATCGTTTGCTTCCTCGCGCAGCTTGCGAAGTGTTGGTGCATATGCGGGATCATCCGCAACGTTATTGATTTGATCGGTGTCCTTCGCGAGATCGTAGAGTTCTTCCGCCGGATGTTTTGCAAACGCTAGATCGTAGAATCGTCGAAATTCCGGATCGTCGGCGTTGTCGAGAAGTAATTGCTTCGTCGGCGATGAATCTACCTCGCCAAAAGGAATTGCTCGGGCGCACACGGAAGCGTCGGGATCTCCTGCCGGCCATCGATCAGGTTCGTAGTTTTTAATGTAAAGGAACTTCGCCGTCCGCAACGCTCGACATGGATAGCCCTTGCCGCCGCGGCGACAGCCGTCGTGGCGTTCCATGGCAATGAACGCTCGATTGAATGCATGAGCCTGCGGAATCGGACCGGAAAGTGTGAGTTCGCTCATCAGGCTTCGGGACGTCATCGCTGGATGCGGCTGTAGGCCAGCCGCTAGGAGAAACGTGGCGGCAAGGTCACTCAAGTTGACCAATGCGTCGGAGACTCGGCTCGGTTCTTTGATGCGGGCGGGCCATCTAACCGCCAGCGGTACTCGCGTTCCCGCGTCGTACAGGCTCGCCTTCGCTCGAGGAAACGGCATGCCGTGATCGCTTGTCACAACGACGATCGTGTTGTCCAACTCTCCGACTTGTTCCAATTGAGCGATTGCGTTTGCTACGACGGAGTCGAAGTATTCGACCTCAACGTAGTAATCGAGCATGTCGTTGCGAACCACTGGATGATCGGGGAAGAACGCCGGTACCTTTACCTCGTTCGAATCCTTCCCCGATTTGGCACCGACGCCGAGTTCAAAGCCGCGGTGGGATTCGTGCGTGCCCAGCCAAAAACAGAACGGCGTTCCTTGTGGACGCTGCGACAGGAAGTCTTCAAAGTTTCCCGCGTAGTCCTTGTTGGAAAGGCCTCCGTGCGGCGGCTTGAGTTTGCGATCGGTGAACAATGGCCCGGCTGGGTTCTCTGTTCTTCCTCCAGGTTCGAGCCGCCCTGGCGACCAGGATTTTCCTGTGGACCCCACAAAGTAACCCGCGTCGGCAAGCATGTCCGTGTAGGTCGCGAATTCGGCAGGCAACGTGCTGTGGATATTGCCCGCCTCCTTTAATCGCCATATATGCTGCCCGGTCAGGATGGCACTTCGTGATGGTCCGCATGTTGGTGCATCGCAAAACGCTCGCGTGAATCGAACACCCTCTCGTGCCACGCGGTCGAAAGCCGGAGTCTTTACGATCGGATCGCCGTTGGCTCCCGTGTGGGCATAGCTTTGATCATCCGAAATGCAGAGCAGCACGTTCGGACGCTCTGCTGCCAACAATGAGCCGCTTGCGATTGGCAGAGCCAAGAGTGAAGAACCAAGAATCGCGAGAGGTAATTGAAAATACTTCGCAGTTTGTTTGTTCTTCATACAGCTATTTTCGTCGAGGGAATAAGACTCGGCGCGAAGCGGTCGTGGAGTCCAATGCGAACGATCGTAGGTGGGCACTTTCTACTTGGTCGCAACGGACAAATCACGGACGTAGATGTTTGCCAAATCGGTCGGTCCAGTCGCCGAAATCGTGATGGGTCCACGATCCGTGACTTTCTCCCTCACTTGATCCTTGAACGCTTCGTGGCCGTTGACCGTTAGCGTCAGCCGGTTGTCTCGAAGCGTTCCTTCAAAGCGATTCCAACGCCCAACAGGATCCAGATGCTTTGCAATCTCTGCATCGGTAGTGTCGATTGCTGCATTGCGTACGCGTACGTGTAGCGACTCGCCGTTTTCCTTTATCTTCGCGTCGAATACGAAGCCGACGTCGCCGAACCGTTCGCTCGTGGAAAAATCTGCAGCGATGCCTATTCGCGGGCCGCTGAAGGCTAGAACCCAATCGCTTGCTCGCCAAGCCTTCAGCGTTTCAGGTTGGCCTGTCCAACCTGATAGATCGAGTCCGTTGTAGATTGAGCGATAGCCGCGATTCGCAATCGCGACCTGTTTCGGATCGACCGGGGTGTTTGGAAGCTCTTTAATGCGAACATTGCGATAGTGAACGATCCCGCCTTCTGATTCGAGGCAGATGTAACCCTTTCGCGGACTACAGTCCTTTCCTTTGGTGACGACCTTGCCATTCACGGCTAGTGAAATCGCGCCGTCCTGACAGACGATGCGATAGTGATTCCACTCGGGGCTCGGATTGGAACGCTCTTCGGTGGGAAACGCTCGGCTCCCGCCTCGACCGTTGACCGGAGTCATCGTCGCTCCGTGAATCGGAAAGATGTCGCCGTGCGTTGTGTGGCTCCGCGTGTTGCCGTAGGCGTTCTCCAATACCTGGACTTCGATCCCGCGATGAAAGGGTACGCCCCGCGCCGTAATGTCGTCCGCCCAGATGAACACTCCAGCGTTGCCTTTTGGAACCATGTGCCGCCACTCCAACTCCATGATGAAGTTTTGGTACATCTGCTCGGTTCGGAGTTCACCGACCGGCTTGCCGGAACAGACCAGCATTCCTTCGTTGAAGGTCCAAGTCTCCGGCGGCGTGTTCGTTCGTACCCATCCGGTCAAGTCTTCGCCGTTGAATAGAGGAGTGAAGACTTCTTCTTTGGGCTCGGCAGCCGAAGTAGCGACCGCGAAAACTGTCATGAATAGGAAGGGCCAGTAGGCGTATCGCATGGGTGTATAAATCCTTGGTGTTGATACCATAGTCGTTCTTCGCTCAGCGAACAAAACGTTACGTTAGCGGAGCGAACGATGACACTCGTCGATTCTAATCGAGTTTGCACGATTGTATCGCCATCACAGCGAACGCGCTGCCGGCGTGGGAAATGAAATGTTTACTGTCTTTGTTCAGTGATCGAGAGTACCAACGGCCACTTTCTCGTTGATGTTGCTTTAACCAGGATACTCCCTTTTGCAGCCGAGCGTCGTCGCTGGAGACTCCTGCTTGCCGCAGGACAAAAACGACGAATCCCGTTCCATAACCATCACTCAAGTTCGTGTCTTGCTCGGTCCCATCGCTGCGTTCCCAGTTTCCGAGCGTCGCGAACGACCATCCTCCATCCGGTTGCTGCAACGCTGATAGCTTCTCGATCGCGCTGTCTCGTTCAGCAGGTGTGAGCAACTCTGTGCCATGACTGTCCGCCCACATCAACATCGCTGTGTGGTGAAGGGTGGGAGGCGGGTTCTTTTTCAAGTAGTCACGGAGCTTTTGGACTCCGGCGCGGGCTGTTTCGCTCTTGCCGTAATCGTTCGGCGCGGCACCAGCAGCAAGGGCGGCGATCGCGATGCCGTAGTCATCGTCTGATTCCATCGGCGGCCAACCGCACTTCAGCCAATCAAAACCACCGTCTTCGCGCTGCAACGTCCACATCCGGTCGAGCGCCTTTTGTGTCGTCGCATGGAGCTTGCCCGACGTGGCTGCATCGTTCATGGCCAATACCGCGGCACTCATCACGACCTCGGCATCCCAACGCGGCCCCTTCTCTTCCCACCGCTTCTCGACCAACTCTTCCAACGCGCGACGAACTTGTCGATGAGCCGTTCCGTCCGCCGAGATCGTCGGACGCGCGATCAGGTAGCTGAAATTTGTATGGCAGGTGAAACACTTTCGGCTCTTCGTCCAATCGAGCGATGCTTGGTCCAGGAAACGCGTTGCGTTATCCAAGGAGAAATCGGCCGCCAACGGTTCGTCGACAGAATTCGCCGCCGGCGTCGTCACGTTGTCGAGCGTGAGTTCTTCAGCCAAAAGCGAGCGAGATAGGAGGGACACGGTGAGCGTCAGTGCAAGGATTCGCATAATATCGATCCGGTAAGAGGCGGGAATAGAACTTCAGCTGGGCTGGAATTAGACCAGTTTGCGAAGCGACTTTCAACAAAGTTCTCCGCGATGCGGAAGGTTCACGGGCCAACGCGCCCATTCAAATACGGCCTGAGATACCGCCCTGTATGGCTGGCTTCTAGCGACGCAACTTCTTCAGGCGTGCCCGTTGCGACAATTTGGCCGCCACCTTCGCCACCTTCGGGACCGAGATCGATCAACCAGTCGGCGCACTTGATCACGTCGAGATTGTGTTCGATGACGATGACCGTGTTGCCTCGATCGACCAGCCGGCTGAGTACATTGAGCAATCTTCGAATGTCATCAAAATGCAATCCTGTCGTCGGTTCGTCGAGCAGGTAGAGCGTCTTGCCGGTGTCGACGCGAGCGAGTTGCGTGCCAAGCTTGATGCGTTGGGCTTCACCACCTGAAACGGTTGTCGATGGCTGGCCGAGCGGGAGGTAACCGAGTCCGACATCGACGAGGCATTTCAGGACACGGTGGATGCTTGCGAAGTTCTCGAAGAACTCAGCAGCTTCGCCGATCGCCATATCAAGGATATCCGCGATCGACTTGCCGCGATACTTGACCTGCAGCGTCTGACGGTTGAAACGAGCGCCATTGCATTCATTGCACGTAACAAAAAGGTCGGGCAAGAAATTCATTTCGATCTTCTTTACGCCGTGGCCTTGGCATTCCTGGCATCGACCTGTCTTCGCATTGAAACTGAAGCGACTGGCCCGAAAACCTCGTTGTTTCGCGTCACGCGTGTTCGCAAACACTTTGCGAATTTCGTCGAACAACCCCGTGTACGTCGCGGCGTTACTGCGCGGCGTACGTCCGATGGGCGACTGGTCGATCTGAATCACTTTGTCGATTTGGCTGACACCGCGAAGGCTGCTTAAGTGCCCGGATTTCGGAGCCAACCCGCCAAGCCGACGTGTCAGTGCTCGCGATAGCGTTTCGTTGATCAGTGAACTCTTGCCGGAGCCACTGACGCCGGTGACGCATACGAAACAACCCAAAGGAAACGACGCATCAACTCGTTGTAAGTTGTTGATCTCCGCACCTTCCAGCACTAGCGAACGCGACTTCGCCGCTCGCCGCCGCTTTGTTGGAACAGCAATTCTGTCGGCTCCTGCAAGATAGCGTCCTGTGACGGAATCCGCGTTTGCGCAAACTTGCGGAGTCGTTCCGTGTGCGACGATTTGGCCTCCTTCGGTCCCGGCCCCAGGACCGACATCGATCAATCGGTCGGCCTCACGCATCATGGTTTCGTCGTGTTCGACGACGATCACCGTATTCCCTTGTTGCTGAAGGTCTCGGATCGCATCGATAAGCCGCTGGTTGTCGCGTTGATGCAAACCGATCGAAGGTTCGTCGAGTACATAGCACACGCCGACCAACCCCGATCCGATGCTCGTGGCGAGTCGAACGCGCTGCAGTTCCCCGCCGCTCAAGGTATCCGCTGCACGGCCCAGTCCCAGATAGTCGACACCTACCTTGAGCAAGAACTCTAGCCGGTGGCGGATTTCTTCGAGTAATGGATCGGCGATCGGACAATCACGTTCGGGAAAGCGAAGTGAGTCGAAGAACTCTTTGGCGCGTCTGACCGAAAGTTGGGTGATCTCATGAATCGTCTTGCCGCCGATCCGCACAGCACTGGCTTCTCGACGAAGTCTCGAGCCATCGCATTCGCGACAGACGACGGCCCCACGAAAGGTGGCGAGTTGTTCGAGTCGTGGCTTGCGTGTCGTTGTCGCGTACTCCTTTTCAAGCATCAACATTGCCCCAATCGACTTGGGACGAGCTTGGCCATGAAGGAGATGGTGCAGCACTGACTCTGAGTATTCCGTGAGTGGCGTCTCCCACGTGACCTTGTTCGCGTCAAAAAATTTCGCGAATTCCGCGCGAATCCTCTTTGTCGCTGCGGTCGTCAAGCCCTTCCACGGAATGATTGCACCGTCGGCGAGTGAGGCTTCGGTATTCGGCAGGATCAACTCAGGATCGAACTCTTCACGCGTGCCGAGGCCGTCGCACTCAGGGCAAGCTCCATAAGGACTGTTGAAACTGAACGTTCGAGGTTCTAACTCCTCGAAACTGATGTTGCAGTTTGGGCACGCGTAGATCGTGCTATACAACTCGTCTTTCCAGCCATTTGTCGCGGCCTCAACTTTGTTGTCGCCATCGCCAACGTGGTAGCAAACTGCCATCAAGCCGTCCCCGAGACGCACTGCCATTTGAATTGATTCGGCGAGCCGAGCATCAATTCCGGGACGAATGATGATGCGGTCAACAACAGCGTCGATGTGATGGATCTTGCGTGCTTCAAGTTCGGGCGCTTGTTCGACTTCGTAGACTTCGCCATCGACTCGTGCGCGGACGAGCCCCGCCTTGCGGATCTGCGCGAAGACTTCTTGATGCTGCCCACGTCGACCGCGCACCAACGGGGCGAGCAGCATGGCCTTCGTCCCTTCGGGCAATTCGAGCAACCGTTCCTGAATCTGTTCCGAAGTTTGTTGCTGGATAGGCTCGCCGCAGTCTGGACAGTGGGGTGTACCAAGCCGGGCCATCATCAAGCGGAGATAATCGTAGATTTCCGTGACCGTCGCGACCGTACTGCGTGGATTCTGGTTGCCGGGGCGTTGGTCGATGCAAAGGGTGGGTTGAAGGCCTTCGATGAGGTCGACATCAGGGCGTTCCATCTGATGGAGAAACTGGCGGGCGTAGACCGACAAGCTTTCGATGAACTGACGTTGGCCTTCCGCGAACAATGTGTCAAACGCCAAGCTGCTCTTGCCTGATCCGCTTGGTCCTGTCAGCACGACCAATTCGTTACGCGGAATATCGATGTCGATATTCTTAAGGTTATGAACTCGTGCCCCTCGAATGCGGATCGATGCTTGCTCGCCGAGATGCAGCTCGGCGGTATCGTCAAGGCTGGGACTTGATGACGTAGGACTTGATGACGTAGGACTTGATGACGTAGGACTTGATGACGTAGGACTTGATGACGTAGGACTTGATGACGTAGGACTTGATGACGTAGGACTTGATGACATTGGGTATTACTGTCTACGATTTCGAGCAGGTACGAATCCCTCACCGTAGCAAAGCATGTAAAGTGGTACAACCTTGCGGCCACGTGCGGCTACCGAAAGAAAAACATGTCGTCGGACAAAGCGATTCTGCTGCCGGGACTTCAGACTTACCAAGAACGTGATTCGGCACTGCTCGCTCCGTATGCAATGCGGAGCGTCGATTCGTCGGGACGCAAGCATGCGGAGCCCGAGCATCCTTATCGCGGACCGTTTCAGCGGGATCGTGATCGGATCCTGCATTGTTCAGCGTATCGTCGGTTGAGCGGGAAGATGCAAGTCTTTACGGGCGAGATGGGAGACTATCATCGCACGCGGTTAACGCATACGCAGGAAGTGGCATCGATCGCTCGGACCATCGGTCGAGCGCTGCAGTTGAACGAAGACCTTATCGAAGCGCTTGCGTTGTTCCACGACATCGGCCATCCGCCGTTTGGGCATGCAGGCGAAGACGCACTTCATGAATGCTTGAAAGACGAGGGCGGGTTCTCGCATAACGAACATGCCTTAACGATCGCGCAAGAGATCGACGTTCGTTATCACGGATTTCCCGGATTAAATCTGACGCGTGAAGTTCTTGATGGTCAAGGCGTTCGCGCGGACAAGCAGAACCCAGATCTAAAACCGTTGCTCGAAGTGCAACTTGTCGATGCGGCGGACAGCATCACTTATGATGCTCACGATACGGATGATGCTGTGAAGCTTGGCTTGTTAAGCTTGGACGAGCTGGCGGAGATTCCTCTGATCCGCGAGATGCTGCGCCGCGTCAGTGATCGTTTCACGGGACTGTCGCCACTCGTGCTGAGGCAGACTTTGGTCCATGAGTTGATCGACTATCAGGTGAGCGACGTTTTGCAGCATTGTGGGCAGTACCTTGCGACCGGAGACCTGTCGAGCGCACAGCAAGCCCGCCTAGCGCCATTTCTGATCGGACCAAGTGACCAAGTCGCGATGCAAAAAACTGAGTTGGAGAGTTTTCTCTACGATCACGTGTACAGGCATCCAGACATTATCAAGGTTCGAGACGAAGCGCAGAGCCGGCTTCGAAAAATGTTCGCTGGTTACATAGATGCGCCGGAGCTCATGCCGAAGGCGTATCGCACTCGTGGGGAATCGGTGGGGTTGCGACGAAGCGTCGGCGAGTACATCGCTGGCATGACGGATCACTACTGCAACGAGCAGTACGAACTGCATTTCGACTAGTCGAAAGCGATTATTTGTCAAGACGAGGGGGTGGTCGGGCTGGGGGGGGCGACGCTAGAATGTGGCTTACGTTACATATCTGCGGGACCGAGGCATCCCGCTCCCACCCTTCAATTTATCCATCCACGCAGACGGATCGCCGGAGCAGAAAGCAGAGCCATGTTACTTTGGATTCTTCGCGGGGTCTTTCTACTCGCTGCGGTTGGGGTTGGCTTCGCGGTGATCAATGCTCCTACCGTTGGCGCTCCTGGCGTGGATGCTCCAACATTTCAGTATCCCTGGTTGGTGTTCGTCGCAATTGTCGTGATTGCCGTGGGAATCATTGGTCTTGATGCAGCCACGCCCCGCAAGCGAATTGACATCGTCAGTTGCGTTTACTTCGGGATATTGATCGGACTGTTTCTGACCATGGTCGTCGGCGTCATTATCGAACCACTGCTGACGCAGTTGGAATCGACTGAGTACGATTATTCGCTACGGCTTGTGGTCGGGACGATGCTCTGTTACTTCTGTGTCAGCATGCTCGTCCAAACTCGCGATGACTTTCGGTTTATCATTCCTTATGTGGAGTTCTCGAAGGAAGTCAAAGGTGTTAAGCCTTATCTTCTTGACACGAGCATAGTAATTGACGGACGCATCGCAGATCTTGTCGAAACAGGCGTCTTCGATAATACCCTCGTCATGCCGCGGTTCGTCTTAGCAGAACTGCAAGCAATCGCGGACAGTAGCGACAAGATGCGTCGCTCGCGTGGTCGTCGCGGTCTCGATATCTTGAATCGGTTGCGAACTGGTGGCACGGTCGAGCTTCGCATTCACGATCGCGAAACGCCAGAGATGGCCGGCCAGCCGGTCGACATGAAGTTGGTGCTACTCGCGAAGCACCTGAGCGGTAAGGTGGTGACCGGTGACTACAACCTCAACAAGGTCGCCAAGATCCACGGCGTCGGCGTGATCAATCTGAATGACGTCGCAAACTCTTTAAAGCCGGTCTATTTGCCGGGGGAGCACTTGGACGTTCGGGTCGTGAAACCCGGTGAAGAACAAGGGCAGGGCGTCGGATATCTGGATGACGGAACGATGATCGTGATTGAGGGAGGCCGTGACTACGTCAATCAAAACGTTCGCATCGCCGTCACCAGCGTCTTGCAAACGAGCGCCGGTCGCATGATCTTCGGCAAGTACGAAGGCGGCGTGTAGAAAACGATTGGTCGGTTGACAGTCTTGCTTGGTGCGCCTACTCCAATCGCTTGCGTGCCATCTCACAGTAGTCTTCGACGCAGTCGATACCGATGTAGTGACGTTGCAATCGTTTGGCGACAACAGCGACCGTGCCGCTGCCTGAGAAGGGGTCGAGTGCGACACCTTGCTCTGGGCAACTTGCTTTGATGCATGTTTCGACGAGCGATTCAGGAAATACGGCGAAGTGCGCTTCGCGGAATTTCGACAGCGAGATCGACCACACCGTCCGCTTGTTGCGTCCTTTCGGATGAAACGCCTGATCCCAGCGAGCATCGTGCAAGTTAGAATCGCCACCGTTCTTGCCCTTCTCGGGTGTGCTGCCCCGTTTGCCGAAGTGGCCGCGTCCGCCTCGCATCTTGCTTTTCTCCGAGAACGTGACGTGTGGCTCGCGAATGGCGTCGGCGTCGTAGTGGTACTCCTTCGACTTTGTAAAGAAGAAGACATACTCGTGATCGACCGTCGGTCGAGTCTTCACCGACGATGGCATTGCATTTGGCTTGTGCCAGATCACGTCGCTTCGCAGTCGCCAACCAATCTCCTTCAGCGCTAAAGCAACTCGCCACGGCATCCCTAGTAGTTCACCATCAACGTATTTGTCGCCGATCACAAGCCACAAGCAACCGCTCGCTTTTGTCACTCGATGGCATTCGCGAAACACCGCCACCAGCCGCTCGATATACTCCTCGGGGCTTCGCTCCAGGCCAATCTGGTCGATCCCGGTATAGTCGCGTTGGCGGTAGTAGGGCGGACTTGTGACCGTACTGTCGATCAAGTCGCTTGGCAGGTCGGCCAAAGTTTCTACCGAATCGCCGCAATAGATACGATCGATCAGTTTTGTACTCTTCCTTGGCGTGAGCGAAGTTCGGGGCATGAGTCTACATCCGTTCGACGACTTTGATTCCGAGTAGGTTGAGACCTTGGCTGATTGTTCGCGCAGTCAAGTCGCACAACAGCAACCGGCTGTTGCGAGTTTTTTCTTCATCCGCCTTCAGCACTGGGCACTGTTCATAGAAACTGAAAAAGACCTTGGTGAGTTGGAATAGATAACTAGTCAGTTGGTTCGGGCGATAGTCTTCGATCACGTCGGCCAAAGCGTCACTGAACCGAAGCAGCTCTAACGCCAGAGCTCGCTCGGCCCGTTCCGCGACCTGAATCGCTGCTCCGCCATCGCGAAGCTTCGTGATGTCGACAGCACCTTTGCTAAAGATGCCGTTCACTCGGGCATACGAGTACTGCAAATAAGTCGCGGTGTTGCCAGTCAGCGCGAGCATCTTGTCGTAACTGAAGACGTAGTCGCTCGTACGGTTGTGGGAGAGATCAGCGTACTTGATCGCACCGTGCCCAACAGCGTCTGCTATATGACGCCGCTCGTCTTTACCTAACTCGGGACCGTTGGGTTTGGCATCATCGCCTTGTGAGACAACTGTATAAGCACGCTGAACCGCTTCATCGAGTAGAGCTTCGAGTCCAATCGTATCACCCGACCGTGTTTTGAACGGTTTGCCATCATCGCCAAGCACCGTACCAAAGCTCACATGACATAGCTCGACGTCTGGATAACCGCACAGCTTTGCGGCGGCGAAGAACTTCTCGAAGTGTTCTCCTTGCCGATGGTCGACGACATAGAGGATTGCGTCAGGGCACCACTCTTGCATCCGAAACTGGACTGTCGCGAGATCCGTCGTCGCGTACAGAAAGGCTCCGTCTTTCTTACGGATGATCATCGGAGCATCGAATCCGTCTAAGAATACACAGATTGCTCCTTCGCTCTCCTTCGCCAATCCGTCTTTCTCGAACTCTTCGACGACGTTGGCCAGCCGCTCGTGGTAGAAGCTCTCACCGTATTCAAAATCGAATTCGATATCAATTCGATCGTAAAGTTTCTGGATTTCATCGCGACACTTCGGAAGAAACTCGTCCCACAGACGACGATTCTCTGAATCTCCTCGGTGTAGTTTTGCCGTCTCTTCTAGGACGTTTGTGGCAATGTTTATGTGTTGGGTCGCGGTCTCACAGAGTTGCGAATCGCTTGTCACTACGGCCAGCTTCGCATTGGCTGAGGCAATGCTCTCGCGAGCTTCGTTAGCCTTTTCTTCAAGCTTGCGAAGTTCCTTTTTCTTCTTTTTTTCAGCTGCCTTATCGTCCGTTGGGGCCTGGTTTCGCAAAGACTCAGCGGCCGCAGATCTCGCCCTCAATTCGTTCTCGAGAGTCGGAAACGCCGACTGCGCGTTGTGATAATCAACCAACTGATTAACGAGTTTATACAGGCGGCTCAATTCGGGGACAGGCGCAGCTTCGTAGGCACTTTGATCAACGAAATGCTTATAACCGTAGATGATCATGCCGAATTGAGTGCCCCAATCGCCGAGATGATTGTCGCTGATCACGCGGTGCCCGAGGTAACGAAGCGTTCGACAAAGCGCGTCGCCAATGACGGTCGAGCGAATGTGCCCAACGTGCATCGGTTTGGCAACATTGGGCGACGAGTAGTCGAGGACGTAGGTTCGCGGGTCGCTTGCAGTCGCCACGCCGAGCCGTTCATCTCCAACAGCACGGTTCAATCGTTCGACGAGCCAATCGTCTTTCAATCGTAGATTAATGAAGCCAGGACCTGCGATCTCCGCCGCCTCGCAAATGTCATTCAGATCCAACTTGCCCACGATCTCAGCCGCAATCTCGCGAGGCGGCTTGCCAAGCGTCTTGCCCAAGGGCATCGCGATATTGGCCTGATAGTCGCCAAACTTAGCGTCTTGAGCTGGGCGGATCATGCTCAGCAACTCGGCCGGGTCTTCGACTAGCTCGCTCAAGACGATTCGAAATCGCGATTTCAATTCAGAGAGGATGTTCATCAGAGGCACCAATCCTTGGAGCAACCTGGAGTAAACAAGGCGCGTGAACCCGGCTATGACTCGTTGGCGACCGCATTGCAAAGATTACTCCGCTGGCGGCGATTCAATCACTCCGGTCAAGTCGATACGCTTTGCTTGTGTCCACAGGTTCTCGATGTCGTAGTATTCGCGCGTTTCGTCGTCAAACAGATGAATGACGACCGTGCCATAGTCAAGCAATATCCAGCGCGACTCGGAGTAGCCCTCGATTCCCATCCGTTTGTCGCCTAGATCATCCTCGAGTTTGTGATCGATTTCTTCGCTCATCGCGTGCAGTT
Organism: Planctomycetota bacterium; assembly: GCA_014381825.1. GTDB lineage: Bacteria > Planctomycetota > Planctomycetia > Pirellulales > Pirellulaceae. The sequence goes on from JACNKX010000153.1 coordinate 18,298, forward strand.
GGCGGCGGCTCGTTCCCGATGCGACCACGAAGAAGTCGAAGACGGGGGTCACTTCGCGCAGGTCCAACACCACGATATCGCGTCCTCGGTTTTCTGACGCTGTTCGCGCTGCGGCCAACGCCAACTCGAGACTGCGCTCGGCGTTCTCGTCTGGACTGTCTTGCGGGGATGAAGTCTCACTCACGGTCGGGTTTTCCACCTGAATTCCTTCGTCAATCAAACGAAAAAATCGCACCAAGACGGTCGGTTCGACAGTGACATGCAGAGGTGCGAACTGCGGGGTTTGGATTCTACTCCACTACGGACGTCTATGGCACCGGTGAGGTTCAGCAGTGCGGCGTTAGCTTCGTATCACCTTTCTGAGACACTAGTTCCGGAGCCTTAGTCAGTTTTCGCTTCAGAAATCCACCGATTCATCCGATCTTCCATTTGGTAAAGTTTAACGATTACGCTAAATGTGTGTGCTAGCATCTCTCGTTGGGGGACCGTTACGTGTCGCAGTCACCAGGGCCGGCAAATGAATCGTGGGTTACAAGGATTGACGCCGCACATCCAGTTCGCTCGAACGAACCAATGGAAACGGCGGGAGTCCCGCGCGAGATGGCGCTGATCGTCGCCGGTGCCGTCGCGCCCCATGTGGGTGAACAGTTCCGGGCACAAGCCAGCCAGCTAGCCGGCCATTTACGAGCCAAGCAGCAGCAAATCGACCATCGTGAAGCCTATTTGAACGCTCGCATTGCTCAACTCGAGCGCGAAGTGCGAACGTCGCGACTGTGGTGTGCCGAAAGAGAGTACGCCTTTGCCGAGCGGGAACAGCAACTGGAACAAGAGATACTAGAGTCCCGGAAGGAGATTCAAGCCTTCTCGGCGTCGGAAGTGTCAACTTGTACCGAACTTGACGAGCATCGCGCCGAAGTCCGTGAACGTGAGGCGGATCTGGATGCGCGTGAACACAGGTGGCGCACCGGGCAGATGCAAGTTGCCGATGAGGCTGAGTCGTTGCGAGTTGCTGTCGAGCGTTTGAGGGCCGAGCGTGCCAAGCACGAACGTGAGGTCACAGCGGCACAACAACAGCTGGAATATCGAGAGGCGCAGTCTGTCGAACAACGGAACCGACTGCTCGCGAATCTCACTAAACACCGAATCTCGCTGGATCATCAGGAGAAACATCTTAGTCAGCAACGAACGGAACTTGGTATTCGCGGTCAAGCGGAGATCGTTACGGCGCTTCAAGAACAGCAGGAAGCGTTTGATACCGCCGCGACGTTGCTCGATGAACAAAGAACCACACTTCAGGACGAACGGGATGAGTTTGAGGCGCTGCGTGACACGGCGCTCGAAGCACTAAGCCACGAGCGGGAATCGTTTGAGCACCGGAAAGAGGAAACCGAGAAGAACTTTATGCAACTGCGAGACAAGATGAATGCGCGACAGGCAACGCTTGATCAGCGTCGAGGATCGCTTGAACAGACGAAGCAGCAGGTATTCGAACTGCACCGTGAGGCGATCGAAATGCGAATGGTCGCGGAGCAGCTTTGGCAACATGCCGCGAAGGGCAAGCCGGTTGCGGAATTAACTCAGTCACTTGGCAAGCTGCGCGCGCAGCTTGCCGACGAGTTCCGTGTTTCACAAGATGAACTCACGGGAAAAGAACAGCATCTTCGCGAATTGGCCGGCAAGCTGGACGCGCGGCAACAGCAGTTAAAAGAACAACGCGCCAATTTGAATCAGTGGCTCGAGCGAAGAAACGCTGGGATCGAGGAGCAGGCAGCTCGCCTCGTGGCACGCGACTTAGAACTCGACACGCAGCAGCAAGAGATTCGGGAGCGTGAAGCCGCCTGGCGATCAGAACGCAGCGAATTACAAACTCGTTTGCGTCAACTGACTCGACAGCTGCGGCCTCATGCGCCAGCAGCTGCGTAAGCTTTCAGGGAAAGCGACGACGCCAGGACAAGCAGCGAGGCGTCGCTCGATTTCCGAACGACGCCTCGATTGAATGCTTTCGATTCTTAAGCGTGGTTTATTGACCGCCGGCTTGAAGACCACCGGTAGTGTAAGGCTGCTCACCAGTGCTTGTTGTGGCAGGCTTCGCATTCTTGGCACGATTAATCGCCTCGCCGCTAATGCGAGCGGCGAATGCCGACTCTCGCGGCGAGAAGAATCTTTCGGCATAGCCAATGGTTCGCAATTCGACTCGATTTTTTGCGGCTAGCTCGCGCCAGCTCATTCCGTTGGCGAGATTCCAAGCAGCTGCTTGTGCCGCGTTCTGCGGGATCTCACCGTAGCCGAGCATCTTGCAAACTTCGATGACGTTCTGATCTTTTGTAAGGGTTTCGATCGGAACAATTTTATACTTCATTCTTGGTGTTGGATCGGGCTTCCCGTGTTCGAGGCAGACACAGGGAACTTTCACTTTTGCGACCTTCTGTGGTGCGACATTGAAGAAGCCGCCACCACCACCAAATCCGCCACCGCCGCCGCCGCCACCACCGCCACCACCTTGCTGTCCGCCACCACCGCCGCCAAGCCCTTGGCCGCCACCCCCCACGCCCGGCTCGCCCCCGCCACCGAACACCGCACCCCCAACGCCATCAGACCCAACCACCACATCGCCGAACACGACCACCCTGGCGAGGACGAGCACGACCGCGCCGCCGCTACACAC
>JACNKX010000084.1 GCA_014381825.1 Planctomycetota bacterium
TCACAGCCAGCTTTTCGGTCGGGCCGTTGACGGAATACACCAGCTCAGGGATCGCATTCCCCCGATCATCGGAGAGACGAGCGTAGAACCCGAGCAGACCTTCGGCGCGGTTTCCCACCTTCATCAGCAGCGCATTCCACCCGGTCCGCAGAGAGACCTTGCGCATCATCGCGTCCTTCAGCCGGTACTGTACTCCCGGCCGGGAAAGGGCTTTGCCGTGAGAACTGTGCGGCCCGGGTGCGGGCCCAGGCGGGACGTCTGATGGTGTCGGCAGCGTCACCACTTCGCCGTTCATCCTGGCAGACCACTCGTGATTCACACCCACTCGGAGTTCGACCTGTTGCGCCCGCGGGCTCCAGACCCATGTGTGCAGGTAGGCCATCCGTCCGTTACGAGGATCGTCCTGCTTGACGAAGAAGTAGCTGAAGAGATCCTGGTAGTCGTCATAGTTACGCGAGAAGGTCCGGTCATCGAAGAATCGCCAGGTCTTCCCGGCCGCCTGTTCGCCAGTTCGCGGCCGGATCGTGGCCTCGCCGATCAGGTCGGCCTTCATCCCCGCACCTTCCCTGTTGTCGAAGGTCCCGAGGACAAGCCAGGTGTTGATGAACGGCGCGTTTCCGGGAGCCCAGTTTGCTGACGTGGGCGCGGCCAGAAGCGCCACCACTACGGCAGCAATCAGAAGTTTCGCTTTCATGTAATTCTCTACCGGAATGAATAGTAGGACAGACCAAGCGCAGCGCAGTTCCGGCACTGCAGTATAAAGGGCCGTCACCACCTATCCCATTGCCGGAACTTCGTCGTTTCGCTCCTTGATCCAGGCCTACTTCTGGTTCAGGAGGTGCTTCGCGCTGAGGGCATCGGCGTATTGCATTCGCGGAGCCAGTGGCACACGATCAAGACTGTACCAGTGACGCGCCGGCCGGCTGACCGAACGTGACGTGCATTGGCGGGCCGGGAGACCTGCGGTCAGTCGCATGAAGATTGAACTGGAGAATCAAGATGTGGCAACGCGCAATCACGTTCAACCTGGCCCTGACCCTGGCGCTTCCTGCGGCACTTCTTGTTGCGGATGAGGCGGCGACCGGAGCCCACCAATGGCAAGTGCCCTCGCCGGACGAGAAAGTCGTGCTGACGATCCAGCTCGGCGCGGACAAGCAAGGGACGACGCGGCTTTCGTGGCGGGTGGATTTCGCCAGAAATCCCTGACGTCGGGAATTCTGGCGAATCCCACTACATAGATGCGCCAATAACTTGGTGAAGGAGTTATTTGAATGAGGCTTACTCTTACGTTGATCGCAATGGTTGTCGTCACGGGAACGACACTGCAGGCCGATGAGCGAAAGCCGCGGGTGGTCTTCAACGACGACGCTCAGATGCTGATGGAGGTGCCGACTGAAGACACGTCGAACTTCGTCAGGGCATGGCTCGACAAAGAGGCGGCGGCCGTGCCGTTTTCGACATACGTATTTCTCGCGGCGACGCCCGACATCTGCACCTACGATTCGAAAGCGGGCGAGACTTACGGTGATCGGTTTGGCAAGGAGTCTTCCAGAAGCTGGACGCCAGGCATTCGCGGATTACGGGCTGAGGGCACCGACGCGCTGAAGGTCGTCACCGAGCACATGCACACCAAAGGCAAGGAAGTGCTGGCAGCGATTCGCATGAGCGACACGCATCATGTACACATTGGCCACACGCATCCCCTTTGCCCGCAGTTTGCAATCGACAATCGACAATTCGTGATCCGGCAGCCGGACGGTCGCACGAACGAAACGGCACTCGACTACTCCTTCCCGGAAGTTCGCCAGCATCGGCTGAACATCATGCGCGAGATTGCCGAGGAGTATGACGTTGATGGCCTGGAGTTGAACTTCGTCCGCTGGGCAAAACATTTCCCGCGCGACAAGGGCCGCGAGAAAGCTCCGATCATGACCGCCTACATGGGCGAGATTCATGACATGCTGGCCGCGGCCGCGAAGAAAAGGAAACGCCACCGCCTGACACTTGGTGTTCGCGTGCCGGAGTCGATTGCTGCCTGCTGGCTGGCCGGTTGCGACGTCGAGACCTGGGTCAAGCGCGGCTGGATCGACTATGTCGTCGTCTCGACCTGGAACAACACGGATCCACAGATTCGCGTGGATGATTTTGCGCGGTTCACAAGGCCCGCCGGCGTGGACACGATCGTCGTGATGGGCAACATGATCGGCTCGCTCTCGAACTCGCCGCCGACGATCCTCGATCGCCCGGTTGCCATGTCAGCGAAGCATCGAACTCAGAGCTATCTGGCGATGCTGATTACTGAATCCGAAGCCCGCGGAGCGGCGGCGAACTATTACACGTGGGGAGCTGACAGCATTTCATTTTGGAACGTCGGCATTCACTTCGGGGGCGAAGTGACAGCCGCGCCCGAACAGCAGACTCGCATGAAGAGGTGGACGCATGCCGTCCGGTCCAAAGAGAGCGTCTTTGCCGGACCTCGCACTTACCGCTATCTGCCGATGGGCAAAGGAATTTCAAGTCGCAAACCGCCCGTCCGCAACTATCCGTGGTACGACGAAGGACGCAGTCCGTTGGGGCACGTCACCAATCCGGTACTGACATTCGAAGATAACTCCGTCGACAAACGAAAGGTCTTTCCCTTTCGCATGGCGGATGGACGAGACGGAAAAACGCTGGACGGCCGCCTGACCTTCTGGGTCTACCAACTTAAGGCCGACGACGAGCTGGTCATCGACATCAACGGCGCGGTTGTCGATTCAACACACATTCAGCGTGTTGCCGCCGGCGAACGTCGAGGCGGAGTGCCGGGCCAGCGAATTGAAATCGCGCTTGCCAATTGTCCGCCGTTTCGAGGGGACAACGAATTGGGGCTGACGCTGAAATCGCGGACGGACGGACAGCAGTCGCCGTGGATGGAAGAACTTGAAATCGTCGTCAACGACGCGACCGCCGACAAACAGTCTTCAAAGCATCAGCCGGTGAAGATTTACATCGCCGTCGACAGCGAAGGACCAACCGGGGTCGCCGAGTACTGGGCGCGGAATCTCAAGCCGGACGATCCCAAAGTTGGGGATTACCGCCAGTTGATGACCGACGATGTGAACGCGGCAATCGAGGGTTGCTTCGCGGGAGGTGCAACAGAAGTCTACGTGAGCGACGACGGCTTTCGGGACAAGAACCTGTTTCACGACCAGCTCGACCGCCGCGCGAAACTCCTGCCCGCCGGCGATGGTCTACTTCATGGACTGGACAGCACGTTTAGCGGTGTGATGCTTGTCGGCTTTCACGCCATGGAAGGTGCCCAGGACGCAGTGCTGGAGCACACCTGGTCGAGCGCCCGACGGCGTCGCTACTGGTTCAATGGCACAGAGGGTGGAGAAGTCGCGGCCTATGCGATTGTCGCCGGACACGACCACGAGATTCCGATCATTATGGCCACCGGCTGCACGGGCCTTTGCCGGGAAGTTCACGAACTGCTGGGAAAGGACGTGGTCACAGTCGCAGTCAAGCGAAAACGCGAGGATGGCTCCGTCGAACTCTACCCTCCCAAACAAACGCATCCTGCAATCACTGACAGCGCAAGACGAGCGGTCTCACAGCTTGGCCGCTGCCAACCTTTCCAAATCGAATTCCCGCTGCACGTGCGCCTGCAACTGAAAGACAAGCCGACCACCGACGGCTACCTCAAGTGGCGCCGAGACAACAAACCCGACTGGCCCGGCCGGCGAACCGGCGACAACACGTTAGACGCAACTCTGAATACGACGAAGCACATTGTCTTCTGAGATAGGCCAGCGATTTCCAGCATCAATCCAAAGGGACATCCGGGTATACTGGGCACGTGCTCGCCGCGTTGCACACGCGACTTCCATCGGCCCGACGATACCAACCTGCCTCCTGGGGATTCCTATGTTACGCGTTCTTGACCATTCATTGAGACGTCGCGGCAATATCAACCGGCGTGAGTGGCTACGGATTGGCGGGCTGAACGCGTTGGGCCTGTCTTTGCCTTCGGTGTTATCTGCGGCAGCTCAGTCGAGCGTCGGAGATACCAATCATCCGACGTTCGGCCGAGCAAAGAATGTGATTTATCTGTATATGGGTGGCGGGGCGCCTCAGTACGAGACGTTTGACCCGAAGCCCAACGCACCCACGGATATCCGCGGCTCATTCAAGCCGATTCATACGAACGTGCCCGGAATGGACTTCTGTGAGTTGCTGCCGCGCACTGCGCGGGTCGCCGACAAGCTGGCCGTCTTGCGAGCCCTTTCGACCAACGACAACACGCACTCGACGAGCGGATATTGGGTTCTCACCGGTTTCAAATACACAGGCACGAACGCCCGAGAGATTCAGCCAACGGATTGGCCGCATATCGGCTCGGTCATCCAGATGCTGAAGCCGAGTGAAACTGGTCCGTTCAGTTTTGCTTGGCTTCCCGAACCGATTATTGCCAATCCGGGCGTCAGAATCTCGGGGCAATCGGCTGGTTTCCTGGGCCGCCGATGGGATCCGCAGTTCTTCACCTGCGATCCGCATCGTGAGAACTTCGTCGTCAAGGAGTTCGAGTTGCCCGACGACTTGCCGACGCTGCGACTCTCTTCTCGCACTTCATTGCTCAACCAAGTCGATGGCTACTTTCGCGCCAACGAGCAGTCTGGCCAGATCAGCGAATACAACCGGCTGAAACAGGAAGCGCTTGGTATCCTGACGACCGGCAAGGCGCGGAAGGCTTTCGCGATCGAAGAGGAGTCAGTCAAGAACCGCCAGCGATACGGTAATGGTAAGTGGGGACAAAGCGTTCTGCTGGCGAGACGTTTGATCGAAGCTGGCGTGCGGTTCGTACATGTCAACTGGCCGCGCGAGCCGGGAGACCTTAGTTCGAGCTTTCCCACTTGGGACACGCACGCACAGAATGATCGGCGAGTGAAGGATGTGCTCTGCCCGCAGTTCGACGTCGGTTTCTCCGCCTTGCTCGAAGACCTCGACGACCGCGGATTGCTTGACGAAACACTCGTCGTTGCCGCTGGTGAGTTTGGCCGCACCCCGAAGTTCAATGCACGAGGTGGCCGCGACCACTGGGGGCCTGTTTTCAGCATCGCCCTTGCTGGAGCTGGGATCTCCGGCGGGCAAGTCTACGGAGCGAGTGACGCGAAGGGCGCCTATCCGCATGATGGACGCGTCCTTCCCCAGGAACTCGCCGCGACGATCTTCCACCTTCTGGGAATTGGACACAACGCAACGATGCTCGATCGCAGCAATCGCCCAATCCACATCTGCAACGGCCAGCCCATCTATCCGATCCTCGGCCTGACACCCTCGGTGACGAAGCTTCGGCCCGCGACCGGCGAAGTCGCTGACATCCCCGACTTCCGTGCGATCTACGAGCCGAAGAAGAGCTGACCAACTCGCGCCGGCCGTCGCTGCGACTCCATCCACCACGAACAAACCGGGTGAAAGCTATGGCAACGTGGAATGTTGCTTCTCTAATCGCCCTTCCCGCCTTGCTGGTGGCGTCATTCGCGTATTTGCAGGCAGACGAACCACGACTGACCGATCGGCGGATCGGCTACACCGAGTTGCGAACGAATTTGCCTGCCGGCCGACATGCTAATGTTCGCACAATGCGAGCCGTGACGGTGAAAGCTGATGGGAGTGGTCGGCAACTCGTTGCGCAAGAACTTGTTGACGATCCGGATGCGTGGACTCAGTTTGTGGGTTGGTCGCCGGATGGGGAGCAGGCCATTGTGTCTCGCGGCTGGCAGGATCCAGCGAACGCGAAGTGGGAAGAGCAACACCGACGGTTTCGCATGCTGCCGGGCAAGTGGCAACTTGATTCGTATCTGATCGATATGAAAACGGGCGAAGTCACAAACGTCACCAGTGTCGAACGCGTCAGCCATTACAACGGCGGCTTATTCTTCATGCCCCGCGGCAAGCATCTGGGTTTCACGCCATTAATCAACGGCGTGTCGAAGCCCTACGTGATGGATCTGGACGGCCGCAACAAACGGGACGTGTCTGAAGAGGATGCCGGCTTCGCGTACGGGTACAGCGCCTCGCCCGATGGCGAACTGATCAGCTATCACGAAAACTACCAGGTTTACATTGCCAATGCCGACGGTTCGAACAAGCGGCACATCAGGACGGGAAACCCATTCGATTTCGCTCCCCGCTGGTCCGCTGACGGTGAACCGAATTGAGCCTGGAACAGCTCCAGGCGTTTTTCGCTCTCCATCTTTACTTCACGCCCCCTCACGCGTCTAGCTAGCGCTTAGGCAGATCGACTCGGACTGAAGATCGGAGATGGCGTGTGGTCGATCCTCACTTGATGAAGCGTTTGCAAGCGCTTCAGCACCCAGGCGACGCCGGAGACGATCGATGAAGTGCACGAGTTTGTTGTTGTTGCTGCTGCGGATTTGGATACCATCGGAGTTGAGGTCTGACCGAAGGTCTCCATGGGGAATGAAAGAGCCCTCGAATCCCGCTTCCGGGATTTGAGCTGGAAGATTGTCCGGAAGTGTTCGGCGATTCCATCTGCCGATATGTCGAGTGGAAAGACGAAGCCGACCTTGCATCACTCGCCGGTAAATCCGTGCGATTGCGTTTCGAACTCAAAGACGCTGACCTTTACTCGTTTCAATTTACAAGCAACGAATGATTCCGGCTCGACGGACACGAATTGATCAAACGGAACTGCAAAGGAATGATGACGATGAGCAGACAAGCCCACGCATTGCTTGCCGTGTTCATTCTACTGCCGTCCTCACCCGTTCTGACCGCCGCGGAACTTCTTTGTCCGCCAGGGCAACTATCTGTATTGGCGTCTGTTGGATTCAACCCGACGCTTTGCAAACAGTGCTGAGTGAACTGCACGAGGTCATCGTTCGCGACCGTTTGGTTCATACGTTGCCCTCCACTCGTTGATAGTAAGCGATCGTCTTTTCGACGCCGCTTGCCAGCGAAGTCGGGCGCCAGTCCGGCAGCACTTTGCGAATGTCTCGCATCACTGGCGGTACGTTCGACGGGATGGGCGGGCCGGACACCGTGATGCGGCCAGCCGCTGACGGCAAACATCGTTCGATCTGCCCGACGATCTCGTCCGTTGTCGCCACTTCACTCGGCAGATCCGCAACGGTGGCTCCATCGGGACACTCGAAGACGCCGCGGACGAACGCCCGAGCGACGTCTTCGACATAGTCGTAGCCGGCGTTGCCCGAGTAGCCGATCTGGTAACTCTCGCCGCGCACCGCGGCCCGACAGGCCAGAGACGGTCCGGCGGTCAGCCCGACCTCGCGCTCGGGGCCGTACACCACGTGCGGCCGAATCGAAAACGAAGGCAGATCAAAATGTCTCCAGTATTGACCGGCGATCAAATCGACCGCGTGCTTGAACGCTCCGTAGAACATCGGCGGCTCGGACGCGTCCGCTTCACGTTCGCCGTACACCGCGTAAGAACTGGCAAGCGAAACCGCTCGGACGGAACCGGCTCGGCGCGCCGCGTCAAAGACCGATGTGCTGCCGAGAACGTTCACCTGGCAACCAAGAAAGGGATCGTGCTGGCAGTCGGGCGTCAACAACGCGGCCAAGTGAATCACGTGGGTGACGCCGTGAGTCCGCATGAGCGACTCCAGGGCGTCGCGATCCGTGAGCGAAGCGTCCGAGAAGACAACATCCTTCGCTTCGGATTCAAGCACGCGACGCCAACGTTCCTGAGCCGGCCGCACATCGAGCGCGACAACTCGACGCCCGCCGCGAAGCAGCTCGCGCAGCACCCAGGAACCGATGAACCCGCTTCCTCCCGTCACTAACACGGTGTCTTGCATTCTATTGCGTCTCGCTTCTCAAGGGCCGGAAGAACTCGCGCAGGTCCGCGGCCATTTCTTCGGCGCGTTCGTGGATTGCGAAGTGGCCGCCCTCGGCGTAGTCGTTGTAGTGGACCACGTTGTAATAACGCTCGGCCCGCTTGCGGACGATCGGAGCCAGTTCGTGTGGATAGGCGGCGACGGCCGTGGGAACCTGAATCTTTTCACCGGCGGGAAGCTCCCACGGGTGATAGTACGACTCGCTGTAGAGACGGATCGCCGACCAGAATGAATTGGTCAGCCAGTAGAGCATCACGTTGGTGATCAACATGTCGCGCGGAAACAGCTTTTCAAAGTCGTCGCCCCACCCACACCAAGCTCGCCACTTTTCGATGATCCACGCCGCCAGACCGACCGGCGAATCCGTCATGCCGATCGCCAGTGTTTGCGGCCTTGTCATCTGCTGATGGCAATAAGCGCCCTCGTCAATCCAGTACTGCTCCACGTTCTTCCAGTAACGGAGCATATCGGGATCTTTCGGTTTGACGGGAGCCCATTTCATGCCCAGTCCGCGGAGGATGTCGGGGTTCTTGTCCTCGGGCTCGCGCTCGTCGCCGAGTCGCGGAAACAGGCAGTTGAGATGGATGCCGATCAGGTTTTCGGGGTGGTGGTAACCCCACGGCGCGGTCAGGAAGCCTCCCCAGTCGCCGCCTTCAATTCCGTACCGCGAATAGCCAAGCCCCTCGGTGATGAGCCGATCGTAGACCGCCGGGTGATGCTGAAAGCCGAATCCTTCCTGTTCTGGATAGTCGGAGAAGCCGTAACCGATGATGGACGGGATAATGACGGTGAACGAGTCCTCCGCGTCGCCGCCGTGGGCTTCGGGGTCCGTGAGCAACGGCAGAATGCGCAGCAGCAGAATGAACGACCACGGATAGCCGTGCATCATGAACAGCGGCGTCGGATTCGGCCCCTTGCCCTCGACATGGATGAAGTGAACGCCGAGGCCGTCCACGTCGGCCTTGAAATGCGGCAACTCATTGAGTCGAGCTTCGTGCTCGCGCCAGTCGTATTCGTTGATCCAGTAGTCAACAAACTCCTTCATGTAGTCGAGATCAACGCCGCGACTCCAGCCAGTTCCCGGGGTTTGTTCCGGCCAGCGAGTTCGTCGCAGCCTGTCGTGTAGATCATCGAGCGATTCCTGCGGCGCGTTGATCTGAAACGGGGATATCGTGACCATCTTTGTCGGGCCTCCGTCAATTGCCGGTTCCGACGCCGTTCACGACGTTCGGCAAGGGTTCGCCGAGCAGCGCCCTCGCAACTCAGGCCAACGGTTGACTCGGTATCTGATTGTCAGATAATCTATCGACTGGATCATCGGCTCGCAATCGTCCTGAAGGAAAAACATGCAAACGCTGCGTCGTCCCAAAGTTCGCGATCAGGTTGCTGGTCAGATCCAGCAATACATTGTCAAGCAAAAGCTGGGGCCGGGTGATCGGTTGCCAACGGAGACTCAGCTTGCGGAGACGTTTGGCATTAGTCGGCTCAGTCTTCGCGAAGCCACCAAGTCGCTGGAGTTCCTCGGCATCGTCGAATCGAAGACCGGCGTCGGGCTGACCGTCGGACGCATTGACATGGAGCGGCTCACGGAGCATCTGAGCTTTCATGCCGGCTTGCTGGAGGCCGCTCCGCAGCAGATCATTGACAGCCGCGTGATCCTCGAAACCGGCGTGCTGCCGCATGTTGCTCGACGGATGAAGGAGGATTCGGCAATTGAGACTCGGCTGCGAGAACTCGTCGAGAAGTTCCGCTCGGCTCGTGATCTCAAGACATGGATCGAGCTGGATATTCAGTTTCATCGCGCGCTGCTCGATACGAGCGGGCTGCAACCGCTGGTGGCGTTCGGCGACTTGTTGCACATCTTCTTTCAACGGTTCCGCGAGAGCGTGAATAAGGCCGGGTGGAAAGCAGGTGTAGAAAGCCATCAGTTGATCGTCGATGAATTGGCGAAGGGTCGCGTCGCCGCTGCCTCCGCCGAACTGCGAGAGCACATCGAAAGCCACAAGGAGCGGATCTGATGCGAGGCCTTGTAGAAGTAGCGGTGCGACTTGCGTCCAATGGCATTCACCTGATGGAAGTGATTTACGAGTTCGTCGTGACGCAGATGGCTCAAACCACGCAGTTGCCGCGAGAGAACAAACTCGGCCGCCGCCCTCAACACAGTATTCGGGGAATGGCCCGTAGTGGAATTCGCCAGAATTCTCCACGCCAAGGAATTCTGGCGAATCCCACTACCCCAAAAGGCAACTTTGACGGGGCGCTAATCGCTCTCGTTCTTCTGGTGATCTGCTCGTCGGCTCGGGCTGAAGAGACGCGTATTGATTTTGCAAAGCAGATTGCACCGATCTTTGCAGAGCATTGTCTACGTTGCCATGCGCCCGGGAATGAGAAAGGCGACATCTCGTTGGCGACGTTCGGTGATCTCAAAGCCAACGAGTACGTAATCTCTGGTGATGCCGACGACAGCTATCTGATCGAGCTTGTTGTTGGTGCAGATGGCGAACCACCGGCGATGCCGAAAGAGGCGAAGCCGCTGACTGAAGGCGAAGTGAATTTGCTCAGGCGGTGGATCGCTCAGGGGGCGAAGTGGCCAGGTGACGTTGTTATCAAAGAGAAGTCGAAAGCCGATGCGTCGTGGTGGGCGTATCAGCCGCTGAAGGTAGCTCGACTCTCTGAGTCGAGTGTTCAAAGCCCCGACTCGGAGAGTCAGGCTACGACCATCGACGACTTCATTCGTGCGAAGCTTGGGAAGTACAACCTGAAGATGAGTCGGCAAGCTGATCGCCGCACTCTCATTCGACGTTTGTCGTTTGATCTGCATGGACTGCCGGCAACGCCTGAAGCGGTCAAGGCATTTGTCGAAGACACGGATCCGAAGGCTTATGAAAAGCTCGTCGATCGGATATTGGAATCTCCGCATTACGGCGAACGCTTTGCGCGGCACTGGCTGGATATCGCTCACTACGCCGACACACACGGTTTTGAACGTGACAAACGGCGAGACAACGCGTGGCGGTATCGCGATTATGTGATTCACGCTTTAAATGAAGACAAACCGTACGACCGTTTCCTGCAGGAACAGATTGCCGGCGATGTGTTCTGGCCGGATAACGAACAGGCCGTGATTGCAACTGGTTTTCTCTCGGCTGGTCCGTGGGACTTTGTCGGACAAGTGGAAACAAAGAGCCCAGTGTTGCGGCGATCTGCGAGGTCACTCGATCTGGACGATATGGCAACACAGGTCATGACCGCCACGATGGCGATGACCGTCAATTGTGCGAGGTGCCACGACCACAAGCTCGATCCGATTTCGCAGCAGGAGTATTACCAGTTGCGAGCGGTATTCGCCGGAGTCAAACGTCAAGATCGAGTGGTCAGTGATGCGGCTCTCAAACAGTACGAGGTACGGAAACAGGAACTGATCGCTCAGCGTAACAGACTCGATTTTGAGAAAGGGCGGCTTGAAGGCGAGGGGCTGAATCTTGCGGACATTGTTGGCGGCGGAAACGGACTTGGCACGGGGACGTTTCGCAATGCCATCGACCCGCGCAACGCCAAGGTACAAACCCGCAACTTCGGCAACCTTGGAAATGTGGTGACGAACAGGTTTTCGCCGTCAGTGTTCGAGTTCGTCGATGGTGTGTTCATACCGGACGGAGACAACGGCAAGGCAGAGATACCCGTCAGTTCGACGGGTGTTACCGTCACAGGTTTGCCAAAGACGTCAGGCAAGGCGTGGGACATGATTCGCAACGGGCCTGTCGCGAGTCAGCATTCTCCTGAGCTGGATGGAATTGACTTCACGAAAGACGGCCACAGTCTGCTGGGACTGCACGCGAATGCCGGGATCACGTTTGACGTCGCGGCGATGCGTAAAGTAGCTCGACTCTCCGAGTCGAGTCATGAAACAAGCCCCGACTCGGAGAGTCAGGCTACGTTGCGTTTCACGGCCAAACTCGGTTACTTCGGCGCGGTGGGAAGCAACTTTGCTGACGCGTGGGTGTTCGTGGATGGTCGCAAAGTCGCCGCATTCCGAAAGCTGCGGCGCGCTGATGGTTTGCAGAACATTGATGTCGAACTGCCCGCGTCAGCTCGATTTCTCACGCTGGTTTCGACCGACGGCGGCAACGGCTACGGTATGGATCAGATTGGCTTCGGTGATCCGCGAGTAAAGCTGGCTTCGCCGCCAAAGCTGACGGACGAAGCACGCAACAGACTCACGAAAATCAAAGCTCAGCGCGATCAGGTTGAAAACGATCTTGAGTCGCTTGGCCCGCCGCCACGTTTCTATGGAGTCGTCGCGGAGAAGACCGTTCCGGAAGTGAGACTGCTGACGCGCGGCAATCCGGAATCTCCGAGTGGTGACGCGCTGATACCCGCAGCATTTTCGGCGTTGGCGATGCTCGATTCCGGACTGGGAACGTTAGACACGCGTGAAGGAGGACGGCGAGCGGCATTGGCCTGTTGGATCACACATCCGGACAACCCGCTTGTCCGTCGAGTCATCGTCAATCGTTTGTGGCAATGGCACTTTGGTACGGGGCTGGTCGACACGCCGAGCGACTTCGGATTCGGCGGTGGTCGTCCTTCACACCCGGAGTTGCTCGACTGGCTCGCTGATGAACTGGCGAAGCGAAACTGGTCGCTTAAGGCCATCCATCGGCTGATCGTCACGAGCGAGGCATACAAGCAGAGTAGTAGCCGGATTCGTGAGAATTCGGACAAGACACTCGAGGGTGGGCTGAATTCTCACGAATCCAGCTACACGCGCGCAACGGAGATCGACGCCGATAACCGCCTGCTTTGGCGTCAGAATCCACGGCGCATCGAAGCCGAAGCGATTCGAGATTCCGTGCTGTTCGTCAGCGGTAAACTGAATCCCAAACTCGGCGGTCCCGGTTTCGAAGACTTCAAATATCAGGACGCTTACGCCCCGATTTACACCTACGTGACAGCCGACGAGGCGGCACTTTGGCGGCGCAGCATTTATCGCTACATCGTCCGCACGACGCCCGACCGCTTTCTAACAACGCTGGATTGCCCCGACCCGGCCAACCTGACTCCGAAGAGGCTCACAACCACGACGCCTCTGCAATCGCTCGCCCTTTACAACAACGACTTCATGCTCCGGCAGGCTCGTTACTTCGCTGAGCGACTCGAGAAGGCAGCCGCAAACGACGCGAATGCTCAAGTTCGACGAGCATTTGCCTTGGCGTTCGGACGACAACCGTCCGGTGAGGAGACTCGTCTCGCAACGGATTTCGTGAATAAGCGGGGCCTGTTTGCCCTCTGCCGTTCTCTCTTGAATTCCAATGAGTTTGTTTATGTCGATTGAATCTCACGCAAATTCCTCCTGTAGCCTGACTCTCCGAGTCGGGCAAAGAGCGGCCCGACTCGGAGAGTCAGGCTACGATGCCTTCTCCCGACGACAGTTTCTGCGGTCCGCCGGCGGCGGACTTGGCGGGCTCGCGCTCACAGCGATGCTGAGCGACGAAGGGCGTGCGCAGCCGCATCATGCTCCGAAGGCGAAGCGCGTTATCCAGATTTTCTGTCCCGGAGGAATGAGTCAGGTTGACACCTACGATTACAAGCCGGAACTCGAAAAGCGAAACGGAACGCCGTTTGATCCCGACGGCAAACTGCAGTTCTTCGCTTCAAAGCCCGGCAACTGTCGCGGGAGTCACTGGAAGTTCCGTCAGCACGGACAGTCCGGATTGTGGATGAGCGATCTGTTTCCCAAGCTCGCGACGTGCGTCGATGAGATGGCGTTCATTTATTCGATGCACAGCAAGACCGCGTTGCACGGTCCGGCGTGTTTCATGATGAATTCGGGATTCACATTGCCCGGTTTTCCGAGCATGGGGTCGTGGGTGACGTACGGGCTTGGCAGCGAAGCCGATGACCTGCCGGCCTTCGTTGTGTTGCCGGACCCGCGAGGTCTTCCGCCCGGCGGCATTATCAACTGGGGAGCAGGCTTCCTGCCCGCTGAGCATCAGGCCACGACGCTCGACACCGCGAATCCGAAACAACCCATCGCGGATCTGTTTCCACCAGACGATGTTCCCGAAGTTACGCCAACAGCGGATCAGGCAGGATTGAACTTTCTTCAGAAGCTCAATCGTCTGCATCGGGAAACTCGACGTGGCAACAGTGAACTCGACGCCCGCATCAAGGCGTACGAAATGGCGGCTCGGTTGCAGCTCAGCGCTCCCGAAGTGACCGACCTCAGCAAAGAGACCACAGCGACAAAAGAACTCTACAACATCGACGACGCCGAAATCGGCCCGTTCGGCCGACAGTGTTTACTGGCAAGGCGACTCGCGCAGCGCGGGGTGCGTTTCGTGCAGATCTACTGCGGAGCTGAGAATACGACGGCCAAAAAGATTCGCCCGAACTGGGACAGTCATGAAGATCTGACACGCGACCACGGCTACTGGGGAGCTGTGCTTGATGTCGGAGCATCGGCACTGCTCAAAGATCTGAAGAAACAGGGAATGCTCGACGACACGCTGGTCATCTGCACGACGGAGTTTGGTCGGCAGCCTGCCGCTCAAGGCGGCGGGGCAAAAGGCCGAGACCACAATGCCGGCGCTTTCACGGCATGGCTTGCCGGTGGCGGTATCAAAGGCGGAGTCGGCTACGGGGCAACCGATGAACTCGGTTACAAGGCCGTCGACAAGCCGACTTACAGTTACGACCTGCACGCGACCGCATTGCACCTGCTGGGGATCGATCACACGCGGCTGACGTTTTATCACAACGGCATCGAACGACGTCTCACCGATGTGCACGGGCATCTCATTAAGGAGTTGCTGACATGATATTGCTCACAGGACACTTTTCCGCTTCCCTTTTTACGATCGAACTCTTGGCAACGTAAGTCAGATGAACGCATTCCAATTCGTATGTCGTCGAATTCGCCAGACGCACCGAGCGAGGCCTTTCACGCCGCAAAGACTTCAGCCGACCTCCACGAGGTGGTTCGCTGTGATCATTTTGCTTTTCGGATCAATGTCCGTTTCGGCCGCGGAACCGTTTGAAGCTTTTCTCAAACAGCACTGTGTCCGCTGTCATGGCCCTCAGAAAGAGGAAGGCGACATTCGGATCGACCGGCTGTCGCGTGATTTCAAGGCGGGAGTGGATTCGCACCATTGGGCGGAGGCACTCGATAAGGTCAACAGTGGCGAGATGCCGCCGGAAGATGAAACGCAGCCAACTCAGGACGAGATCGCGGCGTTCGTCACCAAACTCGACTCGCTGCTGAAGGAAGGTCGGGCGGCGAGGATGGCGGCGCGTCCGGCGGTGGCGCATTATCGGCTCAGTCGGAAGGAGTATCAGAACACGGTCTACGACCTGCTGGGCGTGCGCTACGATCCGGCCAAGCCGGGGGAGCTGAATGAGGACACGCTTTGGCACGGCTATGAACGCATCGGATCGCAGCTTTCCCTCTCGCCGTCGCATGTGGATCGCTATTACCGCGCGGCGGACATCGTGCTCGACCGCGCTTTTCCCGCCACATCCAGCGAGGCTCGCAAAGTTCGGAAGAGCGCGGCGGAGTTGCGTTACGGAGGCGGCAAAGAACAGCAGGAGGCACTGGACCGGTTCGGTATCAAGCGGCCACTGCGTTACCTCCTCTTCCCCGGCCGAGTTCAGCCCGCGTTGTCCTCCCACTGGTTTGGAAGGACCGGGCCGGAGCACAGTGGGCTCTACAAACTGCGCCTTCAGGCCAGCGGTATCCGTCCACCTGGCGGCCAACCGGCCCACCTGAGTATCGGCAAGCAGACCAGTGAAGAGACCGTCGAGGGCCTGATCGAATTTGACATCACGGCATCGGAAGACAGTCCGCAGGTTTATGAGTTCGAGGTGTTTCTCGAGATGCCAACGGGACTGCATTTCGCCGTGGTGGCCACCGATGTTGTGGACCGGCGTGGCGGCGCTGCCTTCCGCAATGCGCTCGCCAGCCGGGGCGGTTACATCTTCACGCACAGCAGCGAGACTCTTCTGCTCAACCCCAATGCTCCGCAGATGTTCGATGGTGAAGGGAACGGCATCTTCTCGACGGTGATCCTCGATTGGATCGAATGGGAAGGGCCACTGGTAACGGATGCTGAGAAGTCGCGGCGTGAGGGCGTGCTGCCACCAGACGACGCGACCCCTGAGGTGGTTGCCGAGCACCTAGGGCACTTCGCCGAACGTGCCTGGCGGCGACCGGTGAACAAGGAAGAGCTGAAGGACTATCTGGAAACTAATCGGGTCGAGCGCGAGGCGGGTGAGAAGCCAGCCGATGCGTATCGAATCGCGCTACAGAGCGTGCTGACGTCCAGAAACTTCATCTACCTCGTCGAAGGCGAGCCGGAAGCCCGCGAACGTCTGACCGATTGGGAACTCGCTTCGCGGCTGTCCTATTTCCTCTGGAGCTCGATGCCGGACGACGCCCTCTTCACCGCAGCCAGAGGCGAAGCCCTGAACAGCGAGGGCTTGAAGAAAGAAGTGGACCGGATGCTGACGGACGACCGGATCAACCGCTTCATCGACGACTTCTCGCGGCAGTGGCTGCAACTTCACCGCGTTGGCATGTTCCCTCCGGATAAAAAGCTCTACCCCGCCTACGACGACTGGCTCGAGACGAGCATGCGAGCCGAGCCGGTTGAGTACTTCCGCGAGATGCTCGCAAAGAACCTGCCCATCGAGGGTTTCCTCGATTCCGACTGGACGATGGCCAACGCCCGGCTGGGCGATTTCTACGGACTGCCCGAGCCGAAGAAGGACGGCTTCCAGCGTGTCTCGCTCAAGCCCGAGGACCATCGCGGCGGTTTGCTCACGATGGGCGCGGTGCTCGGCTTGACCTCGGACGGAACGCGCCACCGCCCGGTGCATCGCGGCGTCTGGCTCAGCGAAGCGATCTTCAACAGGACTCCGCCGTCACCGCCGGCCAATGTGGATCCGATCGAGCCCATTCCGCCCCAGGGAAACAAGATCACCATCCGCCAGCGAATTGAAGCACACGCGAAGAACACAAGTTGTGCCGCCTGCCATCGCAACATCGATCCGCTGGGACTGGCCTTCGATCAGTACGACGCCATCGGCCAGTGGCGCACTCGCGAGCGGGTTCCCACGGGCGTGGGCGAAGATCCGGTGGTTGATGCCTCTGGCGTGATGCCCGACGGCCGTCCGTTTAGTGATTCGGATCAATTCAAACAACTGCTACTCGAAGACCGCGACAAGGTCGCGCGAGCCTTCATTGAACACCTTTGCACTTATGCACTTCGTCGCGTGCTGACCGTGGATGATCGAGACGAAGTGCAGGCGATTGTCGACGAAGCGAAAAAGAACCAATACCGGGTCAAGGATATCGTGCGTGCGGTTGCCCTCTCTGATCTGATGAGGAAGCGTTGAATTTAATCGTAGCCTGACTCTCTGAGTCGGGCAGTTTCCGCGCCCGACTCAGAGAGTCAGGCTACGAACAACAAACCAAGGAAAAAAACAATGGCTAACTTCAATTCCCAATCGTGGCTAATCGACCGCCGCCATGCCCTTCGCGCGATGGGCACCTGCATCTCGCTTCCATTCCTGGAATGCATGATCCCGCTCAACGCGGCGGAGCAGCAAACGGAAACACCGGGGCGCAGTGCCTTCATCTATCTCGCTAACGGCGTCCATTCACTGAACTATCAGATCACGACGCCGGGCAAAGACTATGGGTTTTCACGATCGCTTAAGCCTCTGGAGAAGTACCGCCAGGTCATCACTCCCGTTAGCGGCCTGCATCATCCGGGAAGCCTTGGCCACCACCACAACTGCATCAACATCTGGCTGACCGGTGGAAAGATCGGCCCTTCGCAGCGCAACACCATCTCCGTGGACCAGAAGATGGCCGAAGTCACCGCGCATCACACCCGCTATCCTTCCATGGAGATTGCCCTCACGCAGGGATCTCTCGCCTGGACCGCGGACGGCGTTCAGCTTCCCGCGATGCGGCGTTGCAGTGAGATATTCGCTTCGCTCTTCGAGGAACCGAAAGGCGGCATCGCGGCTGAGCGAAGAGCCCTGCGCCGCAAAGCGAGCGTTCTCGATGACAACCTCGCGGAAGTGCGGCGGCTCGAGCAGAAGATTGGAGCGGCTGACAAGGGTCGCCTCGACCAATACCTAACCTCGGTTCGTGAGGCGGAGATACGCACGCGACGGGCGGATGCGTGGCTCGACACACCGCTGCCTGAGATCTCCGACGCCGATCGCAAACGCACCAACCGCGACATTCCCAAGACTCAAGCGGGCGACTATTTCCGCACGGTCTATGACCTCATGGTGCTCGCCTTCCAGACGGATGTCACTCGCGTGGCCACGTTCAGCCTCGGCGGCGAAGGCGATGCGTTCGCCATTCCTGAGATTGGCATCACCGAGTCCCGCCATCAGCTCAGTCACCACGGCGGCGATGAAGGCTACATGGAGAAGCTTACCAACTACGACACCTTCGCCATCGAGCAGTTCAGCTACTTCCTCTCACGGCTCGAAGAGACGAAGGACGTCAACGGCCGGCCGCTCCTCGGCTCGACGATGGCGCTGTTTGGCAGCGGCATGTCCTACGGCCACAGCCATGGAAACGCTAACCTGCCGCTGGTGCTCGCCGGTGGTTCGGACCTCGGCCTGAAGCACGGCAGCCATGTCGACTTCAATCAGGGGCACTTCGGCGGTTACCGACTCGACAAGCCCGGTGAGCACTACGGACTTTGCAGCCGTCCCGCGAATTCGGATGCCCATATGAGCAACCTGCTGCTCCTGATGGCCCAGCGCATGGGTGTGGAGACCGACTCGTTTGGCGACAGCAACAAGGTAATCGAAGTGTGAAACGGCGACTGATTTAGTCGCGAAGCGACGGCAGCATATAACTGCGGGCGTCAGCCCGCAGAAAACGAGCCCCACAAAACCATAGCCGCGAAGCGGCGACAGCAATCGAACCACCTCATGGGTAGTTTCACACGATTAACCACGTCGTTTTCGCAACGAAATATCGAAAGCGAACGATCCAGGAAGATATGCAAGAACGGCTCTATGAATACAAATCAGAAAGAGCATCACAAAACAAAGACGTTTCAGGAAGAATACATCGACTTCCTGCAACGCCACGGCATTGAGTTTCGATTGGAGTACTTGTTTGAAGATGAACATAATGGATAGGTCGTATTTGCTGTCGCCGCTTCGCGGCTCGAAAGCCGTTTGTTCCGTGTCCTGCGGGCTGACGCCCGCAGCTATATGCTGTCGTCGCTTCGCGACTAAATGCGCAACCCCAATACTTGCGCGCCGAGCTTACAGGGGGCCGCTATGGGTCGCCGCGCTATACCTCGGCGTGTCCCTGCTTGCGAGCACTGCCCAAGCCGAAGGTGAACCCTTCCGACCCGTGGCGGGGAAGTTTCCTCCGTTGGAAAAGGC
The DNA here is from genome assembly GCA_014381825.1 of Planctomycetota bacterium. Lineage (GTDB taxonomy): Bacteria > Planctomycetota > Planctomycetia > Pirellulales > Pirellulaceae. The sequence continues at coordinate 19,293 of JACNKX010000084.1, forward strand.
GCACTCGTACCGGGGTGAACTCGTCTTCGTGGACCATGCAAACCGCCGAGGCAGCATCCGCGTGCAAGGTTCGGGAATGTTCTTTCGCAACGACCCGCACCCCTTCGCCATGCTGCCTTACGGCATGGTCCGCTATCAAGGCGCGCCGGCGGATCTCCGAGACATTCCGCTGGGCACCGTGTTGCATGTTCGGGCCTATCTCCCGCCCGATCCGAAGACCTCCGCCGTACCGGTTTTGCCGATAGACAATAAGGCGAGAGACGCGAATCACAACCGGGGCACCGGCATCGCTCCCGCGGAAAACCACGTTCTGCTGCTCGAAGATGAACCCAGCCACTGTCTGCGCCAGGGCAAGGCCTGGAAGCTCAAGGAGGTGGACGTGCAGCATAACGAGGGCGTAATTATCGCCAGTTTCGAATCAAAAGAAGGCGCAAACGGACAAGCGACCGAAGAGAAGCTAACCTTCGATGCCGCCACCCGCATCTGGCGCGGCCGCGAACAACTTGCCGTTGAGGAACTGATCGCCGAGGGCGCATGGCCCGCCAGCGGGAAGCAGCCTCTCGATGGCCAGGCTGTGCTGCTCGGCATCACCTGGAAGCCGACTCCTAACGGCATCTTCACACGTTTTCACATCTCAGACATCTGGCTCGACGACGCCTCCATGCAACGCGCCGCCCGCCACCAGGCCGAGGTGCATAAAGCCTTCATCCGCAGCCGCTGGATGGCGGCGTGGATCGATGCCGTTGAGTATGGCAGGTTCGGCCGTGCGGCGGTGACGGCGACCTTGTTCGGCGGCATGGACAAGTCGCTCTACACTGACTTTAAGAAGGATGTCCCAGCTATGATGAACTCAGTCGAAAATACGTTGAAGCACACGCACGGCGCCTACGGCCCCGCACACATGGCCTCCAGAGGTACCATCCTGGAGGTCACGAAGACCGACGGAGGTGTACCCTTGGGCAGCAGCGGCATTCAGATTCGTTTTGAGACCGACCTGATCATCGAAGGCATCCGCCCCGGCAGAGTCGTTCGCGTTCGCCCCGGCAACTGGCCCCAGGTCCAGGTCCCGCGCGAAGAATATCTCAACGACAGCAGCCCGGAAGAACGCTTCCCCACTCCGGCCATTTTCCCGAAATACTGAGACGCTAAGAGATCCCAGAGCAAATGTCCGACCATCGCAAGTGTTCAGGAGTGTGTCCCGTGTTACACCCAGCGCAGCCATTCATTCGCGCCTCTGTGGGCCTCTCTCTGCTGCTGTTGCTCGTGACAGGCGCGACCTCGAACGCGGATGAACCGGCTCCGATGACGATCTCGGCGGAAAGTCGCGAGTTATTCGAGAAACAGATCCAGCCGCTGCTCGTGAAGACCTGCGGGGAGTGCCATGGCAAAATACCCAAGGACAACGATCTCGACCTCACGAGCTTCGGCTCGGCTCGGGCGATCATCGCCAAGACCAAGACGCTGACCAATATCGCCGAGCGAGTGCGCGGTGGCGACATGCCGCCGAAGGACGCGCCGCAACCGAGCGAGGCGGAGCGGGAACAACTGCTGGGCTGGATCACGGCGGCGCTCGATGCCGAGGCGGCCG
>JACNKX010000217.1 GCA_014381825.1 Planctomycetota bacterium
GAGCGGGAACAACTGCTGGGCTGGATCACGGCGGCGCTCGATGCCGAGGCGGCCGCGCGGGCCGGCGACCCCGGGCCGGTGACGCTGCGTCGGCTCAGCAACACGGAGTACGACAACGCGATCCGCGATCTCACCGGCGTGGACATGCGGCCGACGCAGGCCCGCGAGTTTCCGGTCGATAGCGTCGGCGGCGAGGGCTTTGCCAACGTCGGCGAGGCGATGCCGGTGACGCCCGAGCTGGTCCAACGCTACCACCAGACCGCTCGCGACGTTGCCGCGCGGGCCGTGCTTCTGCCGAAGGGTTTTCGCTTCTCCTCCTCTCCGGACCGACCGACATGGACCGCCGAAACGCTTAAGTCACTCCGCAGCTTCCACGCCCGTTACGCAGGCCCCAACGGAGATCCACCGCTTGCGACGCACCTTGCGGCGACCCTGCGCCACCGCGACAGGTTCACCCGCGACGGCTCCGCTGCCATCGCGGCTGTGGCTGCCGAGGAGAAGCTAAATGCGACTTACCTGACCGCGCTTTGGGAGGGGCTTAGCGGCACGACGGCCTCGTCGTTACCGCCAGCGGAAGTCGCTGCTCGGATGAAGCAGTGGCGAGAGAAGGCGGCCGAGATTGAAGCCCGGAAGCAACGACGGCAGGCTGCTTCCCAGAAGATCGAGTCCCGCTGGGGATCGTCGAAACGCGTCCTCGCGGAGTCCAAGGTTGCGGAAGGCGGCTCGGTTCCCTTCGAGCGTAAGCTCTCGGTTCGACGCGGCGAATTGCTCCTCTTGACCGTGCTTCCGAACGAAAATCACGGGGCCGACAGCACGCTCGTCGAATGGACGATCCGCGAAACAGCCGGTGATGGCCGCACCTGGAGTGTCGCTGATCTGGTTCCCAATCTGCTGAAGGGGAACGCCTGGTTGGACAAGCGCGAAGCCCGCTGGAGCTTCGTGGAAACGACATCGACGCCGGTGTTCCTCACCGAACGGCGCGACAGCATCGCGGGACATGCCGAACTGAAAGCGTGGAGCCTCGGCCCCGAACCCTCGGTCTTTGTGAACGACGGCGCCGAGGATTTGCGGGTCTGGACGACGTTGCCCGCACGAACATTCTTTGTGCATCCGGGACCGAAGCGACCTGTGTCTGTTGCCTGGACGAGTCCGATCGATGGCGAGTTGCTGGTCTCGGGCCGTGTTGCTGACGCCCACCCCGCCGGGCTCGACGGTGTCGCGTTCGAACTGTCGCATGTCGCCGATCCGGATCTGGGACAGTCACTGGCCGACTTGGGAAACACGTCCACGGCTCTGACGGATGCCGGTCCGAATCCGGCGCCGCTGGACTTCATTCGAGAAAAATGGCTGGAGGCAACCACCGATCCGGCACCCCTCCTGGCAGCGATCAAAGCTACGCAGGATCAGTTGTTTCGGGGCAACTACCGGAAGAATGCCGTCATCGCGGTCGGCAACGGCTTTCCTGCATGGGAGGAACTGCGTCGCGTGGTCGCTCGCGAACGTGTTGAGGGTGCCGCCCGCGAACTGGTCTTCCGACTGGTCGCGTTGCCGGCCCAACCCGACACGTTCGTGGTTTGGGATCGGCTACGACTGGAAGGAGGCGACGGGCCGACGCTGGTGCTGGCGGAGCATCCGGAGTTGAAAGCGGCTGTCGAGGCAGCGTGTGGAATGAAGTTCGGCCATCATCCGCTGGACCGGCCCGTCCCGGAATCCGCCCTGGTCACGGCAGCCGGCGCCGAGGTGGTCATCGACCTGAAACACCTGCCGGAGCCGCTCCAGAAGTTGCTCACGCTGCCGCGGTTCCTTCGCGCCGACGTGAGCCTCGACGAAGGCTGTTCGGAAACGGCGGAAGTTCAAGCGTTCCTGATTGCCGCCACGGGCGGTGGTGGCACCCACGCCGAGCCGGTCGCCAAAGCGACGCCGGGCGATCCCCGTGTCGCACAGATCGTCCATCCGCGCGTCGCTGCCGAACGGGCTCGATCGGCTGCGGAGTTTCGCGCCCTCTTCCCGCCGGCGGTCCTCTTCGAACCGATTATCCCGCGAGACGCTCAGGGCAGCATCTTCCTGTACCACCGCGAGGACGAGCCGCTGCGTCGACTCCTGCTCGATGACGCTGGCCGAGCAGAACTCGAGCAACTGTGGAGCGAACTGCAATTTGTCAGCGAGCAGGCGTTCGCCACTCCGCGCATGCTCGAAGAAATCACACAGTACTATCGCCGGCCGAACGATGGCGCGCGAATTATGTTCTTCTACATGCAACTGTTCGACGAGCAGGTGAAACAGGAGGAGCAGGCCCTGCGCGAGGCCAAAGCCGCCGCGGAGCCGGGACACCTGGAGGAGCTGCTGGCCTTCACTGCCCGAGCCTGGCGACGGCCGCTCACCGCCGACGAACGCGAGTTCATTCTCGCGTCCTATCGCGCCGATCGGAAAGATGGCGTGAAGCACGATCCGGCGTTCCGCGCCGCGCTCGCCCGCGTCCTCTCGTCGCCGTGGTTTCTGTACCGGGTCGAGCAACCGGCGACCGGGCCGCACTGGCAGCCGGTCTCGGGCGACGAATTGGCGACGCGGCTCAGTTTCCTGCTGTGGGACTCGATCCCCGACGACGAGCTGCGGGCGAAGGCAGCGCGGCTCCACGAGCCTGAGGTCATGGAGGAACAACTGCGACGCATGCTGAAAGACGCGCGCATGCGCGGCATGGCCGCGGAGTTCGGCGCCCGCTGGCTGGGCGTGCGGGACTTCGTCACGAACCACGGCCGAAACCTGAAGCAGTTCCCCGAGTTCACGCCGACCGTGCGCGACGCGCTGGCCGAGGAGCCGGTGCGGTTCTTCGAAGATCTGCTGGTACACGATCGTCCGGTCGCCGACGTGATTGCCGCCGATGCGGTGGTCGTCAACGACGTCCTCGCCAGGCACTACGGCATCCCCGGCGTGACCGGTCCGGAGTGGCGTCACGTCGAGAGTGTTTCCGCCTATAGTCGCGGCGGGTTGCTCGGCTTTGGCGCCGTGCTTGCCCGGACGGCAGCGGCCGCCCGCACCAGCCCCGTCAAGCGTGGCGCGTGGGTGGTTCAAATACTTGGCGAGCGATTGCCCAAGACCCCGCCCGGCGTGCCTCCGCTGCCCGAGACTCCGCCCGACGGACTGAGCGTGCGCGAGATCACAGAGCGTCACCGTAAGGATCCGAAATGCGCCGGTTGCCACGTCCGCATTGATCCCTACGGCATGACGCTTGAACAATTCGACGCTCTCGGCCGGCTGCGGCCCGCCAAAGATCTGAAGCCTGGTGATGCCAGAGCGACTACCCGCGACGGCGTCGAGATCGATGGCTTCGCAGGCTTGCGGGACTACCTCGCCGGTCCCCGGCGCGAAGACTTGCTTCGGACGCTCGCTCGCAAACTGACAGGTTACGCGCTCGGCCGCGCCGTGATGCTTTCTGATCGGAAGCTGGTCGACGATTTGACCAGGACGATGGTCGACGGCGGCCGCTGGTCGGATGTCTTGCTCGTCATTGTCCGCAGCGAGCCGTTTCGCTGCATCCGCCCGGCGGCCGCGCCTTAACCCATTAGGAGTTGTCCAAATTTCGTAGCCTGACTCTCCGAGTCGGGCCGTTTTTTGCCCGACTCGGAGAGTCAGGCTACGATTTTATTATCTCCACCACAGGAACATCCCCATGCCCATTCCATCCGCTTCGACCCTTTCGCGACGAACCCTGCTGCGCGGACTCGGCGTATCCATGGCTCTGCCCTGGCTCGAATCGCTGTCCTTCGCCGCGGGCGCGGGAAGCAACGCCGCCGCTCAACCGCCCGTTCGCACGCTCATCACTTTCACGGGCATGGGCTTCCACTCGAATCACTGGTGGGCCAGAGGCGAAGGCGCCGGCATGGAACTCGGCCCGTGCCTGACGCCGCTTGAGCCCTGGAAAGAGCGACTGGTCTTCCTCCGCGGTCTGTGGAACGAACAGGCCAACAACGGGGTCATCCACTG
>JACNKX010000155.1 GCA_014381825.1 Planctomycetota bacterium
CTCACGCAACCCCCATTTCTCTCACACCAACCCGGCAATTGAACTAAACTGGTTCAACGAATATGGCGATCCATTCCGCTACGGTGCATCAAGCGGCAGCGAGTTCGTTCCGCTCGAAGAAGAGCTGTACGAAGGAACGGAGCAAGCCGACTCGGTACCGGAAGAGTTGCTCGAAGAACTGGCCACCATCGTAGCGAGTGTCTGAGAAGAACAACTCGATCTAGTCGTCATATTCGATCGAACGGGATCGTCGTCTCCGCATATACGGAGAGCGGATGCGACGACGAGGCACATCACCCTCGACAAAGAAGTAGCCACCCAGCAGCTTATAGAATGAGAGAATAACGAACGCACCGCCGGTAGCCACAGCCAAACCAAGCGGGCTGATTGGTGTCACGCGATGCCCTTCGTAGAAATACGATACAATTCCGCAGCCAATTACCGTGCCGCCGACGCCCATCGCCATCGTGGCGATCGCACCTCCGGGATCACGGCCAGGCATGATCGCCTTTGCCAGCAGGCCAACGACCGTACCGAAGCCAATCCAAACGAGAATGTCGTTTGCCCATTGCTGAACCATTTCGGGAAACTGGATGCTTTCCATGATCAACCTCGCGAGAACCTGACAGCGCGCACATAAAGACTGCGTCTCTATCGCTGTCGTCCTGTCGGGTGGTGCGACTCCAGAAATTTGCCGTTTGCGGGAGATTTCCCGATTGTGACGTCCCTGCGGACGCTAGCACCAGCCCCGCTCGATATCGGAAATCTTCTCGAGTCGGCGTGCGTGCCGGCCACCCTCAAACTCGGTGTCGATCCACACTCGAAGCAAGTTGTCGAGTCGGCTTTCACCTAACAAATCGCCGGACAGGCAGAGGACATTCACATCATTGTGCCGTCGGCAGATCTCGGCGGTGATCTCGTCGTGGCAAGTCGCAGCTCGCACACCCGGGAACTTGTTTGCGGTAATCGCCATCCCAATTCCGGTCCCGCAGATCAGAATGCCTCGGTCGACTTCGCCGGAAGAGACCATGCGCGCAACCGCGCTCGAAATGTCGGGGTAGTCACAGCTCTCCGTGCCGTGCGTTCCTTCATCCGTCGCAACATGTCCAAGCCCTGCGAGGACTTCGGCCAGTTTGAGCTTCATTCCGTAGCCGCGGTGGTCACTTCCGATGGCAATCTGCATGCGTTCTAATTCCCGGAATTCGTTGCGTCTGATTGTGCTTTGCCGGATTGACTAATTCCCGCAATTGGTGCCAAATCGATCTCGTCGATCCACGCCTCAAGTTGCGCGTCGATCTGATCGGCACAACGACGGTATCGATCTATCGGGCCTCCGATGGGATCACTTACATCCGCGCTGTCTCGACATACCACCTTGGTTCGAGCTGCCGATTCAGGCCATTGCGCGACGATCGCTTCACGATGCCCGCGCGTCATTGTTAGGATCAAGTCAGCAAAACGAACAAGTCGTTCGCTCAACGGCTGGCTTTCGTGATGGTTGATGTCGATGCCGCGATCCTGCATCACTTGCACTGATTCATCGCTCGCCTGTCCGCCCGACATTGCTGCGATTCCCGCCGACATGATCATGACATTGCGGTCTTCCAGATCTTCGATTGAGCAATTTAACTGTGCAGCGATTTTGTGTCGCATTAGCGCTTCGGCCATCGGGCTTCGGCAAGTATTTCCCGTACACACAAACACAATCAAGTGACTCGCCAGTCGCTTCAGCACTTGCTCGGTGATGACTCCCGACCGTAATACCTCAAGTCTTGATTGCTCAACGCGTACGACCGAGGATGGCTGGCCGAATTTGCTCTGTCCATCGTCCAGGATCAGGTCGATATCGTCCCCTACCATCTTGTTGACGTCCGCTGCATTCACCGCATCCGGTTCTCCCGGACGATTCGCGCTAGTCAAAACAAGCGGCCCGGCAGTCAGTCGGAGGACGGAGAGCAACGCGTCGTGAGCTGGAACTCGTAGTCCGACCGACCCATTTGGAACGACGGCATTGCGAACTGACTTCGGCAGTTGGAATAGTAAACTGTCGGCATGGCCACTTTCCACGACGAGCGTTACTGGACCAGGCCAACAACGACGCGTCAATCGTTGGGCCAGCGGCGACAGGCTAGGGACATAATCCTGAGCGTCGGCGGCGCTCTTGATCGCCAGCGTGAAAGGATGATTTGAAGAACGCTGTTTAAGCTCCGAAAGCCGAGCCACGGCCTCTTCGTTCAGCGCGCTGCACGCCAGTCCGTATACGGTTTCGGTGGGAACAGCCACCAACTTACCTTCGGCCAGCGCTTGTACCGTGCGATGAATCGCGTCGCGCGGATCATCTGCGGTTTGAAGGTTGATGCTTGCGGCGGCCATCGGGTTCGACGTGTTGGTGTTCAAAAAGCCCAGTTAACGAAAATCCCAGTTAACGAAAATCCCAGTAACCAGCGACACCTACGGGAAACGTTCGCCCGTGCGAGTTCCGCCACAGTATCCGTTACAGAAAGGATGCTTCAGAAGTCGGACCGCATCACGATCGGGAAACGGTTCAACTTATGACGGCACGTTCGCCGTAATTCGTTAGTGTACCGGGTGTTGCGCGCCGTGGTCAAGAGGCGGACGACCACTGACCGCGAGACGAACCGTTACATTCGTTCGATTCGTAAACGATGGCAGACTCAGTGGATGCGCTGAAAACTGCGGCGAGCGCGAGCTAGCATCATGCTTGGTGTCTCAGTCTGAGTCGCCGCATCGGAGTCGTGGCAGCGTCCTTAGAAGTCTCTAGCAAGCAGCTTGCCGTCGGCGCGATGGCCAAGTTGTTGGTAGGTGGCAGCGTCAATGTTCTCGGAGAGAAATCCGACGTGACCATCGCCAAATGCAAACTCGCCGCCGCCCGGATGGTAGCTGCCAAACCCTCCGACTGCGAGTGGGTCGCTTGTTGCTGGTGCCGCGTTTTGCGTAGTGCCCCAGTTCTGGGGTCGATCGGCGTTGATCGGCGTTCCCGTATTTCGAAGCGTCCATCGCGTCCCAGACATCCAGCCGAGATCCTGCTGGCGATTGGAGAAATTCTCTCCAATGAATATAGTGTGCGAATTGCCGTCCGAGATGTCTTCATAAGTGACGCTGGTATTGAGAAAGAAAACGCCGTTGTTCGTCGTGTCGATTGGCGATTCTTGATCGTGATGAAGCCCCGCGTAACTCGTTGCGTGTTTGGCCCCATTGGCCCAAGGGTCCGAAGGGCAACTGTGTAAACTGACGGTGACCGCTCGCACCGGCTCGTTCTTTGGGTCGTACACGCCAACACGAAAGTCGATGTGTTGATAGGTGTTTTGCTCTTCCATATACGGGAGTAGCTTACTGAGCCAGTTGTGATGGTATCCCTGTGCGACGTTCACGATCGGTCCACTCTCATTGATCGTTCCAGGTGGATAGACACGGAAGGCGGACTCGTAACCCTGAACTGCGATCGCCAACTGAGTTAGATTGTTAGTGCAACTCATGCGACGCGCGGCCTCGCGAGCGGCCTGAACGGCTGGCAACAGTAGAGCGACAAGAACTCCGATAATCGCGATGACGACCAGCAGTTCCACTAGCGTAAACGCGTTTCGTTGTTTGTATTTCATGACGAGCCTCCTGGGCATGCAAGGTTGATTGCGTGTAGATCAGCGTTCTCATTCGCTGGATTGGGCGACGAATAGTTCACGGTGTTGCACCGTCTGTTTCAAAGCGTTCTGGGGATAGCTTGCATCGACGACGATTCGCTTACCAGGCGTCGGTTCGGAAACTTGCTCGATACGAATGACGGCTACACCAGCGTGCGTTCCGCCGACAAGATCATCGGGCGACAGTTGCCAAGTCTCGCCTTCGTAATCACCCTCGTTAGCAAATCGATATGTTGCGCGTTGCATCGCGGATTCTGCAAGCCAAAACGCTTGTTGCTGCTGTTCGGATCGGCGTGAGAGCTGCCGTTGCGCGATGAAGGCGTTCGCGAGCGCCGCACCGAGTAGCATCACAACCAGTAACGCCACGAGAACAATGGCGATTATCATCCCTGGCCGACGTCGCTGCATTCGCGTTCTTTGAATTCGATGGCTGTGCTGCGCGCGATAAATCATGAGGACGCCTCCGCCGATTCCTGAAGCGTGACACCTGCGGTCGCTACGGCTGCTTTGATATGTCGGACTCGATTTGTTTGCGACCGTCCGTGGCGAGAGGTCAGAGTCAATGCAACCAGAGACGAAGTTTCTTCTGGTAGCAACTTCCACACGCCTGTCGCTCGGCCGATGACGAATGTGTCACGATGAACGACCGCATCAGCCTGTTGCACAACTCGGTAAATGCCTTCTTCTGACACGCCGTAGTGAATTGATTTGTCATCGGCGGTCGAAAGTACTAACTCGGTGCCCCCGGCTGCGATCGGGGCCAATACTGCTGCGCGCGCTTCATGTGTGTCGAGCCTTAATCGCATCACGAAACTGTCCAATGCCTGCTCATGTTGTAAATCGTCTCGGAGTCGATGATCCGCGCGATACAGGGTGTAGATGACGCTCGTGACGATCAGCCAGACCAGCGATAACACGGTTAACACTACGGTTAATTCGATGAGTGAAAACGCACGTCGTCTCATTGGCTCGACTCCTTCCCGGGATATCGCCATGCTCCTACTCGCAGTGGCAAGGCACGTTGATCTTTTCCGGTGAGCCAGTCGATTTCGATACTGACATATTTGCCAGCCTCCGTTGGCTCTGAGGCGACCTCGACTGTGAGGCGCGGATCTCGCAACACAGTGCGACACTCGTCAGACAATGTTAACTTGGCAAGTTCCTCTTCGTTGATGGCATTCCAGGGACGCGCCGCGATCTCTTCGAGCAAGTTGCCGACTTCGCGACTCGCCGTCGACCGACGGTCCATGTCTCGCCGTTGGTGCGAGATGATCGCGAGCGTCTGGGCGGTGCCGACGATCACTGCCGTGGCAAGAACGATGGCCATCGTGGCTTCGTGTGTGATCGTGCCACGTTTGTGGCTTCCTTGAAGTGATTTAGTAGCGATCATGCGAGCCCATCAATCATGGCTATTAAAGGCATTAATACACCAACGGTGACAAACAACACCATCAGGCCGAGCAGCAAAAGTACGGCAGGAAACGCGATATTCATCCACGCTCGAATGCGGTAGGTCGCACGGCGCATGCCGCTGTTGGCCATCTCGTCCAACGTCCACTCCAGGTTGCCGACGCGCTCTGCGGTTTTAAAGAGAGCGCTCTCGCTGCGGCGTATCAACCCGGCCGATCGTAAGCTCTCGCACCAATCGGCACCGCGATCGATGCGACTGGACGCGTGCTCCAGTCGGAGTCGGACTCGATGTTGGGGGAATCGTGTTGCGAGCGTGCGGATAACTTCGGCGAGTGGGCGCTGCTGCCGTACCGAGTTTGCGAGCCATCGCATGACGAGTGCGCAATCGGCGGACCACCAGAGGCGATTTACCAAGGGCAAACGGTGAGGCGCGATACCCATGTAGGAACACAGCCCGACGGAAACGAGGAAGGACCAAATTATTATCACTGGAACTAGTAATGGCCAACCATTCGCCAGTACATCAGAGACGGATATAAGCGCCCGCGTTGCGTAGGGTAGATCCATGTCGAAGTCCGATAAGATCTGCTTGAACAGCGGGATGATCTTAACCATCAAAAAGGTCAGCGCCGCGCAGCTGAATAGCACGACGAAGGCGACATAAAAGAGTCTCTCAAGCGTCCAACGGAGAGTAGTTTCGCTTTCGTCGATCTGTCCGACTGCCTGTCGCAACGCAGTGCCAAGAGTTCCAGTTTCCTGACCCAGGTCCGCGGCAAGTGTGATCGCCGATGGCACATGCGTCTTCGACCGCTTTAACGCTAGGGACAATGGAACGCCTGCTTCCAGGTAGTCGGCCAACAGGGCGGAGCGTCGTCCGATACGGTCGTTGCGTTCCTCAGCGAACGAGCGAGCTGCCGACTCGAGTGGAATGCCACGTTCGGCGGCGACAGTCAGTGCCCAGAGTAGCGACTGTTGTTCCGCAGCGAAGTATCGCACGACCGTTGAAATGAGTACGACGATGGTCGATATCCAAAGAAATAAGGCAAATGCATGCGACATAAAGGCAAGCATGATAAGTACGCCGATCAACAGCATCGTCCAACCGACGACTCGCAGCAACACAACAAGAACACCGCTGTCTACTCTGGAACTGTCAATGCGGCTGGCGGCAAACCAAAGTAACGCGAGCCCCATTGCAATCAGGGAGAGCGGTCCTAAAGCTGCGAATGTTGTGTCGAACATGACTGAACTACTAGCTGAGCTGACTGATCATGCTGGTGAGGGGAGCGAACAACGCACCAATTACCATCCCCACGCTACAAGCAACGAGAATGAACAAGATTGGAGGCAGAATAGATTGCAGCATCAACGCCCGCACTTTGACGCGACGGTCGAACAACTCGCGAGCCGTCCCGAATGCTTCGTGCAGAAGTCCGACTCGCTCGCCCCAACGAACCAGAGGAACTAACGAGACTGGAAGCTGGGGGCTGGTGGAAAGCAATTCGGACAGCGAATGCCCTTCGGCGGCGAGTTCCGCCAATTCCATCGAGATCCGACCGACGTACGCGTTCTTGATTCCGGCCGCTGATAAACGCAATGCTTGGGGCAGGGCAATCTGGTTCTTGACGAGAACGCTCAACAAGCTGCACCACTCGGCAAGTCCCGTCCAATACGCCAGAGGGCCGATTATCGGCACGCCCACAACAATTCGCGACCAACTTGCGCTAGGTAACACCAAACGAAGCAGCATTGCCAACACAACGCCGCCAGCCGCGCAACTACTGGCAAGCGCGACGCCATAGTCACGCCACCAAATAAGTAAACGCGTGCTGAGCGGAAGCTGTAGCCCGAATTCGTCAAACAACCTGATATACGTATCGGAGATTCCAAACAATGCGAATAACAAGACAAGCACAGCGAGGCAGGCAACGAACGTGGGGTAAGCAAAGCCACGTCTGATACTTCGTCGCAGCGAGCGGACCGATCGCTGGTGTTCCAATAGCTCGGAAAGTGCCGCACCTAGTTTCCCTGTTTTTGTTGCTGCGAGAACTAGGCCTGAAACGTGTGGTGGAAACATCTTCGACGAATCTGCAACTACTTCTTCGAGTGACTCGCCATTCTCGACGCGGGCTGCGATCTGGTGCATCGCGGCTGCCACACGACGACTCCCGCACTCATCCGCCGCCGCGCGCAAACCTGATGCTAGAGGAAGCGACGAGTCGGTAAGTTGGGAGAGTCGGCTCGTGACTTCGTGCGATTCCTCGGTCGTGAGTTCTGGAGATGCTGCGGACGCAGTGGCCATGATGTCATCGATTCGCAGCCCACGCGACTCAAGAATCTGACGGGCTTCGGTTTCGCTTGCTGCCTCGACCTCGCTCGTGACACTGTTACCCAGCTCGTCGGTCGCTTTGTATTTGTAACGGGGCACTAGAGCGGACTCCCCAAATCAAAGAGCAAGTTACAGAGAGGCCGAAAGATGGCGAGCGCCTGTGAGAGTACGACCGAGCCGCCAACGACCGAAGTGATTGCGATCGGAAGATAGACGGTTGCCCAGTCTGTCGCTCGTTCGGCTTGCTGACGATACTGCTGCGCCATTTCAGAAAGCGTCTGCGATAACTGTTCTGGCTCCCCTCCAACCGTGATCAGCCAACCAAGCAACGGCGGGAACGACTTTAAGTTTGCATCGCCAACCGCAAGTGACTCGCCTCTTTCCAATTGTTCGGCGAGTGGCTTTGAACTCTGCTCAACACTTGAATCACCACATGCGGCCCCAGCCAACGAGATTGCTTCGTGAAGTGGCACATGCTGTCGAATTAGCAACGCCAGGATTTCGGCGAATGCGGCGACCCGTCCAGCGCGTAAAGAACCGAAGGTGGTGGAGCAAATATTCGACAGGCGATGTAGGGCCGACGTTGACTTCGGCAATGCCGCTCGACTGGACCGATACCACCACAGCGATCCAAGAATCGCTGCGACAACGGGAATTGCAAATCCCCACCATTTTGCGGTTGTTCCTAACGCTACAAGCCAGCCCAGAAACGGATCACTCGAAGATGTTAGGTCTTCATAGGCACCAAGCGTTATTGGGGCCAAGCGAGTTGTCAGAAGAACGAAAGATCCAAACGCAACGAGTACGACGATGATTGGATAGACGAGTGCAAGGCCGAACGCACGCCGCAGTTCGGCCACTCTTCGTCCGGTTGTCGACATCGATTCGAGAGCCGACGAGAGCCTACCCGAGCGTATACCTGCTTGTACGACTGCGCGCCACATTGGCGGAAAGCGGTCTTTGTGGTTTGCAAGGATCTGATCTAAGCTCTCGCCGGCGCTGATCCGCTCCCCGAGAAAACTTGCCATCCGTCCTAGTCTTCCTGGCATTTCCTGTCCCAACGTGGTGAGCCCCGCTTCCAATGGGATTCCGGCCCTGACTAACGCCGCCATCTCGTCATTGAGCGAGATTAATTGCTCAAGAGAGATGGAATTCACGGAGTTGCTGTTACCGTCAGCCAACGATTCAAGCTCCAAGGAAGGACACGTGCCGGCACGCACTCATACGACCAACGTATGCCTACGCGGCAAGGCCCGGCAACGTGTTGTTAATTACTATTCCGGGTCCTTAACGACGTAAAACCACGAAGCGCGCGCAAAAATTGGGAAAGTTTATTGCGGCACGCCAGCGGGGGCGCAACGCATCGCCAAATGGACGACGAACCGCTCGACACCCCTGTGGTCCGCATGTCGGAGTACCTGCGACATGCATTGCTCTGGCGTCTCGCCTCGTACGCCAGGCAGATTGCGATGCGTCGCTCAGATCAGTCTTGCTTCTCGCGATCGATTCGATCCAGCAGTTTGACGATCTCAGTTTCATAGACGGACAGCAATTGCTTTTGCGACGCGCTGTTGGTGAACTTGCCAAGTGCCTTGATCGTCACCATGCTCTGCTGCATCTCCGTGATCAACTGTTCAGCGACCTCTTGGCGGAAGATCGATTTGCCAGCAACTTCGATGTAGATCGGACTTGTGTGCGCGAACAAAGGCCGACCGAGCTCATTTGTGTATTTGTCTGGCTTAATCCTTAGGGCGACCCAACCGGGCTCCTCGATTTCGACTCGAAAGTGTTTGTTCGCGTGATAGTAACCGCCTTCCTTCTTCGCAACGGCCTGGTCGACAACTTTGCCATTGTAGATCAGCTCGAGTTGGCCGAAATCGACACGGCCCATAGCTTTGCCTACCAAGGTCACGCGATTTGGCGAGGTGAGCGCCAGCGTGTCGCCAAGTCCACCTCGTTCGGCCTCCAGTTCCAAGAACGGTCCGTTGGTAATGAACGAGCGACCGTCGCGAAGTTCCTTCAACCAGCCTGCGCTCGTCAAGTCGTCGTACATCGGAACATACACGCGCGAGAAGTCATACATAAACCAGTCAGTCCCCGTCGAGAACGGAACTTTATGTCCAAGATTCAGATAGCGATAAAACGTATCTTCGTAGCTTCCGTGCGCTCCACCATCGTATATGTTTTGGGCATGAACCAGTCCCGCCATCCAGTTTGGAATATCTTCGAATCCAAACGTATTGTGGCACCAGATGACGGTCGCTTCGTCGTGGTGGGCGGCGCGTATCCCTGCTTGTAGCGGAATGTCATCGGTCCCTTGTCCCATGATTCCTGGACCGAGGCTGACGGGTTTGATCAGATGTTCCAAGTTGAGCAACATCACGTGGCCGTAACCTTGCCCGCCACGACCGAAGTTGTGCCGATGCTCCTCGCCGTTGTCGAACAAGATTCCGCGTTGCGATAAGCGGTGCAAGCTCCCGCCGGTAAAACTGTCCGCGACGATTTGGTTCGAGATGTAATTGCGCTCGTCCGGTATACGACGCAGGTATGACAAATAGACGAGGTCAATCGCATCACTTTGCGGAACAACATGAAGGTAACGCAACGCTTCCTCATGAGTTAGCTTCATCAAATGCAGATGCGTATTTCCCCCGCGCAAGCCACGAAAGTGAGCGTCATAGAAGTTCTTCAATGAAAGTCGCACTGAGGCATTTTTTTTCCCTGTCAAGTCGATTTCGATCGAAGCGAGTTCAGTATCGAGTCCTCGAATTGCTTCGATACGAAGTTTCATCTGGGGAACGGTCACAATTGCCGTGGCGTCGAGTGAGTACCAATGTTGATTACGATGAATCTCGCCCGCGAGTGGAAGCGTCTTGCCCGAACGCGGATTAACGATCCTCACGACCGCGGGTACCGATTCATCGTTCCCTGACAGCCGAACGTCAATACGCAATTGGCAACGACCGCTTGGCAACTTCGTAACGTCCTCGGCATTCGAGGCGGTAGCTGCTTGAGCGAGTTGTCGAGATCGCGAAAAAGCTTGCCGCGTCGTCTCGTGGCTTGTTGAGATAGTGGGAGTGGCGAACGCTATGAGGACAGCGAGTGCCACTGCGAGTGGTCGGGACCATAGCACATCTGAGCTAATCATGAGATTTCTCACTTCCAAAACACTTCACAAATCTGCAGCTGCGATTACAGTGGAATAATGTCATATGTGGGGCTCGCTCCGCTTTACTTCGTCCAGCCTCTCGAATGTTGGACAGGCTATGGGTTGCCTCACTGCGACACGCTCCCGCGTGTCCATTAACCCGGTTTCAGGCTTGTTCTGAAGCCGGGATTTTCTATGCGCTGACAATCACTCGCACCGAAGAATCGCCGCCTCGGGCGCTAGAAGACGGCGTTTCATTTCAATTCCGTCTGGTGCCGAGAAGCCACCAATGGCTCCACCCGCGGCAACGACGCGATGGCACGGTACGATAAGCGGAAACCGATTCGTTGCCATCACGCGACCGACCGCTCGTGCTGCGCCGGGGTGGCCTGTTGCTGCTGCGAGTCCACCATACGTCAGCGTTTCACCCGAGGGGATTCGGCGGCAGCGTTCAATCACCGCTTGCTGAAATGGTGTCATGTCCATCACGAATAACGGGATGTCTAAGAAGTCATCGCTCCGATCACCGCCAGCAAACGCTTGAAGTCGCTGGGCTAGTGAGTCACTCCAAGAAGTCGGTTCGCCCGGCTCGCCATCGGCCGCCATGTATTTCACGGCAGCTTGCGGCGAGGCGTGTCCGAATGTCAAACGGGCCAAAAGCTCGTCGATCCAGCACGCAGCGACCCAACCGAGGTCCGATCGAAACGTTGCAATCCGCCCCCCTCTGGTGCATGGGGTCCTAGGCATCGAGCGGCTTCGTGCGTAGGATGGAGACGTCATGGCAAGTTGCCTTCACATCAGGTGTTACGTGCCAATATCTGGCCATTTTGACAGGCTTCCATGCGTCATTTTATACTGAGGCCTGCATCATGCAACTCGTCGGTTCTTTCGTTTTAGGAAGTCGGGCCTCAAACGCTCTGAATCGATGTCACTTCGATCCTCCGTTCGAGGAGTTCTTCGGATGAAAGACTACGACGATTTCAGCGACGATTATTACGTCAATATGACGTTAAATACGGAGATGGATCTTCCCCAGAGCCGTGAGACGGTACTGCATTTCTTCGAGCAAGTGAGAAAGCAGTATCCGACGATGCGAAATTTCTACAATCGGGATCGCGGTGAGTTTGTCCTGGAGGAAGACAAAGACCAAGGGAACTATCGATGGGTCGCCGTGGAGAGCCGACGAATTTGCTCTGGGCAAGTAAACCCATCCTCTGTCGAAGACGTTCTACATCAACACTCGTTAGTTCTCGATCAAGCTCCCTACGCATTGTCGATCAGTGCGATCGACTGCGAGTCATTGAACGTAATGTACGGGTTCGATTTTACTTACCGCGGCAATCACAACGAGTTGCTTGCCGAGGCGTTAGGGATGACGCCGGCATTTGAACGGCTCACCGAGATTCCTGGGGCCACCGTCATTTGTAACGAGCCCTCCATTCAATTCGCGCTCGATGCAGAATGCCGAACCCAGTGCCGGCTTAGTATAGAGACGCGAACAACTGCCTATCATGTTCGGACCGGTGATTATCCCGAGGAGCAGATCAGCGTCTATCTGACGGCTCGCCGCTACGGGAGTCTCGAAGCAGGCGAAAGTTTCGAAGCCGCGATGCTACGCTTGGCACAGGTTTGCCAAGAGATCGTTGATGAGTACGTAATCGATCATGTACTTCGACCGCTTCAGCAGGCTATCGCGATCAAGTAGCAGAGACAACTTGATCGGCTGGCCCGCATTTAGCCGAGCCAAGTGGTGTTGTCTCGCTCTTCCGGACTGCGTCGCGTCTCACGACTAGCGACGTCGGCCGCCTCCACCTCCGCGTGGACTTCTCGACTTCGATCGACCTGCAAGATTCGCCTGCACGATCACATCGATGGCCTCGGCCCAGGATGGCAACTTGCGGTGGGCCAGCTCGGAACGGGATTCTTCGTCATCATCGTCGTCTTCGTCAGTCGTAGCAATTGAATCGCTACTCTCGACCGTATCTCGGTCGCCACTGTCTCGTTTGGCCCCACGCCGCCGCCCTCGTCCTCGCCGGGGTCGCGGTGCCTCTTCGTCTTCATCGCCTTCCGCTTTAACAACCTGACCGTCATCGAGATCACTTGTCTCGGAAGCAGCTGCCTCGCCGCTGGCAGCTTCGCTCGTCTTTCGACGCCGTCGTCGACGCGGCCGTCGAGGGCGTTCTTCTTCCTCATTCGCTGTAACACCGCCTTCGTCGTCGCCCGACCGAACTTCAACATCGTCGTTATCAGAAGTTTCAGTCTCCTCGGTTTTTGATTCCGCGGGTTTGCGGCGACCGCGTCGTCTCCGCGGTCGTTTCGGTCGTTCTTTTTCGTCTTCTTCTTTCTCATCAGATTCCACGACCGGTTCGTCTAAGAAATCAATGTCGCTCTCGTCAGTTGGTGTTTCGTCCTCACTGACGGTCTCTGGCGGACGTCGACGCCCGCGTCTTCCCCTTCGTCGTCGTGGACGCTCTTCTTCTTCCTCGGTGACTTTCTGTGCAGCCTCTTCTCCTGCTCCGTCCGATGCCGAAGCGACGACGTTGGCGGTTGTACCTTCCGCTGCTTCAGAGTCAGCAGGCCGCCGCTTTCCCCGTCTTCGTCGACGTCGCGGCCGCTCTTCTTCGCTGTCATCTTCTGCTCGCGGAATGCTCGTCGGTTCAAGTTCCGTATCCCGGGAGTCGTCGGTCAGCGATACTTCGTCAGTTTCCTCGGGTGCCGATGCTTCTTCCTGCTCGCGGGCACGCCCACGACGTCCACCACGTCGTCTACGGTGACGTGGTCGCTCTTCTTCTTTGTCCTCAACCACCGCAGAAGCTACGACATCGATAACGTTCTCGGAACTCATGACGAGCGGGTCGCACTCTTCGTAAGGTTCATCGACTTCATTATCCACGGTCGGCGGCGCTGGTTCCTCGCCCGCCGATTCGGAGTCTGATGTGCTGGTCGATTCGATTTCGACGTCGTCTTCGCCCGAGGCCGTCTCCTCGTCCGTTGGGGATTCAAGTCCCAATGCACCCAAGAGGCTACTCCAGTGGCTCTTCTTTTTAGGCTTCGGGGCGACGGGTGCAGGATTGTCGTCGAACTCTAATGGTGGCGCTTCGGCCACCACTGGCTGAGTCGGCTCTTGATGTTCTTCTGGATCAGGGCTGGAAGCCTGCTCAACTTCGGATTCGGGTGCCGGGTCGGGCTCACCTTCGGCTCCGAGCGATGCAGCGAGTGATTTCCAGTGACTTTTGGGATCGGAATTCGACATAGGGGGAAACTCTGAATCGGAATCGAATCTTAGAACGCGATGTCCCTATTGCGAGGAAGTTCGCGTGCGGAGGCGAAGACGCTGAGCTTGGCGCGAGTATAGCCTTTCAAGCGTCGGCTGTGTAGCCCTTGAGCCACCAGGGTTTACGACGCGAACGCCTGTATTCCCAATTGATCGAACACAAGCCGAGCCGCAACTTAGGCATTAGCGGCATTTTGTCAGCTACCTATTTCGAATAAGCTCGCGTTGGAGTTCGTGCGACCTCTCGAACGCAAAGACAGCGACGTCGAGCATGACCTCACGTCGGCCTGGCGGGTGCAGGAGCCCCGCTCTCACGCTTCCGATGTGGCCGAACATGAAGTAAGAACCAGGCAACTACGGGAGCAGAGTTTCGATGATTTCGTCCAGCGTATCAGGAAGACCGGGACCGTCATCAACTTGGTCATCCCAGAAACGGTCGATGAGATCGATTAGGTCGCTTTCCGGATCGCCCACAAGAGGTCCACTTGCCGCAGTCGGTACATCAGTCCGATTTTCATTGCTGACGAAGGTGTCGACCGACGCAGTGCCGGCCACTTCTCGGAAGTGCATGTCGTTTCCACCATCTCCCAGCAAACGATCACGGCCGATACCGCCGGATAGAATATCATCCCCATTTCCACCGCGGATCAATGGATCATCGCCATCACCACCGGAGAGCAAGTCGTTATCATTTCCACCAAAGATACGATCGCCACCGAGGCCACCATGGATGAAGTCGTTACCGTTGTCTCCGTACAAGACGTCGGCTACCGGGCCACCAACTATAAAGTCGCTGCCGTTTCGGCCATGGACGGTTGAGCGACCACCACCAGCGCGGATGATGTCGTTGCCGTCGTCACCTTCGAGAGACGCATCTTGAACAACGTCGTCCGTTACACGAATAATGTCGTCGCCATCGTCGCCGAAGACTTGAACGCCGGCGATCGTAGGATCGTTAAAGGTCGCGTTGATGATCTCCGCGTTGTAAGTCACTCCCTGGAACTGGCCTGTCAGATCATTACCAAGATTAAAGTCGCTGAGTTGACCTGCGTACGAGCCGACGAAAATAGATTTCGCATCCGAATCGTTGCCGCCGTGATTTGGATCGTCGTCGACAACGATGACATCCCCACAGACACTTCCGTGGACAATTAGATTTCCAGAACCGTCAATGTTTACGGCACTGGTATATCGGAGAATCGTGTTGGGCGTCGAACCGGTAATGCGAATGGTGTAGCTCGTACCAGCAGTGCTGATCAGGTCGGCCCGCTGCACTCCTGACTCCAAAACACTCTCACGACTCAGGCCATCGTTAAACAGATTGAATTCGTGTGTGGTAGTGTCTCCGTCGTCATCATCGCCATCATTACCGTCAATGCGATCCGCTCCTTGCTCGAACGCATAAACGGGCACAACGGCACTGCCAGCCGCGTTAAGAACTTCAAATGTTCCGCCGCCTTCCAATTCAAGGGTCAGAATTCCGTCGTAGTCTGCCGTAACGGTAATGTCTACATCGGCAGTAACATGCTGGAAACCACATGTCGCATTACCGAAATCTAGGTTGTTAACCGTGGTCCCGGCAACAAATGTGTTCGTGTAATGCGTCACCGGCGAGGGGAAAGTCTGATGCCATCCGGCTTGGCTTCTTTCGCGAATGACGTAGGACTCGCCGGCGACTAGCGTCACGTTTGTCGCGTCGAACGAATAGTTTCCATTGCTATCAGTGACCGTCGTCTGAAGCAGCGTGTCCTCCGCAGTTCCTCCGAAGGGACTGCCGGGATCAAACCCAACATTGCCGTTGTTGTCGTAAAGTTCGATCGTCCAGCCGCTGAGACCTGGATCCGCACCTGATTCGTCATCGCCGTCACCATTCACGTCGTGGAACTTGCGACCACTGAAGCCAGGCAGATCATCGTCGATCACGTCGACCGTGTCTGCGCCATCGACATAGTTGGTCGCCGTACCCGTAATCGTCACCGTGACATCACCGTTCATTAACGCGTCGTCGACAGTATCGATACCAAACGGAGCAGAGGTCGTCTGTCCCATCGCAATCATGACAGTGCCCTGAACGGTCGCGCGAGTGCTATCGCTCGATAGGTTGACGGTCACTGCGCCGCTAAGATCGCCGTCGTTTCGGCTGACAGTGGCAGTCGTCGCTCCAGTGCCGGCGTTCTCCTGAATGCTGGCCGCGTCGATCGTAAGGGTCAACGTGAGAACGTCGTCGTCGGCGATGTCGATTGTATCCGTACCATTCGAGTGTAGTGCCGCCGTTGCGGTAATCGTTACGGTCTGCGTTCCATCGACGATAGCATCATCAACGGCATCTAAGGTAAAGTTCGCAGACGACTGGGTGGCTAGAATCGTGACAGTGGTTGTTGTTGGAACTGCTTCGGTTGAGTCGTTGCTGCTGAGCGTCACGGTAAGTGGATTGCTAAGATCGCCATCATTTCGAGTAACCGTTCCGTTCGCTGCCGTGGCACCAGCGCCTTCCGACACGCTGGCTTCGGTAATCACAACAGTGAGATCTGCGGCGTCGTCATCGGTGACGTTGACCGTGTCATCGCCATCAACGTATAAGGTCGCCATGGCGGTGATCGTAACCGTCTGCGTGCCGTCGACCGTGGCATCGTCCACGGCATCGATATCGAAGTTCGCACTAGTTTGCCCGATTCCGATTGTTACGCTAGTTGGATTGGGATTTGCTTCGCCCCCGTCGTCGCTGCTAAGGGTCACGATGAGTTCGCCGCTCAGATCGCCGTCATTTCGCGAGACCGTTCCGGTCGTGGCCGCCGCGCCCGCCGCTTCCGAAACAGATGCCGCCGCGATTGTGACCTTGAGCGTTAAGACATCGTCGTCTGTCACGTTAATCGTGTCAGTGCCGTCGACGTACCCTCCGGCCGAAGCCGTAAACGTCGGTGTCTGAGTTCCGTCGACAATGAAGTCATCATCCGCATCAATGTTAAAAGTCACTGAGTCTTCGTTTGCAAGAATTGTCACGGTCGTCATGCTTGGTTCGGCTTCGCTGGTATCGTCGCTCACGATGTTAACGGTTAACGGCGAACTCAGGTCAACATCGTTTCGGGTAACCGTTGCCGTCGTAGCGTTGACTCCGTCACCTTCAGCAATCGACGCAGCTGCAATTACTAGCGTGAGTGTTTGCACGTCGTCATCGGTGACGTCGAGTGTGTCCGTGCCGGACGTATATGTCGCGGCTGACGCCGTGAAGGTCACCGTTTGCGTGCCGTCGTCGATGGCGTCGTCGACGGCATCAATATTGAACGGTGCGGAAGAGCTTCCAATCGGAATCGTCACCGATGTAACAGCCGGTTCGGCCTCGCTGGTGTCGTTGCTCGCGACGTTGACCGTCAGCGCAGAACTAAGGTCCGCGTCGTTGCGCGAGACTGTGGCCGTCGTTGCGGCAAAGCCACCTCCCTCCGAGATACTTGCATCGGCAATCGATAGCGTCAATGTCGGGCCATCGTTATCGGTGACGTCGACGGTGTCGGTACCACTAACATAACCGCTGGCCGTCGCCTTAATCGTCGCGGTCTGTACTCCGTCACTGATGACATCTTCAACAGCATCAATGTTGAATGTCGCCGATGTGTCATTCGCTAGAATGGTCACCATCAACGGTTGCGGCACGGCTTCGCCCGCGTCGTCACTCGATAGAGTGACTGTCACCGCGGAGCTGAGATCCCCTGCGTTTCGTGTTACTGTCCCTGTCGTCGCTCCAGTCCCGGCACCTTCCGAGATAGAAGCAGCGACGATATCTACGGTCAGCGTAAGTACGTCGTCATCGGTAACATCGACAGTGTCAGTCCCATCTGAAAAACCTGCCGCCGTCGCGGTAACTGTTACGGTCTGTGGCCCATCGACGATCGCATCGTCAACTGCGTCGATGTCAAAAGTTGCAAAGGCCTGATTGGCTAGAATCGTTACGGTCGTTTGAACAGTTGCTTCACTCGTGTCATTGGTGGCAAGTGTGACCGTTAGCGCGGCGGAAACGTCTGCGACGTTGCGAGTCACCGTGGCAGTTGTCGCTGCGGCTCCGGCCCCCTCCGAGACGCTGGCTGCTGAGATGGATACGGTTAGCTCGGGCACTTCGTCATCCGTCACGTCGACCGTGTCACTTCCGTCGGTATAGCCGCCGGCCGCCGACGCGGTAATGGTTACAGTCTGCGTCCCGTCGACCAGGGCGTCGTCGATAGCATCGATGTTGAAGCTCACGAATGACTCGTTGGCAAGAATCGTTACCGGGCTGGCGACAACGGCTTCGCCCGTGTCACTGCTAACCAGCGTCACGATGAGCGGATTGCTTAGGTCACCGTCGTTTCGCGTCACGGTGGCAGTGGTCGCTGCTACGCCATCAGTCTCTACGATCGATACAGCCGAAATAGAGACCGAGAGAGCCAAAGAGTCGTCATCGGTCACGTCCAGCGTGCCTGTGGCGTCAGGTCGACCGGCGGCTGACGCCGTAACTGTGACGGCCTGAGTCATGTCCACGATCGCGTCATCAATGGCGTCAATATCGAACGTCGCCGATGATTGATTTGCGAGAATCGTTACGCTCGCTGGAACTGTGGCTTCGGTCGTGTCGTCGCTCGAAAGCGTTACGACAAGCGGATTGCTGAGATCACCATCGTTGCGAGTGACAGTTCCGGTTGCTGCCGCTGCGCCGTCGCCTTCCGCAACACTCGCGGGAGCGATCGTCAAAGTGATCGATGGCGATTCGTCGTCGGTGACATCGATCGTGTCCGTGCCGTCCACGTAGCCGACAGCGCTGCCGGTTATCGTCACGACCTGCGTACCGTCCGCCACGGCGTCATCGACGGCTGAAATCGCGAAGGCTGGCGAGGTCTGTTGGGTAGCCAGAATTGTGACCGTCGCCACCACGGTGGCCTCACCGGTGTCGTCGCTCATAAGGTTTACCGTTAAAGGGCCGGTAAGGTTCTCGTCGTTGCGGCTCACCGTTGCGGTGCTGGCTCCCCCGTTCTCGGACATGCTGGCGTCCGCGATCACCAACGTCAGAGCTCGAACGTCATCGTCCGTTACATCTAAAAAGGCAGCGCCCGGGTCAAAACCGGCTGCTGATGCCCCAATCGTCACGGTTTTCGTGCCATCGACCACGAAATCGTTCTGGGCATCTATATTAAACGGCAGTGACGTGGCTTGATTCGCAGGAATCACGACCGTCGTGCCGACCTTCGCTTCGCTTGTGTCGCTGCTACTGAGGTTAACGGTCAGGACAACACTGTGATCTCCGCCGACGCGCGTGACGGTTCCCGTCGTCGCCCCTGGGCCGTCCGCTTCTGAGACAGATGCATCGGCCAGCGACACCGTTAGTGAGGGGCCAGTGATCGTGATGGCATGATCTTCGACTTCACCATCGGACGCGGGGCCTCGCCATTCCAGACCACCTGCCGTGCTGATCCGGAATCGCGCGAAGGACGCTCCTGCGGTCGCGCCGGCAGGAACAGCAACCGAAATCGTCTCCGGGCCACCGACGAGCGTGTCGCTATACACCTCGTTGCCATCGTCGAAGTCGCCGTCACGATTCCAGTCGAAGAAGAAATCCAGTTCACCGCCACCCGCAGACGAATCGACGTCGATATCGACCGTTGTTCCAGCCAGCAACGGGTTGGGGAACAAAACGCCATCTTCGTCATCCGGAGATTGATTTGTGTCGTCACCAAGAGCATCCACTGACTCTAGTCCATCCGATTCTGCATCGCGAAAGTTTCCTAACAGCGGACCACGAGCTGTATGTCGAGGGCCGTTAAAGGCAAGAAGCGTGTCATAGTTTGCATCGGGAGCATCACCAAAGTCGGCTTCGACCGTCGCAAAATCAAGGTGATCAGCGTTTAAGTTGTCTTCTCCAATGGTAATGACGTAGGACGAGCCGAAGAACGGTTCAGGGTAAACGGTATAGACGCCCGCTTGAGGTGCTAAAGAGATTTCGTGCGTGCCGAACGGCAAATTATCAAGGATGTAGAAACCGTTCGCATCAGTCACTGCCGTAACTTCGACACCACCATTAGCGCCGATGTCTACATTAACCGTGACGTTCGCGAGGGCCGGTTCTATTGGGTCGCGAAGCGCGCTTTGATTGTCGTCTTGGAAGACGTACCCAGTCACACGTCCTTCGCCGTCATTGACAGCGCTAATATCAAGATCGTAAACGTTGACCTGGCCAAAGCTACTGCTATAGACCTCGGCGAAGTATGTCTCGCCGTTTGTCGCGTCAAAAGAAGCAATGTCGATATGACCGGCAGTTCCATTACTCGTCGAGACGATTTCGCGTGCGTCATTCCAAATGCGGACCCCGAGATTCGTGGCCTCGTTTCCGTTTGGACCGAATGAATATCCCGTTCCTTCAGGCATGGTGATTCGTACACTGACTTCACCGCTGATATCGGCGTCGAACTCATAAAAGTCACGATCGGGATGCGTGATCGTGCCGATACTGCCAACGGACGTCGCGCCGTTGATCGAGCCAAGATCCTCCGCGGTGCCTTGCGTATTATTGTTATCTCCAAAGCTATCCGATACTTCGGAACTCCAGATTCGAAGATCGTAATTCGCGTCGTCGTCACCGGCGTCGCCCGAAACACGAACCGTGAAAGTGTCGCCCGCATCGGCCGTAAACGAGTCGACATATCGCTCGTTGAGCAGCAAGACGTTTTGCAGTCCGATGGCGTCGTCGACATCGACTGGCGAGGCGGCAAAAACGCGGACGTCAAGGTGGTCATGGACGCCTTCAGTTCCATTGTCGTTACTGGGATCGCCACCTCGATTCAGAACCGCAATGT
>JACNKX010000104.1 GCA_014381825.1 Planctomycetota bacterium
ACGCAGCAAGTTGTTTCGTGACGGCATCAAGATTCATGGCTGTGTCCGCCAACGGTGTTTTCAACGACTATGTGTCGTTATGTCGGGTCGACCGGCATAGCGACGTACGGTGGAGTCCGATTATGAATTCAAAGTTCTGGTTTGGCAAGCATCACCGTGGCCCTAGAGAACTGGAAATCGCCGAATTTCAGCGATGAGCGCGGACTTCGATCTCAGTCGCTATGCAATGCGTGGTGTCGTTGGGATTGCCGACGCGATAACAAGTCATGTTGACGATGGTGTTGTCAGATCGTGAGGGAGCTGGCAGAGTCGCTGGGAGATCTCTCGCTGTAGCATCTCATAAAACTCCGGCTCCTCGAATCGGTCGCGTTGTTGTCGAGATAGCCAGCTTAAGGGCTCGGCCCAACTCTCCAGCGGCGGAATGTCGAGCGTCACATAGCCGGGGCGTACTTCCTTCGCCATGATCCCCGTCAAGTAAATCGGTCGTTCTCCAGACGAGACGCTGATCGTCACTTTGGCACGGCGGCAATTCGCTTCAGTCGGCTGTTGGAGAAAGTGAATGCGAAGTTGGCCAACATCGACGCGCTTGCGCTGAGGAGCAGAGTCTCGTCGTGGAACATGATACAGTGTGTCGAGTGGACTAGGCGCGGCAAGATCGTCGGTCGGCTTGGCAACCTTCACGTAGATCGTCGTCGTTTCAAGCTTCACGTGCCCCATCAGTTTTTGGATTCGGCGGATGTCGCATCCGTTTTCAAAACTGTGCGTCGCGAAACTGTGTCTCAGAGAATGTGGCGTCGCTTTCTTCTTGATTCCCGCGATACGAACGGCTCGTTCCATCACGCGCTGCGCCGTGCGAGGGCTCAAGTGACGACCACGTCTTGTATTGTTCTCGCTCGGAAACACGAAGTCGTCTCCCCCGCGATCCGTTGACAAGGTTCTCAACAACGATTCGAAACAGATCGGCAACGTGACCTGACGATCGGTCCGTCCTTTGCCTTGCCACACGTTAATCAACCGACGATCGAAGTCCAAGTCTCTCCATCGGACTCGGACGACTTCACTCACTCGCATCCCGGTGGCATACATGAGGCCAAGCAGCAGCTTGTCGCGTAGCGAAGGCGCGGCGTGCAGCAGCGCCATGATCTCCTCAGGGCTGAGAATGACCGGCAGCCTCTTCGGCTTGCGCGGCACCATCAGTCCGAGCGTGACTTGTCGGAGGCACATCTTGTCGAAGGCAGTACGGATCGCGGACAAATGATTGCTGACCGTCGACGACGAGGCTCCACCGTCAACGAGGTACAGCAAATACTCGCGCACATCCTCACGAGTCAGCCGATGGGCTGGCGCACCGAACCAACGCAGTAATGAGACGAGGTGGCTGCGATAAGGCTTCACTGTCTTCGGCTGATAGAAACGAATCCGCATTTCACGGATGATCAACCGAACGAACTCGTCAGCATCGGGACGGCCCTGGACGACAGACGCGGAGGGCTGCATGTAGTCCTCGACGCGAGTGCGTGGTGCATAGCGACCTCGCGCTGGTTGGTACGGTTGACCGTCCGGATAAGTCGATGCGACTACAGGATTGCTCATACCCATCTCTCCGATCTGTTCGAATGCTTCGTCCGAATGATCAGTGAGGTTAATAGGGCAGTATACAAATGTCAACTATCGCGAGGCTGCGGCTGGCGGTTAGCAAGCTGGGAGTTAAGAAAGGGTTGTAATTGACGCTGCAAGACTCGCAACATCGCATCCGGCGAGGAATAGAACTGTTGACGCCTGACGAACTAAGTCGATGGGGTTAAGATTCGGATGAGCTATGGCCGCACGCTCGGGAGTTGCGCAACAGCACGCAAGGATCAACGTTCGGTTAAACGACAAAGCCTCCAGACCGCTCGACCACGGCATAGCAACGAGCCATGAAATTTCAGTCCCAGGATGAATCCAGCGACCGACCGCAACGGCGGTCGCCGCCGAACTACTTTTCGCGGTCGACGCAAGTTCGCGTTTTGATGATGGTATTTTCGTTGCTGTTGGTCATCGTATTGATGTTCGAGGCACGCAAGCCAGAGAACTGGGAATGGATCTGGGCTGGATCGAAAAAACGTATCGCGACAACCGCGCTAGACGAAGGTATTGATACGCTACTATCAGCCGAGCCGCCTAAGTCCGAAGACCCTCCTGGCACGATCTACGCACGGCAAGCAGCCGTGGCAGCGCCGCCATCTACGACCGAACTGGCGGAATCCATCAACGCGGCCGACGACGGTGAAGATGCGCGACAGCGGATTCGACGAGACGCCTGGCGAGGCTTCCTTAAATCGCTTGGTCGCGATGAGCGGAAAGTCCTTGTAAGGATTCTGCGCAACTCGCGCGGCGGCCCGGAACTGTCCGTTGGCGACCGTCGCATCTGGTCAGACGTGTTCTCGCAACTTGAGCAAGAGTGGAAAGACTATCTTACTAGCGCGAACGATGCGGTGTTGGTCGCTGGTGACGAACTGCCCGCCGAACAACGAACGCAGTTGTTGAACGTACTGCACGACTTGGAAATCGAATGGACGAGTCTGCTCAGCCGCGCATTGCGTGCGGTGTTAGACGAGCGACCTTGGACGGAGTTGGAACGCGAAGCCTTGGCGAACCTGCAAGCAACACTCGATGACCTGGCGCTGGCGGCGATTCGAGACGATATGGTGTGGCGACCCGAGGAGCAGACGGCGTGGTTCCGCAGTTTCGAGAAGCTGCTGGCGCTGAATGCTCGAGAGGCGAGCCAGCAGTCCGCTGGTACGGTCAGCTTTGTGCAACTCTTTCGTCAATCGAATGAGTATCGCGGCCGATTGGTCACCGTCGGCGGAACTGCCGAACTGGCGTATCAAGTTCGTGCACCGAAGAATGATCTTGGCATCGAACATTACTTTGTCTTCTGGTTGCGCCCTGGCGATGGTTCGGATTCGCCGATCGTAGCTTACGCCTTGGAGCTGCCATTCGGCTTCCCCGACGTTGGGAGCGACCACACGAATCTGCGTGAAGAGATGACGTTCACCGGTTACTTCTTCAAGCGTTGGGCATACGGAGCACATGACGGCATCCGCACGGCTCCGTTAGTCTTAGCCAAGCAACCGACGTGGGAACCAACACCTCCGATCTTCACCACCGAGTTGCCATCTTGGCAGACCGTGCTCATCGCGCTATCGCTTGTTGCCTTACTTGCGTTCAAGATCGCACGCTGGGCGTACCGGGCGGGCGGAACGCAATCCACGCCGAGACGGTCTCCCTCGCATGAACCAACCTCGGAACAATTCGCTTCCATGGCCAAGAGCAAGATCGGCCCAACGATTGACGAAGCATTGCAACAGCGCGCCGAGCACGACAAGCAAGATTGAAAACTGCCAAAGAAGGCGAGTCGAATTAGCATGCATCAAGGAAGTCGGCGACCGTTGCAATCAGTTGAAGGGTGGGTCGCACTTGCGATCACGCTCCTACTTTCGATCACTCCCGCCACCGCGCAAGAAGAGCCAGCGACAGACGGCGTTGGCAAGTTGCCGTGGAACGACCAACAAACGCAGCTAGGCAACTTACCCGCGCGACGACTGACACACGCGAGAGAACTGCTAAACCTGTTGAGCATCGACGAGAGCCAGTTGGCAGCGTTTGCTGACGGCGAGCCGCTCGGCGATCAAGACGAAGAGACGGTCATTCGGATTCTGTATCGCCTGCCGCGTTTTGCGCGGAACGATCTGTACCGCTGGGCGCAACCAATCAAGAGTCTCTCGGCGATTGAAGAAACTCCGAACGATCACCGGGCCGACACGTTTCTGATTCGCGGGCGGACGACCAGGATCGAACGAGTTGAGATACTGACCGAAGCCGTCGAGCGACTCGAGTTCGACCACTACTTTCGTGTCAGCGTTGACCTTGACGCTTCGCCGCATGCCGCCGTGCTCTGCTGCCGCGATCTCCCGGTTGCTTGGGCATCTGCGAAGGGCGTACTTGGCGAACCGATCGTGGCATACGGGCTGTTCCTAAAGGTCGGCAACGATGATGGAGAACGATCCGAGTTTGCGTTCGCGACGCCGCACATCGGCTGGCTGCCGTCACAACCCAACGCTGCGACCGGGATCACGACGGACCTAGCTCGACTCGCGACGCTCGGCATGGACATCAGCTTGTTCGACGAAGTGCGAAACTTGAATCACAAGCCGATCACGAAAGCCGACCGCGAGTGTTTCTATCAGCTTCTTTCGACGCTCGGCAACGCCGACCCAACTAGCCTTCGAGCGAACGCTCGTCCCACGGTCGATTTGGCTCCCTTGCTACAAGAACCGGCAACGCAACATGGACGATTAATGATCGTACGGGGTACCGCGCGTCGGGCGATAAACATCCTCGTCGACGACGAAGATATTCAGGAACGATTTGGCATCGACCACTATTATCAAATCGATGTCTTCATTCCGCTCGGCGATCAAGTCATTCGACTAGGCAAGCAGGCCGATGGCGAAAGCCCGATATTCACCAACAGCTTTCCGGTTACTGTCTGCGTGCTGCAACTCCCGCCGGGTCTGCCCGAAGGAGCAGACATTCGCGAGGAAGTTTCAATTCCGTCAGCGTGTTTCAAGCTGTGGGCATACCGATCACGATTCGTATCGGGATTCGCCCAGAATCAGTTGCAAGTCAGCCCGATGTTTATCGGCGTCGAACCGCGAGTCATTCAATTCGATTCGTCCCACAATCCTTACACCGGCTTTGCCGTGATCGGCGGCTTCGTCGCATTGCTCGGGATCGCCTGGTTCGCGCTGTGGCGAGCGGGCAAGAATGATTCGAAGTTCAAGCGCAACGTTCTCACACGCCGCCGCGAGGTGCAGCCAGGCAGTTCGCTGAACGATGCGGGAATCGAGGAGCAAGACGAACCGGATTTCAGTCAGTGGGAAACGGGAGAAGGCGGAAGGGTGAAGGATGAAGGATAAATTAATTCAGATCGCCATCATCCTTCCGCCATCATCCTTCCGCCATCATCCTTCTCCCTCCCGCCCCTCCCTACTTGACGTGAGCCGAGGGAAGCCGATATTCGGGTGCTGTTGGAGTTGCATCCCTTTGCCACCCGCCGACACGATCTCCCAATTCGGTGGATTTCGTTTAGCAGGTGGCATTCCTCGCGAGAGCCTCGGAGAATTGTCATGCGTCGAGCCAAGATCACGATCGTAGGTGCCGGTAACGTCGGAGCAACAACTGCACATTGGTGTGCGGCGGCGGAATTGGGCGACGTCGTCCTGGTCGACATTCCCCGAACCGAAGACATGCCGAAGGGGAAAGCACTCGATTTGATGCAGGCTTCGCCAATCGTCGGGTTCGATTCAAACATCGTCGGAGCCACCGATTACGAACCGACGCGAGGCAGCGATGTGGTCGTTATCACAGCGGGCATTCCGCGAAAGCCCGGGATGAGCCGTGACGATCTGCTCAGCACCAACGCCAAGATCGTGAGCGCCGTCACCGAGCAGGTGAAGGAGACGAGCCCCGATTCGGTCATTATCGTGGTGAGCAATCCGCTCGACGCAATGGTCCAACAAGCGAAAAAGGTCAGCGGCTTTCCGGCGAATCGGGTGATCGGTCAAGCGGGCGTTCTGGATACGGCTCGCTATCGGACATTCTTGGCGATGGAGTTGGGAGTGAGCGTCGAGGATATTTCGGCGTTGTTAATGGGCGGTCATGGCGACACGATGGTTCCGATGCCGAGCTGCACGTCGGTCGGCGGCATTCCGATCACGCGATTGCTCAGCGAAGAGCGACTTGGCGAGATCATCGATCGAACACGGAAAGGTGGTGCCGAAATCGTTGGGCTACTGAAGACAGGCAGCGCCTATTATGCCCCAGCGGCGGCTACGGCCCAGATGGTCGAAGCGATCATTCGCGACAAGAAGCGAGTCATCCCTTGCGCGGCGTATTGCGACAAGGAGTACGGCGTCGGGGGCTATTATGTCGGTGTGCCCGTAATCCTTGGGGCCGGTGGCGTCGAGAAGATAATCGAGCTTGAATTGACCGAGCAAGAACAAGCCGACTTCAAAAAGAGCGTCGATGCCGTTCACGAGCTGGTGTCGACGATGAATGAGTTGATGGGCGACTAGCAATCACGTTGCTAGCAAGCATTCGTTCATTCAAAGTCGTTGACGTTGACATTTGGCGATCGCTGTTTTACAACGCGACTTTCTCAAAGCGTCCCGACTTTGGCTTTCCGATGACACTGAACGCCCATCGCTTCTTGGCCGAATCAACTTCGTTCACAATGCACTTTTCCCGAGCGGCCCAATATGAATCGTATACAGCTCGCCCCGCAAGAAACGATCGCCACGCCCTCCGCTCCCACATTCGATCTGAAGCCAACCGGCGGTAACGCCAGCCATCACCCAAGTCAACATTGCTCGCTCTTCACTCCGATGCATTACGAGCGGAAGTATGCCTATCCACTTCTGATATGGCTACATGGGCCGGGCGACGATGAACGTCAGCTACAACGAGTCATGCCGCTGATCAGTATGCGAAACTACGCCGCCGTCGGGCCGCGGGGCACGCAACAAATGGAGTCACCTGGATTTACTTGGAGCCCAAACGATCAATCGTTAATTTCTGCCGAGCAGCGAGTGTTCGATTGCCTTGAGAATGCTAGCGATAAATTCAACATCGCGTCGCGGCGAATCTTCTTGGCCGGCTTCGAAGCGGGTGGAACGGCTGCATTTCAAATCGGCTTGCGTCATCCAGACCGATTCGCTGGCGTGCTATCGCTCGGCGGGCCGTTTCCGCTCAATTGCCGTCCACTGGCCCGGTTGGACGAAGCCCGTTCACTACCCTTGTTTATCGCCCAGGGCCGCGACTCTGAACAGTATCCGATCGAGAGAACGTGCGAAGAATTGCGATTATTTCATGTCGCAGGACTCTCCGTCACGTTGCGTCAATATCCATGTGGCGACGAGCTCAACACGCAAATGCTGAGCGATGTGGATAGCTGGATGATGGAGATCGTGACCGGCATCTCGGCCGAGACGGCCGCTTCAGATATCTCGAACGAGCGGAACTGATCGGGCGTTTGGCCAGGAACGAGCCTACGAACTCCGACCTGCTTACTCTAAACGGATGCCGATGCTTCGGCACATGCCCCGCTAGCGTCGTCATCGAGGGCCACTCGCGTTGACATCGCTATGGGATCTCGAGTACAACCTCGCCACTTTTCTCCAGTTTGGCGACCGTTCGCGTTGCCAAGATTCGATTGGGCATTCGCCAGCACGTATTAGGTTCACATGGCTTCCGAGCAATCCGGGCACTCGAATATGCCAACAACGACCGCCGGGAATCTTCCGCGATCGAAGCGGATTGCGCGCGAAGTGTTGGCTCACATTCGCCGGAACCCCGTCCGAAACGCAACCATCATCCTGGTCGTACTCACAGCGGTTGTTGGTATGGGCGTTGGCCTGCGAGTTCTATCACCTAGTCCGTCTCCGTCGTCGCGCGAGTCGTCTGGAACGCTTGCAGGGGCGCTTGATGCACTCGATGCTGATAATCGCGAGAAGGCTCGATCGATCGCAGCCGACCTGCGCCTGGATGGCGAGCTTCCCGCGGAGGATGTAGGCGGACCGGCGTATGTGCTAGGAGTGGCAATGGCGCAAGACGCCGAAGAGGAATGGAATCAGAGCGAGCGTCGCATCCGATTTCTCCTGGCGGCTCGATATCTGGAAGAGGCAAATAAATCCGGTTTCCCAGCAAACCGCAAGGACCACGGGTTGTTTGTGCTTGGTAAGTCGCTGCAAGGAGCCGGACATTACGCCCAAAGCCTTCCTCCTTTGCACGAAGCACTGGATATCGACTTTTCGCGGCGGACAGAAATACTCGGTCTGCTCGCAAACGGGTATCTTCGCGACACAGAACCTCAATACGAAAAGGCACTCGAATACAATCGCGAATACCTTGCCGACGACGCATTGAGCTTTGACGATCGCTACAACGCGTTGATGACTCAAGGCGAGATTATGTTTGGCCTTGGCGAATTCGCGAATTGCGAGGCCATTACATCTGCCATTCCCGAACTCTCTCCGCGATTCGCAGCAGCTCTGATATTGAGAAGTCGTTTGCTCCTGCACGAAGGCGAGCAATTGGTAGATCAAAGCGAAGATCCGTCGCAAGCAATTCCGTTGTTCGAGAAAGCTCGCGAGTTGCTAGGACATGCACAGGCGCACGACCCCACAGATCTCGATCTCGGCCGGCAATCCCAATATCTAACGGGTTTAACTTACCGAAGGACCGCACCGTTACGGCCAACCGACGCCGAAGCATCTGTCGACTTGCGCGCCGCCTTGGACCAGTTCGCCCGAACGCGACGCTCGCACTTTGATACGGTCGAAGGCATCAGTGCGAGCCTCGAGGAATCTGAAATTCATCAGTTGCTCGGCGAAGATGAGCAGGCGATCAAGGCGTATCGTCGAACACTGCGTTTCGTTGCCGATACACCAGCCTACAACAACCCTTGGATTTCGCATGACCAGATGAAGAACCGCGTGGAGGCCTCGTACACGGCATATCGCGATGCTGAGCAGTTCGACCACGCGACGCAACTTGCGGCCGCGATGGCCATGGTGTTCTCGGAGAGCCACGCCATCCAGCTTCAAGCCGAAGCTCGCGAAGCCGTGGCGAGAAAGCTTGCGTCGGACGCCGAGGGATTGCTGCTGTCACAAGCACAACGCATTCTGGTCGACTCGCGTACCGAAAACCGAAACGCAGGCGCTTTATACGCGCAGCTCGCCAAACTACGCTTCGCTTCGCGCAACTATCCGGATGATCTCTGGAAGAGCGGGGAGAACTATCTGCAAGGACAAGACTACGAACGCGCCGTGCGATACTTCACGCAATTCCTTAACACCCAGAATCGAGCGGGACGCCCGCCCGCGCTGACCGCACTCGGCGAGGCCATGCTGGCGTTGCACGAACCGGAAAAAGCGTTGCCCTATTTGACGGAGTGCATCCAATACTATCCTCGCGATCCGCACAGCTATCGCGCCCGTGTCATCGCGGCACAGGCACAGCAAGAGCTCGGCAATCTGGGACAGGCGAGAGTGCTACTCGAAGCGAACCTCGAACATGAATCGCTCACACCACGCAGTATTGAATGGCGAGAATCGTTATTCGCTCTCGGCGAACTTCTATATCTGGAAGGTATTCAGCAAGAGACACAAAGCCGACTTGATGGAGTTGCCAACAATGTGGCAACGTCACGTAAAGCCGCATTAAAGACACTCGAACTGTCACAGAACTCCTTTCATCAGGCGATCGCGCGTTTGGATGAAGCGGTGACACGTGCCCCAGATGCTCGCCAAGCGATCGAGGCTCGTTACCGCATCGCCGAGTCGTATCGCCATGCGGCCAAGCTGCCGCGCCGCAAGCTCGACTATGTCACCATCGACACGACGCGTAAGAAGCTGACGGAAGAGCTGCACCGCGAGCTGAAGGCAGCTGAAATCGGCTACCGTCAGCTGATGTCTCTACTGAACAGAAAGAATGAACTGTCGGAGCTGTCCGAGATCGAGGAGCGAATCCTCCGCAACTGCTACTTCGCTCGCGCCGACGCGCTGTTTGACATGGAGCATTATGAAGAAGCGATCAAGGGTTACTCCGATGCGACGAACCGCTATCAACAAGAACCTGAATCCCTCGAAGCCTACGTACAGATTGCGAATTGCTACCGTCGAAACAAAAGCCCCGCCGAGGCACGTGGGACTATCGAACAGGCGAAGGTGATCCTAAATCGCATAGCCCCCGAAGCCGACTTCCTGCAAACGACGCGATACAACCGAGACGAATGGGAAAAGATCCTCGATTGGCTTGGAACACTTTAGGGCCTCTCCCGAACCGTCAACACAGCAACGCGCAAGCACATGGAAACTGAACTCCTCGCTAGTTTGATCGACAAAAAGTACGCGATACTATCGTCGCTGCGACAACTTGCGCGTGCCCAGGGGAAGATCGTTCAAGACGGTGATATGACTCGGTTAATGAAGCTGCTGGCAACGAAACAGAACCTGCTGACACAACTTCAACACATCGAACGTCAACTCGATCCGTTCCGCAGCCAAGATCCAGACAGTCGCAAATGGCGTTCGCCCGAGCGGCGGCAGCAGACTCGCGACATGGCAACCCGCTGCGAGTCGTTGTTGAGTGAGATCATGCTCGTCGAGAAACAGTGCGAGGGTGAGTTGGTCGTGCGCCGCGACGCCGCCGCAACTCGCCTGCAAGGTATCCACAGTGTGACACAAGCCACCGACGCCTATTTGTCTAACGGTCCCGCTCACAGCCAACTTGACTTGAGTTCCGACACATGAAACCAAACCCATCCGAATCATCGTTTGCGGCCCTTGGCGGGCGAGTCACCCGAACTTCAAGCGGTCTTGAATTGGGGCCGAATAGCGAACTGGAGATGATCCTTTCCGCGTGGCACGAAGCGACCGACCGGTTGCAACAAACGCACGAAGCCCTGCGCGGCGAAGTGGCCCGCTTGAGCGACGAACTCGAAGCCAAGAACCGGGAACTCGCAAGAAAGAATCGACTCGCGGACCTGGGCCAAATGGCGTCGCATGTGGCACACGAGGTTCGCAATGGACTCGCACCGATCACGCTCTACTTCAGTCTTCTGCGTCGCCGCACTCAGAACGATCCCGACGGGCTGGCCATCATGGACAAACTCGAAGCAGGCTTCACGGCGCTCGACACGACCGTTAACGACCTGTTGAGCTTCACATCCGATAGGCAGCCTCAGTATCGAATGTTCGCAATTGGCCAACTCGTTGAAGACGTTTGCGATTCCATTGCCCCACAGCTGGTGGCTCAAGACGTCGCCATCGATCTGGACGCTCCCGAGCAATTAACAGTCTTCGCGGATCGCGACATGCTCCGTCGCGCCTTGCTGAATCTAATCCTGAACTCCATCGATGTCATGGCCGATGGTGGCACGCTGACGATCACTTGTTGCGACACGGTCGATGGTGTCGAGATCGAGGTCGCCGACAGTGGGCCCGGAGTGGGTGACGAACGACACCGGATTTTTGAACCCTTCTTTACGACAAAGAACGGCGGCACGGGACTGGGCCTCGCGATCGTACAACGCATCGCGGAAACGCACGAAGGAAGAGTCTGGGCGACGAATTGTCCGGAAGGAGGAGCGGCGTTCACGATTCATCTTCCGCATCGCAATCTGGAGGCAGCAGCATGAGCAGCGCACCAACAATTCTGACAACTGGGCGAGTCCTAGTCGTTGACGATCACGCTCGCGCCCGCGAGTCGATGGCGGACATTCTTGAATGCACAGGACATCGCGTACAGTGTTGCTCCAGCGCCGTCGAGGCACTTCATAAACTGGACGCCTCATCGTTCGATGTCATCATCACCGACCTGCGAATGCCGGGAATGACTGGTTTGGAGTTCATTCGCGAGTTGTCAAAGCGACACGACGACGCTCAAGTGGTAATGGTCACCGCACATGCCTCCGTCACGACCGCCGTCGACGCCATGCGCCACGGAGCGTTTGACTACATCGAAAAGCCCTTCAACGCGGACCAACTCGAAGACCTTGTCGCACGAGCAATGCGACATGGTGCCGAGCGACGATCAACGGTCCCTGCAACAACCGATCAATCAAGCGCCATGATTGGCTCCAGCGCCGGTATGCAGCAGCTGAGGCAGCGAATCACGCAAGTCGCTCCAACATCGGAAACCGTCCTGATCACGGGTGAAAGTGGGGTTGGCAAGGAGCTGGTAGCTCGAGCCATTCATTCCGCGAGCACTCGGGGACAAGGCCCAATGGTCAGTTTGAATTGTCCAGCACTCGCGCCTCAGTTGATGGAAAGTGAGTTATTCGGACACGAGCGCGGTGCCTTCACAAACGCCGATGCACCTCGCATCGGGCGGTTCGAGCTAGCGGACAAAGGCACGATTCTACTGGACGAAGTCACTGAAATCAGCTTGCCGCTGCAAGCCAAACTCCTGCGAGTTCTACAAGAGAAATCCTTTGAGCGCGTCGGCTCAAGCGATACTCAATTCGTGGATGTCCGCGTATTGGCCACAAGCAATCGTGACTTGCATGCATCGGTCCAAGACCGCGAGTTCCGCGAGGATCTGTACTTTCGCTTGGCTGTCGTTCCGATTCACGTCCCACCGCTGCGCGAGCGACGCGACGACATCCCCGAGCTGATCGCGCACTTCCTTCAACAATCCGCGACGCGACTCGGCAAAGCTCCCTGTGAGCTCACGCCAGGCGCGATGGAGTTGTTGCAGGAATACGCTTGGCCAGGCAATGTGCGGGAAGTCGAAAACCTGACGACCCGCGCTAGCGTTCTCAATGTCGGCACACCCGTGGTCGCCGACGAGTTACGTCCTTGGCTGACGAGTTCACTCACGGCATTGTCCGCCTCGAATGAATTCGCACCACAGGATGACGGCATTCACGCCGGGACGAATCTGGCAGAGATGGAACGCCGCCTGATCGAAGCGACCTTAGAACACTTCAGTGGGCACCGAACCCAAACGGCGAACGCCTTGGGAATCGGTGTCCGAACGTTGACCAACAAGATGCGGGCCTACGGGTATGCACCGAGGACGAAGGATTTTGCACGAGCCGCGTAACAAGGGAAGACTTGGCGTGCGTTCGGCAACGACTGCCGATCACACCGGCAGTTTCTGCCGATAGCATCCGCGAAGATAGAAGAACATCGAAGCAAGCAAACGACGAAAGCAAACGACCTAACTGATGCTCGTGACTTGAAGTGTGCTCGCGACGATCGCGATCACACCAAGCTTCGGGAAGTTGTGGCGCGCGAGTTGCGTCGCCGTGGAAGAGCAGGGGAGCGTGACAGCCGACGAATGTAGCAATCATGGACATCTTTAAATCATCTACGATCCCAGTTCTGCAAGAGGTTATCGGTTTTGCGCAGGCCAGACATGAGGTCTTGGTTGGCAATGTTGCTAATGTCAACACGCCAGGTTACCGAACGCGAGATTTGTCGGTCGAGACGTTCCAGGAGCGGCTGAGCGAAGCGATCGAGGCTTTGCATGAAACCGGCGATACTCTGTCACCAGGAGAGATAAGTGCCCAACGCGATACTGCAATGCAAGAGGTACGCGATTCAACACGCGACATCCTCTATCACGATGGAACGGATCTCGGCATGGAACAGCAAGTACTACAAATTTCGAAGAACCAGTACATGCACAACATGGCGATCTCCATCATGACAACACAGTTTCGCATGCTACAAACCGCCATTAGCGAACGCGTCTAACAAGCTCACACAGAACCGGGAGTCGCACAATGATTACCGCAATGGACATCAGCACGAGTGCTCTGGTGGCACAGCGCACCCGATTGAACGCGATCGCCAGCAACATGGCCAATATGTCGACCACACGAAACGAAAACGGCGACGTCGAACCGTATCAGGCGCGCTTTGTCGTCTTCCAAGAAGACGCCGACTTGAAGATGGCAAGCGGGGCGACTGGCGTAAAGGTCGCCTCGGTCGAAACGGAAACCGTCGAACCAAGTTACAAGTACCAGCCGGGACATCCCATGGCGATCCAAGAAGGAGAGCATAAGGGCTATGTTGCCTATCCAAATGTCAACATGACGCGTGAGTTCGTCGACGCCCTGGAAGCTTCTCGAGCCTACGAAGCCAACATTGGTGTGATGGAAGTGACGAAAAATCTTGGACAACAGACATTGCGGATCATTGGTTAGATAGGTAGAGAAACACCCCGCAAATCCCTGTAAGCCACAAATACCCATAACTACGATTTCCAGTAACTACGATTTCCGGTAACTATGATTTCCAGTAACTACGGCGGATGGACGACATGACTCCGATCAACGGCATCTCGATTTCACCCTCGCTGGCGCGCGGTCTGGAAAGCCTGAAAGGAATCGAAGGTTTCGAGGGACTCGAAACACTGAACTCGCCCCAAGAGGCGGCCCCTCCGTTTAAGGAGTTCCTGCTCGACGCGTTGGACCACGTTAATGCGATGCAGCACGACGCCGACCATGCTGTCGAGCAGCTGTCCACGGGCGCAGATGTCAACGCAGCAGAAGTGCTTACCGCCGTTCAGAAAGCCGACCTTTCATTTCGAATGATGATGCAAATCAGGAACAAACTTATGCAAGCCTATCAGGAGATCAAAGAGATTCGAATCTAGCTAGAAAGCCGATAGCGAAGCTTGGAACGTCGAATCTCGCGACAGATCGGCTCTCCACTCTCCGCCCTCTGCTCTCACTCATCACTCCGGAGTTCATGGATGGACTTCCTTAACAACGCCTACGGACAAGTCTCCGACCTCTTCAAGTCGATGACGCCGGCCGCTCGAATGACAACTGGACTGCTGGTCGTCGCAATCGGCATCAGCTTGCTGTTTCTGTTCCGTCAACAGAACGAGTCGGCCGACGAATTGCTGTTCGGCGGAGAAACGCTGACGAACGAAGAGATTGCGAATATGTCAGCGGCCCTGGCTCAGGCCGGCCTGAACGGTTGGGATACGGATGGAAATCGACTCCGTGTTCCTCGCGGCAAGCGGCACACCTATATCGCGGCTTTGGTCGAGAACAACGCCTTACCACAGAGTTCCGGGTCCGCTTGGGAGAAGATGTTCAGCGAGCATAGTCCGTTCGAGAATCGACAAATGGGCGAACTCAGAAGCCGCTACGCTCGACAAAAGGACTTAGCCTTTGCCATACGCAAGTTCCCAGGAATCGATGCAGCGGAGGTTAGGATCCAGGAGATCATGAACAACGAAGTCTTCCCGCCACGTTCGATACGGCGAGCGGCGGTATCGGTGAAAGCGCAAGGAAATGCGATTCTCAATGCCAACCAAATTCGAATGATTCGCGAAATGGTCGCGAACGGAGGCGGTATCGATCGGTCAGAAGTCGTCGTGGCCGATACCAACGCGGGGCGCATCCACAATGGCCCTCCCAAAGATGGCGATCTTTCAGGCGATCAGAACGCTTATGCCGACACGCAGCGACGCTATGAGCAGGAATTCAAGAATAAGATCGTCGAGCAGCTATCCCATTACCCCAACGCGAAGATTTCGGTTTACGTTGAGTTAGAACAAACGCTCGAGGACCGGCTGACGCAAATCAAGTACGACGAAAAGCCGACGCCACTCAAAACGCGCACAACGAGTTCTGACGAACGATCCGTAACTTCGTCACCTTCCGGAAGACCTGGTGCCGAACCGAACGGTGTCGGCAACAAATCCGTCTCGGTAGGCAACAGTCCCGAAACCGAGAGTACGCTCACAGAAAGTGTCGAGGAGGCGGAGAACGCAGCGGGCATCTCGGAGCAGTTCACTAGCAAACCTGGTCTTGTCCCCAATCTCGTGACCGTCTCAGTGAGCATACCGAAGAGCTACTTTAAAGAAGTGTGGAGACAGCAGAATCCCGTTCTCGAAGGCGAAGAACCGACGGAACCTAGTGCCGCCGAATTACAAGCGATTGAAACACAGGAATTCGCCACGGTTCAGGACGCGGTTACTCCGTTAATTCCCAAAGCTCCTCCGGGCGAAGACAGCTTTCCCCGTGTCAAAGTAACTTCGTATACCAGCTTACCAATGCCAGCACCCTCGGCACCAAGCCTTGCCGCCAACGCTGGCGCTTGGTTTGCCTCCAATTGGCAAACGATCGCGATGTTGGGTGTCGCACTGTTCGGAGTTGTCTTCTTACGAGGGATGGTTCAATCCGCTAACGACTCGGCGTTGGCAGCCGTCGAAGCAAAGAACGAATCTGCGCGACGCATGGCGGAGTTGAACCAAGGCGACTCGGACAACGGCGACGGTGATGATGATGAATCCACCTCCTTTGGCAACTCATTACGCGGTCGCTTTGACTCGTCGGGACGAAGCCTTCGCGATGAACTAACAGAATTAGTGCGTGAAGATCCCGACGCGGCAGCAACGGTACTACAAAACTGGATCACGGAAGCCGTTTAACGAAATCGCGATGTAACGCACACCACAGGCAGCCCCTGCCTGAATTCACCATCACCTCAATTGCACAACTATGCCAACTCCCAACGCTACACCCGACCGAATTCGCAAAGCGGCGATTTTGATCTCCACACTCGATCATCGTGTCGCCGACGAATTGCTGGAACGCATGCCTGACGAACAAGCTGCGGCTGTTCGTCAGATGGCGATGGAAATCGATGACGTCTCCGACGCGGAACAAGAACGCGTCATGCAAGAGTTCCTCGGAAGCGGCGGTCCGATGATGGAAATGGATGATTCTGGCGTCGAACTAGATGAGGAACTTGCCAGAAAACTTGCCGCCGGTGAAGGGTTCGTTGAACGTCCCCGTCCACCCGCGGAACCGGATGAGCCACCGTTTCGATTTCTGTGTGACGCGGAGAACGACGCAATCGCGAAGCATCTTCGACACGAAAATCCGCAAATCATAGCCGTCGTCGTCGCGTATCTGCCACCACGCCAGGCCGCCGATCTCCTCAAGCACTTCGACCGTCGACTGCAAGCAAGTATTTTGCGCCGCATCGCGGAATTGGACACGACTGATCGAGACGTCGTTCGGGAAGTCGAAAAGCACTTAAAGATACTACTCCACGACGATCTTCGCGCAGCTAAGAACCGCATCGTTGGATTGTCAACGGTCGCTTCTATTCTTACCGCCGCGGGCGAGTCGCAAGGGCAGCTAATATCAAGTCTGACACACCATGATCGCCAACTTGCACATCAACTTCGAGATCCCGCTCGCCGAGTAAGTAGCGTCTGGATCGACAACGTGCCGAACGCACCTCGAAGTTCGGAAGAAATGCAACATTCGAAGAACGATTCCGAAGTGGACGACCTTCCATTAGCAACGCCAACATTGCCCCCAAGTCATCGCACGGAAACCGTGGTGTTTGATGAACTTTCGCAGCTGGAGGACTCTGATCTCGCCATCGTGTTCGGCGAGTCGGACTCCAAGCTCTCGTTGCTGGCTTTGGCGGGCGCGACTCCCGAGTTTGTTGACCGTCTTTTGAAACAGTTGCCCGCGCGCGAAGCGAAGTCGTTAAGACGGCGAACGGAACAACTGGGGCCATTGCGTTTGAGCGACATCGAGCGCGCACAAGCAACGATTTCCGAAACCGCGAACCATCTCATTGCCGACGGTTTGATCGACGGTCCACGACCGGAACACTTCGCCGG
This sequence comes from Planctomycetota bacterium, assembly GCA_014381825.1. GTDB lineage: Bacteria > Planctomycetota > Planctomycetia > Pirellulales > Pirellulaceae. The sequence continues at coordinate 17,218 of JACNKX010000104.1, forward strand.
AGCAGCATAATTGTGAGTCGTCGATAAGAATCCTTTTTTTACACATTGCGAAACGATCGATGGCAGGAATCATCAAGGCAGATGGGCTCGACCGGTCAGCGAACACGCTGCGATCGGCTGCCTTTAATTTTGAAGACATGTCCAATCGCGCAAACGACTATCTGACCGTCGTTCGTCGGCAAGCGGAACAGATTCTGCAAAACGCAAAAGCTGAAGCTACTCAGATCGCGGACCAGGCAAAAGTTGAGGGCCAGCAAGCAGCGTTGCAAGAGGCGCAGCATTCAGCCGGCACGACTTTGGATCAACAGTTGGCCACGCTGCTCCCGGCACTTCAACAAGCCGTGCAAGACATTCGACACTCGAAAGCCACTTGGTTGACTCATTGGGAATCACAAACCATCACGCTCGCGACCGCAATTGCCGAGCGCATCATTCGGCGCGAAGTTGCCACCACTCCCGCCATCACCATCGATCTGATTCGAGACGCCCTGGAACTTGCGATGGGAGCCGGCAGAATCACCATTCAACTGAACCCTCACGACTACAGCGCTTTGCGAGACCGAACCGAAGGGCTCGCGAAGCAGTTGGGAAGAATCGGCACAACAGATATTGTCTCCGATCCCGCTGTCTCGGCTGGCGGATGTCGTGTCGTCACAGAGTTTGGTGTGATCGACCAGACATTCGAAGCACAAATTGACCGAATCACGGAAGAGCTTTCTTCTCATGAATGACCTTGTCGCTCAACTCGATTCCATCCAACCGGCGGCGCTGCGAGGCAGCGTTGCTCGCACGGAAGGAATGCTGACTGCCGTCGCCGGATTGCCGGCTCCGGTCGGTTCGATCGTCGAGATCCAACGGCAAGCGGGTGGCGCGATCGAAGGCGAAGTGATTGGCTTCCGAGACGACTTGACTTTGGTCTATCCGTTCAGCGCGTTGTCCGGCGTGCGGCGTGGCACTCCGGTTCGGCTCAAGCGGACGGCCAAGTACTTGCGTGTCGGCGAAGAACTTCTGGGACGCGTGATCGACGCGCATGGTCGCACGACTGACCAGCTTCCTAAACCAGCACTCCCATTCCGCATAGCACTCGATCAACGCCCCCCCCCGGCGACCGAGCGGCCAACGATCGACTCGTCAATCTCAACAGGAATACGCGCAATCGACGGGATGTTGACATGCGGCTACGGTCAGCGAGTTGGCATCTTTGCCGGGTCGGGCGTCGGCAAAAGCGTGACGCTTGGCATGATGGCGAGGTACACATCGGCCGACGTCAACGTGATCGCTTTGATCGGCGAGCGGGGACGTGAAGTCAACGAATTCATCGAGCGAGATCTGGGACCAGATGGCCTGGCCCGCAGCGTGGTCGTTGTGGCGACAAGCGATGAGCCAGCTCTCTTGCGACTCCAGGCCGCGATGACCGCTACCGCCATCGCCGAGTACTTCCGTGACCAGGGCAAGAACGTTTTGCTGCTGATGGATTCGCTAACTCGTTTCGCGATGGCTCAGCGAGAGATCGGCTTGGCAGCCGGCGAGCCTCCCGCCACACGAGGCTATCCCCCATCCATGTTCAGTCTCCTGCCGAAGTTGGTCGAACGAGCCGGACGAAATCAACTTGGCACAATTACGGCGTTCTATTCCGTTCTTGTGGAGGGTGACGACACAAACGAACCGGTCAGCGATACGGTTCGCGGATTGCTCGACGGCCACATCATCCTTTCGCGAGACATCGCGACGCGAGGCCATTACCCAGCGATCGACATTCTGCAAAGTCTTAGTCGATCGATGCCCTCGATCACTTCACAAGAACAGCGGGACGCCGCGCAGGCGATCCGAGAGTTAATGGCGGCCTACCACGATCACGAAGACCTGATTTCCATCGGAGCGTATCGTCAAGGTTCGAATGCGGTCGTCGACGCCGCCATCCTGCTTCACGATGAGATCGACAGTTTTTTGCGGCAAAGCGTCGCCGATCCTTGTTCGCTCGGTCAAGCATTGACCGAATTGATCCAGCTAGGAGCCCGATGCACTGCCGCTAAAGCAATGACTTATGGGACCGACAACCAAATCCCTGCGGCGACCGAGTAATGAATCATGACCAAGTTTCAGTTTCGACTAGAGTCGCTCGTCAAGATGCGCGAAGCAGATCGCCAGCAGCGACGGCTCGAATTGGCCGAAGCCTTTCACGCCGAGTCAATACTTCGCCAACAAGCGGCGCAGTTGAAGCAAGACATTCTGGAAATGGAAAAGCGATCGCGCGTCATCGGCTCGCCGGGACAAGTCCAGGTCGATCGAATGCTCGACACGCATCGCTACAAACTGATGTTAAAGGCTCAAGTGGTCGTGATCGGCCAGAAGGAAGCAACAATTCAAACGGAGATTGAACGGCGGAGAACGGCATTGGCGGCTGCCGATCGGGACGTGCGAGTGCTCGAGAAGCTGAAAGAGCGCAAACGCGAAGAGCACGCCGCCGCCGAACTGAAACGCGATTCGAAACAACTGGATGAATTCGCAGGACAACGCTGGAGCCGTGATAGGAAAGATCAGTGATGGGGATCGTGGGCAAGACAATAGCGGTAGCAAACACAGGATTTGTGTACGTCTGTATCGCCACGACAGTCGCCGAACTGATCATCGTCGCATCGCTTTGGCACGCCGGTGCCTTTGAAACGACGAAGATGCGAAAGTACGCGGCCATCGTCTACGGCTTTGAACTCGCGACACTTGATCTCGATGGCCAGCAAACTAAGGCCACTGAAACCGACGACCGTATGACACGAGACGAGCTACTCGATTCAAGAGTTCAGAGCAACGAAACACTTGCGACCCGACAAGAAGCGATCACAAAGGGATCAGATGACATTCGCGGTCTCGTTCAAACCCTGTCCACCAAACGCGACCGGTACGAGATCGTCAAAGGCGGGTTCGATAAATTGCTCGCGCAACTGGAGACGGACGTCAACGATACGGCATTGACCGAAGTACGCAGAACGCTTGAAGTACTCCAACCGAAACAGACCAAAGACCTGATAATCGATATGCTCCAAGATGGCGACGTTGCCCCAGGAGACGATGTCCTCGCAGACGTTCTGGCCATGATTCGCGGCATGCCACAAGACAAGCTGAAGAAGATTTTTGGCGAGTTCAAAACGGAGGAAGAACGAACAATCTTGAATCAAATCTTACGCGCCATTGGAGAACTCGACTCGTAGTTGCTGAATGATGAAACTTATACGTGTCCCACTCACTGCATTGGCCTATTTCAGCGTCGCGACGATTCTCGCACAGGTCGCGATGCTTGGAATGCTATACGCGCGCGGCAACTTGTCGCAAGAAAAGGCTGTCGAATTGATCGCAGTTTCGCGTGACATCGATCTGCCGGCGATGTGGCATGAATTGGAAGCTGCGTCAAAACCAGTCGAAGTAGAACAAGTTTCATTCGAGGAGGTCCTGACCGCACGCAAGCGAGCGAGTCTCGATCTCGATCTTCGCGAGATTGCGGCCGACAAGGGATTAATCGATGTTCAGCATCTGGCGGTCCTATTCGAAGACGAACGGCGACAATACGACTTGCTGAAATATCGCTTTGATCAGCGAATCGAAAACGTACGCCTGGGCGCTGTCGAACCAGGACTGAAGGAGGTCCAACGCCAGCTGGAATCAGTGGACGCCAAGCTGGCGAAAGACCAAATTCTTCGCATCCTCAGCGATCCTGACATTCCGCCGGAGAAATCGATTAACTTCGTCGTCACCATGTTTAAAAACATGCCGCTGGACCGCAAAAAGAAGATCATGAGCGAGTTCAAATCCGACGAAGACCGGAAACAGTTAAACGTAATCATGGCCCAAATCCGATTGGGAGTGCCTGACGTCGAAGTAATTCGTCAGACGCGTGAACAGTTCGAGGCATTCAATACAGGCAGCAACTGAGGCCAATCATCATGGTTCCATTCTCCTTTGAAAACATTAGTCGCACGGCGGCGTTGGAGACGTTCAGCGCTTCCGCGGTCTCTGATGCCGCACGCGAAACGCATGAATCTTTCAAGTCGCACCTACAGCGAACTGCCGCCACGACTCGTGATGATTCGCCTCGTGAGTCGAAGCGAGAAGACGAATCACTCGATCGTCGCGATACCACATCCGCTGAATCGTTACCCGACGAACCCATTCGTCAAGGCACTGGCGAAACGCGCCCGGATGACGCGCCTCATGAAGACCTGCGGGAAGACGAGTCGCCTGATTCGAAAAAGGTGACCGAAGCGTCTGAGGAGGCGAACGAAGAGGACGTGCAACAAGACACCACGGCGGAGGGCCAGATCGTCGCCGTAGCAGCTGCGGCGGAACACCAATCCGCAATTCAAGGGCTTGAGTTGAAGGTCGCTGGCAAATTGAACAACGACCAGGGCGAAACGACCGCAGACCGAACCAGTGAAGAATCGCTTAGCGAACTCGGCATTGAAACTGGCGTATCCTTGGCATTGGCCGAAGAACCATCCGACGGCGAGAAATCGATACGAAGTAGTGGCGACACCTCGGAGACGAACAAACTCACACCTCATCTCGAAGAGCCGGACCTCTCAACGGCGAACGAAGAAGCCGAGTCTGTCGCGCCCCAAGAAGACGTTGACGTTCCTCAGACGACCACGGCAGACACGGACACGGCGCAAGGACGCTCAACGCTCCAGCGACGCGGACCTAGTAACGACATCGCCACACAGCAGGCACCGGACGAAGCGACGAACGCAGTCAACAAGCCGGCTGATGCGGAACTTGTCGCGGCGGCGTTGGACACCGCAAGTGACGACAGTTCGCACAATCGCCGAGATCACAAAGAGGTAGACACGACACGTCCAATTGGGAACGCCACGACGTCCGAGGCATCGACGACGACGCCCGGTACGCCGAGCCGCTTCGCCGAACACTTGCTCGCCAGAACGGGAGATCCCAATGCTCGCGGCTTAAATATCTCCGACGCTGATCAGTCTCGTTTCGTCGACCGGGTCGCTCGAGCTGTGCAAGCAACGGGAGATCGCGGAGGTACGCTCCGATTGCGGCTAAGTCCGCCAGAACTTGGTTCCTTGACCTTGGAAGTAAAAGTTCAATCGGGAGTCGTGAGCGCTCGTGTTGAGGCCGATTCGTCCGCGGCTCGTTCGCTGTTGTTAGAGAACCTGCCCTTGCTCCGCGAGCGATTAGCTGAACAAGGGATGAGAGTGGATCAATTCGATGTCGACTTGAGTGATCGACACGCCGGCGAAACACCTGATGGGATGCAACAAAACGATCAGCAGCAGGAGGATCGCCCGCAGGCAGAGGTAGCGGCTGACGAGCTCGAAGAAACTCCTCGAATCCCGACAAACAAAACACGCACCGGTCACGGAGACGAGCAACTGAACGTCATCGTCTGAGCGAAGAAACCAAACACTACGCAAAGCAACGAATGTCGCGTCGTTCGATGTGACGATCGGCGTCGCAAGCGATCAACGATAGCACGTAAACGAGCGTGTCTTTCGTGGCGTGCGCGCGTGCTGATCACGGTGCGCGGTAAACGCCTTCCGTAAAACATAAGGAACGAAAGATTGTCAAGAATCCCAGCCACGACGTCGATTGACCAAACGACGACGACAAGTGATCAGCAAGGACCTGGGCTGAATGAAGTTGATGTTGATCAGTTCCTCACTCTGTTGATCGCGGAACTACAGAACCAAGATCCGCTCAACCCGATGGACAACAGCGAACTGGTTCAACAGATCGGCCAGATCCGCGAGATCAGTGCCACCAACCAGTTGAGCGAGACCTTGAGCTCAGTGCTATTAGGACAGAACACGGCAACCGCTAGCAGCTTGATTGGCAAGCGGGTTACCGCTTTGACAGATGATGCAGAGAACGTTGAAGGCATTGTGACACGCGCGTCGGTCACCGTTGATAACAGCGATGGTAGCCGGGCTATTCGAGTTCACATTGGCGATAAGAGTGTTAGCTTAGATAACATTCGCGAAATTGTTGGGGAAGAAGAAGTCGGCGCATAACGCGAAGCAAGATCGCTCCCGTGTTCATGCGCTGTTCGGCCACATATTACCTAGTTTGGCCACGGAGAAATGAATCATGGGTCTAGCTTCGGCACTATCTACCGCCTTAACAGGTCTTACCGCTGCGGAAACGCAAATCGACGTTGTCGGTAATAACCTTGCCAACTCGCAAACGGTTGGGTTCAAAGAGTCGGGAATTTCCTTTACGACTCAGTTTCTACAGAACCTCGGGCTCGGATCACAACCAACGGCCACAACTGGCGGTACGAATCCTCGCCAAACCGGTCTTGGTACTCAGGTCGCAGAAATTGCGCCAATCTTTACGCAAGGCACAATCCAATCTAGTTCATCCGCATCCGATGTTGCGTTACAAGGCGACGGGTTCTTTGTCGTGCAGAGTTCAACCGGTGAATCGCTTTACACGCGATCCGGCATCTTCAAAACCAATTCACAGAACGAGCTTGTCACAGTCAACGGAAACCGATTGCTTGGATACGCTGTTGATGAAGAGTTTGCGCTACAAACCACGGAACTTGTCCCCATCGCCGTGCCGGTCGGTTCGGTGCGTGTCGCGCAAGCTACCAACAACGTCTTTCTCGAAGGAATTCTGCCACCAACCGGCGACGTGGCTGACACCGCAGAAGTGATTGACAGCGCCATTCTGGGGGACGCCAGCATTCCTCGTCCAGACACTTCCGGCGCAACGGTTAACTCGGCCCCCGTTCCCAATGAAGGCTTGGTTACTTTCGTCCACGGCGATACTGGTGGTTCCCATGTTGAAGGTGACAGTTATCGCTATCGCTTTGCCTACTTGGATGGTAACGGGACAGAGGCGACCGTTTCCGATGAAAGAACCGTGACGGTACAGGGGGCCGATGGACTCCCTAACAATTTGATCACGCTGAATAATCTGCCGACGTTAGCAACAGGCGAATACGACCAGTTGCGGATCTATCGAACTGAACCGAATGGAAGCAATTTTTATCGCCTGGGCGAAGTTGACTTGACTTCCACCACTAGCTTCGTTGACTCGGATCCCGCTAGTGTCGATCTAAACGAACCGCTTGATCAAGGAGTCCTGACCGGCAACTACAGTTATCTCGTCACCTACGCTAACGCCAACGGCGAAACCCGCCCGACTCCACTCGGTACGTCGGTCAATGTGGCGGACGGGAGAGTTCACCTTAGCAACTTGCCAGTGCCACCGATCCCGGGTCCGGGCGACAGCTTCCCTCTTTATGACAGCGTCCGAATCTATCGCAATCTCGCAACCGACTCGAGTACGTTCTACCTCGTAAGTGAAATCGATCCTAACCTGACCACGGAGTTCACGGACAACATCTCGGACAACATCGTAGGTCAGAATGCGCAAGTCGACTTCGATGGCCCGACGATCACTCCGAACACGTTACTCACGGACGTTCTCGTTCGCGACGAACTGAACTTCGAGAATCTGTTCCAAGAGGGCACGCTGAGCTTCAGCGGCCGCAAGGGGGGCCGTGCTCTGGAGACACAAGAATTTGCCATCACAGACACGGCAACGGTCCAAGAGCTCATGGACTTCATGCGTGTCACGACAGGAATTCAGCGAGCCGCTGACGATCCCTCGAATCCCGTTCCGAACTCGGTCAACAGCATTCCTGGAGACTCGTCGACCCTCACGCCAGGGGCGACGATTACTCCAGATGGAAGAATCCGTTTCGTGTCGAACAACGGAGTGGACGCCGCGATAAATATTGGCTTGTCAGCATTCGTGTTGACGACAACCGCAGGCGGCATCGCCACTCCGAACCTGGGTTTCGGTACGACGCAGGCGGCAAAGGGACAGAGCGCGGCGGCTGACTTCCTCGTCTTCGACTCGCTTGGCATTCCGATCAATGTTCGAGTAACGACGGTGATGGAATCGCGAACCGGGACGGCGACAACTTATCGGTGGTTCGCCGACTCGGCAGATAACGATCCGATCGCCGGAGTCGATCTTTCGGTAGGAACGGGATTGGTGACATTCGACGGACAGGGCAACTATTTGACAGCGACGAACACTCAAGTATCGATCGATCGCCGCAACACGCCCTCCGCCACACCGCTCGACTTCGATCTTGATTTCTCCGCGATCAGCGGTCTCGAGAATGAAGCTGCCACGCTCGCCGCCTCGCGACAGGACGGCTCAGGGGCAGGGACGTTATCGAGCTTCACAATTGGCGAGGACGGAGTCGTACGGGGTTCGTTCAGTAACGGAGTGGCTCGAACCCTCGGGCAGGTCCGGTTGGCTCGCTTCTCGAATCCCGCAGGTCTTGAACAGCGAGGCCAAAACATGTTTTCAATCGGAGCCAACTCGGGATTGCCGGTAGAAGGAAACCCAGGCGAAAACGGAATCGCGACACTTGTCTCTGGAGCTGTCGAGCTCTCGAACACGGACATCGGCTCCAATCTTATCGACCTCGTGTTAGCAACGACCCAGTACCGAGGCAACACTCGAGTGATCACCGCCGCCCAACAGCTGCTCGAAGAGTTGCTGAATTTGCGGCGATAACCAAGAATAGAACGGCAGTATCGGTACAGTTGATTTAATCGCTACGCACCAACCTGATGCGTGGCGATTTGAATGGGACGAATCGTCGTTCCCGATGGGTCTCGACGGGCTACACGAATTCTTATCCTATGTTTTTGCAGATGCTGTGACCTTACCGGCGGCGGTGTGTCGTTGTGTCCGGGGCACGACTTGCGCGGAAGGAATGCGACATGATCAAGCTCTCCCGCCTGGATGGCGAGCAGTTTGTGTTGAACGCTGACTTGATCCGCTATGTCGAAAGCCGTCCCGACACGTTCATCACGCTGACGTCGGGCGAGCGATTGGTTGTGGCAGAGACGATGGACGAGGTATTCGATCGCACCGTGCAGTATCAGCAGACAAAGCATCTGATGCCAGCACCAGCGACGCATGCACCTCGCCAGTCCGCCTCCTCTGCCAGCCTTGCAAAGCCGACAGCTGTATAAAGAGTTGATCGAATCGGAAGTTAAAGCACATGGATATCTCCAGCCTCGTCGGATTCCTGTTGGCCTTCGGCCTGATCATCGGCTCGATGATGATGGGCTCCGCACCGATGTCCGCATTTATCGACATTCCATCCGGTATGGTCGTCATTGGTGGTGCAATCGCCGCGGCGATGATGTGCTTCCCGCTCAAAAGCATGATCGGGACGCCAGGCGTGATGATGAAAGTTTTCCTTTCAAAGCCAATTGATGTTAAGGAAATCATCGAGCAAATCGTCAGCCTCGCCGAAACCGCTCGACGCGACGGCCTGCTTGCATTGGAAGGCCGCATGGAAGAGGTGAGTGACCCGTTCATCAAACTCGGCGTTCAAATGGCCGTCGACGGCACTCGCCCCGAAGTCATCGAAGATATCTTGCGTACGGAAATCGATGCGATCTCAGGGCGGCATCGCGACGGTAAGGCCGTCATGGATCAATTGGGCCGCTTTGCGCCTGCTTACGGAATGATCGGGACGTTGATGGGCCTGATCATGATGCTCAGCGACATGTCCGACCCGTCCGGCATCGGAGCAGGTATGGCCGTCGCGCTGATTACAACCCTATACGGAGCGATCGTATCGAACGCGATCTTTATGCCGTTTGCGGAAAAACTTTCGAGCAACAACAAAAGCGAATTGAACGCCTTGGAAATCGTTGTCCGTGGAGTAATGGCGATTCAATCGGGTGAAAATCCACGCGTCATCGAACAGAAGCTTTACTCGTTCCTTCCGGCCAAGCAGCGTCCTCAGGAGGAAGCTGCATAGCTTCGTGACTCATGGCCGCTGAAGAAGAAGAGGAAATGGGCATCCCAGAATGGGTCGTCACGTTTGGCGACATGATGTCCTTGTTGCTAACCTTCTTCATCATGCTGGTGTCACTGAGCGAGATGAAGGAAGAAGAGAAATATCAAGCGCTGGTGGAGTCGATGAAGCAACAATTCGGCTACTCGAAGGCGCAATCCAGTTTGATTCCCGGCGACCTTCGACCACGAAATTCGGCCCTCTCGAAAACGGCGACGATGGGACGCGCGAAACGGCTCGATACGATGCAAGGTGGCGACAAGGTCCAAGCTCCTGTTGGGGAGCGTCCACGTGTTGTAATCGTCAGACCCGGCACAAAAACGGGAATCGGAACTGTGATCTACTTCGACGAAGGCAGTGCCGAATTGACCACGGAACACGATCGCGTACTCTCGCAGCAAGGGGACGTTATGCAGGGAAAATCGCAAAAGATCGAAGTTCGCGGCCATACTTCCCATAAACCGGTCTCGCCGGGAAGTGGCTTTAAGGACAATTGGGGACTTGCGTACCAACGATCCCGAAATGTTATGCAATACTTAGTACAGGAGCTGAACATTGATGCCCGGCGAATCAGGATGTCGGTCGCTGGCCCGCATGAACCAGCTCACATCGGAACAGACAATGAGAAGTTGAAGCAAAACCCGCGAGTCGAAGTGTACATGCTGGACGAAGTAATCTCCGATTCGGTGGGTACAAAAGAAGAACAACAAGAACGATTTGACCCCGGACCGCAAACTCAATAATCGTTCAAACTAATGAGAGTGGGCAATCATGGCTGACGAAAGAGACACCGAGCAAACTGAAGCAGCTCCTGCCAAGTCAGGCGGTGGGATGATGGGCAAACTGATGATCGCCGGGTTCATGGGTGGCGTGATCGCCGTCGAGTGCCTCTTGGCGTATCTGTTCATCCCGAGCGCTGATGAAGTCGCCGCGTTGGCCGAAGAAAATATGACGAAGAAGCTCCCGGCCAGCCTAGCAGCCGACGAAATCGCCGCTTCGCAAGAGGACATGAAAGATTCAGTTGAGATGCAGCTCGGCGACTACAGCATCACAATTTCGCAACGCAATTCGAACACGGCATTACGAGCTGATTTCACGCTAGCAGGAACTGTGCTAGCTTCAGAAGAGTCGGATTTTACGAACTTAATGGAGAAACATCCCGCGAGGTTCCGCGAAATCGTTCTCTACAAGCTTCGAAATTCCGAGCGCGAAGATCTCGATGACCCACAGTTGGGCTTGATCAAAAGACGGATTTTGGAGAGAAGTAACACCCTCTTCGGCAAGCCTATCTTGAAGACGGTGATGTTTCCCGACTTCTCGTATATCGAACAGTAAGAGCGGGCTGGCTGTCGCTTGCAGCCACTCGCCACCTGCCGCAAAGGAATGGAATCCGATGGCAGACGATTCGGAACTAATCGGTCAAGACGATATCGAAGCGCTTCTTAGTCAAGCGAAGGGGAACTCTTCCCCTCCGCCACCCACCGGCAACAGCGGTGCGAGCGACGATTCTGGCGCGGTCCCGCAGGACGAGATCGATTCGCTGATGCGTGGTATCGGCGACACTACCGCGAGCCCGCAGACCGCTACCGCTGACGCATCCCTTGGTGGCGGCGCAGCGACCGCGACACAGCCACGGACAACCGCGCCGCGCAGTGGGCAAGGTACGACTTCGGACTCGGCGGGTGACGATATTCAATTGCTGCTGGACCAGGCGGAGCAGGCGATCGCGTCGGTAAACGCCCCTGATCCTTCGCCAGCCGACGCTCAAACGTTTCAGTTCCGTAATCTCGCCGGGGCTCCCCCGTCTTCCGAACAGGCAACGATCGATCTGCTTCGCGACGTCGAGCTGGATCTGAAAATCGAGCTTGGCCGGACGCAAATGGAACTCGAAGAACTGCTCAAACTTCGCCGTGGGTCCGTCGTGTCACTCGACAAGCTGGCGGGAGACCCTGTCGACGTGTATGTCAACGGACGCCTGATCGCACGAGGAGAAGTACTCGTCTTGAACGACAACTTCTGCGTGCGAGTCGCAGAACTGATCTCGGGAGACGAGTAAACGGGCGGGGCACGAGAGCCAGTCATCGTTGTTGACTGGCAAGCGGTCACTTTTACGCACTATTCCAGCACATCAATAATCGGCACGCGCGGCAACCAACTTAACTTTTCTCAAATCTAAATCTTCTCACCGCAACCAACGCGATCAGGATGTCGAGTTAACGACCACTCGGCAAGACATGGATGTCAACCATCGCTCATAGCATGATAGCACTGGTTCTTCTGGCTGGCGCCGCGCACGCTCAGTCATCGAATTCGTACAATCGCGGAGCAACGGTCGAGCAGTCGCAAGTTCTCCAACCACCTCCGACGCGTGCAATAGGCTACCAGAGCGAGCGGACCGAAATTGAAAACGGCACACCGGTTCAACCCGCATCGCACACGGCGGCAGTTGGCCACGACGAGGGCTACGAGCCGTTGCTGCTACGGAAGAGTGCGAACTCGCAGCGTTTAATGCCAGAGTCAGAAAAACGCATAAGCGGAAGCGGAACTACGACTACCGTGCTAGGCAGCTTAAGCATCGTATTGGCCGCTTTCTTCGTCTTGGTTTGGTTGTCTCGCAAGACCGCTCCAAAGGGACTCGCACCACTACCGAGCGAAGTCTTCGAACCGCTCGGTCGCGCTGCTTTGACGGCACGCCAACAAATGCAGTTGATTCGCCTCGGCAACAAGCTCGTACTGCTCTGCGTCACCTCGACCGGTGTCGAGACAATCACCGAGGTCACCGACCAGGACGAAGTAGGCCGCCTTGCAGCGCTCTGCCAACAAGGTCGCTCGGGCAGCATCTCGGATACGTTCCGGCAAGTGCTATCGCAATACGCCGACGAGCCCGCTCCCGAAGGCTTCGTCGGCGATCCCTCGCTGTCGCAAGCCGATCTCGCGAACCGAGCCACTCGACGCGAGCGAAGGAGGGAAAACGACCGTGGTTGAACGGCTGAAATCGAAAAACAACTCGACGACGAAGCGACCAAAGAATGTCGCCGTCCAACGCATGCGAACCGTAATCGGATGGGGCGCACTGGTCTTTGTATGTCTGACCATGCTCGGTCCCGGTCATGCACAAGAGCCGATTCGCATTCCTGAACTCGCTGACTCGCAATCGCTCGAGAGTTTCTATACGGCAGGTCCGAAAGAATGGACGAGCCCAGAAGGGATGAACTCGGCGATCCAAGTCATGCTGCTGCTGACCGTGCTGAGCCTTGCTCCAGCCGTGCTGCTCATGACGACTTCGTTTGTACGGATCATCGTCGTGCTGGGACTCCTACGACAAGCACTCGGTGTCCAGCAATTGCCTCCCAGCCAAGTCCTAACATCGATCGCGATGTTTATGACCTTGTTGCTGATGACGCCCGTTTGGACAGATGTCTATAACGACGCCATCCAACCTTACACGGCAGAAAACTCGGACATGTCTCTCGACGAGGCGTGGGCTGCTGGTGTGCGTCCGGTCCGCCGATTCATGAGCCGGCAAATTGATATCGCCGGCAATGTCGACGATGTCGAGATGTTCTATCGGTACGCCCATGAAGACGGTGCGCCATTGAGAACTTACGACGATGTACCGCTGCAAGTCTTGTTGCCGGCGTTCATGCTCAGTGAATTAAAAGTGGCGTTTCTGATCGGATTTCGGATCTACCTACCCTTCTTGATTCTCGACGTCGTGGTCGCCAGCGTGACGATCTCGATGGGCATGATGATGCTCCCGCCCGTCATGATTTCGCTCCCCTTCAAATTAATGCTGTTCGTTCTGGTTGACGGTTGGACATTGGTTGTCGGCATGCTAATGGAAAGCTTCGCTCCGTATACGTGACCTCGGCCAATAACCGAATCAGAGCGATCGCCACACCGCCACACAGCTCGAGAGGAGAGCATCGATGAATCCACAAGACGCAATTGATATGGGCCGCGAGGCAATCATCACGGCGTTGATGGTCGGTTCGCCAATTCTGCTCGTCGGCGTTGTGATCGGGTTGCTGATCGGACTCATTCAGGCAGTCACACAGATCCAAGATCAAACGCTCTCCTTTGTTCCAAAGATCATCGCCATGATCGGAGCACTAGCGATTTGTCTGCCGTGGCTGATCGAACGCATGATGGAGTATTCACAAGATCTCATCACCAACATTCCAACCGTCGTCCTTGGCGGCTAAACGGCACCTGTCTTGTCTGCGATCATCGAACTCTATCGTGACCAGCTCCTTCTATTCGTGCTTGTCTTAACTCGGATCAGCGGGTTAGTCATGACGGCGCCGATCTTTGGATCGCGCACAGTCCCAGTACGAATTCGAGCACTCTTGGCCGTCGGCTTCGCGATCATTGTGACACCAATGCATTTCGATGCCGCACGCGAGATGCCTGACGATCTCGTCAATCTTTCCGTTTTGCTGGCGCGAGAAGCTGTATTGGGCCTCGCGTTAGGTCTTGCAGTAATGATCCTATTCACGGGCCTCCATCTGACCGGTCAAGTGATCGGGCAAATGAGTGGCATGGCGTTGGCCGATACGTTCGACCCCACCTTCGATACGAGTATACCGGTGTTTACGCAACTGCTCGACGCTGTGACGCTGTCTGTCTTCATCGCGATCGGAGGACACCGCCAAATCATGGCAGCGATGCTGGACACATTTCGCTGGCGACCGCCGGGCGTTCGCGATCTGCCGACGAACATCGTTGATACACTGACCGAGGTCACAAGCGAAAGCTTTGTCGTGGGGATCCGTGCTGGCGCGCCGGTGATGGTCGCGTTGTTCTTGTCCATCTTGCTTCTTGGCTTAATCAGTCGCACGCTGCCTCAGCTGAATGTAATCGCCGTCGGATTTAGCCTGAACTCAATGGTCATGATGGTGGTCCTCGCCGCCTCTTTAAGCGGACTGGCGTGGGTCGTGCAAGATCACGCAGATGCTGTGATCGAGACGATTCGGGACGCGATCGTCTTCGCCGAACCGCCCAACTAACAAGACACAACAATGCCTGAGCAATTCGGCGATAAGCAACACGAAGCTACCGACCATCGCCGCCAACAGGCGCGCGAGCAAGGACAGGTTGCCAAGAGCCAGGACCTCGCTTCCGCATCACTGCTGCTGGCGGCCGTCGGCATTCTGATGTATTGGGGCGAGAACGTCGCAACGCTGCTGGGCAATTTGATGCGAACACACTTGGGTGGCGAGGCGATCTTGCAAGTGGATCGCGACGCGTTAACGACTCAGTGGTACGAGACCCTAATCGCCATCGGCGGCGTCATGTTGCCAATCCTGGGCCTTTTGGCACTCGTTGCAGTTGTTGCGAACGTCGGGCAAGTCGGATTTCTATTCTTGCCTGACAAGCTGGCGGCTGATATCAACCGCGTCAACCCACTTCAAGGCATCAAACGCATCTTTTCGATCACCAACGTCGCTCGACTCGGCTTTGGTGTCTTCAAAATCATTATTGTCACCACCATCGCCGCTTGGGCTATCTGGGGCGAGCAAGACCAGATCCTGCGACTTGGCGGAGCCGGGGTCGGCGAGATTGCGAGCTACATCATCAAGATCTCACTCAACACTTGTTTCAAGATCGGTGTCGCGCTGCTCATTCTTGCCATTATTGATTACATTTTTCAACGTTGGAAACAAGAGCAAGATCTTCGCATGACAACGCAAGAAGTTCGCGAAGAAATGAAAAATCTGCAGGGCGACCCACAAGTCCAAGCTCGTCGCAAAGCCGTTCAGCGACAGTTAGTCCTCAATCGGGTCGGCAGTGCGGTCCCCAAGTCGGACGTCGTCGTGACGAATCCGACCGAGTTAGCAATCGCCATTCGCTACGATCACGAATCGATGGATGCACCAATCGTGCAAGCCAAGGGTGCCGGCGTCGTCGCTCAACGCATTCGCCGCTTGGCTCTTGAGAACAACATACCGGTCGTCGAGCGAAAGGAATTGGCCCGCGCGCTCTACAAACAAGTAGAAGTCGGCAAGCCCGTGCCGGCGGGGCAATACGCAGCAATGGCCGAAGTGTTGCGCTACGTCTATAAACTCAAGGGCAAGAAGCTGCCGGGAATGACGGAAGCAGCCTAGGTCGACTTTTTTCAGAATTCGATTGACCTCACTTCCTGCCTACCCCGATCCTAGGTAATAATAGTTGGAATGCCGCGCCGATGTTCCCACACGACAGTGACTCAACACGCTGCCGTCTCCACTCGCCCACCTAGTGGAACAAATCAGATGCCTCACCTTCAGCTACCACGACGGACGTTCCTTAAAGCCGCAGGCATCTCAATCGCCTTGCCCACGTTGGAATCGCTGCCGCGAGCAGTTGGAGGCGACGAGCCAAAGAATCCACAAAGATTGGTTTGCATCGGAAACGAATTCGGTATGTATCCCGGTGCCTTCTGGCCGGAGAAGTCCGGTGCCGACTATGAACTGACGACGCTCCTCAAGCCCCTCAAGGCACATCGCGACGAATTCACGCTCTTCTCGCATCTCGACCACGGATTGAAAGGTGGCCACTTCGCCGTCCACACGTTTTTGACCGGCGTCAAAGCAGCCGAGGCGAAAGGCATGCCGGAAGGCGGAATCAGCATCGATCAACGCGCCGCCGAGTTCGTCGGATCGCGAACACGATTTCCGTCGCTGACGATCGGCTCGGAGGATGGTCTGCATGGCGGTTGCATGATGAGTTGGACGCGGACCGGCACGCGTGTGCCTCCGATCCCTGGTCCGCGAGAGCTCTTTCGTTCGCTGTTTGTCGAAGACGACACGAACGCAAAGCGGCAAGCGGCTGATCGTATTGAACTGCAAGCGTCAATTCTCGATGCCGCGCTGGGAGATGCGAAATCGCTGCAACGTCGACTGAATAAATCAGATCGCGCGAAACTCGAAGAATACCTGGCAGCGGTGCGAGACGTCGAAGTTAAACTCGATCTTGATCGGCACTGGCAAAACATTCCCAAGCCAAACGCAGATATCGACGAACCGGAGAATGAAGGACTGACACGTGACCTACCGAAAATATACGACCTGATCACCTTGGCGTTGCAAACGGATTCGACTCGCGTCGCGACTCTAGAAATCGGAGGCAGCTTCGCCGCGTCGGATCTGGGGATTCGCAAGGGCTATCACGGTTTGTCGCACCATGGCAAACTTCAAGAGAACCTCGACTTGCTCGTACAAATCGAACTCTATCAAACGGAACAGTTCGCAAGGTTTTTGGAGAAGCTCCGATCCATTCGCGAACCACACAGCGACGGTAATTTGCTTGGCAGTACCATGGTCCTCATGGGAAGCGGCATGGGGAACGCTAACTCACATACGAACAACGACCTGCCAATCATCCTCGCTGGCGGTGGATTCAAGCACGGCGAACACAAAGCGTATCCGAGTGAGAGCCGAGTACGTGTGCCCTTGTGCAATCTCTATGTTTCGATGCTACAACGCTTCGGCGTTGAGACCGATCAGTTCAGCACAAGCACGAGCACGCTGACGGGCTTGGAGACGGCGTAGCGATGACGAACTGCCATCTCCACGCGAGCAGGTTACTGCTCGCAGCGTCAATCTATCTCTCCATCTCGCTCTCTGTTATTGCCGATGACAAATCGGCGATACCGCGTTCCGATATCGCGTCGTTCGAGACAACGGTTAAGCCGTTCGTTAGTACTTACTGCATCAAATGCCATGGCTCGAAGCAGCGGAAGGGTGAAAGACGGTTCGATCAATTACCCGCCGAAATTCAGAGCGACAACGCGCTCGTGGACTTCCAAGACATCCTCGATCAACTCAACCTCGACGAGATGCCTCCCAAGGATGCACGCCAACCGTCAGCAAACGAGCAACAGGCAGTCATCGATTGGCTGACAGGCAACATCGCCAGCTATCATCGGGATCGCAAGGCCAGCCGCGATGAAGCAGTTCTTCGTCGGCTGAATTCTCGCGAGTATCGCAACACCGTTCGCGATCTGTTGCATTTCAACATGACGATGTTCGATCCAACTGCCAGTTTTCCTCGTGATCAAACGACCGAGCACTTCGATAATGTCGGCGAGACGCTAGTAACCTCTGGACATCTTCTTGCTCGCTACTTGGCGGCGGCGGAGCAAGTTGTCGATCGCGCGATGACGCCAATCGTCAAACCCGAGATTCGAACGTGGGCATTTCGTGATCACTTCAAACAACAGCCGGAGATCGATCAAGTTCATGGCAAAACCAACGGCTTCAGCTACATGACACTGTACGACGTAATCGGTGCGGACAAACCCGAAGGTGCGTATGGGCCGATTCTTGCGTTCAAAGAGGGCGTACCGCTGGATGGCATCTACGAAATTCGAATCAAAGCAGAAGCGGTCAATCGCCAGCATCCATACGATCCAAAGTTCCTTGGGACTGATCCAGACGAGCCGCTGCGCCTCGGCATCGTCGGAGGAAATTACTTGGCTGGCCCGCTCCACAAACAACAGCCAATCGAACCGCTGCTCGCTGAGATCGAACTGGCCGACCAGCCGCAGTGGTACACCGTTCGCGTCTGGATGGATGCAGGCTTTACGCCAAGGTTCACATTCCGCAATGGCCTGATGGATGTGCGAAACTTATGGAGTCAGCTACTCAAGAAGTATAAGGACGAGTTTCCTCCGCGCTCAAAGCCAGGCATTGTTGAAGCCCGATTCAACGCAATCAAATACGGTAAACTTCCCCAGATCCACATTCACGAAATCGAGATCAAAGGTCCGTTCTACGAAACGTGGCCCACAGCAAGTCACCGCGAATTGCTCGGTGACGATTGGGAAATCGTCCAGGAATCGGGAACACTCCCGGATGAACTGATGCTCAAACATCTTAGGTCGTTCGCGTCGCGTGCCTACCGACGTCCCGCCACCGCGGACGAGATCGATCGGATCAGGCGAGTTATTGCCGTTCGCCGAGAAGCTGAAAGAAGCCCGATCAATGCCTATGCCGATGGCCTGAAGATGGTCCTCTGCTCCCCGAATTTCTTGTACCTAGATGAGCCATCGCCATCCGAGCAGAGCCTATCGCCACACGCTCTCGCTTCGCGACTCGCTTATTTTCTTTGGTCCTCGATGCCCGATGACGAGCTGATTGATTTAGCCGCGCGAGGCCAACTCCAAAAGCCAGACATCTTGGCCGCACAAGTCGAAAGAATGCTCGATGACCCACGATCGGAAGCGTTCGTCGGCGGGTTTCTTGACAGTTGGTTGACGTTGCGTGACCTTGGGTCGACACCGCCGGACCGGAGTAAGTTTCGCAATTTCTATCATTACGATCTCGACAGCGCAATGCGGCAGGAGACTCGACTCTTTACACAGCACTTGATCGACAACGATCTTAGTATCGTGAACTTCCTAGACTCCGACTTCACCTTCGTCAACAAACGTCTGGCAGAACACTACGGATGTGATTCACCACAGGGTACTGGATTCGAACTCGTGTCGCTTTCTGATCGACGGCGCGGCGGCTTGCTGGGCCAAGCAAGTGTGCTGACGGTGACGGCCAATGGTATCGACACGTCGCCGGTTGTCCGCGGTGTATGGCTTCTTGAAAACATCCTCGGTACACCACCCTCGCCACCGCCGCCCGATGTCGAACCGCTTGATCCCGATATTCGAGGCGCCACAACGATTCGTGATCAATTGAAAAAGCACCGCGACGTCGCCAGCTGCTACGACTGTCACCGCAAGATCGATCCGTTGGGATTCGCGTTGGAGAACTTTGATCCGATCGGAAACTGGCGAGAGACATACGGACGAAATGCGAGCGTCGATGCTTCCGGAGAACTACCGAACGGAAGATCCTTCGACAATATCGAAGGACTCAAGTCGGCACTTCTTGAACAGCGAAATCAATTCGCCCAGGCTCTCACGGAGAAGCTGTTAGCGTACGCGCTCGGCAGACATTTAACGCCCGCCGACCGGCCTCACATTGACGCTATTCTCAGGCAGTCCGCCGCCACAGGTGATGGCTTCCGTGAACTCGTCAAACTTGTCGTGGTGAGCGAGCCGTTTCGCGCGAAGTAGGCACGCGAATGGGACCACTCACGAGTGAAACAAAACTTTCCATGCTGGGTGGTACTGGAGCACCCACCCTCGAACACATGTATTGCTTACTGTGAGCATGGCTTTGGGCCGCTGTCCCCGTGGGGCAACATGACTTCGCTGACGCCATCCATCCTCGCAGGAGACTTCGGCGCATGAGACAAGGTACTTGCCGATGACGACAGATCCCGAAAAGCTCAACGAAGCAATTGCTTTACTCGCTCATACCCAGTCGCAAAAACGCAAGTCCGGTGCGAAGCGACTAAGAAAGCTCGCGGATCGTCAAGCGGGTCCGGCGATCCTGGCGGCGTTGCAAAAGGAACTCCTGGATCCACGAACCTGGTCCGCGCAATACCAAATGATCCTCGCTCTGGGGTTCTGCGAGTACCGGCCAGCATTGCCTTTCATTTGGGAGCTGGCCAGACGCGAGACGGAACATACGACGCTCTACCACGGACTCGGTGACGCGATCGTGCGCATCGGGCACGACTCGGCAAGCGACATGACACCGGTCTTCGAGACGATTGACAACGGGAGGTTTCAATTGATCAACGGTGCCTTGCAGGCGATGGCGTTGCTGCGAATGATCCCGAGCGAGTCCGAAATCATTGAGCTGCTCCGGATCGCCGAGCTACCCGCGGCAGTTCAGGCGGTGCGAGGCTATCCGAACGACCCGCGTGGATTGAGACAGTGGGTTGCAGCTGCAGCGGCTGGATGGCCCCGTGAACTTGTGCTTGAGTTTCTTAATCGCTGTCTACCTTCCACAGACCACCAATTGCAATTGGCTGCCGAGCAGTCGTTGAAAGGCAGGTACGTCAAGTGGAGTCCGTACTAGTCGCGCCACACGCCTCATCCTCGATTGGTGATGACCAGAACCGACGTGCAAAAGATACAAGAGAATAGATCCAGCCGTGGAAATATGTGTATAACTCAGGCTCATGATTGAAGCGATTGCCACACTCGACGCACTCGAAGCCAACATGTCGCGAGCACTTTACCGCTGTCGCTTCGACGCGGAACATCGCGATGCAACGCTTCCGGTACTCGCCGCACTGCTTGCCGAGGACGACACTGCGATCAGGCAGCGAGCGATGCGGGCGGTTGCCACGATTGGTCACTGCGATACTACTCGCGCTCTGGCTGCGCTTGTACCTTTGCTATGTGCAAACTTGCTGCACGCAGATGAGCTGACGCGCGGAACAGCAGTTGGTGCATTGTTCGCCGTCGGACAGGATAACCCGGAGGCCGCAGTTCCCGCACTAATTGACGCCTGTGATGCCGAATCATTGCTCGACCGATCGTTGCTCGCCCTCATCGAGATGGGCGAGGCCGCTCGATCGGCGGTACCATGTTTCCGCCGGTTTGCAACACACCGCAACGGCAAGATCCGGCGTCTCGTCATGCGCGGACTCGGAGCCATCGGTGCTGATGACGAAGACTCTCGTACCGTCTTGAATGCCGGACTGCGTGATCCGAACAAGAGGGTTCGAGATATGGCTCAGAAAGCACTAGTGAAAGTGAATGAGTGTCAGTAGTGTCTGCGATCCCTCGCCGCCACAGCGGCGGAGCGAAGTTGCTTTTGGCCACGAGCCCGGTTGGCTACGCCTTTAATAGAATACTTCTTTGTTGAAGATCCAGGGAGTGAAATCGGAGATGGACAAGGCGCGGATCGAGGGCCGAACAGCTCATCGACTCAACTCGGATTGGTCAATGCCGAGTTCCGACAATGGTCCTCCGAATAGTGACACCTCGAGCCCGCAACCACGTCGCAGGTAGATCATGCCCTACTACATGACGTTCTTCGTCGATCATCCCGACAAAGTCGCCTTTGCCGATATCGAAACGGGCCTAAAGCGCGAAGACCATAATTATCACATCGATGTTTTGGATCGTGACGTGTTGGATCACTTCGATACATCGAACCTCTATTACGGCGACGAAGCCTACGCACGAATTGAAATCAACCGCCCAAAAGAAGCACTTTTCCGTTCCGAAATCCAGGAACGTGTCGAAGCTGTGCAAGATGGTGGCGAGGGCCAGACGTCGCGGGTCATCAAGATTTTACGGCAGACGAACACGATCGTTCGCGTGCATGTGCTTTGGCAGAACCGTGCTACCGAATTGACGCTCAGCAGTCTGCAGCCACTTTGGGATTGGTTATTTCTTTTCCGTTCCGGCGTCCTTCACGCTGATGGTGAAGGGTTCTACGACGAAGAAGGAATGATCGTCGAGACCCGGTAGCCGCTTCACAAAACTCGATTCAACATGCCACCTAGTTGCCTGAACCGGAATGGCATTCATCGCCGACAACCATTGGCGATCGTGCCCACCCCATGAGACGGATGAACGCGTCATCGAGAAGGCGGGCGTGGATCGTTTACGGAGAGGTGGCCTGTGATATGTCCCGATTTTATACACAGCGATGCTAAGAGAATCGGTCAAGCAACGGGCGACAGACTGAGCGACGGCTATCCGCCAGTCCGCATCATGTACAGCCGCTGTACCTCGCGCATGCAGCACTGTCCATCTGCGGCGAGTACTCGGCAATTCGAGTCATCCGATTTGGACTTCGCAAGCAACTCTCGAATTCGAGTCGGTGTTCCGTCGCTGACGTCAGCTTCGAGATCTTCGATCGTGAAACCGAAGCAGGCACAGATCGGTGCATCGGCATCTTTGGGATACACGGGCGATCGTAGTTCCTCAACCGACACGCGGCTCTCAAATAAATCGAAGTAGGCAATGTCGCACTTCATAAAGCTACAGAACCAAGCTGCGTCGCTCATTCGTGATCGCACTTCTTCTTGAACATGATGATCGAGGGTCGCCTCGCTTACCGCACTGCCAAGCGAGCCACAGTGCGGGCAGTATGCTTTGCCGTCGAATTCTGGTTCACGTACAAATGCTTTGTTCAACTGCGTTGATCCCGTATTCGAATTCCGGCTGGTTCAGCAACCGTCACATGGTACGGTATTCTGCGAGTTGGGGCTTCCGGTCGCCGACCGGGAATACGCGGACGATCCTGGCCGAATAGGATTCCAGAGCGCATATTGTATAGACCGACAACGAGGCGCAAGCATTCATGTTCGCATCTAGAACCCACCCGATGTATTGCTCGATCGCAGCTGGTTGTTTACTTCTACTGGCTTGCCGCGAGATGTCAGCACAAGATTCCGCGCCCCGGCTCGATGCGTCGGCGTTGCGATTCGAACGAATCATTCTCAAAGACGGTACGACCTACGACGGATGGTTGCAGTCCAAGAGCGAAATGGAAATCGAGTTCGTGGAGATCTTTCGTCGGCCCGGAATGCCGATGAGCGCGACGGTCCGAATCGTCGATCCGGCAACCATCGAGAATTACGTGGCCGTCGATCCCGTGAGCCGCCAAACGCTTGCCGATCACGTCCACCGACTGCGACATCGCGTCGCGATCGAGGCAGGCAACCAACAGCGCGTCGCACTCGTTGCCGCTGCCGAAGCCAGCTCACACGCGTGGGAATACTCGGGCCCTTGGTTTCATTTGAGCAGCACAGCCGACAACGAATCAACGCGCCGATGCATCGTACGAATCGAACAGATCTTTCGCGCGTATCGCCAGCTGATCCCAATCGCGCTCGTAGACCAAAGACCGTTGCATGTCGTTCTGTATGGGTCCGTGGATGAATATCAGACCGCCCTAAGAACGCTCGGCATCGAGATCCAAAACCTGGCATTCTACGCTTCGCGCGATCGGACAATCTTTGCCGGAGCCGAGTTGACGAGCTATTCGCGGCGACTGGACCGGATTCGAGCGGCGCACGAGGAGACCCTTCGAGGCCTGGACACTGACGGCGTACGATTCCGATTACAGTTGAAGGCATTCAGCGAGAAGCTCGCCGATCAAGGTGTTGGACGGGAGCAGATCAAGGAGGAGATGGCTCGGCGTAATGCGGCGTGGAAACGAGAACGATTGCTGGTCGAACGCCAAATCAGCGAGACAAATCGGCGCAACGCAGCTGCATTCGCCGAAATCACGGATCGTATGTTTCGGCGTCTGTATCACGAAGCGTTCCATGCACATCTTGCCGGCTACGTCGTCGCCAATGGTCCGATTTCGATTGACCGTTGGTTGAATGAAGGACTCGCACAGATCTTTGAAGTCGGGCAATTGGATGGAGACGCACTACGCATTGACGCCCCTAACGCGGCGGTGCTTGCACGACTCCAGCGAGATCTCGCTAGCACTCAAACGCTATCATTGTCCGACTTGTTGTTCTCGAACGACCAGGACTTTCTCACCTCCCATGCACAAATCGCTCCTGCGAAACATTATGACTATGCGTGGGGACTGGCCTATTACCTAACAATTGAGCAACAACTGCTCGACCCCAAGTCGCTAGCAGCTCTTCAGTCGCGCGCGGATCGGTCAAAACTCGAACGATTCGAAGCGTTGATCGGTAAGCCAATTCGTGAATTCGAAGTCGAATGGCGAAATGCGATGCTAAGACTGTCGCCGCCATAGTGTCTGGTAGTCCGGCTCGTCACTGCTCCCCAATGACCGCTGGAAAACACGGTCCAGCGAAACCGATCTGGACACTCATCACCTGTTTGAGTACCTTCCCGCCCTCTTCTTTGCAGCGTTTCCCGCTGTTGAATTGATCATTTCCGTTGCAATAACCAAGTCTCAAACGGCACACGATGAATCGCCTCTCCGGCTGGAAAGACCTGATTCTTCCGGTCGGGATCATCACCAGTGTACTGGTGATCCTGGTCCCGCTACCGCCAGCAATCTTGGATCTGCTGTTGGCTGTGAATATCACGGTCGCGGTCATCGTTTTGCTCACCACAGTATACGTCAAAACACCACTTGAGTTTAGCATCTTCCCGTCGCTTCTGCTGGCTACGACGTTGGCAAGACTCGTCCTGAACGTCGCTTCGACACGACTGATTCTGAC
Organism: Planctomycetota bacterium; assembly: GCA_014381825.1. Taxonomy (GTDB): domain Bacteria; phylum Planctomycetota; class Planctomycetia; order Pirellulales; family Pirellulaceae. The sequence continues at coordinate 42,074 of JACNKX010000104.1, forward strand.
GCGTGCCGCCACAGACGACATGAACGCGGCGGGCGGCGTCATCAAGAGCTTCGGAGAATTCGTCGCAGGCAACGACATCGTTGTTGGCTTGATCATTTTCGTCATCATCATCGTGATTCAATTCGTCGTGATCACAAAAGGTGCGACGCGTATTAGCGAAGTTGCCGCCAGGTTCGCCTTGGACGGAATGCCTGGACGACAAATGGCGATCGATGCCGATCTGAATGCCGGCGTGATCGATGAACACGAAGCGCAAACACGTCGCGATGAAATCACTCAACAAGCCGACTTCTATGGAGCGATGGACGGTGCGAGTAAGTTCGTTCGTGGTGACGCAGTTGCTGGCATTCTGATTACGCTGATTAATGTTGTCGGCGGCTTGATCATCGGTGTCGTCGAACATGGAATGTCTTTGATGCAGGCAGGCGAATTATTCACGCGTCTGACAATCGGTGACGGCCTCGTCAGCCAAGTACCTGCCTTGCTAGTCTCTCTAGCCGCAGCTCTGCTGGTGACGCGGAGTACGCAAAAAATCAACTTGCCGGTTCAGTTCCTCGATCAACTGTTCTCTCGTCCGCAGGCCCTCCTGGTCGCGGGTTCGTTCCTTGGCGTTCTCATTTTCACGAATCTCCCCAAGGTGCCTCTGGTCATCATCGCCGGGAGCTGCGTGGTGCTAGCCCTCCAATTACGGCGTAAAGAAGCAGCACAAGCTAAACGCGAAGTCGCCAACGAGCACGCCGCCTCCGAAGAAGCCAATAAGAAAGAAGAGCGGATCGAAGATTTCCTCGCCGTCGATCCGATGGAGATGGAAATCGGCGTCGGTCTAATCCGACTTGCGGACCCGAATCGCGGCGGTGATTTGCTACCACGTATCACGGGCGTTCGGCAGGCGGTCGCGAGCGAAATCGGCATCGTGCTACCGAAGGTTCGTATCCGCGATAACATGCGTCTCGACGAACGCACATATCGAGTCAAGATCGCCAACAATACCGTCGCCGAGGGCGTGGTGCATCCCGATCGCCTGCTGGCGATGGAATCGGGGCTGACCAGCGGCAAGATCGCCGGTGAAGAGACTCGCGATCCCGCGTTCCAGCAACCAGCCGTCTGGATCGATCCCGGCGTTCGCGAACGCGCCGAAATGCTCGGCTATACACCGGTTGAACCCGCCGCCGTACTCGCTACACACTTGAAAGAAGTCGTACGCCAACATGCGGACGAGTTGCTCACGCGTGATGCGACGAAGCGGTTGCTCGACGAGCTGCATAATTCTTCACCCGCTGTCGTCGATGAGTTGATTCCCGGCGTGATGAAATTGGGCGACGTTCAACAAGTTCTACACATGCTACTGCGTGAGCAAGTCTCCATTCGGCAGTTGAGCGTCATACTCGAAACACTCGGTGACTATGCCAGCCGGACGAAAGACCCGGTCTGGCTTACCGAGTACGCCCGACATCGATTGGCTCGAACGATTTGTACGCGATATCGAGACGCCGAGAAGCGATTGCACGTCATAACGCTTGATCCCGCTCTCGAAGATCGGATCGCCGCCGGAATTGAACACAGCGAGCGCGGGCTGTATGTCCGAATGTCCCCGCCTGCTATCGAAAAGACATGCGAGTTGATCGCCGATGAACTAAGAACCCTGACGCAAACGAGCCGTAAGCCGATCGTTCTCGTCAGCCCACAGATTCGCCCCGGATTGCGACAGTTGACCTCGTCGAACCTGCCGCATTTGATCGTCTTGAGCTACAACGAAATCACTCGCGATACGATTATCGAGTCACTTGGAATCGTCACGGACGCGACACCAGATAGCTGACAACTTGATTATTCTCAACAACCTGTAGATCGGTAAAACCGCATGGACGTCAAGACATATCGAGCCAGTTCGCTGCAAGAAGCGTTGCAACAAGTGCGGCGCGATCTCGGGCCGGATGCATCGGTACTACACACTCGCGAGGTCGGCAACGGAATGCTACGCTGGATTGGGGGAAGGCAGATCGAGGTAACTGCTTCCGCTACCATCGATGTGCCCAGTCGCTTGCCGGCGAAAACGTACGACGTGAATCCTGCAACCGACACGAAACCGTTGCCACCTGCTGACTATGATGACTTCCGCGCAAAATTCCGTTCTGATCTCAAGGGCAACACGGCCGAGCCAGATTCGCTGGTCGAACATCTTTCTCTCGAATCGGCCAAGACAACCAAGGGTGACCTGCCAGAGTCGCTGTTCCAACTATTCACGGATTTGATCGATGCCGAGGTCAGCGAAGATCTGGCTCGGGAGATGCTCGAACGTGTGCAAAGAGGGCTCTCCGCAGCAGACTTGAAAGATCGCATGTTGGTCAAGTCTCGTGTCGCTCGACTGCTGGAAGAAGAACTGAAATGCTCGGGACCGATTCATATAACACCCGGCACGCGACGGATCGTTGCACTTGTCGGACCAACAGGCGTCGGCAAAACAACGACGATCGCTAAACTTGCCGCCAACTTCCATCTACGAGAAAAACAACGCGTCGGTCTGATTACAGTCGACACCTATCGCATCGCGGCCGTCGATCAGCTGCGAACCTACGCAGACATCATCGACTTGCCGATGGAAGTCGTTTCCACCCCTCGGGAGATGCGGTCAGCCATCGCTCGCCTGGCTGATCTCGACTTGATCCTGATGGACACGGCTGGACGCAGTCCCAAAGATGACCTTCGCATTCAAGAACTCAAAGCCATGCTGAATGAAGCACACGCCGACGAAGTACACGTCGTGCTTAGCAGCGTCGCCAGTCCGACAAGCATGAAGCAAGCCACCGACCGGTTCGCCGAAGTCGGTGCGACGTCCTTGCTGTTGACGAAGCTCGACGAAACGACCGGACTCGGCTGCATCCTGCCTGTACTTCGCAGCAGCAGGCTCCCGATCAGCTACGTGACGAACGGACAGAACGTCCCTGAAGATATTGCGTCCGCGGATCGTCGTAAGTTGGCGAGGGCGATTCTCGGGACATGTGACGAATGAGATTGCTGCCGCTCATTTGGGAACGACGGTAGCTGAAGTCGCGAGACTTCAGAGAACGGAACTCTCACGAGTTCTGCTATGAGATGAGGGTAAACGACAATGATCGATCAAGCCACTGAACTCCGAAAGCTCGTACTTCGCGCGATGCGAGAGCAGCCAATCGCAACGGGACCACCGCCTCGCCTGATCGTCTTGACGGGCGGAAAGGGTGGCGTCGGTGTGACGACCATTGCCGTTAATCTTTCGGTCGCGTTAGCGGAGCAGGGGTCGCGAGTCGTCATTGTTGATGGCAACTCGCATCGTTCGGACGTAGCGACGCTCTGCGGTCTTTCCGAATACCAACGGGAAACGGATTTGTCCGAGGCGCGGCACGACATCCATGAAGCTTTACGTCCCGGGCCTTCCGGCATTCAAATCGTGCCCGGCCTAAGCTTACCCACCATCAGCGACCGCGATTTGGATGACAAACACTTGCGCGATCGCTGTGTTGCCGACATTTCCTACGAGCGTCTGCAACGCCAACTCGCAACACTCGGAAGGCACGCGGACGTCGTGATCTTGGATCTTGGAAGCAGCGGTGGCGAGTTGACCCGGCGATTTACGCCGGTGGCTGACGACGTGTTGCTCGTCACAACACCCGACAACGTGGCCGTCATGGATGCCTATGCTCGTATCAAGACCGACCTAGCGTCCGCCGCCGGCAGTTCACTGGGGCTGGTCGTGAATCTCGCGACAGGCACTCCCCAAGGCGTCGATGTACACCACCGAGTCAACAGTTCTTGCCAGAAGTTCCTCGGCACGACGGTCCACCTCGCCGCGACAGTTCCGCAAGATGGTGCGGCGCTGCGTGGTGCAGCATGCAATACACCCTTCGTGTTGGGTGAACCGACGGCTATCGCGTCGCGTGCAATCAATGAACTCGCAAGGTGCCTTGTCGCCACGGCCCCCGAAACGAGAACCGCATAACTCACACTCCAATCAACAGGCGCGACATGCAAAAGTCGCGAAAGCATTATTTTCTGCTCAACCCAAACCGAAGGAATGCCGATAGAAAGAAAGCGCGTCTTTACGCCGCTGAACGTTAAGCTAGTCGGACTAGTAGAACTTTGCGGGCCAAACGGAGAACGAGATGGGTCGAACGTATGCTGGCATACTCGGTCCGCTCGCTTTCGTAACGATCTTGGCTCGTAGCGTTATCGATACCAGCAGCGTCGAGTCGACAATGATGCTCGCCACCATTTGTTTGTTCCTATTTGCCGGTATCGGCTATTTAGTCGGACAGATGGCGGACTCGATCGTTATCGAAGCCGTCAAAACTAACTTCGACACAGAGTTGCAAGCTCGCGAGGCGGCCAAAACGAACGCTAGTTAGGAATCATTACTTCATCGCAAGATCAAAACCAACGGCCTTCGGGCACACACTCGCATGACGCGAGTGGCCAGCGTCACCTGCGGCATCGTTTGCCGCGTTTGACGTGAGACCAATCATGGAGGATTGCATGGCTACGATTTACGCACCTAAGAGACATCAGACACGGTTCCCCACGACCCCTCGGTCGAAGTTTAACGACGAAGAGATCAAACAGATCTGGATCGACTACAAAGCCGATCTCACTCGCAAAGAACTGCGGAACAAACTCGTCGAGCGATATCTCTCGTTGGTGCGATACAACGGTGAACGCATCTGGGCTCGTTTGCCTGAAGGCGTCGAGTTAGATGACTTGATCTCCGCTGGCGTGTTCGGCTTGATGGACGCGATCGACGCGTTCGATATGAGTCGAGGCGTAAAGTTCGAGACCTATTGCGTGCCGCGAATTCGCGGAGCGATGCTCGACGAGCTGCGCACGATGGACTGGGTACCACGACTCGTCCGCTCCAAAGCTAGTAAGCTCGCCGAGGCTAACAAGCGACTCGAGACAAAATTCGGCCGCCAGCCGACGCCACAAGAACTGGCCGCTCAGATGGAGTTGTCGGTTCCAGAACTCGAAAAGCTCGTCACGGAAGCCAATGCGGTTGGCTTGATCAGCTTGAATAAGAAGTGGTACGAGACGGACAGCTACAAAGATGTCCGCGAGATCGACATCCTTGAAGACAAGAAGGGTGAAGATCCGACGCGTCGTGTCCAGAAGACGGATCTGATGCGGCTAGTCACGAAAGGTCTGAATCGCAACGAGCGATTGATCATAATCCTCTACTACTACGAAGAGCTGACGATGAAAGAGATTGGTGCCACACTCGATCTCAGCGAAAGCCGCGTCAGTCAGATGCACAGCAGCATCGTTCAACGTCTCCAAACCCAACTTGGCCGTCGACGCCCCGAATTCGGCAACAAGTAGCTCGTGCCTTTGTTTCAATCGCTGCTTACAAGCCTCGGTTCGCGTCTCGCGAGCCGAGGCTTTTTTCATGGGCCGACTCCGGAGACGTACGACGACAAGGACTTGAGGAACGATCGTTGGTTCATTAGCGCAACGCCTAACATCAGCGACTTGCGGCCAGCGACGCTGAATTCACATTCCGCCCAGGCCGCAACTCCGGTGGATGTTCTTTAGTCAGCTCTCTTGATCCTTATTCGTGGACAGAGCCGACCAGTCCGACGCATGTACTCGCGATATTCCTCGCCAAACAACTCGCACATCAACTGCTCCTCGCGAGGCGTGCGAAGAAGATACATTGCAGCAAACGCCGGCAACACCGACCAGCCAGCGAACCAATTTTGCAACAGCATTCCCTGAGCAACGCCCCACAACCAAATTGATGCGTACATGGGATGGCGAACGTAACGGTAGACGCCTTGCGTGACGAGTTCATGATTTTCGCGCAGCTCTATACTAACCGACCAGTTTTGGCCTAAATCGGTGTGGGATCGCCAAAACAGCCAGAGTGAAGCCACCATCGTCGCGGCGCCAATCCAGGGAACGAACATCGGAAGCCGATAATCCGCAAATGCGAGTAGAGGTGTGAACAAATAGAGAACGGGAAGAAGAAGGATTGGCGGAACCATCGCGGTTAACAGGATCTTTTCCAACCCATCGAAGCGACTGACAGCTTTCTTCTCGCCCCTGGTGCGCTCGATGAACACATGACGAATCCAGGAATAGACAACGAAGCCGACGAGAAAAAAGACATTCCAAGGTTGCAGGATATTCATGGCTCAACGCACGTTACGGCTTTGCTGGCTAACGACCACGATTGAGTTAACGCGGCGCGAAGGAAAGATGAGGCTCGTCAAACCAAACAGCGCCGTCTCGAAGTCTTCCCAATCGTTCGCGCCGACGCTGGACTTACGAATCGATTATCGATTTCTCACGGATGAAACGACGGAATCTCAACAACATTTCTCCCATCGATCATATCTTGAACATATGCACTGACTCGGTCGACCGTTCGCTCGATAAATGCGGCTCCCTTTTCGGCGGTGGCCATCGCGGGCTTCTGGTCCGGTTGGTCGGTCCACATCTTGGTGCGGACGTTCTCGGGAAACGCAGCGAGTGCGAACGATGTCTCGAACTCTTGGGCGTGGCCGGGAAGATCTTGCGGCAGGCGCTGACCACTGTCCATCAATTCCTCCGCGTCTTGCGCTGTGTATACATCCCAATACGGCATGAACTGCAGGTTCACTTGATAGCGGCGGATGAATTGATCCCAGACGGCTTGCATGGGCGCGACGTTGCCGCCGTGTCCATTCAGGACAAGGATGTTTTTGAATCCAGCTCGATACATACTGTCCACAAGATCGTGAACGACGGCCATAAACGTCGCTGGCGTCAACGACAGCGTGCCCGGATGGTTCATGTGATGCTCGCTGATACCGGCCATCAGGCCCTCCGCGACAACAACATGAGGCCGCAACCGCTCGGCGACCGCGTTGGCTACATGCGTTACGCTGCGCCAATCGTGTTCCATGGCCAGATGTTCGAGATGCTGCTCGATCGCCGCCACAGGAATGATCACGGCCTGTAGTTCGCCGGAGTTCATCCGTTCACGAAACTCGCGGCGCGTGTGTTTACGTAGCAGGATCTGGGGAGCGTTGCTGGTCGTCATATCAAAGATTCCTCGCAAAGTGTCAGCTTCTTCCGGACGGAAGCTACAAGCATCTCCGCTCGGAAGTCGACTTGCAAGGACGCCGTATGACTTTTAGGCAGGTGGCGTCAACTGGCCCCACCGCCGTAAGCGATAGATGCAAATGAGATGATAGACGATATAGTAGGTTGGAATCGCTGTGCAAGTCGCCACGACGATACTGCCGAGCCAGAGTGGTGTCGCGATTTCAAGTAACCGCGTCCAGTAGAACTCCAGGCCAGGCCACCAACCGGGTGGAGGCTCCCGCAACTCGCTCCACCAATGCTGGCCGATGGGCTCCCTACCGAGCAATGTTCGGCCAATGAAATAGCAAGGATAGTAGATAATCATCATCGTCGCGGGGTTCGAGATCCACACGATCGGTAGCCCGACCGCTTTGTTAGCTCGCAACAACCACGCTGCAAAGACAACCAATACCATTTGGAATCCGAACGTCGGCGTAAAAGTAACAAACACACCTATCGCCGCTCCCAACGCAAGGCGTCCAGGCGGATCATCAGCGTGTAAAACCGAATGTAGAACGAAGCGGCGGACCCTAGTCCAAGCGGTTTGAAATCGGCCTTTAACGCGACGTGCGAGCATGACGATTCGTCGGGGATTAGTTGTGCTCACGACTCGAAAACTACCTTGTAAGCAAGTCTGCTGGGTAATCAGGTCCACGTGCGACGCGGTCGTGCGAATCGCCAACGCTCACCCAGTGGTTGAACCGAAACCCCACGTCGGGCTGAGCCGCTCCAACCAACGGGCGTATTACATTTGGTCGGATTGCGCGAGGTGCGGACTTTGGTGGGATCGTCGAAGAAATATGTTCGACGCCGTTTTGCGGGATTTATCTATGCGCGCATAAAAAAGGCCATGGTACGTCGCTCCGTCGTCATACCATGACCTCTATCCTGAAACGAGATGACCGGGGCCATCTCGCCCTCCCGGTATCCTTATATGATTTGTATCGGCCCCGACGGTGGGTCGGCTGAAGCTGATTCTAGCTTTTCTTCGGCGTCTGACAGCCGAGGCACTCGCACTCGATGGCGTTACGCTCGCCGTTAACAAAAAAACAGACGAGCCCCCTTCATGGAAACTCGCCTGTTTCAACTCTACTCGGCGGTCACCAAACCATACTCCCCAGTCTGGCTCAGCTTCCGATGTCGTAGAAACATCTCGCACTGAAGCACCGGTCGCTTGATGTAACCAGCGCCGTACTTAGTAGCTGAGGGGTTGTGCGAATGGATTCGCGAACCCCGGTCGTCGCCAAGCCGAACGATCCGAGATCGAAGTCGGTGCAACGATGACCTCGGGCGGCTGTGGCGTCGGGTTGTCTATGGCTTCCGTGGGTGCTCCGTAGTAGGCCTTGTCGTATCCCTGAACCGGAGCATGTTCGATATAGCCACCTTTGCTGAAACCGCCTTTGCCGCCAGCGCAGCTACTGCAACCAACATCGCCACAGACGCTGCATCCGTGCCCCTGACCAAAGTGTAGCCAATCGAATAGGCCGAGACGGCAATGATGCTTCGGCCCACAGGGGTCACATGTATCGCAGCCTTTGCTGCCACAAGGATTGCCGACCCCGCAGCCACCCTTTCTTCCAAGTCCACGATAGCTCAGGTGTCCCCAACTCGACTTGCCACCGCAACCACATGCGTCTGTGTAACCGCAGCCGCCTTTCGCGTGTCCGTGGAGACCGCGTCCCTGACAACGGGAACGACAGGACTTCGTCCCACAACCCTTGCTCGAACAGAAGCCGTCCCACAAACCTGTACTGCAAGAAGACTTCTGCTCGCAGCATCCGCTGTAGAACGGATAGCCATGCATCGATCCATCCACGACGGCACTTTGCGTAGGGGCGTAGGCGTGACCTTCCACAACTTGTTCGGGACCGACATTCGAGGAGAAAATTCCAAAAATATCCGCCTGGGCGGGAGTGCTGATGGCAAAAGCAATCAACATGGCTGAGAGAAACTTGTACATCGGTAGAACTCCTGTAAGTGAAGCGGTGCAACTCGCAATACGCACAACGGGACTGGAACCCAAGTTTCGCGGAAACATAATCCGCATCTCACACGCGCTACGCTAACCGTGCGGGGTGCTCCCATTCTGTTGCTCGAGACAAACACTGCCTCCAAGCCACTACTGTGCGTCTGTGGAAACATGGGATGCAATTGCGTGTAGAGCAAACGCAACCGTTGTTTTTTTTTCAACACTCCCAGCCGATAGCACACGTCTGGCTAACCCAAACCGATCGTATCCCCTTGTCGCTCAATCGCTTGGATCTATCATCGAGTCTGTTGCCATTTGGCGACGCCGCACAGATCCGCATTGTGGTCGAGGGCCGCCTGTGCGGGTCGTATCATTTATGCCGCAGTGCCATGCCGATTTTCGCCGTACTCATCATTGCATCTCCAACGCTCTGGGTGTTCCTACTCACCGTCACCGCGTGCGGTCTGTTGCTTCGACATCGGGCATTGGTGACAAGCACGACTCTGTCAGGCCCATGGCGGTGGATGCTGGGCAGCCTAAGCGCCATCGGCGGCACACAACTCGTCGTTGCATTCACAGCGAGTGGCTCGATGGATATTTCGACGGGTTGGACCGATGCAGTTACCTTTGCTGCGGCAGCAACTAGTTTCTGTCCCGTGATCTCTTTGCTCGGCGCGAAGCGTCCTCAAGATCGCGGCTGGCACTTTGTTGTGCTATCGCTTTGGGCGATTCTGGTGCTGCCGGTCGCCGAGAGTCTGGTGTTGCGACATGGCCAAATGCCAGATTTGCAAGGCGCACGTTCGTGGTTCATGTTGATCTTGATTGCGTTAGGAGTTGTCAACTCTCTCCCAACGCGCTTTTGGTTTGCCGCTGTTCTGTTCGGCAGCGGACAAGTCATGATGCTCGCCGCCTCGCTGCCGCTAGCTCGGGATTATGTCGAGTCGTCTCAGACGGCCATTGGAGTCAGTTGCTGCGCATTGGCCTGCATCGTGGCGTTACAGCTAGCGTGTCGCCGGAGAAAGATGCCTGCGTCGCTTAATCTCGTTTGGCACGACTTTCGCGATTCGTTCGGTATGTTGTGGGGTTTGCGCGTGGCCGAGCAGATCAACTTCGCCGCGCGTTCGTCTGGCTGGCCGCTTACGTTACGTTGGCAAGGCTTCGTCGACGAGCAAGGCAAACCGCTCGATCTGGATCTGCTTCCTGAGGAAACCCGCAAGTCACTCGATCAGGCTATCCAAAATCTGTTACGTCGCTTTGTGTCGCCAGAATGGATTGCCGCGAGGATGGGTAACGGGATAGACTTACAGTAACTCGTCCTCAACTCTAACATCATTTGTTCAAGGACCGAACTAATGCGATCTTTGATTCTAAGCCTCTCAGCGATCAGCCTACTGCTTCTCACAGCTTGCAATGTTCGCTCGACAACTTCTGAAGCGGAGACTGCTCCGGCGACTCCAACACCAATTCCCGACTCGACACCTCCCGTGATAGAGCAAGAAGTAATCGGGAACCTCGAACCACAAATCGTCGAGTCACGACCGCAGCCCGAATTACCGCAAGATCCTGCGCCTGCGCCACCAGTAGAGTTCTCGTCTGAAGGACCGAGCGAACCTGTCGCGAACTCGAGCTCCGCCGAAGACACTTTAAGATCTGTCGCCCGAGTTTTGCGAGGCGCCGTCGAAGGTGAAACCGACGAAGCCGATGCGAATTCAGGCGGCTCGGTCTTTGGACCGATAGGCCGCGCGCTGAGCAAAGGCTTCCAAGAGGCGGCAACCGCCGAAAATGATACCGAAGAGTAATCTCAATTAACCGGAATCGTTCGCGCCCCGGCCTTTCGGCAAGAACGTTTTCCAGCTCTCGTACTTTGGATTATCGAGCTTTACCGTGAGCATGGGATTTTGGCTCGGTCGACGCGGTTCCGTCCTCAAGTCCATTCGAGCCTCTTGCGGCGTGCGGCCACCCTTCTTCGTATTGCACTTTACACACGAAGCAACAACATTTTCCCACGTCGTTGGTCCACCTTTACTGCGCGGCACGACATGATCCAGACTCAGCTGGCTAGGTGGTAAGTTCTGGCCGCAATACTGACAGCAATGCCCGTCTCGAGCGAAGAGTGAACGTCGATTCAGGCGCACTGCGGTCGTGTATTGCTTATCGAAGCGAACCAAACGAACAATTCGCGGTACTTGAATATCAAATTGAACAGCGCGCACCCAATCGTCATAATGCCGCTTATCCTCACCACGCAACTGACTTAACTCGCACCACGAATCGAAGTCGTAATTGCAGAACTGCCCATCTTCGATATCGATCACTTCCGCCGCTTCACGATACAAGAGAACGAACGCCCGCCGCGCGGTGATCACACGCAACGCCATGTAATGTCGGTTCAATACGAGGACACTTGAGTTTAGAACTCGCCCTCGTTCCTCTTGACTCATTGGGAGTCTCCGAGAAATTGCGCCGCGTCATTCGAACCAATGCGAGGTATCGAGTCATCGGCTTACCACGAATTTGCGTCGTTCTCCTCCAACGCGATCGTGTCGTCATACGAGCCTCGTCGCCGAAATCCATGCAACGAGCGTCGCTACCATTCTAGCCCGCACGATTTCAACAGGCCAGCCTGAAAGCATTGCTATAAAAGATACCAGAAAAAAATCGCGTACTCGACTTGCCGTCGCGAATGCGTTCGCATTAGGATGAACTTCGGAGGTGATCGTTGGAACGTTCACCGTAGATCACTTCTGATTCGTTTCCTTAATCAAGGGCCTCAGGATGATTCATCACTCGTGTGACCGGTGTAAACGCGTCATCGATCCAATCGAAGACTTGCGTTATGTCGTCAAGCTGGAAGTGCAAGCAGCAATGGATCCGCTCGATGCGGACGAGCTTGAAGGTGATCGCGATCACTTGCTTGAACTCCAAGAGATCCTGGAGCGGATCGACGATTCAGACAGCGATCTCATCGGTGATGACGTTTATCAGAAACGTCGCTTTGATCTTTGCCCGGAATGCTACCGTCAATTCATTAAGAACCCGGTAGGTCGCGAGACTCCGGCACATCTTGGCTTTAGCCAGAACTGAGTGGTTGCCAGCCACCTCCTTGATGCAACGCTGTCGCGTCACTTTGATCGAGTATCTCGGCAATGATCTGTGCCGACTCGACAACGCGGGGCCCAGGACGATTGAAGTATTGGTTTCCGTCGGCGATGAATACTCGGCGATGGCGGACCGCCGATAGCTGATCCCAGTAGGGATTCGTTGTCAGGAGCGTAAGTTCCTGTTTGGTTCGTTCGATGCTGAAGCCACAGGGCATCACGATTATGTAATCGGCGTCGGCCTGTCGAAGATCCTGCCAAGAGATCCAGGGCGAGTGTTTGCCGGACTCGCACAGAACAGGTTCACCTCCCGCGATCTTCACGAGTTCAGGTGTCCAGTTGCCGGCGGTCATCAGCGGATCAATCCACTCGATGCAAGCGACAGTTGGTCTCGCCTTAGGCTTGTTGACTGTCGCACCCAGTTCGTCTAACTGCCTTTGCAGCCTCGCCACGAGATCCGTTCCACGTTGCTCCTCACCGATAACTCGAGCAACTCGCAGTATGTCATCCCAAATGTCAACCAAAGCCATCGGTGCGAGCGCGAGAACTGTGGGTATCGACTCGACCAATTCGCCAAGAGCGTTTTCAACGTCGTGCAGACTCACGGCGCAAACATCGCATTGCGTCTGCGTGATTAAGATTGTGGGTGCAAGGCGTCGTAGCGGTTCGCTGAGCACACGATAAATGGACAGCGCATCACGTAACGAACTACGAACATTTTTGTCGATCTCATGACTCGAACCACTGACATCAATTTGCGGCTCGCAACAAACCGGCAATTGCCCTACCGACTCCGGAAAGTCACATTCGTGCGATCGACCAACAAGCAGGTCTTCGCAACCGAGACTCGCTACGATTTCGGTAGCACTTGGAAGCAACGAGATGATGCGGTGTCGCATAATTGTCCGATCCTGAAACGCCCCCGCTCGTCACAGTTCTACACGCCTGCTGAACGCTGTCGAGCAACTTGTAGCGACTCGCCGCGCCTGTTAGAATCACGCGTTTTGTCGGCATCCAACGGCCTTCAACAAACGATATCAACCTCCAAAACAGCATATAAGGGACGATTCCAGTGAGCGCTTCCAACAAACTGAAGATTGCCGTGATCGGCGGCGATGGAACAGGCCCTGAAGTCACAGCCGAGGCCTTGAGAGTCTTCGACGCAGTAGCGAAACGCGACGGAATCGACTACGAGACGACTGACTTCGACTTTGGTGGCGAACGCTACTTGCGAAGCGGCGAGACGCTTCCTGAAGGTGCTGTCGACGAGCTAAAGAAGTTTGATGCAATCTATTTGGGAGCTGTTGGGCACCCTGATGTTGCACCCGGCATCCTGGAAAAAGGCCTGCTCCTTGAGCTTCGCTTCCAGCTTGATCAATACATCAACTTGCGTCCTGTGAAGCTGTACCCCGGCGTTGACACCCCGCTGGCAGGCAAAGGCCCCGATGACATCGACTTTGTCGTCGTGCGTGAAAATACCGAGGACATGTACGCAGGCATCGGCGGCTTTCTGAAGAAGCACACCGCTGACGAAGTTGCGACACAAACCGCGATCTACACTCGCAAGGGTTGCGAACGGTGTATCCGCTGGGCATTCGAGTACACTCGAAAACGCAACAGCCCTAAGGGAAAACGGCTGACGCTCGTGGCCAAGACGAACGTGCTGACCTATGGACACGATCTGTGGTGGCGAACGTTCCAAGACGTTGCCAAAGAGTACTCAGATGTTGAAGCCGATTACAATCATGTCGATGCGTGTTGCATGTGGATGGTGAAGAACCCCGAGTACTACGACGTGATCGTAACGACGAACATGTTTGGAGACATCATCACCGACCTCGGAGCGATGATCCAAGGTGGGATGGGAGTTGCCGCGGGAGGCAACTTGAATCCCGATCAAGGCGGCACAAGCATGTTCGAGCCAATGGGCGGCAGTGCCCCGAAGTACACCGGCAAGAACGTCATCAATCCAATCGCTGCCATCGGTGCCGCTGCGATGCTACTGGAACAAACCGGACACGAAGCATCCGGCCTGAGTATCCTGAAGGCGATCCAGATCGTCACTGGCACGAAGATGAAGAGCCAAGCCGCTGGCAAGATGGGATATAACACGACCGAAGTTGGCGACTTAGTGATCGAAGCCCTAGACGCGTAGAACGCCTTTGCGGTTTTGGTAGGGTGTCGGCGACAGCCGCACCAACTTCCTCTACTGCTTCAACTTTCGTAACGCGCGCTTCGCGACGAGATAGTCCGAAGCAGCTGATCTCACCTGCGCTGGCAACCGGTTCTCGAATCCATGCCCCGGTGCGTTATCACTCAGCAACTGTTGCAACCAACTCTTTGGAATCTTAGGTTCGGCGAGTTCAAGCAATCCGCCTAATTCGTGCAGCACCGTCGGATAGCTTCGACGCTTGATCTCGCGCCGACTATCGATCGCCGTCGTCCGCAGCTTGTGATTCGAGGCTGCAAATTGCTCGGCGATACGCTTTGCTTCTTCGTCTCCAGCCAAGTACAGAGCAATTGGAAACTGCCCGAACCCGAATGACGTCTCTTCGTCGAGTTGATGAACAATGCCGCGTTTAACACCTCGTGCCTCGCAGTGAACGTGCAGGATGTCGCCGCGCCAATCTTGCGGCGACCGGAAGACTACTTGGTATTCCTTTGCGCCTTCCAACGTGCCCTGTCGTGAACGTCGAATCTTGAAATACACGCCATATCCGCTTTCAATGGTTCCGGCTGCTGTCACCGATTCCATTGGAGCGACGAGTTCGTATTTCGTCGTCAGCGTATTCTTCGTTCCCGCATCGCCGTGGCCAGTTAGCCTTGCAGACTCCCAACCACCGCTTGCCGTCAGCCCAATCCCTTTCGAATCCTCTGTCTTCTTCTCGATTGAAATGCCGCCGCTGTAGCCTGATGCCAACGTCGTTCGCGGCGAATAGTCAACGACATGAAAACTCTGTTGGGGGCTCGTCATACGAAAGAAGTATTCGGTCAGATCTGATTCGGTCCCGGAGTCCAAGATCGACGAAATCTCGAACTTTGCTTCGAGCAGTCGTTCATCAGGATGCATCAGCGCAAACGCGTCGTCGGTTACATCTCGACAAGCCACCACAGGCATCATGTCGAATCGAACTCTTGGTGATTTGGCGCTAGCTACGGCTGTTAACGAGACGACAGCAACACAGAGACAAGAGAACGTCTTGCGATCCATCACGAGAGACTCCTATGACTTGGAACCGTTCGAGTGACCGAAACGTCGGTCATTCCAACTTGCGACGAGCAATCCGGCTCGACGACTCATTCAGTTGCCCACGGCAACCGTTCCGTCATGGAATCAATTGGCAGCGGCCTCGGCACAGAAAGAAGTGCTAGCGTCTCACGCGCCCTCGGCCCTCAAATGAACATCGCTCCCAAAGCGCTGCTCGATGGGAATGTTAGCGCAAGCAAAGCGAGAGTCAAGCGATTCGCGCCAATCACGATTTACAAATCTTCACATCTGCAAATGTCGAAATCTCAATATGTCCATGAGAGGGCTCAACGTCGGCGTTACCAGGGCGAAGAGCCAACGCAGTCTGCAACCCCGCCGAACGCGCCGCGTCTAACTCCGCAACAACATCACTGATGAAGAGGAGTTCCGCTGCGTGCAGGCCAAATGCCGAGGCAATCTGCTGATAACTTGCGACTTCTTTCTTTGGCCCCGTGGTCGTATCGTAATGTCCACGAAAGCAATGCAATAAGTCTCCGGCGATCGTGTGTTCGAAAAACAACTTTTGCGTGGCAACGCTGCCAGATGAATAGATTCGAACGTCGACGCCTTCCTCGTTCCACTCTGTCAGCGCCGTCGGCACGTCATCATAGACATGTGCTTGCAACTCGCCGCTCTCAAATCCCGCCTTCCAGATCAGACCCTGAAGCTGCTTCAAGCCGGTGGCCTTCAGGTCACCATCCATCAAACGCGTGATCTCATCGCAAATCAGACGTTGTCGCTGGTCATCTGATGTCATGTCCGCGCTCCACGCAGCAAACGAACCGTGGCCAGCGTCGACTGCGACAAGCTCACACGCCGTCGCAGTGTTCTCAGAATCCCAGTTATTCGAAAGATACTCGGCGAGTTCACGGCGTACGTACGGAAACATCTTGTCGTAGACAAAGCTCACTGACGACGTTGTACCTTCGATGTCGAGCAGTATTCCACGACCAGCGAACTCGAGCATTCCGACGACTCCGTAAACAAAGATTCCCGGTATCAACTCTCGATACCGGGAATCCGAAATGTTTCAACCGATTTGACTTTCCAGCGTCGACATCAGACTTTAACTACTGGCTTCATGTCTTTTGCTGGCGGAAGGTAGTCGGGCCCCCAGCAAACAGCCTCATATTTCTGATGGATGGGATCATCAACATAGTGCGGAGCCCAGCCGGAAGCATCTTCGAACAGCCGGATACATCGAATCGTCTTATCGCTACACAGATTGAACCAATGACGTGTTCCGTTGGGAACGTTGATCAAATCGCCGCTTTCGACCGTCACTCCAAACACGGGGCCATCGCCTGGATTGACATGAAAGACGCCGCGTCCCTTAACGGTGAAACGCACTTCGTCCTCGCTATGCGTATGCTCGTCTGCAAATTTGGCACACATCGCGTCCAAGCCAGGCGTTTCTGGGGTCACGTTGATCACGTCCGCTGTGACGAACCCGCCCTTCGCTTTGAGTCGCTCGATCTCGTCCGAGTAAGCTTCGAGGATCTCTTCGTTCGTAGCTTCTGGTCCGATGCGCCCTTCAACTTCCCACTTTTCGTACCAGATTCCAAACGGCGCGAGGAATTCGCGAATCTCGTCGACGTCAGTAATCTGTCGGTTCTCGTCTGGCACACTAATCTTGGCCATGTGTCTTCTCCTAGGTTGATTACGATCAATCTCATCGATGAATCGAATTGCGTTCGTTCACTGACTTCGCGGAATGGCTCCTTCCAACATCAATCGCCGACCTTCGCATTCGAGCAAAAACTCAAGGACTTCGATGTGTCGCCGCGCCTCGTCCAAGTCGCGTCCCCACGTGTACATCCCGTGACGCCGAATCAGATAGCCGTACGTCAGTGGATCCGTTGGGTCAATCAATCGCTGACGCACCTGAGCTGCGAGGATCGGGATGTCTTGCGTGTTCTCGAATATCTCCAAGCGGTATCGATGCTCGTGTGTATCGATCCCGGCCAGGCCCTTCAGCATCTCATAGCCTTCGAGCGTCACACCCCCTTCCTCAAAATACAAGTCGGACAATAGAGTCGCCCAAACCGAATGCGTGTGCAGGACCGCCCCAACTTCCAACTCCTGAGCAATGACGCAGTGGAGCAGCGTCTCGGCGGACGACTTCGGCTGATTCGGCACTAGTGGTGTGCCGTCTCCACCGACACGAACAAAATCAAGCTCGCTCAACCGACCTTTGTCTTTCCCGCTAGCCGTGACGAGCAACTCGCAAGGATCGCGATCAAGGATCACACTGTAGTTACTGCTCGTTCCGACAGACCAACCACGCTGATGGAAATACGAACCCGTCTCTTGCAACTCGGAAATCTGCTCGTCGAGTCCAACCAGCGGATGATAATCCGCAAGCACGGTCTCTCGGTTGCCGCTGTCTGTTTCGGATGTAGACACGTGTACCTATCAGATTCTCGAAGGGGGTCGCGAATCGCCGGAACACGACGACGGGTGAGTGTGGGCCTGGCGAGCCCTCAGTCTAGCAAATGATAGTCCGCGATCAATGAAGGCGGAACGTTGCTAATCAATGCGACACGACAATACCGCTCGCTTAACGACAATAAGCGAGCGGTGCGTTTATCCTCCGATGATGAGTTCATATTCGGAGTGGTTGCCGATCCAAAACCAAAGCAACCCATATTCCACTTCTACCGCCATTGCCCTGTATTGCAGGCCCACTCGTACGGAACGAAATCGCCCAACTTTCTTTAAGTGTAAAGATGGATGTGTCGGATCTCCTTTAAGCAGCTCGAAACTCTTATTCGCCAACTTTTGGACGTCATCTGCCAGCGAGTTGTAGCACTTCCAAAACTCGCGACTGGCGAGGTGATTCATAGTGGAGTTGAATCGCCCGACTGATGCTCACGGATCGCATCATCAGCTAATCCGTCGAGCCTACCGGCAGCAACATCAGTCTCAAACTGCTGGCCCCAATTCTTCGCGTCAAACGCAAGGAACCATTCACGGAAACTGGTTAGTTGATCAGGCGGTAGTTCCGAGATCGTTTTTTCAAGCTCTTGAAGTGTCATAGCGGAATTCTACCACCGACGTCTTCGATTGCGAAATCTGTCAGACATGCGATGCAGAGGGAGGCCGCTACTACTGGGCTATCGCAATCCTGAAGTTTGCTCGCTAGCGTTCAACCTCTTCCGACTCGTGTGCGACATAGCGATCACCGTCAACGCCTATCAACTATGAACACGCGCCAATTCTTCGCCCTCCGCGATGATCTTTGCCTCTTCATCCGCTAATTCGGAAAGTCTTGCCCGAACTGCTTCGTCATCTCCGAACGTCTTGGCGAGGCGGATATACGTTGTGTGGTGGCGGGCTTCCGACTCGAACAGACTGTCGTAAAACTCTGCGAGTTCTTTGTCTTCTAGATTCTCGCTCAACAACCCGAATCGTTCGCACGACCTTGCCTCGATCAGTCCGGCAACAAGCAAACGATCGATCGCTCGTTCTGGTTCCTGCTTGCGGACTAAATCATTCAGCCGGCGCCCGTACTGGCTTGGCTTTAGTCGCGTAAACTCGATGCCTCGTTGTTTCAAGATATCGATCACTAGGTGAAAGTGTTCGAGTTCTTCGTTAACGATCATGGTCATCTCGCGACATAGCTCTGAATTGTCGACGTAGGCAAATAGCAAGTTCATGGCCGTCCCGGCCGCCTTCTTCTCGCAATGGGCGTGATCAATGAGTACGTCGGCGAGGTTCTCGTCGACTTGTTTCAGCCAACGCCGCGATGACGTGGAATGCAAGTTAAGCATGGCCTGAATCATAAAATCGCGAGGTGAATGGCCGCAACGGGGGTGTGGCGAGCCACTTCACAGAGAGAGTTTCTGAATATTTTTGAAAAATTACCAGAATTCCGACCCGGTTTTGTCTCCGTTTTTCAATAGATACTTATGGAGGGACTATTGTCATGACAAAAATCGAGCCGGTGCTGGAGTCCCCGACATCTGCGGACGCTTATCTTTGGGGCGAGCAGCTGGCGGAAGAGCTAACACGTTTTCAATTCGAAGCGCGTGCACACCCTCGGACGAAACTGACGGTGGAGCTTACGGCGCGTGCTTCCAACCGCAACGGGAGTGTCTTCGGAACGCCGTTCGACGCAATAACGACGGACATTTCTCCCGGCGGGCTTGGATTCCTTCATACGACAACAGTCTCCGACAAGTTTCTCGCGATCACGCTCGGTCCCAAACATCAGCAAGCATTCGTCTTAGTCGAAGTCGTTCGCTGCCGACCGATTGGCCAATTCTACGAAATCGGAGCCAAATTCATTCGATTGCTTGATGCGATCGCGAATTAGTGGCTCGTGCTACTGGATCGCTACGCGTGCGTTGATGATTCAGAGCCATCTGGTTACTATCAAAGGACGTGGCCGACGCTGATTACTGCGTGTCACTCCCGCCAGATCTCCCTCCCGGCTTGCACCAATGCAAAGCAACAGATCCTGCCTACGGCCCCCTTTGCTGGCCATCCTGTTGTCGGTCGTCCAGACGGTAGCATCCGCTGCTCAGCCGTCACCCGAGGCGATCGGGTTCTTCGAGAAACGCATTCGTCCAGTTTTGATCGAGCATTGCTACGAGTGCCATTCCGCAGCGGCGAGCGAACTCGAAGGCGGCTTGATGCTCGACAATCGAGCGGCGATAGAAAAGGGCGGCGGCAACGGCAAGGTCCTTGTCCCAGGTGACCCAGTTGCCAGTCGCTTGCTCACTGCGATGAAGTATCAAGACGAGAACCTCCAAATGCCGCCGAGCGGAATGCTTTCCGAAGCGATTCTCGCCGACTTCGAACAGTGGATTCGAAACGGCGCAATAGATCCGCGTGACGGCCCAGCTCCACCGCCTCCCGATAGCATCGAAGCTCGTGCGAGAAAGCATTGGGCCTTCGTTCCTCCAACAAAATCACCTCGACCGACGGTTGTTAACTCGCAGTGGCCAAAGGCCGACACCGACTACTTCGTGCTGTCGCGACTCGAAGCCGCTGGAATCGACTCGTCCCCGCTCGCCGATTCGCGTACCTTAGTGCGCCGGCTGTACTTTGACTTAACCGGCCTCCCACCCACGTTCGAAGACGTTGCCCGCTTCGAGGCGAGCGAAGCTCCGGACGCCTACGGGGAACTCGTCGATCAACTGCTCGAGTCGCAACAATTTGGCGAACGATGGGCGCGACACTGGCTGGACGTCGCTCGCTTTGGCGATACGAAGGGCTATGTCTTTACGGCGGATCGTAATTATCCCAACGCTTATAAGTATCGCGATTGGGTCATCAATGCCTTGAACTCCGATATGCCATTCGATCAATTCCTCAAGTATCAGCTCGCAGCCGACCGCCTTGTCGAAGACGGTAATCGATCGGATCTCGCGGCAATGGGTTACCTGACATTAGGTCGCCGCTTCATCAACAACACGCACGACATCATCGACGATCGGATCGACGTCGTCTTTCGCGGGACGATGGGATTGACCGTTGGATGCAGCCGTTGCCATGACCACAAGTACGACCCGGTATCGACGCGTGACTACTACGGCATGTACGGCATGTTCATCAGCTGCGACGAGAAACAGGACGACGATTTGCCGCTTCGACTGGTCGACAAAGCGAACCCGCAGGAAGTTGGCATCTTTCAGCGCGGCAATCCAAGCAATCGTGGTGATCGAGCGCCGCGTCAGTACTTGAGCTTCTTTGCCGGCGAACAAGCGAAACCGTTCACGCAGGGAAGCGGTCGACTCGAGCTTGCCGAAGCCATCGCTAACCGCAACAACCCGCTAACGGCTCGGGTATTTTTAAATCGAGTTTGGGCGCACTTGTTTGGCAACGGTTTGGTGAGAACGCCCAGCGATTTCGGCTTAAGAAGTGAGACGCCAATTCACCGTGATGTGTTGGATCACCTTGCCGTCACATTCATGGAAGACAATTGGTCGGTCAAACGATTGGTTCGTCGCATCGTAACGTCAAGCGTCTATCGTCAGTCCAGTGAGATTCGTAGTCACGCCACCGCTCTAGATCCGGAGAATCTGCTCCTTTGGCGAGTTGAACGCCGTCGTCTCGATTTTGAAGCGATGCGAGATTCGATCCTGACCACAAGCGGCCAGCTTGATCGAACGGTTGGTGGCGAGTCAGTGCAGATCGCCAATGAAGCTCCTAGTAAGCGACGCACCCTCTATGCTTTCATTGATCGCCAAAACCTTCCTGGCCTGTTCCGGACATTCGACTTTGCTAGTCCAGACACACACTCGCCGCAGCGTCCCGAAACAACCGTTCCTCAACAAGCACTCTATTTGATGAACAACGTCTTCGTACAAGACTCGGCACGAGTCGTCGTCGAGCAACTCGATGACACAAACGTCGAGGAACGAACACGTCAACTCTATCGGTTCGTTTTAGCGCGTGATGCATCGCCTGACGAATTGAAACTCGCAGCAAACTTTATCGAATCCGGCATTCCGTTACCCGAACATCTCGTCGGCAACCCGTGGCGTTTTGGATACGGAAGCTACAACACGGACGCAGAGCCGCCCGTCTCATTCCGCTCGCTTCCGCACTTCGCAGGAAACGCGTGGCAAGGCGGACCTGAACGACCCGACCCGACGCTTGGCTGGGTGATATTGAATGGCCCGGGAGGCCATTCCGGAAATGATCAAGAGCACATCGCGATTCGCCGTTGGTACGCTCAAGCCGACGGCGAGTTGATCGTTAAGGGCAAGCTCGAACATCCCTCCGAGCAAGGCGATGGCGTCCGAGGTCGTGTGGTGTCTAGTCGTGAGGGGATACTTGGCGAATGGACCGCCCAGCACGGGTCGGTCGACACCAATTCAATGACGATCGAGGTAAAACGTGGCGATACAATCGACTTCCTGACCGATTGCCGCGAGAATTCAAGTCACGACAGCTTTCATTGGCGTGTCACGATTCGACGAGCGAACGGTACAACCGACCATGAGACTGCCGAATGGAAATCAGAAGACGGATTTCACGGTCCGCTCGCTGAACCACTCGGGCCGTGGCAACGACTTGCCCAAACGTTGATGCTGACGAACGAATTCATGTTCCTCGATTGAGCCTATTGATTCTGAGACTACCGCGATGTTTTCACGACGCGAATTACTCACCCGTTCCGGACTTGGCATCGGCGGGCTGGCGTTGTCACAGTTGGCTCCTGAGCTAACGTCAGCAGCGTCGTCGGGCAATCCTCTGCTTCCCAAGGAACCACACTTTCCTGTCAAGGCGAAACACGTCATCCATCTGTTTATGAATGGCGGCCCTTCGCAAGTAGACACGTTCGACCCGAAACCAGAACTTCAGAAGCGAGCCGGCGAAAAGCTCCCGGATGGAAATCTCAAGACCGAGCGACCGACAGGCGCTCTGTTCGCTTCGCCATACAAGTTTTCAAAACATGGTGAGAGCGGTCTTGAGGTTAGCGAGATCTTCCCGAACGTTGCCGAATGTGTCGACGAGATGGCAATCGTTCGCTCAATGCACGCGGACGTCCCAAACCATGAACCATCTCTCTTGCTGATGAACTGTGGCGACGCGCGACTGATTCGACCGAGTGTTGGATCGTGGTTGACTTACGGTCTCGGTACGGAGAACCAAAACCTGCCTGCGTTCGTCGCGATGTGCCCGGGCGGCTATCCGATCCAAGAGTCGCAGAACTGGCAAGCCGGCTTCTTGCCCGGCATCTACCAAGGAACGCACATCGACACACAACACACTCGCATAGAAAAGCTGATCGAGAATATCAAGAACGATCGCGTCGGCAGGATTGAACAGCGACAGCAACTCGATCTTCTATCAAAGTTGAACCAGCGACATCTTGAAGAGCGTCAGAACGAAGCGAAGCTAGAATCACGTATTCAATCATTCGAGTTGGCCTACCGAATGCAAATGGAAGCGAGCGATGCATTTGACGTGACGCGCGAGCCGCAGCACATCTTGGACATGTACGGCGAAGGGACACAAGCTCGTCAAATACTGATCGCGCGGCGCTTAGTGGAACGCGGCGTCCGGTATGTGCAGGTGTGGCATGGTGCTGGCCAGCCATGGGACAGCCATGACGATATCGAAGTCAGCCATCGACGCCTCGCAAAACAATGCGATCAAGCGATAGGTGCCTTGATCAAAGACTTGAAGCAACGCGGCTTGCTCGACGAAACACTGATCCTATGGGGCGGTGAGTTTGGTCGAACTCCCGTCGTCGAGATGCCGAAGAAGGGTTCCAACCAAGGCAAGATCAACGGACGTGATCACAATCACTGGGGCTTTACGGTTTGGATGGCCGGTGGCGGCGTGAAGGGCGGGCATGTCCACGGGGCGACCGACGACTTTGGCTTCAAAGCGGTTGAAGATCGCGTGCATGTTCATGACTTACATGCCACGATGCTAAAACTGATGGGCTTCGACCACGAGAAGTTAACCTATCGCTACGCGGGTCGTGATTTCCGACTGACCGACGTGCATGGCGTCGTTGTCGATGATTTGATTGCCTAGCGCAGACCGCTCGTTAAGGTCGAGATAAGAGTTGAGGAAACACATTTGTCATCACGCTGGAAGAAATCGATTCCTTCGGTTGGCAACGTCATCACTACGGTCGGAGGCATCCGACTCGTCACACCCTTTGTCAACTCGTTTGCTGGTGCGCGAATTCATCGGCACCGAAATGCCAAGGCTTATCTCGCCATGACTAACTAAAGTATTCACACTTCTCACGCAGAGCCGCAGAGCTAATAGAAGTCGTGTTTTTTCTCCGCGAGTTCCGTTCCTCTGCGTGCCGACGTAATGTGCCAAGTCTTGTCCAAGCATATGATGGCGGCCGAATGCCGCGCCGAGAAAAACGGGAGTGTGCAATCGCCCTAAAATATGGGAATTGAAGTAAAACTTCCCTCTTCGGTATGTACATGTATGTTATGGTTACGCGCTCGTGAGGCGAACCAAGGCGTCCGCAATGAAAGACTGCATCGATTTGTCGTAGATCTGACACTACAGGTTGACGTTGTGAGCGGTTTCAGCACTCGAATCATCCAAGCCAAGGCGGTAAGACGATGAGCGATCCGGGTTATTTCGGTAAGGGGTCTTTACTGCAAGCATTTTCGCGCATCATTGGAGTCACATTCCTTGTTTGTGTGGGAGCAATCGAGTCGAACGCAGAAGTCCGAACGTGGACCGACAGCGCCGGAAAGTTCAGCGTAGACGCCGAATTCGTTGAATTGACGAAAGACCTTGTTGTTCTCCGACGAGAAACGGGGAAAGAGATCTCGGTTCCGCTCAGCAAGCTAAGCAAAGCCGATCAGTCTTATGTTCGCAGTCAAAAGAAACCGTCTCGGCCCGCCGTTCGCGTATGGACTGATAGCACGGGTAAAAACACTGTTAAAGCGACGTTGGTCGAGCTCGAAGGCACAGAAGTTCAACTGTTGCGACTTGACGGAAAGACCATTGCCATTGATCTGAAGAAGCTCAGTGCGGCAGACCAGAGTTACGTTAAGCAGCAGAGCGAATCAACAGAAAAAGCACGTGAAAGTACAGAAAGTTTAGACCCGGTCGTTAAAGAGTTCCTCGAGCAAATACAGAGTGACGCGGCGGCTGCCAATGACAAGATTTCTGCGGCTCGAGAGAAGTTGAAACAACTTCACGAAGAAGAGATTCTCGTTGCATCAGGCAAAGTGGCACGGGAGAAAGCCGAGCAAGAAGATGCCAAGGAAAAGGAGGAGCAGAGACGCTCGCTCGCGCAATATGCCCTGCCATACTTCCGTAGCGACCCCGCGGTCGTTCGCGTCGAGACGATGCAGCTTGGGCAGTCAATTGTCTTGGGGACGTACAGAGGAAACGGTAAGAGCATTGCCAGCTTCTTCATGAATGGCTCATTAACGCCCCAGCCAGATGGGCTTACGTCCTTTCACCTACCAATGATCCAGTTTAGAGAAATGGGGAAAACGTCCTCAATTACAAGAGACGAAGTATTAAAGCTTCTTAACAATCCGCGCGTTGCAAAAAAAGGTGCACCAGATGTCAAGGCTCGAAATCTGATTTCGAAACGCCACAGGAGCGAACTTGCACCATTCGACAAAGCGCGGCGACTTGTTACCAATGCGACCACCGAGACTCGCAAAGCGGTGCTGGCAATCGATAACGGTCCCACTGTCGGCGATCGAAAACTGTTACTAGAAGAAGTCGAGAAATTGCAAGGGAGCCTAGCCAAACAGTTAGATGAGGCTTTAGCTGGAATCGTGAAGAAGGAGGAAGCTGAGGGACTCTAAGGTAGCGGACTTTCCGGCTGGTTGTTCCCGACTTGGATTTGCGAAGCAGGGTCATTTAAGAGCCGCATTGCCCGCCCATGAAACGGCAGACAGTTCCAAGCTGCCAGCGGGTCCTTTTCAGCCTTAGGAAGTTGAAAGGCGTATTCACTTGCCGGGATCGAGGATTCCTCGGTAAGCGTGGATCGCGCGCCTGCAGTCTTGGGATACACCACACTTGTGATTGAAAAGTCCGCCAAGGTCACATCGGCTTCGACGGTTACTCCTCTGTTGTATCCAACGAATTGGTTAATTGTGACAGCCTTTCCCATATCGACAACTAATGTCAGCGGCCCTTCCGATGATTCCTGCAGCGTCAAGAACACGAGTATCCTGCCATCACGGTCCTGCACGGAGTCAAAGTTCGCCGTAATTCGACCGGACGTCCCGCGGTGAGCAGGTAGGTTTCGGTAGATGTGGCCGGGAGAGCGACGTAACTCGGCTGAGTTATCAAGTTGAACGAGCCGACCGAGGCGAGCGTCGATCCACGTGTCTTTGGGAGCCGAGTGTTTTTCGATCCCTTCGCCTTGAAAACACCAATAGAGTCGCTTCTTACCATTCGCATCTTCGAACGCCCTCATTGATGTCATGTACTTTGGCGCGGCGACCGACGGCATTCGCGGATTCTGCCAGTTGGTACATGTCGCGGCGACGCGTACGATCTCGCCCACTTTGTAGTCGGCCATCCATTCGGCAACTCGCCGATCATCGAACTGAATCGCGATATAGGTTGGGGGCGCGCCGGGGAGATTTCCTTTCGGCTGATCGACTTGCCAAAGATAGACCCATGTCTTGTTGTCAAATACCCTCACTCCGTGAAGTTGTCCGACAAGCAGCAGTCGATCCTGGTCCGACACCTCTGGGATTCCTCGTGCGCTGATTCCTTCCGCTTGCCCAGGGGCAGATGAACTTCCTGGCTGACCGAATGGGGGAACACCTGGAGGCCCGAACCCCGGAGGCCCAAACTCTGAATTGCCGGGGGGACCAAACTGAGGTCCACCCGGCCCAAAGCCACCAAATGGTGCACTGCCAGGCGGTGCATTCGAAACACTCGAACCGAGTTTCTCGGTCGCCGCATGCCATCGTGAGAGTAAACTGCTTAGTTGTGTCTCGTCCAACCCAAACAGTGTTTCGGACCGACGATCTGCGAGCGTCGAACCAAGTGCGACCTGATCATCGCTGGTGGGGTTCCATTTGGCGACCGCTTCTTCGAGCAGGAGCAACTCGTCGATCGTTGGCCCGTCGTTGGATGGCGATGTATCGGGCAACGGAGACTGGCTTGCCGACGTCACCAACAGTCGCAACGATATCGTCTCTTGCCAATTGCCGGCGGAAGCAACCACGATCACATCGGTATGTCCCGCTGGCACCTCTTCATCTGTCGAGAGTGTTAGCGTTCCGTCAGATTGTCCCTCTGATATCACGATCGAGTTCGAGACTACGTTGTCTGGCAAACCATCAATGCTGAGCGATATGGAACCTGGAAAATCATGCCGCTCGATTTTGACACCTACATCCACCGATTCGCCAGGACTTAGAGTTATGGGGTTCATCGGAACTAGTCTTGGAACGACCTTCTGAAGATCCTGGACCATTGGGACAGGGGCGGGATCATCATCGGGACCCATCCATAGCCACAAACCAACGCCAATACCAGCAATCGTGAAAACGAGGGCCAAGGATACACCAACGATCCCGATAATTATTAGGCTGCTTTGTCGGACTCGACTCGGTGTTTTAGGCGTGGGCTTGTTTTTTGCTCGACTTTGCGACTCATGGACTTTCTGCATCCTCTCTTCACTCGGATTGGGAAAACACGGCGAGGCGCTACTTTCGGATTTCGGCTCTTCAATTTCAATGAGAGGATCGATTACTTCTTGTGGAGCTGCTGAGGGAATGGCAATAGTCTGTTGACAGGCCGGGCATTTCACCTTGCGGCCAACGTATCGGTCGGCAGCCTTGATTGTCCGACCGCATTGACACTTTACGCGTACCATTTAGCGTACCCTTCTGAAACAGTTGTGTTTTACTCTAAAGACGTACTATTGTGAGTGTGCCAAGAGTGTTTCAACTTTCCACAGGTACACCGTCGAGGTGTCACATGTGGCTAGATTTTCTCCGTCCGGTGAGTAGGCCCATACGCGTGCCCCCCCTACTACCCACCGTTCTCGGAGAGGCTCTAAATCCCATAGGGCGATGCCACTATTAGTCCGTAGAACGACTCGTTTGCCATCTGGTGACATCTGAGCTTCGGAGCGGTTGTCACTAATCGAAACAATTTTTCGTCGCGTCGTTCCATCATACAGACTTACGTTATTCTTCTCTGTTACAACGACAAAGCGGTTCCCGTCGGTAGAGAACGAAAGAGATTTCAGACGGCCTGGACTGTTTCTGATAAATGTACTTTGCCGCGGTTTAGCGGATAGCGTCCAGATCGAGCCATGCGTATCACTCTCGTAGAGAGTGATCAGGTCGCCAGACTGGCTGAAGTGAACGCTCTTGACTTGTGTTCGAGTGGGCAAGGTCACGAGTGCCTTATTCAATGCGAGTCTCGTCTGTTTCAAGAGCCCTTGCATTTCGAATACATGTACGGCCAATTTGTCCCATATGACAAACCATTTTCCATCGGGAGAAAAGGCGACGCGGGCGGACCAATGAAGATCTGCCAATTCAATTCGATCTTCTTGCGTCTCCAAGTAGCGAATGAATACGGAATCGGACTTTTCCGCACTTCCGACTACCGCATACCACCTTGCATCGCTCGAAATCGCCAGTTTGTTGGAAATGACCTCATTATCCCTCCCGACACCAGATGCAATCTCTTTGAGTGATTCCAGGCTCCAGAACTTAATATTCGTCGGCTCAACATATCCCGGTTGGTCGCGCATCCCTGGAATATTTGAGGCAAATGTCTGCTTGTTGGAGTGTTGCGTTGCCAGGAGTTTGCTGTCCGGTGAAAAGTAGATTTGGTTGACAAAGCTAGGGTGCGGAAATTTAGCGAAGGGTTGAGCGAGTTGCACGTCTTGACGAAGTCGCCCCGAAGACGACCGTCCAACAGCCGAGCTATCGGCAATCCTCGGCACCGTGGAAGTGGGATTCGGTGGATTCTCAACTCTCGAAGGTATAACGAGGTCGTCACCAGCTAGTTGCTTGACATCTGTTTGGTCCGCAGAACTAAGATTGTCGAGCAAAACGGATATCATCCGGCCGTCTTTTCGTCGGAAGAAGACGAGACGCTCGCGAACGCCAAGATATGCGAACTCTGCCTTCAAACCGTTCTTGTCGGTCCAAACTCTGAATTCCTGCTTGGGATCTTCATCCGATTGCGACGGAAGGCGCGCGGCTGCGGGTGGTTGAGCATATGCAAATACGGACGCGAACATGATAAGTGCGATGTGCGTCGTAACAACGCCGAAGATTCGTGGGATCATAAGGAAGACCTAAAGGAAAAGTGGAGACTACGGAATTCCAAGTGGACGAGCATTCCACAGCTTTAGAGAATCGTCGTCGCTCACGGATACAAGCTGGGAACCATCTTCGCTCAATTCGATATCATTGACGGATCTGGAATGATCGCGCAGCGTTAAGACTTCTAGACCTCGCTCCAGTTCCCAGACTTTGATGGTTTTGTCGCGACTGGCCGACAGCAGACGTCGTCCGTTTGGAGTAAACACAATGCTGGTTACGTGGTCGGTATGACCAACCAGCGATACTCCGTCGGCTCCGGATTCTATGTGCCACAACCTAATAGTTTGATCTCCGCTCGATGAAGCAATGAACTTGCCATCGGGGCTAAATGCAACATCGTAGATACGTTGTGTGTGAAGTGGACCCCAATAACTGGACAGGGCAATAAGGGGTAGAATCGCCCGAATTC
>JACNKX010000182.1 GCA_014381825.1 Planctomycetota bacterium
CCTGGGCTGCCGTCACCTGCTGAGCCACGACAAGAACGGAATCGAAATCCAGACATACTGTGCGATCATCGCTTGCCTGTTGATCAGCCTTTGGACCGGCAAGAAGCCGACGCTTCGCACGTACGAGATGATCTGCTTTTACTTCTGCGGTCTGGCCGATGAGGAGGAGCTGCTGACGCACTTTGAAAAATTGAAGTCTCAAGATTCGTAGGCCTACCCGTTATCGTGATCCTACGCCCCTTCACGCTGCGCGCATCGCAGCGTCACTCTCGGTGCTCCCGCGTACTGCCCGTCCCTCAACACGATCATGCCTCACAAAAACGGGCGAAAGCCCGAAGAGCAAACCTCTAGAAAACGCCGTGCCGAACAGGATTGGGACAGGTCCAATCCTGTGCCGAACAGGATTGCGCCTGTCCCGTTTTATATGCCCCGTTTTATATGCCTAGTAAAGCGAGCCGAAGCTTGGCGTTGGTCCAGTTTGTGGCGACGGCTCAAGGGTAATTCAGAGCAACGGTCCGGCCATCGTCGAAAGATCAAGCCCACCCTTGCGTACCTTCTCGGCGTGACACTTTCCACACTTCCGTGCGAACACTGGTTGGACATGCGATTCAAAGACAGGAGGCCGATCGCTCGCTCCAGCCGCTTGAACCAGGAGCAAGCAGAAAACGCAAGAGGTGGATACAATGAGACGATCGAATAGCATGGAGTTTTCGGCGAGCTTTGTGTTGGGTCGTTTTTAAATCACTCGGCCGGTGTCTTTACGGTGTACTCTACCAGTTTACATGTTGATTCAAGAAGTCGAACGAAGCGATTCTATTTGAGCGAGTGGCCTCGTTAATCAGTCGCCCCAGTTCCGTTTCGTCTCGGTGTAATTGCTAAAACTGCTTCTTGTGCAGCAGAATCAGAAAAACGGGCGCGATTCGCTGCCGCCATGGTCGCGAGCGACAAAACACATCCGACCAGCTGTTGTAGCGCGCATCGCATCTTTTTAATCTCCCACGTTGGGTGCTATCATAGCAGCACGCGATCGATGCAGCACGCGAGGCGAGACAGTTGTGAATTGCTCCAGCGGATATTCGATGATGGGAAGTTTGGATTTGACAACTTCCTTTAATCGTCGCCAGCCGCGAGTGACGAGTTCTTCGCGCTGCCTAACGAACTCAGCATCAAGTTCCTGCTTATCGAACGGCCCATCACACTTGATCGGATCAAAGCCGTCATCAACGATGAACTGGCCGAGCGTGGGGTTACAGCGGATATGGCGTTCGCGCGTCGTGTGAAGAGTCTCGGGATCGATCATGCCGATCACGTAACGCAAATAGAGGTCGCTGTCTGTAATCGCAGCCACGTCCTCGCCACACACTTCGCATATGTACCCTTCGTCGCATTTCGCCATCGAGACATTTTATATAGCGGGTTGGATTATTCCAGCATGCATGGTCCGAAAAACTGCGTGCGAGAACTCAAGCATCAGCGCTTTAGGCCCATGTGACTCGCGCTTACGACAGCAGAAGGACGAACTAGCGATCCTATCGTAGGGGCTTGGTCACGGAGTCCTTTAGTCGCACCGCGAACCGCCTAGAACGACGAAGAATTGGCCCGTAACCGCCCAATTCTCATTACAATCGATGCAGAGGCTTTGCTTTCCGCAAAATCCCTAGTTATTCTATCTGGGCAGGCGACTTGCATGTCGCAACTAGAACTGTGATTATTGAGTTTGTTTGGGACATCTAACCCTCGCTCAATGAAAGCCTGGAGGTAGAAGATGCGAGTTGCTCTATTAGCGTCGCTTATGGCCTTGGGAGGAACGTTTTTTGTTCAGGCTCAAGGGATTTCTCCCTACTACAATGCTGTTGGAGCGGGAAGCTATCACCATGCTTCAACAGCGGAAGAGGGCGCTGCGAGAGGGATGGCGGATGTGATCCGATCCTCGGGTGCGGCGAACCTGATGAATTCTGAAGCGGCCATCAACTTGCAAGAAGCCCAGAAAAAGAACATTGAGAATCATCTACAGTACACCCAGACGTACTTTCAGATGAAGAGTATCAACAAGCAATATCGCAACGCTCAACGTCGACCACCGCCCACGCAGCAGCAAGCAATTCGGATGAGCAAGAGCCGGTTGCCTGATCGATTGTCAGCAAACAAAGTGGATCCTCTGTCGGGGCAGCTTGCCTGGCCTCTGGGCCTGCGGATCGATTCGCTCAAAGAAGATCGCGAACGATTAGAAGAATTATTCGCAGAACGCGCCGACAAAGGCTTCTTCACGCCTGATCAATACGTCGAGGTCAAACAGGTGACCGACACGATGAAGGAAGAACTACGAAAGTACGCCCGAAAGCTTGGTGGAAACGTTACGATCGAGGCCCGCAAATTCCTCGAAAGTCTCGCTTACGAAGCAAGCTTTCAAGCTAGTTAGAGACGCCCGTTGATTCAATTCTAAACGCTCACGATATACCTTCTCGAGGTTGATAATGCGTTCCATCTTTCTCTCGATGCTTTCACTTCTCTGGGTCATGGCTGCCAGTGTTCAAGCTCAAGAAGTCGATCTAAAGCAACTGGTAAAGGACATTGACAATTCCGACATGCTCGTGCGCGTCCAGGCGTTGGACGGGATTGCCGAATTGGGATCCGATGCTGCCGCTGCAGTCCCGGCGTTAATCGAGGCATTAAAAGATGATAGCGACGAAGTGATCGTATGGCATGCGGCTCGGACTTTAGGGGCGATCGGTGACGCGGCAGCAGCGGCTGTTCCGCAGCTGGCGGCATTGCTAGAAGACGATAGACCAAAGGTGCAGGCTTATGCAGCATTTGCCCTTGGACGCATCGGTGAGCCTTCCATGTCCGCCGCCGACAAGTTGATCGAACTTGCTTTCGATAAAGACCCGTTGGTGCGACGATCGGCATTGCGTGCGCTGCGGCAAATTAACCCGCCGCAAGAGAAGACGATGCCATTGGTGATCAAAATCCTCGAAGAGGGGGACATGTCGGTGATCCTTCCTGCGCTGCAATCACTTGCGGAACAGGGAAAGGACGCCGTTCCTCGACTGCGAAATGCTTTGAAGCACGAACAAGCTCAATACTGGGCGTGCGTCGTTCTTGCTGAGATCGGGGCGGACGCCGCAGCTGCCGTTCCCGAAATCCAGGACGTACTCAAGTCCAAGAATCCCGATGCTCGACTCGAAGCACTTGTGGCATTAGGCGAAATCGGGGCCGGCGCAAAACCTGCCGTTCCCGCAATCGTCGCGTTGGCCGGTCGTGACGAATTCAAACATGTCCGTTACGCGGCGATCTATGCTTTGGGAAAAATCGGCGGCAACGAGGCGTCGAATAATCTGTTCCGCAAGGGGATGAAAAGCGACGATGAGTTTGCGAGGACGATTAGTGCCTGGGCGTTAGCGAGGACCAATCCAACCAACAAAGCGCTTGTCGCCGAGGCCGTGGGTTTGATCGTGAGTTCCTTCAAGAGCGATGATGTCCACGTACGGCAAGCGGCCGCAAGGGCGATCGTCGAGTTTGACGTGGATCGGGAACTCGTAGCTCCGCTATTGGTAAAAGCACTTGAAGACAAAGACCCGACGGTTGTTGCCAATGCCATCGCGGCGCTGGCAAGTCTCGGCCCAAAGGCGCTCACACATGTCGACGACGCTCTTTCAAACAAGGGTTTGCGGCACTATGCCGTGAGGTTGATCGCCCGACTTGGCCGCGAAGCAGGGGCAGCCGTTCCTGCGTTGATTGAAGTATTGGGAAAACAGACTGATAGCGCCGATGACGTCGAGTTCGTTCGCGAGGCGCACTTCGCGCTATCGACAATTGGTCCGGGCGCAAAAGACGCAATTCCGACCTTGGTGAAAGCACTCGCCTCAACAGACGAGGAGGTCGCTGCAAGCGCGAGCTACGCATTGGGAAAGATCGGTGCCGAAGCTCGGGCCGCCGTGCCAGCCCTCCAGCGAGCGGAAAGCAGCAAGAGCGTCATCGTGCAAGCGGCCAGTGTGTTCGCACTTTGGCAGATTCAGCCGGGTAATCCGGCACGGCGTATCAAGGCGACTTCATTGCTCGTCAAAGCCCTCGACGATGAACGCGATTTGGTCCGCGCGGGCGCAGCAACAATGCTCGGTGAACTCGGAAACGTCGGCGAACGGGCGACTAATAAGTTGAAGGATGTTCATGAGAACGATGCTGCCGATTTCGTACGGCAAGCCGCCGACGAAGCTCTCAAGAAGATTGCCGCATAAAAGATAACTGGGTGAACGGCGACAGCTATCCTTATCTTTACAATATCGCGACCGAGCGTACTCACGCATTTAATGAACGCTCGGATGTTCGTGTTGGCTTCACGCAGCCCGCCGGGATTTCGCTCGGTGTCGATGAGAAAGACGGCGAACTGTTCCGCGTCCAACGCGAGAACGACCAGTGGTTCCTCTGTCCGTCTGAACGTGGCGTTCAGCTCAGCCTAAATCAGAAGCGAGTCGAGACAAGGCTCCTGCTCAAACACCTTTCGATCGTGCAGGCCGAGTCGCATGTTCTTGTCTTTGTCGAGCATGAAGACTCGAATACGTCTAGTTCTTACTCGGCGAATCTCTGGCTGATAGGGCAGATGGTTGATGGGGCTGATTTGCTCGGTGGTGAGGCGGAATCGAAGCAAACCATTCAGCTCGGCGAGACGATGCGTTTGCCGCTTGACCAGATTCGCCGAATGTCGGAAGCGATCGTGCCGCTGGAGATCCCGGGCGCGATTCCTCTGCCGGAACAGCGATTGGTCATTGGACGTGATACAGTTCATGCCGACATTTGCTTGCCTGATGTGCGGGTTTCACGATTGCACGCCACCATTGAGCGTGCGGGCCAATTCGCCACGGTAACGGACCTGAAGAGTGCCAATCAGACGTTCGTAGACGGGGAACCGATAACGAAGCCAGCGGTCGTCACCGAAGGTTCGAGAATTCAAATCGGACCACATACTTGGATTTTTCGTGGTCAGGCTCTTTATCCGCTGTCTCGCGACAACAATGTTGAGCTGGTTGCCAAGAATCTGATCCGACGAGTTCCCGATCGAAAGAATCGCGGCCAGATGAAGGTGATTCTTGACGATGTTTCGTTGGTTGTACGACCACGCGAGTTCGTCTGCATTCTTGGGCCAAGCGGTTCGGGTAAGACGACGCTACTAAAGGCGCTCAGTGCTCGCATGCCAGCGGACGAGGGCAGCGTGCTGCTCAATGGTGAGAATCTTTACGCTCACTTTGATGCCTTGAAGCAGAACTTGGCCGTTGTTCCCCAACGCGACGTGATGCACGATGTCCTGCCACTCAAGACGGCGCTTTGGTATACGGCCAAGATGCGTTTACCTGCTGATATGTCTCGGCAAGACATTGAAGAACGAATCGACGCAACGCTCGACACGGTCAGTCTCGTCCAACGCCAGTTCACACAGATTCGGCAGCTGAGCGGTGGCCAGATTAAACGTGCGAGTTGGGCGAACGAAGCGATCAGCAACCCAAGTCTGATCTTTCTCGATGAGGTCACTTCAGGTCTCGATGAGCAGACCGATTCGGAAATGATGCGGCTGTTCCGTCGCATGGCGGACGAAGGCAAGACGCTCGTCTGCGTGACACACAGCCTGAGTTACGTTCCGGATAATTGCCATCTCGTCGCCATTCTCGCGGAGGGAGGCGTATTGGCGTTCTTCGGACCTCCCGAACGAGCACTAGAATACTTCGACATTTCGCGACTCGGCGATGTGTACCACGTTCTCAAGCAAAGATGCGCGAGCGACTGGAAAGACCGATTTCAATGCAGTGCGATTTATAACGAGTTCGTCCAGCGTCGAGCACCACAGGTAAGTGACAGTGTTACAAGCTTGAAGAAGCGTCGCCGACCACGCCAGTTGATGACAACATGGCGACAGTTTCACGTCTTGTTGCGTCGCTATATTTCGATTCAATGGGCCGACAAACGGGCGATGGCGATGATCTTTGGTCAGTGCTTGGTGATCGCTGGCTTGCTGGTCTGGCTGTTTGGCGATCTCTCGAAGTTGAATGTTGATGTTGAGGTCGAGCAGCGGGAACAGCAACTCTATGAGCTTCAGTACGGCGGCTCATTGAGTACCATGTCCGACGAAGATCGGCAGTTTCTAGAGCAGGACGAGGAGTACATTCGCCAGCGCGACAAGCAACGCATGGAACTCCATGTCGAGGCGGAACTCGCGAAGAGGACAGATTTGTCGTCGAAGCTTTTGTTCTTGCTGTGTATCTCCTGCATTTGGTTTGGCTGCAACAATGCCGCCAAGGAGATTGTGAAAGAAGCGGCCATTTACGGCAAGGAGCGCGACGTCGGGCTCCGAGTCCTCAGCTACTACTCCTCGAAGTTTGCCCTGCTTGCGACCATCAGTATTTTGCAGGCGTCATTGTTCTATTGGCTTGTCAATCGCTTCACACATCTGGGTGGCGATGCGATTGGCCAATGGCTGCTTCTTTCGTTGGCCGCGACGACCGGCGTCGCGATGGGGCTCGCGATATCGGCCTTAGCGACGAGCGAAGATTTCGCTGCGACCATCGTCCCCATGATCTTGATTCCGCAGATAATCCTCGCGGGTCTGATCGCGCCATTGCTGAATTACACTCGCGAGCTCTCGCAGATTTGTATCCCCGCGTATTGGGCATTTCAGGGACTGCTCACCACGCTCGATCGGGAGGTGCAGGAGCGGTTACGCGATGCGGAGTACCTCACATTGTCGACGAACTGGACACCTGCTTGGGGATGCGTCGCATTGGCCGCCTATGTTGCAGCGTTCGCTTGCGTTGCGCTTATGGCGTTGCGTGTGCGCGATTAATCAACGAGATTTCGAATCGAGCTGCCTTGCGAGCGATTCGAGAATGCCCACCGCTTCTGGCGGAAATGCAGCAAGCTCTGTACTCCAGAAACTGACGACCCCAGAGATACCTTCGATCTTCACGGGTACGTGCATGCTAGAAGCGAATAGCCGGCCCAATAACTTAAAGTCCGGCGTCTTGATTTCACTCGTCTTGGCGTGAACAACCGTACTGTCGCCTTTGGCATACTCGGCCAAACGCAATCTCGCGGCAGGGACTTTAAGTCCCGAGGCACCTTGCCCCGCGCCGCCCGATTGCGCGACACGCCGTACGTGTAGCGTTCGACCTTCAACAGCCATCCAATCGACGCGATCAACTTGAGGAACAATCTTGAGTAATTCTCCGCCGAGCCGTCGAAGTGAGTCGTCAGATTGCAGGGCGAAAGGTGCGAACTGTTTCACTTGTTCGGGCAACTCGGTTGCTCCGGCAGCATACTGAAGAAGGAACGTTTCCGTTCGTCGCGTCATCGGATTTGTCGTGAGATCTTGATCGGCGAGGACCATATCAAAGTAGCCGATCATCATCTCTTCCCATGTCTGGTCACCCCAGCGAACGGCTGTGGACGGATCTGGGTTCGCGAGGTTGGCCGCCGAATTGTCGTAGTGAGCGACGCAAGTCAGCTTCGTTCCTGCGGGCATTAACTTGGGCTCTTTGAACTCGTACGAGTTCTGCCAGTTGAAATCATAATGCGGCACGTCCAGTAAAATCTCTTCACTCTTGTCTGGATAGGTGACCGTATAGCGGAACGACTTGCCACGCAGGTGCATGTGCGGGAACATCGCGAGCATGAGAGTGTCCTGCTTAAATGTCGTTTTGGCGATGACCTCGTGATTATCCGCGCCCGCTGGAATCTGGAAGCGGGGTTGAGCTGCTTTTTGTGTCACGACCTCTCGCTTCACCGTCTTGGAATCAGCAAAGATCAACCCAATGCTACTGAGATCTTCCTGCTCAGTGCCGTTGGGTGTGTAGTGCATCTGGAAGACGAGGCGTGATCCGGCAGGAACGCGCTTTGCTAATCCATCCGGCAAGATTAAGGGCCTTGCTCCTGGTGCCGTCGCTGAGAGCCAGTC
Source organism: Planctomycetota bacterium (assembly GCA_014381825.1). GTDB lineage: Bacteria > Planctomycetota > Planctomycetia > Pirellulales > Pirellulaceae. The sequence continues at coordinate 7,940 of JACNKX010000182.1, forward strand.
CGATGAAAGATCGCCGTGAACTCGTTTTCCGGCTTGTTTCGGTGATCCAACGGCAACGATGATGTGATGCACGACTGCTCGATTCCCGGGACGACATTCAGCAGCCTTGATCCATTTGTCCTCCGTGAAACCGGGATCAATCGTGAAATACTGATAACGAACTTCGCCTTCGGCGGGAACTTTGAACGGTTTGTTCGCCATCTTGACGATTAAATCTGGCTTGCCGATTCGCCAGCCTTCGACGAACTGTCGAGGCGGCGGCAAGTCGGCAGGATCACCCGCGGGCGCACCGCTGGCAACCCAGTTGTAGATTAGCTCTTTCTCTTCATCGGTAAGTCGAGCGTCGTTGGCAAACTCGCCGTGCTTAGGGCTGGCATGCCAAGGTGGCATCCGCTGCTGTTCGATCACTTCCGCAATCATTTCTGCCCAACCCGCGGCTTCGTCATATTTCGTCAATGAAAACGGTGCGATTTCGCCGTCGCGATGACACTCGACGCAACGCCTTTGAAGGATACGGCTGATTTGTTTCGAGTAAGTAACGTCACTCGTTGGATCAGGTTCAGCGATTCGACCGATCAGGCATCCGATCGTCTCCGTTTCAGCGATCGCGACCGATTTGTCAGCGAGCAACGCGGCGATGGCTTCTCGTAAGTACTCGTGTTCGACCTTAGGGCGTTGGATTCCGTAAGTGTACTGATCGTCGATGCGACCGTGGTAGCGGAGCTCACGCGACTCGTCGAAGACGAAGACTTCCGGGGTCCGCGTCGCGCCAAACTGATCCGCGACGCGATTGCCCGGATCTTTCAATAAGGGGAACGTGACCTCGTGCGTTCTCGCAAAGTGAGCCAACTCGGTCAGCGAATCTTGTTGATTCGGATTGATGCCAACGAAGGCAACTCCACGGGATGAAAGTTCGCTCGACATCTCCTGCAGCCGCTGCGAATAGAGCTTCACCAGCGGGCACTCCGTTCCCAAGAAGGCAACAACAAGGACCTGGCTCTGTTTGAAGTCCTCCAGCTGCCACTGCTTGCCACGATAATCGCCGAGTGAAAACTCTGGCGTGCTCTTCGCGACGTTTGCCTTGTCGTCTCGCTCGGCTCCAACGGTCGGCGAAATAAGCACGCACAACAACGCGGTAAGGACGATACGCTTCATGTCATTCCCTGCAAGGTTTTATAAGGCGACGAGACAACCGCTTAAACCCCGACGGCGGGGCCAAGGTTTCGGAGTAGGGGTTTCTACGCACGCGACAGGAACTCACCGGTACGGGAATCCACCTTAATCCGCTCACCTTCCTTAATGAACTCTGGAACTTGTACAACTAGTCCCGTTTCCAGCGTCGCTGGCTTCGTACGACCTGTCGCCGAATTGCCTCGGACGCCTGGGTCGCATTGAGTAATTGTCAATTCGACTGCAGTCGGCAGCTGCACTCCGATGCACTCGTCGTTGTAAACCAGACAGAGGAGGCCTTCGAGACCCTCCGTGATGTAGTCCGTCGCGTCACCGACGTCTTCCATCGAAAGCGTCCACTCGTTGAAGTCTTGGTCGTCTAGGAAATGCAGGTCGGCGGCGTCGCTATACATCAACTTGGCTGGGCGACGTTGGAAGTCCGCGTCGCCCAACGACTCTCCCCCTTTTAAGGTGATGTCAGTTTTCTGCTTTGTTACTAGGTTGCGACCTCGGAACTTGTAAAGGGTCGCGGCACCTCTTGCGGATGGTGATTGAACATTCATCGACTGAATTAATACTGGTGAATCGTTGTAGACGACGACGGCGCCCGGCTTAATCTCTTTTGCTTGCATTGAGCTCTGTCCTGTGATTCATATTGCTTTTCTCGGCCTGCGGTAGCGGTTCGGCGGTGTCAAAACAAACATAGCAAAATCGCGGACTCCTGACTTCAGCGGCTTGCACCATTCGTGCTGGTATGTCTTATCCACACCGAACAAGCCAGTTTTCCGACATTTTTTCAAGAACTGGTTAAACCGGGGCAGCTTAAAACCGATTTCGTAACTATAATTCGAGATTCGCGCCGGCTGTCTGGCCCTTGCCTGGGAGTTGATCGCGTTTTTGTGTTTACAAACGTATTTGAAACAGGTTTGCATGGGAGTGACCGTATGAACAGTTGCCAATCGGTATGGGAGGACGATGAGACCAATCGCAAGGTCGAGTTGCTCGTGGACTACTCGCAAGATGACGCGAGAGTCACGGTCAACGAAATCACTCCCATCAAAGTGACCTTCTTAGATCCCGCTACAAACGCTGTCGTTCGTTCGATCGGTGTTTGGACCAAAACCGGTCGCGCGATGCTCGCGAATCAATTCCGAGCGGCGGGACGTATCGAGAATCTAGAGCAAGAGATTGCTAGCGGCGGATTGGCCAGCACTTGTGCATAGGCTACTGCTGCACTTTGCAGTATGAATCTTCAAAGGGCCGGCGGACGCAAGAGTTCGACGGCCTTTTTGAAGTTCTTGTTGCGAACGCTCAGTGGCCGCGTCGTCGGAAGCCGCCGATCTTATCGTGCATCTTACCGATATGAGAACGAATCGTATTAACCGCGTCTATGCGTTGCGAGTCGCCTTGCTCGCTATCCAGCGTCGCGATCGCGCCTTTTACGGCGACGATGTTCTCCTCCAAATCGGTTAGTAGCTTGTTGACTTGCCGGTCCATCACCGGCGGAGCAGTTTGGCGAGAGATCTGCACCGCGTGGTGCATTGCATCAAGCAACGTCTTCGTGTTGATATCCGATTTGCGGAGGCAGAGCTGGGCGCCAGACGCAATTACCTGCTCCTCCAATTCAACGTCTTCAACGCCGGTCAGCACGATAATTGGAAGAGCCGATTCGGCGGATCGTATCGCTTCGATCGTGTCGATACCCCGGATGTCGGGTAAGTTCAAATCCGTGAGAATCAGATTGAAGCGACGCTTATACAGTTCGCTTAGCGCCGCCGTCAGCCGATCCGCTACGATCACGTCGAACCCAACCGGAGAAAGCGCAAGCATCCTTTCGATTAACCGGGCGTATCCGGGGTCATCTTCAATTAGCAGAACGCGAATTGTTGCCATGGGAGGTCTGCGCGTAGATTGCAATAGGTACTCATTAGTATCTATTGCAAAACTCGCCCAAAACCGGGTCGGAATTCCAGGAATTTTCCGAAAGAAAAAAACAGCCGATCGAGGAGGGGCAGATTTCCTCGACCGGCCTAACCCAGTAGGTGGGGCAGATACCTACTGGGCTGGTGGAGATTCTAACAGAATGTGCACCCACTTTTGTAGGGGCCAACGCACCTCGTCGGAGATAAAAGGCCTTACTTTTTCCGCTAGTCCGCAGCGTTCCGGTTTTCGAAATGCACTTCCGCCATGATGAATCGGCAGCGAAGTGTCTTGGACGCCGCATTTGGAAATGATTTTCGTTACTCGACTGGTCCCGAACTGCCCGGGAGCGGAACTTGGCCTGGTGCCATTAAGTAACCGATTAAGTCGCGCACTTGTGTCGAACTCATCACGTCCAGTTGGCGTTCTGGCATCATCGACAAATTCGAAACCCGCAGTTCTTCGATTTCGTCGCGCAGCAAAACGAGCCTTTCAGAAATCGTCTGCAGGGTGACCGTACGTTCGTTTTCTTCCGAGACGATGCCGAGGACAACGCGACCATCCTCCATTAGAGCGATGCTGAGATGATAGTTCTTCGATACCGTTGCACTAGGATCAACGGTATTTTCAAGTAGGTAATTCAAATTGTTTCGCTGCGAGCCAGTGAGATCCGGCCCGATACGACCGCCAGTGCCAAATAACCGATGGCACTTACCACAGTTTTGATTGAACAACGCTCGACCGGCGGAGAGATCAGCCGCAGCGAGTACTTGTGGTTTTAACGCGCCGCGAAAGTGCGAGATTCGCGCCAACTTCTCCGAGGAGATCGCTTTCAATCCAGGCCACAATCGATCGATCTCGCGGTTAATGTCGGGGTTTCCAAGCAACTGCATTTGTCGCAGCTGAAACGGCGACACCTGATCGCGGTCGATCTGGGCTGCGGATACGGCGGCCAGTAACGCGTTGATCGATGCGGGACGCGACGTGAGCGTTGTGACGGCTTCGCGTCGTGTCGGTTCGCGATGGAAGGAGCCGTAGTTTTCGATGATCAGCTGTGGCGTCTTCGGATCATCAAACGCTGCCAGCCCACGGATCGCATCAATGCCCAGATCGCGATCGGAGAGTAGCTTTTGCAATAACGGCACGATGGTCTCGTCACGCGCTTCAACTAGCGTGTGAATGGCGGAGCGTTGTGCTGCCAAATCTGAACCGTCGCCATTGGCAATTCGTTGCAATTCGTCCATCGCTCGACCGTCGCCAAAGACTAGTGATAACTCGCGTTCCAGCGTTTGAATCTGTTCATCGCGACTCTCGGCAAGCTTCACGGCCACTGTCGGCCAGGTAGCAGGAACGTCAGCCTGACGCCAACCTTTCAGGGAGATCGCCATTCCTGCAAGGACATCGCGCTGGAAGCCCACATCGCGATTGACCTTTAGCAATGCCACGAGTTGATCGACGGCGGTCGGCTGTCGTTCGATCTCGCTTGTAATTCGTCGTGCGATATGCTCGCGCACGAGCGGCAACTCACTAGTTGCCGCGAGCGAAACCGCTTGCGTCGGGTACTCCGCAACAGCGGGCTCGACGCCGTACCAAACCATCAGCGGATAGACTGGGTCTGTCGAGAATTGATCTTTGCTGGCAAGTGTTTCGGCCAACTCCCATCGATCACCATTTGGCAACTGCTGGAGTGACGAAGCTAGAAAGGAAAGGACGAGCCCAGACTTTTCTCGTTGGGCGAGTTGTTCAAACGCCTGTCGCGTTACGTTTGTTGGCGTTCCCGCGTCAACGAGAAGCTTGATCGCCCAAGTACGAACATGTTCGTTCGCGTGATGGAGCTGCTTCAATAGCCAAGCCTCACTCGTTCCTTCAGTGAGATGCAGCGCCCACATGGCTCGAAGTTTGCGAGTTACATCCTCGTTACTTTCAAAGATCTCGCGCAGCTGGCGGTGGGCTGCGGTCAGGTCTTCTCCGTTGATGGTCCGTTCGTGAAGCAGTCGTCGGCTCTGGCGTGCGAACCAATCGTTCGTGTGAAGTTGATACGCGACTAGTTTGTCATCACTTAGCTCCGAAAGATTGATCCTTGGCTGTGGCTTTGGCTGGCCATAGGTAACTTTGTAGATCCGACCAGACGATCGATGAATACCATCGTTGTCGTGACACTCGCCGATATCCGACCAGTCAGCAATGTAAACGCCACCGTCAGATCCGCTAACCAGTTCGATACCTCGGAACCAGGGATCTGTCGTCCGAAGGAAGTCGGGTTCATGTTTCCCGACATAGGTAGCGCCGGCTCGCTCGAGCCGATCACAATTCACACGCAATCCATGAAAGTTGCAGGCGAGCAGTTGGTTGCGATACTTCGCAGGCCAGTTGTCCCCCAAGTAGATCATCATTCCGCAGTGAGCATGTCCGCTGCCAGCCGCGTCGGTTGTAGTCGTGACACCCAGCTTTCGAATGTCGTGCCACGCTTCCTTGGTGTCCCAGTGATAATGATCGGCGGTCTGTGGCAAGAGTTGGTAAACGTGGGAATCAAAATGTTCCCCGAACATCCGCTGATAGTAAGCACCTGGAATCACGTGCCACAGATGACCTATCACTGTGTTGATAAAGAACATCTGTCCGTGTTCGTCCCAATCCATTCCCCACGGATTCGTCGTCCCGCTGCTTACAATCTCGAAGTTTTTCCGCGTCGGATGATAACGCCAAATGCCACAATCAACTTGTGTGCGATGCTCGGGAGCCGTCTCGGGTGCTCCGACTAAAGAGATCGTTGTGATGCCGTGTCTGCCATACAGCCAACCGTCCGGTCCCCATCGAAGTCCATTGACGATGTTGTGTCGAATGACATCGTCGTCCCAGCCATTGAGAACAACAACTGGTTTACCATCGGGAACGTCGTCGCGATTACGATCGGGAATGAAGAGTAGATCGGGGGCGCACAACGCCCAAACGCCGCCAAAGCCGATCTCGATGCTTGTTAGTTTGCTCGCCTTGTCCCAAAACACGGTTCGCTTGTCGAACCGCCCGTCACCGTCGCTATCTTCCAAGATGACAATGCGGTCGTTGAGTTTTGTCTCGTAGTTTGTCTCGCGTTCTGCGTACGTATAGCACTCGGCAACCCACAATCGCCCGCGCTCGTCCGTTGCCAAGGCAATCGGCTGATTAACATTTGGCTCACTCGCGAAGACGGAAACGTTGAAACCTTCGGGAAGCGAGATTCGTGATACCGCTTCGGTCGGACTGAGGAACTTCTCGGTCAGCTCTTGCGTGTCGAAAGGTTTAGGAAAGTCTTCGCCGTAAGTCGTTGCCACGAAGGAAAAGAGCGAAGCAATTACCGTCAACAACTGGCAGATAACACGCGCGTGATGTGCCATCGGATGGAAGCTCCTCGGATCGGTGGGGGATTGGTATCGGTCTATCATAGTCGATTCGATACTCGCCGTGGCAGCAGCTGACGATTGCTAAACTAGACCGCGCTGCTGGACTTGTCGAACAGAATCGGACCATAATGATGCGCCAATTAAATCCACAACTCCTCCACGAGGTTTTCCGATGAAGTGTTCACGCCGCGAGATGATTCAAGTTGCCGCTGGTGCCGCAGGAATCGCAGCTGTCGGCGCTGCTGCTTCTGCGCAAGTTCCGCAAGATGCCGTCGCCAAAGATTTCAAGGTAACGAACGGCCGGATTCGCCAATCGGTAATGGGATGGTGCTTCAATCCGATGCCAGCCGTCGAGTTGGCCAAACACGCTGTCGATATCGGCCTGGTGGCGATCGAAGGCGTTTCAGCGGATGACTACGCCGCGGTGAAGAAACTTGGCTTGGAGATCTCGCTTGTTAGCAGTCACGGCTTCGCCAAAGGACCGTTCACTCGCGACAACCACGCGATGTGTGTGAAGACATTAAAAGAGAAGATCGATCTAGCTGTTGAAGTTGGCTGCCCAAGTGTGATCACCTTTACCGGGATGCGCGAAGCCGGTATCACCGACGCACAAGGAGCAAAAAACTGTGTCGATTGCTGGAACCAAGTGATCGGATATGCGGAAGAAAGGAAGATCAATCTCGTTCTCGAACATCTCAATTCTCGCGACGACAGCCATCCGATGAAGGGACATCCGGGATACTTTGGTGATGACGTCGACTTTTGTGTCGATCTGATTCGTCGCGTCGATTCGCCCAACATGAAGTTGTTGTTCGACGTCTATCACGTCCAAATCATGAACGGCGATGTGATACGTCGCATCCGACAATACAAAGATGTCATCGGACACTATCATACGGCAGGCAATCCAGGCCGTGCCGAATTGGATGACACTCAGGAAATTAACTATCCCGCTGTGATGAAAGTAATTCTTGAAACAGGCTACACGGGTTTCGTTGCGCAGGAGTTCATCCCCACGTGGGATGACAAGGCTCAAGCTCTGAGGCACAGCGCGAGCGTTTGTGATGTGTAGAGAGACGCTGTGGTAGCGGTGGCCTCCAGGCGCCGTTGCTGACGGCATTTGTTGGCTCATCGGGCGGCTAGAATCCACTATTACGCAGACTTCAGCCAAACCATCAAGGATTTGCAATGAATATTAATCGCCGGGAGTTCGCGACTCGTTCAGCTGTGGCAACCGCCGGAGCGTCGCTTGCGGCAGTCGGCTATCACGTGTCGGGCGCGGAAGCTGGAAAGATCAAGGTCGGTCAGATCGGCACGAAGCACGCCCATGCGTCTGGCAAGATCGGCACGATGCGAAAGTTCAGCGATCTGTATGAGGTTATTGGCGTCGTCGAGCCCGATCCAAAGCGGCGGGCGCAACTCAAGGATGATGCCACGTATCGCGATGTGAACTGGATGACAGAGGAAGAACTGCTGAACACATCAGGGCTGCAAGCCGTTGCCGTCGAGACGGAAGTACGTGACCTCCTGAACGTCGCTGAACGCTGTGTCGCGGCGGGAGTTCATATCCATTTAGACAAACCCGCCGGCGAATCGCTCAGTCACTTCAAGCGAATTCTCGATGATGCTACGCGGCAACAACGTGTCGTGCAGATGGGATACATGTACCGCTACAACCCGGCGTTTCAACTTGCGTTTCGTGCGGCGAGTGAAGGTTGGTTCGGGAATGTGTTCGAAGTTCACACCGTCATGAGTAAAAAAGTGGGAGAGGCGTCGCGACGGCAATTGGCCGAGTATGCGGGCGGATCGATGTTCGAACTCGGCTGTCATGTCATCGATGCCGTCGTCAAAGTTCTCGGGCGACCGACCAACGTAGCTGCCTTCAATCGTAAGACCTTTGCGGATCAAGACTCGTTGCTAGATAATTGCTTGTCCGTTCTGGAGTATCCGAAAGCAACCGCTACGGTTCGGAGTGCAGTCGTCGAACATGACGGAGGTCGACGTCGACAGTTCGTCGTCTGTGGCGATCAAGGCTCGATCGACATCAAACCGCTCGAACCGCCTCGCGCGACCTTAGCTCTTGACGCCGATCACGGCGACTATGCGAAAGGCACTCGCGAAGTCACGCTCAAGCCGCTCGGTGGGCGATACGATGGCGACTTTCTCGATCTTGCCAAGATCATCCGTGGCGAAAAGGAACATGACTTCCCGCCAGCACACGATCTCGCCGTTCAAGAAGTTGTGTTGAGGGCGAGTGGGTTACCCACGGATTGAACTGGACGTCGCGCAATTTTCCCTTACAGCGCTAGGCGGCGGAATTTAGGCAGATTACCTGCTATATGGAAGCAATTCTCTCCCCGTTTGACAATCTTCGGTCTCGCAACGCAAGATAGAAGTTTGGCGGATTACTCCTCTCTTTCGACGCATCGCTCTCTATCCTGTTCCGATCTGGTTCCCGATGCCTGACATCGACGAGTCGCAATTGATCGACGCTTCGCTGCAAGGCAACTCGGCAGCGTTCGGCGAGCTCGTGCAGATCCATCAGCATCGGCTGTTCAATGCGATGGCCAATTTTTGCGGAAACGCCACCGAGGCCGAGGATGTCGTTCAAGAAGCGTTCGTCCAAGCTTACTTGAAGTTGGCGAAGTTCCAACAGAACAGCCAGTTCTATACCTGGCTGTACCGAATCGCATTCAACGCTGCAATCAGCCGCAAGCGTCGCAAACGCGTTGAGGCATCGGTCGATAAGAATCGCGAAGAAGCTGGTTTGGAGCCAGTCGATGGCGGCGACGCGCCGGGCGATCAGATGATGCGCGACGAGCAGGCGGCTCTGGTCCACAAGGCGCTAGCCATGCTCAGCGACGGGCATCGCGAGATTTTGGTACTTCGTGAGATGGACGGCTGTGACTATGAGCAAATCGCGGAGCTTCTCGATATCAATGTTGGCACGGTTCGCAGTCGATTGCATCGCGCACGGATGCAGCTGAAGGAACGCTTGGTTGAGTTGGGGTGATGGTCCGTTGCGGTTGGTGCGGCTGATGCCGACACCCTACATCTTCGCCGCGGCTTTCTTGGGGAGGTGTTCGACACTCATACTTGTTGCATCGCACGGTGCGAAGAGCGGAGATAGCTGCGCGTGTTCCGTTACATCAGTCGAGCAGTAACGGCGACAATCGTCTGGGTCAGTCAGCACGACCGGTTGACGCAAACGCCCAGAACGCGTTGTCCGGACTAGATCGTTTGCTTCGGTCGTCAACATCACGCAGCTGTCCACCGAATCGATGCCTTCTGTCATCGTGTTCCAGCTTGACCACAACGCAGGGATGAAGAAAGCACGCCGATCTGTCAGGCAGTATTGTGCTTGGCCGCCCTCGACATGAGGCTCAAAGAAGCTGGTCGCCAGCATCAAACAACGTTGCGTCTTGAACGAGAACTTCCAAGGCCAAGTCGTGTGAGCCGTCTCGGAGCGAGCGTTGATCTTATTGCGTTGGAAACGCTTGCGTTCCTTGAAAATGTCACTCGCGGATGTTGCATCCTTGGATGGTCTCCAAGATGCCGGCAGCAATCCCCACGAACTTGGTTGGAGCTTCCATCGTTCGCTCGCGTCTAATCGTAAGGTGATGACGTTGTAGGTGGGATAGAAATCGCCCGTCGAAAAGAGATCAGGCGTGAATTGCAAATCAAACGCCGCCAATATTTGATCACCGTACTCTAAAAAATCGTCTTCTACTTTATAACGCGCGCACATAAGACGGTCGGTGGTTCGCAGGTTTTCAGTTAGCCACTCGGTGATGCGAGAGGAACCATTCGTACATATCGGCGTTGTTGTATGTCGCGGTCCAACTGCCGTACTCGGCTTCGCCGTAAACCGTCAACTGGATGTTTCCGTATTCGTCGTTCATCGCAGGCTCGATCGTTTCGAACTGAGCGAGTAGATCGCTCGCCACAATTCTATCGACTGAGGAATGCACTCGATAGAATGCCACTTTGGCGACCGGCGGTTCGCTGAGTTAGAATGCGAGTGATGCGACGCCCCGTTCGCAACGCGTTCGCAAACTTTCCTTGGAGAGAAGGGATGCATCGACTTCTACTTGTGGTTGCCTTATTGAGTTCGGCACCGGCTCTTGCCGCCGAGATGGAGATCAAACGGAATCTTGCTTATACAGAACCGGCCGACTCGCAACGGCGATTGGATGTCTATTCGCCGACTGACGGACGGGAACACCCGATCGCGATTTGGATTCATGGAGGTGGTTGGAAGAAGGGCGACAAGGCAGCCGTCCAGGAGAAGTCGCAAGCGTTCGTTGATCGAGACTTCGTGTTCATCTCGGTGAACTACCGCTTCGTTCCTGACGTGACGGTCGAAGAAATGACGCAAGATGTCGCGCGGGCGATTCGTTGGTCTTATGATCATGCACGAGACGTTGGCGGCTCGCCCGATGCGATCAGCGTTCTGGGGCATTCTGCGGGTGCGCATCTTGCTGCTTTAGTCTGCACCGATGAATCCTATCTCACTGCGGAAGGGCTCTCGCTAAGGAACATCAGAGGTTGTGTTCCTGTGGATACTGCGGCTTACGATGTACCAAGTCAGCTCGCCACTATCCCGGTGATTCGGCAGGCGACTTATAAGTCCGTATTCGGGGCGACAGCCGCCGTGCAGCGTCCTCGATCACCGATGTCTCATGTTGCTTCCGGAAAGAACATCCCTCCTTTCTTACTCTTGCACGTCGCGGATCGAGTTGATTCGACACTTCAATCCAAGGCCTTTGCCAATGCCTTGACGAAGGCAGGTACCGCTGCGACGGTATTCGCTGCAGAAGGAAAGAACCATGGCTCGATCAATCGAGAACTGGGGCTTTCGGATGACCCACCGACCAAAGCCATGTTTGCATTTCTGACGTGCAATACGACATCCACGTTCTCGAATGTTGCTTGCGAGGGAACGTACCGTCACCACTTGCAAGGTATCTGCACCGACGAACGAGATTCGATTTACTGGAGCTTCACCACGACGTTAGTCAAGACGAACTCGAAGGGAAGGGTGCAGAAGCAGATCGAAGTTGGGAATCACCACGGGGATCTTTGCCAACATGAAGGCAAGCTGTACGTTGCCGTTAACTTTGGTCGATTCAATGATCCGGAAGGCAATGCGGACTCGTGGGTTTACGTCTACGACGCAGACGATTTGTCATTGCTCGCGAAACATGAAACGCAAGAAGTCTTTCATGGCGCTGGTGGGATCGGTTGGCGTGACGATCGCTTCTTCGTTGTCGGTGGCTTGCCAGACGATGTCCCAGAGAATTATGTCTATGAATACGACGCGGACTTCAAGTTCGTCAGGAAGCACATCGTCGCCAGTGGTCATACGCACCTCGGCATCCAGACGGCGGCGTTTGCCCACGATCGCTGGTGGTTTGGTTGCTATGGCGATCCGAAGATCCTGCTCGTGACCGACGCCGACTTCAAGGTGATCGGCAAATACAAGTTCGATTGTTCGCTTGGAATCGTCGGTGTGGCGGGCGGTCGATTGTTATCCGCGAGTGGAACTTGTCAGAAGGAACAAGGCTGTGACGGGCTGGCGCGGCTGGTTGGGCCGAGCGATGATGATGGCTTGTCGATCCTCTCAGCCGCATTACCAGAGGCGGACGAATGATTCGCTCGGGTTGCTGCTGTAGCGAGAAAGGGGACTAGCTCCGTGCCTGAATCACGTTGAAGCTGTTGAATACCGTAGCGTCACGGTGCCTGTCCCAATCCTGTTCGGCACGGCGTTTTCTAGAGGTTTGCTCTTCGGGCTTTCGCCCGTTTTTGTGAGGCATGATCGTGTTGAGGGACGGGCAGTACGCGGGAGCACCGAGAGTGACGCTGCGATGCGCGCAGCGTGAAGGGGCGTAGGATCACGATAACGGGTAGGCCTACGAATCTTGAGACTTCAATTTTTCAAAGTGCGTCAGCAGCTCCTCCTCATCGGCCAGACCGCAGAAGTAAAAGCAGATCATCTCGTACGTGCGAAGCGTCGGCTTCTTGCCGGTCCAAAGGCTGATCAACAGGCAAGCGATGATCGCACAGTATGTCTGGATTTCGATTCCGTTCTTGTCGTGGCTCAGCAGGTGACGGCAGCCCAGG